>NZ_LQPG01000059.1 GCF_002102265.1 Mycolicibacter longobardus | reverse complement strand
ATGAACGGCCCCGGCCCGCCCAACTCCTATGACGAATCGCCCGGCCCGCTGCCGTTCATCGGCCAGCCTCCCGGGGTGGGTCCGATCGCGCCGCCTTCGCCGGGCCCGAACGTGATTCCGGGGCCGGTGGCACCGATGGCGCCGCGAGGTGACGGCTGATGAGACGGAGGACAGCGATGAACACGGTCGGCCGGCGCGGCTGGCAGGCGCTCGTGCTGCTGATGGCCGCGCTGACGTTGACGTCGTGCAGCAGCTGGCGCGGTATCGCCAACGTGTCGTTGCCGGGCGGTCCGGGCAGTGGCGCCGGTGCCTACACGGTCTACGTCCAGGTGCCCGACACCTTGGCGCTCAACGGCAACAGCCGGGTCCTGGTCGCCGATGTGTTCGTGGGCGCGGTCGAGCGGATCGAGCTGAAGAACTGGGTCGCCACGCTGAAGCTAAAGCTGAACAAGGATGTTCACCTGCCACGCAACGCCACGGCGAAGATCGGTCAGACCAGCCTGTTGGGTTCGCAGCATATCGAACTGAAGTCCCCGGACAACCCGGAGGGCGAACTCAGAAACGGTGACACCATCGGACTGAGCAATTCGACGTCGTACCCGACGATCGAACGGACGCTGGCCGGTATTGCCCTGCTGCTGCAGCGCGGCGGGTTGTCGGACCTGGACACCATCACCACCGAGTTCGCCGCGCTGTCCAACGGGCGCGCCGACCAGATCCACGCCTTCCTGACCAAGCTGGACACCTTCATCGGCAACCTCAACGACCAGCGTGAGGACATCACCCGGGCGATCGACTCCAGCAATCGGTTGCTGAGCTACTTCGGTGCCCACAACGACACCCTCGAGAAGGCCTTGACCGACTTCCCGCCGCTGTTCAAGTACTTCAACGCGCAGCAGGGGATCTTCATCAACGCCGTCGAGGCACTGGGCGCGATGGGCACCCAGGTCAACACCCAGATCGCGCCCGCGCGGTCCGACCTGCACAAGGTGCTCACCTCGTTCCAGTGCCCGGCGCGGGAACTCCGTAAGGCGTCGCCGTATCTGCCCGACCTGCTGCAGGTGATGATCACCGCGCCTTACCACGTCGACGGTGCCTTTAAGGCGGTCCGCGGTGACTTCATCAACACCTCGCTGATGGTGGACCTCACCTACGCGTCCATCGACAACGCGATCCTGACCGGTACCGGGTTCTCCGGAATGCTGCGGGCACTGGAGCAGTCCTTTGGCCACGACCCGGAGAAGATGGTCCCGGATGTTCGGTACACGCCGAACCCGGCAACCGCACCCGGCGGTCCGTATGTGGAAAGGGCTGACCGGAATTGCTGAAACCTCAGATCAAGCGTCAACTGGCGATCTTCAGCGTCCTGACCGCGGTGGCGCTGCTGGTGTTGGGCGTTTACTACCTGCGGTTGCCGACCTTGGCGGGCCTGGGCCAGTACTCGCTGAAGGCGGACCTGCCCGAGGCGGGCGGCCTGTACAAGACCGCGAACGTCACCTACCGCGGCACCATCATCGGCCGGGTCACCAGTGTGGAACCGACCGAGACCGGGGCGCAGGCCACCTTCCAGATCGCCAGCAAATACAAGATCCCCGTCGACGCCGGTGCCAACGTGCATTCGGTGTCGGCGATCGGTGAGCAGTACCTGGATCTGGTGTCGACCGGTAATCCGGGCCAGTACCTCAAGCCGGGCCAGACCATCACCAAGAGCACGGTCCCGTCGGCGATCGGGCCGGCGCTGGACACCGCCAACCGCGGACTCGCCGCGCTGCCGGCCGGCAAGATCGCGGCCCTGCTCGACGAGACGGCCACCGCCGTCGGGGGCCTGGGACCGTCGCTGCAGCGGCTCGTGGACGCCACCCAGGCCATCGTCGGTGACTTCAAGACGAACCTCGCCGATGTCGACGACATCGTGGAGAAGTCGGCACCGATCATCGAGAGCCAGGTCGACTCCGGCGACGCCATCCACCAATGGGCGCGCAACCTGAACGTTCTCGCCGGCCAGGCGGCCAGCCGAGAAGACACGGTCAAGCACATCGTGTCGGATCTACCGCCGCTGATCGACCAGGTGCACACGGTGTTCAACGACACCAAGGACACGCTGCCCCAGCTGATGGCGAACGCGTCGATCCTGACCGAGATGGCCAAGCGCTACAACCGGAACACCGAGCAGGTACTGGTCTTCCTGCCGCAGGCCGGCTCCATCATCCAGACCGTGACTGCCACCAACCCGGGCCGGGGCTCGATGGGCGTTGCCCTCGGTGCCGTCCCCGGCCCCATCTTTCCGGTGCCGGTTCCGGGCCTGAGCCTCAACACGCCGCCGCCGTGTCTGACCGGCTTCGTCCCGGCATCCCAATGGCGGGCGTTCGCCGACACCAGCCCCGCCGAACTACCGGACGTCTCCTGCCGGATTCCGCAGGACACGCCGGCCAACAGCGTTCGCGGGGTCCGCAACATCCCGTGTGTGGACGTACCGGGCAAACGCGCAGCGACACCCAAGGAGTGCCGCAGCGACAAACCGTACGTCCCGCTGGGCACCAACCCCTGGTACGGCGATCCGAACCAGATCCGGAACTGCCCGGCGTTGGGCGCGCGCTGTGACCAGCCGGTCGAGCCCGGCCACGTGATTCCGGCGCCGTCGGTGAACACCGGCCTCAACCCCCTGCCGGCGGACATGGTGCCGCCGTCGCCGCCGCCGGTGAACGACCCGCTGTCACGGCCGGGGACCGGTAGCGTGCAGTGCAACGGGCAACAACCGAACCCCTGCATCTACACCCCCGGTGGGGGACCAGCCGCGATCTACAATCCGCAGAGCGGCCAAGCGGTGGGGCCAGACGGCGTCGAATACTCCGTCGAGAACTCGATGAACATAGGAGACGACGGATGGAAGGGGATGCTGGCACCGTTCCGGTGAGCACGGACGAGGACCAGCAGACCGCAGATACCTCGGCCTTGGGCACTGAGGGCACTGAGGACGCGGTGCCGGTGGACTCGCAGGAGTCGGCCGACTCGGTGGCAGTAGACGCCGAATCGGCGCCGTCGCGTCTTGGCCGTCGCCAGCAGGTGGGGATCTGTGTGCTGTTGCTGCTGTTGGCCGCCGGGTTGGTGGCAGCCGGCTTTGTCGGCCTGCGCGACCACGTGGCGAGCCAGGCGCTGGCCCGCGACAATGCCGAAGCGATCGCCGCGGCCAAGGAGTGCGTGGTGGCCACTCAGGCGCCAGATGGGCGGGACATCGCCCTGGCGCAGCAGAAGATCCTGAACTGCACGACCGGCGAGTTCCGCACCCAGGTCGCCCTGTACGCGGAGATGTTCGTGCACGCCTACCAGGCGGCGAAGGTCCACGCCGAACTCACCGAGATGGGCGCCGCGGTGGAGCGGAACAACCCCGACGGTTCGGTCGACGCCCTGGTGGCTTTCCGGGTCAAGATCGACAACATCGAGACTCAGGGCAAAGAGGTCGGTTACCGGCTGCGGGCCCGGATGGTCCGGGAGGACGGGCAGTACCGAATCGCGAAGCTCGACCAGGTGGCCAGGTGACCGACCCGCTGGCCGACGCGCCGCGCATCGAACCGGCCCGGTGGCGCGCCCGCGCGACGGCGCTGGCGATCGACCTGCTGCCGGGTTCGGCAGTGATGGTGACGATGGGCATGGCCGCCCTGTGCTTCCCGTTCGGGGGACCCTGGTGGTGGCTCGCGACCATCACCGGCGCCTTGGCGTTCTTGGCCACCGAGGTCAACCGGATCCTGTTGCCGGCGATCAAGGGCTGGAGCCTGGGCCGCGCGTTCACCGGAATCGAAGTGGTGCGGGGCGGCGAAGGGTCGGCTCCGGCCGTCGGTGCGGCCCGGTTGTTGCTGCGCGAGGCGGCGCACCTGCTCGACACCGTGCCGGCTCTGCTCGGCTGGATCTGGCCTTTGCGGGACCGCCGCGGGCGTACTTTTGCCGACCTCGTGGCCCGGACCGAGGTCCGCCCGGCCGACCCACGACAGCCCCCGGCGAACATCCGGGTCGTGACCATGGCGGTGTTCGTGGCCGCGGCCGCCCTGAGCCTCGTCGGTGCCGCCACGGCCTACGCGGTGGTCTACCAGCGTGACCACAAGTCGGATCTGGCCCGAGCCCAGATCGCCCGGCAGGGCCCGAAGATCGTCGCGGACATGCTGTCCTACGATCCCGAGACCTTGCAGGGCGACTTCGACCGCGCGCAGTCGCTGGCCACCGACAAGTATCGCGAGCAGCTGGTTCCGCAGCAGGACGCGATCCGCAATGCCAAGCCGGTTCCGAACTTCTATCGGGTCACCGATGCGGCGGTACTCGACGCCGCCCCGCACCGTGCCACGATGCTGCTGTTCCTGCAGGGCCAGCGTGGAACAGCCGGCAAGGAACGTCTGATCAGCGCCACCGTCCGGGTGGCGTTCGCCGAGGCCGCGGGAACCTGGCGCGTCGATGATCTCGCCGTCGTCAGTAAGCCGCTGCCGGCCGAGGGGGAGCGATGAGTCCGCGCCGCCGCGTCGACACCGACGATCAGCCGCTCTTCGTCGACCGGGCGGTGCCCCGGCGCCGGCGGCTGCCGATGGTGATCGCGAGTTCGCTGGTGGTGGCCGCCGCTGCCGTCGCGGTCAGCGCGGTGACGCTGGTGACCCACGAGCAACACCGGCGAGCAGCCTTGCGGGACGTCGAGGCGCTGGCCGCGGTGGAATCGTTCATGACGATGTTCACCTCGCCGGATCCGTTCCATGCCAACGACTATCTGGCCAATGTCATGGACCATGCCACCGGGGATTTCGCCCAGCAGTATCAGGAGAAGGCCAATCAGATCCTGATCGCGGTGGCGCGCAGTGAGCCGACCACGGGAACGGTGACCGCGGCCGGTGTCGAACGGTGGAACGACGAAGGCAGCGTCAGCATGCTGGTGGCTGTTGAGAACAGCGGCAAGTCGTCCGACGGCAAACACGATGTCAAGGTGGCAACCCGATGGTTGGCGACAGCGCAGAAGGAAGGGGACCAGTGGAAGATCAGCAATCTGAACCAGGTGCTGTGACCGAAGAGCCCGACGCCGCCGACGTAGATCTGGAAGCCGAAGCGGAGGCCCAGGAGACGGTCGAGGAGACGGCCGAGGCCGAGGCGGTCGAGGCCGAGACGGCGGCGGACAAGCGCCCGGTCCGGCGCAAATTCGGTGTGCGGCTTGCGGTTGCGGTCTCAGCCGCGGCCTTCGTCGGCGCCGCCGCATTCGCGGGCGCGGCAGCACAGCCGTATCTCATCGACCGGGCCGAGGTAGCCACCAAGCTCGACATCGCCCGGACCGCGGCCAGGGCGATCCACACGCTGTGGAACTACACGCCGGACAACATGGATTCCCTTCCGGACCGCGCCTCGGTGTATCTCAGCGGCGACCTGGAAGCCCAGTATCGGAAATTCATCGACGCCATCGCAGACAGCAACAAGCAGGCGAGGGTCACCGACACCACCGAGATCGTCGGTGCGGCCGTCGAGACTCTGGACGGGCCCGAGGCCACGGTGATCGTCTACACCAACACCACGGCGACCAGTGAACTGAGCAAATCGATCCCGCAGATCAAGTACCTGACCTACCGGCTCTTCATGAAGCGTGACCAGAACCGCTGGGTGGTCACCAGGATGCCGACCATCACCTCGCTGGACCTCACCCCGCGTCTGCAGGGCTGAGCGCGGGCCGGGTCGAGGGTAACGGGGGGGAGCATGCCGATCGCGTCGCCGTTGTCACGACGGCGCACGGTGGTGGCCTTGCTGTTGTTGACGTTCGCCACCGGCCTCGTGGACGCGATCAGCGTGCTGGTGCTGGGGCGGGTGTTCGTCGCGAACATGACCGGCAATGCGATCTTCCTGGGGTTCCTGTTCGTCCCCGGCACCGGCTTCGATCTGACCGCCGCGATCGTGGCGGTCGGCGGATTCCTGATGGGCGCGGTCATCGGGGGACGGCTGTTCCGGATCTTCGGTGAACACAGCCGCCGGCGCTGGCTGACGGTTGCGCTCGGTTTGGAGGCGGTGTTGCTGCTGGCGCTGGCGGCGCTGGCTGGAATGGGTGTGTTGGGCTACTACAGCAACAGCAAGCTGCTCTTGATCGCCGGCCTCGCGGTCGCGTTCGGTGTGCAGAATTCGACTGCCCGTCAGTTCGGTATCCAGGAGCTCTACACCACGGTGCTGACCTCGACGATCGTCGGTATCGGGGTGGACAGCCGGCTGGCCGGTGGGACCGGCGACCGCGGAAAGCTGCGCTACGGCGTCGTTTTCGTGATGATCCTCGGCGCCATTGTCGGCGCAACGTTGACCCACGTTGTGGTGGCGCCGGTCATCGCCATGGCCGGGGTCGTGGTCGCGGCGAGCTTGGCGTTGTTCCGCTACGGCTGATAGGCCCGAGCGCGCTCAGGACCCGCCGTACTCCGGGCGCAGGATCGAGCTGAGCGCCGACAGCGGGATGTGCGCCTGCACGTTGCCACCGTCCATGTACCACTGCATCTGGTTGTACTGAATCGGGCTGTCGTGGCTGACCGGGTAGTCGGGCATGTACAGAATCAGCTCGTCGGGGGTGAGAGCCCAAGACCGGTAGCCGCCGGAGAAGACCTTGTCGGGTGTAAAGCGCTCCGGGACAAAGGGATAGTCTCCCGGGCGGTGTTCCCAGAATGCCCGGTCCAGCGCCTCGGTGATGTAGGGCTCGCCCAGTTGCGGGATCGTCGCCAACGGGTCGATCCCGGGTTTGGTGATGTCAGCCAATTGCAGTTGCCGGCCACCGGCCCCCATGTCGAACGTGAAAGTCCGGTAGGCGTTGTTGATGTAGGGACCGTCGGAGTGGTAGTCCTCGTGGAAGACCGCGGTCAATGCATTGCCGTGCTGGAAGATCTCGTAGTTCTCGTTTCCCCAGCTGTCGGCCACCATGGAGGCGCCTTTGGTGCGCCAGTTGGTGAACAACTTCGACAGGTAGTCGCGGATCGGGGGTCCGGCGATCGGGTGGTCGACCAGGTCCCCGGGCACCGCCATCCGGATATAGCGGGTGGCCAGCCGCTCCGAGTGCACATCGGTAGTGCAGTACTGCCCGTCCCAGTTGCCGCCCAGCCCGCTGCAGAACGACGGCGCCGAAGCGCCGGCGACCGGTGCCCCGGACACCGTGGCCACCGCAAGTGTCGCGGCGAGCATGCCCGTCACTAGCCGGGTCGCCCACATAGCATGCCTCCTAAGGCAATTCGACTTTGCTCGCCAGCCACCGGCCGTCGACCTTCTGCATCGTCATCTTCATCCGGGCGCGGTCCACTCGCGGGTCGGGCCGCATGGTGTTGGTGATGGTCTGGTTGACCATCACCAGCACCACAACGGTGTCCTTGGAACCTGACTGCACGGCCGACTCGACCACCGTGCCCTGTGCCCTGGCCTTGTTGTCGATCAGCAGCTGCCGCAGGTTGACGCTGGCTTTGGTGTAGGTGTCTTTGAACTCCCCGGTTGCACCGTTGAGGACCGCGTCGAAGTCGTCGTCGACCTTGTCAGAGTCGATGCTGGTCAACACCTGGGCGTAGTCCACCGCTGCCTGTCGTCCGGCGGCTTCCGCGCTCGAGACCCGATGCT
The DNA here is from genome assembly GCF_002102265.1 of Mycolicibacter longobardus. Classification (GTDB taxonomy): domain Bacteria; phylum Actinomycetota; class Actinomycetes; order Mycobacteriales; family Mycobacteriaceae; genus Mycobacterium; species Mycobacterium longobardum. The sequence continues at coordinate 52,328 of NZ_LQPG01000059.1, read as the reverse complement.
GTTGCCACAACTGCCAGCCGAGCCCGATGACCAACCCGAACACTGCCAGATAGGCGGCCGCGACGAGCGCCATCCGCCACGGGACCCGACGCCTGCGCACCGGCGGCGCGGCTGTCTCTTCCACGTCCTCGGGGGCGGTCTCGGCGGTCGGTTCGTCGGCGGTGCTCACCGCGGCATCTCCTTGAGCATCAACGAGGCGGCTCGATCAGCAGGGGCGGACCGCCGTAGGGGGTGGGAATCGTATAGCGGCCCTTGGGTGTCGGGTCGGTGGTCGCCGCCAGGTCTGCACCGGGCGGCGGTCCCGCGGTGTCATCGCCGGGTGGGCGTGGCGCATTGTGGGCGCCGCGCACCAGCACGGACTGGTCGGTGTCACGGCAGTAGCCGTACAGGAACGGCTCCGGGTAGTCCGCCGCAGAAGGGGGCCGCCGCGGGGTCCCGTAATCGCAGGTGTAGCGAGGATAGAGGTCGGCGGTGAACCACAACCCGTTGTCGTGGAAGGCCGTACCGAGCGCCTCCAGCGTCGAACCGCGGTAGGCGGGGAACAACGCATTGAGCGCCGGAGTCCGGACATAGAGCAGCTGAGCCGCGGTGGTCAGGTTGCCCAGCAACCCGACCATGGTGTCGGAATTGTCATCGAAGAGTCCGTCGACCGCCGACAGCATCCCGGGCGCCTGGTCGACCAATCGATGGTAGCCGCCGATCATCCGGTTGATGCCCGTGAGCACCTTGTCGAGGTTCTCGGTCGTCACGGCCACCCCGTTGTTGACATCGCTGAGCATGGTGAGCGCCACCCGGCTCGACTTCAGCAGGCTCACCGTCTCCGGCAGCACCGAATCCAGGGTGGACAGCAAAAAGGTGCCGCCGTTGACGATGTCGGTCAGCTTCTGCGGACCCTCGTCGGACAGGCTGAGCTCCTTTTTGATCAGGTCGAGCTTGCGCGGATCGGTTTGCGCCAGCATGCCGTTGGCGTCGGCGAGCAACTGCGACATCGGGATCGGGGTTGTGGCGCGGTCCCGCGAGACGACGCTGCCGGCGGACAGGAACGGTCCGGTCTCCGACGGGGGCTCGAAGTCGATGTACTGCTCACCGGCGGCTGACAGGCCCGACACGCGCACCGTGCTGGCCGCCGGAATCTTCACCGTCGAGGAGATGTTGGCGACCGCATCGACACCGGTACCGCTGACCCGCAGCGACTCGATCCGGCCCACCGGAACGCCGCGAACCGACACGTCCTGGTTGGCCAGCAGCCCACCGGAATCCGGCAGCGCGATCGTGATCTGGTAGGTCGAGCGGGCCGGGTTCACCCGCAGCGCCCCCACCAGCAGGTAGCCGGTCGCGACCACCAGGGTCATCGCCAACGCGAGCCCTGACAGCAGGTTCTTTCGCCGGTCGCCGGCGCGGACCAAGCCGACGATGCGCCGGCTGAGTGCCTCGATCATGGTGTCGGCCCTGGTCCCGGCGGGCCGAGCTCCGCTGCTGCTACATCGCCCTCCGCCGGGGTGGGAGGTATCGGCGGGCCGACCGCGGTCCACGGCGCCAGCCCCATATCGGAGTCCGGGCCGCGCCCCACCACGCGCTCCTGTAGTCGCCACAGCGCGTACTTGATGGAGCCGGCCAGCTTCGCCCAGTCGTAGCGCTTCGGGCCGTGAAATGCTGGGTCTCCTTTGAAGCCGGCGTCAGGCATCGACCCCCACACCAGCCTGTCAAAACCTGCCCGTAACGAAACCGCCGACCCAGCTGTCATCTTGATGATCGGCGCCTGCAACCGGTTCAGCGCGGCCAGACTGGTGTCGGGGTCGATAGCCACGTCGTTCCATGCGCCAGCGAGCACGTTGGCGTCCTTGATGAAGCTGTGCCCGGAAGCGTCGGTCCCGGCAATCGACGGGAACCGGGCCAGCTGCTGGCTGGTCGCGCCGAGTTGCTCGACGAGATCGGCCAGCCGACCGGTGTTGTCCACCAGCGTGTCGGTGGCCGGACCCGCCGCGTCGAGCACATCGGTGAGCGCCGCGCTGCGGGCATCAAGCCGGTCGGCAAGCCGGCTGGTCTCACGCAGCGCGGTCTCGATCTCACCGGAGCGGGCGTTGAGTTTTGTCAGCAGCTCATTGGACTGGTTGATCAGCCTGCCGAACGCCTGGCCCTGATCGCCGGTCGCCTTGCCGGCGCCGTTGACGATATTGGTGAAGTTCTGCACAGCCCCACCGTTGACCAGAAGCGCCGCCGAACTCAGCACCGATTCTACCGTAGCAGCCGACGCGGTGAACTCCAGCCCGATGATGTCGCCACCCTTGAGCAGCGGCGTCGACGGGTCGACCTGAGTCGGCGGTTTGACCGCCACGAAGACGTCACCGAGCGGGGTCGCCGACCGCAATTCAGCCGTGCTGCCCAACGGAATCCGGACACCGTCCATGATGCGCAGCGTGGTGACTGCAGTGTAGTTACGGGCGACTATCGACTCCAGCTGGCCGACATCGGCGCCGGAGAGCTTCACCTTGGCGTGCCCGGGCAGATTCAGCGCGTTGGCGAACACCGCGGTGATGAGATAGCCGCCGCTGCCGATGCCGGGAGCTGGCAACGGCAGACTGTCCAGCCCACTGGTGGTGCAGCCAGCAGTGATGACCGCGTTGCACAGCAGCGCCAGCGTCGCCCTGGGCGTTCGTTTCCGTCGCAATGCCATCGCCTACTGCCCCATCATCGAGAGTCCGTCGAGGACGTACGTCAGCCCGAAGTCCGGGCCGTAATCCGCCAAGGTTCCGGTGCCGCAGCCTAATTGCCGCAAATGCATCATGTTGCACAGCTCCTTGGTGCTTTGACTGTCGACCAGGCTCTTGTCGACCAGGGTGTGAGCCCGGATCGCCCCGTTGTTGGTGTCGACGGCGTTGTAGATGTTGTCCAGCGCCAGCGGTAGCAGGTCTATTAGCTCCGCCAGGTCGCGCTGCTTATCCACGAGGGTGGTTACGGCAGTGTCGCCGTTGAGGATGCTCTGCTTGAGGTTGTCACGGTTGGCTTGCAGCAGGGCGGTCGCCTGCGTGATGATCTCGTTGAACTTACGCCCAGTGCGTCCCGCCCCGAAGTCCTCGTCGGCGAGCATCTGACTCAATTGGCGGGTGGTGGAACCGAATTGACGCAGCCTCGCGTCATTGCGGGCCGCCGCGTCCATCAGCGAGCTAAGATTGACGATGATCGAGGTCAACTGATCACCGGTCGCCTCGCCGCGGTCGGAGCTCAGTCGCAACGCCCGAGACAATTCGCTCAGGGCCGACTTGATCTTCGCGCCGTTGCCGCCGGCGATGTCGGCGGCGGCGTTGATCACGTCGGCTACCGGCCCGTTGCCGTTGCCGTCGCCGCTGAGCGACTTCGAAACCCTGTCGAGCATGTCAAGCACACGATCGAATGCCACTGGTGTCCGGGTGCGGTTCAGCCCGATAGTGGTGTGGTCGGCCAACACCGGACCGCCGGTATAGGCTGGCGTCAGTTCGACTTGCCGAGCGGTGAGGATCGAGGTGTTGATGGTCACCGCGTGCACGTTGGCTGGGATCTTTACGTTGCGGTCGACGGTGAACTCGGCCTCGACGTACCCGCCCTTCGGGGTGATCTTGGTGACCTTGCCCACCGGCATTCCGAGCACCGCAACCACATTGTCCTCGTAGAGGCCTGCGGCGCTGCCGAATTGGGCGGTGACGGTGATGTGTCCGCCGAACGGGTTGAGGTAGTAGGCGGCCACGGCAGTGACGAGCAGTACTCCTGCGGTCAGCGCACTCACCAGCGCGGCGACACGGCGGCGGCTGCGGGTGGCGGTCGGCGGGGCGCTCATTTGCAGTCCTTGAAGTACTCGATCATGCCGAACTGCTTGGCGCGGCCACTGATCGCGCACATCCACGAGTCGATCGCCATCCCGTTAACTAGGTAGGTTTCGAAAGCCGGTCCGTAGCCGGTGGCATTGGTCAGACCCCGCAATGGCGGCGGTGCGGCCTGCAGCAGGCTGCGCAGCAGGTCGTCATGCTGGCCGAGCATGTCGGATAGCGCACGCAGGTTGGCCAGCATGTCGTCGAGCATCGTCCGGTCGCTGACCACGATGTTGTTCAGTTGACCCACCAGACTGGTCAGCGCAGCCAGCATGGCGTGGAAGGTGTGCTGTCGCGCTACCAGTTCCCCGAGGAAATCCTGGCCCTGATCGACCAGGTTGCCCAGGTTCGTCTGCTGGTTGTGCAAGGTGTTGGCCACCCGCTGGGTGCTGGCGAGCAGGGTGCCGAGCTGATCACGCCGGTCGGCGGTGATCTTCGACAGCGTGTGCAGATTGGCCATCGCCTGTGGAACCACCGGGGGCAGCCCGCTCAGCTGTTGGCCGAGCACGGCCAGGGACTGGCCGAACTGGTCGGAGTCGACCTGGTCGAATGTGGTGGTGGCGTCCTCTAGCAGCGACTCCAGCGAATAGGGCACCTCGGTGTGGGCGAGCGGGATCCGTTTGTCGGGCAGCGAACCCGGGCCGTCGGGTTCCAGTCGCAGGTAGCGCGACCCGAGGATCGTCATCACCTGGATTTTGGCCCCGGTGTCTTTGCCCAGCGGAATGTTGTTGCGCACGGTAAAACCGGCCTCGACGTGATCGCCGGCGAGCCGCATGCTCGTTACCCGGCCCACCTCGATGCCCGCGATCACGATGGGATTGCCCGGCGCCAGCGCCGCGGCCTGGGCGAACTCCGCGGTGTAGCGGGTGTAGCCGAAGCCGGCCAGCTTGACCAGCAGCGCCGCGGCGACGACGACCGCGACAACCGCCAATGCCGCGAACCCCAGCCAGGTGGTGTTGTAGGACTCCAGTGTCCGGGAGCGCCACCTGCGGAGCGACTGATTATCCATTGACGGTGTTCCTGCATCTCGGGGTGTGCCAGGCCAGGTTCTTCATGGTGATGGGCGTGGCGTTGCCGGGCGTGGCGGCGTTGACGATGATCGTGGTGATGTCGTTGAGGCCGGGAAAGAACCCGGTGATGTTCAGGTCGCAGACATACGTGGAGCCGTAGGCGCCGTCCCCGAGTACCCGACCCAGGCCTTTGAGCAGCAGTGGCAGGTTGTCGCCGGTGAAAGCCAGCTGCGGCTCGATTCCGGCCATGTGCTTGGAGAACCCGGGTTCCCGGTTGATCATCTCATCCAGGGAGGGGAAGACCTCGTCGGCGATCGTCGACAGCTGCCGGGTCACCTGGGCCAGGGAGCCGACCGAGGACTGCAATGCCGGGCGACGCGAGTCTAGGTCGGCGACCGCTCGCCGGGCCTGCGTCAGCGCGTGGTCCAACTGATCGTTCTGCCCGGCGATGGTGCCGGTAAGCCGGTTCAGGCTGGTGATGAGGTCGCCGAGCACCTCGTCGCGCCCGGCCAGCGTCGCGGTGAGCGTCGACGACTGATCCACCAGTGCGGTGATAGACGCCTGGTCGCCTTGCAGCGACTCCAGCACACCCCGGGTCAGATCGTCGGCCTGCTTGGGATCCAGCAGCGACATCAACGGTTTGAAGCCGTTGAGCAGCGCGCCGACGTCGAAGGACGGTTCGGTGTGGTCCACCCCGATCACGCCGCCGCGGGGCAGCACTCGTTCGTCCCCCCCGGTGTACTCGCCGTCTTTGCCCAGCGACAGCCCGAGATAACGCTGCCCGATAATGTTCTGGTAGGTCACCGACGCGACGGTGTTGGCATACAGCTTCTGGTTGCTTTGGACGATGAACGAGACCTTCGCTAACTTCCCTTCCAATGCCACCTCGTCGACCCGGCCCACCCGGACCCCGGCCATCCGGACGTCGTCGCCTTCGCGCAGGCCGTACACATCGGTGAACACGGCCGCATACGGCGTCGTCGCACCAGAGACGTCGCGGCGCAGCGTGGCATAGACCAGCCAGGTCAGCACCATCGAGACGACCATGAAGATGGACAGTCCGATCAGCGGGCCGCGGAATCTCATTTGTGGCCTCCCGTGTCGGCGGGTACGAACGAGACCGCGTTACCGCGGGCGACCGGGCCGAGCAGCAGCTGCGCCGCCACAGATGCCGGCTCACGCTGGCCGGTGATCAGGCCCAGCTGGTTGCGTTCGGCCTGGCTGCCGACCGGACCCACGTTGCCGCCGAAGGCCGCGGGGGCCGCGGGCGCCATCGGGGAGGCCGGCTGCCACTCCGGTGCATGCGGCAGTGACGGGATTGGCGGCTCGGGCGGAGGCGGCGGGCCGAGGTCGAGCGGGTCGCCGGTGCTGGGAATCCGGGGGGCCGGGCCGGTCCACCACGGCAGCGGCGGGTTGGTGCCCTCCAGGCTGCGATTCGGGTTGACCAGGGGCGGTCCGACGGCACGGAGGTTCCCATCCGGGCCGATCTCGGTGCCCGCCGGCGGTTCCAGGCCGGCCGGGAAGTGGTAGTTCTGCGGCAGCATGTTCTCAGGCAGCTCGGAACGCACCTCGATCATCGGCGCGGTGAAGCAGCTCGGCCCCTTCAGCTCGCCGTACTGCGGGCAGTCCGCGCGGGTGTAAGTGTGCATCGGGGTGAACGACAGGTTGAACCGCGTGTTCTTGGAGACGAGGTCGGGGTCGTAGAAGTGGTCGAAGAATTTCTCGGAGAGCCGATTGACCCGGGTGAAGATCGGGACGTACTTGTCGGCGTTGTTGGCCAGCACGCCAACAACGGGCGTGAGGTCGTGGGTGATCTGGATCAGTTGGTCGATGTGGTTGTCCAGGGCTTCCCGGGCCACACCCACGGTGTGCTGGCCACCGCCGACCAACGAGGCCAACTCGGCGCGCTTCTGGGCGAACGCGCGCATCGGTTCGACGGCCTGGTGCAGCGCGTCGACGAGGTCGGGAGCGGTGGACTGCAGGCCATGGGTGGCATCGAGCAAGGCCGAGACGGTCGATGGGCCGGGGTCGGTGGCGACGATGCCGTTGAGCTGATCGAGCAGCCGGGACATGTGCGCGCCCGCATTGAGCAACGCGACGCGCCGATTGTCGGTGGCCGCGCCGACGGCGGCCAGGATGCCCAGACTGTGGTCTTCGCGCCCGCGACCGGTGGCGGCCAGGATGTCGCGCAGTTTGGACACGGTGGTCTGGAAGATCACCGTGGACAGTTCGCCGTTCTCGGCGATGTGGGTGCCGGTACGGATGGTGGGTCCACCGGTTCCGGAGTCCACCAGCTGGATGGACGAGACCGCGAAAACGTTGGACGGCACCACGCGGGCGGTCACCGAATGCGGGATGTCCTTGGCGTAGTCGGGCTTGAGGTTGATGTGTACGTAGTTGGGTTTGCCGTAGGCGGCGGGGATCACGTCGGTGACATTACCGACTAGCAGGCCATGGTACTTGACGTCGGACTGGGCCGGCAGCCCGTCGCCGACGTTGATCAGGTCGGCCACCACCCGCACGTAGGAGTTGAGCATGCCGGTGGACTTGGCCAACAGGCCGCCGGTGGTCAGCGCGATCACCAGCAGGACCGCGATCCCCGCGCCCAGCAGTTGCTGTTCGGAGGGGCCGCGGCCGTCGGTGTCGAGCGAGTTGGCCATGTCAGCCACCGAACCTTGCGCCGGCGTCGATGCTCCACAGCGCCATCGTCAGCAGCATGTTGACCATGATCACGATCGTGATGGAAGCCCGCATGGCCCGGCCGGAGGCCACCCCGACGCCTTCGGGTCCGCCGGAGGCGTAGAAGCCGTAGTAGCACTGCACGGTAGAGGCCAGCCACACGAACACCACGCACTTGAGCACGGAGTAGACGATGTCCTTGCCGCTCAACATCATTGTGAAGTAGTGCGTGTACGGGCCGATGGAGCCGCCGCCGATGATGCCGGTGACCAGCTGGCAGGTCAGGTAGGTGATCGCCAGACAGGCCACGTAGAGCGGGATCACCGCGATGGTCGCGGCCAGCAGTCGGGTGGTGACCAGGAACGGAATGGGCCGGATCGCGATCGAATCGAGGGCGTCGATCTCCTCGGCGATTCGCATGGCGCCGAGCTGCGCGGTGAAGCGGCAACCGGCCTGCATCGCGAACGCCATCGAGGCCATGATCGGTGCCAGCTCGCGGGTGTTGACCAGTGATGAGATGATGCCGGTCGCGGGCCCCAGCCCCAGCAGATTCAGAAAGTTGTAGCCCTCGATCGCCACCAGCGCACCGGCGGTGAAGCCCAGGACGATCGCCACCCCAGCGGTGCCGCCACCCACCACGATGGAGCCGTTGCCCCAGGCGATGTCGGAGAGCAACCGCAGAAACTCCTTGCGGTAGTGACGTAGCACGGTCGGAACACCGGCCGCGGCGCGGCCGAAGAACACCAGCATGTGTCCCAAGCGGATGGTCGGCTCGGACGCCATCCGGTAGGCGCGCAGCAGCGGGCGCGCGAATGCCGGGACATAGGACGACGCGGTCATCTCACAGCCCCGTCCGTGGGTAGAGCACGTTATAGAGCTCGCTGATGCCGACATTGACGATCATCAGAACCAGGATCGACTCGACCACCGAAGCGTTCACCGAGTTGGCGACGCCGGCCGGACCGCCGCGGGTGGACAGTCCCTTCTGGCAGGACACCACCGCGACGATCGCGCCGTAGACCACGGCCTTGATCAGCGCGACGATCATGTCGCCGGTGGTGGCGAACGAGGAGAACGTGGCCACGAAACTGCCGGGCGCGCCCTTCTGGAAATACACGTTGAACAGGTAGCTGGCCAAAAAGCCTACGAAGCAGGTGATTCCGGTCAGCGCTACGCCGATCATGATGGCCGCGGCGAAGCGGGGGACCACCAGCCGACGGATCACCGAGACGCCCATCACCTCCATGGCGTCGGTCTCCTCGCGCATGGTTCGCGAACCCAGGTCGGCGGTGATGGCCGACCCGACCGCGGCGGCCATCAGCATGGCCGCCACCAGCGAGGCAGCCTGCCGGATGACAGCGAGCCCGGCAGCCGCGCCGGCCAGTGAGGTGGCGCCGACCTGGTTGGCCAGCAGCGCGAACTGAATGGAGAGCGTGACCCCGATCGGCAGCGCGACCAGGACCGTCGGCAGCACCGCGGTGTTGGCCATGAAGGCGCTCTGCCGGACGAACTCGCCCCACTGGAATCGGCCACCGAACAGATCGGCGAAGAAGTACTGCACCGTGCGAACCGCCAGGACGCACTGCTCGCCGACTGTGGTCAGCGATGCCAGCGGGTGGCGATTGACGTAGCCGACGGTCCAGTCCTGGATGGCTGCCGCACCGTCGAGCGGGGCTTCCCCGGTGAGTACACGGTCGTCTTGGGTGGTCATCGGCCGCCGCTCGCGGGCGGGAGAGCGCTATCTGTATTTGTGGCCGACTGCGTTGGGGGCCGGTGTTCCATGGCGGACATGTTAGCCAGGGTTACTACCCCACGGTAGGGTTCGGCGTTTCTCGGCTCAACTGATGCGTTGATCAGCGGGATACGGGTCGCGACTGCTGGGGGGAAACTCATGGGATCTCGCCGCGACCTTTCATCCGGACATGGTCTCGGACACAATGCCTCGCCGGGGGTGCTTCAGGCAACATGACTCCGGTTATGGCCACGTTTTTCGCCCGTTGGCAACGATTTTCGCCGATCGGTGCCAGCGTGGCGGTTTCGGTGGCGATACTCGGACCGGGCACGGACGGGTGTGTGGAAGGAAGTGGAGCAGGTGCCGATGCGGGCATGGCGGGCACGAGTGGCCGCCACGGCGTGGTGTGCGACGACGTTCGCCGGGCTGCTGATGTCCGGCCCCGCCGTCGCCGAGCCGGACCAGCCGCCGGTGCTTCCCGGGTTCACGCCGGCACCCACCGACTGGTCGCCGCACATGGACTTCTGGCCGTACAACACCTTCACCTACCAGGTGACGCCTGAGATGATCGGCGGCATGTCGGACTCCTGTCAGTGGTTCGACACGCAGTTCGATCCGCTGATGGGCCAGATCAACGAATTCAACCGCAACCTCGCCGGCCGCCACGACGTCTACGCCGGTGTGCAGTCGCAGGCGGATGCCGTGGTGGCCAACATCGACCGGTCGACCGGCTTCTTAGGGCCGCGGTTGCAGCCGTTGACCATACGCAACACCCCGGACAACTATGGCCCCTACTCGCCGATCTACGGCGGGGAACAGCTGACCGGTGTGCTGTTCCAGCTGACCCGCATCGCCGACAGCATGCGCAAGAAACAGCCGGCGGGCTACACGCGCGCCCACATCGACTCCGCGGCCGGATGGGGCAACGCGCTGAGGAATTCCGGGGCTTGCACCTAAAGCCCGACCGCCACGGGCTGGGGTAGGTTCGTGGTGCGTTGCGGCCGAACGGCCATGCGCAGGAGACCATGAGAGGTAGTTCAGGTGTCGGACGGTGCTGAGGAGAAAGCGGCCGACGAGGTAGCCGATGAGGCAGCTGGTGAGGCGCTGCCCCCCGATGACGGCGGTGATGCCGGGGGGGAAACCACTGCTGAAGCCGAGACGCCCAGGAAGGGCATCGGCGGCCTGAGCCGGCGGCGGATCGCCGCGGCCGTCCTGGCGTTGGGCCTGGTCGGGGCGGCCTGGGAGGGCTGGCTGCTCTTCGCTCACCATCAGCGCACGGCGGCCGCCGCACAGGCGCTGGAGGCCGCCGAAAAGTACACGCTGGTGCTGACGGGGGTGGACCCGGGCGCGATCGACAAGAACTTCGCCGAAGTCCTCGACGGGGCGACCGGCGAATTCAAGGACATGTACGCCGCCTCCAGCGAGCAGTTGCGCCAACTGCTGATCGACAACAAGGCCGCCGCGCACGGCACCGTCATCGACTCGGCGGTCAAATCCGCCACCAAGAACAAGGTCGAGGTGCTGTTGTTCGTCGATCAGTCGGTGAGCAACAAGACATCTCCCCAAGCGAAGATCGATCGCAGCCGGATCGTGATGACCATGGAGAAGGTGAACGGCCGCTGGCTGGCCGCCAAGGTCGACATGCCCTGAGCCAGGCCGCTAATTGAACGCCAACCAGCTGGGCAGCGCGCGTTCGTGGGCGTCGCACAGCACCTGGGCGGTGTCGCACGATCCGCGCGGCACACCGGCGCCGGTCCACATGCCGCCGGCGTCGCGGCGCAGCGCGACCGCCGATGACGAACCGCCGTCGAGCAGGACGGCGTGGTCGCTGTTCAGTCCGCGGAACAGGTCCTGCATGTTGTCCGGGGTGTAGTGGCCGCCCTGGAAGACGTACAGCTCGTCCTTGGCCTGCGAATAGCCCAGGGCGGTGCGCGCCGCGCTCGGCCCGCCGTCATTGAGTTGCCCGGTGACGCCGGGCGCCAGCAGCCCCAGCCCGCTCACTGCGACGAACCGGTCCCCGCGTTCCACCAGGCCGGTGATCGTCGGTCCGGCCGCGTCGTAGTCTCCGCCGTCGCGGCCGCCGCGCGGCCACAACACATACGGGGCACCACGGGCCGGCAGGATCATCGTGGTCAGCGTCGACCAGTGCTCGTTGCCGTTGGACAACCCCTGCTTGCCCGCGTAGGGGATGGTGCCGGTGACCGCGACGTTGGCCCGGCCCTGGCCGCGGGTGTTGTCCACGTACGCGCCCAGCGGGGAACTGCACTTGGTGGTCCGCCACGATCCGCCCCGTTGGCCGCGGATGTCGAAAAAGTTGGCGTTGATCGCCACTGTCGGCCGACCGAGCATCTGCCAGGCCTGCAGCGGGGTGTACAACTCGGCGGACTGCATCAGTCCCTCGCCGGTCCGGGCCCGCTGATCGCGTTCGCAGCGGCCCTGCGCGCCACTGTGACTGTCGACCAGCAGGTGCGGCTGGATGCGCTGCGAGGCCGCCTTGAGCACGACCAGGTGCCCGCCGCCGGACATCTCGTACCAGTCCCCGGCGGCGTTGAGCATCGGCGCGGGATGCCCGCCCCCGAAGTTGTAGACGAGGTAGGAACCCGGCGTTCGGGCTATCGCGGCGGCCAACTGGTCCTGGGCGGCAGCGCGCGCGGTGGGCAGGCCCGGGCCGACCGCCAGGATTGCGCAGAGCAGCACCGCGCTGCAGCCAGCCGCCAGGCGACGCACGAAAGCCACTGGAGTCGACACTGTTCGTCCTTTCGGCTCGGCCTGGGGAGACGCCAAGTTCCCAGGCTAGCTACAGAAACCGCGCAGACAGCGGGTGTGACCGGTCTGTGCCGTGACAGTGGCGGATCGGTTACCCCAGCGTGAGATCGGCGGGCCCTACCGGTACGCGGTGCGGCGTGTCACGTTGGCCTCCCGAGTAGACCAGGCGTGCAGGGCGTCGCTGTCGCTGCCGGCGTCAAGATTCATCGCGGCCTGAATCAGCGCCAGGTGGGTGAAGGCCTGCGGATAGTTGCCCAGCGCCACGCCGTCGGCGGTGGCTTCCTCGGAGAACAGACCGAGCGGTCCGGCAAACTCCAGCAGTCGGGTGAAGCGGTCACGGGCTTCATCGATCCGGCCGGCCAGCACCAACGCGGAGACCAGGTCGAACGAGCACATCAGAAAGGCGCCCTCCGGTCCGTCGATGCCGTCATCGACTTCGTCGGGGTGGTAACGGTGAATCAGCGCGTCGCCGTCGGAGAGTTCCGCGATGATCCGGTCGATGGTGGACACCACGCGCGGGTCGTCGCCGGGCAGGAACCCGAACAGTCCGACATGCAGCAGGGACCCGTCGAGAGCTGTTCCGCCGTACTCCTGCACGAACGCGCCGCGGTCGTTGTTGTAGCCGTGTGCCAGTACGTCACGCCGGACCTCCTCGCGTGCGGCCTGCCAGCCCGTGATCAACGGCTCTCGCCCGTCGCATAACTCCTCGGCCAGTCGGATGCCGCGGTCGAGACAGACCCAGCACATGAGCTTGGAATAGGTGTGGTGGCGCGACTCGCCCCGGATCTCCCAGATGCCGTGGTCGGGTTCGGTCCAGCGGTGCCGGATCGTCTCGACCAGGCCCCGCAGCGTCGACCACTCGGCGTCACCGAGGTCGCCGGTGAGCTGGTGATAGACGTAGGCGGCGTCGAGCACGTGCCCGTAGCTCTCGAACTGGGTCTGCTCGAAAGCCTCGTTGCCGACCCGCACCGGACGCGAACCCGCATACCCAACAAGATGATCCAGCGTCTTCTCCCGGCTTTCGGTTCCGCCGTCGATGCGCACCATCGGCTTGAGCTCACCGGCCTGAGCGCTGTCGAGGGAGAACAGGAACTGCTTGTAGCGACGCCCTTGGGCGGCGTGCCCCAGCCGATATAGCGCCAGCACCAGCAGGGAGGCGTCACGGTGCCAGACGAAGCGGTAGTCCCAGTTGCGTTCGCCACCAATCCATTCCGGCAACGAGGTGGTGGGCGCGGCAAGCGTTGCGCCGCTGTCGTCGAACGCCAGCCCGCGCAACACCACCGCACTGCGCACCACGGCGTGGCGGGCGGCGCCGTGGTATGAACAGCGTTCCGACCACTGCTGCCAGCCTCGGCAGCTTTCCTGCCGCAACGCCTCGGCGGCCCGCACGTCGACCGGCGCTCGGCCGCCCGAGTCCGACTCGCGGTAGTCCAGTTGGAACGCGACGACCTCGCCGGCGCCGAGGTCGACCGAGGCGCACAGCGTCTCGTCTCGCAACGTCAGCGGCGCGGTGCCCGACAACCGGATGCCGGTGGTGGTTTCACGCCAGCATTCGGCGCCGTCGCGCTCCCAGTGCGCCGCCCTGGTCGCATAGCCGGGCCGGTAGTCGATCACCGCCCGCACCGGCACGGTCCCGGACTCGCAGCGCACCATGCGGCAGAGCACACCCTTTGCCAGCGGGTCGCCATCCTCAGCGACGCACTCGCTGACCGCGAGGAAGTCGAAAGCGGCAGCAGTGCCAGTGGGCGCAGTGAGGTGGCTCTCGAGGACCAGCGAATCGCCGGCGTAGCGTCGCACCGGCGGGTCAGCGCCTGGCACGCTCAGCGCGAAAGCGCCGCCGTGGTCGCGGTCCAGGATCCGGGCGAACACGCTCTCGCCGTCGAACTGCGGCACGCAAAGCCACTCCACCGCGCCGTCCGGGCCGATCAGCGCCGCGGTGTGCATGTCCGACAGAAACGCGTAGGAGGAAATCGGGGGGTAGCGCCCCCGGCCGCCGGTCATCAGCTGATCAGCTCCGGCAGCACCTCGGTGCCGAAGGCTTCGATGAACTGCCGTTGCTGCTTGCCGACATGGTGCAGATACAGCGCGTTGACCCCGAGTTCGGCGTACTCGTGCAGCCATTGGCTGTGCTGGTTCAGGCTGGACGAAACCAGCACGTGCGGCCGCACATCGTCGGGGCGAATATAGGCCGCAACCTGCTCGAAGTCCTCGGGTGTCTCCAGCGCCCAGCCCACTTCGCTGCCGATGATGCCGTAACGCCATTGATCGTGGGCGATCGCCAGGGCGGTGGCCTCGTCGGGGTGGTAGCTCAGATGCACCTGTAGGCGCACCGGTTTGTCGTCCCCGCCGCCATCGCGGAACGCCCCGATCACCTGCCTCAGCCGTTCGATGGGCTGGTTGACCGTGATCAGTCCATCGGCCCATCCGCCGACCCAGTGCGCGGTCTGGGCGGTCACCGCCGCCCCGACGATCGGCGGCGGCTGGTCTGGACGGGAATACAAGGTGGCCCGGTCCACCCGGAAGTGGCCGTCGTGGCTGACGGTCTCCCCGGTCAACAGAGCACGCACCACCTCGACGGCCTCCAGCAGTCGCGCATTGCGTTCGGCCTTGCCGGGCCAGCGGTCGCCGGTGATGTGTTCGTTAAGGGCTTGGCCGCTGCCGAACGCCACCCAGAACCGTCCCGGAAACATTTCGGTCAGCGTGGCCGAGGCCTGCGCGATGATTGCCGGGTGATAGCGCTGGCCCGGTGCGCTGACCACGCCGAACGGCAGCGCGGTGCGGGCCAGCGCCGCCCCCAGCCACGCCCAGGCAAAACCCGAATGGCCTTGGCTGTGGCTCCACGGCGCGAAATGGTCGGAGCACATGGCGGTTTGGAAGCCGGCTCGTTCCGCTTCCCCGACCATCTCCAGCAGCGCGCTCGGCGCGATCTGCTCATGTGAGGCATGGAACCCGAATTCAGCCATGGTGGGAACCGGTTTCCCCGCAGGGGTGACGCCCTAAACTCAATGCCGCGCTAATCGCCCAGGCGTTTTTTCATCGCCCAGACGAGCACTTCCGATGGCGTGGCCGCGGTCAGCCGTTGACCTCCGCCGCCGGTGAAGCGGACCGCATCGCCGGGCCTGAGCGGCGTTCCCAGCTTCGCCTCTCCTCCGTCGAGGCTCGCTGAACCGTCGGGTCCCAGTGCCCCGGCGCCCTCCAGATCGACACTGCCGAGCGGAACGAACAGATGCGTGTACGGCGCGTCCGGTAGGTCAAGGCTGTCTCCGGGCCGCAGCCGGGCCGCGTACAGGGTGGCATCGGCATTGCCGATGGTGATCGCGGCGCCCGGGTCACTGCCGGAGGCGACGGTGACCAGGCCGCCACCGGTGAGGGCTTCGGTGATCTCCTGCTGCTGGTAGCCGGGGGCGCGCCCGGGTTCGTCCGGCATGATCCACATCTGCACGAAATGCACCGGCTCGCTGTCAGATTCGTTCTGCTCCGAATGAAGAATCCCGGTGCCCGCCGACATTCGTTGTGCCAGACCGGGATGGATCAGCCCGGAGTTGCCGATCGAATCGCGATGGCTCAACGCCCCGGACAGCACCCAGGTGACGATCTCGGCGTCACGGTGCGGGTGGGTGGCAAACCCGGCCGACGGCGCGACGATGTCATCGTTGTTGACCAGCAGCAGTCCGTGGTGGGTGTTGCCCGGGTCGTAGTAGTCGTTGAACGAGAACGAATGCCGGGAGTTGAGCCACGGCGTAGTGGTGACCGCCCGGTCGGCGGCCCGTCGCACGTCCGGCTCGACGGGCGCAGCAGGCATCAGCCCAGGCTAGCGCGTCACCAGTCCGATTCGTCGAACGTGATCACACCGCGGATGTTCTTGCCGTCGACCATGTCCTGGTAGCCGGAGTTGATGTCCTCGAGCCGGTAGGTCGTGGTGATCATCTCGTCGAGTTTGAGGAGACCGGACTTGTACAGGCCCACCAGTCGCGGCGTCTCGATGTGCGAGCTGCCGCCACCGAAGATGTTGCCTTTCAAGGTCTTCTGCAACATGGTGAACAAGAAGAGGTTCAGCTTGACGTCGGCGTCGACCATCGACCCCATGCCGGTGACCACGCAGGTGCCGGTCTTGGCGGTCAGCGTCAACGCCTCTTCGATGTACTCGCCCTTCATGTCCCCGACGGCGATGATCACCTTGTCGGCCATCAGCCCCCAGGTCTCCTCCATGACCGGCATGATCGCCTCGGCCATGGAGGGGTAGACGTGCGTGGCGCCGAACTTGACGGCCGCATCGCGTTTGAAGGCCACCGGGTCGATCGCGATGACGCGCCGCGCGCCGGACAGCATCGCGCCCTGCAGGGCGCTCATGCCGATGCCGCCGACGCCGATGACGATCACGGTTTCACCGGGCTTGACCTCGGCGACGTTGGTGGCCGAGCCGAAGCCGGTGGGCACCGCGCAGCCCATGATCGCCGCGGTCTCGAACGGCACGTCGTGATCGATCTTGACCACCGAGTCCTGGTGCACCGTCATGTACGGCGAGAACGTGCCGAGCAGGTTCATCGGGGAGACCTCGTGGGAACCGGCGTGGATCCGGTTGGTGCCGTCGGCGATGGCCTTGCCGCCCAGCAGTACCGCACCCCGGTCGCACAGGGAGCGGAAACCCTTCATACACGGCGGGCAGGCGCCGCAGGCCGGGATGAAGGCCATCACGACGTGATCGCCTTCCGCCAGGCCGGTCACCCCCCTGCCGACCTTGGTGATGACTCCGGCACCCTCGTGGCCGCCGAGTGCCGGCAGGCCGATCGGGGTGGCCCCGGTGGTCAGGTGATAGTCGGAGTGGCACATGCCCGCGGCGTGCATCCGGACCTGGACCTCGCCGGCCACGGGGTCGCCGAGCTCGATCTCGTCGACCCGCCACGGCGAGTTCAGCTCCCACAACAATGCGCCCTTGGTCTTCATGCGGGCGATCTTAGCGAATCTATAGAAACGTGTTACAACTCTGGTCGGCAACACCGTTCTGACATGGGGAAACGATGATTTATGAGGTCTTGTGTGGGATACCCACGGACAGACCCCCGTCGATGACCAGATCGGCGCCGGTCATGTAGGCGGACTCGTCGGACGCCAAGAAGAGCACCGCGGTGGACACCTCCGCCGACTTGGCACCGCGGCCCAGTGGAATCTGCAGGGAGTCGTCGGGGATGGCGATCGTCATCCGGGTGCGGATCAGGCCGGGCAGCACACTGTTGATCCGGATGTTGTGTGGCGCCAGCTCCAGCGCGGCGGCCTTGGCCAGTCCGCGCACGCCCCACTTCGACGCGACGTAGCCATACAGTCCCGTGGAGCCACGCATCCCCTCCACCGAGGAGATGTTGATGATGGACCCGCCGCCGGCCGACTTCATCGGCGCGACGGCCGCGTGCATACCCAGCATGGTGCCGGTCAGGTTCACGTCGAGGACCTGCTGCCAGACGGCGATGTCGAAGTTCTCCAGAGTGTTGTACTTGGCGATCCCGGCGTTGTTCACCAGCACGCTGAGGCCGCCGAACTCGTCGACGGCGGTCTGCACGGCCGTCTGCCAATCCTGCGCCCGGGTCACGTCGAGACGGACGAACCGGGCGGTGTCGGCCCCCAGTTCGTCGGTGAGCTTGGCGCCTTCGTCTTCCAGGATGTCGCCGATCACGATCTTGGCGCCCTCGGCGGCCAGTGCCCGCACGTGCGCCGCACCCATACCCCGGGCGCCGCCGCTGATCAGCGCAACTTTGCCTTCGACTCTGCCCACTGATTCCTCCGCCGGGTACGCCGATCGAACACGTTCGTTTGCGCGCAAGCGTGGCATAGCCGTCCCGGCAGTGCACACTCGGCAGTCATGGCGGTCAATCGGCAGGGCGATGCGACGCGGGCGAGGTTGGTGAAGGCGGCGGAGAAGCTGTTCGCCGCACACGGCGTCGAGGCGGTGTCGGTGCGTGCGGTCAACGCCGACGCCGGGCTCGGGGCGGCTTCGGTGCACTACCACTTCGGCTCGAAGGACGACCTGCTGGCGGCGGTGCTGGTCGACCTCGGCGCCGCGGTGCGCGACCAGATCCGGGCCAACGTCGACGCGCTGGCCTCCGCGCCCGAGCCGCCGGACACCGAGTCGTTGGTGCGTGCGGTCACCGACCCCTACCTGCAGTTGCTGACTCGGCACCGGACCCGCGGCATGCGCTGGATCAAGATCATCGCCCAGATCTCCCAGCAGGGACACCCGGCGATGCGAGCGGTGGACCAGCATGTCACCGAGGCGGTGATGGCCCAGGTTCGGCGGGCTTTCCCGGACGCGGATCCCGCTCGGATCGAGCTGCGCTGGGCGATCTCCATCATGGGTTTTCTGCAGGCGCTCAGCCGCGCCGACGAATGGAGCCGCAACGGCCGCCGGCTGCCGGACGCGGAGCTGGCAGCCTTCTACGAAGACCTGGTCGATTTCGTCAGCGGCGGGGTGGCCAACCTGCTCGGGCCCTGAACCTCCGGCCCTCCCATCCGCAATTTATGGATCACTTGATCCAATCATTTGATCCACCTATGCTCCGGTGCAGTGCCGCGCTGCCAAAGGAGATGACCCCGATGTGGACCCCGGAATCGTTGAAGTTCGGCGCTTTCCTCGCCCCGTACCACCCGCTGAACGCCGACCCGGCGCTGCAGTTGCGCCGCGACATCGACCTGATGGAGCACCTGGACCATCTCGGGTTCGATGAGGCGTGGATGGGGGAACACCACTCCACCGGCGCCGAGATCGTGCCCGCCCCCGACCAGTTCATCGCCGCCGCCGCCGAACGCACCAGCCGCATCCGGTTCGGCACCGGCGTGGTGTCGCTGCCCTATCACCACCCGCTGATCACCGCCGACCGGATCACCCAGCTCGACCTGCTCACCCGTGGTCGACTCGTCTTCGGCACCGGACCGGGCAAGATCCCGCTGGATGCGCTGATGATGGGCATCGATCCGGCCGATCAGCGCCGCCGCCAGGGCGAGGCGCTGGAAGCGATCCTGCCGCTGCTGCGCGGCGAAGTCGTCAACATGACCACCGACTGGTTCACCCTGCGTGACGCCCGCGCGCAGCTGCCCACCTACGACCCGGCAGGTATCGAGGTGGTGGCCGCCTCGACGATCTCCCCCAACGGCTCGGTGCTGGCCGGCAGTCACGGCCTGTCGCTGATGTCGCTGGCCGCCAGCTCGCCGGCCGGGTTCGACACCCTCGACCGTAACTGGGGCGTCTACGAGCAGGTCGCCGCCGAGCACGGGCACGTCGCCGACCGGTCCCGTTGGCGGCTGGTCAACCCGATCTTCCTGGCCGAGACGCGCGCCGACGCCGAACGGGCGGTCAGCCGCCGGATCGACGCGATCGCCGCCTACGTCAACCGGCAGATCGGGGCGGACCCGGACTGGGCACAGACCCCGGACGGCATCGTCGAACAGTGGCGCACCGACACCATCGGCGAGTTCGGCCAGGCCGTCATCGGCACCCCCGAGGACGCCATCGCCCAGATCGAGCGGCTGATCGACAAGACCGGGGGATTCGGCACCCTGCTGATCCTGCACGTGGACATGGCCAACTGGGAGGACACCAAGCGCAGCTACGAGCTGTTCGCCTCCGAGGTGATCCCCCATTTCAAGAACCGCAACCGCGGCCGCGAGGCCAGCCTGCAGTACGCCGCCGACCACCGCGAACAGCTGCTCGGTGCGTTGATCGGGGCGATCACCAAGGCCACCACCGAGTACTACGGTGAGCCCGCCGCGGTGCCGGGGGCGTGAGCTAACGAGCGGCCGGCGGCCGGGCAACCGCCGAGGTCGTTACGCTGCTCAGATGGCCGTCACCCGCACCGAGCGAACCTTTGAGGGCGTGCGCGCGGTGCCCATCGTCTACGACACCTGGACGCCGGAGGCGGCGCCCCGCGCGGTGGTGGTGCTGTCGCACGGCTTCGGCGAGCACGCCCGCCGCTATGACCACGTCGCCGCGCGCTTCGCCGAGGCGGGGCTGGTGACCTACGCGCTGGATCTCCGCGGACACGGCCGGTCGGGCGGCAAGCGGGTGCTGTGCCGGGACATGTCCGAGTACACCGGTGACTTCCACACGCTGGCCGGTATCGCCGCCCGCGAGCATCCCGGCTTGCCGCGGGTGGTGCTGGGACACAGCATGGGCGGGGCCGTGGTGTTCAGCTACGGCGTGGACCGCCCCGACGACTACCAGCTGATGGTGCTCTCCGGGCCGGCGGTGGCCATGACCGACACGGTGTCGCCGCTTCTGGCGTTCGTCGCCAAGGCGGTGGGCGCCGTCGCGCCGGGCCTGCCGGTGGAGAAACTCGACAGCGCCCTGGTGTCACGCGATCCGGCGGTGGTGGCCGCCTACAACGAAGATCCCTTGGTGCACCACGGCCTGGTGCCGGCCGGTGTGGCGCGGGCGCTGGTCAAGGTCGGCGAGACCATGCCCTCGCGGGCGAAGGCGCTCACGGCGCCGCTGCTGGTGGTGCACGGATCCGACGACGGTCTGATTCCCGCGCAGGGCAGCAAACGGTTGGCCGGGTGCGTCGGCTCCGACGACGTGCGGTTGACCATCTACCCCGGGCTCTACCACGAGGTGTTCAACGAACCCGAGCGTGCGCAGGTGCTCGACGACGTGGTCGGCTGGATCGACGCACGGCTGTCCTGAGCCGAGCGCCGGCCATTCCTCAGCGCAATCGCGTGTCGGTGATGTCCGCCGTGACCGTTCCGACGACCGTCTTGTACCGGTCGGAGTAGTTGACCTCGGCGCAGAATCGTTCGCCGACACTGGTCACCGTGACGGTCCCCGCGGCGTCGTCCCGATTGCCGACCGAGGTGAGTCTTCCGCCGTCGCCGACCTTGAACACGCTGACGGCGAATCCGGGCACCCCGTACTCGCCCTGGACCGGCACAACCTCGCCTGCTTCGAGTGGCCGGCGGTCGATGGTGGTTCCCACCCGATACGGCACCCCGACACCCAGCCGGACATAGGTCGTCCCGTCCGGGGCCTTGATATCGGAGTCGTGGGCACCAAAGGTGACCGGTGCGTCACCGACCGCCAAAGCGTATGCGTAGCCATCCGGCTGCCGCATCCCTGTCGCATCGGTGACCACGAATTCCTGCTTGCGGAAGGTGTCGGTGAAAGTCAGCTGGGTCTTTCCGCACGCGCCGGCGGTACTGCCGGAGCCATTCGCGCCGCTGCTGTCTGTGCTGGATTCCGAACCGGAGCACCCGGAAAGCAGCAGTGCGGAGGCCGCCACGGCCGGGAGGAGAACCCTACGAATCATCTGTCCGACGCTAATGACCCGTTGCCTGGACCGACATCCGCACAAATACCTATGGAGATTCTTCGCCCGGGGTGATGGATGGACCTGTGGACAGCCGTGCCGGCAGGGTCGTACCCCTCGTTTAGGTTGGGGGCATGCCGGAGACGATCAGGTTGTTGGCGCGATGACCGACGACAAGATGCTGGCGCGCATCGCGGCTCTACTGCGCCAGGCCGAAGGTACCGACAATGCCCATGAGGCCGACGCGTTCATGGCGGCTGCGCAGCGGCTGGCCACCGCGACCTCCATCGATCTGGCGGTGGCACGAGCGCACTCGGCCACCCGGACCGCGGCCACCGCACCGGTGCAGCGCACCATCACCATCGGTTCTCCCGGCGCCAGGGGGCTGCGCACCTATGTGCAGCTGTTCGTGGGAATCGCCGCGGCCAATGACGTGCGCTGCGACGTGGCGTCGAACTCGACGTTCGTCTACGCCTACGGTTTCGCCGAGGACATCGACGCCACCCACGCCCTCTACGCCAGCCTGGTGGTTCAGATGGTCCGGGCCTCCGACGCCTACATCGCCACCGGCGAGCACCGGCCCACCCCGACCATCACCGCCCGGCTGAACTTCCACCTCGCCTTCGGCGTCCGGGTCGCCCAACGGCTGGCCGAAGCCCGCGACGAAACCCGCAGAGATGCGGAGAAGGATCGACGCCGGCCACCGGGAACAGCGATCGCGTTGCGCAACAAGGAGCTCGAACTCACCGACTTCTACCGCGGCGCGTCGAAGGCGCGCGGCACCTGGCGGGCCACCCGGGCGTCGGCGGGGTATTCGTCGGCAGCTCGACGGGCGGGGGACAGGGCCGGCCGCAAAGCCCGGCTGGGGGACAACGCGGAACTGTCGGTGGCGCGCTCCGCGCTGGAGCGGTGAGCGAGCACGCGCCGCAGCGCGATGTTCAGCGCACCAAGGTCTACGCCGCCGAGGTCTTCATCCGCACCCTGTTCGACCGCGCGGCCCAGAGCGGCTCGCGCAGCGTGGAGTTCTTCGGTGCCGCGCTGACGTTGCCGCCGGAGGCTCGCTTCGGTTCGGTGGCGGCGGTCCAGCGTTACGTCGATAACGTCCTGGCGCTGGCGGCGGTCCGGGGTCGCTGGCCGGATGCGGCGGCGCTGACCGTGCGCGCGCGTCGCGGCACCACGGCCGCGCACTACGAAAAGGTCGGTGAGGCAGGCACTATCGCTGTGCCGGACCAGCGCGGCGTGGAATGGGCGCTGCGGGAACTGGTGGTGCTGCACGAGATCGCGCACCATCTGTGTGATGTTCGGCCGCCGCACGGTCCGCAGTTCGTGGCGACGTTCTGCGAGCTGGCCGAGATGGTGATGGGCCCGGAGCTGGGCTATGTGCTTCGGGTGGTGTTCGCCAAGGAGGGCGTCCGTTAGGGCTGGGGCGAGTCCGGTGACGCACAACGGCCGGGGTTGTGCGTCACCGGCCGTCGTCAGCTGACGGGTACCAGCTCGTCGCCGCAGGTGCAGCGGTAGCTCACGTCCGCACCTGAGCAGTGACACGCGGTCTCGACGCGGACGCGACACCCACAGCCGTCGTGGCCGCACGTCAGCAAGGTTCCATCCTCGTAGTTCGCCATGAGTCACACCTTCCTATGTGATCCCCGACGGTCGCCGGGGCGCATCCGACTATATACCCCATAGGGGTATGGGGTAAAGAGGCTAATGGCGTCCAATCTGCTATTTGCGGGATAGCCTCGGTGAAGTGACGCAAACCCCCACGCCCCGCGATGTAGATACCCTGCTGGACCGCCTGCTAACCGGAGAAGACCCGGTGCTGACGGCAGCGCTGGCCGCCAGTGACGAGGCCGGGCTGCCGGCCATCGCGGTCTCGGCGCAGCAGGGCAAGTTCTTGAGCCTGCTGGCGACCGCGACCCGCGCCACCCGAATCCTGGAGATCGGCACCCTGGGCGGCTACAGCACGCTCTGGCTGGCGCGCGCCGTCGGGCCGGCGGGCTCGGTGGTGACGCTGGAGTACGAGCCGAATCACGCCGCGGTGGCCCGGGCCAATCTGGACCGTGCCGGCGTCGGCGAACGGGTGCAGATTCTTGTCGGGCCCGCGCTGGAGACCCTGCCGACGCTGTCCGGTGAGCCGTTCGATCTGGTGTTCATCGACGCCGACAAGGAGAACAACGTCGGCTACCTGAATTGGGCGGTAGAGCTGTCCCGCCCCGGCGCGGTGATCGTGGTGGACAACGTGATTCGTGACGGCGCGATCCTGGATCCGGAGTCCGGGGATGAGACCGCGCGCGGCAGCCGGGAGGTGTTGGAGCTGATGGGCGAACACCCGCGCTTGCAGGCCGCAGCATTGCAGACCGTCGGCGTCAAAGGCTGGGACGGCTTCGCGTTGGCCGTGGTCGACTAGCAGCGGCCGGGCGGGCTCTCAGCCACGAGATTTTCGTTGCTGAGCGACGGCGGCCGAGCGTAATCTTTCATCAGATGGATGGGTGTGGCAGGCGCCAAAATGCCTGCTACATAACAGAAAGGTTACGAAATGAGTACAGTCCATTCATCAATCGAACACCACCCGGACCTGTTAGCTCTACGCGAACGGTACGAGCGCGTCGCCGAGTCGATGACTGCCCAGGGCACCTTCGGCTTGACGTTGCTGGCGGCCGTCTACGGGGCGGTGTCGCCGTGGGTGATCGGATTCGATGCGGCCAGCAGGCTGGCCGTCAACAACCTGGTCGTCGGACTCTGCGTGGCCTTCCTGGCATGCGGATTCGCGGCGGCGCTGGACCGCATGCACGGGCTGGCATGGACCCTGCCGGTGTTCGGGTTGTGGTTCATGGTCTCGCCCTGGATTCTGCTGGACGGATCGCCGAGCTCCGACATGATCTGGTCCAACGTGATCACCGGCGCGGTGTTGACGGTCCTCGGCATGAATGCCGCGTACTTCGGTATGCGGGCGCGGGGCGAAGCGGCCAAGCACGCCTAACGCCTCCACCGCGAGCAGACGCAGAATCGCATGCCGGACCGCACTTTTACGCGATTCTGTGTCTGCTCGGCGCTAACGGTTAGCCGCAGACGGCGCCGTTGGCGGCCGAGCGGACCAGCTTGCGGTACTTGGCCAGCACGCCGGTGGTGTAGCGCGGCGGCGGCGGGCTGAAGCCTTCCGCGCGGGCGGCGAATTCGTCCGGGTCGGCCACCACGTCCAGAGTCGCGTTGGCCACGTCGAGGCGGATCTTGTCGCCGTCGCGCAGGAACGCCACCGGTCCGCCGTCCACCGCCTCGGGCGCGATGTGGCCCACGCACAGCCCGGTGGTGCCGCCGGAGAACCGTCCGTCGGTCAGCAGCAGCACGTCCTTGCCCAGCCCGGCGCCCTTGATGGCACCGGTGATCGCCAGCATCTCCCGCATGCCGGGACCGCCCTTGGGGCCCTCGTAGCGGATCACCACGGCGTCGCCGGCGCTGATCGTGCCGTCCTCCAGGGCATCCAGCGCCGCCCGCTCGCCATCGAAAACCCTTGCGGTGCCCTCGAACACGTCGGTGTCGAAGCCCGCCGACTTGACCACCGCGCCCTCGGGGGCCAGTGAGCCGCGCAGGATGGTGATGCCGCCGGTCGGATGGATCGGGTTGGTCAGCGCGTGCAGCACCTTGCCGTCCACCACCGGGGGGTTGATGGCGGCGATGTTCTCCGCCATGGTCTTGCCGGTGACGGTCAGGCAGTCGCCGTGCAGCAGCCCGGCTTCCAGCAGGGTCTTCAGCATGACCGGCACTCCGCCGATCTTGTCGATGTCGAACATCACGTGCTGGCCGAACGGCTTGACGTCCGCCAGATGCGGCACCTTCGCCCCGACCCGGGAGAAGTCGGCCAGGGTCAGCTCCACCTCGGCCTCGTGGGCGATCGCCAGCAGGTGCAGCACGGCGTTGGTGGATCCACCGAAGGCCATCACCACCGCGATCGCGTTCTCGAACGCCTCCTTGGTCAAGATGTCGCGCGCGGTGATACCGCGGCGCAGCAACTCCACCACCGCCTGGCCGCTGCGCCGGGCGTAGCCGTCGCGGCGCCGGTCCGCCGACGGCGGGGAAGCGCTGCCCGGCAGCGACATGCCCAGTGCCTCCGCGGCGCTGGCCATGGTGTTGGCGGTGTACATGCCACCGCAGGCGCCCTCGCCGGGGCAGATGGACCGCTCGATCTCGTCGACGTCCTCGCGGGACATCAGCCCGCGCGAGCAGGCGCCGACCGCCTCGAAGGCGTCGATGATCGTCACCTCGCGCTCGGTGCCGTCGGAGAGCTGCGCGTAGCCGGGCATGGTGGAGCCGGCGTAGAGGAATACCGCGGCCAGATCCAGCCGCGCCGCGGCCATCAGCATGCCGGGCAGCGACTTGTCGCAGCCGGCCAGCAGCACCGATCCGTCGAGCCGCTCGGCGCACATTACGGTCTCGACGCTGTCGGCGATCACCTCGCGTGACACCAGCGAGAAGTGCATGCCCTCATGGCCCATCGAGATGCCGTCGGACACCGAGATGGTGCCGAACTCCAGCGGGTAGCCGCCGGCTTCGAAGACGCCCTCCTTGGCGGCCTTGGCCAGCCGGTCCAGCGACAGGTTGCACGGCGTGATCTCGTTCCACGACGACGCCACCCCGATCTGGGGTTTGGCGAAGTCCTCGTCGCCCATCCCCACCGCGCGCAGCATGCCGCGGGCCGCGGCTCGCTCCAGGCCGTCGGTGACGTCACGACTGCGCGGTTTGATGTCGACAGGGGTCGAAGACTCGAGATTCACCCGCTAAGTATGCCGGTACGGGGTGGCCGGGCAAAACGAATAAAATACCCCGCGGGGGTATAGGTTAGAGTGGCGGCATGAGAGCAGTCCTCACCGTCGTCGCCGCGCTCGTCGTCAGTGTCGGCGCTGGCGGCTGCCATGCCTCGTCTGCACCGGAGCCCACGACGTCGAGCAGTCCGGGGGCGATGAGCGCGGCCAGCCCCGGCGACGTCACGTTCCTGGAGAACATGGTTGTCCACCACCAGCAGGCCTTGGAGCTCACCGTGATGGTGCGCGGGCAGAGCACCGATCCGCAGCTGGTGATGCTCGCGGACCAGATCGGGGCCCAGCAGCGCACCCAACTGCAGGGCTGTCAGGCCCAACTGTTGCAGTGGGAGGTCCCCGGCGGTAGGGCCGACGGGCCCCAGGACAAGCTCGACATTCCCGGCATGGCGGACCAGGCCACAATGGACAAGCTGCGCGGTCTGCGCGGACCGGAGTTCGACATGCTGTGGCTGCAGACCATGATCGCGCACCACCGCGGCGCTATCACCATGGCGCGCAACGAGATCGAACAGGGCCAGAGTCCCGAGGCCATCAGCATCGCGCGGTCACTGGCACCGTTGCAACAGGCCGAGATAGATCAGATGAACCGACTGTTAGGGGCGCCATGACCACCGATGCTCCCGGGTACTCCCCGCGGAAGGACAACTACGCCAAACGGCTGCGCCGCGTCGAAGGGCAGGTGCGCGGAATCGCCAAGATGATCGAGGACGACAAGTACTGCATCGATGTCCTCACCCAGATCAGCGCGGTCAACAGCGCGCTGCGCTCGGTGGCGCTGAACCTGCTCGACGAGCATCTGGTGCACTGCGTCAGCGGGGCGGCCGCCGCCGGTGGCACCGAGGCCGACCTCAAACTCACCGAAGCCTCGGCCGCTATCGCGCGGCTGGTTCGTTCCTGACCCGCGCGCCGCTACCATGTGATCCAGCAGTTACCGGGAGCGCGATGCGCCACACACCACTCGACGCTGCCCCCACAACATGACTGTCGAAACTGGAAAAACCCGATCCGGGCCCCGGACGCCCTGGACGCCGCGAACCACCGCGCAGCTGGCGATCCTGGCCGGTGCCGCGTTCGTCTACGCCACCGCCGAGATCCTGCCGGTCGGCGCACTGCCGGCCATCTCGGCCGGCCTGGGCGTCAGCGAGGCCCTGGTCGGGACCCTGCTGGCCTGGTATGCGGTGGTGGCCGCGGCGACGACGATTCCGCTGGTGCGCTGGACCGCGTACTGGCCGCGCCGCCGGGTGCTGCTGCTCACCCTGGTGTGCCTGACCTCCTCGCAGGTGATCTCGGCGATGGCGCCCAACTTCACGGTGCTGGCCTCCGGCCGGGCGCTGTGCGCGGTCACCCACGGCCTGATGTGGTCGGTGCTGGCGCCCATCGCCACCCGGCTGGTGCCGCCCAGTCATTCCGGGCGGGCCACCACGGCGATCTACGTGGGCACCAGCCTGGCGTTGGTGGTCGGCATCCCGCTGACGTCGGCGATGAGCCTGCTCTGGGGGTGGCGGCTGGCGGTGGTGGTGATCACCGTGGCGGCGGCGGCCATCACGCTGGCGGCCCGGTTCGCACTGCCCGCCCTGGTGCTCAGCACCGATCAGCTGGCGCTGGTCGGGCGCCATCACTACCGCAATCGCCGGCTGTTGGGTGTGAGCGCGGTGATGCTGATCGCCGTCACCGGCCACTTCATCTCCTACACGTTCATCGCGGTGATCATCGAGGACGTGGTGGGGGTCCCCGGGGCCCGATTGGCCTGGCTGCTGGCCGCGTTCGGCGCCGCCGGCCTGATCGCCATGCCGACGTTGGCCCGACCGCTGGACCACCGGCCGAAGGCGATCACCGGTGGCTGCATGGCGGCGCTGTCCACGGCGTTGGTCGTGCTGGCCGCGTTGTCCCTCGGCGGGCACCACACCACCGCCACCGTCGTGGTGGGCGCGGCGGCGATCGTGCTGTGGGGTGCGATGGCGATGGCGGTGTCGCCGATGCTGCAGTCGGCGGCGATGCGCACCGCACCCGACGATCCTGACGGTGCGTCGGGGCTGTACGTGACGGCGTTCCAGATCGGCATAACCGGGGGATCGCTGGCCGGCGGGCTGCTGTTCGACAAGGCCGGAACCTCGGCGATGCTGGGCGCATCGGCCCTGCTGGTGGGTCTCGCGGCGGCCGGGATAGCGGCCAGCAAGCGGCTGTTCGTCGTTCCCTGACGCGGCCGGCACGGTAACCTTCGCCACTACGCCGACGGTTGAAACCACTGTTCAGCGCGGTGTCACGTCCCGTTTCGCGGTGTGTTCGTCCGACCGCTGGAGTTAGCTGGCAGTCGCCCTGTGCAACACTTGGATCAAGATTGTGACCGGAGGTATGTACATGTCGCGATGGAAGCTCACGCGGATCGGGGCCTGGCTCAGCACCGCTGGACTGGCCGCGGGGCTCACCCTTGGTTGCGGATCGGCGTTGGCCGACCCGCCGCAGCAGCCTGGCGACCCGGCAGTCGTGGACGCCGGTCCGGCGGACGCGCCCGCGCCGCCGCCCGCACCGGAGCTGCCGCCTCCACCGCCGGAACTGCTTCCGCCGCCTCCGCCCGGACCTGCGCCGGGGGACCCGGTGGCGTTCCCACCGCCGCCTGAGGCCGCACCGCCCGCTCCGGAGCCGGTGCCGGCCGGGGCGGAACCGCCGTCAAGCCCGGCACAGCCCGGTGCAGTGCCGGCGGCCGCCTCCGGCCCTGCCGTCGGGCAGAACCCGGAACCGTTCACCGGTACGCCGCCGTTCCTGCCGCCCACCTTCAACCCGGTCAACGGTTCGATGGTGGGGGTGGCCAAGCCGATCATCATCAACTTCCAGCGGCCGATCGCCGACAAGGCGATGGCCGAGCAGGCCATCCACATCTCGTCGTCCCCGCCGGTGCCGGGCAAGTTCTACTGGATGACCCCGAGCCAGGTGCGGTGGCGCCCGTTCAACTTCTGGCCGGCCAACACCACCGTCAACATCGACGCGGCCGGTACCAAGTCGAGCTTCCGCACCGGGGACGCCCTGGTGGCCACCGCGGACGACAAGACCCACCAGATGACGATCACCCGAGACGGCAAGGTGGAGAAGACCTTCCCGATGTCGATGGGTATGTCGGCCGGTGGGCACGAGACCCCCAACGGCACTTACTACGTGCTGGAGAAGTTCCCCACGGTGGTGATGGACTCCTCCACCTACGGGGTTCCGGTGAACTCCAGCTGGGGCTACAAGCTCACCGTTCAGGATGCGGTCCGGATCGACAACAGCGGTGGCTTCGTGCACAGCGCGCCGTGGTCGGTGGGCGATCAGGGCAAGCGCAACGTCAGCCATGGCTGCATCAACCTGAGCCCCGCCAACGCCAAGTGGTTCTACGACAACTTCGGCAGCGGTGACCCGGTCGTGGTGAAGAACTCCGTCGGCACGCACAACAAGAACGACGGTTCCCAAGACTGGCAGATGTAGGGCGCCCCTCAACCGCGAGCAGACAGACAATCGCACGAACCGCCTCAGGGAAGTGCGATTGTGTGTCTGCTCGCGCTGGGAGACCGGACCGGAGCTAGTTCCAGATGCGGACCCGCTGGGCGGGATCCAGATACAGCGCGTCGTGCGGGGTGACGTCGAAGGCGTCGTAGAACGCGTCCATGTTGCGGATCACCCCGTTGCAGCGGAACTCCGGCGGTGAATGCGGATCCACCGCCAGGCGCCGGATCGCCTCGGCGTCACGGGATTTGGTGCGCCACACCTGCGCCCAACCGAAGAACACCCGCTGCACCCCGGTCAATCCGTCGATCACCGGTGCCTCGGCGCCGTCCAACGACAGTTGGTAGGCGAGCAGCGCGATCGAAAGTCCGCCGAGGTCCCCGATGTTCTCCCCGACGGTGAACGCGCCGTTGACGTGTCGGTCGCCATCCAGCTCACGCGGCACGTAGGTCTCATACTGGGCGATCAATGCGCCGGTGCGGGAAGCGAATTCGCTGCGGTCAGCGTCGGTCCACCAGTCGATCAGGTTGCCGTCGCCGTCGTACTTGGCGCCCTGGTCATCGAAGCCGTGCCCGATCTCGTGGCCGATCACCGCGCCGATGCCGCCGTAGTTGGCCGCGTCGTCGGCTTCGGCATCGAAGAACGGCGGCTGCAGAATCGCGGCGGGGAAGACGATCTCGTTCATCCCCGGGTTGTAGTAGGCGTTGACGGTCTGCGGCGTCATGAACCATTCGTCCCGGTCCACCGGTTGCCCCAGCTTGGCCAGCTCGCGGTCGTAGTTGACCGCGTAGCCGCGCAGGAAGTTGCCGTACAGATCGGCGCGGTCGGTGACCAGCGCCGAGTAGTCCCGCCAGGTGGCGGGGTAGCCGACCTTGGCGGTGAACTTGTCCAGCTTCGCCAGCGCCCGCTCCCGGGTCTCCGGCGTCATCCAGTCCAGGTTGGTGATGCTCACCCGGTAGGCCTCGCGCAGGTTGCCGACCAGCTCATCGATGCGCGCCTTGGCTTCCGGCGGGAAATGCTTTGCCACGTAAAGCTTTCCGACGGCGTCGCCCATCAGCGACTCGACCAGCGACACGGCCCGCTTCCACCGGTCGCGGATCTGCTGGGTACCGGACAACCGGCGCCCGTAGAACTCGAAGTCCTCGGCGACCAGCTCCTCGGTCAGGATCCCGGCTCGGCCGTGAATCAGCCGCCACCGTGCCCAGTCCTGCCAGTCGGTGAAATCCGCGGTCTCCCACAGCGCGGCGAACGCCGTCAGGTAGTCCGGCTGGCGCACCACCAGTTCGGCCGCTGCCTCAGCGGACACACCGAGCGCGCCGGCCCAGCCCGCCCAGTCGAAACCGGGCGCCTCGCCGGGCAGTCCCGCGAAGGTGCGCAGGTTGTAGGTCAGTTCGGCGTCGCGGCGCTTCACCACGTCCCAGTGCGCGTCGGCCAGCCGGGTCTCCAGCGCGACGATGCGGGCCGCCGTCCCGGCGTACTCGTCCGGGTCGCCGCCGTAGACCAGAGCGAACATCGCCGCGATATGGGCCGGGTAGGCGGCCAGGATCTCGGCGTGCTGCTCGTCGCGGTAGTAGGACTCGTCCGGCAGGCCGATGCCGGACTGGGACAGATGCAGCAGGTAGCGAGTCGAGTCCTTCGAATCGGTGTCCACATACAGTCCGACGCCGCCGCCGACCCCGGTGCGCTGACACGCGCCCAGCACCCGCGTCAGCGCGTCGCGGTCGCCGGCGTTCTCGATCGCGGACAACTCCGCAAGCAGCGGCTCCACCCCGCGGTCCCGCACGGTCTCCTCGTCGAGGAAGCTGGCATAGAGATCGCCGATCCGGCGCTCATCGGTGCCGGCTGTTCCCGACTCGGCGGCCGCGGTGAGCAGGTCGCGGACCTGCGCCTCGGCCCGGTCGAACAGGGCGCGGAATGCCCCGTCGGTGGCCCGGTCCGGGGGCATCTCGTAGCCGTCGAGCCAGCGGCCGTTGACATGACCGAACAGATCGTCCTGCGGCCGGATGGCGCTGTCGAGATGGGTGAGGTCGAGGCCGGAGCTGGTGGCTGGTGAGGTCATCGGGCCCATCCTTTCACGGCGAACCGTACAGGTGTCCTGTAGCGTCACCGCCATGCCTGACGAGGAGCTACCCGACGTCTCCACCGAGGTGGGGGACGGAGTTATCGAGCCCGGCGCCACCCCTGCAGAGATCGCCGCTGAGCAGGAAGTTGCCGGAAGCACCGACCAGAAGACGGTGACCAAGAAGAGCACTCACGCCAAGCCCGCTGCGGCGGCCTCGGGAGGGGGCTTCTCCCGCTACGGTCTGGCGTCGGCGGCGCTCGGGCTGGTGGCGGTGGCCGCGTTGGTGTTCAGTCTCGTCACGTTGTACCTGCACCGTGAGGACGTCAACGAGCGCGGTTACCGCAGCCGGGTGCTGCAGACCGCCGCCAGTTGGACCAGTGTGCTGATCAACTTGAACGCCGAGAACGTCGAAAAGGGCATGGCGCGCCTTCGCGACAAGACGGTCGGCGAACTCAACTCCGAGTTCGACGCCGCCCTGGCGCCCTACCGGGACGTGGTGCAGCGGATCGAATCGCGCAGCACCGGCCGGATCGAGGCGGTCGCCATCGAATTGGAGCGCCACGATCCCGACGACCCGGCCGCCACCGGCAGTGAGCAGCCGTCGAATCCGGGCCGCACCGACCCGGTGATGGTGATCGCCACTTCGATCGCCGAGAACGTGGGCGGCCGGCCGCAGACCGTGCACTGGGCCCTGCACCTCGACGTCACCGACGTCGACGGCAACCTGATGATCTCCCGATTGAGGTCGATCCGATGAGCAAGCTGGGGTACCTGAAGTCGAGGACGTTGTGGCGGGTCCTGGCCGTTGACATCGCCGCGCCGCTGGCCGCGATCGGCGGCCTGGTGCTGGTGGGGCTGACGCTGGACTGGCCGGTCTGGTACGTGTCGGCATGCTCGGTACTGGTGCTGCTCATCGTCGAGGGCATGGCGGTGAACTTCCTGTTGCTGCGCCGCGACGCGGTCACGGTCGGTACCGATGACGAGCGGCCCGGCCTGCGACTCGGCGCGGTCGCCCTGGCCGCCACGGCGCTGGTCGCCGCGGCGGTGCTGGGTTACCTGCGCTGGACGGTGCCCGACAAGGCCCTGGAGGCCGACTCCACCGCGGTGGTCAAGACCGCGGTCGGGATGGCCCAAGCCGCCGCGACGGTCTCGCCGGCGAACCCCGACGCATCGATCGACAAGGCGGCCACCTTCATGGTCCCGGACCGGGTCAATGCCTTCCGGGAGAGCATCGGCCGGACCGCCACCGAAATGGCCAACCGCAACATCGCGGTCGACGCACAGACGCTCAGTGCCGGCGTCGAAGCGCTCGGGCCGTCGGCCGCCCGGGTCGCCGTCGTGCTGCGCAGTGTGCAGTCCGTGGCGAACCAGCAGGTCAAGCAGTCGGTGGTGCCGGTGCGGGTGACGCTGACCAAGCGCGGCGACGAGTGGATGGTCCTGGAGATGTCACCGATCCACGCGCGCTGACGTGCGCGTCAGATGTCGTCGGGTGCGTCGCGGGTGTGCAGTTTGACGAACCGATCCGACAGTCGGCGCATCCGGATCATCAGCGAGGCCGGCGGGCTGACCGTGCCGTTGAGGTATTCACCGAGCGTGTCGGCGGGCACCCCGACCCGCGAGGAGAACTCCTGCTGGCTCAGACCGGAGCGCTCGATCAGCACCCGCATGTGACGCGCGACCTCGGCGCGTTCGTTGGCCTCCAGGTGGGCCCGGGTGCGGGTCAGCACCTCCGACAGCGCCTTGGAGATACCGAACGATTCGGTGCCCTCCAGCACCTCTTCGACCTGGCGGGCGGTGCGCCCGTAAGGGTCGCGCTTGAGTGCCACCACGATGAGCTGCCAGGTGGCGATATCGCCGCTCTGCAGCGCCGAGCGAATAGCCGACGTCGGCCAGAACTCGACCGGCCGGTCGGTGTCGCCGGACCGGGCAGCGGGCCTTGAACCAGCCCTGAGCGGCAGCGATCCACGGCGTCGGTCCGCGGCCAACGTCACCTCGCCTCCTCCAACATCGCCACGGCAACCGCCAGGCAGCGCGCCCGGACATGCTCCCAGTCCGGACTCGCCCCGGGCGCATCGTCGCCGGAAGCGTCTTCGCCGCGTTCGGTGGGCTCCGGATCGGCTAGCCGACAGACCAGCTGGGTGGCCATCCATTGTCGTTCGGCTGGTTGACCAGAGTAGTACCTGTCGATTCCGCTGAGTGCCCCAGCAACGGTTTTCGGGTCCAGTACGTCGGCTAGCTCGGCGAGCTCGACGTAGTCCCGGTGGTTGTTGCGCGAAAGCAGCAGATACCCCGCCAGGCGCAGGGTTTCGGCGCCGGTGGGGATCTGCAGCCGGTCGCCGGTGGGCAGCTGGACGGCGGCGGTCTCCATCGGTCGGCACCGGGTCAAGGCCGGAATCTCCAGCCCGATCTCGTTGGCCACCCAGGTCTCGGTCTCCAGTGCGTCCAGTGCGATCGCGAGCCGGCGTCGCCACACCGTGACCGGGTGAACCGGCCGCACCGTACGGGGCTGCGCCCGGTCGGTGCCGGTGCGGGCCTGCCAGCCGCCGGTGAGCTTTGCCAGTGCGTGGCCCACCACGGTGCCGCCGGCCGGCTGCGCTCCTCCCGATCTCGGCGATCCCGCGCCGACCGGCAGCGCTTCGATCTTGCTGGTGGCGACTTCGGCCACGCCGCAGCCGCGCAGCGCCAACGGGTCGCTGACGCAGACCGCGTCGGGAACCAGGCCTTTGAGCTTGGCGGCGGACTTCACCACCACGCGAAGGTCGGCGCTGGGCGTGATCAGCGCGGAGATGTCATCGGGGATCACCACGACATCGCCCAGATCCACCGTGGGCAGCGGCTTTTCGAAGTCCACCGACGGCAGGATCCGGGCCAGCCAGCGCGGCAGCCACCAGTTCCACTCGGCGAACATCGCCATCAGTGCCGGGACCAGCACCAGCCGCACCACCGTGGCGTCCACCGCGATGGCCACCGCGCAGGCCACACCCAGTTCGGCGACCAGCGGCATCCCGGCGAACGCGAATCCGATGAACACCGCGATCATGATCAGGGCGGCGCTGGTGATGGTGCGCGCGCTGGTGCTCACCCCGTAGGCGACCGCGTCGTGGGTGTTGCCGGACTGCAGGAACCGCTCCCGGATCCGGGTCAGCAGGAAGATCTCGTAGTCCATCGACAGACCGAACGTCATCGCCAGCACCAACGGCGGGATGAAGGTGTCGATCGAACCGGTCGCCGCGAAACCGAACCGCTCCAGCCACCCCCACTGGAACACCATCACCAGGCTTCCGTAGGCGGCCGCCACCGACAGCACCGTCATCACGACGCCCTTGAGGGCCAGCAACACCGACTGGATCGAGATCAACAGCATCAAGAACGCAATCAGCGCCACGAACACCAGCACCCACGGTTCAGCCGCCGCGACCCGGTCGTCGAAGTCCTTGATCAACGCGGTCGGGCCGCCGACGTCCACCCGCACCCCCGGCGAACCGGCCGCCGCCGGCAGGTTTTCGCGCATCCAGTCGATGGTCGCGCGCGCGGCCATGTCCTCGGGATCGACCGACAGCACCGCGGACAGCAGGCCGCTGCTGTTGTCATTGCCAAAGACCGGCGGGGACACCGAGGCGATATTGGGGGCCTGCGTCATCTCCTGCCGGATCGCCGCGAAGGTCTCGGCGTGCGCCGGCGCCGACGCGTCGGCGCCGGGGATGGTGACCAGCACCCGGATCGGTCCCAACGCGCCTGGACCGAGGGCTTGGGCTGCCGCAGCCACCCCGCCCCGGATCTCGTGGGAGGAGTCGAACTGGCGCAGCATGCTGTTGCCCAGCGACAGCGACAGCGCCGGGGCCGCAAGCGCCAGCAGGCATCCCGCGGTGACCAGTGCCGAGGCCCACGGGCGGCGCATCACCGCAGCCGTCCAGTGCGTCCAGAACCGCGACTGGCCGGTCTGCGGGCTGCGTGCCCAGTGCAGCAGCGCGGACCGCTTGGCCACCGCCCGGCCGAACACCGCCAGCACCACCGGGGTGAGGCTGACCGATGCCAGCACCGCCACCGAGACGGCCAGGATCGCTCCGGTGGCCATCGACACCAGCACCGGGGTGTTGATCAGGTAGATCCCGGTCAGGGAGGCCACCACGGTCAGCCCGGACAGCACCACCGCCAGACCCGACGTCGCCATCGCCGCGTCGACGGCCTCCTGCGGCTGGCGCCCGGCCCGCAGTTCTTCGCGGTAGCGCATCAGGATGAAAAGCGAGTAGTCGATGGCCAGCGCGATCCCGAACATCGACACAGTCGAGGTGACGAACACCGACATCGCGGTGAACAGCGACAGCAGATAGACCAGTCCCATGGTGACGATCACCGTGCCGATCCCGAGCGCCAGGGGGATCGCGGCGGCCGCCAGCGAGCCGAACACCGCCAGCAAAACGATCAGGACGATCGGCAGATTCCACCGCTCGGCCTTGCCGATGTCCTGCTTGGTCTTCGCCGACGCCGCGGCACCGAGCGCGCCCTGCCCGATCACATACAGGTTCACCGACCCGTTCTCGATGTGGCCGGGATGCTCGCCGTCGACGCCCAGCTTGGCGCGCAGCTTCTTGGCGACGTCGACGGCGCCGGTGTTGTTGAAGTCCACCCGCAGCGACACCACGTAGGGCCGGTCGGGCCGGGGCGGCGGCTGCGCCGTCTCGGGCAGCACCGTCACGCTGGCCACCTCCCCGGCGACCCGTTCCAGCAGCGCCACGGCGTCCTTCATGTCCCGGTAGGTGGCGTCGGCGCGGGGGGCCGCCACCAATGCCAGCGGTGATGCGCCCTGCTCGGGGAAGTGGTCCTCGAGCTGGTATTGCACGTGCAGGGACTGCGACCCCTGGACTTCGAAGCCCCCACCGGTGAGATGACCGGACTGGGTGGCGGCCAGGTAGAGCGCGGCGAGCACAGCCAGTAACCAACCTGTGAAGACCACCCAGCGGAATCTGCGCAGGTTGTTGCTGAAGCGCATCATGAACTGCTGGATTTCGGTTCTCCCCGCTCTCGCCCGCACCAGTGCGTCGCGTGTTGCGAGCCTACCGCAGCGACATGTCGCACTGGCCGTTTCTCGTCGCCCTGAGCTGCTCCGATGCCGTCCGGGAACCGCACTGTGACCAGGCTGACGTGTGCTCGGGTGGCGGCGGTGGGTGGTTGCTGCCAGGATGGCGGGCGGACCTCCCGGATCGTGCCGCTGCTGCCGGGAGACATCCCAGGAGACCGAAACATCCCGAGCAACACCCGAGCGCCATCTGCAACGTGGCGGGGCCGATCGGAAGTGTCGCCAGTTGTGAGGAGCAGTTCGTGAACACCACCCGTGCGGCCCTGCGCCGCGGCCTGTCGGGCCTTGCCGTTGCCGCCTTGGGCGGCGCCGTCGCCGCCACCGTGCTGGCGACCCCCTCGACGCCGCCGGCGACCGCGGCCAAAGACCCCTGCGTGGCCAGTGAGATCGCCCGGACGGTGGGCAAGGCCGTCACCTCGACCGGCGACTACCTCGACTCGCACCCGGAAACCAACCAGGTGATGACGGGAGCCCTGCAGCAACAGCCCGGCCCGCAGACGCTGGCAAACCTCAAGAGCCATTTCGAGGCCAACCCGAAGGTTCAGGACGACCTGGCCAAGATCATCGCGCCGGTGCAGGAGGTCGGCGACCAGTGCAAGCTGGCGGTCAGCCTGCCGCAGGTGCTCGGGCTGCTGCAGGCAGTCCAGGCCCAGGGAGGTCTGCCTGGTGGCGTGCCCGGGGCGCTGCCCGGCGGCGCCCTGCCGATGACCCAACCGGTAGCGGTTCGCTGAGAATCGGGGCGCAGCCGGCCGTGTCGTCGCAGCCGGCCGTGTGCTCGGTGCGGAAGACGAAGAAGAACACCGCCCAGCCGACGGCGGCGACCAGCAACCAGCTGATCATCCGGTAGATCAGCACCGCGGAGATGGCGTCCGGCCAGTTCATACCGCTGGACACCAGACCCGGCACCAATACGGCTTCGACAACCAGCAGCCCGCCCGGCATCAGCGGAATCGTTCCCGCCGCGCGGGCGGCCGCGTAGGCCACCGTCAACCCGGCGACCGACGCGTGCCCACCGGCGGCATAGGCCGCGCAGGCCAGGCACGCGACGTCGGCCACCCAGTTGAACAGTGACCAGCCGAATGCCGTCGAGGCTGCGCGGCGACCCAGGCTCACGGACTCCAGCTGCCCCAGCATCCTGCGCCAGGTCGTCACACCGGTATCGGCGGGCTGGTCGCGCACGGAGTTGACCCAGGACAGCACGCGCACGCCGATGCCGTCGATCAACTCCGGCCGCGAGGCGACCGCCTGGGCCAGCAGCAGCAGAGCGATGAAGCCGCCGAGGGTGAACAGCAGGGAGAACGGATTGTTTCGGGCGCCGAGCAGAAACGCTCCACCCAGACCCAACAGCGCCAGCCCGACGGCCTGCAGCACCCCCGACATCACCAGCTGCCACGACGCCACCACCGCGGAGGCTCCCCAGCGCCGCTGCTGGCGGTACAGGAACGTCGTCGAGAGCACCGGACCGCCGGGCAGCGTGGTGCTCAGCGAGTTGGCGGCGTAGAAGGCGGCTTCCGAGCGCCACTGGGTGACCTGCACCCCGGCCGAGCGCAGCAGGGTCCGCTGGATCTGGGCGAAGCTGTGCATGGACGCCGCCGCGGCAACCACCGCGCCGAACAGCCAGTATCCCTCCGCGCGCCACAGGCTGCGCCAGGCGGCCGAAACCTGGTCCCACACCAGCGCGATCTCGACGGTGATCACCGCCGCGATCAGACCGAGGATCGCCGGGCGCACCCACCGGTACTTGGAGTCGTGGGACACGAAATTAGAGGCTAGCCACCTGAGGTTGATATTCGGCTAGTAGATGTGCTCCCGCTGCGACATCGTTACGCTACCGGAATGTCAGCCAGCGCAGACGAATCCGTACATCCGACGGTGCGCAAAGCCGCCGCGTGGGCCTGGCGCCTGCTGGTGTTGTTCGCCGCGGTAATGGTGGTACTGCTCGTCTTCCGGCGGCTCGAGGTGATCGTCGTCCCGGTGTTGGTGGCGATGATGATGTCGGCGTTGCTGCTGCCCGGCGTCGACTGGCTGGACCGCCGCGGGGTGCCTCGCGGCCTGGCGGTGTTCCTGCTGCTGCTCTCCGGTCT
Source organism: Mycolicibacter longobardus (assembly GCF_002102265.1). Taxonomy (GTDB): domain Bacteria; phylum Actinomycetota; class Actinomycetes; order Mycobacteriales; family Mycobacteriaceae; genus Mycobacterium; species Mycobacterium longobardum. The sequence continues at coordinate 13,498 of NZ_LQPG01000059.1, read as the reverse complement.
GGCGGTGCTCGCCGGCCTGCTGAGCTTCGTGGTGGACCAGTTCATCGATGGGGTGCCGGAGCTGGTCGAACAGGTCACCCAGATAGTCAACTCGACCCAGCGCTGGCTGATCGAAGGGCCGCTGCACCTGAGCAGCGAGCAGATCGACAGCATCGGCGACACCGTGGTCACCGGGCTGCGCAACAACCAGGCCAAGCTGACCAGCGGGGCGCTGTCGACGGCCGAGACCGTCACCAAGATCTTCACCGGCGCCTTCGTCGTGCTGTTCACGCTGATTTTTTTCCTCTACGGCGGCCGCGACATCTGGCGGTTCACCGTCAAGATCTTCCCGAGCGAGGTGCGCGACCGGGTGCACCGGGCCGGGATCGCTGGCTTCGAGTCGCTGATCGGCTACGTCCGGGCCACCTTCCTGGTGGCGCTGGTCGACGCCGTCGGGATCGGCGTCGGTCTGGCGGTCATGGCCGTGCCGTTGGCGCTGCCGCTGGCCTCCCTGGTGTTCCTGGGCGCGTTCATCCCGCTGGTCGGTGCGGTGCTCACCGGACTGCTGGCGGTGCTGGTCGCCCTGATCGCCAAGGGCTGGATCTACGCGTTGGTCACGTTGGGGCTGATCATCGCGGTCAACCAGCTGGAGGCCCATGTGCTGCAGCCGCTGGTGATGGGACGCGCCGTCTCGATCCATCCGCTGGCGGTGGTGCTGGGCATCTCAACCGGCGGAATCCTGGCCGGCATCGTCGGTGCCCTGCTCGCCGTCCCGACGATCGCCTTCATCGACCGAGCGGTGCGTGCGCTGATCGGTTCGCCGGCCTCGGACCCGCCTGATATCCCGGATGACGCCGATGCTCCGGTGCCGGAAGTCGCCTCGGAAACCGCCGACGACGAGCTCAGTACCGGCCCTCCCGACGCAGCAGCTCAGCAGCGCTGAGGCCGCCGGTGGCACCGCGCCGCTGAGTACTCTGCGGGTTGCCCTCCGGGTCGTCGCCGGCCTGGTCGCCGACAGCGGTGAACTTCTCGGTGGCAGGGTTCTCGGGATCAGTCGGAGCGCCCTGAGCGGGGATGGCCGTGGTCGGGGCGTTCTCGGTGTCCTCCGGGCCGCCTGCTGAGCTTCCGGCGTCCGCTGTGGTCCCCGGCTTCGGCAGCGAGCGGGTCCGCTCGTCGGACGGCTCCGGATCGGTGTCGGTCTGCCGGCCGCGGCGACCGCCCCGCAGCTCGCCCAGCCAGGACTCGATCTCGCGGTCGGTCCCGGCCGAGCCCGGCACGTCCTTGCCGGGGGACTCCACCCGCTCGGTGGCCGGGTCGGCAGCCGAGAACCGGGTGGTGGGAGGTTCATCCGGGCCGGTGGTGATCCGGTTGGTTCGGGCGCCGGACGGGTTGCCGCTCACCGGCCGGGTCGGAAGCTGTTCGGCGGCGCGTGCCCGTGCCTGGGGTGCTCTTCCGGGCGCGGGGTGGGTGGGGTCGTGGGTCGGGCGCGGGGCCGCAGCTGCGACCGGGGCCGCAGCTCCCACCGGGGTCGGCTCGACAGCCCCGGGTGCGACGCGGCGGGGGACCCTGCGCCGTTCGTCGGGCAGCCGGATCTCGCCGAGCCCGATCCGATTCTGGAGGCGCTTCATCCAGCGCGGCGCCCACCAGCAGTCGTCGCCGAGCAGCTTCATCACCGCCGGCACCAGGAACATCCGGATCACGGTGGCATCCAGCAGCAGCGCGGCCATCAGGCCGAACGCCAGATACTTCATCATCACCAGATCGGAGAACACGAACGACGCGGCGACCACCGCGAGGATCAGCGCGGCCGCGGTGATAAGCCGGCCGGTGGTCGCGGTGCCGATCCGGATCGCCTCGGTGGTCGACATCCCGGATTCTCGTGCCTCCACCATTCGGGAGACCAGGAACACCTCGTAGTCGGTGGCCAGGCCCCAGCCCACCGCGACAACCAGCGCGATCACCACCACCATCAGCGGCGTGGGGGTGAAGTTCAGCAGCCCGGCGCCGTGGCCGTCGACGAACATCCAGGTCAAGATGCCCATGGTCGACCCGATCGTGAGCGCACTCATCACCGCGGCCTTCAACGGCAGCACCAACGACCCGAATGCCAGGAACATCAGCAGCGTGGTGGTGATCAGCAGGATCACCAGCATCAGCGGCCCCTTGTCGACCATCGCGTGGATGCTGTCCTGCTCGAGCGCGGGGGTTCCGCCGACCAGCACCTCCAGGCCCTTGGGTGTGCTCATGGCGCGCAGTGCCTTGATCTTCTGCGCGGCATCGTTGCGGTTGATCAAGCCGTTCTCGATCACCCGGACGGACGGATCCTTGGAGGCCCCGGGCAGGTACGGGCGTTCCTTCCACATCCCGGCCGGGTCGTCGTCGGGGACCACGAACCCGCTGATCGACATCGCCCGGTTGCGGATGTCGGCGACCTGTTGGTCGCTGACCGGCTTGTCGGCGTCGCTCTTGATCACCAGCGTCAGCTTCTCGGTGCGGAAGCCGGGGAAGATCTCGTCGAAGTGTTCCTGGGCCACCCGGGCGGTGTTGTCCGGCGGCAGATACTTCTCGCTCATCCCACCGAACGACAACTTCCCCAGCGGGATGATCAGCAGGATCATCGCGACCACGATCGGGATCGCGAACGCCAGCGGCCGCTGCATCACGTAGTTGACCAGCTTGCCCCAGAACCCGGCCTCGACCTCTTCACGGGTCTTGGTCTTCTGGGTCTTCTCGGCGAACCAGCCGATGATGCGGTTGGAGAACTCCCAGTCCCGCAGGAACGGTATCCGGTAGAGGGTACGGACTCCGAGGGCGTCGACGTTGTTGCCGAGCACACCCAGAATGGCCGGCAGCAGGGTGATCGACAGCAAGGCGGCCAGCCCCACCGAGGCGAAGAAGGCGTAGGTCAGCGAGTGCACGAATCCCTGCGGCAGTACCAGCAGGCTGGCGCAGGAGGCGATGATCAGCACCGCGGAGAACACCACGGTGCGCCCCGCCGTCATCACCGAGCGCCGGACCGCCGCCTCGGTGTCGTAGCCCTCGGCGATCTCTTCGCGGAACCGGCTCACCACGAACAGCCCGTAGTCGATCGCGATACCCAGACCGATCAGCGAGACCACCGGTTGGGCGAAGAAGTGCACCGGCCCGAAGTGGGTGGTGAGCTGCAGGATGCCGGTCGCCCCGGCGATGCTCAAACCACCGACGATCACCGGCAGGCTGGCGGCGATCACCCCGCCGAACACGAAGAACAACACCACCGCCACCAGCGGAAGCGCCAGCACCTCCATCCGCTGCTGGTCGCTTGCGATGGTTCCGGTCAGGGCGTTGGCGATCGGCTGCAGGCCGCCGAGTTCGGCTTTGCCCCCGTCGAGTCCCTGCAGATCCGGTTCGACTGCCTGGTAGTTCTTCAGGATGGTGTCGTCGTCGTCGCCCTTGAGCTGGATCGATGCGAAGGCATGCTTCTTGCTCGCGTCGGCCATGTTGCTCAGCGCTTCGGGATTGGTGAAGTAGCCGACCCAGCTCAGGATCTGGTCGGGGTGGTCGTCTTTGACCTTGTTCAGGCCGCTTTTGACCCCCTCGAACCACTGCTTGTCGTCGACGGTCTCGCCCTTCGGGGCGGTGAACACCGCCACCACGTGGCTGGTCCGGTCCCGGCCGTAGACCTCGTCGCCGACGATCGACGCCTGCACGGACTGGCTGCCGTCGTCATAGAAGCCGCTCTGGGTGACGTGGTCGCCCAGGCTCATCCCGTAGACGCCACCGCCCAGGCAGAGCGCCACCATCACGCCGATTACGATGAACCGGTAGCGGTATACAGTTCGACCCCACCAGGCGAACACCTATACGCTCCTCACTAAAGTCTGTTGAGACATCTTTGGCGACCCGCGCGTCCTCTTCAGGCTCTCCAGTTTGTCACTCTCGCGAGGTCAGCAGGGAGCTCAGCGGCCGGAACGGCGGGAGCCAGGCCCCTTGTTCCGGCAGCGAATCCAGGCTGATTCGCGGCAGCCGCTCCCGGAACACACCAGGGATGTCTTCCAAGTCGACGAACTCCAAGGTATCCGAGGCTAGCGCCCAGCTCGCATGTTCGCGAAATCCGAGCACGGACACGGCTACGCCGAGCCCGCAGAGTTCCTCCAGCGGTTCCCGGAACGCCTGACCGTCGGCGGAGGCCACCGCCACCGCGGCCAGTCCCTGGTCTTTCCGCAGCGCGATGTGCTCGAGCATGTCGGAGTCGACATCACTGTCCTCATCGATCTTCGGCTTGGCGAAGACGGCGAAACCCACGTTGCGCAACGCCTCCACCCACGGCCGGACGACGTCGGCGCTGCCCGGCGCGATGTTGGTGAACACGGTGGCCTCGGGCTCGACCCTGATCTGCGGGTGAGACGCCGCGATCTCCGCCGTGCGGTTGAGCAGCCAGCGGCCCAGCGCGTCGAATCGGGGCCGTTCCACCCCGGTCGGACGCCGGCCCAGGATCGCGCCCAGGCCCATGTCCAGGTTCGGGGCGTCCCACACCAGCAGCACCCGGCGGGCGGGTTCGGCGTCAGCGGCCGGGTCGGTGCCGGCCGGACCGGCATCCAGCTCGGTCTTCAAGCCGGGGCCGGTCATCAGATTCGCTCCCAGACGAACTCGTTGATCACGCTGCCCGCATCGCGGCCCTTTGCCTCGTACTTGGTGGTGGGGCGCGCGATCGAGATCGGTAGGCCAGTTCGCGTGGGAGCGTCCGTGACCCGGCGCAGGCGCGGTTCGCCGTCGCCGGACTCGGCGATCTGCACCGCGTAGTCGGCATGGTCGGTCGCCGCGTGCAGCACCCCGCCCGGTTTCAGCCGGTCGGCGATCAGGGCCATGGTCGCCGGCTGCAGCAGCCGCCGCTTGTGGTGGCGCGCCTTGGGCCACGGGTCGGGAAAGAAGACCCGCACGCCGATCAGCGACTCCGGCGCGATCAGGTGTTCGAGCACCTCGAGGCCGTCGCCGCGCAGCAGCCGGATATTTCCCAGGTGCTCGCGCTCGATCGCGCACAGCAGCTGCGCCAGCCCTCGCTCGTAGACCTCGACGGCGATCACATCCAGGTCCGGCTCGGCCTGGGCCATCGCGACTGTGGAGGTCCCGGCTCCGCAGCCGATCTCGAGCACCACCGGCGCGTCGCGGCCGAACCAGCGCTGCGTGTCCAGCGGATCGGTGCGGTCGGGTTGATGCGGCGGTCCCAGCTTCGGCTCTCCTCCATCGAGCCTCGCTGAACCGCCGGTCCCGTCCGGGGGCACGACGTCTGCGCCCAACTCGGGCCAGAGCCGTTCCCAGGTCTGGCGCTGGCCCGCGGACAGCGCGGAGTGCCGGTAACGGACGCTGAAGTTTCGGAAACGGCGCGGACCGGGGGTTTCGAAACCGGGGGCGCCCGGGACGTCCGATGCCGTCTCGACGTCGCGCGGGGCATGCATGCAGTCCATGGTCGCTCATGGACCCACGTGTACCCACTTCGCGGTCCACATTGATACCCAACAGTTGCCTAAAGACTGTTGCCTGCGGCAGGCAGGTGACTCGCATCCCTGCGGCGCAGCTGACACCATTGCCTCCGGGATGGGCTGATTACGCGATGCGGGAGGCATTGGTCGTGACACAGGGGCACCAGCTGTTCGCCGATGCGCTGACCCAGCTGGCCGCCGAGATCTCCGATCCGCGGTTGTCGGCGATCGCCGCGGACATCACCGCACCGCTGCGGGTCGCGGTGTCCGGCCGGCGCGGGGTCGGCCGGCGCACCGTTGCCGCGGCGCTGGCCGCCGCCGGGGTGCGCATTGCCGGGCGGTCCGGTTCGGACGCCGACATGACCGTCCATGTCATTGCCGAGGTGGTGAAGCCGGAGGACGTGGAAGACGTTGCCGTTCGGCAGGACACCGGGGACCGGTCGGTGCTGGTGGTGCTGAACAAGGCAGACCTGGCGGGGCACTGCGGCGCCGCGGGCGCCGCGGCGGCGATGCGGGTACCGGTCGAGCCGATGTCGGCGCTGTTCGCGCTGGCCGCGCTGGGCGATCGGCCGGGCGCAGGGCTGGACCGCGGACTGTGGGAGGTGTGTCGGCAACTGGCAGAGCAGCCTGGCGACCTCAGCTCGGCCGGGCAGTTCGTGAGCTGCCCGCACCCGGTGCCGCGACCGGTACGCGAACGGCTGTGCGCCGTGCTCGACCTGTCCGGGATCGAGCGGATGCTCGAGCTGGCGCGGCAAGGTGGCACCGCGGGGCGGGCCCGGACCATGCTGCGCCGGCTCAGCGGCATCGACGGCGTCGTCGAACGCCTGGCCGCGATGGGTGCCGGCCCGCATCATCGGCGGATGTCGCAGGCGGTGGTGCGGTTGGAGGCGATGGCCGTCGGTGACTCGCGGATCGATGAGTTCCTGGTCGCCGACGCGGCGGTCGCCGCCCGGATGACCGCGGCGGCAGCCGTGGTCCAAGAGCAATGGGTACCGGATGAACCGGCACTGCGGCGGGCGCGGCGGTGGCAGGCCTACCGAGGCGCACCGGTCGGTGCCGCCCAGCGCGCCTGCGCCGTAGACATCGCCAGGGGATCGCTGCGGGCGTGGTCGGCGACGCGGGGCCTGCCATGACCGCTGAACCCGGCGATGACCCGGCCGCCCGGGTGGATGCAATGGTGGCCGAGATCGCGCCCGGCGCGCGTCCGCCGGCGGTGCGACGCCGCGACGTGGTGGCAGTTGCCGGGCCCTGGCTTTCCGGGGTCAGTTCGGTGGCGTCGATCTTGGCCGAGCGGCTGCCGCAGTGGCTCGTCCTGGAAGCCGCCGAACTGGGGCCGGCGGAGGTGCCGACGGCGGTGGTCTTCGTGGTGTCGGCGGCTGCTGCCCTGACCGAGTCGGACTGTGCGCTGCTCGATGCCGCGGCCGCCCACACCGACGTGGTGATCGGCGTGGTGTCGAAGATCGACGCACACCGCCAGTGGCGCGAGATGCGGGAGGCCGCTCGCGAAACCCTGGCCGGCTACGCGCCGCGCTACCGCGACGTGGCGTGGGTGGGGGCGGCTGCGGCGCCCGAGCGAGGCGAGCCAGCTGTCGAGGACCTGGTGGCCGAACTGCGCGAACAGCTCGGTGACAGCGAAGTGCGACGGCGAAACCGATTGCGCTCGTGGGAGTTCCAGTTACGCAGCGACGCCGAACGGATCGACCGGGACGCCCGCGCGGACGGGCGGCGCGCCCGGGTGCGGCTGCTGCAGGAGCAGCGCGACCAGGAGGTGCGGCAGCGGCGGATGTCGAAATCGGAGCGGGTGATCGCGTTACGCAGCCGCATCGCCCAGGCGCGGGTGCAGCTGTCCTATTTCGCCCGCAAGCGATGTTCCTCGGTGCGCAGCGAGCTCGCCGAGGACGCCGCGGGCATGACCCGGCGCCGGCTGCCCGAGTTCGAGGCCTATGTGCGTGACCGGCTGGCCGAGGTGGTGGCGGAGGTCGATCAGGGGGTTACCGAGCATCTGGCCGATGTCGCCCACGAACTGGGCCTTGCGGGGGAATCCGCCGCGGTTCCGCAGACCGGCGTGCACCCGCCGGTTCCTGCGATCGAAACCGGGGAGCCGGCACTGAAGTCGCGGCGCCTGGAGACCCAATTGACGACGCTGCTGGGGGCCGGCTTCGGACTTGGGGTGGCGTTGACGCTGAGCCGGCTCTTCGCGCACCTGGCTCCGGCGTTGACCGCGGCCGGTGCGGCCGGATGCGTTGTCGTCGGGGTGGCGGTCACGGTGTGGGTGGTGCGCATCCGCGGGCTGCTGCGTGACCGCGCGGTGCTGGATCGTTGGGTGAGCGAGGCCGTCGACTCGCTGCGGGCCAGGGTGCAGGAGCTGGTGGCCCTTCGGATGGTGGCCGCGGATTCGGCACTCACGGCCGAACTCACCCAGCGCAATGAGATCGAAGCGGCCCGGGCCGCCGACCGGATCGCCGGGCTGGATCGGGAATTGCGCGAACATGCGGCCGCGAGCGCCCGGGCCGCCGCAGTGCGTGATCGCCAGCTGCCGACCCTGCGGCGGGCGCTGAATGCGGTGCGGTCTGAACTCGGCGGTTCAGCGAGGCTCGACGGAGGAGAGGCGAAGCTGGGACCGCCGCATGAACTGGGTGAATCCGGTTCCGTTGACGCCGGGGAGGCGGTCGCGGGTTAGCCGGGCTTCGAGCCCGTTCGACGCCCGTTTCGACCCGCGCAGCTATCCACGGTAACCTCTTATTTAATGACGGTATAAGAGGTGAGCAGCGGCGCGCATCAGCGGCAACGCCACCAAGTGACACAGGTTACACAGGAGAGCTCAATGACCTCAGCGACCATTCCCGGTCTGGACGCCGCCCCCACCAAACACAGCGGGTTGCTGGCCTGGGTTCGGGAGGTCGCGGAGCTCACCCAGCCCGACCGGGTGGAGTGGGCGGACGGTTCCGAGGAGGAGTGGAACCGGCTGATGGCCCTGCTGGTGGACTCCGGTGCGGCAGTCAAGCTCGACGAGAATAAGAAGCCCAACTCCTACCTGGCGCTCTCCGACCCCGCCGACGTCGCCCGGGTCGAGTCGCGCACCTTCATCTGCAGCCAGACGCCCGAAGGCGCCGGCCCCACCAACAACTGGATGGACCCCGACGAGATGCGGGCCACCATGACCGAGCTGTACCGGGGCTGCATGCGTGGCCGCACCATGTACGTCATCCCGTTCTGCATGGGTCCGCTGGGCGCCGAGGACCCCAAGCTCGGCATCGAGATCACCGACTCGCCCTACGTGGTGGCGTCGATGAAGGTGATGACCCGGATGGGAACCGCGGCGCTGGAGAAGATCGGCACCGACGGCGCCTACGTCAAGGGCCTGCACTCGGTGGGTGCCCCGCTGGCCGACGGCGAGCAGGACGTGCCGTGGCCGTGCAACTCCGAGAAGTACATCACCCACTTCCCGGAGACTCGCGAGATCTGGAGCTACGGTTCGGGTTACGGCGGCAATGCGCTGCTGGGCAAGAAGTGCTACGCGCTGCGGATCGCCTCGGCGATGGCCCACGACGAGGGCTGGCTGGCCGAGCACATGCTGATCCTCAAGCTGATCTCGCCGGAGAACAAGGCTTACTACGTGGCGGCGGCGTTCCCGTCGGCGTGCGGCAAGACCAACCTCGCGATGATCCAGCCGACCATCCCGGGCTGGCGGGCCGAGACCCTCGGTGACGACATCGCCTGGATGCGGTTCGGCAAGGACGGCCGGCTGTACGCGGTGAACCCCGAGGCGGGATTCTTCGGGGTCGCGCCGGGTACCAGCCGCAGCTCGAACCCGAACGCGATGATCACGCTGGAGGCGGGCAACACCGTCTACACCAACGTCGGCCACACCGACGACAACGACGTGTGGTGGGAGGGCATCGACGGGGACACCCCCGCGCACCTCACCGACTGGAAGGGTAACGACTGGACGCCCGAGTCGGGAACCCCTGCCGCTCACCCGAACTCGCGGTACTGCACCCCGATGTCGCAGTGCCCGATCCTGGCGCCGGAGTGGGACGACCCGCAGGGCGTGCCGATCTCGGCGATCCTGTTCGGCGCCCGTCGCAAGACCACGGTGCCGCTGGTGAGCCAGGCCCGCGACTGGCAGCACGGGGTGTTCATCGGCGCCACCATGGGCAGCGAGCAGACTGCCGCCGCCGAGGGCACCGTCGGCAAGGTCCGCCGCGACCCGATGGCGATGCTGCCCTTCATCGGCTACAACGCCGGGGACTACATGCAGCACTGGATCGACACCGGCAAGCACTCTGATGAGTCCAAGCTGCCGAAGGTGTTCTTCGTCAACTGGTTCCGCCGCGGCGACGACGGCCGCTTCCTGTGGCCGGGCTTCGGCGAGAACAGCCGGGTGCTCAAGTGGGTCGTCGAACGGGTCGAGGGCACGGCCGGCGGTCGGGAGACCCCGATCGGCACCGTGCCGACCGCTGCGGACTTGGACCTCGACGGCCTGGACGTGACCGCGGCCGACGTGGACCAGGCGCTGATTGTGGACGCCGACGAGTGGCGCGCCGAGCTGCCGCTGATCGAGGAGTGGTTCGAGTTCATCGGCGACAAGCTGCCCACCGGCCTGCGCGATGAGTTCGACGCTCTCAAGCAGCGCCTGGGCTAGAAGCCCTTTCGCCGGGTGACCGCCGGCCCGGAGTGACGCCACCACTTGACAGCCGTCAAGTTTGGTTTCAGTACAGTCAGCGCATGCAGATTCGCGAACATCTCGGCGCCGACAACCCAGCCGTCATCCTGCACCCTTCCGGCACTGTCATCACCTTCGCCGAGCTTGAGGCCCGCGCCAACCGGTTGGCACATTTCTTCCGGGCGGCCGGGCTGGCCGAGGGCGACGTGGTCGCGATTCTCATGGAGAACAACGAGCACATCCACGCGGCGATGTGGGCCGCGCGGCGCAGCGGCCTGTACTACGTGCCGATCAACACCCACCTGACCGCCGCCGAGGCCGCCTACATCGTCGACAACAGCAACGCCAAGGCGATCCTCGGCTCGGCGGCGCTGCACCAGACCTGTGCGGGCTTGGCGGCACATTTGCCGGCCGGCCTGCCGGCGCTGCGGATGATCGCCGATGATGACCTCGAGGGTTGGTTGCGCTACCCGGAATGCGTTGCCGACCAACCGGATACGCCCATCGATGACGAGATCGAGGGTGATCTGCTGCAGTACTCCTCGGGCACCACGGGCCGGCCCAAGGGCATCAAACGCCCGCTGCCGCATCTGCCGCCGGCCGAGGTGCCCGGGTTGATGGCGATGCTGGTCTCGGTGTGGATGGGGCCCGGCGCGGTCTATCTGAGCCCGGCGCCGCTGTATCACACCGCGCCGTCGGTGTGGTCGATGCAGGTGCAGGCGGCGGGGTTGACCACCGTCGTCATGGAGAAGTTCGACGCAGAGTCCGCTCTCGACGCGATCCAGCGCTACCAGGTCACCCACGGTCAATTCGTTCCGGCGCATTTCACCCGCATGCTGAAACTTCCTGCAGCGGTACGCGATTCGTATGACGTGTCCAGTCTCAAGCGTGTCATGCACGCTGCGGCCCCATGTCCGGTGGAGATCAAGCAGCAGATGATCGACTGGTGGGGGCCGATCGTCGACGAGTACTACGCCTCATCGGAGGCGCACGGCTCCACGCTGATCAGCGCCGAGGAGTGGCTGGCCCGCCCCGGTTCGGTGGGCAAGCCGATGTTCGGTGCGGTGCACATCCTCGACGAGGACGGCAATGAGTTGCCGCCCGGCCAGGCCGGCGAGATCTACTTCGAGGGCGGCAACGTTTTCGAGTACCTCAACGACCCTGAGAACACGGCGAAATCGCGTGACACACATGGTTGGACGACCGTCGGCGACATCGGCTATCTGGACGACGAGGGCTACCTGTATCTCACCGATCGCCGCCACCACATGATCATCTCCGGCGGGGTCAACATCTATCCGCAGGAAGCGGAGAACACGTTGGTCACGCACCCGAAGGTGCTCGACGCCGCCGTGTTCGGGATTCCCGACGAAGAGATGGGCCAGAGCGTCAAGGCCGCTGTGCAGACCGTCGACCCCGACGACGCCACGCCCGAGTTCGGCGCGGAGCTGCTCGCATGGCTACGGGATCGCTTGGCGCACTACAAATGTCCGCGGTCGATCGCATTCGAGGCGCAGCTGCCGCGCACCGACACCGGCAAGCTGTACAAGAACGAACTGGTGGCGAAGTATTCGGCGTGACGCATCGCGTCGAGCCGACGGTCAGGACGTGGTGCCGGGCGTACCGGGTGCTCCCTGGACGCCGGATTCCCCGTGAACGGTTCCGGGTCCGCCTGCGCCGCCGGGGCCGGCCAGGCCCCCGGTAGCTCCGCCGCTGCCGTTGCCTCCGTTGCCGCCGTCTCCGCCGTCTCCGCCGTTGCCGCCGAATCCGACCCCGTGTCCGCCGAGACCGCCACGTCCGCCGCTGCCGCCGACGCCGCCGTCGCCGCTGGCGTCTCCGCCGTTGCCGCCGGCCCCGCCGTCTCCGCCGTCGGCGCCATAGGGGCCGACGATCACCGAGGTGTAGCCGCCGCCGGCGCCGCCTGCGCCGCCGGCCCCGCCTCGGCTGCCGGTTCCGGTCGCGTCGCCGCCTGCGCCGCCGTTGCCGCCATCGCCGCCGCCGGCCGGGTCATCGCTGCCACCGATCTTGCCGCCGGCGCCGCCTGCGCCGCCTGCTCCGCCTCGGCTGCCGGTTCCGGTCGCGTCGCCGCCTATGCCGCCATGCCCGCCGTCGCCACCGCCGCCGAGTAGCTGACCGCCGTCTCCGCCGCGGCCGCCGTTGCCGCCTGCTCCGCCTGTTCTCCCGTTGCCCTCGGCGGCACTGCCGGCGCCTCCGGCGCCACCGTCTCCGCCGCTGCCGTAGAGGTAGTTGCCGTGGCCGCCGTTGCCGCCGTTGCCGCCGGAGCCCCCGTCTTCGGTGCCGGCTCCGCCGTGGCCGCCGTTGCCGCCGTTGCCCCAGAAGTTGCCACCGTTGCCGCCGTTGCCGCCATCGGCACCCAGGCCTCCCGCGCCGCCGTTGCCGCCGTTGCCGAATCCGCCGCCGTTGCCGCCGTTGCCACCGGCCACGCCTTCGATGTCCGAGGACCAGCCGTTGCCGCCGTCACCGAACCAGAGCCCGCCGGCGCCGCCATCGGGGTTGTCCTCGGTGCCGTCGACACCGTTGCAGATCACACCGCACGCGCCCTGGGTCAGCGGCGCGAACAGCGGGTTGATCAGATTGCCGAGCTGCTGGCCCGACGGGCTGTCGATCCAGTCCTGCATGGTTTGGTGCAGCCACTCATAGAAGCTGCCCATGCCGGTCGCGTCCGCGCCCAGCGGCAGCGCGTCGGCAGCGGGGTCGAACCCGTCGAGGGCCGCGGTGGAGGCGCCGCCATCGTCCTCCGGAAATCCGAAGAGCGGGCTGAGCAGATCCACAACCCAGTCGAATTCGTCCGCGTGAGCGGACGGCGCCGGTGACACCGGCGCCAGTCCGAGCGCGGCCAGCGCCGCCAGTGCCGGCACCGCCCGCCAGACCCGTTGACCTGGGGCGACACCGTGTGGCGCTCGACGCTGCACGACCTCGGTGCGGTGAAGCTGCATTACAGATCAACCTTCCGGTGTCAAATTCCGGGAATCGTGACGGTCCCAGGCAAAGCTTGCCGGGTTTCAGGATAGCTGAGCAATCCGACGGATAGATTAAACCACCAGTCTGTCTAAGCAGGTAAACCAAGCATTTCGTATGGTTCGATGTGGAACGTCGGTGCATGTTGGTGGACACGCGGGGATTTAGTCGCTACGGTTAGCGCCCATACGACCATGTACACAGCTTCATATAAGCATTGACAAGGTATATGCAAAGAGGAAAGGGGCCGTCAGCGATGGCACAGGATCGACGCGAAGAGCGAAGGACTCGACGGAGAGGATCGCGGCGGCGTGACCGCGCGATCGGAGCGGCTGCCTCGGTCGGGGCTTTCCTGGCGTTCGGGATGGCGCCGTTGGCGGCTGCACCGGCGGCACAGGCTGACGACTTCGGTCTG
>NZ_LQPG01000058.1 GCF_002102265.1 Mycolicibacter longobardus | reverse complement strand
GCGTTCAACACGACTCGTTGATCTCGACGCGTGAACCACGCTAGATCCGAAGTCCACCACTCAGCGGGACGCTATCCCAGGTTCTGTTGGTCGCGCCAACCGCGGTCAAGACTCCCTTGCTGAACCAGGCGACTGGAGGGCCGGCGTTTGTCGAAAAGCTCAGTCACCAGACGTCGTCACCACTGATGATCACGACCGACGACGTCCTGGACGCAGTCGATCGTGGACTTGCGCATCACAAGATTGTTGTGACCCCGGGCGCTCGTGCTGCCTATCTTCTGCGCCGTCTGTCGCCGAAGCTGACGTGGTGGCTTGCCGACCGGATGGGGTGAATTGCGGCGGAGTGGTGGCAGGGTATGGGGCTGTGCCCTCGCCCCACTTTTCGGTGAGTCTGCTACTGCCAGTACGGAAGAACCTCCCTTACCGAGAGAGCATTCTGGCTCTTCCGACTTGGTGGGGGTCTGGTGTGACCGATTCGGATGCCCTGGGTGTCGGTGACTGATTGGGGGCTCGCGCCCTTGTGAACTGGGTGTTCTTCACGCATCCAGATCACAGAAAGGCGCGAGCCTTGCCCAACGGTAGTACCTTGCTGCTCGGTCTCGAAGGCATCGTCGTGGATACGGTGCACCGCAACGACGACGGTGGGCGGGTAATCACGGCGCACACCGCCCCGGAGTACGTCGGCCGGTGCACGAAGTGCCGCACCCGCTCGCGCCGCTCACGCGGTTGGGTCAGCACGCGCCCACGCGATATCAAGATCGGACCCGACCGGCCCCAAATTGTGTGGCGGAAACGGAAATGGCTGTGCACCAATACTTCCTGTGACAAGAAGACGTTCACCGAGGCCACACCGGATGTCCCTCCGCGGGCACGGGTAACTACCCGAGCCAAGACAGAGATGGCCACGATGGTCCTCGACCACATCCGGCCGGTGGCCGCGGTCGCCGCCGACTACGGCTGCACCTGGAACACCTGTCACGGTGCCGTTGAGGCCACCGCGGAGGCGGTGCTCGCCGGCGAACCGGCAGCGATCACCGTGCTGGGCATCGACGAGACCCGCCGGGCAAGGCCAAATACGAGACCTGCCCGGACACCGGCAACCGCGTGTGGATCGACCGCTTCGACACCGGCCTGGTCGACATCACCGGCACCAGCGGCCTGCTGGTGCAGGTCAACGGTCGATCAGCCAAACCCGTGGCCGACTGGCTGGCAGCACGCACCCCCGAATGGCGGGAGTCGATCACCCATGTCGCGATCGACATGTCGAGCACCTACGCCAAGGTCGCTCGCGACGCCCTGCCCCACGCGCAGTTGATCGTCGACAGATTTCACCTGGTCAAACGAGCTAACCAGACCGTCGAAGCGGTACGCCGGCGCACCACCTGGGACAGTCGTGGGCGTCGTGGCCGCAAGGCCGACCCGGAATGGCTCAACCGGCGCCGGTTACTGCGCGCCGCCGAGCGGCTCACCGACACCCAACGCGACCGCCTGGTGGCCGCCCTGGCAGCCGCCGACCCCGGTGGGGACATCTTGGCCGCCTGGATCGCCAAAGAACTCCTCCGCGACGTCCTGGCCTGCACCGCGACCGGTGCCATGCGCTACGACATCGCCGCCGCGCTGTATCGCTTCTACCAATTCTGTGCCGCCACCAAAGTCCCCGAGATCCACGACCTCGCTGCAACCATCCAAACATGGCAGGGGCCAATGGTTCTCGCGATCACGACCGGCCTGTCGAACGCCCGCAGTGAGGGCTACAACAGGATCGTCAAACACGTCGGACGCGTCGCCTTCGGCTTCCGCAACCCCGACAACCAACGCCGCCGAGTACGGTGGGCCTGCACCCGCCAATCACGACGGGCGCCGCTCACGGCCAGGCAGCTACGCCCCTGCTAACTCGGAAGAGCCAGCATTCTTGGCCAGTGTGTGGTACGCACTGGACTAGGCGGTGGAACTCCCGCGTCTTGTCGGCCGCGCCAACCCGCCGGCCGGAAGCAACACGGCAACCGTCGCCTCTACCGAACCTCTGAGAAGATGACTCGCAGCGTGAACCCTACAAATCTGTATGGTCTCATGCTCCGTGTCATATGGCGGCACTCTGACCTGCGGCGATGCCGGTTGTCTCACGTGGTGTCATCTGAGTTTGTCTCAGACCCGTGTCATTTCCTCGGCCAGCCTCAAGATCAACCGCTCACTCCAGGTGGCGTGTCATCGCCTCCAACGTGGGAGTGTTCGGGCCGAGAAAAATGCCGACGCCGGTGATTCCGCTGACGCCGTCGGTAGCCCGCACATGCCCGCGCTTGGTCGTCGGTGATGTTAACGCGGTGATATCACACCGCTCGCATGCAGGAGTGACTGTAAATCACTGGGCCGGTGGAGATCTCGAACATCTCGATTCGGGTGTGGACGCTACGGTGGGTACCGTTGGGAACGTATACCTGCACGGCCCTGGATGCTCTGGTGTTCCCGACGATCCTCGGCCGCATCGCCCACGTCGTCTCACCCTGCCGCCGCACCGGTGAACCCGTGTCGGTCAACGCGGCAAGCTCGGCGGGAACCTGATCGACCGAAAGCCCGGCGCTCCCGGCGAGTTGTTCGACGCTGACCGGGCGCCGGCGGCGAGCAGCTGAAGCAGCGGCCGCCGCAATTTGGCGTCGGGCGGTGCAATCCGGACTGGCGTCCACGGCGGCGATCAAGCGGGTGGCGAGGGAGGTGTCCATGGGGGTGCCCTTCGATATCAGCGTGCATTCCTGCGCAGGGCGGCCTGTATCTGCTCAGCAGACGGAAGGGTCAGCCGGCAATTTGCATCCGGGTCGGGCGGTCGGCCGGTGACGAGGTCGACTCCGTCGATCAGCAAGGCCGGCGAGGGGTACGGACCGCAGAGCTCCTCGACGGAGGCCGCTGTCCCCGTTGCGGCGAGCGCCTGTGCGACCAGGTCCCGCACCCGGTCGAGCAGCGGGCAGTCGGGCACGTGCAGCAGCTGGATACGCGGCGTGGCGGGTCTGGTCATGGCCGTTCCTAAGGATCGGAAGCCAGGGCATGCTGAAGCGTGCAGTCGCGGTCGGCTCGGGGGCCGATTGCGGGTCGCGCGTATGCGGGCCGGATCGTTGATCTTGGCGGTCAACGCGGTGATCTTCTCGTCGGCCATCGCGACGGCCGCAGGGCAGCTCTCCGGTCCACCGCCGGCCAGGTGCGGCAATACGTCGGCGTCCGCGAGGGTGAAACCGAGCTCCTCGGCGCGTTTGACAAACCGCACTTTGTGCACCGCCTCCGGCCCGTAGCGGCGATACCCCGACTCCGACCGAGCCGGCGTCGGCAGCAGACCGCGTCGCTCGTTATACCGCAACGTCTGCGGATTGACATCGGTCCGCTCGGCCGCCTGCGCCACGCGACCCGCACTTCGACGATTTACCGCCCAGGTGTGGGCATGGGCGGCATCGGCATCGGCATCTGCGACGGGGACGGCATGCCGGGCTTATTTTTCATGTCGTCCATCTTGTGATTCATGTTCTCTTTCATCTCGGCACAGCAGGGCATGCCGTCTTTCATGGCGCCACCACAGTTCGGCTGCGAAAAAACGAGATACAGGCCAGCGACGATGATGAAGATGCCGACCGCAATGCCGGTGATGGCGGCGGCGGGGTAGAGCCAGCGGGTCCAATCCGGACGTGTGGGGGTGGAAGTGGCGGGGGTGCTTTCTGGCATTGCTTGCCTACCTTTTCGGGCCGAAGATTCGGCATATCGATCAGCGCTTACTGGATGTGGGCCCAGATGCCGCATCTCGGCGATGATCACAGCCGGGCAGCATGACCAGGCGCTTACCGGCCGGCCATGCTCTCGTTACCGCTGCTGGACTGGGCGTGCAGCTCGTCGCCTCCAACACTCGCTGGGTTTGCTTGGCTGCCTTCAGCGCACACCGGTTGTGGCTGTCGAGTGCAGTCGTCGTGCTGCGGTGTGGTGGATCAATCGTTGCACGTGCAGGCGGGGTGACCGCACTGACAGCCCGGTCCCTGGGTGCACAAGGCGTCACCGCACTGGCAGCCGCCGGACTTGCAACAATTGGCTTGGGCTTGTTTGGTTTCGTTCACAACTCCACACCATACCCCGGTGGGGTATCCACGTCAATCGTTCGAAAGCGGCTGCGCACTGCGGGGCAAGCACCCTCGACCCGCCCGTCACGCGGCAGTTCAAGAACGTAGAAGTCGGGCAGTGGCGGGTATCTGTCATGTCACGTCTCGTTTCCCGATATTCGGCGCCGCGCGAATGTCGATGAGTTGACCACCCTTCTGTCCTGCCCGCCGGGCATGCGGATCAGGGCGCGCGAAGCGGGAGTCAACTGAGAAGCTCGGCTCCTGTACGCCATCATCGAAGGCGTCGAAACCGTCACACCCACCGACCGCCCCGTTGCTAGTGTTGGCGCTAGCGCCTTCCGCTGCTCCAGATCGACCTCGTGGCACTGGTGCCGGCGGCCCCGAAGTGCCGTCGACAACCATCAGGCCCGGAACTGACCTTTAGATGCCGATATACGGCGCACGACGCGCTCCCAATGTCCGGAAGTATCGGCGTAAAAGGCCTGCCGCTAAATTGATTACGGGGTGCGGGAGGGTGAGCTAATCGGTAGGTGATGGTCAGCTGTCGTCCTCCTCGTACTCCGTTTTGCGGGGGCTGCCGTCATGGCCCCAGGTGCTCGGCACCATCGGCACGGTCAGGGCGCCCTCAAACCCGTCACCGGCCACCGTGGTCAACCCCGCTGCCGGTGTGATGTCGGCCTTGCGCGCGGTGTCGGCAAGCCCTAGCACGCCGGCACCGCGATCCGATGCCGTCGGCGCGGCGAGCCGATCGCTGGTCGACGGGCCCGGGGCGGTGTCCATGTTGTCGTCCAGATCCGCGTACTCGTCGCGGTAGCCGCGATCTTTCACCGCCACTCGCCGCCGGCGGCGGGCGCGTGCCTGCTCCCGTGCCGACGCGGCCGCGGCGGTCCCCTCCTGCGCACTGAGGTCGGAGGCCGGCGCCTTGACGCGGCTACGGTCGGTGAGGTTTGGGCCGACGGCGGGACCGGGTCCGCCGCCGCCGCCCAGCAGATAACCGAATCCTGCAAGACCGGCGGCCGGCACGGGTGCGGCACCGGCGGCAGTGACTGGTGCTGCCGGAGCTGCGGGCGCCGCGGCCCCAGCGGTGGTCGGAGCGGCTGGCATGGTTGGGGCGATCCCGGCGGTCGGCCACAGGTTGGGTTGAGCCGCAACGGGTTCTGGCATCGGCGTGGCCGGGACCCCGGTGGGCTGAGCCAGGCCGGCCAGCCCGGCGAGACCGGCCGCCCATCCGAGGTTGGCGATAGCGAGGCCTAAGCCCACCGACAACAGCTGCGGGGCCATCTGGGGCAGGTTGGACACAAGCACCTGAACGTGGAACAGAAAATCGGCCTCCATCATGGGAAGAAGGGTCGATAGCTGCGACGGATTTGCCAGCACGTCGGAGATTTGCTCGGTGAGTTCGGATGCCCAGCCCTGCCAGAAGCGCGGGTCGGACGGGCAATAGACGTCCTCGGTTTCCCCGGTCCACGGATCGATTTTGGTGCCGCAGCCGCCGCCGTCGCTGGTGGTGCTGTCGGATTTCTGGATCTGCGGCGCCGGCGCGGTTTGCGGGGTTGACGCCACCGCCGTGCCGGCGACTGCCTCGTAGGTGGCCATTGTGGTGGCCGCTTGGATCCACATCCGCGCGTAATCGGCCTCATTCAGCGCGATCGGGATGGTGTTGATCCCGAAGAAGTTCGTCGCCACCAACGCCCCGTGGCTGGCGTGGTTGGCGGCCAACTCGGCCAACGTCGGCATTACGGCCAACGCGCTGGTGTAGGCCGCGGCCGCGGTCCCATGCTGGGCGGCCGCTGCAGCGCTGTCCGCGCTGGCCTGCATCAACCACGCCAGATACGGCACATGAGCGGCCACATACGATTCCGCGCTGGGACCCTCCCATGCCCCGGCCTGCACCGCCCCCAATACTGCGATGAGTTCATCTGCCGCCGAAGTGTATTCGGCACTCTGCGATGTCCACGCCCCCGCAGTGGCCAGCAACGTACCCGGCCCCGGTCCGCTGCTCAACAAGGCCGAATGCGCCTCCGGCGGCGACGCCATCCACAACGGTGCGCTCATCGCCCAACACCGATCACCGATGCCTGATCGTCGCCAGGCACACCATCGATCGCCACACGTCGCGTCATCACCAGAACTCTCCGTCCGACTCGCGTCACCACGCCCGGTCAGGCAGCGGGACAAAGACGTCCCACAACCACCATCGCGCGTTAATGACAATCATTATCGACAAGGTGCGGGCGACTGTACCCCGAACCAACGGCTGATGAAAACCGTTTTCAACAAACAATCAGAGCGGTCCGTCCGCGCCCGGCGGCGCCAAGGGGCGGTCTGACTTGGGCCTCGGGAGCGTTATCGAAATGTGCCCATACCCGCGCTAGACACCGGCGCACACCGTGCGTACCCTCTAGGGGTATGGGGTACTTGGGGATGCGGGCGAAGGTCCGACGCAGTCGGCCACGGCTGCGATTCCTGGCCGCCGTGCTGGCGGCGGTGGGGATGTTGGCGATCGCCGCCCACTCCGACGTACTGTCGCCGGTGTCCCACGTCGCTGACCCAGCGCATTCCGTGGTGTCCTCGCTGGGCGGTGAGCACGCGATCACGCTCGATCACCCGCACGCTGCCAACGGTTCGTTGGGCGTTCACCACGAGGCGTTCCCGACCACGATGCTCACGAAGTCGTCGTTTACCGCGCTGGTTGCGCTGGGTCTGGTGGCGGTCTTGGTCGTCGCCGCGACTTCAGTGGCCTCTCTTGTGGTGCCGGCTGGTCGGGGCCCGCCGGGTGGGCTGGCCGGTGCCCGCACGGGTCAAGAGCGCTTGATCCGGTTCTGCCTTTCTCGTCGCTGAATGGTCAGCGCCAGGCTGTTGTGCCCTGTCACGACGGCCGGTGTCTGCTGCCCATGTCACTTGGCTGCGCTCTGCGGTTGCGGCCTCACGCTGAAAGCGACGATCCCATGACCAATCTTCTGTCTTTGAACCCCTGCGAGCTTGCCGAGCTGCCCTTTGCGGCCATCGACCTGCGCAGTTCACGCCAACTCGCCCCGGCGAGCACACCCCGGGCCGCGGGCTGCGAACCCGCCCCCAGTCCGTATCGCCGGCCCAACGGTTTGGTCGGTAATACTCCGGTGTTGCGGATTTCGGCGCCGTTGACCTCGGCCGGTCGCGGGTTTTGGGCCAAGCTCGAAGGGTTCAATCCGGGCGGCAGCATGAAGGACCGCCCCGCCCTGCACATGGTTGAACGCGCCCGGGCCCGCGGCGTGCTGCGGCCCGGCGCCCGCATCGTGGAGTCCACCAGTGGATCCCTCGGGTTGGGGCTGGCGCTGGCCGGCATGACCTACGGGCATCCGGTCACGGTGGTGACCGACCCGGGCATGGAGCCGATCGTGCAGAACATGCTGCGCGCTTACGGCGCCGACGTCGATCTGGTCGCCGAGCCGCACCCGGTCGGCGGGTGGCAGCAGGCCCGCAAAGACCGGGTCGCGCAGCTGTTGGCCGCCGATCCCGACGCCTGGTGCCCGGATCAGTACAGCAACCCCGACAACATCGACGCCTACCGGTCGCTGGCGCTGGAGTTGGGCGACCAACTCGGCCGCATCGACGTGCTGGTGTGCTCGGTGGGCACCGGCGGGCATTCGGCCGGGGTGGCCCGGGTGTTGCGTGAGTTCAACCCGGACCTGAAGGTCATCGGGGTGGACACCATCGGCTCGACCATCTTCGGCCAACCCGCCGCCACCCGGTTGATGCGCGGGCTGGGCTCGAGCATCTATCCACGCAATGTCGACTACGCACTGTTCGACGAGGTGCACTGGGTGGCCCCGGCCGAAGCAGTGTGGGCGGTGCGCTCCCTGGCGGCCACCCACCACGCCAGCGGCGGCTGGAGTGTGGGCGCGGTCGCCCTGGTCGCCGGGTGGGCAGCACGCACCATGACAGCCGACACCACCATCGCTGCGGTGTTCCCCGACGGCCCGCAACGCTACTTCGACACCATCTACAACGACGACTACTGCCGCGAACACCACCTGCTCGGTCACCTACCGCCGGCCGAGCCGGCTGTCATCACCGACCCCGGTGAGCAAGTGGTGCAGTCCTGGACACGGTGCGCCACCGTGCTCGATCCGGCTGGAGTGGTGGGCCGATGACGTTTATTTCGCAGTTCCGCAGCTTCGATGTGCCCGCCCGGGTGCTGATGGTCAACCAGTTCGGCATCAACATCGGCTTCTACATGCTGATGCCGTACCTGGCCGGCTACCTGGCCGGCCCACTGGGGATGGCGGCCTGGGCAGTCGGGCTGGTGCTGGGGGTGCGCAACTTCTCCCAGCAGGGCATGTTCATCGTGGGCGGCACGCTGGCCGACCGGCTGGGCTACAAACCGCTGATCGTGGCCGGATGTCTGCTGCGCACCGGCGGGTTCGCGTTGTTGGTCATCGCCCAGTCGCTGCCCGCGGTGCTGATCGCGTCGGCGGCAACGGGGTTCGCGGGGGCGTTGTTCAACCCGGCGGTGCGCGCCTATCTGGCCGCCGACGCCGGCGACCGCCGGGTTGAGGCGTTCGCGGTGTTCAACATCTTCTATCAAGCCGGGATCCTGCTGGGCCCGCTGGTCGGGTTGGCGCTGATGGCGTTCGACTTCCGCATCACCGCCGCAGGCGCCGCGGTCGTGTTCGCCGCCCTGACCGTCGCCCAACTTCTCGCGCTGCCGAAACACGCCGCCGATCCGCCGACGGCGAAAACCTCCATCCTCGAGGACTGGCGTGTGGTGGCCGGCAACCGGTCATTTTTGTTGTTCGCCGCGGCGATGATCGGCTCCTACGTGCTGACGTTCCAGATCTATCTGGCGCTACCGCTGCAGGCGTCAGTGCTCGCACCGCAATCGCAGTCCGAGGTGGTGGCGGCGCTGTTCGTGGTGTCCGGGATCGTTGCTGTCGCCGGGCAGCTGCGCATCACCGCCTGGTTCACCGCCCGCTGGGGCCCTGGGCGCAGCCTGACGATCGGGATGGCCGTCGTGGCGGCCTCCTTCACGCCGCTGGTGCTCGTCCCCGACGCGGCCCGCTTCGGCAGCATTGCGGCGATCGCCGCGCTGCTGATGTCAGCAGCCATGCTCGCTATCGGCGCAGCCGCGACCTTCCCATTCGAGATGGACACCGTCGTCGCACTGGCCGGGGGCCGGCTGGTCGCCACCCACTATGGGTTCTACAACACCATCGTCGGCATCGGCATCCTGCTCGGCAACCTCGCCACCGGCTCGCTCATGGGCCTGGCACGACAACTCGGCGCCAGTGAACTCCTGTGGGCCGGACTGGTCCTCGTCGGTGCCATCGCCGCAGCCGCGTTGTACCGCCTCGACCGCGGACACCACCTTGAGGCCAAGAAAACTGTGCCCAACCCGCACGGCCAGTTGATCAGGCGCTAAATCATGAACTATCGGTATCGAACCGGCCCGCCGCACCGCAGCGTGGTGCGGTGCCACGCTGGGCGTGTGCCACGGTCACGGTCGGCGATCGCGATGGCGGCCATCGCCACGGTGTTCATCTTGTGGGTGTTTGGTGGGGCCCATTGTGGACTGCTGCGATCCGGGCCGGCGGCATCTACAGCACCGCAACCGGTACTGACCTCACACGCGGGTCCGGTGGCCGGCACCGTCGACCAGCCGCACCTCGACCACCGGCCAACAAGCCTGTGCCACAAGGCGTTCGTGGCCGCGGTCTTGCCCCAGTCGTCATCCCCGACGCTGCCGGTCCTGGCCGTGATCGTGGCAGTGGTCGCTGTCGCCGGTTGGCACACGCAGCCGGTGGCGGTAGCCGGGCGGGGCCCGCCACGTGGGCTCGCCGCACATTTCACGGGCCAGGACCGTTTGACGCGGTTCTGTGTTTCTCGTCGCTGATCGGTCCACATCAGGGCTGTTGTGCGATACCACGACCGCCGGTGATAACCGACTGATGAGCAGTACCGCCCGACAGCGCCGCCTCGGCAGCTAACGCTGAAAGCAACGCGTGTCCCGCCCTGCATATGACATGGCAGCGGATCCGAAACCTTCAGCGCGACAGCGTCACCGGCATCGGCTCCACGGCAGCCGTCCTGCTTGCCCGCCCTTGGAATACCGCTCAGACAAGGACATCCCGTGTCATTTCTAGTCACCCACCCGGACCTGCTGGCAGCAGCCACCGGGGACCTGGCCGCTGTGGGTTCGGCGACCACAGTGATCGTTGCCGCCGCCTACCAGGTGCGGGCACTGAGCGCCGCGCAGTTCGTCGCGCACGTCCAGATCTACCACGCGGTCAGCGGCCAAGCCGCCGCGATTCACGAACAGTTCACGGCCACCTTGGCGGCCCGCACCGGATCGTATGCGGCCGCCGAAACCGCCAACGCGGCCGCGGCCACCTAAGCAATCGGAGGAAGCACAATGGACTTCGGGGCGCTCCCACCGGAGATCAACTCCGCCAGAATGTATTCCGGGCCGGGGTCGGGGCCCTTGCTGGCCGCCGCCGCGGCCTGGGACGGGTTGGCCGCCGATTTGTATTCGACGGCCGCCTCCTACTCATCGGTGGTCTCCAATCTCACCGGTGGGCCGTGGCTGGGCCCGGCCTCGGCGTCAATGGCAGCCGGGTCCGCCGGCCATGTGGCGTGGCTGAACAGCACCGCCACCCAAGCCGAGCAGACCGCCGCCCAGGCCCGCGCCGCGGTCACCGCCTATGAGACCGCGTGGGCCATGACGGTGCCGCCCCCGCTGATCGCGGCCAACCGCAGCCAGCTGATGTCACTGATCGCGACCAACATCCTCGGGCAAAACTCCCCGGCGATCGCGGCCACCGAAGCCCTCTACGCCGAAATGTGGGCCCAAGACGCCGCTGCCATGTATGGCTATGCGGGCGCCTCGGCAGCTGCGTCCACGCTGACCCCGTTCACTTCTCCGCACCCCAGCACCAGCCCGTCCGGGCTGACCGGGCAGGCCGCCGCGCTCACCCAAGCCACCGCGACATCGGCGGCCACCAACACCCAAAGTGCACTGTCACAAGAGTCACAAGCGATGTCGGCGGTGCCCACGACGTTGCAGGGGCTCGCCTTGCCGCTGACCTCCGACGCATCGACTTCCTCGTCACTGTCGTCGCTGAGTTCGACGCTGAGCCCCCTGACTACCGGTCTATCCATGACCAGTTCGGCCGGATGGATATCCAGCTCACTGCTCTCAAATGCCAACCAGCTCAAGTCCCTGCTTCCAGCCGCCGCAGCCAGCACCTCCGCGCCCGGCGCCACTGTGGCACCCGCGGCGGGTCCAACCGCAGGGCTCGGCGCGCCGGCAGGCTGGGCGGGCGCCGGTGGCGCCGGAGCCCCGGCTACGGTGTCGGCCGGATTAGGCCGGGCGGCGTCCCTGGGCGCCCTGTCGGTGCCGCACACCTGGGCCGGGCTGCCCTCGGCGATCAGCCCCCCCACGGCCCTGTCCGGCGCGACCCTCACCGCCACGGCGACCGGCTCGACCGATGCGCCGGGCCTGCTCGGCGCAGCACCCCTGACCGGCATGGCCGGACGCGCTACCGACACCGCCGGTACGCGGCCCCAGTTCCGCCTTCAAGCACCCACCGTGATACCCCGGGTCGCCGGCGGCCGGATAACCGCACGAAGAGGGCCGAATCAGTAGGTTCGAACTGCCACCGGTCACGATGTCACGCGGGGCCCATCGCACCCCCACGGCCGCTGACCGCACGACCGTCGCAGGTCGGCGCACCATGTGCGCAGCGGTGACCCAACACTGCCGGGTAACTAGGCGGCCGCGGCGAGCCCCTGTCGGGTGTCGCGGCCAAATCGGCGTAGCCGCAGCGAGTTGGTCACCACGCTGACCGAGGAGAGCCCCATCGCCGCTCCGGCAATGACCGGGTTGAGCAAGCCGAGGGCGGCCAGGGGAATCGCGGCAGTGTTGTAGCCGAAGGCCCAGCCCAGGTTTTGGTGGATGGTGCGCAGAGTCTGCCGTGAGAGCCCGATCGCCTGCACAACGCCGTCGAGGCGGCCCGAGATCAGCGTGATGTCGGAGGCCTCGATGGCCACGTCGGTGCCGGTGCCGATCGCGATGCCCAGATCGGCCTGCACCAGGGCGGGGGCGTCGTTGACGCCGTCGCCCACCATCGCGACCACCCTGCCCGCGTCCTGGAGCCGCCGGATTTCGGTGACCTTGTCGGTCGGCAACACCTCGGCCAGCACGTGGTCGATGCCGACCTGCGTGGCGATCGCGGCGGCCGTGCGGGCGTTGTCGCCGGTGATCATGGCGACCTGCAGCCCCATGGCGTGCAGCGCAGCGACCACGTCGGCAGCGTCGTCCTTGACGGTGTCAGCCACGGCGAGCACACCCACAACGTGGTCGTCGCGGCCGACGAACACCGCAGTGCGGCCCTGCTCTTCGAGCTCGGCGGCCGCCGCGGCGAGGTGCTCCGGCAGCACCAAACCGTCGTCGTCGACAAGCGTGCGCCGTCCGACCAGCACGCTCCGGCCGTCGACCTCGGCCCGTACGCCGCGCCCGGCGTGGTTGGTGAACTGTGTCGCTGCCGGAATTTGCAAGCCGAGCTCACGCGCGGCCGCGACGATTGCCGCACCGATGGGATGCTCGGAGCCTGACTCGGCCGCGGCGGCGATCCGCAGCACGAGGTTGGGCTGCCGCCGCTTGCCGACAATCACGTCGGTGACCTGCATCTGGGCGCGGGTCAGGGTGCCGGTCTTGTCGAAGACCACGGTGTCGATCATTTTCGAGGCTTCCATCACCTCGCCGCCCTTGACCAGAATCCCCAGATCCGCGCCGCGGCCGGTGCCGACCGTGATCGCCGTCGGGGTGGCCAGGCCCAGCGCACACGGACAGGCGATGATCAGCACCGCGACCGCGGCGGTCATCCCGGCGACCGGGTTGGCGGCGAGCAGCGTCCACCCGGCGAACGTCACCGCGGCAACACCGACAACAGCCGGAACGAACACCGCCGAAACCCGGTCGGCCAGCCGCTGCACCGGAGCCTTGCCGCCCTGGGCCTGCTCGACCAGGCGCACGATCTGAGCCAGCGCGGTATCGGCGCCGACCGCGGTGGCGCGCACACTCAGCAGCCCATCGATGTTGACCGTCGCCCCGGCCACTCGGTCACCGACCCCCTTTTCCGCCGGGACAGATTCGCCGGTCAGCATCGACTCATCGACGGCGGCGCGCCCGTCGACGATCTGACCGTCGACCGGGATCTTCTCCCCGGGCCGTACCCGCACCAGGTCCCCGACCTGCACCTGCTCGACCGGGACCAGCAGCTCCTGGTCATCGACGAGCAGGCAGGCTTGCTTGGCGCCCATCTCCACAAGCTTGCTGATCGCCTCGGACGCCTTGCCGGTAGCCCGGGCCTCGAAATAGCGGCCCAACACCACGAACGCGACAATCAACGCCGCAGTTTCGAAGAACAACGCTCCACCGGCGAACAACTCGACGGTGGAGTAACCAAACGCGGTCAGCGTGCCCAGGGCGATCAGCGTGTCCATGTTCGCGCTGCCTGCCCGCGCTTGCTGCACCGCGCCCCGCAGGAACGGCCAGCCCGCGACGAACTGGACGGGCACCGTCGCAGCGAACGCCACCCACCCCGCCCACGCAAAGGCGCCGAAAACCATCGTCGACACCGACGCCAGCAGCGCCAATGGCATTGCCAGCCACAGCCGCCGCAACCACCTGCGCTGCTCCCGTCTGTTCAGCTCGCCCGATGACGGTGTGCCGCACGCGCCGCCGGGTGCCTGCGCACACCCGCCACCGGCCACGGTGTCTGGCGGCCCGTCGGTATCGGGCCGGCCGCCCAGCAATCGGCGGATTCCATCGAAGGCTTTGCGCACCACACCGGGGGTGCGCACCTCGGCCGAGTGCGGGGCACGGGTGGGCACCAACTCCGCGGGGAGGTGCTCGGCTTGCCCGATCGCCGTCAGCACCGCCGCGGTGTCGCAGCGCTGCGGTGAATACCGAATCACCACCGACGCGGTGCGCGGATAGGCTGCCACCGCCTGCACACCCGGCACCGCGGCGACCGCCTCCTCGATCGCCACGGCCCGAACCGCATCGACACCAAACCCGCTGACGTGCACCCGCATCCGACCCGATGCATTCGATACGACCTCAAACGGGGCGTCGGCGGCCCGCAGCACATCAGTGGTCATGGTCTCCACCGGGGCTCGTCGCCGTTGCCGGCTCGGCGTCGTCCCCGGCGCGCTCTCGCGCCTCGGCCATTACGTCGGCGACCGTCAATCGGACCTGTTCAGAGTTCTTTTCGGCCTTTCGCTGCGCGTCGCGGGCAGCGCGGATGCCCCAGGCGGTCACGGCGACCGTCACCTGACGCAGCGGAGCCTTCGCCATGGCCGTGCGCAGCGCCTCATACGCCGCGGCCCCCACCACCCCGGTCACCACTGTCGGTGCCGCTTTCACCAAGAATCCATGCCACGCCATGCCAAGCACTCCCTTTCTGTTTGTTGCCCGCCAAGCGCTGACGCGCTGATGGCCCCGCTGTGTGGCTACCTGAACCCATCCTTGACCTTCCAGTACAGTGGAAGGTCAAGGATGGGTGCCATGCAGATCGGTGAGTTGGCGAAGCTCAGCAATACCAGCGCGAAAACCATTCGCTTCTACGAGGACTCGGGGCTACTTCCGCCGCCGGCACGTACCGCATCGGGGTATCGCGACTATGGGCCCGAGATCGTAGAACGGCTCCGGTTCATCCATCGGGGCCAAGCGGCGGGGTTGACCTTGCAGAAGGTGCGCCAAATCCTGGCGATCCACGACCGCGGTCAGCTGCCGTGCGGGCACGTGCGGCAGATCCTGAGCACCCGTCTCGATCAGGTCCGCGCGCAGATCGCCGAACTGGTCGCCCTGGAAGGCCACCTGCAGACCCTGCTTGAGCGCGCAGCGCACGCCGCGCCCACCGAACACGACCAGTCCACGGTGTGCTGGATTTTGGAAACCGATCTGGAGACCGACGCCGCCGCCGTCGACCCTGCTCCTGTTGGCGATAGGCAGTGAGCAGCAGCGAGGTACGTCAGCAGTCGTGGACCGATACGTGGTTGCCGGCCGGCCTGCTGGGTGTGGCGGGTGTGGGCTGGTGGTGGTCTGTGGTCAGCGCCGCAGGAATGGGCGGCGACGCCATGCCCATGGACGCCCCCTCAGATATGCCCATGGACACCATGACGCCGATGTCGTTGGCCGCGTTCCTGCTTGCGTGGGTGGCCATGATGGCGGCGATGATGCTTCCCGCGGTCCTGCCCGTGGTACGCACCTATATCGGCGCTGCCGTCGGTAACGCCGCCCCGGCGGTTGTCTTCGTCGCCGGATACCTGACCCTGTGGAGCGCCACGGGGTTCCCGGCCTATCTGGCGTGGAGCCGCCTCAATGGACCACTGGCACACGCCGATCCGTGGGCGGGCCGCTTGGCCGGTGCCGCAGCTTTGGCCGCCGGGCTGTATCAGCTCACGCCGCTGAAAGCGACCTGCCTGCGGCACTGCCAGCCGCCGACGTCCCCGCGGCCGGGCGCGCAGCTCAACGGCCCGGGCCGGGCCCTGTGTGCCGGCGCCCGCTACGGCATGTTCTGTCTCGGCAGCTGCTGGATGCTCTTCGTACTCCTGATCGCCTTCGGTACCATGCAATTGGCGTGGATGCTGGCGCTCTCGGTGGTGATCTGGCTGGAAAGAATCGCCTCCCTCGGCGATTGGCCGCGACGGGTGGCGGGGGCGACGTTTGTGGTCCTCGGCGTTGCGCTGCTGGTGCACCCCGCATCGGTCAGCCACCTCCTGTAACGAGGAGAGCATTATCGGCGTGGCGGGCAATAGCTCGCCGATCAGGACTGGAGGCGCCCGGCTCCGATGTCGGTCATTTCCCTCCCGCCAGGGCATCGCGCAGACCGTGGGGGAACCGGTTGAGCGCTACACCATCACGGCGAACATGAGGGCCGCGCCGGCCGCCATCAATGCCTGGCATAACGGCCCGAGGACGACCGGTTGCGGGCGGTGCGACACAGCGTTGCTTCGACGTTCGGCGGCATAGCGATACAGCCAGTACAGCGCCGCGATGGCGAAGCCGACAGCGGCGATCGCGTTGACGATGATGATCCACCCGGGTTCGGTTTCCGTCCAGGCGGCCTCCGGCCCTGACATGTCCATCGCGGCCATCTGCATGCCCGGCGAGCCATGTCCGGAGTGACCGGATGGGTGGCAGGTCTGGCCTGGCAAGTGGCCGCTCATCACCGCATACATCCACGCCATCGCCGTCATCTTCATGGCGTGATAGCTGTTGATCAGGCGGTCAGCGATACCGGAGAACACCCGTCCGGGCGCCAGCACGAACCAGCCCGCGGCGAGCAAGAAGAAGATCATCGGGCCGACCACCGGCAGGGCCATCCCAGCGGGCCACGCCATCACAATCATGGCTGCCGACATCGCCAGATGCAGCACGTGATTGACAGTGCATGTCCACCGGTTGTGTTGCGCGGCAAGGATGCACCCGTATCCAGCGATGCTCGCGGCGAACAGGACGGTGACAATCCACCGCAGCGCGAGGTCGTCGATCACGAAACGCCACGCCGCGACGTGGCGAACGCTCCGTGCGACGCTGACACCGGCCGGGCTCCCGCTGACCCAAATCCGGCACACGACAGTGCCCTCAACCAGTACCGGTCTGCGCGCTGCGCGGTCTGCATCAAATCTGCCTTACGGTCCGTTTGGTGTTGCCAGAGGTAAGCCACCGCCCAGGCGCCGTGGCGGCTCCGGACGTGCGGTGTTCACCCGCCGACGTCAGCACACGAAAAAACGCCCGCCGGGCCCTGGTGCTCCTGCCCGGCGGTGTTATGTCGGTGGCTGGCCCGTCGGGCACGACGCATGTCGCGCTTGCGCTAGCGGCCTGCGATGAGAAGGATTCGGCTCGCGCCGCACCCCTTGGCCTTCAGTCGCAGTGAGCGAACCCAGGCCAAGGGGGCGAAGAGCTGTGGCGGTGCTTGGGTGGTGGGTTGATCAGTTGTTGCAAGTGCACTTCGGGTGGCCGCACTGGCAGCCCGGGCCCTGAGTGCATGCGGCGTCGCCGCAGTTACAGGTGCCCGACTTACAACAACTGGCTTGGGTTTCCTTGGTCTCGTTCATGTCTTCGACCATACCCCGGTAGGGTACGAGGGTCAAGGCTTGTTCGATGCCAATTGGGGCACGCCGGCCCGGCCGTGGGCGCCTAACCGCGCCGTCGCGCTCAAGAGCGCACGAGGCGCGCGATGGCGGCAGAGGCTTCGGCCAGCTTTGCGTGGGCATCGTCGCCGCCCTCTGCAACCGCGCGGGTCACGCAGTGGTCGAGGTGCTCATCGAGCAGGCTGAGCGCTACCGACCGCATTGCGCTGTTGACCGCACTGATCTGGGTCAAGACGTCGATGCAGTACTTGTCGTCGTCGATCATTTTGGCGATCCCACGCACCTGCCCTTCGATGCGACGCAGCCGTTTGGCATAGTTTTCTTTCTGCGCCGAATATCCGTGGGGGGTTGTCATCTGGCCTCCTGGCGTCTTCGCCGCGGGGCGATCTCGGCAGCATCGGCCATGCCGATCGCGCCCCGGCGGCGACCGATCGTCGACCACGGCGTCAACGATTCCCGGCATACGCCAGGACCGCCGGACGGCAGAGGATCGGTAGGTGTCATGCCGCCCATGATACCTACCCCGTAGGGGTACCCCCGATGACGGCGCGGGCGCCGCCCCGACAATCCCAGCAGTTCACGGTGGCGATCACCACGGCACTGCCCGGCCGCATGCCCCTACATCAGATCGCCACCGTCAGCGTCCGACTCGCTCCACACGGCCACCGTGTTGGGGGCCGGTGATGCCAGCGAGGCATTCAGCCGAGTGACTCGATGAGTTCGTGGCATGCCCGCGCGCACCGGTGGCATACCTCTGCGCACACGCGGCAGTGCTCATGGCTCCCGGCATGGCTATCGCACTCTTGGGCACAGGTTTTGCAGGCGGTGGCGCAGGATTGCAATACATTACGGCTGATATTGGCGTCGTAGCCGGTGTGTCGAGACAAAACCCGGCCGGTGGCCTCGCAGACATCCGCGCAGTCAAGGTTAGTGCGGATGCACTTGGTCAGCTGGTCGACGGATTCTTCACTCAGACAGGCATCCGCGCACGCGGTGCATACCTGCGCGCATTCGATGCAGGCCTCGATACAGGCCACCAGCTTGTCTCGGTCGACACCGCCGAGGTCTTGTGGGTAGGACTTCAGCATGCTGCCAGCGGTGCTCATGTGCCCCTCCTTGGGGTGGATTGCTGCGTTCTCGTTGTGACAGCAACGCTGTACCCGGGGCGGGTATGCACCTAAACCACAACGGTCTGCCCGGCGACTGGGGAGGCGGGCGCAGCAAGCGGTCCTCGAGGACCTGCGCGGCCTGCGACGAAACCCGCCAACCGTGGGCGACACCCCGGTCACGGTGTTCTCGGGGATGAAGTCGACGATCTTCGACAGGCCCATTCGTGAGGCGTTCATCGCGGCGCACCGCCACACTGCGACACGGCTCGCCGCGCGTCACGTCGCCGCGGTGCACCCGAATCGTCAAGCGCTCCTGACCGAACCGCAATTGGTCGCCGACGAGATCATCCGGATCGCCGGGGACCAGCGCGCCACCACGCAAAGACAGCTACCGGCTCGGCGCACCCTTTAGGTGGTGTAGTTGAGGCTGGTCATCATGCCGGCGTCTTTGTGGTAGGTGTTGTGGCAGTGGATCATCCAGTCGCCGGGGTTGTCGGCGACCAGCACGGCGCTCACTTTCTGCTGGGGCAACACGATGACGGTGTCTTTGCGGGCCCCCAGGCTGCCATCGGGTTTGATCATCTGGAACGTATGGCCGTGCACGTGCATGGGGTGCCACATCTCGGTGGAGTTGGTGAACGCCACGGTGGCCCGCTGGCCTTGCTTGATGGTCAGCGGCGCGTTGTCGGGGTAGGGCCTGCCGTTGATGCCCCAGTCGTATTTCACCATCGAACCGGTCAGATCAACGGCGAGGTCAACGTCGGAGTTCGCCGACCCGAGCCCGGCGGCGGGGGTGGCGGTGAACATCTCCACCGTGCCGACCCTGCCGTTGAGTTCGGTCGGCCGAAAACTGGCCTCAGGTGGTGCACCGGCCCCGGTGGACAGCAGCGCCCGTCCGAGCGTGTTCTTGCCCTCGGCCAGCGCCACCAACGGGAACATGCCGTCGCCGGCGGTGACGATGACGTCGTAGCGTTCACCCATCCCGAGCAGCAGCGCATCAACGTCGGTGGGTACCACCGGATAGCCGTCGGTGTGCGTGACCGTCATGACATGTCCGGCCAGCGCGACCCGGAAGGCGGTGTCGGAGCCGGCGTTGATGAACCGGATCCGGATCCGCTGCCCGGGTTTGGCGTCGAAGACAGTCGGTGCGGCGGGGATGCGTCCGTTGACCAGGTAGTGCGGGTAGGTGACGTCGCCGGCGTCCCCACCCAGAAGAGCGCTCGACGCGGCGGGCATGCCGGGCATGGTGTCCATCGAAGGCATCTGATGCCCGCCGCGCAGATCGTCGTAGATCTGTTGGGGGCTTTTGCCGATCCCGTCGGTCCAGTCATCGAGCACCACGATCCATTCGGCGTCGTAGGCGCCCGGCTCGGTCGGGTCGTCGACGATCACCGGAAAGTACAGGCCGGTGTCGGCGTCTAGCCCGGTGTGCGGGTGCGCCCAGTAGGTGCCCGGATGCGGCACCGAGAACCGGTAGGTGAAGTCGGTGCCGGCGGCGATGTTGGCCGAGGCCGGGGTGGCGCCGTCCATGTCGTTGCGCAGCGCGATGCCGTGCCAGTGCACCGAGGTGGGGTGATCGAGCCGGTTGGCGACGGTGACGGCGAGTTCGTCGCCGACATTGGCGCGGATCAGCGGGCCGGGTATGCCGCTGCCGTAGGCCAGCGTCCGTGCCAGCGGGCCACCGAGATCGACGCTCGCCGGTTGCGGTGTCAGCGTGGCGGTGACGGTGCGTCCGGTGTGCGGGCGGGCCGCTTCGGCCGCGGCGATCGCCGCGTCGAGGTTTACCCCTGCCGGGCTCGTCGAGCGGCCGCAAGCGGCCAGCACCACCCCGGCTCCGCCGACTAGCGAGGCGGTGATAAACGCCCGCCGGTTCAGCTGAAGGTCCATCGATCCGTTCACGCCGACTCTCTCATCTTTTTGGCCTGTCGTCCGGTTAGTGCCCGCTCTAGTGGGGATTCGTTCCCGCCGGCACGTGGTGTGCATGGTCAACGTTCGCGGAATCCATCGCCGCCACGCTGGCCTGCGGGTGCAGGTCCAGGCGCCGCAGCAGTTGGGCGTTGAGCGCGACGACAATAGTCGACAGCGACATCAGGATCGCGCCCACCGACATGGGCAACACAAAGCCCACCGGGGCCAGCACGCCGGCGGCCAGCGGAACCGCGATGGCGTTGTAGCCGCCCGCCCACCACAGGTTCTGCGTCATCTTGCGGTAGGTCGCCTTGGACAGCTCAATGACCGAGAGCACCGAACGCGGATCCGAACTGGCCAAAATGACCCCCGCGGAGGCGATCGCGACATCGGTGCCGGCGCCGATCGCGATGCCCACATCGGCTTGGGCCAGCGCCGGCGCGTCGTTGACGCCGTCGCCGACCATGGCCACCGTGGCACCCTCGCGCTGCAGCTCGATAACCTTGGCCGCCTTGTCTTCGGGACGTACTCCCGCAAAGACCCGGTCGATGCCCAGCTCGCCGGCCACCGCCTGCGCGACGGCTTCGGCGTCGCCGGTGATCATCGCGACTCGGATCCCAAGCCGGTGCAGGGCATTGACGGCCTGCACGGATTCGGCACGCACCGCGTCTGCCAGTTTCAGCGCCCCGACCACCGTGCCGTCGGCTACCACGTGCAAGATGATCGCGCCCTCGTCGCGCCACGGCTGCACCTGCGGTAATTCGTCGAGGTGCTGCTCTGCCAGCATCGCCGGCCCACCGACGTGCACGGCGCGCCCGCCGACGGTGGCGCTCACACCGACGGCCGGCGACGACGCGAACTCACTCGCCTTGGGCACCGTCAGCTCGCGCCAGCGGGCGGCGGCCACGATCGCGCGGGCCAGCGGATGCTCGCTGTCGGATTCGGCGGCCGCCGCCAAAGCCAGCACGTCGTCCTCGGCACCGGCTTGTGCGACAACGTCGGTCACCGCCGGCTCACCCTTGGTCAAGGTGCCGGTCTTGTCGAACAGCACCACGCCGACGGTGCGCATGCTTTCCAGTGCCAGCCGGTCTTTGATCAGTACGCCGCCTCTCGCGGCCCGCTCGGTGGCGATCGACACCACCAGCGGGATGGCCAGCCCCAGCGCGTGCGGGCAGGCGATCACCAGCACGGTGATCACCCGAGTCACCGCCTGGTCCGGGTGACCGAGCATGCCCCACACCACCGCGGTGATGACCGCCGCGCCCAGCGCGAACCAGAACAGCCAGCCGGCGGCGACGTCGGCGAGCCGTTGCGCCCGCGATGACGAGTTCTGCGCCTGCATGACCAGACGCTGGATCCCGGCCAGCGCCGTCTGATCACCGACCGCGGTGACCTGCACCCGCAGCCCGGAGTCGGTAGCTACAGTGCCGGCGACGACGCTGTCCCCGACTGAGCGGCGCACCGTGCGCGATTCACCGGTGACCATAGACTCATCCAGTGCCGCCGCACCCTCGACCACCGTGCCGTCAGCCGGAATGGTGCCGCCCGGGCGCACCAACACCACATCAGCGACTCGCAGCTCGGCCGGCGCGACACTGACCACGGTGTCGCCCTCGACGCGTTCGGCTTCATCAGGCAACAGCGCCGCCAATGAGTCCAGCGCCGATGTGGTTTGCGCCAGCGACCGCATCTCCAGCCAATGCCCCAGCAGCATGATCACGACCAGCAGCGCCAGTTCCCACCAGAACTCCAACTGCGGGCTCAACACACCCAGGCTCGCACCCCACGACGCGACGAACGCCACTGTGATCGCCAATCCGATCAGCAGCATCATTCCCGGTGCGCGGGACCGGATCTCGCTGATCGCCCCGGTGAGGAACGGCGCACCACCCCAGACGTAGATAATCGTGCCGAGAACGGGCGCCACCCACGTCACGCCGGGCAACGCCGGGATCGTGTAACCGACGATCATCGCGAACATTCCCGACAGCGCAACGGTCGGGACCGCCAGTACCAGCATTATCCAAAACAGCCGCCGGAACTGCGCGGCATGATCCCCGTGACCATGACCATGGTCGGCGTGGCTCGGGGCGTCGGCGTCCATCAGCATGGCGTGACCGTGTTCATGGGGGGCAGTCATACCGCCAACATATACCCGTATGGGGTATTGATGGCAAGCGGTCAGCGGATGCCGTGCTCCCCCTGGTTGGCGCCCGCCCTGACTGCACCGCCGCGGCGGGGCGGGACGAACCGGTCGCAGTCCGTCCCGCCCGCCGTTTCGCTAGAAAAGACCGCTCAGCACGTCCCCGGACCCGAACAGGTCCAGGAAGGCGCCGGGGTCGACGGCGTCCGCCGCGGCGCTGGCCACATTGGTCGGCAGATCCGCCGTGCCCACCGCAAGCGCTTCGGCCAACCGTGCCGGCCAGTCCACCAGCAGCACGTCAAACAGGCTTCCGTCATTGAGCAGCCCAACGAACACGTTTGGGGTGTCGGGGACCTCCCACCCATTGATCAGGGCGTTCATGAGATCGGCGGGGGCACTGAGCAGCGCATTCAGGTCTCCGCCGACAGCCTGTGTGATGGTGTTCGACAGCTGGTAAAAGACCCCGATCACCGGTTCCATCAGAGTCCCGCTGAATTCCGTTATGAAAGACCACGCGTCGAGGGGCCCAACAAACTCAGAAACGGCACTCGAAACGTTCTCCAGCATCCGGGCGGGAATGGACAGCACGGGAGCCATAGCCTTCCCGATGTCCTCGAGTCCGTAGAGAGCCCAGACGTTGAGGTCGTTGAAGACCCCGAAAGCGTTGCCGTCCGCGGCGTAGCCGGCCATGCGTTCGAACAGAGTTTCCAGCCCGGGGTACTTGAAGGGGTCGCTTTCAACTCCAAAAATCATCTTCTGCAACGCCTCACCGACACCCGCAAACCCCGAGGTGACGAACCTGGTCATGGGTTCTCCATCGACAATTCTCACGTCGAGCGGGACGTTTTCCATGCCGATGATCAGCTGGCTGTAGTCCGTCAGGTTGCCGCCGATCTGCTCCAGCAGCCCGGGGATGTTGGAGTTGCTGAACAATGCGTCGAGGTTGTCCCCCGCCCGCTCGAATACCGAGGACCAGCCCATGAAGTCGTCGGCACCAGCGGTCAGGTGAACATGACTGTGCTGAATATCGGGCGGAGCGGGTACGGCCGGATTGGCGAGAATCAGGGCGGTTCCTACCAAGGCGACACCTGCTGCCGCGAATCGGCTCGTGCTGGCGGCGCCGGATCCGGTCGGAGCGGATCCAAGAACTAATGACACGACATCTCCCTTGCTAAGTATGTGCGTGCGCCTTGAGCGAGCGCACGCCACCTGTGAACGGAACATATGCGGTGTACCCGTATAGGGTACGTGCATAGGTTACCCTATCCTAAGCATGCTCCCAGTGCCCCGGTCGTGTTCGCCGACATCGTCCCTGGTCGTGCGCACCCGCTTCGGACTCAAGGCACTGGTGCTAGCCGGCGATCGCGACGGTGTGAGCAAATGGGCTGTGGCTCTGTCTGATTCGGAAGTTCTGGTCGGTGACTGCGATGCCGGGTCGACCCGAAATGGAGTTGGGATTCCGCTCGCCCGCGCGCATTTGGGCCACGGGCTTGCCACCGATGCCCACCCGGTAGGTATGCGTAAACGTGTATGACACGTTCGTGAGACGTATGACAAGGAGATGACACCGCCGCTGAGAATATGACACGCAGCGTGAGGCCCTACAAATCTGTAGGTTCTCATGCTGCGCGTCATACGGTGTCGCTCTGAGCTGCGGCGATGCAGGTTGTCTCACGTGTTGTCATCTGGGTTTGTCTCAAGTTCGTGTCATTTCTTCGGCCGTTCTACTGTCCGTTGTCGATCTATCTGAGGCAGGTCGGGGACGCTGACCTGCGGTGCCTCAGATCAAGTGACAATCGGCAGCGGATGGTTTGCCATTTGAACTGGGGTAAGTGGACTTTCGTGGCGGGGAACGAGCGCGGGCCCGGGCTGTCGGCCAGAAGGAACACTGCTTGGCTCCGGCTGGGACCCGAAGCATGAGACACGAGCCCGCGCTCGTGCCGTCGGCTCGGTCCCATCAGCCTCGTTCACCGCTTCCCGGTACGCCCTGACCATCCTGACCATGCCTGGCCGATTCGCTAGTGGATCTACGATCAGCAACTTGTCGGGTCCGTCGGCCGCGATGACGGTGCCGCACGTTGGGCCACCAGCTGGCTTCGCGCAGCAGTGTGGCGATGGCGGGGACGGTGAGGGTGCGCACCAGGAAGGTGTCGAGGAGGAGCCCACAGCCGATGATGAGGCCGGCCTGGATCATGATGGCGATCGAGCCGGTGGTGAGGCCGAACATGCTGGCGGCGAAGATCAGGCCGGCTGAGGTGATGACGGAGCCGGTGTTGGCGACGGTGCGTAGTACGCCGACGCGGATGTTGGGTCCGGATTCTTCGCGCAGCCGTGAGACGAGCAGCATGTTGTAGTCGGCGCCGACTGCTACCAGGATGATGAATGCCAACAGCGGCACCGGCCAGGCGATTTCGTAGTTGAGTCCCCATTGGAAGATCAGGACGCCGATGCCGAGTGAGGCCAGGTAGTTCAACACGACGGTGCCCAGCAGGTACAGCGGGGCCAGCACGGCGCGCAGCAACACCACGAGGATGAGGCCGACAATGAGCAGGGTGGCGATGGCCAGTTGGGCGAAGTCCGCCCGCAGCAGCCGTTGGATGTCGGAGTTGACGGCGGGGAACCCGGCAACCGAGACGGTGACGTCTGCCAGTGATGTGTTGGGGCGCGCCGCGTTGGCAACGTCGACGATCTCGTGCGCCAGGCGGATTGCTGCGCCACTGTAGGGGTCGGGTGTCGATTCGATGGCGAAGCGTGCGGCTTTGCCGTCGGCTGACAGGAATTGTTTCGCCACATCGGCGAATCGGCGGTTCTCGAAGACGTTGGCGGGCAGGTAGAAGCCGCTGGCAGAGTCTGAGGAGGCGCTGGCGCGAGCCGAGTTCTGCAGTTGGGTGGCGATCTGGCTCATCCCGGACAGCAGTTCGATGTTGCTGTCGGCCAAGGTGTGCACGCCGGTTGCCAGTGCTTGGGCGCCCGAGGCGAGTCGACTGATGCCGTCTTGGAGTCGACCTATGTTGCCGGCCAGATCAGTGGGATCACCGAGGGCTCCGAAGGCCTTGTCCAGGCCGGTCACCGCGTTTTGGACATCGGTGAGGGCGCCAGCCACGGTGGCGTTGCTGGTGGGGTTGTAGTGGTCACCGAGGTCGGCGACCTCGGTGAAGAATCCGCTGTCGCGCAAGCTCACCAGAATCTGAACCTGATCACGGATCTGGGCGCATTGCGGCGTGGTGAGGCACCACGGGGAGGTGTTGAGGGCGGCGGCGAGGGGGTCGAGGATTGTGATGGCGCTTTGGGCTTGTTCCGCCAAAGGTCGCAGCCCGGGGCCGGATTGGATTGCGTGGTCGATGGCCGGGGCGGTCGCTGAAAGCTGTTGGAGCAACGGTCGGAACTGCTGGGCCTGAGCGCCCGCGGACTGAGCTTGAGCCAGTATCCCGGTCAGTGGTGTCAAAGCCCTGCGCAGGGTGGTGTCAAGCTGTGCGAGCCCGCTGGCGAGTTGGTCGGCGCCGTCGGTGAGCTTGGTGAGGTCGTCCTTGCGTTCGTTGCCGTCGGCGACGGCGCCAGCCAACTTGTCACCGATCTGGCCGTTCTGCCACGAGAGTCGGGCCTGTTCGAGGCGCTCTCCGGTGGGCCGGGTGATCCCGGAGACTTTGGTGACGCCGGGGATCTGGGAGATGCGGGAGGCCATTTCGTCGAGGTCTGCCAGCCCCTTACCGGTGCGCATGTCGGTGGGGCTTTCCACCACCAGGAATTCAGGGATGACGATATCTTTGCCGAAGTGGTGGTCCAGCAGCTGGTAGCCCTGGTTGCTCGCGGTGCTGGCGGGCTGGCCTTTGCGGTCGTCGTAGCTGATTTTCATTGTCGCTGCGACTCCTGCCAAGGGCAGTAATATGACCAGGCTGGTGATCAATAACCGGCCGGGGCGCCGGACCACCGCGACCGCGACGCTGTTCCAGTACCGGCGGGTGCGATCGGATTTGGGTTCGCCGATGCCGTGTTTGGACGCGAGCGCCAGCACCGGCGGCAGCAGTGTGACGGTGGCTGCGAATCCGATCAGCACTGCGACCGCACACGAAGGGCCGAGCGCGGCGAACACACTCAGGCGGGCGAACACCATAGCCAAAAACGCGAACGCGACGGTGGCCGCCGAGGCCAGGATCACCCGACCGATGCTGGCGGTAGCGTGGATAACGGCCTGGTCGGCGGGCACGTGTGTGCGCCGCTGCTCGTGATAGCGGCTGATCAAGAATACGGTGTAATCGGTGCCTGCACCCAGCAGGATCGCGGTCATAAACGCCACGGTGAACTGCGAGACAGGCATGCCCAGCTCGCCCAGTACCGATAGCACACCGCGCCCAACGGCCAGGCTCACTGCGATCACCAGCAGCGGCAGCAGCGCGGTGAATACCGACCGGTACACGATCAGCAGGATCAGCGCGATCAAGCCGGCAGTCGCGATCGAAATCAGCAGCAGGTCATGCTCGGCAGAGGCGATCATGTCACTGAAGGTCGCCGTCGGCCCCGTCACATACGCTGTGGTCGACGTGCCGGCGAACACCCCAGCGGCGATATCGCGCACCGCCTGCACGGAGGCGGCCGCGGTGGGGTCACCCAGGGTGCCAGCCACACCCACCGGCAGATACCAAGCTTGGTGATCGTTGCTGACCGCGTGGGCCGCGGTGACAGGGTCGGCCAGCAAGTCTTCAACCAGCAGGACGTGATCGGTGTTGGCGCTGAGCCGCGCCACGAGCTGCTCGTAGTGCTGCCGCACCGCGGGGGTTAACCCGGCGGGGTCTTCCATCGCCACGAACACCATCGTTTTGGAACCCTGTTCGCTGAACGCCGCGCTCATGCGGTCCACCGTTTGAAACGACGGGACATCGCCGGGGAGCAGATTTACCGACTGCTGCCGCACCACCGTCTCCAGCTGAGGAAACAGCAGCGCCAGCACGAGCGCAACGCCGACCCATGCCCCCATCACCAGCGCCTTGTGTCGCACCGTGAACCCGGCCAGGGCGGCCAATCGCACGCTGTACTCGCTGGAAGCGGCCGCAGGGGCCGAACCGCCAGTCCGTTTCGGCAGTGTCGCTGTGGTACCCGAGAAGTCCCGATCGCCGTCGATCACCCCACCCCCCATCAAACGAAACTTTCGATATCGCTACGCTACTCATAGTGCCACAGTGGTCGAAACGGGTGCTATTCCGGGCCCCACGCGCGGCCCGGCGTAGGCCATTGCGGAATGAACCATTAACGACGTGCGGCGAGATCTACCTCGGAGTCGTAGGCCTCGGGGACGTCATAGCGGACCACCCGGACCCGCCCTTGCGGCAGGCACGCCATGTAGCCATGGTGCCGGCCGTACAACTCCCAGGCGGTGACCTCCGGATGGGCGTCAACGTCGATGCCGTGTCCGCTCGAAAAGCCAAGGTGCAGCGCACCGCCATCACCGCACCATGCCTGCGTGCACACCGCGCCGGCGAAGTCCAGCAGTGGGATCTCATGAGTCGCGACCCGGGCGGGGTCGATGAACACTGCCTCGATCGGAAAGTCACCGACAGCGGGCAACGTAAGCAGCAGCGGACTGTAGATGACCACCTCATTGCCGTCATCGAAGCCCAACATCAGCCCGCCACGCAGCGACACCCGCTGCACAGTGCACGCTTGGATCCATTGGGTGTACATGGCGCCTCCATCAACCGTCGAGCGATGCACAAATGGTACTATTGGTAGCGCTACACTACTAGCGGTAGCAATCACTGGGTGTCACGGAGCCAATCCGGAACACGATGGCACTGCCAGCGACGAACCGTTTCGCTGGGCTACCGTTGGTGCCATAATCGGCCCAAGCGCGCAACGCCGGCCAAAAACCCGGAAGCAGCGAGGTGAGCGAGGTGAGCAGCCGGTTGCAGTTCGGCCACGATGACAGCAAGGACGATGACGACATCGACCCCCGCCGGATCCGGTCTCGCAATCGCCTACTGGACGCAGCGGCCGCACTGCTCACCAGCGGCGGCGTTGAGGCCGTCACCATTGATGCGGTCACCAAAGCCTCCAAGGTGGCTCGCACCACCCTCTACCGTCATTTCAACAGCTCGTCGCAGCTGCTTGCAGCGACCTTCGAGCGGCTACTGCCCCAAGTCACCCCGCCTGCACCCGCCAGTGGAACGCTGCGCGAACGGCTCATCGAACTGCTCACCCGCCAGGCCGCCTTATTCGACGACGCCCCGCTGCACGTCACCGCGCTGGCCTGGCTCGCCCTGGGCCCCACCGCAACCACCGATCACGCCAGTACCGAGCACGCCCCTAGGGCCCTGCGCGCACGAGTCATTGACCAATACCGACAACCCTTCGACGCCATACTGCAAAGCGCCGAAGCCCGCGCTGAACTCGGCGACTTCGACGTCGAACTCGTACTGTGCCAACTCATCGGGCCATTCGCCTTCGCGCGGATGACCGGCCTGCGCACCATGACTGCCCACGACTGCACACGCATCGTCGACGACTTCCTCGCCTCCCACCGACACAAGGACAGGGAACCCGCAACCACACCGGCCGGCGATAATTCAACCGCTGGTCAGGCAGCAAACAGTGCCTCAGGTCAAGCGAGAACGGATGTTGACCGTCTCTCTGGGTGACGACCACGGGGTGGGGATTCGCCACTGGGGTTGCCGATAGGCCGGTCGGCCGGATCTGCCGGTTGCTTGGGCTCGTGTTCACCATCAGTGTGACGAGGTAACTGATGGGTGCGCGACACCCCGCTAAAGTCTTTGTCGGCTCGCTGGGTGCCGCGCTGTAGTGCTCGCAGGCACTGATGGTGACGGTAGAGGTTGATTTGGCCTGCGTCGAGTCCCGGCTTTTGGCCGGCGAGATCGGCTGTCCGACGTGTCGGAACGGTGTGCTGGGCGGTTGGGGGTATGCCCGGGTCCGCCAGGTCGAGTGACCTGCGGCCATGCCGCCACCGTTGCAGCGCACACTGAGTCGAGGCTACGGGCAGTACCCCAGATAGATTGGCAAAGACACGCCGATACCTCAGATGCCGTGACAATGCCCCACGTCAGATGCCAACGGACATCTACGATCTGCGGCTTATGCAGAGATGACCCGGTGCGCCGGCAACCGGCGACGCGCACATCGTTTCGTCACGTGACCGCCAGGTATCTGGTCGCCCCGAGCCGGCAGCACCTCTGAGGCGACCGTCCGGGTGATGATGGCGCTGGCGGCTCCGTCCCAATCAGTGAAGCCGGCCAAGCCAACGCGCAAGGACGCCAAACAGGTTGTCGTCTGACACATTCGTAATCAGCAAAGTAGCCGCGGCAACGCCCAGCGAGGAGATCGCCACCCATACAGCCGTTTTGGCCACCCGAAGGGACTCCAGCGACGACGTCAGAGACGCTGCCGCAGTCAAAATGCCGCGATAATCCTCGTCTGCGGCCAGCAGCGTTTCGAGCATTCCCATCTGTTCATTCAGTAGGTGCTCATTCATGTTGATCGGCTCACGTATCTCACGGCCGCGTTCGACGCCTTCGGCGACGAGAAACGGCGCTTCTTCGAAGAAGAACTGTGCCGGGTCTCGCCGCCAGCCGCGTCCGTTGTATGCCCGAATGTCTCGGTCAATGCTGCTCATGTCGACGCTGAGGGTCAGCAAGCTAGCTCGTAGGCGGCCCAGCTGGCCGTGTTGGCGGGCAGCGTCTCGCATCGATGCGTACCGCCCCTGACACACTTCCAGCATTTC
Source organism: Mycolicibacter longobardus (assembly GCF_002102265.1). Taxonomy (GTDB): domain Bacteria; phylum Actinomycetota; class Actinomycetes; order Mycobacteriales; family Mycobacteriaceae; genus Mycobacterium; species Mycobacterium longobardum. The sequence goes on along the minus strand of NZ_LQPG01000058.1, from coordinate 29,087 downwards.
GCTTATGGACAACCGTAAAAAATAGTCCTCAACCGCGCCTCGGACGTAGTAAGCGATCGAACTGTCATTCTGGCCAAGCCCATAGGACGTAAGCTCCTTCGTGAGGCCGGCGAGGATCTCGGTTCGGTTGCCCCAAATCGCCCACGTTCGGCGATCCTCCATGTCCGAGTCAGTTCGTATATCCCGCTCCCCGATGGTCATTGCCGGGAGCTTGCTCGACCTCTGAACGTAGACCGTATGCGGAAGCCCGAGGGCGCGAACAGCTCCATCAACCCCTCTCGCTGGACGCGTCTCGGGGTAGGCACTTATCTCATCGAACAGGACGACATCCAGTAAAGGCTGCGGCTGTCCATTTGTTGCAAAAAACCCGGGCCACTTAGCGGAAAACCATTGCCGTGCAGCACCATGCAGGCGACCTCGTTCCTCTTGCACCCTTCGGAACGCCACAAAATCGGGGTCCAAGGGTCGTGGCCACTCCCCACCCCGCTTACCCCAATACATTTCAGGCTGGTAATCCCGGTGCCAAGCCTCATCGAGCCGAGATATCGCGTCGTCATCAAGATCGAACTTCGCCATGACAGCCGTGATCCCTTGGCCGATCTGAAGAGCTTTGAGTTCGACTCGATCGAACTCTTTGGGCATCTTTCGACGGACGGCATCATGGCCGATGGCATTGCTACCGCGACGTACAACCTCGCCGAGGTTCCACCACGTCCAGCGGGCTCCCGATCTAGCCTCGTCGGGAGTAGGCATATAGCGGCGGCCGAGCATTCGTAATTGCTTTGTATCCCAGCGGTTTCGATTTATTGCTTGGTCCAGATTTTCCTTAACACTCGGTGGGAAGAGTTCGACGACGAACAGCGACGGGATTCGAACATGGTCAGTGGGTGGAACGGTGCACTCATCCTCATCGCCCCATCGGAAGCCGGCTAGCGCCCTGCGGTGGGCGCGGTACTGCATATTTAGGTTGATGAGGTAGTCGATCGGCGTCAGGAACCGATCAGGCGCCAGCTTGGCTGATCGCGTACGTCGCACCCCATAGAGAACTTTCTCGATGCGTTCAAGACTTCGGTCGCGCTCGTCGCGAGCGGGCTTACGACTTGGGTTCGCCGCAGCGGATTGTCGCGGCTCTTCGCCGGCTGTCTTCTCTTCGGGCCAATCGCCCTCTCCGGTCATGATGACGATGTTAAGTACGCATGGCGACAGCAATCCCCCAGGCGCGCGGACCGCCGCGCGCGTCTCGTCCGCCGAAAGGATCGCAGAGTTGCCTGGAGTCCGCCCAGGTTCGTTGTTGAATCTGTAGCCGTCGCAGTCCGGCGACCAAGTCGAGCGTCGAGCACCGGGCGAGTCCACCGGACTCGGGGTAGACGCCTTCGTGTCCGACGGCCATGTTTCGATAGGGATCTCCCGTCAGTCAGCGTCGACAACAAGAGGAGGTCTGGGCATGCCCGACGTCATTGCCGACCACTACATGCTTCTGAAGGTCGAGCGCCGTAGCGGGACCTTCTCCGTCGTTCGCAAGGCGATTGATGATCGCGACGAATCATTTGTTGCAGTTAAACTGCTCTCCGGTCAGTCCGACGATGTGACCCGGAAGGTCTTCAATAACGAAGCGACGACGCTCAAGAACCTTTCGCACCCGAACATCGTGCGCTGCCGCTGGTCCGGCATAGACGAGACCGCCACCTACGTCCTCGTCCTGGACTGGGTCGAGCGGAACCTCGACGATGTTCTGAAGGCATCCGGGCCTTGGGACTCGTGGGATCGTCTGGCTACCGAGATAGCGCTGCCGTTGGTGGATGCGCTCGCCTACACCCATCTGAAGCAGATAGAGCACCGAGACATCAAGCCGCAGAACGTCCTTGTCTCAGACTCCGGCGTTCCACTGCTCGCAGACTTCGGAATCGCGAAGATCCGGGGCGAGGCACCAGCAACTTCGCATACCGTCGCAGCCTGGCATTCGAAGCCGTACGCACCGCCGGAACTCAACGCAGATATCCAGTACGTGCGAGACGTCTACTCAATGGGTGTTCTCCTCATTCAATGCATGACCCAGGAGCAACTTAAGGACCTCGCAGGTGTCGAACGGGCATTGGAGACAATCCCCGTTCCTCCTGATGTTCGGCATCTGCTGGGCTCGTGCATCGCCACGCAGCCTGACGCCCGGCCTAAGAACGCCGGCGACCTCCTAGGCGGCTTAAAGGCCATCCAACAGCGCAGACGGGCGCAACAGCAGCTCGCGCGAAATCCCGTCTGGCTGCGTCTTACGAAATCGGCGGTCAGAGCGCTGGCGGGTAGCGATGACGCACGACAGGAGGCGATCGGCAAGGCAAACGCCGACCTGTCGGGGGATGTCTACGCCTCCTTCTTCAACGACCAGGAGTCGGGCGAACCCCAGCGTGACAGCATCCGCATCGACGGCGAGGCTTGGAGCTTCACTTTGAAGTCCGACGAGAGCGGCGCTGTGATCATCAAAGCGGCAGAGTTGGACTTCGAGCGACTTGAAAATCACAGGCGCCGAGCACTTCTGGTGCCGAAAATCTTCGACTGGATGTTTAGCCAGCCGGCCAATCCTGTTCTAGCCAGGACCGGCATCGCCACCTTGATCGACACCGTCGATGCCTTCTACGCCGCTCGGGATCACGCGGACCCAACTGACGGAGGGGAGCGAGACGGCGACGAACTATTCGACATCTGGCGTCGAGTACTGAATGCCCGCGAAGAGCTTGCCCGCGGAGAGAAGAAGCCACTTCCCTACAAAAAGTGGCAGGCACGGGGCCGCGAGGCCACGTTCATTCTAGAAACCGCGGTAGATCACGATCTAGTCGGCACAGAATGGCGCGTTCGAGATTTGGTGACCGACCGAAAGCTCGGATGGGGCGAAGTCATCGATCACGAGGCCGACCGAGTTGTCATCCTGAGTGCTCGGAGGTGGGAGGGACTTCCCGACCGGGCCGTCCTCGATCCGCACCTTGGCCCCGACGAAGCGGCTCTGAACCGGCAGCGTAGGGCCGTCGACGACGTTCAGCGCGACAAGTCAGCCCGCTCGGACCTACGGGAGCTGCTGCTCGATCCCGGCCGCAACACGGAGCCCAAGTCGGCTCCGATCCAAATCTGGAACCGCAATCTGGACGAACGCAAGCGCCAGGCCATCGAGACAGCGATGGGATCGCCTGACATCTTCGTTGTCCAAGGACCACCGGGTACAGGCAAGACGAGCTTCATCGCTGAGCTCGTTGAGCAGACACTGCGGGTAAACGCCGAGGCACGGGTGCTCATCGCCTCGCAGACGAACGTCGCCGTGGATAACGCACTGCAGCGACTTGCCGACGGCGGTCAAGCCAGCATGGTCAGGCTCGCAAGCGCTGACCCGAATCGCGTCGATGAATCAGTGCGGCACTTTCTGCTCGATGCTCAGATGAAGCGTTGGGCACGAGCAGTGCGCAAGAACGCGGAGAGTCACCTCGGAGCACGTGCCACTGAAGCGGGGTTGCCACCGTCACATCTGCGAGCCGCATTGGCGCTACAGCAGTTGTCCGCCGCCCTGGCACAACTCGACCACCTCCAGGCCGCGCGTCCAGATGACGAGGAAGATCAGCGGTCGGAGTTGGCAACATCCCTGTCAGAGCCAACCTCCACAACATCGGTGCAAGACAGGGTCGACGCGCTGGCTGACCTCCGAGATGAGTTACTAGCCGAGGCGCAATCCGAGCTGGGCAGCGACCTGACTCTGTCAGTCGAGATGACTGCAGAGGACACTATGACTGCTGTAGATGCCCTCATAGGTGGAAGCAGCGAGGCGCAGCAGCTACTAACCCGGCTCCAGTTGCAGGGCGAATGGCTGCAGCGGATCGCCTCGGATCCTGGCCTCGCAAACACGTTCCTCGACCAGACGAGCGTTATCGCTGGAACCTGTGTCGGATACCTCAGGCATCCCGCCGTGCGGCATCTCGACATCGACCTGTGCATCGTCGATGAGGCGTCTCGAGCAACCCTCACCGAAGCCTTGGTGCCGATTTCCCGAGCCAAGCGCTGGGTCGTCGTCGGTGACACAAACCAGCTGCCGCCAGTCGACGAAGACCTGCTGCGAAACAAGGATCTGATGAATGACCACCAGCTTCTGCCCGAATATGTCAAACAAACGCTCTTCCAAAGACTGACGGACCGATTGCCGGAACACTCCCAGGTGATGCTTAATCAGCAGTACCGGATGATCCGCCCGATCGGTGACATGATCTCGACCTGCTTCTACAAAGAGCAGTTGCGCTCCCCCAATGACGGCGGGCTCGACGGCTATTCTCTGGGTTACGGCAAGCCCGTACTGTGGCTCGATACGTCGGCACACGGCGAGGCTCGCCGAGAAGCAGCTCCCCAGGGCAGGGGCAAGAGCTTCGCGAACCGTGCCGAGGCTCGCATCGTCGTCGATCGACTGACGGTGCTGAACGGATCCATCGACAAGCAGGTCGTCGGCCTGCCGAGGAACCGTGAACGGCTAGATGTCCTTGTGATCGCGCCATACGTTGCGCAAGTCGCCGACCTAAAACAGCAGCTTGCTCCCCTTGGTAACCGATTGCGGCACCTGTCGATCACGGTTATGAGCGTCGATGCCGTGCAGGGGCGTGAGTCGGATGTCGCCTTCTTCTCTGTGACGCGCAGCAACTCCAGGGCTGAACTCGGCTTCATCGGCCCCGACTACTGGCGACGAATCAACGTTGCGCTCTCCCGAGCTCGATTCGGCCTCACCATCGTCGGCGACGCTGGCTTCGTCAGAGGTACAACCGGTGCCTTGAAGAAGGTCCTGACCTATGTCGAGACACATCCGGACGACTGCGAACTGCGGACGGCGGAGCGATGAGTCTTACGTCGGCCGAAATGATTCGGCGCCGGTTCGGCGACCACAGGCCGGGTCTCCAGCTGATTAGGGTGGTCGATGCCGCCCTACCGGTCACGATGCTCCGCGTGGACGTGTTGGCTCAAGAACGCAAGCCGCTCCCCCTGCTGGAAGAATTCATTCTGCGGTTCGTGCACGCCGGGGTTCGTGAGATTGATGAGATCGCTGCACTCCTTGGCTTACAGCGCAGCCAGGTCGTTACCACAGTCGCCGACCAGATCAGCTCAAACAACCTCACCAAGGCTTGGAGCGGACAACTTGGCCTGACGACGCTGGGGCTAGAAGCCGCGCGCAATGCCGAAGCGGTACAGCCAATCTTGACTCAACTCAACGTGCCGTTCGATCGGCTCGTCTGGAACGCCGAGGACTACACGCGTTCCAGCCTGCTCAAGAAGCGGGACGCATTGGAAGCTGGCCTCGTGCTTCTGCCGGCCAAGAAGAGCTCGCGCGTCAACCTAGACGACCTTGCCGTGCAACGCTTCAACGAGCTGGTCGAGTCACGCGACGACCGGACGCGGAAAGTGGAGGTCCTGCGCGTTCGAAAGATCGCGGCACAGAACCTACACCTGTATATGCCGGCCCAACTGCTGATCTATGGCGATCCTGACTCCGGCGAGGTGGAACTGGGGCTATGCGTTGATGGAGACCTTCAGCCGAACCATGGACTGGAACTTGCGGCCACGGATGCCGTCGTCAAACTTGGGATCGTTGTAGCACGCTCGGAGCCTCGTCCGACTCTAGCCCCCGAGCTCGAGGACCAGCGGGTGACGGGCGATCAGGTCGAGATCCTCAGGGCCGCTGGCGAGTTGAGGATCCGAGACGGCGACGAATCCGTCGAGATTCCGCAACGCATCGAGGACATTGCGGTGCGCAGTGTCGACGTCCATGAGCACCCGCAGCTGCTCACTAAGGCGCTCAACGGCACCAAGAAGCGACTGCTGATCATCGCACCTTGGGTCAAGGGCGGGGTGGTCAACACAGATTTCGTTGCTGCCCTTGAGCGACGGCTTCGAGCAGGCGTTGAAGTGCATATCGGTCACGGATACGGGCCAGATGACAGCGGATCGGATGACTTTGCGCTTCGCAGGCTCAACAACCTGGCGGCTCGATACGACAAGCTGCGGATCGTCCGCCTGCAGAACACCCACGCCAAGATCCTGATCTTCGACGACCAGTGGATCACGACCAGCTTCAACTGGCTCTCATTCAAAGGCGATCCGAACCGGACCTACCGCATGGAAGAAGGCACGCTCGTCCAGATCAAAAGCGAGGTCGACAAGGCCTTCGCGCGGTACATCGATGTCCTCAACGTCGATGGGGTTGACCCCCGCGCGCTAACCTGAGCCTCGCCTTGTCGGGGCCAGTCCTACGGCATTTGCGCAACGCCGACAGCCGCTATCGCTACGACGCCTTCGCGGCCTTCACCAAGTTAGGCGGCGGATCACCGCTGGAGCCGGCCGGGCGACAGCACCTTATTCGACGGGTGAGTCCAGAGGGAGCGAGTGCAACGGCTGGCTAAGAAGAAACTGTCGATCTCGCACGGCAACACGGATCCCTGGCGAGAACCACGCAGTCGCGGGAAACCCACGCCCGTTACGGCAACCCTCGTACAGCAGTGGCCACCGGTAATAACCAATCGTGTTGGGCGTCCGCGGTGTCGGCGCTGTCGAGCGGCTCGTGTCCGGCGTCGTGTCGACGACCAAACCAGACCCGCATCTCCTTGAGTATGTCGAGGACGACTGGCAAGAACTTGTGCGGTGATATCGAGCGCATCCCTGGCGCGACCGCAACATTGCAGTACCCTCATCGCCAGGTGGGCTGGCGCAGAAAATTTTTCAGAACGTTTCCGGTGGCGGCGATCGCTGCCAGAGAGGCTAACGCTCCACACAATGGCCGACGACCCGATCTCGACGATCTATCTGGCGGACCGCGCTGATGGCTCCGCCATCTACCAAGCCAACATGAATCTCCTCTACGTGATCACCACGTACGGAGCTCTCGTGTTCGCTGCGCTCGGCTCAAACTTTATCAAAAACGCGTGGGCACTGGCATTCATCGGAATCCCGCTCTGGGGTTTATTGTGTTACCAGGTGCAGCTTTTGGTGCTGGCATCCGTGAGGGTGAATTCCATCCGCATTCTGGAGCAGAAACTACTACACGGCGAAGAAAGACTTTCCGATCCGCAAAAGAACCAGCTCGGCTCAGACGCCGGCGATCGAGTTTCGCGCGTTTCCAGACAACCCCGGTGCCTCGCCGCCGCGAACCTAGCGGCCTTCTTTGCCATCGGCCTAGCGTCGATCGCTGTAGCCCTAGCTTCGCTAGCGACTGTTCCAAAGTGCAGCCCTGCATTCATTTTCGGTGCTACGACGCACTTCTTGCTGGCCATCATATTTCTCGGCGGCCTAATTTCGCTCCTGCGAATCAAAACTCTGATAGGTGCCCTCGGCAGGGAGGGTCCGTACCCCTGTAGGTCCGCCGGCGCATGATGACCTGGTCGGCCGGGACTTCACCGCCGGGGCGACGTCGTTATCTGCCGACATGCCAACAACTTATCGACGCCCACCGCGAACAAGGCTACGAGCAATGCCGGGGTAATACTAGTGTAGGGTTGCCGGCTCCGTGTCATACGACGATGCGCTGAACTGCGGCGATGCTGGTTGTCTCACCTCGTGTCGTCATCTCCTCGGCCAGCCCGAGAATGCGCTGATGAGGTACCGGTTCCGCAGGTAGTCGGCGATCACACTGAGCATGTGTTGACGGTGCGGCCAGTTGGGGTTCGGTCTGCGCCTCCTGCTAGCGTCGCCGTTCGTTGGCTCTGCCTGCCATGAAGTTCATTTCAAGGAGACCCCGTTGCGACTGGACCGGACCCCCGCTTTCTCCCGCGTAAAGCTGCTGCACGTCAACCTCCTCCCGACCAGTGAGAACACGGACATCAAAGAATCAGAGCTATTGGGTACAACTGTTACGGCATGGACGGGCCTCGAACCGAGCGACGACGTCTTCGCTGAGTGCGACATGCGTGGCGTACTTACCTCGGGGTCTGAGCTTTGTTGGATTGCAGGCGATTCCGAAGTCGAGATGATGCAACCCCCTCGGTATGCCGGTTTGCCGGAGGAACTGGTGGCGGAAGCGAAACCCATCGCGTCTCCTGCGGGTTCGAAAGCTTATTCGGGCACAGCAGAGGGATGGCCACCGTTGATCTGGAAGTCTCGGACGGTTTATTCCGCGATCAAATACGATGACTACGACACCGCCGTTGAAGTTCTTCTATGCGCTTTGTCGGTGGCGCCGGATGACGGCGATCTTCGCCCGATGCTGCTGGCGAGTTTGAAGGCACAATACGCACGGGTGCTGCGCCATCCCGACTCCTATCCTCAGCCCTGGCGGACGCAAAAGAGTCCGAGCAGCGCCATGTTGGACAGGCTTCGACTCTGACGCCCACGAGACTCCTACTCGATCGTCTGGTGCCTGCAGTGCGCCCCGGCCGGGTCGTCCTCCGCGCCGATAATGACCAAATATGCCACTCCGTCGGCCCTCTCGGGCGCATCGCGCCGGCAGCCCTCGACGACCCGCCGAAACTTAGACCTGAGCAACGGCGTCATTCCGACCGGTATTCACCTGTCGTCGGGGCCGTTGGGTTTGCCATCATGTCTGCTCCACGGGTCACCCACGTCGTGCACTAAGCGGTCTCGGTCGGCAGCCCATGCCCGATCTTCGGGCCCCTGGAACAGTTCGGTGATATCGGGCCATAATGGCCCACTTTCTGAGATGTTCGTTTCATTGTGGGTCATGTGTCTACGTTCCTCGCTGACGGCGCTTGGCACCTCTATCCACCTACAGTCTGTCGCTAGTGCCGACTGATCGCACGCGGCACGGAGTTCCCCCGGGCTGCAGGAACGGGGCTCCGCTGCACAATCAGGTGAAGATGTCACCAATCCGTGCAGCAGACCCCGGCGACATCCACGGTCCAAACAGCCGCCAGTCGAAACCTCCTACGGCAGGTTGGAGGTTGCAGTTGGCTACAAGCTATCAACGGTTTTCATGGTCTCCACGCTGACAGTTGTAACCCGCTTAATCAACTCGATGATGTACGTCGGGTCGTCGTGTTCGTCGCACCAGTCGTTGGGGTCGTTGACTATTCCCGACGCCTTGTCGGTCTTCACCTGATACCGGTCGATGATCCATGCCAGCGCCGAACGTGAGCCGAGCATGTAGCGCTCGGCTTCTTCCGGGATGCCGGTGATGGTGACCTTGCCGTTGTAGAGCAGGGTCGTGACGTTGTCGACGTTCTTACCGGTCTCGGGGTCTTTCTTCTTGGCCCACTTCATCTTCGTCACCCGCCACGTCTCACGGCTTGACGGATCACCGCCGGGCTTGAGTTGCACCTCAAGCGGATACGGCTCGACCGACTCGTAGCCGACGTGCAGCTCGGCCAGCCGGCGGCCGGCGTCGGCCAACTGGCCGAACCGCTCCCGGGTCTCTGGGGTCGGGATGTGCGGCAGCATCTTCTTCAGGTCCGCGGCGTACGCCGTCCGGTAGGCCGGATCGTGCAGCAGGCCGTAGACGTAGTAGAAGATGTCGTCCTTGGTCACCTGGTCGCCGATGGCCTCGCGGTAGAGAGCCAGGATGCCGTCGGTGATGTTGTCGACGCGGCGGTAGCCGTACTCGTCGACGTCGCCACTGCTGTTGTGGAGCGCCAGTTCACCGTCCGTGGATTCGACCTTCTTGTAGGTCCATCGAGGGAAGAACTGCGCCGTGTACGTGAAGAACGATAGGTCAGGTAGCAGGTCTGTCGCGAGGGTCGCGAACTGCGTGCCGTCACGCGGTGCAAGCACGAGGAAGCCGATGTTCTTGTGGTGTGGCGTCGGAAACATCTGTGCCAGCTCGCCACGCCGATGGTTGAGCATGGGGCCGAAGTAGACGTGTTCAACGTCGAACGGGCGATAACAACCTCGCCGCACCTCCTCGCCTGAGTACGCACTCACCGTCCCGCGAGCGAGGTGTTGTTTGAGGGTTGCCGACCACTTGATGCGCGTCTCGTCCGCTGCGTGTGGGTTCTGAGCTAGGTATGCGGTGACGGCTTTCTCGTCACGGCGGGTTACACCTTGGGCTTGGCAGTAGCTGTCAAAGGGTTCGAGCTGATCGTTGTAGTTGGTGACCAGGCGTGAGACGTTGGCTTTAAGTTCCTGGCGGGAGTAGTTGTACACCCAAGCATCCCGCGCCGTCTCCAGTCCGCGCGAGAGCGTGGTGAAGATAGTGACGGATCCTGGAGCAGGCTTCTTATCCCCGATCACAGGCCATGAGCCGTAGGCGTCATCGCGCTGATTCACCCAGTCGCCGTGTTCGTTCGGGGTGATGGTCTTCCAATCCACGGCGTCGAATTGGGTCTCATCTACGATCCGCAGCTTGTCCTCGCGGCTGAGGTAGTCACCAATGTCGTGGTAGAAGACGTCGCACGGCCCGCTGCGGTCGGCGCCTTTGACCCCGACGAAGACGGCGACGGTGTTGCGGCTGCCCGCGCCGAAGACCTTGCCGCCCTCCTTACGAGACAACTCACCCGCGGTGCGCTGGTTCCCTCGCAGGTTGTAGACGTAGACCGCCGAGTAGTCGTCGGCCAGGGATAGCCGGATCCCGTCGGCGGTGTTGCCGTCGATCCAGCCGCCGTTGGATACGAACCCGACAACGCCTGCATCCCCGATACGGTCAGTTGCCCAGCGGAAAGCCCGGATGTAGGAGTCGTAGAGGCTGTTCTTGTTGGTCGCGGTCGACCGCTTCGCGTAGGTGTCTTCGATCCGCCCGTCCAGCGTGGGGTATTTCACGTTGGCGTTCAGGTCATTGGCGCTGGTCTGCCCCACGGAGTACGGCGGATTCCCGACGATCACGTTGATGGGTGTCGCCAGCTGGGCTTCGATGCGGGCGTTGTTGTGCGGGAACATCAGCGAGTCCATCGAGTCATCAGCTTCGCTGATCTGGAAGGTGTCGGCCAGCACGATGCCGGGGAACGGCTCGTAGTCGTCAGTGTCGGCGGTTTTGCCCGCCAGGGCGTGGTAGGTGGTCTCGATGTTGACCGCGGCGATGTAGTAGGCCAGCAGCATGATCTCGTTGGCGTGCAGCTCGGTTGAGTATTTGCGCTTTAGGTCCTGCGCGGTGATCAGCTCCGATTGCAGCAGGCGGGTGACGAAGGTGCCGGTGCCGGTGAACCCGTCGAGGATGTGCACGCCCTCATCGGTCAGGCCGCGGCCGAAGTGCTGGCGAGACACGATGTCGGTCGCGCGGAGGATGAAGTCAACTATCTCGGTGGGGGTGTAGACGATGCCCAACGCTTCGGCCTGCTTCTTGAAACCGATGCGGAAGAACTTCTCGTAAAGCTCGGCAATGATCGCCTGCTTGCCTTCGGCGCTGCTCACTTCGGCTGCGCGACGGCGCACCGATTCGTAGAACCCTTCGAGTCGGGCGGTTTCGGCTTCCAGTCCGGTGCCGCCGAGCGTGTCGACCATCTTCTGCATGGTGCGCGACACCGGGTTGTGCGAAGCGAAGTCGTGGCCGGCGAATAGGGCATCGAATACCGGCTTGGTGATCAGATGCTGGGCGAGCATGCTCACCGCGTCGGCTTCGGTGATGGAGTCGTTGAGGTTGTCCCGCAGGCCCTGCAGGAAGTGGCCGAACGCTTCGGTGGCCGCCCCGTCCGCGCCGTCGAGGATCGCGGTGATCCGGGTGACCAGAGCTGAGGCGATGTCGGCGACGTCAGCGGCCCACTGCTCCCAGTAGGTGCGGGTGCCGACCTTGTCGACGATGCGGGCATAGATCGCCTCCTGCCACGCCGATAGCGAGAACAGGGCCATCTGCTGTGCACGATCGGCGTCCAGGTCGTCCTGGTCGCTGATGTGGTCGAGAATGGGGCCGATGTGGCCGCCGAGCAGCTTGTTGGTCCCAACACCGCCCTTCTTGTCGGTGTCATTGTTGAGGGCAATCGAGTTGACCATCGCATCGAAGCGTTCATCGTGCGACCGCAGCGCGTTGAGGACCTGCCAGACCACCTTGAACCGCTGGTTGTCGCCGAGTGCGGTCGACGGTTCGACTCCTTGGGGGACCGCGACGGGCAGGATCACGTAGCCGTAGTCCTTGTTGTCGGCTTTGCGCATCACCCGCCCGACTGACTGCACCACGTCCACGACCGAATTGCGCGGGTGCAGAAACAGCACCGCGTCCAACGCAGGAACATCGACGCCTTCGGACAGGCAGCGGGCGTTGGTGAGGATGCGGCATTCGTCTTCGGCGACAACGCCCTTCAGCCACGTCAGCTCGGCGTTGCGTTGGAGGGCGTTGAAGGTGCCGTCGACGTGGTGCACCGCGCAGGTCAAGCCGCGGTTGGTGGCCTCGACGTGTTGGCCATCGTTTTCGTGCTCATCAAGCAGTTGCTGGTAGCGGGTGACCACGATCGGGAACATCTCGGCGACCTGCTTGGAACTTTTGATGTCCCGGGCGAACGCCACTGCGCGGCGCATCGGCACTTCACCGGGAGCGAAGCCGCTGCCGTCGGGTCCGGTTCCGGCGCGTTTGGCCAATCCGTTCCAGCAGCCGACCAGTTTGGAGGCGTCATCAAGGGTCAGCTCCCCGTCGATCGCCGACAGTTGGCGTTGCAGTCCAGGTGCGATCACCGATTCGTCGATGGTCAGCACCAGCACCTTGTAGTCGGTGAGCAGGCCACGCTCCACGGCGTCGCCGAACGACAGCCGGTGAAACTCCGGGCCGTAAATTTCTTCGCTGTCCATCGTCGCCAGCTCGGCCGAATGCGCGGCGGCCTTGTCTTTCACCGCGTCGGTGAAGATGCGCGGTGTGGCCGTCATGTACAGCCGGCGCTGCGCCTTGAGGTAGTCGGCGTCGTGGATGCGCACGAAGTTCGATTCGTCATCGCCGGCCAAGGTGACGCCGGTGGTGCGGTGGGCCTCGTCGCAGATCACCAGGTCGAACTCATCGACCCCGAGCTTCTGCGCCTCCGCCACCACCGACAGGGACTGGTAGGTGGAGAACACCACCGTCAGACCCTTGGCACGCTTGCGGTGCGCCATCTCATCGGCAAGGCGCTGTGGATCGGTGGTGACCGGGATGGGTACGTCGTGGACGTTGTAGTCCTCGACGGTGCGCGAGACCTTGGTGTCCGAGCAGACCGCGAAGGCCCGCAAGTCCAGCTCGGTTTGAGCAGTCCAAGCTCGCAGCGTCTGGCTCAGCAGGGAGATCGACGGAACCAGGAAGAGGATGCGCGCCGCGCCGCCATTGTCGGTGGCGGTGCGTTCAGCGATCTTGAGTGCGGTGAAGGTCTTGCCGGTGCCGCAGGCCATGATCAACTTGCCGCGCTCGTTGCCGGCGGCGAACCCGCGGAACACCGCGTCGATGGCCTGTTCCTGATGCGGTCGCGGCTGGTGTTTCAGCGCCGGCGATAGGTCAACGTGCAGGTCACCGGCGGGCCAGGCGATGTCCCAGTCGATCGGCGATTCGGCGATCTCGGCCATCCCGATGCGCTGCACCGGTTTGGTCTGATCATCCAAGGCGGCCTCGGCGTTCTTGCCCCACCGGTCGGTGGTGGAGATGATCACCCGGTTGGTGAACGCGGTCTTGCCCGATGCGGTGAAAAATGAGTCGATATCACCCTTGGCCAGGGTGTGGGTGGGCTCGTAGAACTTGCACTGAATCGCCGTGTAATCGCCGGTGTCGCGTTCGCGGGCCACCAGGTCGATCCCGGTGTCGGCTTTGCCTGCGCGGCCGGGCCAGTCGACCCAGCGCCATACCGCGTCGTACTGCTGGGCCAGCATCGGGTCCAACTCGAAGTAGCGCACCATCAGCTGCTCGAACTTCGTGCCACGCTCGGAGTTCGACGGCGCCTTGCGGAACGCCTCGATCACCTCGTGAATGGAACCCATGCCTGCGCCTTCAGCTGTCGATAGTTGCGTCTACAGACCTTAGGCAATCGCCCGAGGCCACCTTGCTCGATCACGTCGGATCGGCGGCAAGACCCTCGGCCTGGGGAACCAGTCGGCATGGCGTGGAGTATCCGCGGTGGGGGTGACAGGGCCAGCGGGTAGCTGTCGTTGCCGAGCGACGGAGCGACTGTGGTTGCCGTACCCTGCGATGCCTACCAGGTCGCCCGCAATGACGACGCGGGCTAGCGTTGGGTTATGCCGGTACCCACGGAGCAGAAGGTGACCGCGCTCAGCCGTGACTTCGGCTCGCGGCGTCTCGCGGAGCTACTTGGGGTGGACGCCGCACAGGTCGCGCGGTGGCAGGACGGCGATGCAATCGATGGGGTCAACGCGGAGCGGGTGGACCTTCTCGAAGTCGTTATGGCCCACCTGTTGCAGCTGCATTCGATCGAGAACGCTCAGCGCTGGCTCGTCGGGCTGAACCCCAACCTTGGTGACCGTCGGCCTGCGGATCTCATCCGACGGCGGCGGACCCGCGAAGTGCTCGATGCGATTGCCAATGAGCGGGCCGGGAGTTTCGCCTGAGGCCCGTGGCGTTTTGCCTGCGTCATCGGCGTCATGTGGCGACCTGTGCGCTATTCCTGGCGCCTCCGCGCGGTCGCAACGGTACTCCGTAGGTTTTCGCCCATCGGGCCATGGTGGTGGTGCTGACGCCGCGTTCGCGGGCGAGATCCGGTAGTGGGCGTTCACGGGTGACGGACTTCCGAATGCACTTGGCGGTAAGCGGTCCGTGAGGCGGCGGGCTCGTCTAGTCAACCTGGCCGGGGGCAGTCCCCGGATACCGCGCTGAGGCCGCGTCGATCGTGATCGTGAGTCGTTGGCCGCAGGCACGAGCAAGTCGTTCGAGCAGCTCGAACGTAGGGGTACGGACGCCGGATTCGATGGCGGTAATCGCTGACTGGGTGACGCCCATCTTGCGGGCCAGTTCGACTTGAGTTAGTCCGGCGGCTTCGCGTGCACGGTAGGCGGTTTCGGCCAACTCGATTACCACGCTGGCGGTCGCGTAGGCCTCATCGAAAACGGCCCGATCCTCGGGGGTGAGATCAGCCAGAACCTGCGCGCGACGGTCGGTATAGCTGCTCATCGATTTACTCCTGTCCTGCTCGCAGCGTAGGACGCGGCATTCGGTGCAGCCAATGGCGCCGAGTCAGGTGGCGATCTTGGCCTTATTCCTGGCCGCTCCTCCCCGTGTCCGTAGGGGTACACCATGGGTTTTCGCCCATCGAGCCATCGTTGTCGTGCTGACGCCGCGTTCGCGGGCGAGGTCGGGTAGCGGGCGTTGATGGGTGACGTATTGGGTGTAGAGCCAGTCGGGGTCAACGGTGTGCTTGGTTGCTCGGCCGGGTTTGCGTGTCTCGATCTGGTAGTCGGCGGCCAGGCGCGCGATGGTCTGTCGGCTGACACCAGCCTGGTCGGCGATCTCGGCAAGGCTCAACCCGCAGAGTGCGTACTGCTCGATGAAGGCCTCGCGTGGGTAGGCCTCTTTGGCGCGGCGGTAGGCGTTGAGGTCGGTGGCGGCCGATGGGGTTGGGTGGCAGGTGAGGAGGTAGCGGGCGGTGTCGAGGTCTGTGCCGGCATCTTCGGCGGCGTGGCCGAGGAACAGCCCCTGCTGGATGCCGCGGTGCAGAGCGTCGAGATCGACGTGGTCGGGATTCTGGCCCGGCAGACGTAGGCCCTCCAGGAAGTCTGTGTCTGGCTCGAAATGTACTGGTTCGTCCCGGACCCCCTGCTCGGCAAGGAATTCCAGTGCGACGTGATCGAGCGCGTAGCTGAGCTCGGCGGTGAGGTAGTAGGGGAAGTCGGCGATTTTGGTCCGTAGAGCGGGGCTGATGTTCTCGCTACCGACCGGCATGCTGGAGATGCGTTCTTGCAAATAGGCTCGGGCCACCTGGGCGCGGGCCGGCCCGCGGCTGGTGGCGCCGGTTTCGCGGCAGATGCGCAGCCAGGTGTCGTCGGGCAGCAACTCGCGGTAGTCAAGACGGCGGCGGCGTGAGTAGTTGATCGGGACCGTTGATTGGGCGAGGTGTTCAACCAGGGACAGCAGGGCCTTGCTGATATCGATCCAGTTGGCGTGTTGGTTGAGGAGCTGCAGAGCGCGCGAGACCCCATGGTCGTCGAGTGGGCTGCTTATGCTGCGGGCCAGCGGCGACAGTTTCGTCTTTGTGTCGATGAGCAATACTGCGGCCGAGAGCGCCGGTCGCAGCTGACGCAGATGACTCCCGGGGACGGTCAACCGTAGGGCGACGTTCTGCCAGAGTGAGGTGGGGAGCTTGTCAACCTCGGTGATGCAACCCAATGTTCGGGTCGGGAAAGCCGGCCAGTTGCTGGTGGTGCGGAATCGGAGTTGTTCGCTGGGTTTGAGGCTCGGGCCTAGTGCTGCAAGTTGGGCAGCGCCAGCGATGCCTCCCGTCCACGCCAGGCGCGTAGTGGACGAGTGGGCGCCGCGTGAGCGGATCGCGGTGATCAGCCACCGCAGTGAGTCGCCTGCGGTTTGTACATCTCGTTGGTCGAGAGCCTGTAGTGCGGTGAGGGCGCCCGCGACGGTTACGCTCGCAGCCGTCGGCGCCTGTACAACGAGTGACTTCCTGGGACTCGCCGCCCGTGCGGTCGGCAGTTGTGGATGGTCCAGCTGGTAGGCGGTGAGCAGATCCTTGCCGATGATCGGTTCGAGTTCCGGTGGGCTGGCATAAGTGAGCGCTTTGACGGCGATTGCCCGTATGTCGGCGAGCACCTTGGCTGGTTGTTGCGGATCGTGGGCATAGACACCGCTGGTGACGACATCTGCGGTGATGATGTCGTTGATTCGGCGTTGGGCACGCAGGACGCGATGCTCGTCGTTGTCGAAGGTGAGGACTTCAGCGGTGCTCAGATCCGCTCCGCACCGTTCGGCCCGGGTTGTGCGATTGTCCGCCGGTGCTGCGCAGTGTCCCGGTCGTGGGATGCCGTCAGCGGCTAACTGCCGGATTCGGGGGCGGACACCGCAGGCAGGGCAGGCGTCGGCGAGCAAACACCTGTGTTCGAGGCAGGTAAAGGTCCATCCAAGTCTCCAGGCCAGCTTCCAGCGGCCACCGGACTCGGCCAGGCAATGCGGGCAGTAGCGCGAGCCGGGCCGCGGCCCCCAAGGGAAGGTGGTGTCCAAGCGGGTAGGAGTCTTTATCACCGCTGCCGCTCGGCCGTCGTAGTGCGACAACGTCATTGCCGACAGGACTGTCGAGTTCACCGCGGTGGCCGCATGCAGGGCGGTCTGCTGATTCGGGGTCAGTCTGATCATCCAGCGGGGCACCGAGTGAAGCGCTGGCTCGGTCAGGTGGACCGCTACGCGGAGATCGCCCCAGCTGGTGTGGGTGCGGTGCCCGAGTGCTTCCAGCCAGGAGTCGAGTGCTTCGCCGGCAATCGGATCGACATTGATGGGGATGCGTCGGATGTCGGTCATGACGCTCGCACGCTGACTCGCGTGGTGAGCTTGCCGGCTTGCAGTGCAGACTGCAGTTCCTGGCGGGCCTTCTCTGAGGCTTCGTCGTTTTTCACCCGGTCGAGTAGGTCTCGGGTAAGCCGTTCGGATCCGGTCCGCACGGCGCGTTGGCAGCCCCGGTTGACCAGCGTGATCAGTGATCCGATATGCCCGGTGGATCGGGCATACAGGTAGTCGGAGAGCTCATCGGCCAGCATGCCCGGGTGACTGTCGGCCAGGACAATCCGGCGCTCCAGGGTCAACAGGAGATCACGCCATCGTTTGCGCTCTGCCTTGGTCTTGATGGTGAATGCGTCCATCCCGAGCTTTGTTGTACGCCTGCCTGTTTGGGCGATGATCGCATCCTGGTAGGACGACCCCTCCGAGAACAGCCCGTGCTTGGTCAGCCCAACGCCGATATAGATGATGGTGACCGGGAATTCGTTGGCGATGTATTTGAAGTGGTTGCTGATTTCCACACCTTGGGTGTTGCGCCAGCGCAGGAAGTGCAGGTCGTCGATCATCAACAGGCGGGTTTGGCAGGCCAGTACGCAGTCCAGGGCTCGGTGGGCCAACTGCGCGGCGGTCCCGCGATGGGTGCCGGGGTGGCCGAAGTAGTCGAGCATGGCTCGGTTGAAATCGACCATGCCGGTGTTGCCGGTCAAGCCCACCCGACAGACGGGGATTCGCCGGTGCCCTCCTGGCGTTGCCGATCCGCGTTCGGTGATTTCGCGGCGGTGGAAGTCGCGGGCGAAGGCTAGGGCTGCGGTGGTCTTCCCCAGTCCGGGGTATCCGTCAATGGCGACAGCGCTTTTGGGTTTGTCGCCGGTTTGATGGTTGCTGTCGACGATGTCCCAGAGTTGTTCGTGCAGCTCGGCGAGTTGCGGTGTCCGCAAGGGTCCGAGGTTGGCGTGCCAGGTGCGTCGTTGGGCGTTGTAGTCGATCAGCGCGGCCTCGCCGAGTGCCTTGATCCCTGCCCGGGTCAGCGGTTCGGGACGGGTCAGCACCGGGGCCTCGGCGAAAGCGAAGAATCCTTCGTTGCGCGCCAGCGTGAGATTGTCCAGGTTCGCCGGGTGTGGCGGCGGCTGCACCGAGGCGGTCATGCGTCCTCCCATGCGGTGGCGTAGAAGTCGTCAGGGTCATCGCTGCTGTCGTCGTCTCCGCAGTCGTCCTCGGACGGCGGTTCAACTGGGGGGCGGCCGGTGCCGTCCGCATCCTCCACAGGGGTCTGATCCGGCAGTGCCTGTTGCACGGATGACAGCGCCTGCACCAATTGCTGCGTGCTGCCTGTCGTGGCACAGAGCAATTCGTCTTCGCGGGATTGGCGCAAGGCCAGGCGTCGTTCGGTCGGGGCTTTGCCCAGTCCGAGGTTCCACCGTTCCAGTAGGAGCTCCATCGCGAGCTCGTCATTGGGGTAGGTGTATTTCTTGCGTGCCAGGCTGCGGGCGAAGGCGAGGGCATCGTCGCCAAAGGGCGCTGTGAGCGCTGGTGCGTGCTCCCACATCAGGGTGTGCCACTTTTGATCGCTCGGGTCGCGGAAGTGGACGCAGCTGATGTCGTCGGGATGGCGGTGGACTGGCCATCGCCCACCGGGGTAGGGGCTGCGCTGGCCGCGGTACGGGTCCAAGGATGGCCCGTTGTACCGGCGGCCACCGACCTCGACGCCGTAATGCTGGATGGTGCGCTTCTCGACTGCGAGGAATTCGTAGGCAAGATCGGGGTCTTGCGGGGCCTCGATGTAGCCGGCGCGGGCAAGACCGTGCTCGAACATGGTCGCCGGGGACAGGTCCAATCCTGGAAGTCCTGGCTCGACCAGTCCGTCGTGAGGTCGTCGGTGGTACACCACCGCAATCCACTCTCGGATGATCGCCTCGAGTTCATCGATGTAGAAGTGCGCCTCATGTTCCGGGGCCAGGCCGCGGGAATGGATATCCGGGCCTTTATAGCCGGGGAGGTACTGGAGCAGGTCGTGTCTAATAGTGAGGAAGAACCGTTCGACGGGACCCTTGTCACGCCCCATACGCAATCGTGCGGGTTGGATCGAGATCTGCATGCGCTGGCACACACTCGTCAGGTGCTCGGAGACGTAGATTTTGCCGTGGTCGACAATCAGGCTTTCGGGAACGATCGCCGGCCAAGCGGCGCGAGTGCCGTCACGGTCGATCGCATCGACGTCAAGCAGTACCGATCGAGGGATGCCGTGTTCGGGCCAGGTCGCTTCTTTCGGCCAGCTGGCGGGCGCGGCCGGCGGCCGGTAGCACTGGTATAGCACCATCGCGGCGTCCACCGACTTCGTCGACACCGGTGTCAGGCGCAGGCCGGTGATGCAGCGGGTGTACCAATCCATGCCCACGGTGAGCTCCACTTGGGTCCACCGCAGCGTGAGGGGATCCATCGCGAAGACATCGAGCCTGGTGGTATCCATCAGCAGGTATTCACCTGGCCGGGTCGGTCGCAATTTCCCATAGGTTCCCGGATTACGCTCAGCAATATCCCGGTTTCGTTTGGTGCTGAGCCGAAAGGTCGCGTACTTGGCCTCGAGGACAGTTAGGACGCGAAATGCGCTGGCGCGACTTGGGATTGGTACGACATCGGGACCGTAGCGGGCAATGACACGGGCGTTAGCATGCTTGATAACTGCGGTCTGCGAGGGCCGGGATTGATCGACATGTTCCACCATGACCTCGATGGCGGCCTCGCGCCACCGGTCGTCAACCCTGGGTAGATTGCGAACCCGCACCTGTTTGCTTTGGACAAGCCCTGCCTCCCCGTGCTGCCGGAAGGCGGCCACCATCCGCTGAATGGTGCGCAGTTTGACGCCGAGCTCGGCTGCCTTCGCCTTGTACCTGTCTGTCTGGGGCAGGGCGGGGTCGTACTCCGGCCGGGGCTCGCCCTTTTCGCTCGCTTCTGCGCTGCCAGAGCGGTATCCGGTGAGGACCTCGCGGATATGGGCAGCGCAGTCCCGGATCCGGACGCGTTCCGACTCACTGATCACCGCCAGGATCGTGGCGGCCACATCCTCCAGGCAGTCCGACGACCCGGATTCGTTGGGCTCGTCGTTGGGCTCGTCGTGGCGGTAGGCCAGAAGTGTGCTCAAGGCAATGCGGCGAATCTGCTCGGTACCAACCGTTTTGACGATTGCGCTGTTACCACCGAATCCTGTGCGGATTTCCACGATCTCGATCAGCTCGCCATAAAAGCTCAGTCGGCTGCCCGGGCCGATGCGGAGGCGGCCCATCATGAGTTCGGTCCTTTGCGTAGGACAGCAGTCGATTGCAGAGGTGCATCCAGGTCGGTGGCGATGGCCCCGCACCACAACAGATGACACAGAGCGGACCGCACCAGTGGAACAGGCAGGCCGGCATGGGCTGTTATCGCCTGCTCAATAGTGAGGCCCTCGACGTCGAGGCGGCTCACGGCGTCCAGGACGTCCCTATTGATCCGTTGCTCATCGCGGTAGCCGGCCAGGAACCGAATGTTGTTCAGCTCAACAGGTGGTGGTTCGCTCCACACCTCGTAGTCCCATCCCCGGTCCTCGATGAGGTGGCGCGTCCAGGCCAGGGTGTAAGCGACTTTGGGAACGCCGACGCGATGACGCGGCTTGACGTCGACGACAATCGGGCCGTTTCGGGTACTGAGTAGAAAGTCAGGGATGTGTCGGCGCCGTTTGCCGTCGACATCGGCTTCGATCAGAAATGGTTGGGCCGCAATGGAGGTGACCGCCGGTTCGAAATCGGCGTAGAGCAGCCGTGCCAGTTCCAGGCGGGACTCGTAGATGACATGGTCGTTCTGAGTCTTCGCCCAGTAGGTTCCTGAGTAGTGCTGCTGGCCATACCACCACCGGAAGGTCCGCCACGGGGCCAACGGTGCCGAGAGCACCGCAGCGGCATCCGCCCAATCAGCGGTCTGGATCTGATCGCCTGTGGTCGTACGAAACGAGATCACGGCGGCGCGTCGATCAACCTGGGTAGCCAGCTCAGGCGTGTGTGCGCCCGCCCGACGGGCCGACACAGGCGACCCCGTCTTGACAAGCGCGGTCGGATAAGTTGAACTCATGAAAGTCCCTTCGCATGGGGATTGAGGTGAATGGTGGTACGTGTACCGCTACCGAAGGCCGGGTGCCCGCCCGGCCTTCGGCATTTCTAATGCGTTGTCAGTGCGACAACAACTGGTCAGTCCGGTCTCGTCGGTCCTCCGCTCGCTTCGGCTTGACTATCCGCCAAGGGTTCGCCATACATTGGCGCCCTGACGATTTCGGAGATGGTCGCCGATCTGGCGATTCGTTCGTATCCCAGGTCGATGAGCCTGGCCCCAGCTTCTGACAACGACACGTTCCACTCACGAGCGCACTGATAGGCAGCCTCAGCGGAAGCGCGCGGAAGCCGGAACTCCACACGCATTCTGTCCCGAACTCCAAGCTCTGGGCGATCCATGAGGACTCCCTTCCGCTATTTGCTATTCCCGAATTCGGCGGGATGCCGGCGTTTCGCCGGTGCTATACCGGTATCAAACACCTTGCAGGACAGAAAGTCTCGTCGTTCTGCTGTATAACAACAGGCGCCGTCAATCAGCCTGACACAATTCGTGAACACGCAGACCGTCACGCCGCTGTTTAATTTGCGGCAAAAGCCCTGGACACTCCCGCCGCGATCCGCAGAGTTGTGCAACCCCCAACAGCGACTCCACGGATTGTGACGTTCATCACAATATGAGTCGAGCCGAGGCGGCTGCCGTACGGGGATGTCAACGGACAGCTCGTCGAGGTGTTCCTCCCCGCTTCATAGGTTGTCGACCTCGTCCCGGAGAGCAACCGCAAAGGCTCCTTGATCAGCGCGCCGCCGGGCCAACTGGTCCAGCGTCAGACGTGCGTCAGTAGCATCAAGTACGTCATCGTGACCCTCGTAGGGAGCCAGGTTGATCCTGACTTCGAGGTCGACCGCAGCCAGGATGAGCGCCGGCACAGGCAGTGACGGCTGCCGAGCCCCTGATTCGATACGGGCGCCCGTCGACTGCGGCACGCCAGCCAGTTCGGCGAGCTGACGCTGGGATACACCGATCTGACTCCGGGCCGCCTTCAACAGATTTCCCGCAAGCCGCTCGATATGACCAATGCGCGCGGGCCCCATTGTCGCCATACTCCACGAGAGCTAATCGGCTATCGCGTTTTCTCGATACCCCTACCCGCATGACACGAGTTGAGACAGGTGACACGGAGGTGACACCACCGCTGAGAAAGTGACATCAGCGGTGAGACCCTACAAAATCGGTCGTGATCAGTGCGCCATGTTCGTAAACCGCGACAAGTGCAGCTGGTGCGCCACCGTCACGGTCTTCGTCGGCCCGTTGCGGTGCTTGGCAAGAATCAGGTCGGCCTCGCCCCCGCGCGGGTCGTCGCGTTCAAATGCGTCAGGGCGGTGCAAAAGTATAACCATGTCTGCATCTTGCTCCAAACTTCCACTTTCGCGGAGATCTGCGAGCATCGGCTTCTTGTCGGTGCGCTGCTCGGGACCGCGGTTGAGCTGGCTGAGCGCGACAACCGGCAGCTCCAGCTCCTTGGCCAACAGCTTCAGATGCCGGGAGAACTCCGAGACCTCGACCTGGCGTGACTCGACCTTCTTACCCGACGTCATCAGCTGCAGGTAGTCGACCACCACCAGGCGCAGGTCGGCCTTCTGGCGAAGCCGGCGCGCCTTGGCGCGGATCTCCATCATGGTCAGGTTCGGTGAGTCGTCGATATACAGTGGCGCTTCGCTGATCTCGCTCATCCGCCGGGCCAGCCGGGTCCAGTCGTCATCGCTCATCCGTCCCGACCGCATGTCCCCAAGCTTGATCTTGGCTTCGGCGGCGAGCAGTCGCATGACGATCTCGGACTTGCTCATCTCCAGCGAGAAAATGACGCTGGCCATTCGGTTCTTGATTGAGCACGACCGCATGAAATCCAGTGCGAGAGTTGAGTTGTGGGTAGGGATCATGGCTTCACTCGCCAGATACATGTGGCTGTCGTTGTCCACTTGAACACACCGGACCGGCACAGCCGCCACCCGGCGGGCGGCCACGATGAACCGGGAGCCTGAGCGTGCCGTACCGACGGCAACTCGGCGTTCCTTGTGCACCCTCGCTTTGCGCCCTAGCGCGAAAACGTCGTCGTCGGTGGTGAAGTTCAAAGTGTAGGCGGTACTGGAGGATTCACGACGTCCGCGCACCCGCTTGGTTGCCGTCTGGCAGCGGTAGCCGAGGCTGACGACCAACTCCGCGACATCGCTGGCCAAACGGCGGTTGGTCACGGAGAATTGCACCGAACCGCTGACGGTAACAGTTCCATCGGTGTCCAGAAGTCCCGCCAACAGTTGCCGGCGCTGAGACTCCGAACCTCGCAGGTACTCCGCCGGGATGTGCTTGTTGCCGAGCACGCCGATCGTTCGGAGCCGTGCTTGCAGGGTTCCGATTGTTTCGCGGCAGGTTTGGCACATGCGCAATCCCGCCGACGGTCCGCCGCACTGCGGGCAGCTGGGCTGCGGTACGGGCGGCGAGCTGAACCGTGCGCGCCCGCCGCACGAGCGACCGCAGGTGCGTACCTGACTGGTTCGGGGAATGAACGCGGCACCGCACACCACACAGCTGCGCGAGACCGGATTATCCTCGGCCGGCAGCCGCAGTTGATAGCGGTACTTCGCCGACTTCGAGGGGACGGCCAAAAAGCCATCCGCCTCGATCCGCATGATGATCTCTGGATCAGTTGTGGTGATCTGTGCCGCCGCGCTGGTGCCGTCACCGAGCCACGCGCCGAGCGTGTATGGCGGAACGAGGAATTCGCGATCCGGCAGATCGAGTGCTTGTGCGTTGGTGACCGAGTGGTTCAATCGTTGGTCTGCGGTATTGCAGCGCAACGTCGCGGAAATCTCGGCGGTGGTCCGTATTTCGGCGAATGTGCGCTGATTCTTGTAGCCGTTGTATCCGACTGCCGCGGCTTGCGCCGACTTCCGCGATGCCCTCGTTTCCGTCAGCCACTGGTGCTCAGCGTCGGCGACGATCACGGTGCCATCGGAGAACTCGACCTCGTAGCACGGCCGGCCCAGCATCACCTCGGTGGCCGCGACTACCCGGGTGGGACGACCGTCGGGGCCTAGCAGCTCGTCGCCAACGGCCACCTCACCCATGGTGGTCCACCCGGTCGGCGTGGCCAGCAGCGTCTTCAACGAAAGCGCCTTCCCCATACCCGGCCGGGCCGCGACGATAACCATCTGCCCCGGGTGCAGCCCGTTGGTCACCTCATCGAGGTCGGTGAAGCCCGTCGGCACTCCGCGCGCGATCCCGCCGTGCGAGGCGATCGCATCGATCTCGTCCATGGTGGGCTGCAGCAGATCTTCGAGCGGGACGAAGTCCTCCGACAGCCGCCGGTCCGCCACGTCGTAGATCTCGGCCTGGGCCCGGTCGACGACCTCCGCCACATCGGCGCCCTCCGCGCCGGCATACCCGTACTGCACCACCCGGGTGCCGGCCTCCACCAGCCGGCGCAGCAGGGCCTTCTCCGAGACGATCCCGGCGTAGTAGCCGGCGTTGGCCGCCGTCGGCACCGTCGAGATCAGCGTGTGCAGGTACGGGGCGCCGCCCACCCGGCGCAGCAGGCCGCGGCGGTCGAGTTCGGCGGCCACGGTCACCGGGTCGGCGGGCTCACCGCGGCCGTAGAGATCCAGGATCGCGTCGTAGATGTTCTGGTGCACCGGCCGGTAGAAGTCGCCGGGCCGCAGCCGCTCCAGCACGTCGGCGATGGCGTCCTTGCTCAGCAGCATGCCCCCGAGCACCGACTGCTCCGCGGCGACATCCTGGGGCGGCTGGCGGCCGACGTCCTCGCGCGGTGGCTCCTCAAGCTCAGAGTGACCGCGGTCGTCGACCACCGCCATACGCCCCACCTCCTCCACAGCACGCTCGAACGTCTATTCGACGTTGATGCCCACGCTAACCATGGACACCGACACCCCCGTCGCGTCGTGCCGGGTTGACGCTAGGCGTTGCTGGCGGCCGTACAAAACGGGCTTGTGCACAAAGGTGTGCATCAAGTGTGCACACCGCTCCCACAATTGTTTGGCACCGTGGGGAAGACTTGTGGATTGTTCTTCAACGGTCAGCTGTCTCCGCAGCTCAACGCGATGATCAGGGAGATTATTACTGTGGAAGACAATCTCTTCGGCGTGTCGCCGCAGGTTGCCATCTTGGGCGTGTTGGCTTGCTGACAGGTGGACGCGCTTCCACGACCGGGTAAACGAGCCCCGGTTGCGCAAGACGCGAAAAGTTAGCCGGAGTTAATCAAAGTTAACTCAAATTCTCCGCACAGCAATGCCCCGGCGGCGCCGATCAGGGCGCCGCCGGGGCTGCTGAACAGATACGCGGTTAGTTCGCCGCGGCGACGTCGAGGGTGACGGCGACGTCGACCTCGGGGTGCAGGTGCACCGACACCGGGTGGTTGCCGACGGCCTTGATGTGCGCCTTGGGCAGCCGGACGATGCGCCGGTCGAGGTTCGGCCCGCCGGCCTTCTTGATGGCGGCGACCACGTCGGCGGCAGTCACCGAGCCGAACAGCTTGCCCGAGTCGCCGGAGGTCTTCACCGGCAGCGTGACCGGGCCCAGCGCCTCAAGTGCCTCTTTGAGTTCCTTGGCGTGGTCCAGGTCGCGCACCTGCTTGGTCTCGCGGGCCCGACGGATGTCGTCGGCCTGCTTCTGCGCCCCGCGCGTGGCGACGATCGCCAGCCCCCGCGGGAGCAGGTAGTTGCGGCCGTATCCGTCCTTGACCTCGACGGTGTCTCCGGCCGCTCCGAGGTGGTCCACCTCAGCGGTCAAAATGAGCTTCATCGCTTCGTACTTTCTCTGACTTGAGTGGTCGGCTAGCGCGCCGACGAGGTGAAGGGCAGCAACGCGACCTCGCGGGCGTTCTTCACCGCGAGCGCGACATCGCGCTGGTGCTGAACACAGTTGCCGGTCACCCGACGGGCGCGGATCTTGCCCCGCTCACTGATGTAAGTGCGCAGCAGCGAGGTGTCCTTGTAGTCGATCACCTGCTTCTTGTTGGAGCAGAACGCGCACTTGCGGGTCTTGATCGGCTTCTCGGGAGCCGGACGCCGCTTGTTGGATTTGGCCATCTACCTATCTCTTTCGTGCTGTGGTTCGTTTGTCTAGAAGGGCGGTTCGTCGTCGGCCCCACCGAAGGAGCCGGACGCCGGGGCACTGCCCCACGGGTCCTCCGCGGGCGGGGCGGACGAGGCCGCCGCAGCCGGAGCGCCGCCGCCCCCGCCGAAGCCTCCTGCGCCGCCGCCGCGACTGACCTTGTTGATCTTGGCGGTGGCGTACTTCAAGGAGGGGCCGATCTCGTCGACCTCCACCTCGTAGACGGTGCGCTTCTCACCCTCGCGGGTCTCGAAGGACCGCTGCCGCAGCCGCCCGGTGACGATCACCCGCGACCCGCGGGTGAGGCTCTCGGCGACGTTCTCAGCGGCCTCACGCCAGATGTTGCACCGCAAGAACAGCGCGTCGCCGTCCTTCCACTCACCGCTCTGCCGGTCGTAGACCCGCGGAGTGGACGCCACCGTGAAGTTGGCGACCGCCGCCCCCGAGGGGGTGAACCGCAGATCCGGGTCCGCGGTCAGGTTTCCGACGACGGTGATCGTGGTGTCACCTACAGCCACGGGGCCCTCCTAGGATCGGTGTCACGCTGCTTGTGGAGCTGAGCCTACGCAACGGCTGCGACAGCCGGCTACGACTTGTCGGTGCGCATCACCTTGGTGCGAAGCACCGACTCGTTCAGGCTGAGCTGGCGGTCGAGCTCCGACACGGTGGCCGGCGCGGCCTTGACGTCGATGACCGCATAGATGCCTTCGGCATGCTTGGCGATCTCGTAGGCCAGGCGGCGCTTGCCCCAGATGTCGACCTTGTCGACCGTTCCGCCGTCCTTGCGAATGACGTTCAGGAACGTCTCCAGGGACGGGGCAACGGTGCGCTCGTCGAGAGTGGGGTCAAGGATGACCATGATTTCGTATGGACGCATGGGAACCTCATCACCTCCTATGGTCGTAGTGCGGCCGTGGATTTGACCACGGCAGGAGGGTCGCCTGCGTCGGCAACCCGGCTAGGCTACCGGAGGCTGGGCCGCGGCGTGAAATCCAGCGCGCGGTCGAACACCCCGCCGGCCGGGTCGTCGGCCCACCCGTGCGCCCGCACCAGGTCTTGATCCGGGCGGTAGATCTGACGGATCACCAACGCACACAACCCCAGCACCGCCAGGTCGCGCAGCAGCACCGTGCTGGTGAACCACTGCTCGGGAAGGCTGCGGTCCGGGACGCTGTAGAGGTAGTACATCCGCGGGATCCACACCAGCGCGTCGACGGTCATCCAGACCAGCAGCAGCCGGCGGTGCGGCAGGGCCAGCACGGCCAGCGGCACCAGCCACAGTGAGAACTGCGGACTCCACACCTTGTTGGTCAACAGGAACGCGGCGACCGCCAGGAACGCCAGCTGCGCCAGGCGCGGCCGGCGCGGCGCGGTCAGCGCGATGTAGCCGATCCCGGCGCAACACAGCGCGAACAACACCGCGACCACCACATTGAGCACCGTCGGCGGCTGCCACATCCCCAGCTCGCCGTCGAAGCCCGGCCACCCGGTGAACGACCTCACCACGTTGTACAGCGAATCCATGTCGTCGCCGCGGCGGGAGTTGAGCCGGAAGAATTCGCTCCACCCCCGGGGTGCGTAGACCAGCACCGGCAGGTTCACCGCCAGCCAGCTCAGCGCGGTGGCCACCACCGTGCGCCTGACCTCCCGCAGCCGCCCGGTGCGCAGGCCGAGCACCAACAGCGGGTACAGCAGCAGCACCGGGTAAAGCTTTGCGGCGGTGCCCAACCCGAGCAACACTCCGGCGGCCACCGGCCGGCGTCGCGCCCAGGCCAACAGGCCACACCCGGCGAAGGCGACGGCCAGCGCGTCGAAGTTGGTGAAGATCTGGAAGATGACCAGCGGTGACGCCGCGACCAGGGCCGCGTCCCAGATCCGACGGCCGGCCAGCCCGGCAGTCGACCACACCGTCGCCAACCAGGCCAGGGCCAAGCCCAACGCCACGATGTCGAAGAAGACCACCACTTCGGCGACCCCGCTCAACGCCGGAATCGCCACCACCTTGCTGATCGCGGTATACGTCTTCGCCAGGGCCATCGCCGAATACTGGTAAAGCCCGGTCAGCACCGGATATTCCATGTAGCGCACGGCGGGCTGGCCGTCGTAGCGGATCTGCTCGTGGCCCGAGGAGTCCTTCTCCACCCAGCTGGATTTGTAGGGGAACTTGCCCTGATCCAGCAGCTCGGCGGTATAGAGCGGAACCACGTCGGAGTAGCACAGCTGGAAGTAGGCCCGCTCGTTGTCCCAGTTGGCCACCCGCTGGTCGGGGCTGCCATGGCCGATGCTCTGCAGGCACGGCGACTTGGTGGTCCAGCCCAACGCCAAAAACATCACGGCGATCAAAAACATCACCCGCAGCGGCGTCATGAACCGGGTGCGCCCGATCAGCGCGTGCCGGCCGACCGGCCCGCCGATGGTGTTCGACAGCGCGTGAGCGACCACATCGGTGCGGCTCGGCAGGTCGCGGTCGTCGGCGCTGCGAAGATCGGCGGCCAGCGGCCGCGGCGAGCTCACCGCGCGTTCGGCTACCTCCTCCGTCACGGGAGGGCCTCCGGCGCCGGTGGCGGCGGCGGGGGCGGCTCCGGCGGCGGAGGTGGTGGAGGCGGAG
>NZ_LQPG01000057.1 GCF_002102265.1 Mycolicibacter longobardus | reverse complement strand
TCTACAACCGCCTCCACACCGACGAGAAGTCACGACACCACACACCCCACGCCGCCGCTGCTTGACATAGGAGCAATGCACGCTCACCGGAGGCGGCGGACTCAGAGCCAGCCGTTGCGGCGGAACGCGCGATAGAGCACCGTGCAGATGATGGCCATGCCCACCAGGACCAGCGGATAGCTGAACACCCAGTGCAGTGCCGGCATGTGGTCGAAGTTCATTCCGTAGATGCCGGCGATCATGGTGGGGACGGCGATGATGCCGGCCCAGGCCGACATCTTGCGCATGTCGGTGTTCTGCTGCATGCCCACTCGCGCGAGCGCGGCCTGCACCAGGGAGCTCAACATCTCGTCATAACTGGAGATCTGTTCGCCGGCACGGGTCTGATGGTCGGCGACGTCACGCAGGTATCGCCGCACCTCCTTGGAGATCAGATCCTTGTAGTCGGTCTGCATCCGCTGAAACGGCACGGACAGCGGCGCGACCGCACGCCGCAGTTCGACGACCTCGCGCTTGAGCTGATAGATCGGTTCCACGTCGGTGCGGGTGCCGGGGGCGAAGGCCATTTCCTCGATGGTGTCGATGTCGCTTTCCATCAGGTTGGTCACCTCGACGTAGCGGTCCACGACGTGGTCGGCGATGGCGTGCATGACGGCATAGGGGCCCAGCCGCAGATGGTCCGGGTCGGCGTCCATCCGTCTGCGGACGTCCGACAGGCTGCCGTGTTCGCCGTGCCGGACGGTGACGACGAAGTTCTTGCCGACGAAGATCATCACCTCGCCGGTCTCCACGATGCGTCGCGGCAGCGACTCCGACTCGTGCGGGACGTAGTTGACGGTCTTGAGCACCAGGAACAGGGTGTCGTCGTAGCGCTCCAGCTTGGGACGCTGGTGGGCATGCACGGCGTCCTCGACAGACAGTTCGTGCAGTTGGAAGGTTGCGGCCACGCCTTGCATCTGCGCCTCGCCGGGCTCGTGCAGACCTACCCAGACGAAGGCATTCCGACCGGTGGCTTCGATCTCGCGGACTTTGGCCTTCGCGCCCGCGGGGGTGAACTCGCCGGGAACCCGCCGGCCGTCGGTGTAGACACCGCAGTCGACCAACACCCGGGGAGCCGGGTCCCGCAACGCTGTCACAGCGGCCTCCCTCCCGGCGCAGATGCCGGTCAAATGCTACGCGTCCAGCCCGAACGTGACCGGTCAGCGCCGGTGCGCTAGTTTCGACCCGGACCAAAGCCAGACAAGCCGAACCCGTTCGAGGAGCACTTGACGTGAGCAAATCCCCACTCAAGGTCGCCGTCACCGGCGCCGCCGGTCAGATCGGCTACAGCCTGCTGTTCCGCCTGGCCAGCGGCTCGCTGCTGGGCCCCGACCGGCCGATCGAACTGCGTCTGCTGGAGATCGAGCCCGCGCTCAAGGCGCTCGAGGGCGTGGTGATGGAGCTCGACGACTGTGCGTTCCCGCTGCTGTCGGGCGTGCAGATCGGCTCGGACGCGAACAAGATCTTCGACGGCGTCAACCTGGCGCTGCTGGTGGGCGCCCGCCCGCGTGGACCGGGCATGGAGCGCAGCGACCTGCTCGAAGCCAACGGGGCGATCTTCACCGCGCAGGGCAAGGCCCTCAATGCGGTTGCGGCCTCCGACGTCCGGGTGGGTGTGACCGGCAACCCGGCCAACACCAACGCGCTGATCGCGATGACCAACGCCCCCGACATCCCCAAGGAGCGCTTCTCCGCGCTGACCCGTCTGGACCACAACCGGGCGATCTCGCAGCTGGCCGCCAAGACCGGCGCCAAGGTCACCGACGTCAAGAAGATGACGATCTGGGGCAACCACTCCGCCAGCCAGTACCCGGACCTGTTCCACGCCGAGGTCGGCGGGCGCAACGCCGCCGAGGTGGTCGGTGACCAGGCCTGGATCGAGAACGACTTCATCCCCACCGTCGCCAAGCGCGGCGCGGCGATCATCGACGCGCGCGGCGCTTCGTCGGCCGCCTCGGCGGCTTCGGCCACCATCGACGCCGCCCGGGACTGGCTGCTGGGCAGCGCGGACGGGGACTGGGTGTCGATGGCGGTGGTCTCCGACGGCTCCTACGGTGTGCCGGAGGGCCTGATCTCCTCGTTCCCCGTCACCACCTCCGGTGGGGACTGGAGCATCGTGCAGGGCCTGGAGATCGACGACTTCTCCCGCGGCCGGATCGACGCCTCCACCGCCGAGCTGGCCGAGGAGCGCGAAGCGGTCACCGGGCTGGGCCTGATCTGAGCGGGGCCGGGCGCAGGGGCGCTGAGCCGTTGCCGGTCGCGTTGTGCCAGCGCAGTACCCTGGACTATCGATGCCCGAGAACCTTGCGAACATGGTGAACAGCTCGCCGATCGTCATCGGAGACGAAGAGATCTTCGAAGCCCACATGGGCGGAAAGATCTCCGTCGACCTCAAGGCCCCGTTGGACAGCCAACGCGCGCTGTCGATCGCCTACACCCCCGGGGTGGCGCAGGTCAGTCGTGCCATCGCAGCCGACCGCACGTTGGCCGCTCGCTACACCTGGGCGCACCGGCTGGTGGCGGTGGTCAGCGACGGTACATCGGTGCTCGGACTCGGTGACCTCGGGCCGACGGCGTCCCTGCCGGTGATGGAGGGCAAGGCCGCGCTGTTCAAGACATTCGCCGGCTTGGACTCGATTCCGATCGTGCTGGACACCAAGGATCCCGATGAGATCGTGGAAACCCTGGTGCGGCTGCGCCCGTCGTTCGGTGCGGTCAACCTGGAGGACATCTCCGCCCCGCGCTGCTTCGAGATCGAGCGCCGGGTGATCGAGGCGCTGGACTGCCCGGTGATGCACGACGACCAGCACGGCACCGCGATCGTGGCGTTGGCGGCACTGATGGGCGCGGCCAAGGTGCTGGGCCGGGATATCTCGTCGCTGCGGGTGGTGGTCTCCGGTGCCGGCGCCGCGGGTGTGGCGTGCGCCAACATCCTGCTGTCGATGGGCATCTCGGAGATGATCGTGCTGGATTCGCAGGGTGTCCTGCACCAGGGACGCACCGATATGAACGAGGTCAAGGTCGAGCTGGCGCAGCGCACCAATCCCTCCGGCCTCACCGGCGGCCTGGCCGAGGCGCTGGCCGGCGCCGACGTGTTCCTGGGCGCCTCCGGAGGCGTGGTGCCCGAGGAGTTGATCGCATCGATGGCTCCCGGCGGGGTGGTCTTCGCGCTGTCCAACCCCGACCCGGAGATCCACCCCGAGCTGGCCGCCAAGTACGCGGCGGTGGTGGCGACCGGCCGCAGTGATTTCCCGAACCAGATCAACAACGTGCTGGCCTTCCCCGGAGTGTTCCGCGGTGCCCTCGACGCGGGCGCCCGCCGGATCACCGAGGGGATGAAATTGGCTGCGGCCGAGGCGATCTACTCCGTCGTCGCCGACGATCTGGCGCCGGACCGGATCGTGCCCAGCCCGCTCGACCCCCGGGTGGAACCGGCCGTCGCGGCGGCGGTCGCGGCAGCCGCCGGCTCGACGTCCTGAGCGCACGGTGCCCCGGCCGCTGAGACATCACCTGCGCCGCCTGGCGCTCGGATGGGTGGCCCTGCTGATCGCCGGTTGTGGTGTCCATCCGGGGCCGCCGCCGCTGAGCGTGGGAACGTCACCGGACCCGCAGTCGCAGATCCTGGCCCAGCTGTACGTGAGCGCCCTGCGCGGCGCCGGTGCCGCGGTGCGCGTCGAGACGCTCGCCGACCCGGTCGCCGGACTGGAAACCGGGCAGCTGACCCTGGTTCCGGGCTTCACCGGTCGGTTCCTGGCGGTGTTCGCCCCCGACTCGGCGGCACGCTCCGATCGGCAGGTCTACTGGGCGTTGGCCGGTGCGCTGCCGGAGGGGCTCGCGGTGGGCGACTACGCCATGACGGCCGCCGACAAACCCGCGCTGGCCGTGACGAAAGCCACCGCGACCGCGTGGGGCGACACCGACCTTCGCGCGCTGGTGCGGCACTGCTCCGGTCTGGTCGTCGGTGGTGTCGCCGGTGTGCGGGCCCCGGCTGCGGTAGGCCGGTGCACGCTGCCAAGGCTGCGCGAATTCCCCGACGACGCAGCGTTGTTCGCTGCGTTGCGGGCCCGGCAGATCTCCGCCGCGTGGACCAGCACCGCCGATCCCGCCGTGCCGGACGACACAGTACTGCTCACCGACGGCCGACCGGCACTGGTGCGCGCCGAGAATGTGGTGCCGTTGTATCGGCGTAACGAGTTGACCGAGCCTCAACTGTTGGCGGTCAACCAGGTGGCCGGTGTGCTGGACACCGATGCCCTGGCCGACATGCGCCGTCGGGTGGCCGGTGGTGCCGATCCGCAGGCGGTCGTCGACGCGTTCTTGGAGGAGCACCCGCTCGGACGGTAGGGGTTTGCCCGGGGCGGGGTATGCCACATTTGCCCGCCTATGCGCGACAACTGACGCGATGTGGGCTTGTCGACGTTGTTTGTCGCGCATAGGTGGGCAAAAGTCGCTATGCCCCCGGGGTGGTGTCTACTGGGGCCGGAACCTGGGGATGACGAACGCGAACAGTCGCTGGTACCTCGAACCGGTGAGGCGCACCAGCAGGTCGAGCGCCCGGGCGTCGTTGCCGATCAGCACGCGGGCCCGGTTCTTGCTGACCCCTTCGAGGATCACCCGGGCGGCCTCCTCGGCGCTGGTGGAGGCCAGCCGCCGGTCGAAGAAGTCGGCCATCGCAGCGGCGTCCAGGCCCTCGGCGACGGTGGCGTTGCGGGCGATCGCGGTCTTGATGCCGCCCGGATGCACCGTGGTGACTTTGACCGGGTGCTTGGCTATGGCCATCTCCTGCGCCAACGCCTCGGTGAAGCCGCGGACGGCGAACTTGGCCGCGTTATAGGCGGCCTGGCCGGGCATCGACAGCAGCCCGAACAGGCTGGAGATGTTGATGACGTGCCCGTCGCCTGAGGCGATCAGGTGGGGCAGGAAGGCCTTGGTGCCGTTGACCACGCCCCAGAAGTCGACGTCCATCACCCGTTCGATGTCCTTGAACGGGGTGACCTCGACGTCGCCGCCGAACGCGATGCCGGCGTTGTTGTAGATCTGGTTGACCTTGCCGAAGTGCTCGTTGACCTCGTCGGCGTAGGCGATGAAGGTCTCCCGCTCGGTGACGTCGAGGCGGTCGGCCTTGACTCGTACTCCCAGCGCGGTCAACCGCCGCTCGGTCTGCGCGAGCCCTTCGGTGTCGACGTCGCTGATCGCCAGCTGCGCGCCCG
Source organism: Mycolicibacter longobardus (assembly GCF_002102265.1). Classification (GTDB taxonomy): domain Bacteria; phylum Actinomycetota; class Actinomycetes; order Mycobacteriales; family Mycobacteriaceae; genus Mycobacterium; species Mycobacterium longobardum. Next base: position 78,988 of record NZ_LQPG01000057.1, on the reverse strand, counting down.
CGCGGGCCAGCTCGACGGCCAGTGCCTGGCCGATACCCGAACCGGCGCCGGTGACCACGGCAACTTTTCCGGCGAATCCCTGCATGTGTTCTCCCCAGCCGTAAGTGGACTGACCGAGCTTATCCGGTACCGCTGGTACTGGGTTTGGTGGCCCCGAACGGGGGTCACCCAAACGCGAGGTCGATAATCTCCTGCTGCTCGACGGCGTGCACCTTCGACGAGCCCGACGACGGTGCCGACATCGCCCGCCGCGAGATCCGCTTGATCCCGGTCAGCTTCTCGGGCAACAGCTCCGGCAGCTCCAGGCCGAACCGCGGCCACGCCCCCTGGTTGGCCGGCTCCTCCTGCACCCAGAAGAACTCCCTCGCGTTCGGGTAGAGGTCCAGGGTGGTGGCGAGGCGACGCTTGGGCAGCGGGGCCAGCTGCTCGATCCGAATGATCGCCACGTCGTCGCGTCCGTCCTTGGCCTTGCGCGCGGCCAGCTCGTAGTACAGCTTGCCGCTGGTCAACAGGACCCGGCTGACCTTGCTCCGGTCGCCGTCGCCGTCGCCGTAGGTGGGCTCCTCGAGCACCGAGCGGAACTTGACGTCGGTGAAGTCCTTGATGTCGCTGATCACCGCCTTGTTCCGCAGCATCGACTTCGGGGTGAACACGATCAGCGGCCGCTGGATCCCGTCGAGGGCATGCCGGCGCAGCAGGTGGAAGTAGTTCGACGGGGTCGACGGCATCGCGATGGTCATCGAGCCCTCGGCCCACAGCTGCAGGAAGCGCTCGATGCGCCCGGAGGTGTGGTCGGGCCCCTGGCCCTCATGGCCGTGCGGCAGCAGCAGCACCACGCTGGACAGCTGTCCCCACTTGGCCTCGCCGGAGCTGATGAACTCGTCGATGATCGACTGGGCACCGTTGACGAAGTCGCCGAACTGGGCTTCCCACAGCACCAGGGCTTCCGGGTTGCCGACGGTGTAGCCGTATTCGAAGCCGACGGCAGCGAATTCCGACAGCGGTGAGTCGTAGACCAGGAACTTGCCGCCGCTCGGGGTGCCGTCGGCGTTGGTGGCCAGCAACTGCAGCGGGCTGAACTCCGCGCCGTTGGCCTGGTCGATGATCACCGAGTGCCGCTGCGAGAAGGTGCCGCGTCGGGTGTCCTGACCGGACAGCCGGATCAGCTTGCCGTCGGCGACCAGCGAACCCAGCGCCAGCAGCTCGGCGAACGCCCAGTCGACCTTGCCCTCGTAGGCCATCTCGCGGCGTCGCTCCAGGACGGGCAGCACCCGGGGGTGCACGGTGAAGCCGTCCGGAATCGCCATGAACGCGTCACCGATACGGGCCAACATCGCCTTGTCCACCGCGGTGTTCAGGCCGCGCGGCACCTGCTGCTCGGACTCCACCGACTCGCTGGGCAGCGCGGCGTGCTTCTCCAGTTCGCGGATCTCGTTGAACACCCGCTCCAACTGGCCGTGATAGTCGCGCAGGGCGTCCTCGGCCTCTTTCATCGAGATGTCGCCACGGCCGATCAGGTCTTCGGTGTAGCTCTTGCGAACGCCGCGCTTGGTGCCGATCACGTCGTACATGTACGGGTTGGTCATCGACGGGTCGTCGCCCTCGTTGTGCCCGCGGCGGCGGTAGCACAGCATGTCGATGATGACGTCCTTGTGGAACTTCTGCCGGAAGTCCACCGCCAGCCGGGCCACCCAGTCGCAGGCTTCCGGGTCGTCGCCGTTGACGTGGAAGATCGGCGCGCCGATCATCTTGGCCACGTCGGTGCAGTACTCGGTGGAGCGGGAGTGGTCCGGCGCGGTGGTGAACCCGATCTGGTTGTTGACGATGATGTGGATGGTGCCGCCGACCCGGTAGCCGGGCAGCATGGCCATGTTCAGCGTCTCGGCGACCACGCCCTGGCCGGCGAACGCTGCATCGCCGTGCAGCATCATCGGCACCACCGAGAATCCCGGCTGCGCGCTGCTGTCCGAGGTGCCGCGATCCAGCAGGTCCTGGCGGGCCCGGACCAGGCCTTCCAGGACCGGGTCGACGGCCTCCAGGTGCGACGGGTTGGCGGTCAGCGACACCTGAATGTCGTTGTCGCCGAACATCTGCAGATACACCCCGGTGGCACCGAGGTGGTACTTGACGTCGCCGGAGCCGTGCGCCTCGGCCGGGTTGAGGTTGCCCTCGAACTCGGTGAAGATCTGCGAGTAGGGCTTGCCGACGATGTTGGCCAGCACGTTGAGCCGGCCGCGGTGCGGCATCCCGATGACGACCTCGTCGAGGCCGTGCTCGGCGCATTGGTCGATGGCCGCGTCCATCATCGGGATGACAGTCTCGGCGCCCTCCAGGGAGAACCGCTTCTGCCCGACGTACTTGGTCTGCAGGAAGTTCTCGAACGCCTCGGCGGCATTCAGCTTGCTCAGAATGTACTTCTGTTGCGCCACAGTCGGTTTGACGTGCTTGACCTCGACGCGTTCCTGCAGCCACTGCTGCTGTTCGGGTTCGAGGATGTGGGTGTACTCCACGCCGACGTGGCGGCAGTAGGCATCCCGCAGTACGGAAAGGATCTCGCGCAGCTTGCGGTAGTCCCCGCCGGGCAGGCCTTCGACCTTGAACTCCCGGTCCAGGTCCCACAGCGTCAGTCCGTGACTCTGCACGTCCAGGTCCGGGTGGCTGCGGAATCGGGTGTTGTCCAGGCGCAGCGGGTCGATGTCGGCCATCAGGTGGCCGCGGTTGCGGTACGCGGCGATCAGCTCGACGACGCGGGCGTTCTTGTCGACCACCGAATCCGGGTTGTCCGAGCGCCACCGCACCGGCTCGTAGGGGATGGACAGCTCGAAGAAGATCTCGTCCCAGAAGGCATCGGAGAGCAGCATCTCGTGCACGGTGCGCAGGAAGTCACCGGATTCGGCGCCCTGGATGATGCGGTGATCGTAGGTGGAGGTCAAGGTGATCACCTTGCCCACACCGAGCTCAGCGATGCGTTGCTCGCTGGCCCCCTGGAATTCGGCGGGGTACTCCATCGCGCCGACGCCGATGATCGCGCCCTGCCCGGCCATCAGCCGGGGCACCGAGTGCACGGTGCCGATGGTGCCGGGGTTGGTCAGCGAGATCGTCACGCCGGCAAAGTCCTCGGCGGTCAGCTTGCCGTCCCGGGCGCGGCGCACGATGTCTTCGTAGGCGGCGACGAACTGCGCGAACCGCAGCGAGTCCGCGCCCTTGATGGCGGCCACCACCAGGGAGCGCTTGCCGCCGGCGCCGTGCAGGTCGATGGCGAGCCCCAGATTGGTGTGCGCCGGCGTGACGGCATTCGGCTTGCCGTCCACCTCGGCGAAATGCCGATTCATGTTGGGGAACTGCTTAACCGCCTGCACGATCGCGTAACCCAGCAGGTGGGTGAAGGAGATCTTGCCGCCGCGCGTCCGCTTGAGCTGGTTGTTGATGACGATGCGGTTGTCGATCATCAGCTTGGCCGGCACGGCGCGCACGCTGGTGGCCGTCGGCACCTCCAGCGAGGTGGACATGTTCTTGACCACCGCCGCAGCGGCGCCACGCAACACCTGCAGCTCGGCGTCGCCGGCCGGTGCGGGGGCCTGCGAGGCGGCGGGCTTGGCGGCCTTCTCCGCAGTTGCCGACGCCGCCGGGGCGGGGGAGGCCGGCGCCGCGGGCGCCGGTGCAGGGGAGGGAGCCGGGGGCGCCGCGGAGGTCACCGGCGGGGGCGTGGCGGCGCCGTCATCGTGCGGACCGCCGGGTTTGTAGTCGGCGAGGAACTCGTGCCAGCTCGGATCCACCGAGGAGGGATCCTCGCGGAATTTGCGGTACATCTCCTCGACTAGCCACTCGTTCTGACCGAAGGGTGAACTCATACCGCTCACGACAGCTTCTCGCCTCGATTCCTGGTCGTCCGGCGAAGCACCTGCGCCGCGCCCACCTGCCTCATAAAGGCTAGCCCCTCCCAGATATTCCGACAGGCCCGCAGCCGATTGTCTACCGGCCGCTCTGCTGGCCGGGATCAGGCAGACGGTTGCGCTGAGTCGGCATCGTCGTCGGGCAGGGCGGGCAGCAGGTGCAGGGTCACCGGCCAGCGGTCGGCCGGGGCGCCGAACGCCTTGCGGGCATTTCCGACGATCTTCTTGCCCATCAGGCGGTTCCCGATGGCCCCGATCAGCGCGCCCAGGCCGACCGGCAGCAGTTTGCCGAAGGCCAGCGCCCCGCGGCGGAGCGTGAAGCGCTTGACAAAGTACCGCGTCAACCGGGAGTTCAACTCTCTGACCGCCGGCAGCGGTACTGCGGCCACCCCCGCCGACCCTTCGGCGAGCCATGCGCCGCCGGTGCGGCCAGAGCCCAGCAGGTCGGTGATGGCGCTCTTGCCCTGGTCGCCGACCAACACCGCCAGCACCAGGGCGCGGCGGCGTTCCCGATTTTCGACGGGAATACCGTGCACTTCGGCGACGGACAGCACGAAGAACGCGGTGGCCTCCAGGAAGACCGCGGTCTCCCCGGCGACCGCCGACAGGGCCATCAGGGTACCGATCGCCGGTACCGCGGCGGTGGCGCCCACCGCGGCGCCGCCGGCCGTCACCGCCGCCAGGTAACGCTTCTCCAGCTTGGCCGCCACCTGCGCCGGGCCGGCGTCGGGATCAGCGTTGCGCAGTCGCGCCACGTACGCGCGCACCGCCGGGCCCTGCACCCGTTCGCTGCGCTCGATCACCCGTGACAGCACCCGGGCTGCCATGCTGGGCTTCTCATCGCCGAAGGCCGGCGCCGCGTCCTGCGCCGGGCGCCGCCGTCGAAAGATGCCCATGTTGCCTCCCGTTCCGCCTCGGTGATCTTCAGGCTAACGCGGTGGCGGTTGTTTACCCGTTTCAACGGCGCGGTCACGCCCCGGTAGCGAATCGCCGCCCCGGCGATCCGAGTTGTTCCGGACCACATCTGTCCGTAGCGTCGGATGAGGTGGCTTTATGCCCGGAAGCGCAGCGATCGGAGGGGCGGCGCTTGAACAGCACGAGCGACGACGCGAGACGCGCCGATACCGCACGCTCGGCTACCGGGGCCGATGCGGCCAATCCGTGGAACGCGCTGTGGGCGATGATGCTCGGCTTCTTCGTGATCCTGGTGGACTCCACGATCGTCGCCGTCGCCAATCCCAGCATCATGGCGGCGCTCGACGTCGGCTACGACACCGTGATCTGGGTTACCAGTTCCTACCTGCTGGGCTACGCGGTGCCGCTGCTGGTCGCCGGGCGGCTCGGCGACCAGTTCGGCCCGAAGAATCTGTATCTGATCGGGCTGGCGGTCTTCACCGCCGCGTCGCTGTGGTGCGGTCTGGCCGGCGGGATCGAGATGTTGATCACGGCCCGGGCGGTACAGGGCGTGGGCGCCGCCCTGTTGACCCCGCAGACCCTGACGGTGATCACCCGCACCTTCCCGCCGGACCGGCGTGGCATGGCGATGAGCATCTGGGGAGCCACGGCCGGGGTGGCGACGTTGATCGGACCCCTGGCGGGCGGGGTGCTGGTGGACCGGCTCGGCTGGGAGTGGATCTTCTTCGTCAACGTCCCGATCGGCGTCATCGGCATGGTGATGGCCATCGTGCTGATCCCCGAGCTGCCGGTCCACCGGCACCGCTTCGACCTGATCGGGGTGGCGCTGTCGGGTGTCGGGATGTTCCTGGTCGTCTTCGCCCTGCAGGAAGGCGAGTCGCAGAGTTGGGCGCCGTGGATCTGGGCGCTGATCGTCGGCGGCATCGGCTGCTTGGCGGCCTTCGTCTACTGGCAGGACGTCACCGACGGCGAGCCGCTGGTGCCCCTGCACATCTTCCGTGACCTCGACTTCACCCTGTCCAACGTCGGGGTGGCCGTCATCGGCTTCTCGGCCACCGCGATGGTGCTGCCGGTGATGTTCTATGCCCAGGCGGTGTGCGGGATGTCGCCCACCCGGTCGGCGTTGCTCACCGCGCCGATGGCGATCGCCACCGGCGTGCTGGCCCCGGTGGTCGGCAAGATCGTCGACCGGGCGCATCCGCGGACGGTGGTCGGGTTCGGCTTCTCGGTGCTGGCGATCGCGTTGACCTGGCTGTCGATCGAGATGACGCCGGTGACTCCGGTCTGGCGGCTGGTGCTGCCGTTCGCGGCGGTCGGGATCGGGATGGCGTTCATCTGGTCGCCGCTGGCGGCCACCGCCACCCGCAACCTCCCGCCGCACCTGGCCGGGGCCGGCTCCGGGGTCTACAACGCGACTCGCCAGGTCGGAGCGGTGTTGGGCAGCTCCGGCATGGCCGCCTTCATGACGTCGCGGATCGCCGCCGACCTGCCGCCCATCCCGGGCGGCCTGCACTCCGAGCACACCGCCGGGGTTCTGCAGCTGCCCGAATTTCTGCACGAGCCCTTCGCGGCGGCGATGTCGGAGTCGACGCTGTTGCCGGCTTTCGTCGCGCTGTTCGGTGTGATCGCCGCGCTGTTCATGGTCGGCATCGTGGTGATGCCGCCGGAACGCCGGACCGCCGGGTCGATCGATGGCCCCGACGACCCCTTGGACGATTTCGGCGATTTCAACGATCTCGATGAATTCGACGACCGCGCCGATGATCCTGTCGTCCTGGAACGCGTCAGTCTGCCCAGCCACTTCGCGGCCTTGCAGCCGAACCGCGAAGTCGATGAGCGCACCGATCCGATTCCGGTCGTCGCCCGACGCGGCCGGGAGATCCGCCGGCGGGTCCGTCAGGTCCGCCGCGATGAGCCCGCCACCGAGCCGCTGACCGTCGAGATCCCGCCGGTGCGCACGGTGATTCCGGAACCCGAGCCGGAGCCGGTAGTACTGCACCACAACGGCTTTCATGTCGATGAGGGACGCCATTTCCGTCCCCTCAACAACGGGACGCCGGTGTCCGACGTGCTGGCCAAATTCGGGATCACCAGCGCCAGCCCGGCGCGCCGCAACAGGCACTATCAGCAGGATCCCGACGACACCGATGTCTTGGGTCGGCATTCGCGCCGTGGCAATTAGTGCGCCGGCGTAGCAGGCGCCTCGGCTTACCTGGCGGTGTTGCCGATGATCTCCACCCCGGAGCCGTTCCAGTGGAACTTCACGGTACCGGTCAATCCCGGTATGCCGCTGGCGTTCTGCAGCGCAACCGTGTCACCGGTGCTGTGCGCCAGATCGATCCCGCCGAATCCGTAGGTGTCCGGCACCGACGGCGCGATGAACTCCCCGCGGTGAAAGAGCACCGCACGCGTACTCGGGTTCTCGGCGTTGGTGTTGGCCTTCACGATGACCGCCGACAGGTCGGCGCACGTGCTGTAGTTGCCGGCCAACGGTTCCGGGTTCCACGGTTGTCCGCTGCGCGGGTCGCGCGGCAGTTCCGAGACGGCCTTGGCGATTGCCGGGGCGGCCAGGTTGACCGCGCACGGATCGGCGGGCGCCGGGCTGCGGGTCGTCGCGGATGTGGTGGCGGGCGCTTCGGGTGGCGCGGCGGGCGGGCTGGTGTTCTGCGGCGTCTTGGCGACGGTGGAGTCGCCCGAGCTGCATCCGGCCAGCAGCGTCGCGGTCAGCACGACGATGACGGCCAACGGTTTGGCGGCACCCGACACACCGGGCACCGTACCGTCGCCCGGCCGCAGACTTGCGGAGGCGCGGCCGACCGCCCCGGGCGGCAGTTCGGTGAATCGTTCCGCCGCCCGTAGACTGCTAGGCGCCATGACCTCGCCTGATGCCCCCGCCGCGCCCCACTCGGACCCGCCCGCCCCGACCTTCGCCGACCTGCAGATCCACCCTTCGGTGCTGCAGGCCGTCGCCGACGTCGGCTATGAGACGCCGTCGGCGATTCAGGCCGCCACCATCCCCGCCTTGCTGGAGGGCTCCGACGTCGTCGGGCTGGCGCAGACCGGCACCGGCAAGACCGCCGCGTTCGCCATTCCGATCCTGTCGCGCATCGACACCACCAGCAAAGCCACCCAGGCGCTGGTGCTGGCGCCCACCCGGGAGTTGGCCCTGCAGGTCGCCGAGGCGTTCGGGCGCTACGGCGCGCATCTGCCGAGGATCAACGTGCTGCCCATCTACGGCGGTGCGTCTTACACGGTGCAGCTGTCCGGGCTGAAGCGCGGCGCGCAGGTCGTGGTCGGCACCCCGGGCCGGGTCATCGACCACCTGGAACGCGGCAGCCTGGACCTGTCCCACCTGGACTACCTGGTGCTCGACGAGGCCGACGAGATGCTGGCGATGGGTTTCGCCGAGGATGTCGAGCGCATCCTGGCCGACACCCCCGAGTACAAGCAGGTGGCGCTGTTCTCGGCGACCATGCCGTCGGCCATTCGGCGCATCACCAGCCGCTACCTGCACGACCCCGTCGAAGTCACCGTCAAGGCCAAGACCACCACGGCGGAAAACATCACCCAGCGCTACATCGAGGTGGCCGGGCCGCGCAAGATGGACGCCCTGACCCGGGTGCTCGAAGTCGAACCCTTCGAAGCGATGATCGTCTTCGTCCGCACCAAGCAGGCCACCGAGGAGGTCGCCGAAAAGCTGCGCGCCCGAGGATTTTCCGCCGCAGCCATCAACGGTGACATCGCGCAGGCGCAGCGGGAGCGGACCATCACCGCACTGAAGAACGGCAACATCGATATCCTGGTCGCCACCGACGTCGCTGCCCGCGGACTGGACGTCGAGCGCATCTCGCACGTCGTCAACTACGACATCCCCAACGACCCCGAGGCCTATGTGCACCGGATCGGGCGCACCGGACGAGCCGGGCGCTCGGGAACCGCGCTGCTGTTCGTCAACCCGCGGGAACGCCACCTGCTCAGGCTGATCGAGAAGGTGACCCGGCAGAAGCTGATCGAGGCCGAGCTGCCCAGCGTCGACGACGTCAATGCTCAGCGGGTGGCCAAGTTCTCCGACGCGATCACCAATCATCTTGGCGCATCCGGTATCGAGTTGTTCCGCCGGCTGGTCGAGGACTACAGCCGTGAGCACAACGTGCCGATGGCCGACATCGCCGCGGCGCTGGCGTTGCAGTCCCGCGACGGCGAGGCGTTCCTGATGGTGGAACCGCCGCCGGACAAGCGACGCGAACGTGCCAAGCCGGATCGTGACGGCGGCCGGGATGGCCGCAAGAGCGATCGCAAGGGCCCGCCGAAAGAGGGATTCGCCACCTACCGGATCGCGGTCGGCAAGCGGCACAAGGTCAACCCCGGTGCCATCGTCGGCGCACTGGCCAACGAGGGCGGCCTGAACCGCAGCGATTTCGGGCACATCAGCATCAGGGTGGACCACTCGCTGGTGGAACTGCCGGCCAAACTGTCCGGCAAGACCCTCAAGGCGCTGGACCAGACCCGCATCCAGGGCCAGCTGATCAACCTGCGCCGTGACCGGCCGTCCGGCAAACCCGATCGTCACGGCGAAGGTAGGCACCGGAAACGGGCGGAATGAGCCTGCCGGAAGACGAGGACACCCAGGGCGGGCTCGAGCAGGTCGCCCATGTGGACCGAGTCGCCTCGCTGACCGGCGTGCGTGCGGTGGCCGCGCTGCTGGTGGTCGGCACCCACGCGGCCTACACCACCGGCAAGTACACCCACGGCTACGCCGGCCTGCTGGGCTCCCGGATGGAGATCGGGGTGCCGATCTTCTTCGTGCTCTCCGGGTTCCTGCTGTTCCGGCCGTGGGTGCGGGCTAACGCCTTCGGCCGGCCGGATCCCTCGGTACGCCGCTATGCCTGGCGCCGGGTGCAGCGGATCATGCCGGCCTACGTCGTCACCGTGCTGCTGGCCTATGTGATCTACCACTACCGCACCGGCGGACCGAACCCCGGCCACAACTGGATCGGGTTGCTGCGCAACCTGACGCTGACCCAGATCTACACCGACAACTACATGTACGGCTATCTGCACCAGGGCCTCACCCAGATGTGGAGCCTCGCGGTGGAAGTCGCCTTCTACGCGGTGCTGCCCCTGCTGGCCTACGTGACCCTGGTCTGGTTGTGCCGTCGGCAGTGGCGGCCGGTGCGGCTGCTGGCCGGACTGACGGCGGCGGCGGCGATCACGCCCGCCTGGCTGACCCTGGTCCATGCGGGCGACTTCCTGCCCGACGGTGCCCGGCTGTGGCTGCCGGGCTACCTGGCCTGGTTCGTCGCCGGCATGATCCTGGCGGTGCTGCAGACCATGGGCGTACGCTGCTACGGCTTCGTGGCGATTCCGTTGGCGCTCATCTGCTATCTCATCGCGTCCACCCCGATCGCCGGGGAACCCACCACCTCACCGGCCAAGCTGTCCGAGGCACTGGTCAAGGCGGGCTTCTACGCCGTGATCGCCGCGCTGGCGGTGGCTCCGCTGGCGCTGGGCGACCACGGCTGGTACGCGCGGTTCTTGGCGAGCCGGCCGATGGTGTGGCTGGGGGAGATCTCGTATGAGATCTTCCTGGTTCACCTGGTGCTCATGGAGTTGGTGATGGTGGAGGTGCTGCGCAGCCCGGTCTACACCGGGTCGATGATCAACCTCTTCGTGGTCACCATGGTGGTCACCGTGCCGGTGTCCTGGCTACTGCACCGGCTCACCCGCGTGCGGAGTTGAGCTGAATACCGTTCAGCCAAGAGCCTTTTGCGGTCACCTGTGTTCCCGGCCGGACCCTATAGGGATCGTTGCCCGCCTTTGAGCGACAATATCCCCTCCACGGCAGCAGTTGTCGCTCAGAGGCGGGCAATTGTCCCATCCCCTTGTGCAGGTCTCAGTCGGCTCGGCGAGACCACCACCGGCACCACGAACTGCATCAGCATCGCCCGCTCGTCGTCGGCGTCGCGTCCGGGAAAGCTGAGCAGCGACGTCACCACCCGCACCACCCACTGGGCGCGCTGCTGCACCGCGTCGGTGTCCTTGGTGCCCAGCGCAGAAAGGAACGACGCGACCATCACGGTGATGACATCCGACTGCGCGGCCATCGTCGCGCCGATCGGCGGTCCGGTCTCGGCGAACCACGACACCAGCGCCGGGTTGTTGCGCACCAGAGCCAGCGACTCGGTCATCCCGGTGACCAGCCGCTCCGCCGGATCGTCGATGCCGGCCAGCCGCTCGGTCAGCTCGTGATAGAGCCGGTTGGCCCAACGGTGCACGTAGGCGGTGTAGAGCACGTCACGGCTCTCGAAGTAGCGGTACAGCGTGGCGCGGGAACACCCTGCGGCGCGGGCGATCTCATTCATGCCCACCGACGCGGGGTCGTGCTCGGCGAACAGCTTCTCGGCCGCGTCGAGGATCTTCTCGGCGGCCAGCTCGCCGCGCTGATCAGACAACCAGGCGCGTCCGGCCATCACGATGCGACGGTAAACGGCACCGACAGCGGCCGGCGCACGTAACTTCCTCCGGCCCAATGAATCCCGGACTCGTCGATGGCGTAGTCGGGGCAGCGGGCCAGCAACTCCTCCAGGGCCACCCGCGCCTGCATGCGCGCCGCCTGGTTCCCGATGCAGTGGTGCGCGCCGTAGCTGAACGTGAGGATCTGGTGTGGTTTGCGCAGCACATTGAGTTCTGCGGCATCCGGCCCGAACTGGCGCTCGTCGCGGTTGCCCGAGCCGTAGAGCAGCAACACTTTGCGGCCGGCCGGGATGGTGGTGTCACCGACGGTGACGTCCCTGGTGGTGGTGCGGGCCAGCCCCTGCACGGGTGATGTCAGACGGAGCAATTCCTCGACGGCGTCGCGAATCAGCTCTGGCTTGTCCACCAGCAGCTGGCGCTGGTCCGGGTATCGCTGCAGCAATTGGACTGAGCCGCCGAGCATTCCGGTGGTGGTGTCGTTGCCGCCGGTGACCATGGTGAAGGTGAATGCCAGTACTGACAGCAATCCTTTGATGTCTCCGTCGGCGCCCATTCCGGCTGCGACCAGATGCGAGACCGTGTCGTCCTCCGGCGCGTTTCGGCGGCGTTCGATGAGCCCGGTGAAGTACGTCATCATCTCCCCGACCGCGTCACCGGCCGAGGCGACCCCGTCCTCGCTGACGGTGGCGGCGACGATCGCCTCGGTCCAGCGGTCGAACTGTGCGCGGTCCTGCTCCGGTACACCCAGGTAGTGCGCGACCACCATCGACGGCAGCGGCTTGAACAGCTCGCCGACGATGTCGCCACCCCCCGCCGAGCGCAACCCCTCGATGCGCTCGACGACGAACTCGCGGACTTTGGGCTCCAGCAACTCCACCTGTCGTGGCATGAAGCCGCGGGCCACCAGCTTGCGAAACTCGGTGTGCGCCGGCGGATCCGTCATCACCATCGGCGGGTTGTCGGCCAGGCCGATCATTTCCAGCTCGCGGTAGTTGATGGTCAGTCCTTGCGCGGAGGAGAACGTCTCGTGGTCAGCGGCGGCCGCCCAGATGTCGGCGTGCCGGGACAGCACGTAGTAATCCTGGTCGGGGGCGTTCTCGGGGACCACGTGGTGGACCGGGTCGTGCTCACGCAGCGCCGCGTACATCGGCCACGGGTTCGGCCAGGTTTCGGCGTTGCAGGGCACAAACCTCGGATGAGACACAGTCGTTGTCATGTCTCATGAATACGACATGCGCGCCCATGGTGTCAACCATTGAACGGGAAAACCACGACACAACGCGCCGAGGGGCCGTCGGCAGATTCTCAGTCGGGGAGCGGTGGGTCAGATCCCCGAACCCGGGTTGAGGATGTTCAGCGGATCCAGCGCGGCCTTGACCCGCTGGTTGAGCGCCATCGCGTCGGGCCCCAGCTGCTCGGCCAGCCACGGCCGCTTCAACCGCCCCACGCCGTGCTCGCCGGTGATGGTGCCGCCCAGCGTCAGGGCCAGATCCATGATCTCGCCGTAGGCGAGCTCGGCGCGCCGCACATGGTCGGGGTCGCTCGGGTCATGCACGATCAGCGGGTGGGTGTTGCCGTCGCCGGCGTGCGCGATCACCGAGATCAGCAGCCGGCGGTCGGCGGCGATCTTCTCGATCCCGGTGATCAGCTCCGCCAGCCTCGGCAGCGGCACCCCGACATCTTCGAGCAGTAGCGGTCCCTTCGCCTCGACCGCGGGGATGCAGAACCGCCGGGCCGCGACAAAGCCCTCCGCCTCGACCGGGTCGTCGGTGGAGAACACCTCCTTGGCGTGGTGCTCGGCGAACACTCTGGCCATCAGCTCGACGTCCTCGGCGCCGGCGTGACCCCGCTCGTCGGAGGCCGCCACCAGCATGGCGGCGGCCTCGCGGTCCAGTCCCATCCGCAGTTGGTCCTCGACGGCGTTGATCGCCGCGGAGTCCATGAGTTCCAGCATCGACGGGCGCAGCCGCCCGGACACGTCGAGCACCGCATCGGCCGCGGCCGTCACCGACTCGAAGGTGGCCACCACCACCGAGGACGTGGGCTGGGCCGGCAGCAGCCGCAGGGTCACCTCGGTGATCACCCCGAGGGTGCCCTCGCTGCCGACGAACAACTTGGTCAGGGACAGCCCGGCGACGTCCTTGAGCCGTGGCCCGCCCAGCCGCACCGCGGTGCCGTCGGCGAGCACCACCACCAGCCCCAGCACATAGTCGGTGGTGACGCCGTACTTGACGCAGCACAGGCCGCCGGCGTTGGTGGCGATGTTGCCGCCGATGCTGCAGATCTCGAACGACGACGGGTCCGGCGGGTACCAGAGTCCGTGCGCGGCGACCGCCTTCTTCACCTCGGCGTTGAACAGGCCGGGCTGGCACACCGCGGTCCGGGTGACCGGATCGACGGTGATCTCGCGCATCTTCTCGGTGCACAAGACGATCCCGCCGTCGACGGCGGTGGCGCCGCCGGACAGTCCGGTACCGGCACCCCGGGTCACCACCGGAATCCGGTTGGCGGTGGCCCACCGCATCACCATTTGCACCTCTTCGGTACGCAGCGGTCGCACCACGGCCAGCGGTGTGCCCGCCAACGGGTCCAGCGCGTTGTCCTGCCGATAGCCCGCGGTGATAGTCGGGTCGGTGACCACCATGCCGTCGGGAAGATCGGCTATCAGCTGGGTCAGCGCGTCGGCGGTCACGCAGGCGATCCTACGGACGTGGGGTGGCGCACCGATCCGGAACCGATCTGTGCCATCGCGCGATGCCCGTCATGGCCCACCCGGCACGATGGACCAATGCTGAAGCACCCCCGCACCGGTCAGCCTTTCGACTCCCCGGTGCCGCCCGGCTCCGGCTGGCCCGGCGACCCGGCCTCCCCGGACACCGTGCAGGCCGCCGACGCCGAGCAGGTGGCCCGATTGGCCGACCAGGTGGAATCGATCGACGAACTCGACGCCCTGATCAGCGTCTGCCGGGCCTGCCCGCGATTGGTGAGTTGGCGCGAGCAGGTCGCCGTCGCCAAACGAAAGTCGTTCGCCGGCCAGCCGTACTGGGGACGGCCGGTACCCGGCTGGGGGGCACCGAAACCGAAGATCGTCGTCGTCGGGCTGGCCCCGGCCGCCAACGGCGCCAACCGCACCGGGCGGATGTTCACCGGAGACCGGTCCGGCGACCAGTTGTACGCCGCGTTGTACCGGGCCGGTCTGGTCAACCAGCCGACCAGCGTGGACGCCGCGGATGGGTTGAGCACCAAGAAGATCCGGATCGTCGCTCCGGTGCGCTGTGCGCCGCCGGGCAACTCGCCGACGACAACCGAGCGCAATACCTGCGCGCCGTGGATCGACGCGGAATGGCGGCTGATCGCCCCGCATGTGCGGGTGTTGGTCGCCCTCGGCGGCTTCGCCTGGCAGATTGCGCTGCGGATGGCTGCTGACCAGCTGCCCAAGCCCAAACCGAAGTTCGGCCACGGCGCGGTCGCCGAACTCAGCCCGACGCTGCGGTTGCTGGGCTGCTATCACCCCAGCCAGCAGAACATGTTCACCGGCCGGCTCACCCCGGCGATGCTGGACGACGTCTTCGGCCAGGCGGCGCAGCTGGCGGGACTATCCGGCTGAGGCCCGGCGTTGAGTCCTAGCGTGCGTCTTTCCGTTCTCGATCTCGTCCCGGTCCGCACCGATCAGTCCACCGCCGACGCGCTGGCGGCGACGGTGCGGCTGGCCCAGACGGCCGACCGGCTCGGTTTCACCCGGTACTGGGTGGCCGAACACCACAACATGCCCTCGGTGGGCGCCACCAGCCCGCCGGTGCTGCTCGCCTACCTGGCTGCGCAGACGTCGCGGGTACGGCTGGGTTCCGGCGGGGTGATGCTGCCCAACCACGCTCCGCTGGCGGTGGCCGAACAGTTCGCGCTGCTGGAGGCCGCCGCGCCGGGCCGTATCGACCTGGGCATCGGCCGGGCGCCGGGTTCGGATCCGGTCACCTCGGTCATGCTGCGCGGTCAGCGCGGCATGGACGACAAAGACATAGCGAACTTCCCGGACTATCTCGACCACGTGCGGGCGATGATGAGCAGCCGCGGAGTGCAGGTCCAGCTGCGCGACGGCGACTACCTGCTCAAGGCCACCCCGGCGGCGGCCGGCGAGCCGCGGTTGTGGCTGCTGGGGTCGAGCATGTATTCGGCTCGGTTGGCCGCGGCCAAGGGACTGCCGTACGTGTTCGCCCACCACTTCTCCGGACACGGCACCGAAGAGGCGCTGGCCTACTACCGGGAGAATTTCACCCCGAGTGACGTGTGCGCCGAGCCGACCACATTCCTGACCGTCAACGCCTGCGTCGCCGAAACCCGCGACGAGGCAACGGCGTTGATGCTGCCGAACCTGCAGATGATGGCCCGGCTGCGCACCGGCAGGCCGCTGGGGGCGGTCGATCTGGTCGAGGACGCGCAGGCCCTACGGGTGTCGGAGGCCGAACAGCGCATCATCGACAGCGGGCTGCGGCGTGCGGTCGTCGGCGCTCCGGCCGAAGCGGCGGAACAACTTACGGCGCTGGCGGAGGAGTTCGGCGTCGACGAGGTGATGGTCAATCCCGTCGCCTCGGCGCACCGCGGCACCGACCCGGCCTCCGCGCCGGGCCGGGAACGCACCTGCGAGCTGCTGGCCAAAGAGCTGCTGTGAGGCCTCAGCGTCTCAGCGGCCTCAGCGGCTGATGATGGTGGTCCCGAAACCGCTGGGGCGGTAGTCGATGTAGACCGGGTTCACCGAGAACGGGTAATAGCCGCTGTTGGCTGCGCCGCCGGAGGTGACCCACGGGCCGGTGCCCGCCGTCGTGGTGTAGGAGTACAGCAGCGTCTCGCCGTCGGCGGAGTACACCGAGATCACCGTGCCGGCCGGCACCTGCGAACCGACGCCGAGGCTCGGGACCAGCAGCTGCGGAATGCTGCCGTACATGCCGCCGGAGTCGATCGAGGTGGTGACCGCCACCGGCGGACCACCGTTGATGGACACCATCGTGTCGACATACGGCGACCCGGAAACGGAGATCTCGGGGGTGAGCGGGTTCGGTCCGAAGATCACCTGGCCGGTCTGCTGGTCGATCAGCACGCCCTGGTTGAGGGCACCGGGCAAGGCCGAGATGATCGTCGAGGTGCCGGCAAAGCCGTTGTTGGGTCCGATGCCGAGCACCCCGACGATGCCGTAGCTGTTGAAGTACTGCGTCATCAGTGCGTTCGACCCGGCGGTGACCACGTTGACGCCGGTCGGATCGGTGATCAGGCTGTCCGGGCAGTCGCCGAGCTTGTCGCAGAATCCCACCGTGGTGCTGTAGGTCTGGTAGCCGTAGCTGTTGTTGCCCAGGCCGGCGTAGCTGGCGCTGCCGGACAGCAGCACGCTGCCGAGCCCACCCGGGTTGCCGACTGCGCTGTTCAGGATGGTCAGACCGGTAGAGCCGGTGTCGATCTGGACCGGCACCGGCGGCCCGCCGTTGATCGAGATGTAGACGATGGGGCTGATGCCGCCGCTCTGCATGTACAGCGGGATAGCGACGTTCACCGGTCCGTCGGGCCCGCCGGTCTCACCGGCGGGCCCACCGCCGGAACCGGCTCCGCCGGAACCCCCGGCGCCGTTGGCGCCGTTGCTGCCGACTGCCCCGCCGATACCGCCGACGCCGCCGTCACCGCCGTCGCCGCCCTGGGCTCCGGCTCCGCCGGCGGCGACCGCGCCCGCCGCTCCGCCGTCGCCGCCGTCACCGGCTGCGCCGCCGTGCACATTCCGTCCGGTCAGGGTGGCGTCACCGCCGTTGCCACCGTTGCCGCCGTCGCCGCCCGCGCCGGCGTTGCCGCCGGTGCCCGCTTGGGCGCCCGCGCCGCCCGTTCCGGCGTCACCGCCGTCGCCGCCGTTGCCACCGTTGCCGGCGCTGGAGCCCTGCGCGTAGTAGTCGCCGGCGGCATCCCCGCCGTTGCCACCGGCACCGCCGATCCCGCCGCTGCCGCCTTGGCCGCCGTTGAACCCGGTATCGCCGGCGCCGCCGGCCCCACCGGATCCCGCCGTGCCGCCGTCGCCGCCGTCGCCGCCGATTCCGACCGGTGCTCGGTTGATCCCGGGCTGGGCGTAGAACCCGGACCCGGGTGCTCCGCCGTCACCGGCTGCCCCGCCGTTGCCGCCGTTGCCTCCGGTCCCACCGGCACTGTCGTCGCCGATCCCACCGGTGCCGCCGCCGCCCCCGCTGCCGCCGGCGCCGCCGGCGCCACCGTTGCCGTTGGTGCCGAACCTGCCGTGCTCACCGATGGCCGGGTTGCCGTCGTAGGCCGAACCGCCCGCGCCGCCGCTGCCGCCGGCACCGCCGTGGCCGCCGTTGAAGCCGGTACCGCCGCCGGACGCCCCGGTGTCGCCGAGGCCGCCGTTACCTCCGGCGCCGCCGGCTCCACCGTCGCCGCCGCTGCCGTAGGGCACGTTGTTGGCCACATCCAGTGTGGCGATGCCGTTGCCGCCGCCGTTTCCGCCGGCGCCGCCTGCGCCACCCGCGCCGCCGTTGCCGGTGCCGTCACCATGTGCGCTGACGCTGCTGCCGCCGGCTCCGCCGGCCCCGCCGGTTCCGCCGACTCCGCCGCTGCCGGGCAGAGTGGCGCTGGGGGGCAGATACTTTTGGTCCAAGCCTCGGCCGCCGTCGCCGGCATTGCCGCCGGCGCCGCCCGCTCCACCGTTGCCGTCGCCGAGCGAGTCGCCGCCGGCGCCGCCCCTGCCCCCGTTGCCGCCGTTACCGGCGTTGCCGCCGTTGAGGGCGGCGGTGCCGTTCGCTCCGACGGCGCCGTTACCGCCCGCCCCGCCGGCTCCGCCGTTGCCGTGCAGGCTGCCGGTTCCTCCGTCGCCGCCGTTGCCGCCGTTGGTGCCCGCGATGGCGTTCGGGTCGGCGGCCGCGTCGTAGCCGTTGCCGCCGGCGCCGCCGTGCCCCGCGGACGTGGTCGGTGCCGCGCCGGTTGCCCCGCCGGCGCCCTGGATGGAACCCGCCCCGCCGTCACCGCCGATGCCGCCGGCGCCGACCAGACCGCCGTTGCCGCCTCGGCCCCCGTCCGGGTTGCCGGCGTTGCCGTTGGCGCCGGCCCCGCCGTCGCCGGGATTGCCGCCGGCCCCGCCGTTTCCGCCGTTTCCGCCGGTGCCCTGCAGGCCCGCGTTGCCTTGGGTCGAAGCTCCGCCCGCGCCGCCGGCTCCGCCCGCCCCGCCGTTGCCGCCCTGCATCCCGTCGCCGCCGTTGCCGCCGGCTCCGCCCGCGACCGTGGCGTCCGCACCGGCGGTTCCGGAGCCGCCGGCCCCACCTGTGCCGCCGGTTCCGCCGGTGCCACCGCGGCCGCCGTCGCCGTACTGTGCCGAGCTGGATCCACCCGCGCCGCCGTTACCGCCCAGCCCGCCCGTGCCTCCGGCGAAGGCCGCCGGCCCGGCCGTGCCACCGGCGCCGGCACCGCCTTCGCCGCCGGCACCGCCGTTGCCGAACAACCAGCCGATCGCGTCGCCGCCGGCACCCCCGGTGCCACCGGCCCCGCCGTTGATCCCGATCCCGCCGGCGCCGCCGGCGCCGCCGTTGCCCATCAGCCACCCGCCGGTGCCGCCGATGCCGCCCGCGGCACCGGCTCCACCGTCACCGCCTGCCCCGCCGTCGCCGAACATCCCGGCCGCCCCGCCGTTGCCGCCGGCCACCCCGGCGGCGCTCTGGTCGAAACCGTCACCGCCGTTGCCGAACCACAGGCCCCCGGCGCCGCCGTTGGGGTTGTCGGCTGTCCCGTCGACTCCATTGCCGATCACATAGGCCCCGAGCAGTTGGTTGATGCCGGTGTTGATCTGCTCGCCGAAGGGGCTGGTGATCCAGGCCTGGATCTGGGTGTTCAGCGGGTCGTAGAAGAGTTGGTCGAACAGTGCCGCGGTACCGAACGGGTCGGAGTCCGCAGCCACCCCGGGGTCCGGGGTGAACAGCTCAACGAGCCAGTCCAGGTCCAGCCCGTCGGCGTGCGCTGCGGGAACGGCCGGTGTCAGCCCGAAAGTGAGGAAAGCCCCGATCGCGGCACCCGCGCCTACCAGCCGACTGTGTTTTGACTTGGGCTTGCGCTGCCCGCTCCGACGAGTCATCGCACTCCCTAGTCTGTGACGTCTCGCACACATACTAGCTGAGTTGTCCCTGAGCAAAAGGGTACAGCTAGCCAATCCAGGAAACAGTGCTGACTAAGTGAAAGACGTCGGCGTGAGCATCACCGCGAGCAGACGCAGAATCGCATCCACCGAGCTTCCGCAGTGCGATTCTGCGTCTGCTCGGCCAACAAGTCAGCGCGGCGTCAACACCACCACCGGGATCGGACGGGTCGTGCGCCGCTGATAGGCGTCGTAACGATTGGCGTTGTTGACGTTGACTGTCCGCCACAGCCGGGCGTAGTCCGGGTCGTCGGGCAGCACCGGCCGCGCGGTGACGCCGAACCGCTTGGGGCCGACGTTGATTTCGACGTCGGGATGGGCCTTGAGGTTGTGAAACCAGCCGGGGGAGCGGGGAGCGCCGCCCATGGACGCGACTATCAGGTAGTTCTCGCCGTCGCGGGCGTAGGTCAACGAATTGGTGCGGGCCTGCCCGGTCTTGGCGCCGACGGTGTGCAGCAGCAGACTTGGCGGAACGCCCGGAAACCGGTGGCCGATCCGCCCGTTGGTGCCTTGGTAGAGCCTGTCGTGCAGACGCAGCAGCGGAACCCCGACCTGTTGCTCTACCCAGCTGGAAATGTCCATGACTCAGTCTGACTGCGCGGTGTCGGCTTCCGCCAGTGCGTTCCGCAGGATCTCCCCGGTGGCCTCTCGGTCCGGGTCGCGGCGCACCAGCAAGCCCTTGGCGAAGGACAACTTGTCGCCGTCACGGCGCGGCACCACGTGCAGGTGGATGTGAAACACGCTCTGGAAGGCCGCCCGGCCGTCGTTGATCACCAGGTTGTTGCCGTCGGCGTGCAGCCCGGAGGTCCGCGCCGCCCGCGCGATCCGCTGCCCGATGGTGAGCATGCCGGCCAGCGTCGCCGCCGGGGTGTCGGTCAGGTCCACGAAGTGCTGTTTGGGGATCACCAGGGTGTGGCCGCGGGTGAACGGCCGGATGTCGAGCAACGCCAGGTAATCGTCGTCTTCGAAGATCCGCACGGCCGGGGCGTCACCGGCCACCACGGCGCAGAACACACAGGACATGCCGGCCAGGCTAGCGGCTCAACGCCGAGGCCATTGCCTCGATCGCCCGGTCCAGGATCGCCCGGGTGGTCGCGAAGTTCAGCCGTGCGAAGCCCCGGCCGCCGCCGAACGGGATGCCCGGGCTCAGCGCCACCCGCGCATCGGTCAGCAGGATCTCGGCCGGTTCGGCCGCCAGCCCCAGCTCCCGGAAATCGACCCAGGCCAGATAGGTGGCCTCGGGGTGGCTGACCCGCAGACCCGGTACCGCCTCGGGCAGCGCCCGGCTCAGGTGATCCCGATTGGCCCGCAGGTAGCCCAGCAGACCGTCCAGCCACTCACCGCCGTGGCTGTAGGCGGCGATGTTGGCGCGGATGCCGACGGTGGCTGCGCCCATGGTGTGCAGCACGTTGATCTTGCGCCATGCCTCGACGTCGCGCGGATTGGACAGGACCACCTGGGCGCACATCAGCCCGGGCAGGTTCCAGCCCTTGGACGCCGACATCACCGTGATGACGGTGTCGGCGGCGACGTCGGACACCGAAGCGGCGGGGACGTGCGGACGGTCGTAGACCAGCGGGGCGTGGATCTCGTCGGCGATCACCCGGGCGCCGTGGCGCGCGGCGATCTCGACCATCGCACTGATCTCCTCGGCGGTGAACGCGGTACCCAGTGGGTTGTTCGGGTTGCACAGGATCAGCGACCCGGCCCCGGCGGCGAACGCGGCCTCCAGGGCGTCCAGGTCCATCACATAGCGACCGGAATCATCCTGTGTCATCTGGATTTCCACACGCTGGCGTCCGGTGACGGTCAGCAGGTCGAAGAACGGCATGTAGGCCGGAACCGGTAGTGCCACCGGGCTCTCCGGGCGGGTGAGGAACTCGATCACCACCTCCATGCCCTTGAGGACGTCGGGCACCACCCGCACCCATTCCGGCCGGATGGTCCAGCCGTAGCGGCGCTCGCACCACTGCGCGAGCGCGGTGGGCAGCGTGCCGGAACGCAACGACGGGTAGCCGAACTCTTCGCTGGCCACGCAGGCACGTATCCCGTCGAGCACCGCCGGCGCGGTGGGGAAGTCCATCTCGGCGATCCACAGCGGCAGCACGTCGGGGCCGAACTGGTTCCACTTGACGGTGTTGCGCGCGCGGAGTTGATCGGGGGTCAACGCATCGAAGACTTCAGACACACCGACAGTCTGCCGCGAGATACGTTTGCGGCGTGGCTGACCCCGAGATCGAAGAACTGCTGGACGGGATGGAAGGTACCCCGCGTGCCGAACGCGCCGAGCTGATCGAATGGCTGCTGGGACAGGGCATCACCGCCGAAGAGATTCGCGGCACGGTTTCGCCGATGTTCTTGGCGTCGCGACGGCTGATCGGCGACGACGGAACGTATATTTCGGCTCGCGAGATCAGTGAATCCACTGGAGTCGACCTCGATCAGTTGCAGCGCCTGCAGCGGGCGATCGGGCTGCCCTGGATGGACGATCCGGATGCCCCGGTGCAGATGCGCGCCGACGCCAGCATCGCCCAGCATGCGCGCCGCTTCATCGAGGCCGGTATCGATGCCGAGCAGGCCCTGCAGACCGCTCGCGTGCTGGCCGACGGGTTGGCCCACACGGCTGAGTTCATGCGCTTCACGGTGTTGTCCGCCATCGGCGAGCCGGGCGTCACCGAGTTGGAGATCGCGCAGCGCTCGCGAGAAATGGTGGCCGGGCTGGCGCCGTTGCTGGGCCCGTTCGTCCAGGACATGCTGATGGTGCAGTTGCGTCATCAGCTCGACATCGACGCCGTCACCGCCAGCGAGCGGTTGGCGGGCGCACCGCTGCCGGGGGCCCGGCAGATCACCGTCGCCTTCGCCGACCTGGTGGGCTTCACCCGCCTCGGGGAGATGGTGCCGCCCGAGGAGCTGGTCCAGCTCGCCGAGCGGTTGACCGTGCTGGGGCACGAGATCGCCGTTCCCCCGGTGCGATTCATCAAGACCATCGGCGATGCGGTGATGTTCGTCTGCCCGGAACCGGCCCCGCTGGTCGATGCGATGCTGCGGCTGGTTGAGGCGGCCCAGGCCGACGACAGCCTGCCCCGGCTTCGTGCCGGTGTGGCTTCCGGGGAGGCGGTCAGCCGGGTCGGGGACTGGTTCGGCAGCCCGGTCAACACCGCCAGCCGGATAACCGGGGTGGCGCGGCCGGGCACGGTGCTGGTCGCGGAGCCGGTGCGGGCGGCGCTGGCCGAAGCCGCGGCCTTTCAGTGGTCGTTCGCCGGTGGACGCCACCTCAAGGGCATCAAGAGTGAGGTGAATCTGTTCCGTGTCCGGCGCCGCGCCGACGACTGACGTGGGTACAACGCCGCCCGGCCAGGGACTAACGGCCCCTGTTGCGGCCCGACCCGGGCTGGAAACCTGAGGTCAACAGATCCGTTGGAGGTGGCTGATGCTGGAGACGACCGTGGACTCCGAAGTCCTCACCGAGGCGGTGCGGCTGGCCTGCCGAGCGCCTTCGCTGCACAACAGCCAGCCCTGGCGGTGGGTGGCTGACCGGGGTCGGCTCGAGCTGTACCTGGATTCCACCCGCGCCGTGCACGGCGACCAGTCGGCGCGTGAGGCGTTGATCAGTTGCGGAGCGGTGCTCGATCACCTGCGGGTGGCCATGGCTGCGGCCGGATGGGCGGCGCAGGTCGAGCGGTTCCCGGATGCGGAGCGACCGGAGCATCTGGCTTCGATCAGGTTCACCCCCGGTGGGCGGGTCACCGATATGCATCGGTATCGCGCCAACGCGATCCTGATGCGGCGGACCGATCGGCTCCCGTTCATGGTCCCGAGCAATTGGGAGCCGGTCGAGTCGGTGCTGTACAGCTGTGTGGAGGACCCGGTGCGGCTGTGCGTGCTGGCCGACGACCTGCGTTCCAAGCTCGCCGAGGCCTCCGAGCTCACCGAGGCGCTGCGCTTGTACGACGCGTCGTATCACGCTGAGCTCGGCTGGTGGACCGCGCCGTTCGAGGTCTCCGACGGGATCCCGGAGAGCGCGCTGGTCTCGGCCGCCGAGAGCGACCGGGTCGACATCGGGCGGACGTTCCCGGTGACCCACAACCGGGAGCGGCGTCTCGAGGTCGGCGACGACCACTCGAAGATCGTGCTGCTGTCCACCGCCAGTGACGACCCGGGCGATGCGCTGGCCTGCGGAGAGGCGCTCTCGACGGTGCTGCTGGAATGCACCATGGCCGGTTTGGCGACCTGCCCGGTGACCCACCTGACCGAGGTGCCCGCGGCCCGGGGGCTGCTCGCCGGGCTGGTCGGTGGCGATGATCTGCCGCAGATCCTGATCCGGGTCGGGGGCACGCCCGCGCTGGAGAAGACCCCGGCGCCCACCCCGCGGCGTCCGCTGGCCGACGTGCTGCACCTGAAGGGTTGATCGGCGGTTCACCCGGGTTCGTCGGCGTCGGCGGGGGATAGCAGAGTTGCCCGGCTCACAGCGACAACGGCGGATGCCCAGATGGGTCCGTTCCGATTTGTCGCTCGCAGCCGGGCAACTCGTCATGTGGGGGTCCGGGTCCAGCTGTCACCGGAGAAAATGGGGCAGGCCCGGAGGGACGTGGGGGGCGTCTCACACTTCCTGCGCGGCTGGCTTCCACCCACTGGACCAGCTCTTCGGATCGGTCACGACCGGGCCTGCTTCGCGGTCGAATCTACGCCGGTGACCACCGGTCAGCAACGGTTGATTTCTCCGATGATTTCGGCCTGAGTTCAGCTGCTCTCGGCCATCGCCCAGTACGCCCCGCGGCGGGCCAGCAACTCGGTGTGGGTGCCCTGCTCGACGATCCGGCCGGCCTGCATCACCAGGATCAGGTCGGCGTCGCGGATCGTCGAAAGCCGGTGGGCGATAATGAAACTCGTACGATCCCGGCGCAGTTCCCGCATCGCCTTCTGGATCAGCAGCTCGGTGCGGGTGTCCACCGAACTGGTCGCCTCGTCCAGGATGAGCAGCTGCGGCCGGGCCAGGAATGCCCGGGCGATGGTGATCAGCTGCTTCTCGCCGGCACTGATCGCGGCGCCGTCGTCGTTGACCCGGGTGGCGTAGCCGGCCGGTAGGGCCCGCACGAACGCGTCGGCATGCGCGGCGCGGGCAGCCTCGACGATCTCGTCTTCGGTGGCGTCGGGCCGGCCATAGCCGATGTTCTCGGCGATGGTTCCGGTGAACAGCCAGGTGTCCTGCAGCACCATCCCGATCGACGAGCGCAGCGCGTGGCGGTCCACGCCGGTGATGTCGACGCCGTCGATCAGGATCTGCCCGCGGTCCACGTCGTAGAACCGCATCAAAAGATTGACCAGGGTGGTCTTTCCCGCCCCGGTCGGGCCGACGATCGCCACCGTGCTGCCCGGCGCCACGTCCAGCGACAGCTCCTCGAGCACCGGCACACCGGGTCGGTAGCCGAAGCTGACATCGCGGAACTCCACTCGCCCGCCGGAGCCGTCAAGTGACTCAAAAGACAGAGCCGCTGTCGGGGCAGCTGGTTCCTCGGGCTCGTCGAGGAACTCGAACACCCGCTCGGCGCTGGCGGCCCCGGACTGCAGGGCGTTGAACATCGCCGCCAGGTTCCCCAGCGGCTGGTTGAACTGGCGAACGTAGGCGATGAACGCCTGGACGCTGCCCAGGGTGATCTGCCCGGTGGCCAACTGGAATCCGCCGATCACGGCCACCGCGACATAGCCCAGGTTGGCAACCAGCCCGGTCGCCGGTGCCACCAACCCGGAGAAGAACTGAGCGCCGAACCCGGCCCGGTACAACTCGTCGTTGCAGTCATCGAAACGCTGCTGCGCCCAGTCCCGGCGACCGAACGTCCGCACCAGTGTGAAACCGCTGTAGGTCTCCTCCAGGTGGGCGTTGAGCCGCCCGGTGGCTGCCCACTGCGCGGCGAACAGCCGTTGCGAGCGCCGGGTGATCGCGCGCACGGCCAGCAGCGACACCGGCACCCCGGCCAGCGTGATCGCGGCCAGCAGCGGCGAGATGGACAGCATCATCGCCAGCACCACCAGCACGGTCAGCACCGAGGAGAACAGTTGACTGACCGTCATCGAGACCGACGTCGCGGTGTTGTCGACGTCGTTGGTGAGCCGGCTCAGCAGCTCACCGCGCCGAGAAGTGTCGAAGTAGCGCAGCGGCAGCCGGTGCACCTTGTCCTCGACATCGCGGCGCAACGCCCGCATGGTGCGCTGCAGGATCTTGTTGAGCAGCCGGGCCTGGGTCCAGACCATCAGTGCGGCAACCAGATACAGTCCCATCGCCAACGTCAGGGTGTGCGCCACGGCGGTGAAGTCGATGCCGGCGCCGGGCACCACGTCCATTCCCGACAGCATGTCGGCGTAGGTGCCCTGGCCCGCAGCACGGGCGGCGTCGACAGCCTGCTGCTTGCTCATCCCGGCCGGCAGACCGCGGCCGATGATCCCGTTGAACACCAGATCGGTGGCATGCCCCAGGATGCGCGGTCCCGCCACGCCGATCGCGATGCCGCCCAGCGACAGGCAGACGACCGCCGCGATCAACCTGCGCTGCGGGCCCATCCGGCGGGCCAGGCGCAGCGCGGTCGCCGAGAAGTTCCCCACTGGTGCGGCCGGGGCCGGCGGCGTCACGGCGGGCCACCTACCCCGGCGGAAACCGACTGGGATTCGGCGAATTCGGCGTAGGTGGGGCAGTCGGACAGCAACTGCTGGTGCGTGCCTGCGCCGACGACGCGGCCGTCGTCGATGACGATCACCTGATCGGCCTGGGTGACCGTCGAGATGCGCTGCGCCACGATGATCACCGTCGCGTCGGCGGCCACCTTCCGCAGCGCCGCGCGCACGGCAGCGTCGGTACGGGTGTCCAACGCGGAGAACGCGTCGTCGAACAGGTAGATCGGTGGCCGGCGGATCACCGCCCGCGCGATCGCCAGCCGTTGCCGCTGTCCGCCGGACAGATTGATCCCGCCCTGGGCCACCGGCATCGCCAGCCCGTCGGAGTGGGCCGCCACGAAATCGTCGGCGGCGGCCACCCGCAGCGCCTCCCACATCTGCTCGTCGCTGACCGTCACCCCTGCCGGGGCGCCGTAGCGCAGGTTGTCGGCAACGGTGCCGGAGAACAGGTAGCCGCGCTGCGGCACCAGCCCGATGCCCGACCACAGTGCCTCCGGGTCGCGGTCGCGCACGTCCACGCCGTCGATGAGCACCGCGCCGTCGGTCACGTCACGCAGCCGGCAGATCAGCGACACCAGGGTCGACTTTCCCGATCCGGTGGAACCGACCACCGCGGTGGTGCTGCCGGGCAGTGCGGTCAGCGAAACGTCCTGCAGCACCGAGCGGTCGGCGCCGGGATAGCGGAAGCCGACGCCGGTCAGCCGGACCTCGCCCGTGTTTGACACCGGTGACACCGGGTTCAGCGGGGCGCTGACGGCCGGCTCGGTGGACAGCACCTCGGAGATCCGCTCGGCGCATACCGAGGCACGCGGCAGGATCGCCAGGACCATGGTGGCCATCAGCACGGCCATCAGGATCTGCATGAAATAGGACAGGAACGCGATCAGCGACCCGACCTGCATCTGCCCGGCGTCGATGCGCAGTCCGCCGAACCAGATCAGCGCGACGCTGGAGGCGTTGATGATCAGCGTGGTGGCCGGCAGCATCAGCGCCTGCAGGTTGCCGACGGTCAGCGACGCGTCCTGCAATGCCGCGTTGGCCTGGGCGAACCGGTCGCGCTCGTGTGCTTCACGGGCGAACGCACGGATCACCCGGATCCCGGTGAGCTGATCGCGCAGCACCCGGCTGATGTTGTCGATCAGCATCTGCATGCGGCGGAACAGCGGCAGCATGCGTGCCACGATCAGGTAGTTGGCCAGCGCCAGCGCCGGCACGCTGACCGCCAGCAGCCAGGCCAGCCCGGCGTCCTGGTGCACCGCCATCAGCACCCCGCCGACGCCCATGATCGGTGCGGCGACCAGCACGGTGGCGCTCAACTGCACCACCAGTTGGATCTGACGGACGTCGTTGATGGTGCGGATCAACAGGGTCGGCGTTCCGAACCGGGTGGTCTCGCGTTCGGAGAACCGGATCACCTGGGTGAACACCGCGCGGCGCAGGTCGCGGCCGAAGCCGGTCCCGGTGCGCGCCCCGAAGTAGACGGCGGCGACGGCGCACAGCACCTGCAGGCCGGTGACGGCGAGCATCACCGCGCCGAGCCGGGTGATGACCGCGGTGTCGCCGCGGACCACTCCGTCGTCGATGATCGAGGCGTTGAGGGTCGGCAGGTACAGCGAGGCCAGCGTGCTGATCAGCTGCAGCGTCATCACCGCGGCGACCGGCCGGCGATACGGCCTGATGTAGCAGCGCAGCAGCGCCAGAAGCATGGGCTTACTGTCGCACACCCGTGCGGTCCCGGCGCTGCTGTGGCGACACACGGCGACACAAATCATCAGGTCAACCCGTGTGTCGTGGTTGAGCGGCGATGGTGCCGCTACAGTGCATCCTGTGCGGCTCAAACTGACGGTCCCGGCCCTGGTGGTCGCCACCGTGATCCCGATGGTCGCCGGATGTTCCGACTCCGGCTCGACCGAAGCTCAGTCCGGCCAGTCGTCGGCGCCGAATTCCGAGCAGAGCAACCACGGCCCGTCGTTCCCGCAGTGCGGCGGCGTCAGCGATGAGACCGTCACCAACCTGACCAGGGTGTCCGGGCTGGTCAACACCGCTCAGAACTCGGTGGGCTGCCAGTGGCTGGCCCGCGGCGGGATCATGGGCCCACACTTCTCCTTCTCCTGGTATCGCGGCAGTCCCATCGGGCGCGAGCGCAAGACCGAGGAGGTGTCACGGACTTCCGTGGAGGACATCAACATCGACGGCCACAGCGGTTTCATCGCTATCGGCACCGCACCGACCATGGGCGACAACCTGTGCGAGGTCGGCATCCAGTTCAAGGATGACTTCATCGAGTGGTCGGTGAGTTTCGCCCAGAAGCCGTTCCCCGACCCGTGCGACGTCGCCAAAGAGCTGACTCGCCAGTCGATTGCGAACGCCAAATGAACCGCCGGATTCTGGCCAGTGCCGTCGCGGTGTTGGCGGTACTGATCAGCTTGACCGGCTGCTCGCGTGAGGTGGGCGGCACCGCGGTCAAGGCGGGCGCGGGGGACACGCAGCGCAACAACAACTCCGAGCGGCAGTATCCGAACCTGCTCAAGGAGTGCGAGGTGCTGACCACGGACATCTTGGCCAAGACGGTGGGGGCTGACCCGCTGGACATCCAGAGCACCTTCGTCGGCGCCATCTGTCGCTGGCAGGCCGCCAACCCCGCCGGGCTGATCGACATCACCCGGTTCTGGTTCGAGCAGGGCAGCCTGGACAACGAGCGCAAGGTGGCCGAGTTCCTGCAGTATCAGATCGAGAACAAGACCATTGTGGGTGTGCCCTCGATCGTGATGCGGCCTGCCGACCCCAACGGCTCGTGCGGGGTGGCCAGTGACGCCGCCGGAGTGGTGGGCTGGTGGGTCAACCCGCAGGCCCCCGGGATCGACGCGTGCGAGCAGGCCCTCAAGCTGATGGAACTCACGCTAGCGACGAATTCCTGAGTCTCCAGTCGAACTGAGTAGTTCATCCTCGGCGTGCGATATGAAAGCCGACCAGCGCCGCGCTGCCGAGTTCGAGGTGCTCCCAGCGGCCTTTCGCCTGCAGCAACGCCAGCGACGACGTCGGGAACTTCAACGAAATCTGCTCGGCTGCAGCCTGGTTGGTTCCCTCGGCGCCGGCCAGGCCGAGGGCTACCAGTGACATCGCGGGTTCGTGTCCGATCACCAGCAGTGTGCGAACATCGTCCTGAACCTCGTTGATCGCGGCGATGACCGTTCCCGGTGCGGCATCGTAGAGCTGTGGCAGGTAACTGACCGGCGCGTCGATTCCGGCGCACTCCAAGGTGTTCCGGGTTCGGGTCGCCGTCGAGCACAGCACCTGGTCGATACCGGGCGCGTTGGTGCGCAACCAGTCCCCGGCCAGCCCGGCTTCCCGGATGCCGCGTGGCGCCAACGGCCGGTCGTGATCGGCCACGCCCGGCGGATAGTCCGACTTCGCGTGCCGCAACAGGATGAGGGTGCGGTGAGAGCTCACCCGTTCCAGGGTAGGTGGCTCGGATGCGCCATCGTTCTGAAATTCCTCGCACCCTGCTACCCGCGATGCTGAAGTGCCGGGTGTGACGCACGGGGTCGGACCGTGGATCGTGCGCCCGGACCTGCCGATCAAGGTCCGCGGTCTTGTCGGTGGCCGGCCATACACTCGCGATGCCCGGCCGGCAGCCGGTGGAAAGGACAGGACCGACATGCGATTCGTGCACACCGCCGACTGGCAGCTCGGCATGACCCGGCACTTCCTGTCCGGTGACGCCCAGCCGCGCTACTCGGGGGCCCGGCGCGATGCGGTGGCCGGGCTGGGAACCTTGGCGGCCGAGGCGGGGGCGGAGTTCGTCGTCGTCGCCGGCGACGCGTTCGAGGACAACCAGCTCGCCCCGGAGATCAT
The DNA here is from genome assembly GCF_002102265.1 of Mycolicibacter longobardus. Taxonomy (GTDB): domain Bacteria; phylum Actinomycetota; class Actinomycetes; order Mycobacteriales; family Mycobacteriaceae; genus Mycobacterium; species Mycobacterium longobardum. Next base: position 49,021 of record NZ_LQPG01000057.1, on the reverse strand, counting down.
CAGCCAGTCTCTGGAGGCCATGCGCACCATCGGGATCCCGGTCTACCTGCTGCCCGGAAACCACGATCCGCTGGATGCTGCGTCGGTCTACACCAGCGCGTTGTTCACCGCCGAATGCCCCGACAATGTCGTGGTGCTCGACGCCGCCGGGGTGCACCGGGTACGCCCGGGCCTTGAGATCGTCGCCGCGCCGTGGCGGTCCAAGCGCCCCACCGGCGATCTGGCGGCCGCCGTGCTTGACGGTTTGCCCGCGGACGGCACCACCCGGATCCTGGTCGCCCACGGCGGCATCGACGTCCTCGACCCCGATACGAGCAACCCGGCGCTGATCCGACTGACAGCACTTGAGGACGCGCTGTCTCGCGGCGTGATCCACTACGTCGCCTTGGGGGACAAGCACTCTCGCACCCAGGTGGGGGCAACGGGTCGGATCTGGTACTCCGGTTCACCCGAGGTCACCAACTTTGACGACATCGAGTCCGACCCGGGCCACGTGCTGGTCGTCGACATCGATGAGGCCGACGGCGCGGTCAGCGTCGACTCCCGGCACATCGGCCGATGGCGCTTCCTGACGCTGCAGCGCCAACTCGACACCGATCGTGACGTCGCCGATCTGGACATCAACCTCGACCAACTGCCGGACAAAGGACGCACCGTGGTCCGGCTGGCGCTGACGGGTTCGCTCAGTGTCACCGACCGGGCCGCGCTGGACGCCTGCCTGGACCGATACTCGCGGTTGTTCGCCTGGGTGGGCACCTGGAAACGCCACACCGACCTGGTGGTGGTCCCCGTCGACGGCGAGTTCACCGACCTCGGGATCGGCGGTTTCGCGGCCGACGCCGTTGCGGAGTTGGTCGCCACGGCACGCGGCGGCGACACCGGCGTCGCAGACGACGCCCACGCCGCGCTGGCGCTGCTGCTGCGGCTCGTCGATCGAGGTGCGGCATGAGGTTGCACCGGTTGGTCTTGACCAACTATCGCGGTGTGGCGCACCGGGAGATCGACTTCCCCGATCACGGCGTGGTGGTGGTGTCCGGCGCCAATGAGATCGGAAAGTCCTCGATGATCGAGGCGCTGGACCTCTTGCTGGAGTCCAAGGACCGCTCCGCCAAGAAGGATGTCAAACAGGTCAAGCCGACCCACGCCGACGTCGGCGCTGAGGTCACCGCTGAAATCAGCACCGGCCCTTACCGTTTCGTCTATCACAAGCGGTTCCACAAGGCGCCTCGGACACAGCTGACGGTGCTGGAGCCGCGTCGTGAGCAGCTCACCGGGGATGAGGCGCATGAACGGGTTCGCGCCATGCTGGATGAGACCATGGACACCGGACTGTGGCAGGCCCAGCGGGTGCTGCAGGCGGCGTCGACCGCGGCGGTGGATCTTTCCGGATGCGATGCGCTGTCCCGGGCGCTCGATGTCGCCGCCGGTGACACCGTCACCCTCAGCGGAACCGAACCCATTCTCGTCGAACGGATCGACGCCGAATACGCGCGCTACTTCACCGCGACCGGACGTCCCACGGGGGAGTGGGCGGCCGCCATCTCCGCGCTGGCCGACGCCGAGGCAGAGGTCGCGCGCTGCGCCGAGCTGCTCGCCGAGGTCGAGGAACGAGTGGCCCGGCACGCCGGGCTGTCCGAGCAGTTGGCCCGGTTGACCGAGGATCAGGTTGCCGCTGATGCCCGGCACAGCGCCGCGCAGGTCGCCGGCGCCACCATCGCGGCCCTGCGGGACCAACTGCGCGACGCACAGCTGGTGGCCGCTGCCGCCGAAGCCACCGGTGCCGCAGCCGAATCCGGCCACACCTACAGGCAGCGGCTGCTCGGTGACCTCGAATCCCGGACGGCCACGGTTGGCCTGCTGGACAACGAGATTGCCGAAGCCACTCAGGCGCAGGTCGGCGCGGATGCCGACGTCACGGCTGCCGAGCTCGAGGCATCCGAGGCTGCCCGGGCACTGGCCTCCGCCACCGAGCGCGCCGCGACCACGCGCCGTCTCGTCGAGCAGCTGGCAGCACGGGAGGAGGCGGACCGGCTGGCCGCCCGCCTCGCCCGCATCGACGCCACCGAGGGCGAGCTCGCGCAGGTGTCGGCAGAGCTGGCGGAGATCATCGTGACCGAGTCGGCGCTGCGCCGGATCGAGGACGCGGCAGCCGCCGTCGACCGGACCCAGGCGTCACTGGCTGCGATCTCGGCGACTCTGGAATTCACCGCGGCCGCCGACATCGATCTCCTGATCGCCGGCGAGCACACCCGGTTGCCGGCCGGCCAGAGCTGGTCGGCGTCCGTCACCGACAGCACCGAGGTGCAGGTGCCCGGCCTGCTGAGCGTACGGGTCAGGCCGGGGGACAGTGCACGGGAGGCCCACACCAAACACGTTGCGGCACAATCTGAACTTGCCGACGCCCTGGCGGCGGCCGGCGTGGATGATCTGGCGCAGGCGCGCCGTTCCGACCAGCGGCGCCGCGAACTCCAGGGCGGCCGTGACCAATTGACCGCCGCCCTGGCGGCGTTGCGTGGCGACGATGACGTCGAGGCGCTGCGCGCCCGGTTGACGCAGCTGCGCGGCGAACACGGCGAGGTTGCCGCCGGGATCACACCCGAGGGTGCCCGCGCCGAACGGGACGCGGCCGACGCACTGCGCACCCAGGCCGATGCCGACTGCGAGACTCGTCGCCGGGCCGTCTCCGAGGCCGCAGCCCGCCGCACCGAGGCCGCCACCCGGGTGACGCTGCTCCGCGACCAAGCGGCGACGCAGCGGATCGAGCTGGAGGCCATCACCCAGCGCCTGACCGAACAGCGGGCGGCGGTCAGCGACGAAGATCTGGCCACCGCCGTCGAATCGAACCGGCAAGCGTTGCGGATCGCGCAACAGCGCGTCACCGAGCTGTCCGAACAGCTGGACGCCGCGACACCCGACGCCGTCGATGCCGAACTCGTCGCAGCCGAGGCAGCGGCACAGGCATTGCACCTCCGGCACGCCGAGACCGCCCGGGCGCTGCACGAGGTGGAGGTCGAGCTCGGTGTCTTCGGCACCCAGGGCCGCCGGGGCCAGCTGGACGCCGCACAGATCGCGCGGGAACACGCCGCGGCCGAACATGATCGAATCGGTCGGAGAGCTCGCGCGGCGTCCCTGTTGCGTTCCACGATCATCCGTCACCGCGACGACACCCGTCGGCGCTATGTCGAACCGTTCCGTGTCGAGATCCAGCGGCTCGGCGCTCACGTGTTCGGCGCCGACTTCGAAGTCGAGGTCGACACCGACCTCAAGATCTGCGCCCGCACCCTCGGTGGCCGCACCGTGCCGTATGAGTCATTGTCCGGTGGCGCCAAGGAACAGCTGGGCATCCTGACCCGGTTGGCCGGGGCAGCCCTGGTCGCGAAGGAGGACAGCGTCCCGGTGGTGATCGATGACGCCCTCGGCTTCACCGACCCGGAGCGGCTGGAGAAGATGGGCGCGGTCTTCGATGCCGTCGGCGCTCAGGGCCAGGTGATCGTGCTGACCTGCAGCCCGGACCGCTACCGCAGCGTCACCGATGCGCACCGCATCGACCTGAGCGCCTGATCACCCCTTCATGAACCCGATCGCGGTGTAGTCCAGATCGGCCAGGCCCGGCGCCCCGAAGTTCGCCAGCGAACTGCGCACCGCCACGTTGCCCGTGGTCTGGATCAGCGGCAGGCTGAAACCTTCTTCCCACAACAGCGTGTCGACTTCGTTCGCCCGCGCCCGCGCCACGGCCGGGTCCAGGGCTTCCAGCGTCTCCTCGATCTTCGCGTCGATCTCCGGGCTGCCGATCTTGCCGAAGTTCGCCTCGCCGTAGGAGGCGGAGATCTGGTTCAGTCCCGCCAACGGGAAAGCGTCACCCACCCAACTGAATTGGGCGATGTCGAAGTCGCCGACGTTGACGTAGTCGGTGAAGAAGCCACCGCCGGCCTTGGCGTCCAGCTGCAGTTTGACCCCGATCTGCGCCAGGTTGTGCTGGGCCACCTGGGCGAACTGTCGGGTGCTGGAGGCGTCGTAGAACAGGTGCCGGATCACCAAGGGGCGGCCGTCCTTCTCCCGGAACTTCCCGTGCAGTTTCCAGCCGAGTTCGTCGAGTTCGCGCGCGGCGCGGTCCGGGTCGTAGGCCACCACCGTGCTGTTGTCCTGGTAGCCCTCCTGGCCGGCGACGTAGATGTGGTTGTTCAGCGCCACCGGGTCGGCGGTCAGACCGCGCTGGGTGACCTTGGCGATGGTGGTCCGGTCGATGCCGCGCATGACCGCCAGCCGCAACGCCTTGTCGGACAGGATCGCGCCCGGCGCCCCGTTGAAGGTGAAGTGGTTCCAGGCCGGGGTCGGCGCCCGGCGGATCGCGATGCCCTCGGTGCGCCGCGCGATCGTCAACTGATCCAGGGTGCCCACCCCGGTGGCGTCGATGGTGTGGTTCTGCAGCGCCGGCATCCGGGCGGCATCGTCGAGCACCAGGTAGGTGATGGTGTCCAGCTTCGCCCGTCTGCCCCACCAGGCGGGGTTGCGGGTCAAGGTGATTCGCTGGCTGGTGCGGTCCAGGGTGGACAGCACGAACGGTCCGGCCGAGGGGCCCGGCCTGCTCAGCTGGGCCTTGTTGAAGGTCTCCGGGTCGCCGGTCATGCTGGCCGGCAACAGCATCGAGTTGCCGGCGAACATGCCCCGCCACTCCGCGTAGGGTTTGGCGAACCGCATCACGGCCTGCCGGTCGTCCGCGCCGCGGGTCACCGAGGCGACCCGTTCAGCGCCGTTGGTGGTCGCGATCGCGAATCCGCTGTCGGCGCCGCTGGTGGCATGGATCTGGCTGGCGATGTCCTTCCAGGTGATCGGAGTTCCGTCGCTCCACACCGCCTTGGGATTGATCGTGTAGGTGACCACTTGGGGGTTGGTGCCGGTCAGTTCCACGCTGGTGAAGTAGTCGGTGTCCACCGTCGCCGAACCGTCCGGCCCGATGATGAACGCCCGCGGCATCATGGCCTTGAGCATGGCGGCGTTCTCGGCCAGGTTGCCGTCGATGTGCAAGGGGTTGAAGTTCGGCGGGAACTGCATCATGGACAGGCGCAGGTTTCCGCCGTCGCGCAGCGTCTCCGGGTCCTGCGGGTTGATGTCGCTGACGGTGCCGACGGCGGCCGCACCCTCCGGGGCGGTGATATCGACGGCCTCGCAACTGCTCAGGGCCAGCACCAGCGTCACGAGTGTCGCCACCCCGTTGACTCTGCGTCCAGGGCGGTCCCTTCTCGCACAACGTCGCCGTGAGCGCAGAGTCAACGCTGTGGTCATGAGTTCACCACCGGCTGGGGCACCGCGGCCAGCAGTCGCCGGGTGTAGTCGTGTTGCGGGTCGCGGAAAACCTGGTCCGCCTCGCCCTGTTCGACGATCTCTCCGGCGAACATCACCGCCACCCGGTGCGCCAGGTGTTTGACCACTGAGAGGTCATGCGACACGAACAGATAGGACAGCCCGAGTTGCTGCTGCAGATCCAGCAGCAGGTTGATGATCCCGGCCTGGATCGACACATCGAGGGCGGACACCGGTTCATCCAGTGCCAGGATCTTCGGCTCCAACGCCAGGGCCCGGGCGATCCCGATCCGCTGCTTCTGCCCGCCGGAGAACTCCGCCGGATACCGCGGTGCGTCAGCGCGGCGCAGCCCCACCAGCTCCAGCAAGTCGGCGACCCGGCTGTTGGTTGACGCCTTGTCGGAGCCGTTGGCGCGCAATGGTTCCGCCAACAGCTCGAAGACCGGCAGCCGGGGGTCCAGGGAGGCCACCGGATCCTGGAACACCACCTGAAGGTCCCGCCGCAGGGCGCGGCGGCCATCTCGCTTCAAGGTCGCGACATCGGCGCCGAGCACCTCGATGGAACCCGACTGCGGCGCAGCCAGTTCCAGGATCTGGTGCAGGGTGGTGGATTTGCCCGAGCCGGATTCGCCCACGATCCCGAGCGTGCGACCCTGCTGCAACTCGAAGCTCACACCAGAAACGGCCCGCACCTCACCGACCCGCCGCCGCAACACCCCCTTGGTCAACGGGTAGGTCTTGACCAGATCGCGGACCCGCAACACGGTCGGCGAATCAGCCGGCGGGGCAGTGGTGACATCGGTGCGCACGTGATAGATCTCAGCGGCGCTGCGTCCGGTCACCTGGTCGGTGTGAATGCACGCCGCCGAGTGGTCCGCCCCGACGCCTAGCAGCGCGGGCTCGCGGACCCGGCAGTCATCGTCGGCCAGCGGGCAGCGCGGTGAGAACGGACAGCCCGGATCGACTCCGGCCGTCAAAGACGGTGGTGCGCCCGGTATCGGTACCAACCGGGTGCCCTGCTCGGCGTCCAGGCGCGGCACCGAGCCCAAAAGCCCGACGGTGTAGGGCATCAGCCGATCCCGATACAACACCCCGACCGGCGCAGCCTCCACCACCCGGCCGGCGTACATCACCAGCGCCCGGTCGGCGAACTCGGCCACCACCCCGAGGTCGTGGGTGATGATCAGCACCCCGGCACCGGTGACGTCGCGCGCGGTCTTGAGGACGTCGAGGATCTGGGCCTGCACCGTGACGTCCAGCGCGGTGGTGGGTTCGTCGCAGATCAGCAGGTCGGGGTCGCAGGCGATGGCGATGGCGATCACCACCCGCTGACGTTCCCCGCCGGACAGCTCGTGCGGAAAGGCGCGTGCCCGTTGCTCGGGGCGGCTGATTCCGACCAACTCCAACAGCTCCACCGCGCGCCGGCGTGCCGCGGCGCGGCCAACCCGGGGCTGGTGCACCTCGATGGCCTCGGCGATCTGATCGCCCACGGTGTACACCGGGGTCAACGCCGACATCGGGTCCTGGAAGACCATCCCGATCGAGGCCCCGCGGAACTGCGACATCGCGGTGTCGCCCAGGCCGATCAGCTGCGTGCCGTTCAGCCGCACCGACCCGGACACCTGCGCGTACTCGGGCAACAGCCCCATCACGGCCATGGCCGCCGCGGACTTCCCCGAGCCCGATTCGCCGACCATGGCCACGACTTCGCCGGCGTCCACCCGATAGCTGACGCCGCGCACCGCATGCACCGCATCAGCCCCGGCGCCGAACGTCACGGCCAGGTCGGAGACTTCCAGCAGGGCGCTCATCGGCGGCTCCGCAGCGTGGCGGCATCGGGGTCCAGCGCGTCGCGCAGGCCGTCACCGGCGAGGTTGGCGCAGACCAGGATCGTGATCAGCACCCCGGCCGGAAACAGGAACACCCACGGAAAGGTGATGGCCGAGGCCGTGCCGTCGGCGATCAGGGTGCCCAGCGAGACGTCGGGGGGCTGGATACCGAAACCCAGGAAGCTCAAGCCGGTTTCGGCCAGGATCGCCACCGCGACGTTGAGTGCGGTGTCGATGATCAGGATGGAGGCCACGTTCGGCACGATGTGGTCGATGATGATGCGCCGGCTGGAGACACCCATATATCTTGCGGCCCGGATGAATTCACGCTCCCGCAGGCTCATCGTCAGCCCTCGCACCATGCGGGCGCTGATCATCCAGCTGAACCCGGCCAGCAGCAGCACCAGCAGCGCGATGTTGCCGCTGTTCTTGGTGCGCGGGGTGATGATCGCGATCAGGATGAACGCCGGCACCACCAGCAGCAGATCCACCAGCCACATCAGCACCCGGTCACGCCACCCGCCGAAGTACCCGGAGATCGCCCCCACCGTCGCGGCGATCGCCGTGGAGATCACCGCCACGCACACCCCGATCAGCATCGACTTCTGCATGCCGCGCAGGATCTGCGCCAGCAGGTCCTGGCCCAAAGCGTTGGTGCCCAACCAGTGTCGAGCGCCCGGCGGCACCAGCAGCGCGTCATAGTCCAGATCTGTGTAGGAGTAGGGCAGCAGGGCCGGCAGCGTGTAGCAGCCGACGAACATCACCGCCAGCAGCGCCAGTGCGCCCACCGCCGTGCGGCTGCGCAGGAATCGGCGCAGCACCAGGGTGCGCCGGGAGGCGAACTCGACCTCGGTGCCGGTAGCCGTCATGACACCCGCACCCTCGGGTCCAGCATCGCGTAGATGACATCGGAGAGCAGCCCGGCCAGCAGCACCACGGCGCCGGAGAACACCGTGATCGCCGCGACGATATTGGTGTCCTGGGTCGCCACCCCCTGCACCACCCATTCGCCCATGCCGTGCCAGCCGAAGATCTTCTCCACGAACACCGCGCCGGTGACCAACCCGGCCACCCCGTAGGCGAACAGCGTCGCCATCGGGATCAGCGCGGTGCGCAACCCGTGTTTGAACAGGGCACGCCGCCGCGTCAGGCCCTTGGCGCGGGCAGTGCGGATGAAGTCCTGGCCCAGCACGTCGAGCATCGCGTTGCGCTGGTAGCGGCTGAAACTGGCGGCCGCACCCAGCGCCAGCGTCAGCGACGGCAGCACCAAATGCTGCAGACGATCAGCCAACCCGGGCCAGAAGCCGGTGACCAGCCCGGGGGAGGTCTCCCCGGTGTAGTCGAAGACCTGCATGCCCAGCGCCCAGTTGACCCGCAACGCGCCCAGGATCACCAGGTTGGCCAGCACGAAGGTGGGCACCGAGAGCACCAGCAGGGCCGCCAGCGTGATGACCCGGTCGGAGAGCCGGTACTGGCGCACCGCGCCCCACGCCCCGGCCACCACGCCGATGACGGTGCCGGCCAGCGAGCCGACGACCAGCAGGCGCAGGCTGACCCCGATGCGCCGGCCCAGCTCGCTGGAGACCGGTTGGCCGGTGACGGTGACGCCGAAGTCGCCGCGCACCGCGTGCGAGGCCCAGTGCGCGTAACGCAGCGGAATCGGCTTGTCCAGGCCGAGTTCGGCGGCCTTGGCGTCGATCACGGCCTGGGGGGGACGCGGGTTGCGCTGCATCAGGCTGTCCAGCGGGGCGAACGCCAGCGAGGTGAGGCAGAACGTCAGAAACGATGCGAGGCCCAGCAGCACCAGGTAGTTCAGCGCCCGGCCGGCCAGAAACCGCATCATGGCCCAAAGGGTAGAGGTCTCCCGCGCGGCCACGCCGCATGCCTCTGCCCGCGAGCGTCGTGTCCCCGGGGAAGACGCCGCCGGTAGATCGCTAATCGGATGATTTTTACCCGTGAAATCCTCGGGTCGCTTCACTAGGCTCCGCTCGACTGCGACTGCGTTCGACCGCGACAGAGGGAGAAGCCCCGTGACCGTTACCGATGACTACCTGGCCAACAACGCCGAATATGCGAAGACCTTCAAGGGTCCGCTGCCTATGCCGCCGAGCAAGCACGTGGCGATCGTCGCCTGCATGGATGCGCGCATCGACGTGTATCGGGTGCTGGGCCTGCACGAGGGTGAGGCGCACGCGATCCGCAACGCCGGCGGCGTCATCTCCGATGACGCGATCCGGTCGCTGGCCATCAGCCAGCGACTGTTGGGCACCCGGGAGATCATCCTGATCCATCACACCGACTGCGGGATGCTCACCTTCACCGACGACGACTTCAAGCGCTCCATCCTGGAGGAGACCGGGCTTCGCCCGGCCTGGGCCGCCGAGGCGTTTCCGGACGAGGCCGAGGATGTCCGGCAGTCGCTGCGACGGATCAAGGCCAGCCCGTTCATCACCAAGACCACGTCGTTGCGCGGGTTCGTCTTCGACGTCGCCACCGGCAAGCTCGGCGAAATCACCCTGTAGCGCGGCCGTCCGCCTGCCTCACAGCGCTTGGTCGGGTGGGTCGTTGAGCAGGATGTAGCGCGCTGCCTCGGTGCGCGACGCCACCCCGAGCTTGCGGTAGGCGTGGTAGAGGTGATTGGCAATTGTCTTGGCACTCACATCAAGTCGCCTGGCGATCTGCTGATTGGTCAAGCCCTTGGCGACCTCCTCCAGCACACGCCGCTCGGAATCGGTCAGCGGCACGGCACCCGGCGTGGGCGGGGAAGTGGTCAATCGCGCTGCCCACGGTGCCGCGCCGAGACGGCGGAACGCATACAGGGCAGCGGCGCGGGTGTCCGCTCGTCCGTCGCGCTGCGCCTTGAGCAGCAGCGTGCGCGCGTGGTCGAACCCGTCGACCTCGGGATCGTAGATCGCCAGCGCCTGGTCGAGTAGCTGGATTGCGCGGGCAGGATCGGCGCAGACCAGGGCCTGGGCTCGCAGGGCGGTTGCCGCGGTCCAGCGGCTCGCACTCGGTGTCGCGGCCACCGCCGACAGATGCGCGACGATCGGTTCTGCCTCTGCGCTGCGGCCGGAGCACGCATAGGCCTCGACCAGATCGGCATGCCAGCGGGCGAGTTGTGGAGCCAAAAGCCCGCCCGCCTGCTCGAACGCCCACATCTCGGCCAGCTTGGCGATGGCTTGGTCGTAGTACCCCGCAGTCAGGGCGGCCAGGCCCGCATTGGCGAGCAGGAAGTAGCGGGCACCGAACGTCGACTGTTCGTCGGTGATGGCGAAGCCGAGTTCCAGATCCTGCTGGGCGGCCTCGTCGTCGCCACGCAGGGCGTGCACGCGGCCGCGCAGCGACAGCCAGAACGGCGCGAACGCCCGCTGGCCGGTCGCCAGGCTGAGCGCGATCGCCTCGTCGAGACAGACCAGCGCCTCATCGAAACGTGATGCGCGAACCCAGGTCTCGCCCAGGGCGCCGAATGTCATCGCCAGCGAGGAGCGGGCGCCCTCACCGCGTAGTCGGGCGGCGAGCGTGGACAAGGTGGACACCGCGGTGTCATAGCGTTCGGCGATCGCCAGCGCCCGGCCGATGTGGAGGCCGACCATCGGGTCGAAATCGACCAGTTCGACCAGGTCCGGTCCGTCGACGAGCTCGTCGACGAGCTCGTTGGCCCGCCGCTCGTCCTGGGCGCTGGCCGCGTGGGCCCGGATCAGCCGGGCGACGCCCCATGCCGGGGTGTCGGGCTTGCTGTGGCTGACGGCGGCTTCGGCGTTGGCCAAGATCTCTCCGACGAGGCCGAGCATGCCCAGCGGGATGCTCATGCGGGCGTGAACGATGCCCAGCTCGGTTGGTGACGCCACCGCCAGACACTGGACCAGCCGCTGCCAGGCGGCGGCCGGCGCGCCGCTGAGCGCCTCCAGGATGGCCAGCGTGAGTGTTGCCGCAACGTGCAGTTCGCGTGCCGATGGGTTTGCCAGCAGCGCCTCGAGCCGGTTGCGCGCCGCGGCGGCCTCGCCGGCGACGCCGAGCAGTTGGGCGGCCTCCAACTGCAGCGCTGCGCGCCGGGTGTCGTTGCCGGTGAGGTCGACGGCCCGGTCCAGCATGCGTGCCGCCGCATCCGTGCCCCCTCGCATGCGCGTCACCCGCGCCGATTCGACCAGTGCGTCCACCAGTTCGTCGTCTGGTCCCAGAGTGCCGCGGGCTCGGTGAACGAGCCGGACCTCCTCGGGCAGCGAGTCGATCGCCGCGAACTCCAGGTTGAGCGCGCGCCGATGGTCCGGCGACATGGCCGCGACGGCGGCACCGCGCAGCAGCGGATGTTGCAGGGTCAGCCGGCCTTCGTGCAGGCGGGCCAGGCCGGTGTTCTCCAGGTGGCTCAGTGCCGTCGCGGCATCGGGGCACAGCTGGGTGAGTACGGACCATCGACCGTCGGCCGACAGCGCGGCCAGGTCGAGGAGCTCGCGGGCCGGTGACCCGGCAGGCGGCAGCTGACGGGTGAACACCGTGCGCAGATCGCCGGCGAGCGGAATCTCCTCGGGCAGCAGCTCCGCGCCGGACAGTTGCCCGGGCGACAGGGCTTGGGGAAGGTGGGCCAGCGCGAGAGGGTTCCCGGCCGCGACATCGAGGAGACGCTGCACCACCTGCGGGGCGATCGTCACCTCGGCCGCGCTGTCGAGCAGTTCCGTGGCCGCCTCGGGTCCCAGGCCGGGAAGTTCCTCGATTTGAAAGCCCTCCGCGAACGCCCATGTCGACGGTATCGGACGGCCGGTGATCACCGTGAGGACTTCGGTGGCGGCGGCGCGGCGCAACGCGAGGTTGAGCACGGTGCGGCTGGTCGGATCCGCGTCGTGGATGTCATCGATGAGCAGGGCTGCGGGGCCGGACTTTTCCAGGGCGCAGCGCATCGCTTCGGCGGCACGCAGCACATCGACTACGCCACCATATTCGAGTTCAGGTTGTGGAACGGGAAGTGCGGCAATGATTTCTGCGGCAGTGGCCATCGGTGGTGCGATCTCGCCGCCGCGGCAGGCGATCAGGGTTGCGGGTTCGCCGATGTGCGTGGCCAGCCACCGCAGCAAGCTCGACTTGCCGATACCCGCATCGCCGACGATCACGATGACCCGACCATTGCCGCGCCGGGCGTGCGTCCACGCTCGCGCGAGCCGGTCGCTGAAGTCGGCCCTCCCGACGATGCCTGCCATTTGGCAGGCACGCTATCGCAGGGCGAGGATCAGGTGCCGAGTTTGGCCTCGATTAGCGACGGTGATGACATCACCGTCGAAGCCCAAGGCTGGGGCTATCTGAGGAGCTCCCAGCGGTCCGGTGTGCCGACCGCGCCCGCGGTGACCTTCACTGTGCGGGTGTCGCCGCGGCGGTCGGCGGCGATGCAGGTGAAGGACTGTCCGATCTCGACCACCTTCAGCCCTTCGCCGCACGTGACGGTCACGGCGAAGCGGCGGTCGGCAGAGATGTCCCTGGCCAGATCCTGCGCGGTCAGGGACAGGTCATAGACGGTGTCCATGGTGCTGAAATTGACGTTCTGCTCGTCGGTGGCCGTTACCTTGACCCGCACCGGATTGCCGTCGAGATCGGCCTTGCAGATGAACGTATCGCCGGCTTTGGGGGCCGGGTTCTGCCGCGGGCAGTCGACACTCTTGACCTGGTGGTTGAGCGGCTTGTAGCTCTCGTTGAGTTCGCTGGTGATCGCGTTCTCCAACTTTTTGTAGTCGGGCCCGCCTGCCGAGAAGGAGAAGTGACAACTCGCCAGCACGGGCGCTAGCAGCAACAGAGCCATGGGGGACTTCAACGGGGCCATACGCCACAAGGTATTGCCGGCCAACCTCAATCGGTATGGGAACTTTTGCCCATTGTCGTCACCCCGGGGGTGTGGGGGGCAACGCAGGTGAGACCGCATTGACAGCAAGAGGCCCACCTGGTTGCATAGCCAGTCATAACCAACAAATATGGTAAGTCTCACCAAGATTATCGGATATCTCTGGCAAGGAAGTCATGACCAGTAACATCACCGCGACTCCGGAGGCGCCCACGGCCGGGCACTATCAGCTGACGCATCTGCGCACCCTGGAGGCCGAGGCCATCCACATCATCCGGGAGGTGGCCGCGGAGTTCGAGCGCCCGGTGCTGCTGTTCTCCGGCGGCAAGGACTCCATCGTCATGCTGCACCTGGCGGTGAAGGCGTTCACGCCGGGCCGGCTGCCGTTCCCGGTGATGCACGTCGACACCGGCCACAATTTCGAGGAGGTCATCTCCACGCGCGACGAGCTGGTCGCGGCGACGGGAGTGCGGCTGGTGGTCGCCTCGGTGCAGGACGACATCGACGCCGGCCGGGTGGTCGACAACGGGCCGTCGCGCAACCCGCTGCAGACGGTCACCCTGCTGCGGGCGATCCGCGAGAACAAGTTCGACGCGGCGTTCGGTGGTGCCCGCCGCGACGAGGAGAAGGCCCGCGCCAAGGAGCGGGTGTTCAGCTTCCGCGACGAGTTCGGCCAGTGGGACCCCAAGGCGCAACGGCCCGAGCTGTGGAACCTCTACAACGGCCGGCATCGCACCGGCGAGCACATCCGGGTGTTCCCGCTGTCGAACTGGACCGAGTTCGACATCTGGTCCTACATCGGCGCCGAGGACATCACCTTGCCGTCGATCTATTTCGCGCATCAACGCAAGGTGTTCCGGCGCGACGGCATGCTGCTGGCCGATCACGAGTTCCTGCGGCCCGTCGACGGCGAAGAGGTGTTCGAGACCTCGGTCCGGTTCCGCACGGTCGGCGATGTCACCTGCACGGGCTGTGTGGAGTCCACCGCGGTAACCGTCGACGAGGTGATCGACGAGACCGCGGTGTCGCGGCTGACCGAGCGCGGTGCCACCCGCGCCGACGACCGGATCTCCGAAGCAGGTATGGAAGACCGCAAGAGGCAGGGGTACTTCTGATGGGTGCGGCAACCACGCTGCTTCGAATCGCGACGGCCGGATCGGTCGACGACGGCAAGTCCACGCTGATCGGGCGGCTGCTGTTCGACTCCAAGGCCGTCATGGAGGACCAACTGGCCTCGGTGGAGCGCACCTCCCGGGAGCGCGGCAACGACTACACCGACCTGGCCCTGGTCACCGACGGCCTGCGCGCGGAGCGCGAGCAGGGCATCACCATCGACGTCGCCTACCGCTATTTCGCAACGCCCAAGCGGAAATTCATCATCGCCGACACTCCGGGGCACATCCAGTACACCCGCAACATGGTGACCGGCGCCTCGACGGCCCAGCTGGCGATCGTGCTGGTCGACGCGCGCCACGGGCTGCAGGAGCAGTCCCGCCGGCACACCTTCCTCGCGTCGCTCCTCGGCATCCGCCACATCGTGCTGGCCGTCAACAAGATGGACCTGATCGACTGGGATGCAGAGCAATTCGAGGCGATCCGGGACGACTTCCACTCGTTCGCCACCCGCCTGGACGTGCACGACGTGACGACCATCCCGATCTCGGCGCTGCTCGGCGACAACGTGGTGACCAAGTCCGACAAGACCCCCTACTACGACGGCCCCGCACTGCTGTCGCACCTCGAAGAGGTCTACATCGCCGGCGACCGCAACCTGGTCGACGTGCGATTCCCGGTGCAGTACGTGATTCGCCCGCAGACCCACGAGCACGCCGACCACCGCAGCTATGCCGGCACGGTGGCCAGCGGTGTGCTGCGCCCCGGCGACGACATCGTGGTGCTGCCGTCCGGCAAGCCGAGCCGGGTCGCCGCGATCGAGGGACCGAGCGGCGCAGTGGACGAAGCGTTTCCGCCGATGGCCGTCTCGGTCACTCTCGAAGACGACATCGACATCTCCCGCGGCGACATGATCGCCCGCACCAACAACCAGCCGCGCGTCGCCCAGGACTTCGACGCCACCGTGTGCTGGATGGCCGACGGTGCGACCCTGCAACCGGGCAACGACTACATCATCAAACACACCACCCGCACCACCCGGGTGAAGGTGATGGCGCTGGACTACCGCCTCGACGTCAACACCCTGCACCGGGACAAAGACGCAAACACCTTGAAGCTCAACGAGCTCGGACGTGTTTCGCTGCGCGCCCAGGTTCCGCTGATGCTCGACGAGTTCACCCGCAACGACAGCACCGGGTCGTTCATCCTCATCGACCAGGCCACCAACGGAACCGTCGCGGCCGGCATGGTGCTGCGCGACGTCTCAGGCCGGGTCGCCAGCCCGAACACGGTGCGACACGAGTCGCTGGTCACCGCGACGGACCGGTTGTCGAAGGGCCGCACCGTGTGGTTGACCGGCCTGTCCGGCGCGGGCAAGTCGTCGGTGGCCATGCGCGTTGAGCAATTGTTGCTCGAAAGGGGAACGCCCGCTTACGTTCTCGACGGCGACAATCTGCGCCACGGCCTCAACGCCGACCTGGGATTCTCGATGGCTGACCGTGCCGAGAACCTGCGCCGGCTGGCGCACGTGGCCACCCTGCTGGCCGACTCCGGGCAGATCGTGCTGGTGCCGGCGATCAGCCCGCTGATCGAGCATCGCCAGATGGCCCGCCAGGTGCACACCGACGCCGGGTTCGACTTCGTCGAGGTGTTCTGTGACACCTCACTGGAGGTGTGCGAGCAGCGGGATCCCAAGGGGCTGTATGCCAAGGCGCGCGCGGGCCTGATCACGCATTTCACCGGTATCGACAGCCCGTATCAGCGGCCGAGGAATCCCGACGTGCGATTGAGCTCGCAGGACAGCATCGACCAGCAGGCCCGCCAGGTCATCAACGCGATCGACGCCCGAAAGTGACGGATCATCAGCTGGCTGCCCAGCTTGCCGCCGAGGCCGGCAGGTTGCTGCTGACGGTTCGCGAAGAACTGGCCGACGGGACCGAGGCAGAGCGGAAAGCGGCCGGAGACAAGCGGTCTCATGACTTCCTGATGGCCGCACTGGCGAGCGAACGGCCGGACGACGTGGTGCTGTCCGAGGAGGGCGCCGACAACCCGGTACGCCTGCGCGCCGAGCGGGTGTGGATTGTGGACCCGCTCGACGGCACCCGGGAGTTCAGTGAACTCGGCCGTGACGACTGGGCTGTGCACGTCGCGCTGTGGCAGGCCGGAGAACTGGCCGCCGGTGCGATAGCCCTGCCCGCACGCGGTGTCACCCTGGCCACGCCGACCGTGCCCGCCCCACCCGAATACACCGGCCCGCCGCGTATCGCGGTGTCCCGCAGCCGCCCACCCGCTCTCGCGGAAGCCGTCCGCGACCGTCTGGACGGCGTGCTGGTGCCGATGGGTTCGGCGGGGGTCAAGGTCGCCTCCGTCGTACAGGGCACCGCCGATGTCTACGTCCACGCCGGCGGACAGTACGAGTGGGACTCGGCCGCCCCGGTGGCCGTGGCCCGTGCCGCCGGCCTGCACACCTCCCGCATCGACGGCTCGCCGCTGGTCTACAACCGGCCGGACCCGCTGCTGCCCGATCTGGTGGTGTGTCGCCCCGAATACGCGCAAGCGGTGCTCGCCGCCGTCGGCTGACGCCGCAGATGGAAGAATGCTCGTGATGCGGATGTCGGCCAAGGCGGAGTACGCGGTGCGGGCGATGGTCCAACTCGCCACCGCGGAGCCCGGCACCCTGGTCAAGACCGACGAGATAGCCGCCGCACAGGGCATTCCGGCGCAGTTCCTGGTCGACATCCTGTCTGATCTGCGCACCGATCGGTTGGTGCGTAGTCAGCGCGGCCGCGACGGGGGCTACGAGCTGGCCCGGGCGGCCACCGAGATCAGCGTCGCCGACGTGCTGCGCAGCATCGACGGCCCGCTGGCCAGTGTTCGCGACATCGGCCTGGGCGATCTGCCCTATGCGGGCCCGACCGCCGCCTTGACCGACGTGTGGCGGGCCTTGCGGGCGAGCATGCGTTCGGTGCTCGAGGAGACCAGCCTGGCCGCTGTCGCGGCGGGCGATCTGCCCGCGCACGTCGCCGAATTCGCCACCGACTATCGCACCCAGGAGCGCCAGCGCGGCCATTCCTCCGGTTAGCTGCCGTAGGGCCGGGTGAGGATCTCCATGTTGTGGCCGGCGGGATCCCGGAAATACACGCCGCGTCCGTGGTCGCGGCGGTTGATTTCGCCGGGGCGCTGACCGCCCGGATCCGCCCAGTGCTCCAGTCCGCGCGCGGAGATCTTGCCGTAGATCGCATCGAAGTCGTCTTCGGAGACCAGGAAGGCGTAGTGCTGCGGTCGGATCTCCTCGTCCTGGGGCACTTCGGCGTAGTCGAGGCTGGCTTCGTGATCGAGCCCGACGACCGCGAAGTGACCGAACGGCTGCGGTTCGGGCAGACCGAACAACTCCGCCAGAAACGCCGCTGACGCCTGCTTGTCGTGGGCGGCGACGATCGTGTGGTTGAAGGAAATACTCATTCCTCCAGTGTCGGCCCGGCTCGGCGTCCGTGCCACAATCGCGGTCATGCAGGTCGGAATGACCATGCCGGTGATGGAACCGGACCTGGACGCAACACTGCTGCGCGACTGGGCGCGTGCGATAGACGATGGGCCGTTCTCGTCGCTGTGCTGGGGCGAGCGGATCGCGTTCACCAACCCCGACAGCCTGACTCTGCTGGGTGCGCTGTCGGCGTGGACCGAGCGGGTGCGCCTGGTGACGACGGTGATCGTCCCGCAACTGCATGATCCGGTCATGCTGGCCAAGGCGCTTGCCACCGCGGACGTGCTCAGTGGCGGCCGGCTCACCGTCGGGCTGGGGGTGGGTGGCCGGGTCGAGGACTACCGCGCGGTCGGTGCCGATCCGGCGACGCAGACGATGCGGGAGATGGCCGAGGCCGTGGCGACCATGCGACGGGTCTGGGCGGGGGAGAAGATCACCGAGTCGGTGCTGCCGGTCGGGCCGGCCCCGACCCAACCCGGCGGGCCCCCACTGGTGGTGGGCACCATCGGTCCGAAGACGCTGCGCAGCGCGGCGAGCTGGGCCGAGGGCCTGGCCGGCATCACCATGGACCTTGACGTGGCCAAGCAGAGCGAACTGTTCGACGTCGCCCGGGACGCCTGGCGGCAGGCGGGCCGGGCCAAGCCGCACCTGGCGACGTCGTTCTGGTTCGCCCTGGGGGATCGTGATGCGGCCCGTGACCAGGTGCGCCGGCACCTGCTGCGCTACATGAACTGGATTCCGGCCGAGTATGTCGAGGCGATGGCGCCGACGACGGGCTGGGCCGGCAGCGAGGACGAGCTGGCCGAGGTGCTGCGCCGGTTCGAAGCGATGGGCACCGACGAAGTTCATCTGATCCCGACCAGCTCCGACCTCGGTCAACTGCGCTGCGTGTCGGATGTGATCGCCGAGGTCAGTCGGGCCGGCTGAGCGGCGAAGTCGCTGGTTGCGACACCGTCACGGATGCGTCTCTATCGGTCTCCCGTGGGTCACAGGGGTCCCAGAAATCACTATCGTCACAGTGTGCGAGGCCCGGGAGCGGGTCCTGGGGAAGGGTGTGACATGTCGGCGACGCGTCGAATCGTCTCGGCGGCGATGGTGCCGGCGGTCGTGCTCGGGTTGGTTCTGGCCACCGAGTTCGCCCCGCCGGCGATGGCGGCCACCTGCAATGCCCCCGAGGCCAACATCGACCCGCCTCCGGGCTCGCCGGCCACCGGAGCCGGACAGCTGCCGATCGGGCGGCGGCCCCGCGGCACCAATGACCTCGCACCGCTGCCCAAACTGGGGCCGCTGATCGCCGCGCTGATCAACCCGAACGGCACGATCAAGCAACAGGCTGCGGTGGTGCCCCCGGCCCCGTATCCGGGCGGTCAGGTGGCGCCGAATGCCGCTCAACCGGTGCAGCCCGCGCAACCTGCTCCGAACGCCGGTGCAGACCAGGGTATTTCGAACGCTGACGCCGCCGGGGCTATCGCGGCATCCCAGACATCGCTGGTGGAGTGGGTGACCGGACCCAACAGTCCCAATCAGACCCTGCAACGCTTCGGCATCTCCGGCACCGATCTCGGAATCCTTTGGGACAACGGTGATGCCGCTAACCGTCAGATTCTCATGGCGTTCGGCGACACCTTCGGCTACTGCCGGATCCAGGGCAAGCAGTGGCGGAAGAACGTGCTGCTGCGCACCCAGGACAACAACCTGGCCGACGGGATCACCGTGGGCCCCGGCGCCGTAGGCAACAGGTATTCGGGTTCGCCACTGCGCCAGGCGAACTTCTCCAAGCAGATCCTGCCCGCCCTGCAATTGTCGCCCTCCCAGGAGAGCATGATCCCCACTGCCGCCGTCGGGATCGGCGGCAACCAGTACATGAACTTCATGTCGGTCAAGCAGTGGGGCCGCGACGGTGAATGGTCCACCAACTACTCGGCGATCGCGGTGTCCAACGACAACGGCGAAACGTGGGGCGTCTATCCGGGGACGGTGCGTTCGTCGTCGCCGGAGAATGTCCCACGGGCGCACTTCGTCCCCGGCAACGAGAAATTCCAGCAGGGCGCGTTCCTACGCGGCAATGACGGCTACCTGTACTCCTACGGAACTCCTGCCGGCCGTGGCGGTCCGGCGTTCTTGTCGCGGGTGCCCGAGCGCGCCATCCCCGACGTCACCAAGTACCAGTACTGGAACGGGGACAGTGGTTCGTGGGTGCCCAACAACCCGGCCGCGGCCACCCCGGTGATCCCCGGCCCGGTGGGCGAGATGTCGGTGCAGTACAACACCTATCTCAAGCAGTACCTGGCGCTGTACGGCAACGGCGGCAATGACGTCGTGGCCCGCACCGCTCCCACGCCCCAGGGGCCGTGGAGCGCCGAGCAGACGCTGATTCCCACCGGCCAGATTCCCGGCGGCATCTACGCGCCCTACATGCATCCCTGGTCGACGG
Organism: Mycolicibacter longobardus; assembly: GCF_002102265.1. Lineage (GTDB taxonomy): Bacteria > Actinomycetota > Actinomycetes > Mycobacteriales > Mycobacteriaceae > Mycobacterium > Mycobacterium longobardum. The sequence continues at coordinate 29,039 of NZ_LQPG01000057.1, read as the reverse complement.
GCAAGGACGTGTACTTCACGCTGTCGCTGTGGAACGCCTACGACGTGATGTTGATGCACACCGTGTTGGGCTGAGGCTCAACGCTCGGATCGGTTCCGCCGCCCGGCTCGTTCGGCGAATGCGTCGAGTGCGGCCAGCACCTCGGCGGAACGCCACACCCGGTTGCGGGAGCCGCTGGACGTTTCGATGAGGATTCCCGCCTCCGCCAGCGGATTCAGATAGCGGTGGGCGTTGGTCGATTCGATACCCAACTCGTCCGCGAGTAGCGCCGCGTTGACGACGGGGCGGCGGGTCAACAGGTCGGCGACCTTCCACACCGCTGAGTCAGAGCGCGCGGTGATCCGAGAGTTCCAGTTCTCCCGGATATCCCGAAGTTCGGCGACCAGCTCCCGCCCGTTGGCGATGGACAGGACAGCGGCCTGCGCGAAGCGCACGACAATCGGTGCCGCGTTGCCCTCGCGGTAGGAGGTGAGCGCGGCGAAGTAGGTGCCGGTGTCGGCGAGCAATCCTGCTGAGATCGGCACCGTCACCTGTCGTGTCATTCCCTTGTTGCGCAGCATGGCCTGCACCAGCGCGCGGCCCGTGCGTCCGTTCCCGTCAGTGAAAGGGTGAATGGTCTCGAAGTGAGCGTGGGCCACCGCGATCTGTGGCAGTGCGGGAATGTCGGAACGCTGCGCGAACGAGATCAGGTCGGTGATCGCGCCGGGAATCAGCTCGTGGCGCGGGCCGACGAATGTCGCGCCAATGGGGTTGGATCCGCCGCCGATCCAAACCGGCTCGGTGCGGAATTCACCAGGCGTGTGGCGGGGTTCCCTATGCATCAGCGCGCGGTGCATCGCCAGAATTGCCGCGGCATCCACCGTATCGGACAAGGCGATCGCCGCCTGCATCGCAGCGGTGTTGGCGACGATCATCTCGGCGTTGCGCTTGGTGCTGCCGCCGGACAGTTCGGCTTCGGCGATAGCGCGCGACGACGCCGTCAGGTTCTCGATCTGCGAGCTGGCTGCCGATTCGGACCGCAGTAGCACGGAGGCGAATGGTGCGATCTCGCGTCCGAGCTCAGCGTCGAAGCGGGTGATCTCGTGGCTGGCCGTCTCGGCCTCCGCGAGCACGGCCGGTGGCAGATCCAGGGTCAAGTCGGCGATGTCGGCCGGCATCGCCGGGTGATAGGTGCCGTACTTCGGCAGCGCGGTACTCGCGTACCGCACCCCTTGCGGTTCCCAACGCACGTCCTCGTAGATGACGGGCCGAAGTGAAGTCACGATGCCAGTTTAACTTCACTTAGACACTTAAGTGAAGTTAACGACGTCAGTTAACTTCACTTACGGCTCAAACGTCGAACACTGCGCGCAATGCCGCACCGACTTCAGTGATCACCCCAGGGACGTAGCCGGGAATGTTCATGGTCACTCCGCCGACCCCGGCGTCGAGCACCTTGGTCTTGATCTGCTCGGCGATCGATTCGGGACTACCGGCCACCGCCCGCTGCGCGATCTGGGCGGGGATCTGATCGGCGGTGAGGTTTCGGCCGGCCAGCGCGGTGAGCAGCATGGTGGTTTCCAGGGTGGCCGGATCGCGGCCGACCTCCTCGCAGCTGCGCCGCACCGCGTCCATCTTCGTTGGGATCTCGTCGAATCCGGTGATCAGGTTGAGGTGGTCGAAATGGCGCGCCGCGAGCGGGATCGTCTTCTTCTCCCCGCTGCCGCCGATCAGCAGTGGAATGTGGTCGCGGAAGCGGGGTTCGGCCATCGCCTCGCGGGCGTAGTACCACTGGCCATCGAAGGTCGGTCGCTCGCCTTTGATCATCGGCAAAATGATCTGCAGCGCCTCATCGAGTCGGTTGAACCGGTCGGTGAACGTGCCGAACTCGAAACCCAGTTGGTCGTGTTCGAGCTCGAACCATCCGGTACCGATGCCCAAGACCGCGCGGCCGGCGCTGACCACATCGAGCGTGGTGATGATCTTGGCCAACAGGGCCGGGTTGCGGTAGGTGTTGCCGGTGACCAGCGTGCCCAGCTGGACCCGTTCGGTCGCGGTGGCCAGCGCGCCCAGGGCGGTGTACGCCTCGAGCATCGGCTGGTCAGGAGAGCCGAGCATGGGCAGTTGGTAGAAGTGGTCCATCACGAACACCGCGTCGAACCCGGCGGCCTCAGCCTCGCGGGCCTGCGCGATGACGGCGGGGAACAGCTTCGAAACGTCGGTGCCGTAAGAGAAGTCGGGGATCTGGAAGCCAAGTCGAATCGTCACTTGATCGACCCTAGGGGCGCGGGGGACCTGGCCGTAGTGATTCCGCTATCCGCGAAGTGGGAATTCGTGGGCCGAGGTGGCCTTCATGGGGAACTACAGGGCTAATCCATCCATTGGGCGACGCCACCATGGCGTGCGCAGGAGCCCGGGCGATGGGCCGAGAATGAGTAGGTGCCGTCCCGGCAGAGAGCGTTGACACCTGCCGGGGGATGGGGGAAGTCGCGCGGAAAGGGGACGCATTCACCCCTCACATTGATGTAGCACGGCGGAGTCGGCGCCGGCATCGGAGCTGGACGCGGAGTCGGTGATGATGATGGGCGCGGTGAAGCCGACCATGACGGTGCGGCACTGCTGCTCGTCGGCACAGGCGGTAGGGAACTGAGCGCCACTTCGTCGCCGCAGTTGTTGAGCAGGAACGCCAAGGTTTCATGCTCGGCGTCGGTGATCCACAGCCGGTATCGGGCTTTTACATCGACGATGCGGGTCGCGTAGGTGCACCGGAAGTCATGGTTATCGGGGAGCCAGGTAGCGGCGTCGCTGGAGCCCTTCGCCTGATTCGCTACCGCGGTGGTGGCTTGCAGGTTGATCGGGTCGTTGGCGAAGTTGCGGCGGGTCAACTCATCCCAGCCCTGAGCGCCCTTCTCCCAAGCGTCCATGAGGGACACTATGTGGTCGATCTGGATGGGGCTCAATGATTCGGGTGCCGGCTGGTAGAAGATGGTTTCGCCGGTGTAGGGATCGTTCAGGACGCCAGATAGGACGATGCAGGAATTTCCGGGCTGAAAGCCAGCACCGGTGAGGTCGCGACGCAGGATGTCGTTGCGCGTATCGCAGCCGTTGTGGCCGCCCTCCACCGTGACATCGTCAGACCAGGGGATCCCGAACAGAGCGCGGTCATAGCCGGTTTTCGGGCCGCGACCCTTGATTGGCAGGGTGGCGAGCTTCGCCAGCGGGGATTGCGAGCTGGTGGGGTAGCTCGATGTGAGTGTGGTTGGGGTGGTGGAGGTTCCCTGCTTGGTCACCACGACGATGACAATGAGGATGACGAGCAGCAGGGCCGCCGCCATCGAGATGATGAGCAGCGTCTTTCGGCGACTACCGGGGGACTGCGGCTGGTCCGGTTGGGGCGCTACGACGCTGGAGTGGCCCCGGTGACTCATTTAATGGACCCTAGTTCACCCGATGATTTCTCCGAGTTAGTTCTGCGCAAATCCACGTGCTTCCCATGGTGGCGGTTGCTGCGGTCAGTGAAGCTGATGTCGGCAGGTCGAACTGCGCGGACGACCGAGTCAGAATGAGAGCCGCTAAGGCTCACTTCGCCTGTGGCGCCGGTCAGCTCGGTATTGGGCTGTGTGCACTGTCGGTTCGTATCGGCGAAGACGAGCGGGGGCATCGGTGACGCCGACATCTGTGGAAGCGATGTCGCGATGCGAGATCCCGCGACAGCGGAGGCGGTGGCTACAGGTTGTGCCCGCTCAGTGTGAACAGGACGTTGATGGCATCCGTGCCGCTTGGGTGAATGCCTGCCTGACGGTACAGGGTTCCGACCGTTGTTCCTCGTGCAGTCCATTCATCGCTGTACATATCCCACTGTTCGAGAGCTGCGCAGCGTTCGAAGATTCCGGAATCAGACCACACCTCGGATGATGGCGGCGGTGGTTCCCTTACCAGAGCCTGTCCGCTCGGCGGCGGGGGACAGTCATTGGCGGGTCGCACCAGGGTGTAGTCCTTGCGCGCGTGCATGGCGGTCAGGTAGGTGTCGATGTCGGCTAGGGGAGCCTTGAAAGCCAGTGTGACGCTAGTGTCTGCCTCCATCGGTGTGTTGGTCTGATGAGCGGTGGCCTCCAACGGAACCAGAGATGTCGGAAGGTGTGCCCATTTGGCGGCTCCGTTGATCTTCCGCACCGCGTCGTCGATGGGAATGTCTTGAGTGGACACCTCTGTGACGTCTTGGAACCCGCAGGCGGTCGGGACCAGGGAAACGAGAAGCACGACTGTGTTGGTGATCCGGCGTATGCGTAGCACTAGCGCACGGCGCTTTCAACCGTATGTACGGTACTCGACCCGGTTATGAAGGGGGGTGGACAGGCGGGGCGAGTTCGCGCGGCCACCCCACCCCTAGGCCTTCGGGTTTGGATTGCGCACTTGGGGTCACCAGGAGCCAAGTAGAGTCCGACTGTTGCTCTCCTTATGGCGCTAGTTCGTCACGGTGGCGAGGCTCGCCTAGCTGCTCGAAGTGGCGTCGCATGGCCCCGAGCATCTCCTCGTGCGCTTTGACCGCTTCGCGATGCGTGTACGCAGCCAATGGGCGCGGTGCGACGATCCGTAACCGCTCTATGACCTGGGTGCCGCCGTCAACGGACTCGAAACTCACGATGTCGTGGAGTCGCACGCCAAGAAACAGCCGCGACTCACCGACCACATCGCCATTAGCTTCGACATGCACATGCGTCGAGTACCAGACGCGAAAGGACAATGGCCCCAGCGGATTCCGCTCCTGAACCCGCCAATGCTCAGGGCCGACCTTGCGTACAGTCAAAATTAGCGGATGAACCAATTTCAGGTTCGCCACGTCAGTATAGAAGTTCCGCACCGTTGCCGTATCGGCAGGCACTAACTCAGTCAGCGTCCAGTCGGAGCTTGGAAACCACCAACTCACCGTTGAATTATGCAGGTTGTGATGTGGTGGAGGGAGCAGTACAGGCGGACGGCAATAGAAACGGCTCCGGTCCGCAATGTAGCGCTCCTTATGGGGACGTGGATGTCTCGTGGCTCCCGTGGGTGGCCGCAGGCGAGTGTGCCGTTGGAGTTGGCCGTAGCGGAGTGGTGGCTGGTTGGGCAGGTTGCCCGGTTGCCCTGGTGGCCGATTGGTGTGTGGTGGTTACTGGGCCTTGTGCCGCGCGTGGCCAGGTTGCTGTCGGTGGCCGGCCGTAATGGAGCGCCAACGCCAGACAAGGGGTGGCAGTGCTTGTGCTGGACAAGTGCCTGGACAACAGGCGCCAGGTGTGTGCTGGCCTAGGTGCCCGCTATTTCACGCAGCTTGCACACGCTGGTGTTTGCGCTGGTCAGATGGTGCCCCCGGCAGGATTCGAACCTGCGGCCTTCTGCTCCGGAGGCAGACGCTCTATCCCCTGAGCTACGGGGGCGCACGTACTACGGGCGCCAAGTGGGCTCCGACAGACTAACGCATCAAAGCCACCACCCGAGAACCGGACGGATTCGGGTCCTGACCACGCCAGACCATAGGATGGGGCCTCGTGACCCCCGCCGATCTGGCCGAATTGCTCAAGACCACCGCCACCGCGGTGTTGGCCGAGCACGACCTGGACACCGCCGCGCTGCCCGCGACGGTGACCGTCGAGCGGCCGCGCAACCCCGAACACGGCGATTACGCCACGAACCTGGCGTTGCAACTGGGCAAGAAGGTGGGCGTCAACCCTCGTGAGCTGGCCGGATGGCTGGCCGAGGCGCTGACGAACGCCGACGGAATCGCCGCCGCGGAGATCGCCGGGCCGGGTTTTGTGAACCTGCGCATCGAGACCTCCGCGCAGGGCGCCGTGGTCGCGAACATCCTCACCGCCGGCACGGACTACGGCCACTCCAGCGAGTTCGACGAGCTCAACGTCAACCTGGAGTTCGTCTCGGCCAACCCCACCGGCCCCATCCACATCGGCGGTACCCGCTGGGCCGCGGTCGGCGACGCACTCGGCCGGCTGCTGAGCACCCAGGGCGCCGCGGTCACCCGGGAGTACTACTTCAACGACCACGGCGCCCAGATCGACCGGTTCGCCAACTCGCTGATCGCCGCCGCCAAGGGTGAGCCGCCCCCCGAGGACGGCTACGCCGGTGCTTACATCACCGACATCGCGGCCCAAATCCAGGCCAAAGCCCCGGACGCACTGAACAGCCCGGACGCCCAGGAGACCTTCCGCGAAATCGGCGTCGACCTGATGTTCACCCACATCAAGGCCTCGCTGCACGAATTCGGCACCGACTTCGATGTCTTCACCCACGAAGACTCGATGCACACCTCCGGCCGGGTGGAGCAGGCCATCGAACGCCTGCGCGCCAACGGCAACATCTACGAAAAGGACGGCGCCACCTGGCTGCGCACCAGCGCCTACGGTGACGACAAGGACCGTGTCGTCATCAAGAGCGACGGCAAGCCCGCCTACATCGCCGGCGACCTGGCCTACTACCTGGACAAGCGCGAGCGCGGCTTCAACCTGTGCATCTACATGCTCGGTGCCGACCACCACGGCTACATCGCCCGGCTCAAGGCCGCCGCGGCGGCCTTCGGCGACGACCCGGCGACCGTCGAGGTGCTGATCGGCCAGATGGTCAACCTGGTCCGCGACGGCCAGCCGGTCAAGATGAGCAAGCGCGCCGGCACCGTCATCACCCTCGACGACCTGGTCGAGGCCATCGGCGTGGACGCGGCCCGTTACAGCCTGATCCGCTCCTCGGTGGACACCCCCATCGACATCGACCTGGCGCTGTGGTCTTCGGCGAGCAACGAAAACCCGGTCTACTACGTGCAATACGCGCACGCCCGGCTCTGCGCCCTGGCCCGCAATGCCGCCGAACTGGGCGTGACCGCGGACACGGGCCACCTCGGGCTGCTCAGCCACGACAAGGAGGGCACGTTGATCCGCAACCTGGGGGAGTTCCCCCGGGTGCTGGAAACCGCTGCCGCACTGCGTGAACCGCACCGGGTGTGCCGCTACCTGGAAGACCTCGCCGGTGACTACCACCGCTTCTACGACAGCTGCCGGGTGCTGCCACAGGGTGATGAAGCACCCGCCGACCTGCACGCCGCGCGGTTGGCGCTGTGCCAGGCCACCCGCCAGGTGATCGCCAACGGGCTGGGCATCCTCGGCGTGAGCGCACCGGAGCGAATGTGAACGTCCACCCCGCCGGCCCCCGCCACGCCGAAGAGATCCACCACGACGGTCTGCCGCCGCGGCCCCAAACTCCGCAGCAGTTGCTGGAATTGGCGCCGAACGTCTGGCCTCGCAACACCGTTCGCGGCGACGACGGCGTGGTGCGGATTGCCGGCGTCAAACTGACCGATCTGGCCGAGCAGTACGGCACCCCGCTGTTCGTCATCGACGAGGACGACTTCCGCGGCCGCTGCCGGGAGATCGCTGGCGCGTTCCGCGGGGGCGACAACGTGCACTACGCCGCCAAAGCCTTCCTGTGCAGCGAGATCGCGCGCTGGATCGACCAGGAGGGCCTTTGTCTGGACGTCGCCACCGGCGGTGAATTGGCCGTCGCACTGCACGCCGGTTTCCCGGCGCAGCGGATCACCTTGCACGGCAACAACAAATCGGTCGCAGAACTCGCAACCGCGGTCAATGCCGGGGTCGGCCACATCGTGCTCGACTCGCTCATCGAGATCGAACGCCTCGACGCGGTCGCCGCGGCAGCCGGCGTGGTGCAGGACGTGCTGGTGCGCGTCACCGTCGGCGTGGAGGCCCACACCCACGAGTTCATCTCGACCGCCCACGAAGACCAGAAGTTCGGGCTGTCGCTGGCCAGCGGTGCGGCCATGGACGCCATCCGGCGGGTCTTCGCCACCGATCACCTGCGTCTGATCGGCCTACACAGTCACATCGGGTCGCAGATCTTCGACGTCGCCGGCTTCGAGTTGGCCGCCCACCGGGTCATCGGGCTGCTGCGCGATGTGGTCGCCGAGTTCGGTGTCGACAAGACCGCGCAGCTGTCGGTCATCGATCTGGGTGGGGGACTGGGTATTTCGTATCTGCCGCAAGACGATCCACCGCCGATGGCCGAGCTGGCCGCCAAGCTCGCCGCGATCGTCCGTGATGAGTCCGCGGCGGTCGGTCTGCCCACCCCGCGGCTGGTCGTCGAACCCGGCCGGGCCATCGCCGGGCCGGGCACCGTCACGCTCTATGAGGTCGGCACCGTCAAAGACGTCGACATCAGCGCCACCGCGCACCGCCGCTACGTCAGCGTCGACGGTGGCATGAGCGACAACATCCGCCCCGCGCTCTACGACGCGCACTACGACGTGCGGCTGGTATCGCGAGGCCCGGAGGGCCTGAAAGAAACAGACGCCCAGCCGGTGCTGGCGCGCATCGTCGGCAAGCACTGCGAGAGCGGCGATATCATCGTCCGTGACACCTGGGTGCCCCAGGGCGTGGTTCCCGGTGACCTGGTCGCTGTGGCCGCCACCGGCGCCTACTGTTACTCGATGTCGAGCCGGTACAACCTGCTCACCCGCCCGGCGGTGGTGGCGGTACGCGATGGAAACGCTCGCCTTATGCTGCGCCGGGAAACTGTCGAAGACCTGATCAGCCTGGAGGTGAGGTAGAAGTGTCCGGTTCGCAGGTGGCCGCGGGTCCCGTGGGCGTTGCAGTCCTGGGATTGGGCAACGTCGGCAGTGAGGTCGTCCGAATCCTTGAGAACAGCGCTGATGACCTGGCCGCCCGGATCGGTGCTCCGCTGGTGCTGCGCGGGGTCGGGGTGCGCCGGGTGGCGCCCGACCGGGGCGTGCCGGTGGAGTTGCTCACCGACGACATCGACAGCCTGGTCTCGCGCAGCGACGTCGACATCGTCGTGGAGTTGATGGGCCCGGTCGAGCCGGCCCGCAAGGCGATCCTGACGGCGATCGCGCACGGCAAGTCCGTCGTCACCGCCAACAAGGCTCTGCTGTCCCGGTCCACCGGCGAGCTGGCCGAGGCCGCCGAGAATGCGCGCGTGGACCTCTATTTCGAAGCCAGTGTCGCCGGCGCGATCCCGGTCATCCGGCCGCTGATCCAGTCGTTGGCCGGTGACACCGTGCTGCGGGTGGCCGGCATCGTCAACGGCACCACCAACTACATCCTGTCCGAGATGGACTCCACCGGCGCGGACTACACCAGTGCGCTGGCCGACGCGAGCGCGTTGGGTTACGCCGAGGCTGACCCCACCGCCGATGTGGAGGGCTACGACGCCGCCGCCAAGGCCGCCATCCTGGCCTCGATCGCCTTCCACACCCGGGTCACCGCTGACGACGTCTACCGCGAGGGCATCACCAACATCAGCCCGGCGGACTTCACCACGGCCCGGGCGCTGGGTTGCACGATCAAGCTGCTGGCGATCTGCGAGCGCATCACCACACGTGATGGGCAACAGCGGGTTTCGGCCCGGGTCTACCCGGCGCTGGTCCCGCTGACCCACCCGTTGGCCACCGTCAACGGCGCGTTCAACGCGGTGGTGGTCGAGGCGGAAGCAGCCGGCCGGCTGATGTTCTACGGGCAGGGCGCGGGCGGCGCCCCGACCGCCTCGGCCGTCACCGGCGATCTGGTGATGGCCGCCCGCAACAGGGTGCAGGGCGGTCGCGGGCCCCGCGAGTCCAAATACGCCAAGCTGGCCATTGCACCCATCGGCGACATCCAGACCCGCTACTACGTGAGCATGGACGTCGCTGACAAGCCGGGCGTGTTGTCCACCGTGGCAGCCGAATTCGCCGCCCACGGGGTGAGCATCGCCGAGGTGCGCCAGGAGGGCGTGGCCGACGACGACGGCCAGCTGATCGGGGCTCGGATCGTGGTGGTCACCCACCGGGCCGCTGACGCAGCATTGTCGAAAACCGTTGCGGCGCTGGATGACCTGGACGCCGTCCAGCGGATCGTCAGCGTGCTACGACTGGAAGGAACAGACCAGTGAGCTCCACCCATGCACCGGTCCACCGGCCCTGGCCCGGATTGATCGGCGCGTACCGCGACCGGCTTCCCATCGGCGACGACTGGACGGCGATCACGCTGCACGAGGGCGGCACCCCGCTGATCCACGCCAAGCGGATCTCCGAGCAGACCGGCTGCACGGTGCACCTGAAGGTCGAGGGGCTCAACCCGACCGGCTCCTTCAAGGACCGCGGTATGACGATGGCGGTCACCGACGCGGTGGCCCGCGGCCAGCAGGCGGTGCTGTGCGCCTCGACCGGGAACACCTCGGCGTCGGCGGCGGCCTACGCCGCGCGCGCCGGCATCACCTGCGCGGTGCTGATCCCGCAGGGCAAGATCGCGATGGGCAAGCTCGCGCAGGCGGTCATGCACGGCGCCAAGATCATCCAGATCGACGGCAACTTCGATGACTGCCTGGAGCTGGCCCGCAAGATGGCCACCGACTTTCCGACCATCTCGCTGGTGAACTCGGTGAACCCGGTGCGCATCGAAGGCCAGAAGACCGCGGCGTTCGAGATCGTCGACGCCCTGGGCACCGCGCCCGACATCCACTCGCTGCCGGTCGGCAACGCCGGCAACATCACCGCCTACTGGAAGGGCTACCGCGAGTACTACGCCGACGGCCTGACCGAGAAGCTGCCGAAGATGCTAGGCACCCAGGCCGCGGGCGCGGCGCCGCTGGTGCTCGGCGAGCCGGTCAAGAACCCCGAGACCATCGCCACCGCGATCCGTATCGGCTCGCCGGCGTCGTGGACGCAGGCTGTCGAAGCGCAGGTGGATTCGGGTGGGCGGTTCCTGGCTGCCACCGACGAGGAGATTCTGGCGGCCTATCACCTGGTGGCGCAGTCCGAAGGGGTGTTCGTCGAGCCGGCCTCGGCGGCCAGCATCGCCGGGTTGCTCAAGTCGGTGGAGGACGGCTTCGTGCCTCGCGGCTCGACGGTGGTGTGCACCGTGACCGGCAACGGACTCAAGGATCCCGACACCGCGCTCAAAGACATGCCGCAGGTGACCGCGGTTCCCGTCGACGCGGCCACGGTGGTCGCCGAATTGGGGCTGGGCTAGTGGCCCAACTGTTGCCCGCCGGTTTGACGGCCACCGTCGCGGTGGCGGCGTCGACCGCCAACCTGGGTCCAGGCTTCGACAGCCTGGGTCTGGCGTTGGGGCTCTACGACGAGGTGATCGTCGAGACGGTCGACTCCGGCCTGGTGGTGCAGGTCGAGGGGGAGGGCGCCGACCAGGTGCCGTTGACCGCGGATCACCTTGTGGTGCAAGGCATCCTCCGGGGACTGCACGAAGCCGGTGTCGAGGCCCCCGGAATGGTGGTGCGCTGCCGCAACGCCATCCCGCACCAACGTGGCCTGGGGTCGTCCGCGGCCGCGGTGGTCGGCGGGCTTGCTGTGGTCAACGGGCTTGTCGCGCAACTTGATCGGCCCGGACTCTCCGAAGCCCAACTGATCCAGCTGGCGTCGGAGTTCGAGGGCCATCCAGACAACGCCGCCGCCGCCGTGTTGGGTGGCGCCGTGGTGTCCTGGACCGCCGACAAGGCCGACGGCAGCGGAGCCGACTATTCGGCGGCGCCGTTGCGGCTGCACCCCGACATCCATCTGTTCCCGGCGATACCGGAGCTGCGCTCGTCGACCGCGGAGACCCGCATGCTGCTGCCGGAGCAGGTCAGCCACCGCGACGCCCGGTTCAACGTCAGCCGCGCCGCGCTGCTGGTGGTGGCGCTCACCGAGCGGCCGGACCTGCTGCTGGTGGCCACCGAGGACGTGCTGCATCAACCGCAACGCGCCGCGGCGCAGCCCGAGACGGCGGAGTTCATGCAGCTGCTGCGGCGCCACGGGATCGCGGCGGTGCTTTCCGGTGCCGGACCTGCGGTGATAGCGCTGAGCGCGGCGCCCCAACTGCCGCCCGAGGTGCTGGAGGCTCCGGAGGCGCGACTGTTCAACGTGACCGAGATGCGGGTCGGCGACGCCGTCAAGTGGAACTCCGGGGTGGTGGTGCCCGGTTGAGGCGCGCCGCGCCGTGTCTGTTGCGTCCTGCACCGAAGCGGGCTATCCTCGGTCCCGTCCCGCATTCGCGGCATCAGCACCTGAATCAGACTGCGATGTCAACCGGGATGCCACCAAATTCTTCCCGTAGCTGACGGTTTGCGTTATGACGCCGTCGATACGGGTAAACACCGTTAAACAGTCGACGGTGACACGCACTCGGCGATTCCGCTGGATGCAACTAACCCCTCGCGTGACAAAACCGACGAGGGAAGAAAGGAAATCCGTGACCGAAACGGACCTCTTCACGGCTGAAGGCAGCACCGATCAGGAATCGCTGTCGACCCCTCAGAGCACTCCCGAGACCCCGAGCCCGCAGGCCTCCGAGGCCTCGCCCGCCGGCGTCACCGGCACCCCTGAGCCTTCGGACGCCGCGCCGTCCGAAGCCCCGGCGCCCGCGACGGAGTCGGCCCCCGCTGCGGCGCCGGACAACGGTGCCGCCACCGGCGCCGACGGTTCGCTGTCGACGATGGTGCTGCCCGAGCTGCGGGCCCTGGCCAACCGCGTCGGCGTCAAAGGCGCCTCCGGAATGCGCAAGAGCGAGCTGATCGCCGCGATCCGCGAGGTCGAGGGCAACGGCGGCGAAGCGCCGAGCACCGATCAGACCGCGAACGGCGCAGCCCACGGTGCCGAGGCTTCCGAGGCTGACGCCACCGAGGCGCCGGCCCGCCGCGAACGGCGCGGCGCCAGCCGTGCGACCGGCGCACCCGCGGCCAACGGCGGCGAGCAGGACACCCAGGCCGAGCAGGAGAAGCCGGCCGACGCGGACAAGCAGGGCGAGTCACGCAAGCAGGGCCGCGCCGACAACAAGGACGCCAAGGCAGACAAGGCCGAACAGTCCGGTGGACGGCGCGACGGCGCGAAGACCGACGCTAAGCCCGACTCGAAGACCGACGACTCGGCGCAGTCCAAGGGTGACGAGCAGGGCGGCGACCAGTCCAACCGCGGCGCCGGCGACGACGAGGACGGGCGAGGCGGCCGGCGCGGTCGCCGCTTCCGGGACCGTCGCCGCCGTGGCGAGCGCGGTGGCGAGGGCGGCGGGGACGCCGAACTGCGCGAGGACGACGTCGTGCAGCCGGTGGCCGGCATCCTCGACGTGCTGGACAACTACGCGTTCGTGCGCACCTCCGGCTACCTGGCCGGACCCAACGACGTCTACGTGTCGATGAACATGGTCCGCAAGAACGGGCTGCGTCGCGGCGACGCGGTGACCGGTGCGGTGCGGGTGCCCCGAGACGGCGAGCAGCCCAACCAGCGGCAGAAGTTCAACCCCCTGGTACGGCTGGACTCGGTCAACGGCGGCCCGGTCGAAGAAGCCCGCAACCGCCCCGACTTCTCCAAGCTGACCCCGCTGTACCCGAACCAGCGGCTGCGGTTGGAGACCTCGACCGAGAAGCTGACCACCCGCGTCATCGACCTGATCATGCCGATCGGCAAGGGGCAGCGTGCGCTGATCGTGTCGCCGCCCAAGGCCGGTAAGACCACGATCATGCAGGACATCGCCAACGCGATCACCCGCAACAACCCCGAATGCCACCTGATGGTGGTGCTGGTCGACGAGCGCCCCGAAGAAGTCACCGACATGCAGCGTTCGGTCAAGGGTGAGGTCATCGCCTCGACCTTCGACCGGCCGCCGTCGGACCACACCCAGGCCGCCGAGCTGGCCATCGAGCGGGCCAAGCGCCTGGTGGAGCAGGGCAAGGACGTCGTCGTGCTGCTGGACTCGATCACCCGGCTGGGGCGTGCCTACAACAACGCCTCCCCGGCGTCGGGCCGCATCCTGTCCGGTGGTGTGGACTCCACCGCGCTCTACCCGCCCAAGCGGTTCCTGGGCGCGGCCCGCAACATCGAGGACGGCGGCTCGCTGACCATCATCGCCACCGCGATGGTCGAGACCGGCTCCACCGGCGACACGGTGATCTTCGAGGAGTTCAAGGGCACCGGCAACGCCGAGCTCAAGCTGGACCGCAAGATCGCCGAGCGGCGGGTGTTCCCGGCTGTGGACGTCAACCCGTCCGGCACCCGCAAGGACGAGCTGCTGCTCTCGCCCGACGAGTTCGCGATCGTGCACAAGCTGCGCCGGCTGCTGTCCGGGCTGGACTCGCACCAGGCCATCGACCTGTTGATGAGTCAGCTGCGCAAGACCAAGAACAACTACGAGTTCCTGGTCCAGGTCTCCAAGACCACGCCCGGCATGGACAACGACTGACCGACGGCGTTACCCCAGCGGAATGCGCAAGACCCTCCCGACGTTTTGGGGGGCGACAGCGCAGCTGGCATAATCAAACACCTCAGGTTCCGGTTCACGTCCGCCTCACATTCGAAGGCGGGCGACCCGGCGGCCGACGATCGAAGAGGACATCATGAAATCTGGCATTCACCCTGCCTACGGCGAGACCACCGTGGTCTGCGGTTGCGGCAACAGCTTCACCACCCGCAGCACCAAGGAGAGCGGCCACATCGTGGTCGAGGTCTGCTCGCAGTGCCACCCGTTCTACACCGGCAAGCAGAAGATCCTCGACAGCGGCGGCCGGGTCGCCCGCTTCGAGAAGCGCTACGGCAAGCGCAAGGTCGGTGCTGCGGCCGACACGGCAGACGCCGACAAATAGCTCCCTCACCGACGCCCGGAACGTGCCAGCACGTCACCCGGGCGTCGGCTTGCGTTCGGCGATGGAGGTGAGATGACCCGCAGCATCCAGGCGATCGACGCCCTGCTGGCCGAACACGCCGCCCTGGAAACTCGGCTTTCCGACCCCGAACTGCACAACGATCCGGCCGAGGCGCGCCGGGCCGGGCGCCGCTTCGCCCAGTTGGCGCCGATCGTCGCCACCCACCGCAAGCTGGAGTCGGCCCGCGGCGACCTGGAGGCCGCCCGCGAGCTGGCCGCCGACGACGCGTCGTTCGCCGCCGAGGTCCCCGAGCTGGAGGCGCGCGTCGCCGAGCTGGACACCGCGCTCACCGACATGCTCGCGCCGCGTGACCCGCACGACGCCGACGACATCGTGCTCGAGGTCAAGTCCGGCGAGGGCGGGGAGGAGTCCGCGCTGTTCGCCGCCGACCTGGCCCGGATGTACATCCGCTACGCCGAACGGCAGGGCTGGAAGGTGACGGTGCTCGACGAGACCACCTCGGATCTCGGCGGCTACAAGGACGCCACTCTGACCATCGCGAGCAAGGGCGACAGCGCCGACGGAGTGTGGTCGCGGATGAAGTTCGAGGGCGGGGTGCACCGGGTGCAGCGGGTGCCGGTGACCGAATCTCAGGGCCGGGTCCACACCTCGGCCGCCGGGGTGCTGGTCTACCCCGAGCCCGAAGAGGTCGCCGAGGTGGCCATCGACGAGTCCGACCTGCGCATCGACGTCTACCGGTCCTCCGGCAAGGGCGGCCAGGGCGTCAACACCACCGACTCCGCGGTGCGCATCACCCACCTGCCGACCGGAATCGTCGTCACCTGCCAGAACGAGCGGTCCCAGCTGCAGAACAAGGCCCGTGCACTGCAGGTCCTGGCGGCTCGGCTGCAGGCACTGGCCGAGGAGCAGGCACTGGCGGACGCCTCCGCCGACCGCGCCAGCCAGATCCGCACCGTGGACCGCAGCGAGCGCATCCGCACCTATAACTTCCCGGAGAACCGGATCACCGACCACCGCATCGGCTACAAGGCGCACAACCTAGACCAGGTCCTCGACGGGGACCTCGACGCGATGTTCGATGCCCTGGCCGCCGCAGACAAGGAATCCCGGTTACAGGGGACGGCGTGAACCAGCTCCGGCAAGCGATCGATTCCGCCGCAGCGCTTTTCACCGCCGCCGGAATCGACTCCGCCCGCCACGACGCCGAAGCGCTCGCTGCCCACGCGGCCGGCACCGACCGCGGCCGTCTGGCACTGCTGGATCCGCCCGGCGACGACTTCTTCGGGCGTTACCGGGAACTGGTGGCCGCGCGCCGAGCCCGGGTCCCGCTGCAGCACCTGATCGGGACCGCGGCGTTCGGCCCGGTGACCCTGCAGGTCGGCCCGGGTGTGTTCATCCCGCGACCGGAGACCGAGGCCATCCTCGAATGGGTTATGGCTCAACAACTTCGGCCGGACCCGCTGATCGTCGATGCCTGCACCGGCTCCGGTGCACTGGCGATCGCGCTGGCCCATCATCTTCCCGCCGCCCGGGTGCTCGCCGTCGACGACTCCGAGCCGGCACTGGACTACGCGCGACGCAACTGCGCGGGCACGTCGGTGGAACTGCGCAGCGGCGACGTCACCATGCCGGATCTGCTGCCGGACTTGGACGGCCAGGTCGACCTGATGGTCAGCAACCCGCCTTACATTCCGGACGGGGCGGACCTGGATCCCGAGGTGGCCCAACATGACCCGGAACACGCGCTGTTCGGCGGCGCCGACGGCATGTCGGTGATCACTCCGCTGGCCGCACTGGCGGCACGACTGCTGCGTCCCGGCGGCCTGTTCGCGGTCGAGCACGACGACACCACGCCGGCGACTACGGTCGAAGCCGTGCGCGGTACCGGATTCTTCGACGACGTGGTCTCCCGCCCGGATCTGACCGGACGGCCCCGATTCGTGACGGCGGTCAGGAACGGTCAACCATGACAGAGGTTTTCGACTGCGCCGACGCCGATCGGCGCGCCGCCGGGATCGCCGCGGCGGTCGACGCCGTCCGGGGCGGGCGCCTGGTGGTGCTTCCCACCGACACCGTCTACGGCATCGGTGCGGACGCCTTCAACGCCGCCGGGGTGACCGCGCTGCTGGCGGCCAAGGGACGCGGCCGGGACATGCCGGTGGGTGTGCTGGTCGGGTCGTGGAACTCCATCGACGGGCTGGCCCTGATCGTTCCCGACACCGCCCGCGAGTTGATCCGCGCGTTCTGGCCGGGCGCGCTGAGCCTGATCGTGACCCAGGCGCCGTCGTTGCAGTGGGACCTCGGCGAAGCCCGCGGCACCGTCATGGTGCGCATGCCGCTGCATCCGGTGGCCTTGGAGGTCCTCAAGGCCGTGGGCCCGATGGCGGTGTCCAGTGCCAACGTCTCCGGTGGCCCGCCGGCCGTCGACGCCGGCGAAGCGCAGCGCCAACTCGGGGAGTCCGTCGACGTCTACCTCGACGCGGGCCCGGCCGAACGAGGGGAGGCCTCGACGATCGTGGATCTGACCGGGCCCGCCCCGCGCATCGTGCGAACCGGACCGGTCTCCGCCGAGCAGATCGGAGCGGTGCTGGGGCTGGACCCGGCGGCGCTCACGGGCACACCGTGACCAGCCTGCTGGCCCTTGCCGACCGTGGCGCCGGTGTGCCCCTGCGGGAGCTCGCCCTGGTCGGACTGACCGCTGCGATCATCACCTACTTCACCACCGGTCCGGTCCGCTGGCTGGCCACCCGGGTGGGCGCGGTCGCCTACCCGCGCGAACGCGACGTCCACGTCAAGCCGACACCGCGGATGGGCGGGCTGGCGATGTACGTCGGCATCGTCGCCGGGATCTTCCTGGCGTCGCAGTTGCCCGCGTTGACCCGCGGTTTCGTCTACTCCAACGGCATGCCGGCGGTGGTGCTGGCCGGCGGGGTGATCATGGGCATCGGCCTGCTCGACGACAAGTGGGGACTGGATGCCCTGACCAAGTTCGCCGGCCAGATCACCGCGGCCAGCGTGCTGGTCACCATGGGCGTCGCCTGGAGTGTGCTCTATATCCCGATCGGCGGTGTCGGCACCGTGGTGCTCGACCAGGTGTCGTCGATCCTGCTCACGCTGGCGTTGACGGTCTCGATCGTCAACGCGATGAACTTCGTCGACGGGCTCGACGGCCTAGCCGCGGGCCTGGGGCTGATCACCGCGCTGGCGATCTGCATGTTCTCCGTCGGCGTGCTGCAGGACCACGGCGGTGACGTGCTGTTCTACCCGCCCGCGTTGATCTCGGTGGTGCTGGCCGGTGCCTGTCTGGGGTTCCTGCCGCACAATTTCAGCCCGGCGAAGATCTTCATGGGCGATTCCGGGTCGATGCTGATCGGGCTGATGTTGGCCGCGGCGTCGACCACCGCCGCGGGGCCGATCTCGCAAACCGCCTACGGCGCCCGTGACGTCTTCGCGCTGCTGTCACCGTTCCTGTTGGTGGCCGCGGTGATGTGCGTACCCGCGTTGGACGTGCTGCTGGCGATCATCCGCCGTACCCGCGCCGGGCTCAGCCCGTTCAGTCCGGACAAGATGCACCTGCACCACCGGTTGCTGCAGATCGGCCATTCCGATCGCCGGGTGGTGCTGCTGATCTACTTGTGGACGGCGATCGTGGCGTTCGGTACCGCCGGCACCATCTTCTTCGATCCGCGCTACACCGGGGCGGTGATGTTGGGCGCGATGCTCATCGCGATCGTCGTTACGCTCATCCCGCTGCTGCGCAGGGAAAACGGCCTGGAAGAAGGCCGCTACGACGCGGAGTAGTAGGACGAGTTAGGATGGGCTTGTCAGGTGGTTCGGAGAAGCGTTCGGGCATCCGATACGCTCGGCGGGCGACTTCGCGACAGTGACGCAGCGCAATGTTGAGATTGGGGTGAGGCGGTGACGACACCAGCGCAGGATGCGCCGTTGGTGTTGCCGTCGGTGGTGTTCCAGCCGATTCGGCTGCTGCTGATATGTGTCGCTCTGACCGCCGCCGCGATCGCCGTGGCCGCTCAATTCGGACACCCGCTGTTCGGGGTGTTCTTCGGGCTGGGCCTGGCGCTCGGATTGGGCAATGCGCTGCTGATCCGCCGGTCGGCGCTGCGAATCACCGCGCAGGACCACCCGCTGAAGAAGAAGATGGCGCTGAACTCGGCGTCGCGTCTGCTGGTCATCAGTGTGATCGGCCTGGCGATCGCCTACCAGTTCCGGCCGGACGGCCTGGGTGCGCTGTTCGGGTTGGCGCTGTTCGAGGTGGTGTTGGTGCTGACCACCATGCTGCCAGTGGTAAAAAAGCTCCGCGCGCAAGCGTCAGAGTCGGGCGCTGAAGGGACGGAAAATGACTGAGTCGATCCTGGCTGAGGGAGGCATCGAAGTCGGCCACCACGAGACCGCGGTGTGGCCGCTGGTCGGTGAGGTCAACATCGACACAATCACCTCCACCGCGATCGCCGCGGTGATCGTGATCGCGCTGGCGTTCTTCCTGCGCGCCAAGGTCACCTCGACCGGCGTGCCGGGCGGTGTTCAGCTGTTCTTCGAGGCGATCACCGTGCAGATGCGCAACCAGATCGAGGGTGCCATCGGGATGAAGATCGCGCCGTTCGTGTTGCCGCTGGCGGTCACCATCTTCATATTCATCCTGGTCTGCAACTGGCTCTCAGTGCTACCGGTGCAGTACTCCGACGAACACGGTGTCCACGAGCTGCTCTCCTCGGCTGCGGCCGACATCAACTTCGTGCTGGCGCTGGCGCTCTTCGTCTTCTGCGGCTACCACCTGGCCGGCTTCTGGCGTCGTGGCCTGGTGGGCCACCCGCTGCGGGTGCTCAAGGGTCACGTGGCCGTCCTGGCGCCGATCAACCTGGTGGAGGAGATCGCCAAGCCGGTCTCGCTGTCCCTGCGACTTTTCGGCAACATCTTCGCCGGCGGCATCTTGGTCAGCTTGATCGCGTTGTTGGGGCCGGTCTTCATGGTGGCGCCGAACGCGATCTGGAAGACCTTCGACCTGTTCGTCGGATTGATCCAGGCGTTCATTTTCGCCCTGCTGACCATCCTGTACTTCAGTCAGGCCATGGAGCTCGAGGAAGACCACCACTAGTAGTACCTGTAGGACCACATCAGACCTGGTAGAGAACTACCAGCTAGCAAGGAGGATAAGAAATGGCAGATCCCAATCTGATCGGACTCGGTGCCCTGATCGGCGGCGGTCTCATCATGGGCGGTGGCGCCATCGGTGCCGGTATCGGTGACGGTATCGCCGGTAACGCCCTGATCGCCGGCATCGCCCGCCAGCCTGAGGCTCAGGGTCGGCTGTTCACCCCGTTCTTCATCACGGTTGGTCTGGTCGAGGCGGCCTACTTCATCAACCTGGCCTTCATGGCGTTGTTCGTCTTCGCCACCCCGATCGCCGCGCAGCAGTAACACGCGAGATGGGTGACATGAGCGTTGTCGTTCTGGCCCTGAGCCAGGCGGCTGAGGAAGGCCCGAAGAAGAGCTTCCTTCAACCCGACGGCACCTTCTTCGTGGTGCTCGCGATCTTCGTGATCGTGCTCAGCGTGATCAGCACCTTTGTGGTCCCGCCGATCATGAGGGTGCTGCGGGAGCGCGACAACATGGTCACCAAGACGCTCGCCGACAACCGGGAGTCCGCCGAGCAGTTCGCGGCCGCCGACGCCGACTACGAGAAGCAGATGGCGGCGGCGCGCCTCGAAGCGTCGACGGCACGGGACGAGGCCCGTGCCGAGGGCCGCAAGGTCATCGACGAGCAGCGGTCGGCGGCGGAGGCGGAGGTGGCTTCGACATTGCAGGCCGCCTCCGACCAACTCAAGCAGGAAGGCGATGCGGTGAATGAGCAGCTGCAGGCCCGGGTGTCGGCACTGTCGGCCACCCTGGCCAGCCGGATCCTCGGCGTCGAGGTCGAGGCACCTTCCGCGGTAAGCACGGGGCGGTAGCAACAGAGATGTCGACATTTATCGGGCAGCTGGCCGGCTTCGCCATCATCGTCTGGCTGCTGGTCAAGTTCGTGGTGCCACCGGTGCGCAAGCTGATGGCCGCCCAGCAGGAGTCAGTGCGCAAACAGCTGGAGGAGGCGGCCGCGGCCGCCTCCCGCCTCGCCGAGGCCGGCCAGGCGCACTCCGCGGCGTTGGCCAACGCCGAGGCCGAGGCGCAGCGGGTCACCGCCGAAGCCCGCGCCGATGCCGAGCGGATCACCGAGCAACTGCGTGGTCAGGCCGGCGTCGATGCGGAACGCGTCAAAGCCGCCGGCGGACAGCAGGTCGGTCTGATGCGCGCGCAACTCATCCGCGAACTGCGGTCCAGCCTGGGCGCCGAGTCTGTGCAGCGGGCGGCCGAACTGGTTCGCGACCACGTCGCCGACCCGCAGCGGCAGTCCGCCACAGTCGACCGGTTCCTCGACGAACTCGACGCCATGGCGCCCAAGTCCGTCGAGGTCGAATCGCCCATCCTGGCCCGGATGCGCTCGGCCAGCCGCCAGGCACTGGCGGGACTGCTGGACAAATTCGGCGAGGTGGCAGGCGGCCTGGACGAGCAGGGCTTGTCCGCTCTGGCCGGGGACCTGACCGGGGTCGCCGAGGTGCTGCAGCGCGAGAGCGTGGTCACCCGGCACCTGACCGTGCCGACCGACGACGCCGCACCGAAGGTGCGGCTGGTGCAGCGGCTGTTCGCCGACAAGATCGGTGCATCCGCTCTGGCGTTGGTGACCGCCGCCGCCGAGGCCCGCTGGTCCAACGGCGCCGACCTGGTCACCGCCGTCGAACACGTCGCCCGGCAGGCACTGCTGCTGTCGGCGGAGAGTGCGGGCACCGTCGACGAGGTGGAGGACCAGCTGTTCCGGTTCTCCCGCGTACTGGACGCCCAGCCCCGGCTGGACATCCTGCTCGGTGACACCGCGACCCCGGCCGCCGGGCGGGTCGGGTTGCTGCGCAACGTCATCGGCGGTGCCAGCGGCGCCAACCCGATCGCGGCGGCGCTGCTGGAGCAGACCGTCCGGCTGCTGCGCGGGCAGTCCGCGCATCAGGCAGTCACCGAGCTTGCCCAGATCGCCGTGGCACGTCGTGGCGAGCTGGTGGCCGAGATCGGCGCCGCGGCCGAACTCAGCGACGCCCAGCGCACCCGGCTGAACACCGTGCTGAGCCGGATCTACAGCCACCCGGTGCGTGTGCAGGTCGGCGTCGACCCCGCACTGCTGGGCGGGCTGGCGATCTCGGTCGGCGACGAGATCATCGACGGCACGCTGTCGTCGCGCCTGGCGGCCGCCAAGACGCAGTTGCCCGACTGACCAAGACCTAGACCATCACCCATCTCGAAGGCAGGAAGACGAAAAGCCATGGCAGAGTTGACAATCTCCTCTGACGACATTCAGGGGGCGATCGAGGAGTACGTGAGCTCCTTCAGCGCCGACACCGCGCGCGAGGAGGTCGGCACCGTCATCGACGCCGGCGACGGCATTGCACACGTCGAGGGCCTGCCTTCGGTGATGACCCAGGAGCTCCTCGAGTTCCCCGGCGGGGTGCTGGGCGTGGCCCTGAACCTCGACGAGCACAACGTCGGCGCGGTGATCCTGGGCAACTTCGAGAACATCGAAGAGGGCCAGCAGGTCAAGCGCACCGGCGAAGTGCTCTCGGTGCCGGTCGGCGACGCCTTCCTCGGTCGCGTGGTCAACCCGCTCGGTCAGCCGATCGACGCCCGCGGCGAGATCGAGGCCGAGACCCGTCGTCCGCTGGAGATGCAGGCCCCCTCGGTGGTGCAGCGTCAGAGCGTCAGCGAGCCGCTGCAGACCGGCATCAAGGCGGTCGACGCCATGACCCCGATCGGCCGCGGCCAGCGTCAGCTCGTCATCGGCGACCGCAAGACCGGCAAGACCGCGCTGTGTGTGGACACCATCCTCAACCAGCGCCAGAACTGGGAGACCGGCGACCCGAAGCAGCAGGTCCGCTGCGTGTACGTCGCGATCGGCCAAAAGGGCACCACCATCGCCAGCGTGCGCCGCGCGCTGGAAGAGGGCGGCGCCATGGACTACACCACGATCGTCGCCGCCCCGGCGTCGGACTCCGCCGGCTTCAAGTGGCTGGCCCCCTACACCGGCTCGGCGATCGCCCAGCACTGGATGTACCAGGGCAAGCACGTGCTGATCGTGTTCGACGACCTGACCAAGCAGGCCGAGGCCTACCGCGCCATCTCCCTGCTGCTGCGCCGCCCGCCGGGCCGCGAGGCCTACCCGGGCGACGTGTTCTACCTGCACTCCCGGCTGCTGGAGCGCTGCGCGAAGCTCTCCGACGAGCTGGGCGGCGGTTCGCTGACCGGTCTGCCGATCATCGAGACCAAGGCCAATGACATCTCGGCCTACATCCCGACCAACGTCATCTCGATCACCGACGGCCAGTGCTTCCTGGAGAGCGACCTGTTCAACCAGGGTGTCCGCCCGGCCATCAACGTCGGTGTGTCGGTGTCCCGCGTCGGTGGCGCCGCCCAGATCAAGGCGATGAAGGAGGTGGCCGGCTCGCTGCGTCTGGACCTGTCGCAGTACCGCGAGCTGGAGGCCTTCGCCGCCTTCGCCTCCGACTTGGACGCCACGTCGAAGGCTCAGCTGGAGCGCGGCGCCCGCCTGGTGGAGCTGCTCAAGCAGCCTCAGTACGCGCCGCTGCCCGTCGAGGAGCAGGTGGTCTCGATCTTCCTGGGTACCGAGGGGCACCTGGACTCGGTGCCGGTCGAGGACGTGGGCCGGTTCGAAACCGAGCTGTTGGACCACATCCGGGCCTCCGAGAACGACATCCTGACCGGGATCCGTGAGTCGAAGAAGCTCTCCGATGAGGCCAGCGAGAAGTTGGTCTCGGTCATCAACCAGTTCAAGAAGGGCTTCGCCGCCTCCGACGGCAGCTCGGTGGTGCCCGACGAGCATGTCGAAGCGCTCGACGAGGACAAGCTCGGCAAGGAAGCGGTGCAGGTCCGCAAGGCCGCACCGGCGAAGAAGAAGTAACGCCGGTATGGCAGCCACACTTCGGGAACTACGCGGGCGAATCCGCTCAGCCGGGTCGATCAAGAAGATCACCAAGGCTCAGGAGCTGATCGCCACCTCGCGTATCGGCCGGGCGCAGGCCCGGCTCGAAACGGCGCGGCCGTACGCCACCGAGATCACCCGGATGCTCACCACCTTGGCCGCCGAGGCGGCCCTGGACCACCCGTTGCTGGTCGAGCGCAGCGAGCCCAGGCGGGCGGGTGTCCTGGTGGTGTCCTCCGATCGCGGTCTGTGTGGCGGCTACAACGCCAACGTCTTCCGGCGGGCCGAGGAGCTGTTCTCCCTGCTGCGTTCGGAGGGCAAGGACCCGGTTCTCTACGTCGTCGGCCGTAAAGCGCTGGCCTACTACACCTTCCGGAACTGGTCGATCACCGATTCCTGGACCGGTTTCTCCGAGCAGCCGACCTACGAGAACGCTGCGGCGATCGCCTCGACCCTGGTGGATGCCTTCATGGCCGGAGTCGACGACGACGGCAGCCACCCGGGTACCGACGGGGTGCTGGGCGTCGATGAGCTGCACGTGGTGGCCACCGACTTCCGCTCGATGCTGTCGCAGTCGGCCGAGGCGCGTCGGATCGCCCCGATGCTGGTGGAGTACGTCGGAGAGGAGACCGGTCCTCGGACTCTGTACTCCTTCGAGCCGGACGCCACCACGCTGTTCGACTCGCTGCTGCCGCGGTACCTGACCACCCGCGTGTACGCGGCACTGCTCGACTCGGCGGCCTCGGAGCTGGCTTCGCGCCAGCGCGCAATGAAGTCGGCGACCGACAACGCCGACGATCTGATCAAGGCGTTGACCCTCGAGGCCAACCGCGAGCGCCAGGCCCAGATCACCCAGGAAATCAGCGAAATCGTCGGCGGTGCGAACGCCCTCGCCGACGCCGCCCGGTAAGTCCCCAAGGAAGCGAAGAAGATAATGACTGTTACCGCTGACAAGACAACCGCCGGCCGCGTCGTGCGCGTGACCGGCCCCGTCGTCGACGTCGAGTTCCCCCGGGGCGCGGTGCCCGAGCTGTTCAACGCGCTGCATGCCGAGATCACCTTCTCGGAACTGGCGAAGACGCTGACCCTCGAGGTCGCCCAGCACCTGGGTGACAACCTGGTGCGCTGCATCTCGATGCAGCCCACCGACGGCCTGGTGCGTGGCGTCGAGGTCACCGACACCGGGGCGGCGATCTCGGTGCCGGTCGGTCACGACGTCAAGGGCCACGTGTTCAACGCGCTGGGCCACTGCCTGGACAAGCCGGGCTACGGCGAGGACTTCGAGCACTGGGGCATCCACCGCAAGCCTCCGGCCTTCAACGAGCTGGAGCCCCGCACCGAGATGCTGGAGACCGGCCTGAAGGTCGTCGACCTGCTCACCCCGTACGTGCGTGGCGGCAAGATCGCCCTGTTCGGTGGTGCCGGCGTGGGCAAGACCGTGCTGATCCAGGAGATGATCAACCGCATCGCCCGCAACTTCGGTGGCACCTCGGTGTTCGCCGGCGTTGGTGAGCGCACCCGTGAGGGCAACGACCTGTGGGTCGAGCTCGAGGACGCCAACGTGCTCAAGGACACCGCCCTGGTGTTCGGTCAGATGGACGAGCCGCCGGGCACCCGTATGCGGGTGGCGCTGTCGGCCCTGACCATGGCCGAGTGGTTCCGCGACGAGGCCGGCCAGGACGTGCTGCTGTTCATCGACAACATCTTCCGGTTCACCCAGGCCGGCTCCGAGGTCTCGACCCTGCTGGGCCGGATGCCCTCGGCGGTGGGTTACCAGCCCACGCTGGCCGACGAGATGGGCGAGCTGCAGGAGCGGATCACCTCGACCCGCGGCCGGTCCATCACCTCGATGCAAGCCGTGTACGTGCCCGCCGACGACTACACCGACCCGGCGCCGGCGACCACGTTCGCGCACCTGGACGCGACCACCGAGCTGAGCCGTGCGGTGTTCTCCAAGGGCATCTTCCCCGCGGTGGACCCGCTGGCGTCCAGCTCGACCATTCTGGACCCGGCCATCGTCGGCGAGGATCACTACCGCGTCGCCCAGGAGGTCATCCGGATCCTGCAGCGTTACAAGGACCTGCAGGACATCATCGCCATCCTCGGTATCGACGAACTGTCCGAGGAGGACAAGCAACTCGTCGGCCGGGCACGGCGTATCGAGCGGTTCCTGAGCCAGAACATGATGGCGGCCGAGCAGTTCACCGGCCAGCCCGGCTCGACGGTGCCGCTCAAGGAGACCATCGAGGCGTTCGACCGGTTGACCAAGGGTGACTTCGACCACCTGCCCGAGCAGGCGTTCTTCCTGATCGGTGGTCTCGACGACCTGGCTAAGAAGGCCGAGAGCCTGGGCGCCAAGCTGTGACTCGGAATCCGTTCTCGGCGAAAGGCGGTGGGTAATGGCAGAGCTTGACGTCGACATCGTCGCGGTCGACCGCAAGGTGTGGTCGGGCAAGGCCACGTTCATCTTCACCCGAACCACCGTCGGTGAGATCGGCATCATGCCGGGGCACATCCCGCTGGTCGCCGAGCTTGTCGATGACGCGATGGTGCGGGTGGACCGCGTTGACGAGGACGAACTGCGGCTGGCCGTGCACGGTGGCTTCCTGTCGGTGACGGACGAGGGCGTCAGCATCCTGGCCGAATCGGTCGATTTC
Source organism: Mycolicibacter longobardus (assembly GCF_002102265.1). GTDB lineage: Bacteria > Actinomycetota > Actinomycetes > Mycobacteriales > Mycobacteriaceae > Mycobacterium > Mycobacterium longobardum. The sequence continues at coordinate 2,732 of NZ_LQPG01000057.1, read as the reverse complement.
GCCGCGGAGATCGACGAAGCGACCGCACGGCACGACGCTCAGTCCGGCGACCCCAAGATGGCCGCGCAGGGCCGGGCCCGGCTGCGCGCCCTGGGTGTGATCGACTAGCGAGCGTGATCCGATGAGCACGCCCATGATCTGCATGGTCGTGCTCGTCGCCGTCCTCCTCAGCGCTGTGGTGGCGCTGAGCTACCGGCTGTGGAAACTGCGGCAGGGCGGGACCGCGGCGATCATGCGTGACCTGCCCGCTGTCGGTGGCCACGGCTGGCGTCATGGCGTGGTCCGTTATCGGGGCGGCGAAGCCGCCTTCTACCGACTCTCGAGTGTGCGACTGTGGCCGGACCGTCGGCTGTCCCGCCGCGGTGTGGACGTGGTGTCTCGCCGCGCGCCCCGGGGCGACGAATTCGACATCATGACCGACGAGATCGTGGTGCTGGAACTGTGCGACACCACCCAGGACCGTCGGGAAGGCTTCGAGATCGCGCTGGACCGCGGCGCCCGAACGGCCTTCTTGTCGTGGCTGGAGGCACGCCCGTCACCGCGAGCCCGCCGGCACGACTACTGATTTAGTGGAAGGCGTTGGCGCGCCTTATTTTTCGGGTCGGTCGGTGCGATCCCCGCCGGGCTGCCAGAGCACGTCACCGTCGGTATTGGCCACCCGGCACAGCACGAACATCAAGTCCGACAACCGATTCAGGTATTTCGCCGGCAGGACCGACACGCCCTCCGGATAGGCCTCGAGTGCTGCCCATGCCGACCGCTCGGCACGGCGCGTCGCGGTACGGGCGACGTGCAGCAGCGCCGAAAGCGGCGAACCGCCCGGCAGGATGAACGAGTTCAGCGGGGGCAGCTGCTCGTTGTATGCGTCGCACCACGCCTCCACCCGATCGATGTAGTCGGCGGTGATCCGCAGCGGTGGGAACTCCGGGTTCTGAGCGACCGGAGTCGCCAGATCCGCGCCCGTGTCGAACAGATCGTTCTGGATGTGCAGCAACGTCGCGTTCACCTCGGCGGGGGGCTTGCCGAGTGCGATCGCGACGCCGATGGCGGCGTTGGCCTCCTCCACGTCGGCGTAGGCGACCAGCCGCGGGTCGGTCTTGGGGACCCGGGAGAAGTCGCTCAGCCCGGTCGTGCCGTCGTCGCCGGTGCGGGTGTAAACGCGGGTGATGTGCACTGCCATAGCCCAAACCGTACCGGGCGCGGGAACTGTTGTGGGCCCGATACCGGCCACCGTCGGCAATATTCGGGATCGCGGTCAGGACGTCACTACACTGACGCGAGTGGGTGAGCGTTTCGTGGTTACCGGGGGTAACCGGCTGTCCGGTGAGGTCGCCGTCGGTGGCGCCAAGAACAGCGTCCTCAAACTGATGGCGGCGGCCTTGTTGGCCGAAGGCACCAGCACCATCACCAACTGCCCGGACATCCTGGACGTGCCGTTGATGGCCGAGGTGCTGCGGGGCCTGGGCGCCAATGTCGAGCTCGACGGCACCACGGTGCGGATCACCTCGCCGGACGAGCCCAAGTACGACGCGGACTTCGCGGCGGTGCGTCAGTTCCGGGCGTCGGTCTGCGTGCTGGGACCCCTGGTGGGCCGCTGTCTGCGGGCAAAGGTCGCGCTGCCGGGCGGTGACGCGATCGGCTCGCGCCCCCTGGACATGCATCAGGCCGGGCTGCGCCAGCTGGGTGCCACCTGCAATATCGAGCACGGCTGCGTCGTCGCGCACGCCGATGCGCTGCGCGGCGCCGAGATCCAGCTGGAGTTTCCCTCGGTGGGCGCCACCGAGAACATCTTGATGGCAGCGGTGCTGGCCGAGGGCGTCACCACCATCCACAACGCCGCGCGCGAGCCCGACGTCGCCGATCTGTGCACCATGCTCAACCAGATGGGCGCGCAGATCGAAGGCGCGGGTTCGCCCACGCTCAAGATCACCGGGGTGCCGCGCCTGCATCCGACCGAGCACGAGGTGATCGGGGACCGGATCGTGGCCGCGACCTGGGCTATCGCCGCGGTGATGACGCGTGGGGACATCTCGGTGACCGGAGTGGATCCGGCGCACCTGCAGCTCGTGCTGCACAAGCTGCACGACGCGGGGGCGACCGTCACCCAATCCGACAACGGGTTCCGGGTCGTTCAGTACGACCGGCCCAAGGCCGTCAACGTCGCGACCCTGCCGTTCCCCGGGTTTCCGACCGATCTGCAGCCGATGGCGATCGGCCTGGCGGCGATCGCCGACGGTACGTCGATGATCACCGAGAACGTCTTCGAGGCCAGGTTCCGATTCGTCGAGGAGATGATCCGCCTGGGCGCCGATGCGCGCACCGACGGGCACCACGCGGTGGTACGCGGTCTGCCGCAGCTTTCGAGCGCCCCGGTGTGGGCGTCCGACATCCGTGCCGGCGCCGGTCTGGTCCTTGCGGGCCTGGTCGCCGACGGTGACACCGAGGTCCACGACGTGTATCACATCGACCGCGGCTACCCGCTGTTCGTGGAGTACCTGGCCGGTCTCGGCGCCGAAATCGAGCGTGTAGGATAGGACAGGCCGGCGCACCGCGGATGCGGATCGACGAGCAGTCTGGAAGACCTTCCGGTAGCCCGAAAACTCGGAGTTGACTCAACTAGGGTCATGCAGTAGAGTGGCGGGGTTGCCTGAAACCGGGCGTGTTGTTTGAGAACTCAATAGTGTGTTTGGTGGTTTTTGTTTGTTGTTGTTTTTTGCCATGCCTTCGGCGCC
>NZ_LQPG01000056.1 GCF_002102265.1 Mycolicibacter longobardus | reverse complement strand
AAGCCCCGGCCCCCGCGCCAGCACCGCCGCCCGGTGCGCCGCCGCCGACACCGGCGGGTCCGCCGTCGGTCACCATGCCGGGCTACCTGTACATGGTCGGTGGCCTGGACATGGGCGCCCGACGGGCGTCGGGCACCAGTGCGCGCAAGAAGGCGGCGCCGAAACCCGACAGCGCGGATGTGCCCGAGGCCGCCGCGGTGGAGCAGGAAGCGACCCAGCGGCGCCGGCGCAAGGCGAAGGCCGGAATGCTGGGGCGGGGTTACGAATACATGGATCTCGAGCCCGAGCCCGCTGCGATGGTCGCGTCCGACCGGGGGGCCGGGCCGCACGGCTTCGTCGGCGGCACGCACCGGGTCGCCAGCGCGCGGCCGAGCGGGCTGACCGCGCTGGCCGACGACGGGTTCGGCGGGGGCGCGGTCAGCCCGATGATGCCGAACACCTGGCCGGCGGAAGGGGAGTAGCCGCGCTGTGGTCTGATGGCGCCGCCCCGCTGCGAGCTGCGCTAACCGCAGGGTCTGTTGCGGCGGTCCAGCTTCGGCTCTCCTGCGTCGAGCCTTGCTAACCGCCGCAGCGGATCTGATTCCCGCTGCGGTCCAACGGGTCCGGTCCCAGACCCAGGTATTTCTCGCGCAGCTTGTCCCACAGCTCGAGCTGCCCCCACTCGGGCTCGTCGCGCATCTGCTGGTCGTTGGTGAGGAACGGGTTCGGCAGCATCAGCGTCATCATCTGCTCGTCGCGCCCGTTGTAGAGCCGCACCCCCCACGACATCGGGGTGCCGTCCTTGCCGATCCGGCGATACAGCTCGGCGCGGGTGCAGCGGCGGATCCGGCCCAGCTCCGAGCCGCTGGCCCGGTGCTTGCCGATGCACAGGTGGAAGTGCCAGCGGCCGAAGTCGACGGTGGCGTAACCGTCGAGCATCGCGATCTTGCGCGGCGCGTTTGGTGCGGCCACCTCCCAGGCGGCGCCCTGCATGATGATGCCGAACCAGATCTCGTCCCAGTACTCGTCGAAGCAGAGGTGCAGCAGATCCAGCAGGCTCTGCTGGTCGGTCGGCAGCGGCCAGAGTTGTTCGCGGCCACGGTCTTCGGTGTCGACGATCGGTGGGTCGGCGACGACGGTGGCGGAGTTCTCGCTCATGTGGATCCCTTCTTGTTTGGCCGAACCTCGGGTTTCTCGGTGAGTGCGCAGTCGCCGCACAGCCCGCCGCCGGGAGTGCGGTAGAACAGGCAACAGGTTGTCCGCCGGTAGTCGGTGTCGGACTCGTTGAAACGGACGGCGTCGGTCAGGCGCTCGTCGGTGCACACGGTGCGTGCCAGATCCCAGCACGGTTCGCCTCCCAACGGTGCGCCGCGATGGTGGTGCAGTGCGCGGGCGGCACCCAGCACTGCCGAGGCGGCGTTGCCGTAGAGCAGCTTCTCCGAGATCGGACCCAGGCGGCGCACCGCGGCGGCCAACGGTGTCAGGTGCCGGCTCATGACCAGGTCGGCCAGCCGCGATTGCAGGTCCGGCCCCTGCCAGGCAATCGGATTCGACAGGTGCAGCCCGGTTTCGGAGTACCACAGCTCGTCGGGGCCCAGGTCCAGCAGCAACCCGTGCTCGGCGAGCCCACCCAACCCGATCGACCACAGCCGCGCCGCGAAGCCGAGGAAGAAGGTCGATGCCGCGACCCGAAAATCCGGCGTCCCGATGCGCTCCTGAACGCGGTCCACCGCGCCGGCGAGCAGCGCCCGGTCGGTGTAGAGCTCTGCCACCGGGCGCCAGCCACCGCCTTCGACCGTCCCGGTGGACACCGCGAAATACGAGCTGACGTCTGCCAATTCGGCCAGCGCGGACACCACCCGATCCGGCGGTGCGCAGCGGTGCGGGCCCGCGGGCAGGGCGCGCAGGTGCTGTGGCAGGTCGCGCAGCGTACGGACCTCCGAACCGGTTGCACGGTGCACCGTGACGGCGCCGGGATCGGTTGCGGTGAGACAGATTTCGGCGCTCTCGTCCGGATCTGCGATCCGCCAGCCTTCACGCGACATTACCCGGATCAGCGCGGCACGCAACGGTTCCGGGGCCGCTACCCGGGCGGCCCGGCCGTCGCCGCGCTCGACGAAGGTGAATACTCCTGCGGCCGGGTCGAAGCTCAGCGTGTCGTTGCCGAACATCTCCCCGATGCGCCCGGAGAGCATCAGCTCCTCACCGACGGTGTCCACCAGCGTGCCCGCCGGATCCATCAGCCACACCCGGTCGGCCACCCGCAGGGCCAACTCCAGGTCGTGGGTGCTCAGCACCACCGCCAGCTGCTGGTCGCGGGCCAGCGCGCGCAACAGCCCGAACAGTGCGGCGCGCGAGGACACGTCCAGGAAGGCGGTCGGCTCGTCGAGGATCAGCAGACCGGGCTGTTGAGCCAAGGCCCGGGCGGTCAGGACGCGCTGGCATTCCCCGTCGGACAGTTCCACGGCCGGCCGTGCCGCCAGATGCCGGGCGCCCGTGGCCGTCAGCGCCCAGTCGATGATCTCCTCGTCGGAGGGGCGCAGCCGGGCGCCCAAACCCAGGTGCGGGATGCGCCCCAGCCCGACCAGCTCCCGCGCCGAGAGCAGGCCCGGATCGATCCGCTCGGTCAGCACCACCGCGACCCGTCGGGCCAGCTCGTCGCGGGGCAGCGCGGTCAGGTCGGTGCCGTCCAGCAGTATGCGGCCGCCGAGCGCGGGCTGCAGCCCGGCCAGGGTGCGGATCAGGGTTGACTTGCCCGCGCCGTTGGGTCCGATCAGCACGGTCAGCTCGCCGCGGCGGGCTTGGGCGGCCAGTCCGGCCGCCACTGTCACCTTCCGGCGCCGGTGCCGGTAGCCGATCGCCAGGTCGGCGAGCTCGACGGCGGGTGCCATGAGGGTTGGGTTCCTGACGGCTGGGGTCATGACGGCACCCCCGAGCCGCGGCGGGCGCGCAGCAGCACGGTGATCACCACCGGCGCACCTACCAGCGCGGTGACCGCGTTGATCGGGATGACCAGATCGCTGGCGGGCACCTGGCTGACGATGCCGCAGCCCAGCGCTGCGACCGCACCCAGCAACATCACCGCCGGGACCACCACCCGGTGATCGGAGGTGCCCACCACGATGCGGGCCATGTGCGGCACCACCAGCCCCAGGAAGGCGATCGGCCCGCAGAACGCGGTCGTCACTCCCGCCAGCAGCGACGCCGAGGCGACCGTGATCACCCGGGCCCGGTGCACGTTGATGCCCATCGTGGCGGCGTAGCTCTCGCCGAGCAGCAGGGCATTGAGCGGCCGGACCGTGACCGCCGCGGTCACCAGGCCCACGGCCACCAGCGGCAGCAGCAACCGCAGATCGGCCCAGCCGGTTCCGGCGAAGCTGCCCAGACCCCACAGCAGGTACTGCTGCACCCGCTGCGGATCGGAGTACACCATCGCCAGGCTCACCAGGGCGGTGCTGGCCGCACCTAACATCACCCCGATCAGCAGCAGCGTCGCCGCCGACCGGGTCCAGCGCGACAGCGTCAGCACCAGCGTGAGCATTGCCGCCGCACCCAGGGCCGCCGCGCTGACCTCCGCGGCACGGCCGGCGCCGGCCGCGCCGGTGCTGAAACCGGCACCCGCCGCCCCACCGAGCAGCACCACCAGCGCCACGCCGAGGCTGGCGCCGGAGCTGACTCCGAGGATGTAGGGATCGGCCAGGGTGTTGCGGAACAGGGTCTGCAGTTGCAGGCCGGCGACCCCGAGCGCGGCCCCGGCGGCCAGCGCGGTGAGCACCCGCGGCAGCCGCATGCTCGAGACGATCACCTGCCAGCGCGGATCGGAGGGTTCGGCGCCCAGCAGCACTCGCACGGTGTCGGCCACCGGAACCCGCACCGGCCCGAGCACCAGACCGAGCAGGGCCAGGATCAACACCGCGACCGCCAGCCCGGCCAGGATCAGTGCGGTACGCGCCTTCACCGCGGCACCTGCCGGAAGAACTCGAACGCCTGGTCTGGGGCCAGCTCGGGATGCAGGATCGCGACCAGGTCGCCGAGCAGCAGATCCGGTCGGGCCGTACCGCGCTCCCAATACAGGTTGCCGCCGGCGGGGGTCATCGCCTTGGTCGCCGACCACACCTGGCCGGTGCGGACCGCCGCCAGCTCGCCGTAGCGGCTGTCGCGGCCGACCGCGTCGTCGAGGGTCTTCCAGTCGTCGGTCACCAGCCACAGCGGCACGGTCCCGGCGCGGGCGTAGACCGACTCGAAATTCAGCTGGCGGTTCTCGGCGCCGGTGTCGGCCAGCCACGGGTAGGTACCGCCGGCGTCGGCCACCAGGCGCCCCGAGTAGCTGGCGCCGGTGGGCATGGACCAGCTGCCCGAATACATGGTGCCGACCAGGACGTCGACGGGCTTGGCCGACGCGGCCCGGGCGGCCAGCGCGTGATAGCGGTTGCGGATGGATTCGAAAGCCTGCCCGGCCTGGCGTTCGGTGCCGGTGAGCGCGGCGAACACCTTGATCCACTCGGCCCGGCCCAGTGGCGTGGCTTCCAGCCATTCGGCGTCGGCGACCACGGGCAGGCCGGCCTCGCGCAGCTTGGGGTAGCCGGGATCGTCCATGCCCTGGGTGACCAGCACGTCGGGACCGGCGCGCAGCACGCTCTCGATGTTGAGCTGCCCGCCCGACGCGTAGCCGACGATCTGGCCGGCGTCGATACGACTGCGGATTGCCGCGTCGGCCACGGCGGCCGGGCTCGCCACCCCGGTGACCACGTCGGCCTGGCCGAGTTCGGTGATCATCGCCAGATGGGTGGTCGAGCCCGAATAGAGGCTGTGCACCGGGACCGTGATCCGTTGGGCGTGGGCCAGCTCGCCGGTCAGCTCCGGCGCCGGCGCACCGCAGCGCACCAGCACATACGACACCGGCTTGCCACCCAGGTAGGGCCGTTTGACGGTCAGGATCTGGTGGCTGCCCCGGTATTCGATCTCGAAGTTGGTGGCCTCGGACAGCGTCGACTTGTCCGGAAAGTAGTCGGCGGCCGGGTCGAAGTCGGTGATGCAGCCGGCACGCGCATCCGGTGTGCGGGAGGCGGGTTCGCCGGAGCAGCCGGCCAACGACAGCGCCGTGGCCAGCACGGTGGCCAGTGCCAGCAACAGCGCAGGGACTACCCGCAGCGCACGGGACATGGGCGTGCATCAGCTTCCTCGGGGTACACCGCCCCGGTTCGCAGGACGCGATGACGTGAGTCTCCTGGCTCTCGGATCACTGCTCGCCTCGCCTTCCAGCCCCACTGATGCGGGCCGTGGCTGATGAGGGTCACTCCCCGATGACAGTGGCGGGACCGCGCCGGACTTCCACCGGCTTCCTCACTGTGTTGTCATCGCCTTACCGGCGACATTCTCGCATGCCGTGCTGCGTTAGGCTGGCCGCCGTCTCGTGGCGTCAGGAACCCGGTGGAAATCCGGGGCGGTTCCGCCACTGTGAGGGCCTTGCCGGCCTGTTAGCCAGATACGGCCACGAGACGTCCGACGACGAGGGGCGAGAACCCCGAGGAGGCCCCTGATGCCTGAGGCACGCCGTATCGCCTTGCTGTCCACATCCGACACCGATCTGCTGTCCGCGCGGGCCAGCGGCGCGGCCTACCGGCTGGGCAACCCGGCGCGCCACGACATCGAACCGCTGCTCGAGGGCGCCGATGTGGTGGTGCTGCGAATCCTCGGGTCGTCCGCGGAGATCGCCGACGAGCTGAAGCTGCTGCGCGCAACCGGCCTGCCGCTGGTGGTGCTCGGCGGGGAGCGATCACCCAACGCCGAGTTGATGGAGTGCTCCACGGTCCCGATCGGGCTGGCCGCCCAAGCCCACGCCTATCTCGCCGAGGGCGGACCGGCCAACCTGGCCCAGCTGCACGCGTTCCTGTGCGACACGGTGCTGCTCACCGGCGAGGGCTTCGACGAACCGGCGGTGATCCCCGAGTGGGGCTATGGGAAGCGGGAGACGGTCGAGGCGCCCGAGGCGGTTCGGGTCGGGGTGCTGTACTACCGGGCCCACGAAGTCAGCGGCAACGCCGGTTTTGCGCATGCCCTGGCCGACGCCATCGATGCCACCGGCCGGGGTGTCGGGGTGCCGATCTTCGCCGCGTCGCTCCGCAACGCCCCCGACGAACTGTTCGCCGCGCTCGGGGAGCTCGACGCGGTGGTGGTCTGCATGCTGGCGGCAGGCGGGGCGATGAACGCCACCGCCGGCGTGAGCGCCGGCGACGACGACGGCGCGTGGGACATCGAACAGATCGCCGCGCTGGACATCCCGGTGTTTCAGGGACTGTGTCTGGCCTCGTCGCGGGCGGATTGGGAGGCCAACGACGACGGCGTCACCCCGCTGGATTCGGCGACGCAGATCGCCATCCCGGAGTTCGACGGCCGGATCATCACGGTGCCGTTCTCCTTCAAGGAGATCGACGACGACGGGCTGCCGCACTACGCCGCCGACCCCGAGCGCTGCGCCCGGGTGGCCGGTGTGGCGGTGAATCACGCTGTGCTGCGCCGTATCCCGAATGCGCAGAAGCGGCTGGCGCTGGTGCTGTCGGCGTACCCCACCAAGCATTCCCGGGTCGGCAACGCCGTCGGCCTGGACACCCCGGTGTCGGCGGTGCGGCTGCTGCACCGGCTGGCCGACGAGGGTTATGACGTCGGGGACGGGTTCGGGGTGCTGGGTGTCGAGGACGAGACGCAGGCCGGGGATCGGCTGATCCACACCCTGATCGAAGCCGGCGGCCAGGACGAGGACTGGCTGTCTGCCACGCAGCTGGCCGGCGCGCAGGTGCGGGTCACCGCGCAGCAGTACGCCGAGTGGACCGCCGAGCTGCCCGACGAGCTGCGCGACGCCATGACCACGGCGTGGGGCGCGGCGCCGGGCAAGTTGTTCGTCAACGATGACGGCGAGATCGTGCTGGCGGCACTGCAGTCCGGCAACGTCGTGCTGATGATCCAGCCGCCCCGCGGGTTCGGGGAGAACCCGGTGGCGATCTACCACGACCCGGAGCTGCCGCCGAGCCATCACTACCTGGCCGCATACCGTTGGCTGGACAGGAGTTTCGGCGCGCACGCGGTGATCCATCTGGGCAAGCACGGTTCGATGGAATGGTTGCCGGGCAAGACCGCGGCGCTGTCTGCCGCCTGCGCCACCGACGCCATGATCGCCGACCTGCCGCTGATCTACCCGTTCCTGGTCAACGACCCCGGCGAGGGCGCTCAGGCCAAACGCCGGGCGCACGCCACCATCGTCGACCACCTGATCCCGCCGATGGCCCGCGCGGAGTCCTACGGGGACATCGCGCGGTTGGAGCAGCTGCTCGACGAGTACGGCAACATCGCGACGATGGACCCGGCCAAGCTGCCGGCGATCCGCGGCGAGATCTGGAATCTGATGCGGGCCGCGGAGATGCACCGCGACCTGGGGCTGGACGAGCGGCCCGAGGACGAGGAGTTCGACGACTTCCTGCTGCACGTCGACGGTTGGCTCTGTGAGATCAAGGATGCCCAGATCCGCGATGGGCTGCACGTGCTCGGTGGGGCCCCGGTCGGCCCGGAGCGGGTGAACCTGGTGCTGGCGATCCTGCGCGCCCCGCAGGTGTGGGGCGGGGTGGATCACGCGGTGCCCGGGCTGCGCGCTGCGCTGGGGCTGAAGGAGGACGCCCCGGCAGCCGTGGTGGACGAGATCGAGGGCCGCGCGCGCGAGCTGGTCGAGGCCATGGAAGCCGCCGGCTGGGAGGCCGCAGTCGCCGACACGCTGCATCCCGAACCCGAGGTGTGCCGGGTGCTGAGATTCGCTGCCACCGAGGTGGTTCCGCGCCTGGCCGGCACGGCGGCCGAGCTGGACTCGGTGCTGCACGCGCTGGCCGGTGGGTTCGTGCGGCCGGGGCCGTCCGGGTCGCCGCTGCGCGGCTTGGTCAACGTGTTGCCCACCGGACGCAACTTCTACACCGTCGACCCTCGCGCGGTGCCGTCCCGGCTGGCGTGGCAGACCGGCCAGGCGATGGCCGATTCGCTGTTGCGGCGCTACCTCGACGACACCGGCGGCTACCCGGAGTCGGTGGGCCTGTCGGTGTGGGGAACCTCGGCGATGCGCACCTCCGGGGACGATGTCGCCGAGGTGCTGGCTCTGCTCGGGGTGCGGCCCGACTGGGACGAGGCTTCCCGGCGGGTGTCGGGGCTCGAGGTCATCGCGCTCGAAGAGCTCGGCCGGCCCAGAATCGATGTGACGGTGCGGATCTCAGGCTTCTTCCGGGACGCCTTCCCACACGTGGTGACGATGCTCGACGACGCGGTGCAGATGGTGGCGGTGCTCGACGAACCCGATGAGCGCAACTTCGTGGCCGCGCACGCCCGCGCCGACCTGGCCTCCCACGGTGACCTGCGCCGGGCCACCACCCGGGTATTCGGGTCGGCGCCCGGTTCCTATGGTGCCGGGATCCTGCAGGTGATCGAATCCGGAACCTGGCGTGACGACAAGGACCTGGCCGAGGTCTACACCACCTGGGGCGGATTCGCCTACGGCCGCGGGCTGGACGGCGCCGCGGCCCCGGACGACATGCGCACTAACTACCGTCGGATCAAGGTGGCCGCCAAGAACATCGACACCCGCGAGCACGACATCGCAGATTCCGACGACTACTTCGTCTACCACGGCGGCATGATCGCGACGGTACGCGCGCTCACCGGGGCCGACCCGAAAGCCTATGTGGGCGACTCGACGTCACCGGATGCCGTCCGCACCCGCACGCTGGCCGAAGAGACCGCTCGGGTGTTTCGGGCCCGGGTGGTCAACCCGCGCTGGATCTCCGCGATGCGCCGGCACGGTTACAAGGGCGCCTTCGAACTGGCCGCCACCGTCGACTACCTGTTCGGGTTCGACGCCACCGCGGGCGTGGTGCACGACTGGATGTACGAGAAGCTGGCAGCCGAGTACGTCCTGGACCCGCAAACCCGCGAGTTCCTCGACAAGTCCAACCCGTGGGCGCTGCACGGCATCGTGGAGCGACTGCAGGAGGCCGCCGACCGGGGCCTGTGGGAGCAACCCGACCCGGCGACCCTGGCGGCGTTGCGGCAGGCTTACCTGGACGTTGAAGGCGACCTGGAGGACCGGTGATGACTGTGCGGGTCCGGATCCTCGGCGTCGGGATGGGACCCCAGCACGTCACGCCCGAGGTGGCCGACGCCCTGCGGTCGGCCGACTACGTGCTGGCCCCGGATAAGGGCGCTGATGACGGACTGCTGGCGCTGCGGCGCGACATCGTCGACACCCACGCGCCCTCGGTCCCGATCGTCACGGTCACCGACCCGCCCCGCGACCGCTCACCGGAGCTGACCGGGACGGATTATGTGCGGGCGGTGGCCGACTGGCATGCGGCCCGCGCCGCGCGCTACGCCGAGGTGCTGCGGGAGCGTGGCGGTGTGGCCGCCTTCCTGGTCTGGGGCGATCCGGCGCTGTACGACTCGACGATCCGCATCGTGGAGCAGGTGAAAGCCCTTGGGGTGGAACTGGATTGCGATGTGCTGCCCGGGATCAGCGCCCCGCATCTGCTGGCCGCCCGGCACCGGATCGTGCTGCATGAGGTGGGCCGGCCGGTGCATATCACCACCGGGCGACGGCTCGCGCAGGCCGTTGCCGCCGGGCAGGACAACATCGTCGCGATGCTCAACCCGGACGGACTCGATCTCTCCGAGGTGGCCGACTGGACCATCTGGTGGGGCGCCAACCTCGGGGCGGCGGGGGAGCGGTTGGTCAGTGGCCGGGTTTCTGACGTCGTCGACGAGATCGGGGCAGCCCGCCGTGCGGCCAAGGCCGACGCGGGCTGGGTGATGGATGTGCTGCTGGTGCGGCGGCCCTGATGGCGGGGCTGCTGATCGCCGGAACCACCAGCGACGCCGGTAAGACGGTGGTGGCCACCGGGGTGTGCCGGGCGCTGGCCCGGCGCGGCGTGCGGGTGGCGCCGTACAAGGCGCAGAACATGTCCAACAATTCGATGGTGGTCGCCGGCGCGGACGGCTCGATGGCTGAAATCGGTCGGGCGCAATGGATTCAGGCCCGCGCCGCGCGGGTCGATCCGGAGCCGGCGATGAACCCGGTGCTGCTCAAGCCCGGCAGCGACCAGCGCAGCCACGTCGTGCTGATGGGCCGGCCGTGGGGGACGCTGTCGTCGTCGAACTGGATGCAGGGGCGGCAGGAGTTGGCCCGCAGCGCGCACGAAGCCTACGACGACCTGGCCGGTCGCTACGACGTGATCGTCGCCGAGGGTGCGGGCAGCCCGACCGAGATCAATCTGCGGGCCGGTGATTACGTGAACATGGGCTTGGCGCGCCACGCCGGCCTGCCGGTGGTCGTGGTCGGTGACGTCGACCGCGGCGGGGTGTTCGCGGCGTTCTTCGGCACCGTCGCGCTGCTTTCGGCCGAGGATCAGGCATTGGTGGCGGGGTTCATGGTGAACAAGTTCCGCGGGCAGCAGCGGTTGCTGGCGCCGGGCCTGGCCGACCTGGAGCGGCTCACCGGCCGGCGGGTGTTCGGGACCCTGCCGTGGCATCCGGAGCTGTGGCTGGACTCCGAGGACGCCCTCGATCTGGACGGCAGGCGCTCGGTGCGCAGCGGGGCGCGGCGGGCCGCGGTGGTCCGGCTGCCGCGGATCAGCAACTTCACCGACCTCGACGCACTCGGATTGGAACCGGATCTGGACGTCGTGTTCGTCTCCGATCCGCGGGGGGTTTCCGACGCCGATCTGGTGGTGCTGCCCGGAACCCGTTCCACCATCAGCGATCTGGCCTGGCTGCGCTCGCGGGGGATCGATGCTGCCATCGCGGCGCACGCCGCCGCGGGCAAGCCGGTACTGGGGATCTGCGGGGGCTTCCAGATGCTGGGCCGGGTGATCCGCGATCCCGAAGGGGTCGAGGGCGCGCCCGGCGAGGTGACCGGTCTGGGCCTGCTGGATGTTGAAACATGTTTTGCCGCAGATAAAGTACTGCGGCTGACCGATGGCGGATACGAGATACACCACGGTCGGACCGCCCCGGGCGACCGTGTCGACGAGTTTCCCGGAGGTGCTCGTGCCGGTCAGGTGTTCGGCACCATGAGACATGGATATCTGGAAGACGACGCGCTGCGTGCGGCGTTTTTGCGCGGCACCCTGGGGCTGGCACCGTCGGGCGTGTCATTCCCTGCCGCCCGGGAGCGCCGACTCGACATGCTGGGTGATCTGATCGAAGAGCACCTGGACGTCGACGCCCTGCTGGAGTTGGCGCACGGCGGGCCGCCGCCGGGCCTGCCGTTTCTGGCACCGGGGGCACCGTGACGCGTCTGCTGCTGCTCGGCGGAACCGCGGAAGCGCGAGCCCTGGCCGACCGGCTGGTCGCCGCCGGTGTCGACGTCACGACCTCGCTCGCCGGCCGGGTCGCCGATCCACGGCTGCCCGTCGGAGCGGTGCGGATCGGCGGCTTCGGGGGAATCGACGGTCTGCGTGCGGCATTGGCCGACTACGACGCCGTCGTGGATGCCACCCACCCGTTCGCGACGACCATGTCGGCCAACGCGGCCGCGGCCTGCGCCGCCACCGGCCGCCCGTTGTTGCGGTTGGAGCGGACCGGCTGGGCGGAGCGGGCCGGGCCGTCCTGGCATTGGGCCGACTCACACGACCAGGCCGGGCAGATCGCGGCCCGGCTGGGCCGGCGGCCGGTGCTGACCATCGGACGTCAACAGTTGGCGGCCTACCTTCCGGCGCTGGCCGAGGCGGCGGTGCTGGCCCGCGTCGTCGAGGCGCCATCGATCACGTTGCCGCGCAACTGGACTGTGATCAGGGACCGCGGACCCTACGCGTTGCCGGGCGAACTCGCACTGCTGCGCGATCACCGCGCCGACGTCGTCGTCACCAAGGACTCCGGGGGCGAATACACCTGGCCGAAGATGGTGGCCGCCGGAGAACTCGGCCTGCCGGTGGTCATCGTGCGCCGCCCGGCCCGGCCAGCGGGCGTGACAACGGTGTACGACGTCGAACAGGCGCTGGCCTGGGTGCTAACCGGTGACTGAATAGACCTGCAGGGCGGCACCGGCAGCCAGCAGCGCGACAACCTTGACCACTTCCAGTCCGGCGTAGGCGTAGTGAGCCGTCGAGCGCTCGGCCATCCCGCCGGCCGGGGTGGCCTCCGCGGCCAGCACCGCATCCGAGCGGCGACGCAGCCTCGGCCGGACGAACAACAGTTGGGCGGTCAACACCGCCACCGCGACGCCGATCGCCGCCAGCGCCGCCGGCCCCGGGGGATCGGCGGCGACCGCGAGCACCACCACCGTCGCCAGCACGATCTCGACCGCGTTCAGGGCCCGGAACACCAGGCGGCCGATGCCCAAACCCAACGGGATGGTGATCCCCGGCGCCCGGAACTTCAACGGCGCCTCCAAGAACGAGATCGCCAGCACCATACCCATCCAGGCGAAGACCACCGCCGCTGCGAGAGCACCCATACCGCACCTCCAGAGTTATCTGTGTCCGTCGGTTGCAGGTAACGTATCTGTGTCATGCGGTAACAGACAAGAGTCTTTGGTCGGTAATCCTGGCCACACGCCGTCGGGCAGACTGGCAGGCGTGATTGTGGAACATGGAGTGCTACCCATCCGGCCGGGCAGCGAAGCCGATTTCGAAGCAGCGTTCGCCAAGGCGCGGCCGTTGATCTCCGCGCAGCCTGGATTCCTGGGGATTTCGATGTCGCGCTCGGTCGAGTCGCCGAACCTATACCTGCTGCTGGTGCAGTGGGAGAGCGTCGAGGCGCACACCGAGGGATTCCGGAAGTCGCCCGAATTCGAGCAGTGGCGAGGCCTGTTGCACGGTTTCTACGAATCCCCGCCGGTGATCGAGCACTTCGTGGGCATCGACTAGGGAGATGGTCAGCCGTGGACGCGAAGCGAACCCTGGAGTTCAACGCCCGCAACATCGCTGAGTTCCGCAGCAGTGGCGGGAAGCTGGGCGGCCGGTTCGACGGAGCGCCGGTCCTGCTGCTGACCACCATCGGGGCCAAGTCAGGGCAGCCGCGCACCAGCCCGATGATGTATCTGCCCGAGGGAGAACGGATCATCGTGTTCGCCTCCAATGAGGGCAAGGACAACCACCCGAGCTGGTACTACAACCTGCGGGCCAACCCCTCGGCGACCGTCGAGATCGGCACCGAGACCTTCCCCGTCACCGCCACCGAGGTCACCGGCGCCGAACACGACCGGCTCTACGCGATCCAGGCCGAGCGCTACCCCGGCTTCGCCGCCTACCGGGAGCGGACCGAGCGGGTCATCCCGGTCGTGGAGCTGATTCGAAGCGAAGCCTGACCGGCATCCCGGTGCTAGGTCACTTCGTCATCGGGTAGGTCGGGGTCGGTTTCTAGGAGTCCTTGGGGTTGTGGACTTTATCTGATGCAGAGCGTCACGGTGCACAGCACCTCCATGCCCACGCCAACGCTGAGGCCAGACGGCGCACGTACATGGGCTTGTTTGCGGGTTCCCACTGCCTGATTCGGTTGGGGTGAGGCGCGAACAGCAGCAACGGCGCCCCCGCAGCTTCGAGCCGTTGTGCCTGTCGGGCACTCGGCGTTGTGAACGGCCACCGCAACTCCACCGCGCCGGGATAAATCGACCGCAACGCTTTTTCGGCGTGCTTTCCCAGGCCGATCACCAAAGATGGCGACACGATATCCAGCTCATCGCGCAGGTGAGGTAGGTGGGTGGCGATCTCGCGCGCCGTCGGCGGACGGTGGTCGGGCAGATGGCAGTGGACAGCATTAGTGATGAATACGCGGTCGGGGGACAAGTCGACAGCTTCCAGGGCAGCGTCGATCAGCTTGCCCGACCCCTCGGTGAACGGCCTAGCGCCAACACATTTTGGGGCTGGGGCCTGCCCTACAAGCGCCACCGGCGAGACAACTGAGCCGTAACCCGCTACCGCCGCGGTGATGCCGGGATCGTTCGCCGAGCATTCGTCGCACGCCAAAATTCGGCGTCGCCGCGCTGCCATGCGCCGTTTGCGGCTGGCGAAGTCGGCTGAGTCAATCATGGCCACACCGTCTCCCATGACTGCATCATGGCCGATGCACACGGGTCGGCGCGTGTGTTTGCCGACGAATCGGTGGCTGACCGCATAGCTTCGCAGCCGTGGCTCGACGTGCCTACGCTCACGACGCGGTTGTTTTGATGCACCCCGGCGGCAGTCCGAACGCACCCGGAGGAGCCATCACCAAAGCGCTCTGCGGGAGCTGGGATCACCCGTCGCCGTGCGCACCTGTGGGTTGGACCGCAACTGGGGATAACGCGCCGGCGCGGTCAGTCCCGAATGTGCACCAGCCGGTAGGGGCGTTCCATGTACGTCGCGTCCGGAGCGGCGAAGCCGAACTGCTCGTACAGCCCGTGCGCGTCGGCAGTGTGCAGCGTCCACCGAAAATCCCGGCCGGGGCCCTCGTCGATCATCACCCGCAACAATCTCTTGCCGATCTCCTGGCCGCGCTGCGTACGGGCGACGTAGACGTCAGCCAGGTAGGCGAAAGCGGCGCCGTCGGAGACCGCGCGGCAGAAGCCGACCATCGCCCCGTCGTCGGCCCGGTAAGCGCCCACCACCCGCCACGCTCCGTCGAGTTGTCGGTCGAACATGGCGCGGGTGCGGTACTTCGCCCAATAGGTGTGCTCGGTGAGCTCGGCCCAGAGCCAGTCCCGGTCCACCCGCGCACCGTCCGTCGAGAAATTGACACCGTCGAGAGTCGGCACGCCTACCTCCTCATGTCCCGTATCAGACAGCACGCCACCGCAGTGAGCATGGCACCGTCGCCCACCCGCCGCGCCAGCCGTGTCGTCCGCGGAACATCGGACGGCACCGGCGCCCGACCGTAGCCCATCCGTGCCCGGTCCTCGCGCCGATTCCCGTAATAGGTGTTGACTCCACCGAGCTGCACACCCAGCGCTCCGGCGAACGCGGCCTCGACCGCCCCGGCATTGGGACTGGGATGGTGCCGGGCGTCGCGGTGCCACGCACGCAATGCGCCGGCAGGGTCGGGGCCCAATACGGCGGCCAGAACCCCGCTCAACCGGGAGGCGGGCAATCCCAGGGCGTCATCCAATCGAGCTGCGGCCCAGCCGAACCGGCTGTAGCGGGCGTTGCGGTGGCCGATCATCGCGTCCAGAGTGTTGGCGGCGCGATGCGCCACCAGGCCCGGAACCCCGGCCACCGCCCCCCACGCCAAGGATGCCACCACCGCGTCCGAGGTGTTCTCCGCCACGGATTCGACTACGGCGCGGGCGATCTCGTCCGGACCCAGCGCGACGGTGTCACGCCCGACCAGATTGCGCACCCGCGACCGCGCCGACTCGAGGTCATCTGCGGCGAGGAAGGCGTGCACCGCGTCGGCTTCGCGTTCCAGGGAGCGGCCTCCGAGCACCGCCCAGGTGGTCACGGCGGTCAACACAGTGCGCATCAACGGGTTTCGGGTGACGCGTTCGGCGGCATACGCCAGCCCGGTGGCCCCGCCGATCAACACCAGGACATGGGCGGCACCGTTCGCCCGGCTGTCGCGGTAGATCCGGTGCTCCAACGCCGTCGCGCAGGCCCCGAATCCGGCGACCGGGTGCCCTCGCCGCGGGTCACCCCAGGCGCGGTCGGCGGCGTATCCGAGCAGCAGTCCGAACGCCCGCGCCGGTATCACCGAAGCATCCGGTCAAGGGCGCACAGCAGTTGGTCGGTGACCTCCGGTGGGCGGACCGCGATCCGCACCCAGCTGTCATCCAGACCCGGAAAGGTGTCAGCGCGCCGCACCGCAATACCGTTCGCACGCAACGCTGTATGCACCCCGACGCCGACCCGGGCCAAGATATAGGGCGCTAAACCGGCGACGAACGGCACTCCGCGCGCGGCGAGAGCCTCACCCAGATTGTCGCGCCATGACGCCAGTTGCCTGGCGCGGAGCTCACTTTCGCGCACGGCCCGCTGGTCCGAGCAGGCCAGCATGGCGGCCAGCGCCGGAGCCGACACCGACCAGGGAACCTGCAGTCTCGCTGCCTCAGCGAGCAATGCGGGATCGCCGAGCAGATATCCCGCGCGAACCCCGGGAATCGACCAATGCTTGGTCAGGCTACGGCTCACCAGCAGACCCGGATGTCGCGCCCCGGAAAGGGTTTCCGGCTCACCCGGGATCGCGTCGAGGAACGCTTCGTCGACCAGCACCATCCGGCCGGGCCGCAGCAGCCGGCGCAGCGTATCGGCGGGATGCAGCACCCCGGTGGGGTTGGTCGGATTGCCGACGACGACCAGGTCGGCGTCCTCGGGCACCGCGTCGGGGTGCAGTGCGAAACCGTCGTCGGCCCGGCACAGCACCGTGCCGACGGGGTGACCGGCGGCCGTCAGCGCGGCATGCGGACCGGTGTACTGCGGGTGCACCACCACCGGCAATCGCCACCGGCGCAGCCGGGCCACCAGGTCGAAGGCCTCCGAGGCGCCGGCGGTGGGCAGCACTTCCTCGGGTGAAAGGCCGTGTCGGGCGGCCAGGGCGGTACGGGCCGCGGACGCCTCCGGGTAGGACACCGCGTCATCCAGGGACGCGTGCAGGGCGTCGTCCAGCCAGTCCGGGCGCGGCCCGGCGTAGACGTTGACCGCGAAATCCAGCAGTCCCGGCGCCGTCTCGGCGTCGCCGTGATGGTGCAGGTCGTCGCGCGTAAAGCCGCGTACGGCATCGGCGAAACGCTGTGCCAGCCGGGGGTATCCGGCCCAGTGGGTGTGCAGGTAGGAGGCATGCAGGCTGCGTCCCGCGATGCCGTCCGGGCCGTCGGGCAGCTGCCATGCGGCATCGACCGGGTTGTCGAAAACGACTTGGGTGCGGTGGAATTCATGCGCCGTCACCCGATCGCCGGCCCGCGCCAGCAGGTTGTCGGCCGGCGCGGTGGCCTCCCGGTAGCCCAGCGTCAGGCGCGGCGTCATCGCTGCCGAACCCGGCAGCGCGCCCACCCCGGCCACGTCATCGACACTGCGGCACAGATACGCCAGCCCGCCACATTCGGCGACGGTCGGCACCCCAGCCGCGATCGCCGCCCGCAGCGCACCCAACAGCGCGGTGTTGGCGGCCAGCTCGGCGGCGTAGACCTCCGGGAAACCGCCGCCCAGATAGATGCCGGCGGTACCGGCCGGCAGGTGCACGTCGGTGAGCGGGTCGAAGCACACCACCTCACAGCCGGCAGCGCGCAACAGCTCGAAAGTCTCGGTGTAGCCGAACGTGAAGGCCCGCCCGCCGGCGACGGCCACCACCGGGCGGGGCCCCGAAGCGGCACCCACCTCAGCGGCCGGATCCCAGGCGCACCCGGTCAAGGCAGGTGCCTGCCTCGCAATGGCCGCTACCGCATCCAGATCCACATGCTGCTCGATGAGCTGGGCCAGCCGCGCCGGCACGGCAGCGGACTCCTCCCGCTCGGCTGCCGGCACCAGCCCGAGATGCCGGGACGGCGTCCGCACGCCCGCATCACGCGGCAACACCCCCAGCACCGGAATACCGTTGGAGCGCAACGCGTTAACAACCTCGTCGGCGTGCCGGGCACTGCCGGCCTGGTTCAGCACCACCCCGGCGATCCGCACCGCCGGGTCGAACCCCGCCAGGCCCGCCACCACCGCCGCGTGCGTACGGGAGGCATGCGAGATGTCGATGACCAGCACCACCGGGCTCTCCGTCAACGCCGCGACATGGGCGGTGGAGGCCTCACCGTCACAGCCGAGGCGGCCGTCGAAAAGCCCCATCACGCCTTCGATCACAGCGATATCCGCACCCGCAGCACCGTGCAGTAGCAGCGGAACGATCCGATCTGCGCCGACCAGGTACGGATCCAGGTTGCGGGCCGGCCGGCCGGTGGCCAGCGCGTGATAGCCGGGGTCGATGTAGTCCGGACCGACCTTGTGCCCGCTGACCTGGAGGCCGCGGCTGGCCAGGGCCGCCATCAGCCCGACCGCCACCGTGGTCTTGCCGTGCCCGGATGCGGGTGCGGCGATGACGACCCGGGGAAGCTCTACCATTCGATGCCGCGCTGGCCCTTCTGGCCGGCGTCCATCGGATGCTTGATCTTGGTCATCTCGGTGACCAGGTCGGCGATCTCGATCAGCCGTGGATGGGCACGCCGGCCGGTGACGACGACGTGCTGGTGGCCCGGCCGGTTGGCCAAGGTCTCCACCACGTCGTCGACATCCACCCAGCCCCAATCCATCGGGTAGGTGAACTCGTCGAGCACATAGAGATCGTGGGTCTGCGCCGCCAGCCGCTCCTTGATCTGAGCCCAGCCCTCGGCGGCGTCACCGGCGTGATCCTCGACACCGCCGGACTTACGGCTCCACGACCAGCCTGAGCCCATCTTGTGCCACTGGACCGGGCCGCCCTCGCCGGTCTCGGCGTGCAGGGCGCCAAGGTGCTCCAGCACGGCCTGTTCGCCGACCCGCCATTTGGCGGACTTCACGAACTGGAAGACTCCGATGTCGAAGCCCTGGTTCCAGCCGCGCAGCGCGGTCCCGAACGCGGCGGTGGACTTGCCCTTGCCGTCGCCGGTGTGCACCATCAGCAGCGGCCGGTTGCGGCGCTGCCGGGTGGTGAGGTTGTCGTCGGGCACGGTCAACGGTTGTCCCTGCGGCATCAGGCGGCTCCTCTTCCGGTGGCGTCGCGGACGACGCCGGTCAGCGCCTCGGCACTCACCTGTGGCAGCGGGACGTACTCGGCCCGCAGGTGCTCGGCCAGGGTGTGCGCCAAGCCGAGTCGCATCCGGCCGCTCTCGCAATCCACCACCACCGACGAAAATCCCTGCCCGGCAAGCTGAACGGCCACCCGACGGGATCGCTCGACCGGATCGGCGCCGGCGGTGGCCCGGCCGTCGGTCAGCACCACCAACAGGGGGCGGCAGGCCGGGTCGCGCAGCCGCTCCCGGCGAATCACCTCGGCGGCCTCAAGCAGTCCCTCGGCCAGCGGGGTGCGGCCACCAGCGGGCAGCCCGTCGAGCCGGACGGCGGCGATCTCCACCGACCCGGTCGCGGGCAACACCACCTCCGCACCGGTATCGCGGAATGTCACCACTGCGACCCGGTCCCGGCGGCGGTAGGCGTCGAGCAGCAGGGACAGGATCGCGGTCTTGACGTGGCGCATCCGCTCCGCGGCGGCCATCGACCCGGAGGTGTCGACGACGAACAACACCAGGTTGGCCTCCCGGCCCTCCCGGACGGCGCGACGAAGATCGTTCGCTGCCAGGATCATCCGGCCCTGCGCCCGGCCCCGGGCGCCCTGGTGCGGTGCGGCGGCCCGCAGCGTCTCGAACAGGTGCAGGCCCCCGGCGGTGTTCGCAGCGGTGGCACCCACCCGGCGTCCGGAACTGGTGCGGGCCCTGCTGCGCCGGCCGGTACGTCCGGCGCCCACGCCGTGGACGGTGAAAAGCTTTGCCCGGTAAGGGACGTCGGCGCCGACGGTCGAGGTGGAGCCGGGCTCAGCCGGTGCCGGACGGCTCTGTTCTCCAGGTGGCGGCGCGGCGTTGCCGCCGTCCGGCGGGCCGTCGGGATCGGGTTCCGGATCGGGATCGGAGCCGGAGTCCTCCGGTGGCAGCAGATCGTCGAGTTCGCTCTCGTCGAGGCCCGGGGCGTCGAACGGCTTTCGCCGCCGCCGATGCGGCAGCGCCAGCCGGGCGGCTACCCGCAGATCCTCCAGGGTGACCGCATCGCGCCCCTGCCACGCCGCGTGCGCGACCGCGGTGCGGGCACAGACGATGTCGCCGCGCAGGCCGTCCACGTCGAAGGCCGCGCAGATCTCGCCGATCTTCACCAGCGCGGCATCGGTGAGCTCCACCTGCGGCAGCAGTTGCTGGGCGTGACGGATCCGGGCCCGCAGCCGGTCTTCGGCCGCGGCGTACTCGCGCACAAAGGCTTCCGGGTCCGCGTCGAAGGCCAGCCGGCGGCGCACCGCTTCAGCGCGCAACGCCGGGTCACGCGGCGCGGAGACCTCGACGGTCAGCCCGAACCGGTCGAGCAGCTGCGGGCGCAGTTCGCCCTCCTCGGGATTCATCGTCCCGACGATCACGAAACGCGCGGCGTGGGTCACCGAGACCGAGTCCCGCTCCACGGTCAGCCGCCCCATCGCGGCGGCGTCCAGCAGCAGGTCCACCAGATGGTCGGCGAGCAGGTTCACCTCGTCGACGTAGAGGATGCCGCGGTTGGCGCGGGCCAACAGCCCGGGCTCGAAGTCGACGGCCCCGGCGCTCAGCGCCCGCTCCAGGTGGATGGATCCCACCACCCGGTCCTCGGTGGCGCCCACAGGCAGCTCCACCAGCCGCACCGGGCGGGTCTCGACGCCGGCGTCGCTGGGGAACGGGCCGTCGGGGGAGAGCGGGTGCGCCTCAGCGGGATCAGAGGAGAACCGGTCGCCGGCCACCACGTCGATGGGTGGCAGCACCTGGGCGAGTGCCCGGACCAGCGTCGATTTGGCGGTGCCCTTTTCGCCGCGGATGAGCACCCCGCCGATACCGGGGGAGATCGTGCTCAGGACAAGCGCCAGCGCCATGTCGTCGAGGCCGCCCGGAGCGTCCGGGTCGCCGCCGAGGACGGCGGGGAAGGGATACAGCTGTTGCATTGAGGCTCCGCTCGTGTGGCCAACACCTGTGTTGGCGACGCGAAGCCGGTATTCGGACTGACCGGGGCACGTGAAACGCGCCGCGGAACACCGTAGCGGGCCTGCGTCGGAGTCACACCGACTTCCCTGGCACTTCGCGCCGATACCCTAACACCCATGGCGTACGACGCCGAGGAGACCGAAAGGATCAGAGGACCCGTGAATGCACCCGAAGCAGACCTGACCGGATGGGTCGCGGCGCCGTTCACCGGCGGCGCGTTCACCCACGACGTGTACCGCAAGGGCGAGGGCCCCGGGGTGGTGCTGATCCCGGAGATCCCCGGAATACATCCCGCGGTGCTCGGATTGGGAAATCACTTGGTGGACAACGGATTCACTGTGGCGATTCCGTCGTTGTTCGGCCAGCCGGGCAGGGCGATCACCCCCGGCTATGCGCTGGCCACCATCGCCCGCGCCTGCGTGACCCGGGAGTTCGCCGCGTTCGCCACCGACAAGCAGCGACCGGTCACCCAGTTCCTGCGGGCGCTGGCCCGCGACCTCAACGAGAAGACCCCGGGCAAGGGCGTCGGGGTGATCGGCCAGTGCTTCACCGGTGGTTTCGCGCTGGCCGCCGCCGTCGACGACGCCGTGCTGGCCCCGGTGCTCAGCCAACCGTCCGTGCCGATTCCGCTCACGCTCAAACGACGGCGCGACCCCGGGCTCTCTGAGGTCGAGTTGGGGGTGATCGCCGACCGGGCCGCCAACGACGGGCTGTGCGCGCTGGGTCTGCGGTTCAGCGAGGACAAGATGGCCCCCGGTGAGCGCTTCGCGACGCTGAAGTCCCGGCTCGGGGACGCGTTCGAGGTGATCGAGATCGACTCCTCGCGGGGCAATCCGGACGGCCTGTCCCGGATGGCGCACTCGGTGCTCACCGACCAGGTCCGCGAGGTCGACGGCCACCCCGCCTACGAGGCGCGCAAACGGGTGGTGCAGTTCCTCACCGAACGCCTGACCTAGCGGTGCCCACCACGGAACGCATCGTGATCGTCGGCATCGGAGCCGACGGCTGGGGCGGGCTGACCGAGCCGGCGCGTGCGGCGGTCGCATTCGCCGAGGTGGTGATCGGTGGGGCTCGGCATCTGGAGTCGCTGCCGGACGTGGACGGGCAGCGGCGGCTGGCCTGGCCCTCCCCGCTGCGCGCCGGGCTGCCTGCGCTGTTCGAACGCCTGGCGGGACAGCGGATCGTGGCGCTGGCCTCCGGTGATCCGCTGCTCAGCGGTATCGGTGCCACGCTGATCGAGATGTTTGGCGCCGAGCGGGTCAGTGTGTTGCCGGCGGTCTCCTCGGTGTCGCTGGCCCGCGCCAGGCTGGGCTGGCCGGCGGAGTCCGTCGCGGTGGTCAGCGTGGTGGGCCGCGACGTGCACGCGGTGCTGCGCGAGTTGGCTCCGGCCCGGCGGGTGTTGGTGTTGTCGTCGGACGAAACCACCCCGGCCCAGCTGGCGGCTCTGCTGACCGAGCGCGGCTACGGGGCGAGCCGGATGACGGTGCTGGGCGATCTGGGCGGCGCGGCCGAATCCCGGTTGGAGACCACCGCGGCAACCTTTGCCGGTTCGGTCCCGAAGCTCAATATCGTCGCACTGGAACTCGCCGGCCCGCTGCTGGCCGGCTGGGCCGCCGGCCTGCCGGACGACGCCTACGACCACGACGGGCAGTTGACCAAGCGTGATCTGCGGGCTGCCGCGCTGGCGCGCCTGACCCCGGCGCCCGGCCAGCTGCTGTGGGATGTCGGGGCGGGCGCCGGCTCGGTAGGCATCGAGTGGATGCGGGCCCACCCGGCCTGCCGGGCCATTGCCGTCGAGGCGAATCAGGCTCGGGCGCGGCGAATCTCGGACAACGCCCGCAACCTCGGCGTGCCGGCGCTGCAGGTGGTCTGCGGCGCGGCCCCGCAGGCGCTCGCGGACCTGCCGCCGCCGGATGCGGTGTTCATCGGCGGCGGGTTGACGACGGACGGGATGCTGGCGGCCTGCCTGACGGCTCTGGCGCCGGGCGGCCGGTTGGTGGCCCACGGCGTGACGATGGAAACCGAGGCGCTGCTGGTGGCGGCCTACCGCGAACACGGCGGCGAGCTGACCCGCATCCACGTCGAACACGCCGCTCCGCTCGGCTCCTTCACCGGCTGGACGCCGGGCCGGGCGGTCACCCAGTGGGCGCTAATCCTGCCCTGAGCGGTCCCGCGCCGGGTCGTAGAGATGACTCTCCCCGGCACACGGATCGGGCAGCTCGGCGACGGCCCGGCCGACCAGAATCACCGCGGCCGACCGCAGGCCGGCGGCCTCGACGGCATCGGCGATGTCGGCGACCGTTCCGCGCAGCACCAACTCCTCGGGTTGCGACGCACGGTAGACCACCGCGGCGGGGCAGTCCGGGCCGTACTCGGGCGCCAGTTCGGCCATCAGCTCCCGGATCCGGGTGATCGCCAGGTGCAGCACCAACGTGGCTCGCGTCGCGGCGAACGCCGACAGTGCTTCGCGCTGCGGCATCGCGGTGGAGGCGGCTTGAACCCGGGTCAACACCACCGATTGCGTCAGCAGGGGCACGGTGAGCTCACGGCCGAGCAGCGCGGCAGCCGCTGCGTACGCGGGCACTCCGGGTGTGATGTCCCACGGCACCCCGGCGGCGTCCAGCCGGCGGGTCTGCTCGGACACCGCGCTGTACAGCGACGGATCCCCGGAGACCAGCCGCACCACCGCCCGGCCCGCCCGATACGCGGCGACCAGTCGATCCACGATCGCATCCAGGTCCATTCCGGCGGTGTCGACGAGTTCGGCTTCCCTCGAGCAGTGGGCGAGCACCTGCGGGTCGAGGTAGCTGCCCGGGTAGAGCACCACGTCGGCGCCGGCCAGCAGCCGGGCGGCCCGCACCGTCAGCAGATCCGCCGCGCCCGGCCCGGCGCCGACGAACCGGACCGCTAGCGCACCCATCGCGGCGTCCACACCCGTCCACCCGTCACCCGCGTCGACGAGGCTCCTACCAGCACAAGGCATTTCATGTCGATGGTGTCGGTGTCGAGCTCGCCCAGGGTGGTCACGGTCAGTGCCTCGGCATCCCGGCCGATGTCGCGGCCGACCACCACCACCGTCTGCGGGTCGCGGTGCTCCAGCAGCACTTTGCGGGCCAGCGCGATCTGGTCGGGGCGGGCGCGCGAGGCCGGGTTGTAGATCGCCAGCACCAGGTCGGCGTCGGCGATCGCCCGCAGCCGGGACTCGATCACCTCCCACGGCTTGAGCCGGTCCGACAGGCTCAGCACCGCGAAGTCGGCGCCGATGGGGGCGCCGGCGGCCGCGGCCACCGCCTGGACCGCGGACACTCCCGGGAGTACGCGCACCGAAATGCCCTGATATCGCGCATCTTCGGCCGCCTCGAATACTGCTGAGGCCATCCCGAACACCCCGGCATCCCCGCCGGAGACCACCGCCACCTTCTCGCCGCGCGCCGCCAGATCCAGGGCGAACCGGGCCCGGTCCAGCTCGACGGTGTTGCCTGAGGAGTGCCGCTGTAGGCCTGCCCGCTGCGGAACCCGGGCCAGGTAGGGCCCGTAGCCCACCACGTGATCCACCTGTGCCAGCGCCGCGGCGGCCTCGGCGGTCAACCAGCCGTCGGGCCCGGGCCCCAGTCCGATCACCAGCAGCTCGGTGGGCTCGGCAACGGGCTCGACGGCCGTCGGGGCCGGGTGGGCCGATGTGCGGGAACGCTGCCCATTGCGGGAGTCCCCGTCGACCACGATCAGCGACAGATAGGGCACGTCATCGGCCTCGGTCATGTCGGCCACCGGCAGCCACCGCTGCTGCGGATGACTCGCCCGCTCCACGTAGTACGCGTGCTCCAGCCGCCCGGCCGCGGCCAGCGCGCGGCGCACGGTGGGGAAGGTGCGGCCGAGCTTCATGATGATGGCGCCGTCGGTATCGGCCAGCCGCATCGCCAGCTCGTGCTCGCCCAAGGTGCCCGGCAGCACAGTCAGCACATCGGTCTGACGCACCAGCGGCATCCCGAGCGCGGCGGTGGCGGCGCTGAATGCCGGGACGCCGGGAATGATCTCGGTGTCGAAGCGGGTGGACAGCCGATCGTGCATGTACATGAACGAGCCGTAGAACAGCGGATCACCTTCGGTCAGCAGCGCCACCGTGCGGCCCGCGGTCAGATGGGCGGTCAACCTTGAAGCCGAGGCCTCGTAGAAGTCGGCCAGCGCTCCGGCATAGCCGCCGGGGTGATCGGTGACCCCGGTGGTCACCGGGTAGCGCAGCTCCTCCTCAAGGACACCGGGGCGGATCAGGTCGGCGGCGATGGTGCGCGCATACGACGCCTTGTTCACCCCGGCGTGGTAGGCCACCACGTCGGCGTCGGCGATGATCCGGGCCGCTTTGCGGGTGATCAGTTCGGGGTCGCCGGGGCCCAGGCCCACCCCGTAGAACTTGCCGGTCATTCGGTATCCGAGGCTAGGGCGTTGAGTGCCGAGGAGGTGATCGCCGAGCCGCCGCGTCGGCCGCGCACGGTCACGAACGGGATGTCGATGCCGTGGTCGGAGTGCAGCGCGGCCAACGCCGCCTTGGACTCGGCGGCGCCGATGAAACCCACAGGGCAGCCGACGATCACCGCCGGGCGTGGCCCGCCGTCGAGGATCAGCTCCAGCAGATGGAACAGCGCGGTGGGGGCGTTGCCGATCGCGACGACGGCGCCGGCCAACTCCGGTTCCCACAGGGAGACCGCCGCCGCCGAACGGGTGGTGCCCCAGTCGGCGGCCAGCGCCGGAACCCGTTCGTCGCGAAGATGGCAACGCACCTCGTTGCCGGCGGGCAACCGGCCGGCGGTCACCCCGACCGCCACCATCCGGGCATCGCAGAGGATGGGCGCGCCGCCGTCGAGTGCGGCCCGCCCGGCCGGCACCGCGTCGGGGTGGATCAACAAGTCCTTGGCGATGCCGGTCTGCCCGGCGCCGTGGATCATCCGCACCGCCAGGCGCTCGGCGTTTGCCGGAATATGCGACAGGTCCGATTCCCGGCGAATGGTGGCGAACGATTCGACGTAGATGGCCGCGCCGTCGTCGATGTAGTCGTAGTGCCGGGATGGGCGCGTGGGCCTGGTCACCGATTCGCCTCCTGGGCCTGGGGGATGAAGACACCCTGCCATGGCGTCACCACGAGCTCGGTGTGCTCCAGCAGCGACCGCGCGTGGTCCGGCGTGAGCACCCCGTCGGGCACGTGCAGGTGGGTGCCGCCGGGCACGCTGCCAAACGGTAACGGACCCGATGGGGCCGGGACGCGCGGGTCGGCCGCAACGGCGGGCCGAAGTGGGCGGGCCAGTTCGTGAACATGCCACGGCGCGTCCGGCCGTTCGCCGCGCGCCTCCTGAAACGCACCCGCCAGCTCGGCAAGCCGGCCTGCGGCGTCGGCGACAGTGACCACGTCGCCCCAGTGCTCGCCGAGCCGCAACTGCGCCTGCTCGCCCGACAGCGCCACCAGACCGGCGTCGGCCGCCCGGTTCAGCAGGTCTCCGCGGCCGTCGTCGAGGACGAATAGGAATCGGCCGGGCAGTCGGGTAAGTCTCGGGTCAGCGCAGAGCAGCGCGTCCAGCTGGGCCGCCACCGGGCGCAGGTCGGCTCTGCCGCCGGCATGGCCGGTCTGTGGGGAGACCAGGATGTTGCGGACCAGCTCGTGGGTGCGCGACGGCAGCAGCCCGGTCGACTCGATTGCGGCCAGGGCCTCGGGGGTGAGCGCTCCGCGGTGCCCGGGCAGCCCGCGCAGCTGGAGGTTCGCCCGCTTGGTCAGGTAGATCGAGCCGTCCGCGAAATCGGCGCTGACCTGCAGTAATCGGGCCAGCGCCGGGGTCGGTAGTCGGCCGCCGACCAGGCGCAGCCGCACCAGCAGCCCGTCTTCGGCCGACCAGGGTCGCAGCACGCCCGGACACCGGTCGGCGCGGGTGCGCGGCTCGCTGATCACCGGTCGATTCTCACACCGCCTCGATTTCGGCGCGGAAACTGCCGCTGAGCGAGCAGAACCGCGCCGAAATCACGCGCCGGTCAGCGCGGCCACCGCAGGATCGAACATGGTGGCCTTGATCGCGCCCAGCGTGCCCGAGTCCTTGCCGGCCAGCGGCCGAAGGAACTCGGTCGCGGCCGGGGTGACCGCGCCCTCGCCGGCGGTGGCGTCCACGATGCCGATCTGCTGCGCGTCCACCCCGCCGAACCTGCGGCCCGTCGTCATCGACGCCACCTGGGCCTGCGGGGTGAGCTTGGCCTGGATCAGCGCGGCCATGCCGGGGGTGAACGGGATCCGGATGTCGATCTCGGGGAAACAGAAGAAGCCGCGGTCGGCGCGCATCACCCGGAAGTCATGGGCGATCGCCAGCATCGCGCCGGCGCCGAAGGCGTGGCCGACGACGGCCGCCGCGGTCGGGATCGGCAGTGTCAACATCCGCGCCAGCAGAGCGTGCACCCGCCCGACGTACCAGTCGGTGCGGTCGCCGTGGGCCATCAGCCAATCCAGGTCCAGGCCGTTGGTGTAGAACTTGCCGCCCGCGGTGGTCACCAGGCCGTGTGCACCGGCGGCCAGCACCTCGTCGAGCACCCGGTTGATCTCGTCGAGAAAGTCCGGGGAGAACCGGTTTTCGTCGTCGCCGAGGTCCAGTACGGCGATCTTGTCGTCATAGGTCAGGTTCACTGCGATGGTTCCTTTCTCGGGGTTGGTCCGACCGCCAGCACGGCGCGTACCGCCGCGTGCAGATGGGCGTGGGCGCGTGCGCTGCCCAACCGGTTCCGGTTGAGCACGATCGCGGTGGGCAGGTCGACGATGCAGGTGGTGATGGTATCGACCGCGGCGGTGTCGCGGCGCTGCCACAGCGCCTCGGCCAGCCGGACGAGCAGGCCGACCAGTTCGGCGTCGACACGACGCAGCTGCTCGGCCAGGTCGGGCGGCAGGTCGGTGTCGAGCAGTTCGTCGCGCGGGATCGCCAGCAGCAGCTTGGCCGCCTCCGGGTGGTCTTCGGCGAACGTCACTGGGGCGTCGGCGGCGGCGACCACAGCCTCGACGGCCTCGTCCGGTCCGGACGCGGTGTCCACCAGTGCGCCCTGCACCGCCAGAAAGCGTCGGGCGGCCCGCAGCCAG
Source organism: Mycolicibacter longobardus (assembly GCF_002102265.1). Lineage (GTDB taxonomy): Bacteria > Actinomycetota > Actinomycetes > Mycobacteriales > Mycobacteriaceae > Mycobacterium > Mycobacterium longobardum. The sequence goes on along the minus strand of NZ_LQPG01000056.1, from coordinate 29,792 downwards.
GCGGCGGCCATCAGCCCGGCCCGGGAGCCGAAGCCGTGGTACACCGCACCGTTGGAGGCCCCGGTGGCCTCTCCGACGGCGCGGATGGTCACCGCGGCGGGGCCGGCCCCCGCGGCCAGCGACTCGACGGCGTCCAACACCCGGTCGGGGTCGTACACGCGCGGGCGGGGCATGGCCGACACCGTAACAGAGCGCCCGCTCTGTTACCAGGTGCGCCGGTCGCGGCCCCGGCGTGACAGGATCGAGCGATCATGAGCACCAACCCTTCACGTCCCGTCGTATTCTCCGGCGTCCAGCCCACCTCGGCGTCGCTGCACCTCGGCAACGCTCTGGGGGCGATTACCCATTGGGCGGAGCTGCAGGACGATCACGACGCACTGTTCTGCGTCGTCGACATGCACGCCATCACCGTCCCGGGCTGGGACCCCGAGACGCTGCGCCGCAGCACCCTGGTGACGGCCGCGCAGTACCTTGCCCTGGGGATCGACCCGGCCCGCAGCGCGATCTTCGTGCAGAGCCACGTTCCGGCGCACGCCGAACTGGCTTGGGTGCTGGGCTGTTTCACCGGTTTCGGGCAGGCCTCGCGGATGACTCAGTTCAAGGACAAGTCGGCCAGGCACGGCTCGGACTCCACCACCGTGGGGCTGTTCACCTACCCGGTGCTGATGGCCGCCGATGTGCTGCTCTACGACACCGATGTGGTGCCGGTGGGCGAAGACCAGCGCCAGCATCTGGAACTGGCGCGCGACGTCGCGCAGCGGTTCAACGCGCGGTTCCCGGACACCTTCGTGGTGCCGGAGCCGATGATCCCCAAGGCCACCGCCAAGATCTACGACCTGGCCGATCCGACGTCCAAGATGAGCAAGTCGGCGGCCACCGATGCCGGGCTGATCAGCCTGCTCGACGATCCGGCGCGCAGCGCCAAGAAGATTCGCTCGGCGGTCACCGACTCCGAACGCGAGATCCGCTACGACCCCGAGTCCAAGCCGGGGGTGTCCAACCTGCTGACCATCCAGTCCGCGATCACCGGTGAAAGCATCGACAAGCTGGTGGACGGCTATGCCGGGCGCGGCTACGGCGACCTGAAGAAGGAGACCGCCGAGGCGGTCGCGGACTTCGTCACCCCGATCAAGGCCCGGGTGGACGAACTGCTCGCCGACCCGGCCGAGCTGCAGGCGGTGCTGGCGGCCGGGGCGGAGCGAGCCCGTGCGGTGGCCGCCAAAACCATCGAGCGGGTGTACGACCGGGTGGGATTCCTTCCGCCGCCGGCATGAGCAAGGCCGCGAGCGACCCCTCCAAGCCGGGCATCATCGACCGGCTGCGGTCGCGCTATGGCTGGTTCGATCACGTGGTGCGGGCGCAGGAGCGCTACGACGACCGCCAGGGCAACTTCTTCGCCGCCGGGATGAGCTACTACACCATTTTCGCGCTGTTCCCACTGGCGATGGTCGGCTTCTCCGTCGGCGGCTTCCTGCTGTCTCGGCGGCCCGAGGTGCTCGACGAGATCGAGCGCCGGATCAAGCATGCGATTCCCGGTGAGTTCGGCAACGAGCTGATCACCTTGATGGACACCGCGATCGCCTCGCGCGCCTCGGTGGGGCTGATCGGCCTGGCCACCGCCGGCTGGGTGGGCCTGACCTGGATGGCCAACCTGCGCGAGGCCCTGTCTCAGATGTGGGAAACCCGTTCGGACAAGCAGGGTTTCGTATCGGCCAAGCTGTCGGATCTGCTTGCGATGGTGGCGGCGTTCGGCGCCATGCTGGCAACCATCGCGCTGACGGCCCTGGCCGACCCGAAGCTGATGCGAAGCGTCCTGCGCTGGCTGGGGGTACCCGACTTCACACTGCTGGGCGGGCTGCTGCGGGTCGCATCGCTGACGATGGCGGCCGGGGTGTCCTGGCTGCTGTTCACCTGGATGATCGCCCGCCTGCCCCGGGAGTCGGTGAGCTTCGACAGTGCGATGGAGGCCGGCGCGATCGCCGCGGTGGGCTACGAACTGTTCAAGCAGGCGGGTTCGGTTTATCTGCAGTCGGTGGTCAACGGCCCGGCCGGGGCGGTGTTCGGGCCGGTCCTGGGCCTGCTGGTGTTCGCCTACATCACCACCCGGCTCATTCTGTTCGCCACCGCGTGGGCGGCGACGTCGGCGGAGAACTTGCGCACGGACTGACGCCCGGTTGGGTCAGTCCTCCTTGTGTGCGGTCACCAGGAAGCCGGGCATCTGGCCGATGGTGGCGTACAGCGGTGCCGGCCGGACCTCCTCGACCCGCCAGCATGTCGAAACCGTTTCGCGCAGCTGTGCTTCGGTGAACTGGGTGGGCGTGGGACCGTCATGGTCGGTGAAGGCGCCAACACCGAAGGCCAGGACGTAGAACGTCGCGCCGGGAGCCGCGGCACGGTGCATTGCCCGCACATAGTCCTCCCGCCGTTCGGCGGGCAGGGCGTGCAGCAGCCCGCTGTCGAAGATGGTGGAGAACCGGCCGTCGTAGCCCGTCAGTGCGGTGATGTCGGCTGCGGCGAACGTCGCGGTGGTCAGACCGCGCTCGGCAGCGGCAGCGGTGGCGGCCGCGACCGCGGTGGGGGACAGATCGATGCCGACGACGGTGTGGCCGCGCTCGGCCAGCGCCAGGGAGAGTTCGGCGTGGCCGCACCCCGCGTCGAGCACGTCGTCGCCGACGGTGCCCGGCTGCTCGATCAGCGCCGCGTATTCCGGCTGCGGTGCACCGATGTTCCACGCGGGGGCCTGCGGGTGCCGGTAGGCCTGGTCCCAGTCGATCTTGTGCGTCATGGTGTGTTCGTTTCATCGTCGGTGACGTCGCGGGCGGTGGTGCCCGGTGAGTCCAGGCCCCAGGCCACGATCCGCCGCGGGGTGATCCGGATGATGTCGCCGGACAGGCCGCCTTCGGTGCTGCCCGCCCCCGGCAGTGCGGTGCCGATGCCGCGGATCTCGATGCCGCGGGCTGTCGGCGGCTGCACCGAGATCACGGTGTCGACGATGAACGCCACCTGTGGGTCTCGGATAACGTTGCGCCACTTCTGGGTTCGTGACAGTGCGTGACCGACGATGTCGATGGTGGTTCCGTCCGGACCGAGGTGGACACCGACCGGTCTGATCTGTGGATCGCCGGCGGGTCCGATGGTGGCCAGGCGCCCGATCGACTGCTCACGCAGGTAGGCGGATTCGGCGGGGGTGAATGTCACGGTCACACCTCTCCTTCATTGCGCAGGCGGTGACGGAGCCGGGTGAAGATGCGCTCGACGCAGGCCAGTTCGTCGGCGTCGAGATCGTCGAGGAACAGCTCGCGAACTGAAGCGGCCTGCTTGGGCATGGCCTGCTGCAGGGTCTGGAGCCCAGAGGCGGTGAGCACGGCGCGGTAGCCCCGCCGGTCGTCGGGTGCCGATTCGCGTACCGTCAGCCCCCGCTTGGTCATCGAGTCGATCTGGTAGGTGATCCGGCTGCGGGAGAAGGCCATCCGATCGGCGAGCTCGCTCATGCGCATGCGATGTTCCGGAGCGCCGGCCAGCAGCATGAGCAGGTTGTAGTCGATCAGGGTGAGGCCGGTCTGCTCGCGCAACAGTTCGTCGAGCCGGGCCTCGAGCCGGATGCTGCTCTCGATGTAGGCGCCCCAGGCCCGCGCCTGCGGGTGGGACAGTGTGGCGGTCATCGGGTACCTCATCTCTAGAGGGCGGTCATACGTGTTTGAATCAATGACGGCCGTGGAGGTCAATCTGCCTGCTAAACGCTGGCATTGACACCATCATATCCACGTATCACTAGGTAATACAAATTTGAACTATATGGCCGGACCTGGCCGTGTATCAGCCATGCGTGGGGATACGGTTTCTTACTTCTCGGCCCGCACCGGGTAACGGCTCATGATTGATACCCGGTTGAACGCGTTGATCGTGATCGCCGACCAGATCAACAGCGAAACCTGATCGTCGGTGAGGTGCTCGCGCAGCAGCGTGTACTCGTCGTCGTCCAGGTGGGTGTCGGAGATCCACGTGACGGTTTCGGCGATCTCGAGCGCGGCCCGTTCGGTATCGGAGAACAACTGCGTGTCTCGCCAGGCCGGCAGCACCGCAATCCGCTGCACGGTGTCGCCGGTCTCCAGCAGTGCCTTGCTGTGCATGTTCAGGCAGAAAGCGCACCCATTGATCTGGGACACCCGCAGATTCACCAGCTCCAGGACGGTCCGCGACAACCCGGCGTCTTCGGCGCGTGCCCGCACCTCGGCTGCGGCGTCAAGGTAGGCCCGGTAGACCGAGGCTGACTGCTTGTTGACTGGTACCCGAGTCACGGTCAGTTGTGTTCTGCGCGAATCGCGGCGTCGGTCTGGTCGGTGACCGGGTCGACCAGGTCCGCGTATTCCGGGTGCTTGTTGATGTAGCCCTCCACGAACGAACACGTCGGCACGATGCGTTTACCGGCGGTGCGGGTGTCCTCCAGGGCTGCGCCGATGAGCGCGGTGGCCAGACCGCGTCCGCCGAAGGCCTTCTCGATCACGGTGTGGTGGAAGATCCGTTGCTCGCCGGTGTCGACATAATCTGCGAATCCCGCCTTTTCGCCGTCGACGGTGATCTGGTACTGCCCGTCGTCATGGATGACGGTCGGTTCGCTCATGGTTCTCCTTCACCTCAGCCACGCGCCGCGGCGCATCACACGCTCCACCTGCAGGTCGGCGTTCATCACCACCAGGTTAGCCACGGACCCGGCGGCTAAAACCCCGGCGCCGTTCAGTCCGAGCGTGCGGGCCGGGGTCGAGGAGGTCATTCGCACCGCCGCGGCCAGCGCCGCGTCAGTGTCTATCTGGCCGCCGAGCAGGCGCACCGCGGCGGTGAACAGCCGGTCCATGGTGGCGGTGCTGCCGGCGATGGTGGCCGTGCCGCGCAGCCGGGCCACGCCGTCGGCGACGTCGACGGCGAGCCCGCCCAGGGCGAATGCGCCGTCGCCGGCTCCGGCCGCGGCCATCGCGTCGGTGACCAACGCGACCCGATCCGGGCCGGCGGTCGCCACCACGTGCCGGATCACCGCGGGGTGCAGGTGCACGCCGTCGGCGATCAGCTCGACGGTCACCCGGGGGTCGGCCAGCAGCGCGGGAACCGGTCCCGGCTCACGATGATGCAGTGCCCGCATCGCGTTGAACAGATGTGTTCCCACGGTCGCGCCGGCGTCGATCGCGGCCTGCGTCTGATCATAACCGGCGTCGGTATGGCCCACGGCCACAACGATTCCCGCATCGACCAGCCGCCGGATGATCGCCACCGCGTCGGGCAGCTCGGGTGCCAGGGTGACCATCCGGATGGCACCGTCGCCGGCGTCCAGCAGCGCATCGACCTCGGCTGCCTCGGGGGCGCGCAGCCAGGCGCTGTCGTGTGCGCCGCAATGCAGCCGGCTCAACCACGGCCCCTCCAGGTGGATGCCGTCCACCACACCGCGCCGGGTTGCCGCGGCCAGGGTGCGCACCTGGGTCAGCAGCGCCTGCGGCGCAGCGGTCACCAGGCTGGCCAGCCCTGCCGTGGTGCCGTGGCGGGCGTGCAGTGCCGCGGCGCGGTCGATGGCCTCCGAGGAGGCCCCAGCGGAGTCGGCATAGGACACGCCGCCACCGCCGTGCACGTGCATGTCGACAAAGCCGGGAACCAGCACGCCGGCACCGAAATCGGTGTCGGCCCCGACCGGTGGCACTCCGGCACCGCAGTCGGCGATCCGCCCGTCGGCCACCGACACCCACCCGGGCCGGTGGACTCGGCCGTCGAGCACGACGGCGCCGGCGGTGATCACGGGCATGCCGACGCGCCGATCTCGGGAGCCACGGTGTCATCGGCGGGCCAGCGTCCGCCGTTCTCCCAGAAGTGCCGGATGTCCTCCAGCTGGCGGCCCTTGGTCTCCGGGGCGTAGCGGTACACGAAGGCCAGGCTGAGTAGGGCCAATGCGCCGAACACCGCGAACGTTCCGGCGCCGCCCAGCGAGGTGAGCATGGTCAGGAACACCGCGGCGACCACCGCGTTGGCCACCAGATCCGAGGTCAGCATCGCCGAGGATCCCATCGACCGCAGCCGGGCCGGCAGGGCCTCGCCGGCGTATACCCACACCAGCGAGCCGAACCCGAACGTGTAACCGACGGTGAACAGCAGCACCCCGCCGAACTTGACCGCCGCCAGCGCGTCGCCGAACGCATCGCCGAAGGCGAACACCGCGATGAGCAGCGCGTTCGCGGCGACCATCGCCGTGATCCCGGACAGCAGGATGGGACGGCGGCCCACCCGGTCGATCAGCGCCAGTGAGACGAACATCGCCGCCAGCGCGGCGACCTGCACCAGTGCCGGCAGGACGAGCAGCGCGAAATCGCCGTGGAAGCCCATCATTTCGAACAGCCGGGGACTGTAGTAGACGATCGCGTTGATCCCGGTGATCTGGATGAAGAAACCCAGGGTCACCACGAACAACGTCGCCCGCAGATACGGCGGCCGCAGCATCTCGCGCAGCACCCCGACGCCGCCCTGCTGTTCTTCCCGCAGGGTGCGGGCGATCTCGGCGAGTTCCCGCTGTGCGTCGGCGCCCGGTTCGATCCGGCGCAGGGCGCGGTAGGCGTCCTCCTCGCGGCCCTTGAGCAGGTACCAGCGTGCGGTGTCGGGGATGCGGGCCAGCAGCAGTGTCACCAGCACGGCAGGCACCGCGGCCAGGCCCAGCATCGCCCGCCAGTTGCCGGTGCCGGCCAGCAGGTAGGCGCACAGGTAGCCGGCGATGATCCCGACTACGGTGGCAACCCCGTAGGTGACCAACAGGCGGCCGCGGGCCGCGGCCGGCGCCGACTCGGCCACGAACACCGGGACGACCACCACCGACACCCCGATGGTGACGCCGAGCAGCAGCCGCGCCACGGTCAGCATCGGCATCGACGTCGACGCCGCCCCCAACAAGGCGAAGACCGCGTAGCCGAGGGCCACCGAGACCATCGAGCGCTTGCGGCCGATCGTGTTGGCCAGCCAGCCGCCTCCCGCGGCGCCGGCGATCTCGCCGATCACCGTCGCGGTGGCCACCAGCTCCTGCTGGCTGTTGGTCAGCCCGAAGTCATGCTCGATGAACAGCAGGGCACCGGCGATATTGGACAGGTCGTAGCCGTAGATGACGCCGACGCTGGCCGCGGCCACACCGACCAGCAACGCCAACGGCGAGGAGCGGCGCAGTTCCCCGATTCGGCCCATCTAGGTCACCGTAGGTGATGCCTCGGACTATCGGGCTATCGAATGCCCGAGTTGTGGTGGTCGGCCAGGGTGGCGTACCAGTAGGTGAGCGCGGCGGCGGCGAATTCGACGGCGCACGCCGCGGTGAAGGCCGGGTGCGGCATGCCGACGTCGGCCATCGACATCAGCCGGGAGACCCCGAGCAGCACCATGGTGGCGGCCAGCAGGCGCACCGCTCCGGCCGGGATCGGCGAGCGCCGAAACGCCTCGAGGTAGCCGACACCGAAGCCGATCAGCAGGGCGCCGGCCGCCCGGCTCTCACTGTCCACGGTCGCGTTGACGGCCTGGCCGTCCGGAATGGAATCCAGCGAGAACGCCATCCGGCTGATCCCCAGCCCGATCAGCAGCAGCCCGGTGAACCAGCCGAAGATCCGCAGTGCCCTGATCACCATGCCGAACCCCCTCCGGGGCGGCGGTTCACCGCCCGTGCACCCATGATCAGCCCGAACACGATGATTGCGCCAAAGATGCCCACTCCGACCCGCACCGGCACCGTGTCGTCGGACGGGGCCAACATCATGGCCTGGGGGTTGGGGGCGTCGGCCGGAGCGCGGGGTGCCACCAGCGCCGGGTCCGGCTCGATCAGGGTCCCGACCCGGGTGCCGGGCGGGGTGGCGAAGCCGTAGTCGAGCAGGTGGGCGGCCTGCTCCCACGGGGGGATCGGCTGGCGGGAACCGCGCAGCAGCACTGCCACCAGCCGGCGCCCGTCGCGGGTGGCGGCGCCGACGAACGTCTGCCCGGCGTCGTCGGTGTAGCCGGTCTTGCCGCCCAGCGCGCCCGGGTAGTTGTAGAGCAGCTGGTTGTCGTTCTCCAGCGGGTAGCCCGGCACGTCGCCGTAGCCGGGGAAGTCGAAGGTGCGGGTCGCGACGATGTTCGCGAACGCCGGGTTGTTCCAGGCGTAGCGGTAGAACAGGGCCATGTCGTAGGCCGAGGTGCTCATGCCCGGGCCGTCCAGCCCGGACGGGGTGGCGGCGCGGGTGTCGCGGCCGCCCAACCTGGCGGCCAGGGTGTTGATCTTCTCCAGGGCCACATTCATGCCGCCCAGCTGCTGGGCCAGGGCGTGCGCGGCGTCGTTGCCCGATCCCATCAGCAGTCCGTGCAGCAGCTGGTCGACGGTGAAGTAGCCGCCGGGTCCGACGCCGACCCGGGTGCCTTCGGCGTTGGCGTCCTCCTGGGTGCCGGGGACGACCTTGTTCGGGTCCAGCTCGTTCAGCGCAGCCATCGCGGTCAGCACCTTGATCACGCTGGCGGGCCGGTGCCGGCCGTGCGGGTCGCGGGCGGCGATCACCGCGCCGCTGTCCAGGTCGGCCACCAGCCACGCCTCCGCGGAGACATCACCGGGCACCGGCGGGGTGTCGGGGGCGGCGACGATCCCACAGCCGGCTAGCGCCTCGCCGCCGACCGGAGTGGCCGGCACCGCCAGCGGCATCGGCGGATCGCCGGCCTCCGGCACCTCCGAGGCGTCCACGGCGGGAGGGGTGCTGACCCGGTACGGGCAGCCGACCGTGCCCGCGCCCAGGCCGGGCGTGGGTTCGGCGGTTGCGGCGGGGGCGGCCAACAAGCCGAGCGTCAGCAAGCCGGCGGCGGTGCGTGCAAGGAACATTGTCCGACCACGGTAGGGCAGCGACACCTCGATCTCGGGTAGCCACGCTGTGACTGGTGGGACGGAAGTTACAGCAGGAGGCTACAGCCGGAAGTAAGCCAGACCCGGCCCGGCGATCCGGCCCATCCACAACCGGCCGTCGGCCTCGACCACGCCGGTCGCCAGCCCGAACCCGGGGTGCTCGGTGCGGAACTGGGTCAGCACCCGCCCGTCGTCGGCGTCGAAACCGACCACCCACACCACCGATGTCGGGTCCGGCAGCCAGCGGTAGGGCAGCAGCCGCCACAACAGCCTGCGCAGCACCGGCGCGCGGGGGCTCAGCCAGTCGGACAGGGCATTGCGGTCCGAGACCATCGCCACCCAAATCCGGCCGTCGCCCCCGGTGGAGATGTTGTCGGGATGACCGGGCAACTCGTCGGCCAGCGGGGTGATCGAACCGCGGTGGGGCCCGGTCAGCCAGAACTTGGACAATCGGCGTCCGGTGCTCTCGGCGAACACCACCGCCGATTCGTCGGCAGTCAGCGTCACACCGTTGGCGAAGTGCAGGCCCGTCGCCAGCACACTCACCTCGCCGTCCGGGCGCCGCTGCATCAGGGACCCGCTGCCGCGGGCCTCGATCACCGAGGCCTTGTAATGCTCATAGCGGAACCGGTCGGTGGACTCGGTGAAATAGATTGTGCCGTCGGTGGATTCGACCGCGTTGGAACAGAATGCCAACGGCCGTCCGGCCACCTCCGCGACCAGGGTCTCTAGCTGATCGGTCTTCGGGTCGAAGCGCAGCAGGCCACGGTGGCTGTCGCAGATCAGCAGCCTGCCGTCGCCGGTGAAGGCCAGCCCCAGCGGGCGCCCGCCGGTGTCGGTCACCACTCGCGGCGTGCCCCCTACCGGGTCGACCGCGACGATGCGCCCATCCTCGACGCCGGTCCAGATGCTGCCGTCGGCGGCGACGACCACGTCCTCGGGGGCGGTGCCTGGGATCTCGACCAGCGTCAGTGCCGGCGTGGGATCCGGCGGCGGCAGCGGCCGTGACGGCGGGGGTTGCCAGCGGACCGGGTCGATGCGGGGCTTGCGGCTCATCCCGACGACTCTAGGGTCGCAGAAGATGCCTCGGCGGGCCTCGCCAGGAATTAGCCTCAGGCAATGAGGGGTGACGACAAATCCCGCGCCCTGCTGTGGCACGGCGTCTTCCTGTTCCTGCTGGGCCTGCTCACCGGTCTGGTGACCGGGGCGATGAACAACCCGCGGATGGGGTTGTCCGCGCACCTGCAAGGCGTACTGAACGGGTTGTTCCTGCTGGCGCTCGGCCTGCTCTGGGGCCGGCTGCGGCTCGCCGCGCGCTGGCTGACCATGCTGTTCTGGTTGGCGCTCTACGGTACGTACGTGAACTGGGCCAGCACGCTCGCGGCAGCGATCTTCGGCACCAGCCGGACCACTCCGATCGCGGGCGCCGGCCACCACGCCGCAGCGTGGCAGGAGAATCTTGTCGACGCCGGTCTGTACAGCTTGAGCGTCGTGATGCTGGCGGTCTGCGTCATCGCGCTGGTGGGCCTGCGGCCGGGGGCCGACCGGACGCACTGAGCGATCCCCGCGCCTAGGCTGGTTTGCAATGACGGCGGCAGTGGATGACTTCGAGGCGTTGCGACCTCACCTGCTGGCGGTGGCCTACCGGCTCACCGGCGTGTTCGCAGACGCCGAGGACATCGTGCAGGACGCCTGGCTGCGTTTCGACGCCGCCGAGCGTGAACGCATCCTCGACCCGCGGGCCTGGCTGACGACGGTGGTGAGCCGGCTCGGTCTGGATCGGCTGCGCTCGGCGGCGCGGCGGCGCGAATCCTATTTCGGTGAGTGGTTGCCCGAGCCGGTGGTGACCGGCGTCGGCGAGGCCGACCCGTTGTCGGCGGTCGTGGCCGGCGAAGACGCCCGCTTCGCCGCGATGGTGGTGCTGGAGCGGCTGACTCCCGACCAGCGGGTGGCCTTCGTCCTGCACGACGGTTTCGCGGTGCCGTTCGGCGAGGTGGCCGGTGTGCTGAACACCAGCGAAGCCGCCGCGCGACAGCTGGCCTCCCGCGCCCGCAAGGCGATCACGGCCGATCCGGCGCCGCGGCCCGATCCCCGCCACGATGAGGCGGTCGGGTCGCTGATGGCCGCGATAGCCTCCGGTGACCTGGCGGCCGTGGTGGAGCTGCTGCATCCCGACGTGACCTTCACCGGCGACGCGAATCGCCGGGCGCCGACCGCCCTGCGGGTCATCCACGGGCCGGAGAAGGTGGCCCGGTTCCTGCTCGGTCTGGCGCGCCGCTACGGCCCGACCCTGATCACCGCGAACCAGCTGGCACTGGTCAACGGCGAACTCGGCGCCTACACGCCCGGTGCACCCGGTGCGAACGGGTTCCCCGAGCTGATGCCGCGCGTCACCGCGATGACGGTGCGCGACGGGCGGGTCGTCGCCATCTGGGACATCGCCAACCCGGACAAATTCAGCGGGTCACCGCTTCGCCCTGCGAGCAGATCGGAGAATACGCATGCCCGGTAGCACCGCGGAGAAAATGGGAGCCTTGATGTTCCGCGCGATGGACAAGATGCGTCACCGCGCCGCCTTCGACATCGGAGCCCCCACCGGTACGGATTTCACCGGCTTCGAGAAATCCCGTCAGATTGTGCTGGTGACGTTCAAACGTTCGGGTGAAGCGATGCCGAGCCCGATCAACCACGGCGTGGCGGACGGAAAGCTCTACGTCCGCACCGACCCGTCCACCGGCAAGGTCAAACGGATCCGCAACAACCCGAACGTCGTGGTGGTCCGCAGCAGCCTCCGCGGCAAACCCGAGGGAAACCCGGTGGCAGGAGTCGCCAGGATCCTGCCCGAGTCCGAGCACGCGCGCGCCGAGCGGGCGATCGCCGCCAACTGGAGTCTGCCGATGCGGCTCTTCGAGCGCGGCCTGGACAAGGGCAGCGCGGCTGCCGGAATCCAGATCGCTTATATCGAGGTCACTCCGGCCCCGTAGCCGTCGCCCACGGCACCCGGCAGGCGTCCCCGGAACTGAAACCCTGCTCGGTGATGCCCAGCGCCGAGTACATCCGGGCCCGCATGTTCTCGATCCCGATCTGATAGGTCAGTTCGATGACGCCGTCGTCGCCGAAGCGCCGGCGGAGATCGGCGACCTGCTCATCGGTGACGGTGTGCGGGTCGGCGGTGACGGCATCGGCGTAGGCGACGGCGGCCCGCTCGTCGTCGGTGAAGCGGGGCGAGGTCGCATACTCATCGATCTCCTTGAGGCGCTCGACGTCCAGGCCCTCCAGCCGGGACAGCATGGCCCCGAAGTCCACGCACCACGAACATCCGATGGTGCGGGCGGTCCAGAAGACCGCCAGGTCGCGCACCCCGGCGGGCAGCTTGCGGGATGCGGACTGCAGCAGGCCTTCGTGCACGGCGTTGGCCACCAGCAGTCGTGGATGATGAGCGGCGACGGCGAACGGCTCCGGCACCTCACCGAAGCGGCGCTTGGTGTAGCGGTACATGGCCCGCACCAGCGGGTTCGCCTTCTTGGGGGACAGCGGTTCGATTCGTGTTGTGGTCATACCCGTTAGACGAGCGGGCCCGGGAAAGTGTGACAAGCCCACTGATTCCCGCGAGCGTGCGTGTTTGCGCAGCGACGCGCCGCTACGGCTGTACAACTGTGCACGCTCGCCACCAAGGAGCGCCGGCCTCAGATCAGGAACGGCACCAACGCCTTGCGGTCGGTCGGGTAGTCGACGAACTTCTCCTGGTACCACCGGTGCGTGCCCAGCGCCCGGGGGATCAGGTTGCCGGCGGTGATCAGCAGGATGGCGACGCCGGGCAGCGCCCAGGTCAGCACGGCAAAGCCGGTCCACGCGATCATCTCGCCCAGGTAGGCCGGGCTGGTGACGAACCGGAAGCCGCCGCCGAACGGAATCCGGTACTCGGCCCCGCCGGGATTGTTCTTGTCGCGCAGGTTGCGCACGATCGACTCGGAGTTGACCAGCAGGGCGAACCCGCACAGATAGATCGCCAGGCCCACCAGGAATCGGGGATCGGTCAACCAGTCGGTGCCGTACCGGCCGAAGTAGTCGTGGCTGAACAGTGCTCCGTTGAGGTAGCCGTGCATGGACGTGACGAGCATGCCCATCACCACCACCGAGATGTTGAAGGTGCTGCGCTTGCCGGGCACCTGGCGGATTGCCAGCGGGAAGAACCAGCCGCGATTGGCGTAGTGCAGCGCCCAGATGCCGGCCAGCACCAGCGACGTCGGGTCGAAACGAGCCGGTCCGCTCAGGTAGGCGACCAGGAACACCACGGTCGCCGGGATCTCCATCAGCCACCAGCCGAACTTCGGGTTCAGGTTCAAGCCGAGCTTCGTCGTCGAGAACCGGCCGTACGAGCTCTGTCCGAAGAAGCCGCCGATGATCACGAACGCCGCGAAGGCGAACGCGGCGGTCAGGACGGTGTCGTAGACGGTGTTGCCGGTGTACCAGTGCATCTCAGTGTCCTATCACGCCGGGCTCGCGGCGTGTCGGCGGGCAGACACGCACGCTGGCCCCAATGGGGGGCAGGCAGATCAGCGAGCGAACATCAGCGCCCGCTTGACCTCCTGGATCGCCTTGGTGATCTCGATGCCGCGCGGGCAGGCATCCGTGCAGTTGAACGTGGTGCGGCAGCGCCACACCCCGTCGACCTCGTTGAGGATGTCGAGACGCTCGGCGGCCGCCTCGTCGCGGCTGTCGAAGATGAACCGGTGGGCGTTGACGATCGCGGCCGGGCCGAAATACGAACCCTCACTCCAGTACACCGGGCAGCTGGTGGTGCAGATGGCGCACAGAATGCACTTGGTGGTGTCGTCGTAGCGGTGCCGGTCGGTCTGGCTCTGGATGCGCTCACGGGTGGGGTGGTTGCCGGTGGTGATCAGGTACGGCTTGATCGCCTTGTAGGCGTCCATGAACGGTTCCATGTTGACCACGAGGTCTTTTTCCACCGGAAGCCCGCGCAGCGGCTCGATGGTCAGTGTCAGTTCCTTGCCCGGCTTCTTGGGCAGGATGTCGCGCATCAGCAGCTTGCAGGCCAGCTTGTTGTTGCCGTTGACCCGCACCCCGTCGGACCCGCACACGCCGTGCGCACAGGACCGGCGGAAGGTCAGCGTGCCGTCCAGATAGCTCTTGACGTAGATCAGCAGGTTGAGCAACCGGTCGGTGGGCAGGGCAGGCACCCGGAAGCTCTGCCAGCCGTCGGTGGCCGCATAGGCGTCGGGGTTCTCCGGGTTGTACCGGGCGATCTTGAGCGTGACCATCTGCGCGCCCTCGGGGACCGGGGGCAGCGGCGGGTCACCGGCCGGTGCGGCGTCGACCAGCGCGGCCGCAGCCGTGCTTGTCGATGGCCCCGGCGAGCAGCATCCACCCTCTGACGAGCAGCACCCGGAGTCAGCTGAGGAGGACATCAGTACTTCCGTTCCTTCGGTTCGTAGCGGGTCTGCACCACCGGCTTGTAGTCCAGCCGGATGTCGGCGATCAGGTCGGGTCCCTGCTTGTAAGCCATGGTGTGGCGCATGTAGTTGACGTCGTCGCGGTTGGGGTAGTCCTCGCGGGCGTGCCCGCCGCGGGACTCCTGGCGATTCAGCGCGCCCAGCACGGTGACCTCGGCCAGCTCCAGCAGGAAGCCCAGCTCGATCGCCTCCAGCAGGTCGGAGTTGAAGCGTTTGCCCTTGTCGTGCACGGTGATTCGGGCGTAGCGCTCCTTCAGCGCGTGGATGTCGCTCAGCGCCTGCTTGAGGGTCTTCTCGGTGCGGAACACCGCGGCGTTGTTGTCCATCGACTGCTGCAGGGCGCCGCGGATGTCGGCGACGCGCTCATTGCCGTGCTCGGAGAGGATATTGGCGACCCAGTCGACGACGGCCTGCGCCGGGTTCTCCGGCAGCTCGACGAACTCGTGCCCGGCGGCGTACTCGGCGGCCGCGATACCGGCCCGGCGGCCGAACACGTTGATGTCCAGCAGCGAGTTGGTGCCCAGCCGGTTGGCGCCGTGCACCGACACGCAGGCGCACTCGCCGGCGGCGTAGAGGCCCGGAACCGTGTTGGTGTTGTCCCGCAACACCTGCCCGGTGACCGTGGTGGGGATACCGCCCATCACGTAGTGGCAGGGGGGGTACACCGGCACCAGTTCCTTGACCGGGTCCACGCCCAGGTAGGTGCGGGCGAACTCGGTGATGTCGGGAAGCTTGGCCTCCAGCACGTCTTCGCCCAGGTGGCGCACGTCGATGTAGACGTAGTCCTTGTTGGGCCCGGCGCCGCGGCCCTCCAGCACCTCGAGGACCATCGAGCGGGCCACGATGTCGCGCGGGGCCAGATCGACGATGGTCGGGGCGTAGCGCTCCATGAACCGCTCACCGTCGGCGTTGAGCAGCCGCCCGCCCTCGCCGCGGACGGCCTCCGAAATCAGGATGCCCAGGCCGGCCAATCCCGTCGGGTGGAACTGGTGGAACTCCATGTCCTCCAGCGGGAGTCCCTTGCGGAACACGACGCCCATACCGTCACCGGTCAGGGTATGGGCGTTGGAGGTGGTCTTGTACATCCGCCCGGAGCCGCCGGTGGCCAGCACGATCGCCTTGGCGTGAAAGACATGAATATCGCCTGTCGCCAACTCATAAGCCACCACGCCGGTGGCCACCGGACCGCTGGGGGTCTCGGTGAGCGCCAGGTCCAGCACGTAGAACTCGTTGAAGAACTCCACGCCGTGCTTGACGCAGTTCTGGTAGAGGGTCTGCAGGATCATGTGGCCGGTGCGGTCGGCGGCGTAGCACGCGCGGCGCACCGGGGCCTTGCCGTGGTCGCGGGTGTGACCGCCGAACCGGCGCTGATCGATCCGGCCTTCGGGCGTGCGGTTGAACGGCATGCCCATGTTCTCCAGGTCCAGCACCGCGTCGATGGCCTCCTTGGCCATGATCTCCACCGCGTCCTGGTCGGCCAGGTAGTCACCGCCCTTGACGGTGTCGAAGGTGTGCCACTCCCAGTTGTCGTCCTCGACGTTGGCCAGCGCGGCGCACATGCCGCCCTGGGCTGCGCCGGTGTGACTGCGCGTGGGGTAGAGCTTGGTCAGCACCGCGGTACGGGCCCGCGGCGCCGCCTCGACGGCCGCCCGCATCCCGGCGCCGCCGGCACCGACGATCACCACGTCGTATCGATGTTCTTGAATCACCGCGATATCACCCGTTCGCTACCGAAATCCGTCGTCAAGAAATGTTCGCGTCGAAGCTCAGCAGCACGTAGCTGCCCAGTGCCAGCGTGAAGATGATCGACACCGCCAGCAGCGTCATCAGCCAGAACCGGCTCCGCGAGCTGCGGGTGTAGTCGCCGATGATCGTGCGCAGGCCGTTGCCGCCGTGCAGTTCGGCCAGCCACAGCAGGCTCAGATCCCAGATCTGCCAGAACGGTGAGTGCCAGCGTTCCGCGACGTAGTTGAAGTCGATCCGGTAGACGCCGTTCTGCCACATCAGCATGACGAACAGGTGCCCGAGCACCAGGAAGATCAGGACGGCGCCGGAGAACCGCATGAACAGCCAGGTGTACTTCTCGAAGTTGGGCATCCCGTTGGACCGACGCGGCGCGCGCGGGTCGCCGAGGCTGGCCGGACGGTCGCGGTCGGCCCCGAGAACCGGGGCCACCGGGCCCCTGCTGTTTTGCAGGTCGAGTGTGCTCATAGGAACCGCTCCGCCATGTGCATGCCGATCCGTACCACCACCGGGACCATCACCACAAGCCAGATGGCGCCGACCGCCACCAGCATCTGGCGCTGCCACCGGCAGCCCTGCCACCAGAAGTCGATCAGGATCAGCCGGACACCGTTGAGGCCGTGGAACAGCACCGCGGCCACCAGGCCCAGCTCCATCAGGCCGACGAGCGGCGTCTTGTAGGTCGCGATCACCTCGGTGTAGGCCTGCGGGCTGACCCGCACCAGGGCCGTGTCCAGCACGTGTACGAACAGGAAGAAGAAGATGGTCGCACCGGTGATCCGGTGCAGCGCGAACGCCCACATTCCGGGGTCACCCTTGTACAGACTCTGTCGCCGGAGTCGCGTCCCCGGCGTCGCTGTATCGGCGGATGTCGCCGTCATCAGCGCCTCCAATTATCTGCAGCGGCCCGCTACGCCCGGCTCTGCCGCGCGTGCGTTCGCTCCGCAACGCCATCGCTGTCAATAAACCTCGGCTTGGACTCTAAACCCATCCACAGGGTCGAAACGACCACGCGGAAGTTACCGACGGGTAAGATCAGGCGCCGTCTACGCTGATTTTCGTTCGGAACGACGGGTTGGCGAGGTGATGCGGTGCGCTCAGATCGATGGGGGATCCGCTGAAATGTCCGACGAAATCCAATGGGATCTGTTGCGGCGCAAGGCAATTTCTGTGGCCGCCAACGCCTACGCGCCGTATTCGGGGCTGCGGGTCGGTGCCGCCGGGCTGACCGATGACGGGCGGGTCGTGGCCGGCTGCAATGTGGAAAATGTCTCATATGGCCTGAGCCTGTGCGCCGAGTGTGCGGTGGTCTGCGGGCTCTACGGCTCCGGTGGCGGCCGATTGGTGGCGCTGTCCTGCAGCAACGCCGACGGAGTCCTGCTGATGCCGTGCGGCCGGTGCCGCCAGGTGCTGCTGGAACACGGCGGTCCCGAGTTGCTCGTCGACCATCCGGCCGGTGCGCGGAGGCTGGGCGAGCTGCTGCCGGATGCCTTCGGACCCGATGCGCTGCCATGAGCACCCTGCCGCCCTTCGACGCGCCGACGCTGATCGCGGCCAAGCGCGACGGCCACCGGCTTCCCGACGCCGCGATCGACTGGCTGATCGACGGCTACACGCGCGGCGCCGTAGCCGAAGAGCAGATGGCGGCGTTGCTGATGGCGATCTACCTGCGCGGGATGGACGCGGAGGAAACCGTGCGCTGGACCGCGGCGATGATCGCCTCGGGGGAGCGGATGGACTTTTCCGACCTGCGGCGCAACGGCCGGCGGCTGAGCACCGTGGACAAGCACTCCACCGGCGGGGTGGGCGACAAGATCACCCTGCCGCTGGTCGCCGTGGTGGCCGCCTGCGGTGCCGCGGTGCCGAGCGCCTCGGGCCGCGGCCTGGGCCACACCGGCGGAACTCTGGACAAGCTGGAGTCGATCGCGGGCTTCGACGCGACGCTGTCCACGGCGCGGCTGCGTGAGCAGTTGGTCGGCGTCGGAGCGGCGATCTTCGCCGCTGGTGCCCTGGCGCCCGCCGACGCCAAGCTGTATGCGCTGCGCGACATCACCAGCACCGTGGAGTCGCTGCCGTTGATCGCCAGCTCGGTGATGAGCAAGAAACTCGCCGAAGGCGCCGGAGCCCTGGTCCTGGACGTCAAGGTCGGATCCGGCGCGTTCATGAAGTCCGCGCCGCAGGCCAGGGAGCTGGCCGAGATCATGGTCGGGCTGGGCGCGGCGCACGGGGTCCGGACCCGCGCACTGCTCACCGACATGAACACCCCGCTGGGATGCGCGGTCGGCAACGCGATCGAGGTCGCCGAGGCCCTTGAGGTCTTGGCCGGGGGTGGGCCGGCCGATGTGGTGGCGCTGACGGTGCGGCTGGCGCAGGAGATGCTGACGCTGGCCGGGTTGGACAAGCGTGATCCGGTGGCGACCTTATCCGACGGCACCGCGATGGACCGTTTCACCGCACTGGTCGCCGCCCAGGGCGGCGATCTGGGCGTGCCGCTGCCGGTGGCGGCCTGCGCCGAGACCGTCACCGCCGATCGGGGAGGCATCATGGGTGACATCGATGCGATGGCGGTGGCCAGGGCGGCGTGGCGGCTCGGTGCGGGCCGGTCCAGGCCGGGTGAACCGGTGCAGCACGCGGCCGGGGTACGGATCCACCGGCGGCCCGGTGAGCCGGTGGCGGCCGGTGAAACCCTGTTCACGCTCTACACCGACACCCGCGAACGGTTCGGACCGGCGTGCGCCGAGCTGGACGGCGGCTACCGCCTCCTGGGTGACGGCGACACACCGCCGGTCCCGCGCCCCCTGATCCTCGAAACGACCCCATGATGAAGCCATGACCACTTCGCTGAGCCTGGACGCGATCCGGCAGGTCCCCAAGGCCCTGCTGCACGACCACCTGGACGGTGGCCTGCGCCCGGCCACCGTGGTGGACATCGCCGGGCAGGTCGGCTACGACGGGCTGCCGACCGCCGACCCCGACGAGCTGGCGACCTGGTTTCGCACCCGCTCGCACAGCGGTTCGCTGGAGCGCTATCTGGAACCGTTCAGCCACACCGTGGCGGTGATGCAGACCCCCGAGGCGCTGCACCGCGTCGCGCGGGAATGCGTCGAGGATCTGGCCGCCGACTCGGTCGTCTACGCCGAGGTGCGCTTCGCGCCGGAACTGCACATCGAGGGCGGGCTGTCATTCGACGAGGTGACCGAAGCGGTGCTGGCCGGATTCGCGCAGGGGGAGCGCGACGCCGCCGCGGCCGGCCGGGAGATCACGGTGCGCTGCCTGGTCACCGCGATGCGTCACGCGGCGCTGTCGCGGGAGATCGCGGAGCTGGCCATCCGGTTCCGCGACAACGGCGTGGTCGGGTTCGACATCGCCGGCGCCGAGGCCGGTTACCCGCCGAGCCGGCACCTGGACGCGTTCGAGTACATGCGTGACCACAACGCCCGCTTCACCATCCACGCCGGCGAGGCGTTCGGGCTGCCCTCCATTCACGAGGCGATAGCCTTCTGCGGCGCGGACCGGCTGGGGCACGGGGTGCGGATCACCGACGACATCACCGTCGACGACGACGGGAAGGTGCGGCTGGGGAGGCTGGCGGCGATCCTGCGGGACAAGCGGGTTCCGCTGGAGTTGTGCCCGAGCTCCAATGTGCAGACCGGCGCGGTCGGCAGCATCGCCGAGCACCCGTTCGACCTGTTGGCCCGCGCCCGCCTGCGGGTGACGGTAAACACCGACAACCGGCTGATGAGCGACACCACCATGAGCAAGGAGATGTTGGTGCTGGCCGAGACGTTCGGCTACGGCTGGGCCGATCTGCAGCGGTTCACGGTGAACGCGATGAAGTCGGCGTTCATCCCGTTCGACCAGCGGGTCGAGATCATCGAGGAAGTGATCAAGCCGCAATACGCGGCCCTGATCGGCTGACCGTGTTGGCTGCAGCCCGCGGGCCCGCGAGGCTGCCCGAAACGGCCCGGGCGAAACGGCGAAGGCCGGACAATCGCGGTTGCGATTGCCCGGCCTTCGATGCGAGATCAGTGCTCGGCGACAGTGGCCTCTGCGTCGCCGGTCTTCCAGGTGACGACACCGTGCTCGAAGGTGCTCTGCTTGGCACCGTCAGCGTTGGTGGTCTCGTCGCTGGTCGGGTAGCCCAGCTTGCCCTGCGAACCGCCCAGCTCGTTCCACTTGTCGCGGATCTTGCCCCACACCACGTACGAACGGGTGGTGTGAACGATCACGCCGCCGTCGAACTGCTGGTAGATGCCGCCGTCGGGGTTCTTCTGCTCGGCGGCGATGGGCTCGCCCAGGTCCTGCTTGGCGGCCGCGTCCAGGGAGTCGAGCTTGGCCAGGATCGGACCGGAGACGGTGTACTCCTTGCCGTCGGCGCCGGTGATCACCGTGGAGCTGGCGGCCGCGCTTTCCTCGGTGGGGGAGGTGACTGCGGAAGAGATCACCGAGCTGGCCGAGGACGCAACCGAGCTGGCCGAACTCAAAGCCTCGCTGGTCTTCTCCTTGGTGGTGCTGCAACCCGTGCCGATCAGCGCAACCCCCAAAACTGCGGCGGATACTGCTGCGGCTCGTTGCGTTGCCTTGCGCATGTGTAGTCCTTTCGAATTGGAAGGGCCCCGCAAACCACACGGCCCGGCCAGATGTTATCGGGCCAGATGTTATCGGGGATATGACCACTCGGCAATGAAATCGGGCAAATAGCCGCCGCAATTCCGGTGAATTTCCGCAGCGCACCACCCGCCGACCTGCAAGACGCCCTGCGCGGCCTGACCGGCCGCGCAGTCGAGCCCGACTGAGAAAGCGTTACTCGCGCCGCAGCCGCAACTGCACGAACTGCTCGAGCTGTTCCCATTCCTTGACCGCGGGAGCGAACGGACGTTGCGGCTCGGTGACCGATTCCCGGTCGAGCACATAGCTCACCATCCGGCCCAGCGGACGGTCCGGCTTGAGGGTCTCGGCGACCACGCCGTCCTCGGCGTAGGTGCCCACATCCTGCAGGAACTCGACGGCCAGCTCGAGCTGCTCGCGGTCCACCGCGTCGGGCCCGTCGGTGAGGTCGTCGACCATCCCGGACAGCACATAGACGTTGTCGTCGGTGATGTCGATCGACAGTGAGCCGTCGTTGGCGGCGGTCCGGATGTCGTCGTAGGTGCTCAGGTCCGACAGGTCGTGGTCGTGCTCGTCGGCCAGGTAGCGGGCCAGGGCGCGTTCGGAACCGAACACACTGATCCGGCCGTTGCGGCCCAGGAACACCGGCGCGTCGCCGAGGTAGCAGCGCAGCGTGAAGTAGGTGCCGTTGTCGGTGATGACCCGGATCGGGTCGATACCGACTTTGGTCCAGAAGTCCGCATCGCTGCCGAGAACCACCCGGTCACCCGCGGCCCGCTCACCCGCGGCGGCGGCCGTTTCGTCGTCGCCGGTGTCGTTCGCGTCGGCGGCTTCGGGGTCGGCGGCGGCGTCGGATGCTTCGGTCTCCTCCGGTTCGGCCGGCGGGTCCTGGGCCAGCTCATCGGCCGCCCGAGATACCGCGGCGGCGTCGACGTCGGGGGTGGTGATGACCTCTTCGACCGCGGTCAACACGTTGCCCCAGCTGCGGCCGATGATCTCGGCGATGGTGTCCCACCGCTTGCGGCCGGCCCGGCCGGTGAAGTTGTCGACCCCGCCGGCCAGCCACCCCAGGTTGGGGTTGCCGTTGAAGAACTTCGTCACCGCAGGTAGGTCGCACACCGAGCCGATCGCCGAGACGACCTCCATCGCTTCGGCCAGCGACCGGACGGACTGCTTGGTCGGCTTCTGGGTCAGCAGTTCCTCGACCGCGATCAGGTCGTACTGGTGGCTGCGGCGCGGCTCGAGCTTGTGGGCGTTGGCCTCGACCAGCTTCTGCCAGCTCGGGTGATCGGCCAGGTCGTTGTCGGTGTTGGTCCGCACGAAGGCCACCAGATCGGCTGCGGTGGCGAAGGCGTAGAGGTCTTCGTCCTTGCCCAAAAACGCCTGCCACTCGTCACCGGAGTCGCGCCAGCTGGGCGCCCACAGGGTGTAGCGGTCACCAGCGGTCACCGCGAGGCGGATCGGTACGAGGTCAGCAGCCATGGCGCACAGAATAACGGCGGGGTCCGTCGCCCGACTCAAGGGCATCGGTACCTCGGCGGTTCCGCCGGTGAACAGGGCCCTGGAGTTCGGCCGCCGGGACGCTTCAGCGAAACGACAAGCCCGTCATCGCTTGCGTTTGACAACGTGCGTTTTCTCAATGAAGGTAAACACTGAATTGCGCCTTATAGATTAATGTGACGTTGTCAGGCGGATGCAAAGTCTCACCGGCAACATATTGAGATGACCTGGGAGGTCTGCGATGACGGATCGGCGAGTTCATCCGCTCGGGGCGACGCTGTTGGCCGCGCTGTGCACCGTCTTCCTGGCCCTGTCGTCGCTGCTGGGTCCGGCGCTGGCGTCCCGACTGGAGAAGTTGGTCGCCGACATCACCCTGCTGGCCGGCGAAGGCTGGATCATGACCGGCACCGGCCACGACGACCCGACGACCGCCGGCATCTACATGGACCTGGTCCGGGACTTCTATCTGCAACCGGTGACACCGTGGTTTGCCGGGCAGACCGAGTTCCCCGGCTACACGTTCGAGGGCCTGACCACCCCCAACCAGTTCTGCCCGATCGTCTGCCAGCCGCTGCCGGTCCCGCAGCTGAACTTCGCCGACTCGCTGGCGCAGGGTGCCGCCAACTTGGACGCCGCGATCCGCCCGCAGCTCGAGGCCGGCGACAGCGTCACGGTGTTCGGCTTCTCTCAGAGCGCGGTGGTCGCCACGCTGGCGATGCAAAGTCTGCTCGCCGATGCGCCGGGTGGCGAATACGACCCGCTGAACCTGCACTTCGTGCTGATCGGTGACCCGAACAGCGCGATCGGCGGCATCCTGAGCCGGCTGCACTTCGCCGACGGCCTGGACGGGGGCATGCAGCACATTCCGTTCCTGAACATCCCGCTGGGCATCGGCGCGGGCCCGACCGAGTTCTCGGCCAGCATCTACAGCACCGAATACGACGGGTGGTCCAACTTCCCGCAGGACCCCACCAACGTGGTGGCGGTGCTCAACGCGCTGATGGGAATCCTGGCGGTGCACAACGCCTACTTCAATGACAACCTCGCCAACGCGGTCGACCTCGGCTCGATCGGGTCCAACGACTTCTACATGCTGCCCACCGCGCAGTTGCCGATCCTCGGGCCCCTCTACGGACTGGGCGACTTCGGCAAGCTGGTCGGCGACGCGCTGGCACCTGTGCTGAAGGTGCTGATCGACTGGTCCTACGGCAACCCCGGTGCCCCGGACGCCGGGATCAGCGTCGGCGGTGTCGACCCGATCGGTGCGGCCGGGCCGTGGGCGGTCACCGCGACGGGTCATCTTTCGGAGGACACCGGTGTCGCCGGGTTCCTGCTGCGGATGGACCCGCTGCAGATGCTGGCCGGCCTGCAGTACGCCGGTGTGCAGAGCCTGACCAACACCATCAACAACCTGCTGGACTTCGCCGGGCAGGACCCGCTGTCGCAGTCGGTCGTCGACTCGCTGCTGGGCGGCTACAACTTCACGATCGAACTGGACCAGGCGCTGCTCAACGGGTGGCAGGAACTGGCCACCGAGTGGAACGTGCTCGACGTGCTGGGACCGGCCGCCATCTTCAACGGGGCGCCGCTGATCTCCGCCCAGCCGCTGCTGGACCTGGTCGGCTTGGGCTTCAGCCTCGTCAACTATCTCGACGCCTGACCCGATGTCGCACCGGCGCCCGCTGGGGGCAGTGCTGCTCTCGGCTGCGTCGGTGCTGGCGGTCACCACCGGGGTCGCTGCGCCGGGGTCCGGCCCGGCAGACCGGGCGGGCGTCGCGCTGTTGGGCAACCCAGGCTGGATCATGGGACCGACCAGCATCCCCGACCCCACGGTGGGCGGCTATATGGGCGCGGTGCTCGACCGGTTCCTGCAGCCCGCCTCGCCGTGGTTCACCGGGCAGCCGACGTTTCCCGGCTATCAGTTCGAGGGTCTGGTCACCCCCGAACAGTTCTGCCCGCTGGTGTGCCTGCCCCCACCGAACCCGTATCTGACCTTCGCTGAGTCGGTGGCCCGCGGCGTCGAGATCCTGCACAACGCGCTGGTACCGCAACTGCAAGCCGGCGACGACGTCACGGTGTTCGGCTACTCGCAGAGCGCCACCATCGCCACCCAGCTGATGATCAACCTGCTCGCCGAAGCGTCCGGCGGCGGTCATGACCCGGCCAACCTGGATTTCGTGCTGGTCGGCAACCCCAGCAGCCCGCTCGGCGGGATCCTGACCCGCTTCCCGGCCTACCCGCTGTTGAGCGACCAGCCGGTGCACCTGCCGTTCCTGGGCATCCCCCTGAGCATCGGGCCCACCCCGACCAGCGGGTTCGACACCGCCGTCTACACCGGCGAATACGACGGCCTGGCCAACTTTCCGCAGGACCCGTCCAACCTGCTGGCCATGCTCAACGCGCTGATCGGGACGGCGACGGTGCATTTCTCCTATGCCGACTTCGACAACCTCGCCGACACCGTCGATCTCGGCGCCATCGGGGACACCGACTTCTACCTGATCCCCCAGCAGCTGCCGATCCTGTGGCCGATCTACCAGCTCGGCGACATCGGCAAGGTCATCGGCGATGCCCTGGCGCCGGTGCTCAAACTCGTCATCGACTGGGGATACGGCAATCCGGGCAACCCGTTCGTCGGCGTCAACGGAACCGACGCCACCGGGCCGTGGGCGGTCACCGCGAGCGGCCAGTTGGCGGAGGGCTCCGGCGTCGCCGGGTTCTTGCTGCGGATGGATCCGCTGCAGATGCTGGCGGGCCTGCAATACGCCGGGGTGCGCAGCTTCGTCGACCCGGTCAACGACCTGCTGGGCTTCGCCGGACGCGATCCGTTGCCGGACTCGTTCGTCGATGCGCTGCTCGCCGGCTATCGCTTCACCAACGAGGTGGACGCCTATCTGCTGAGCGCGTGGAATGAGTTGGCCGTGTCGCTGGACGTTGTCGACTGGCTCGGTCCGGACGCCGTGTTCAACGGGGAGCCCTTGATCTCGCTGGCGCCGATGTTGGAGGCGGGCGCGGTGGTCTTCGAGATCCTCAACTTCCTCGGCGCATGACTCGTAGGGTCGCAGGCGTGGATGTGCGCGTCATCGATCACCCGCTGGCCGCGGCACGGTTGACCACCCTGCGCGACGAGCGCAGCGACAACGCGACATTCCGGTCGGCGCTGCGCGACCTGACCTGGATGCTGGTCTACGAGGCCACCCGCGAGGCGCCCCGCGAAGAGATCGAGGTGCGCACCCCGCTGGCCGCCACCGTCGGGGCGCGGCTGGCCGAACCACCGCTGCTGGTGCCGGTGCTGCGCGCCGGGCTGGGCATGGTCGACGCCGCACACGCGCTGATCCCGGAAGCCCAGGTCGGGTTCGTCGGCGTGGCACGCGACGAGGCCACCCACCTTCCGGTGCCGTATCTGGCATCGCTGCCGGCGGACCTGAGCGCCCGGCCGGTCATGGTCCTGGACCCCATGCTGGCCACCGGCGGGTCGCTGCTGCACACCGTCGGACTGCTGGCCGACCGCGGCGCAACCGAGATCACCGTGCTGTGCGTGGTGGCGGCCCCGGATGGCGTTGCGGCGCTGGCGAACGCCGATCCGAGGGTACGGCTGATCGCCGCCGCGGTCGATGACGGGCTGGACGAGAACGCCTATATCATTCCGGGCCTGGGCGACGCCGGTGACCGCCAGTACGGGCCGCGCTGATCCGGCTGCACCGTCCTCGCGGCTGCAGGCGGCGGGTTGGTATGCGGGCGCAAACCACCCCCGCGGGAAGCGCAGGATTGTCGCCGCTACCAGGCACGGACCGCGTCGGCGACGGCCGCGCAGACTCGCCAGGCCTCCGCGCGATCCCCGATCAGGTCATCCGAGGGTGCTCGGGCCACTTCCAGGTAGCACTTGAGCTTCGGTTCGGTGCCCGACGGACGCACCACAACCCGCACCGAGGTGCCATCGTGCTCGCCGGCGAACTCCAGCGCATCGGTAACCGGCCCGTTGCGGTGCAGCAGATCGGTTGCGGTCACGGTGAATCCGGCCAGCACGCCCGGCGGATCCGCGCGCAGCCGGCTCATCACCGCGGCGGCCTCGGCGGGGCTGGCGACCCGGCGGGACACCGAGTCGGTGACGTGTACACCGTGCCGGCGGGCCAACTCGTCGAGTGCGCCGGGAACCGAGCCGCCTCGATCACGCAGCGCCGCCACCAGGTCGCAGGCCAGCACCGCGGCGCTGATGCCGTCCTTGTCGCGCACCGCATCCGGGTCCACGCAGTAGCCGATCGCCTCCTCGTAGGCGTAGACCAGGGTGGCGCCGGGCAGGCTGGAATCGGCGCGCGCCAGCCACTTGAACCCGGTCAGCGTCTCCACATGACGGGCCCCGTAGCGCCGCGCGATGTCCACCAGCATCCGCGACGACACCACGGTGCTGGCCACCACGGCAGCCGCCGCCCGGCCCGCCGGAAGTCGTGACAGCAGATAGTCGCCCAACAGCCAGCCGGTTTCGTTGCCGGTCAGCATCCGCCAGCCATCCGGTCCGCAGATGCCGACTGCGCACCGGTCCGCGTCGGGATCCAGGGCGATCGCGACGTCGGCGTTGACGTCGGCGGCCAGCACCAGCAACGCGTCGGCGGCGCCGGGCTCTTCCGGATTGGGGAACGCCACCGTGGGAAAATCCGGATCCGGATCGAATTGGCTTGCCACGGTGTGGATGTCGGTGAAGCCCGCCGCATTCAGGGCCTCGACGGCCACCTTGCCGCCCACCCCGTGCAGCGGTGTCAGCGCCACCCGAACTTGACCGCGGTGCCGTCGCACGATCGCGGCGTGCCCGACATAGCGAGCCGCCAGCTCGTTGCCGGCCGGCGCGACGGGACGCCGTGCGATGGCATCGGCCGGGGGAGCCTCGGCCATGGCGGATTCGATCTCGGTGTCGATCGGCGAGACGATCTGCACCCCGCCGTCGAAGTACACCTTGTAACCGTTGTCGGAGGCCGGGTTGTGCGAGGCGGTGATCTGGACGCCTGCCGCCGCCCCGGTCTGGCGAACCGCGAAAGCCACCACCGGCGTGGGCAGCGGATCCGGCAAACGCAGCACCGAAAAGCCTGCCGCGGCAAGGACTTCGGCGGTCGCCATCGCGAAGACTTCCGAGCCGTGGCGCGCGTCGCGGCCGACCACCACGGTCGACCCCCGGTGCCCGTGCGCGGTGAGCACCCGGGCCACCGCCCAACTGGCACGCAGCACCACGGCGAGGTTCATCGCATCCGGCCCGGCGCGCACAGGTCCGCGCAGTCCGGCGGTGCCGAACCGCAGCGGCGCGGAGAACCTGGTGGCCAATTCGCCGGGGCTGCACGCGCTTAGCTCCGCGGCGGTCACGGGGTCGGGGTCGTGGGCGATCCACTCCTCGGGGGTCACGAGCTCATTGTGGCAACGTTGACTCTGCGGTCACGGCGGAGGTTACTCGATCTTTTCCACCCTCACCGCAGAGTGAACAGATCACAATCGCCTCACCACGTCGGCGAGCAGCGTGCCCATTCGGGCCGCCGACTCCCGGCCGGCGGCCAGCACCTCGGCGTGGCTGAGCGGCTCGCCGGTGATCCCGGCCGCCAGGTTGGTCACCAGCGACAGGCCAAGTACCTGGGCGCCGGCCGCCCGGGCGGCGATCGCCTCATGCACCGTCGACATTCCCGCCAGGTCGGCGCCCAGGGTGCGCAGCATCCGGATCTCGGCGGGGGTCTCGTACTGCGGTCCCGGCATCCCGGCGTAGACGCCTTCGGCCAGCGTGGGGTCGACCTGCCGGGCCAGCGCGCGCAACGCCGGGGTGTAGGCGTCGACCATGTCGACGAAGTGGGCGCCTTCCAGCGGCGAGCGGCCGGTCAGGTTCAGATGGTCGCTGATCAGCACCGGCTGGCCGATGTCGTAGCTGTCCCGCAGTCCTCCGGCGGCGTTGGTCAGCACCACGGTGTTAGCGCCGGCGGCGACGGCCGTGCGCACCGGGCGTACGACGTCGGCGAGGGGATGGCCCTCGTAGGCGTGGATCCGGCCGACCAGCACCAGCACCCGGTGGGTGCCGATGGGTATCGACACCAGCTCGCCGGTATGGCCCGCCGCGGTGGGCGCACTGAACCCGGGCAGGTCCGCCATCGGCACCGTCGCGGTCGGCGCGCCGAGGGCCGCCACCGCGGGCGCCCACCCGGAACCGAGCACGATCGCCACGTCATGGGCGTCGACGCCGGTTCGCCGGGCCAGGACCGCCGCCGCTTGGGTTGCGAGCGGAACCGTCACAGGCACTGAGCTTAGCCTCGCGCGGCGGTGGGATACTGCGTGAATGTCCTCAGCTCCCACGTCACCCGCCGTCGAGGCGTGGCTGGCTGCCAACACCGACGAGTTGGTGGCGTGGCGGCGGCATCTGCACCGCTACCCGGAGCTGAGCCGCCAGGAGTTCGCCACCACCCAATTCGTCGGCGAACGTCTTGCCGGCGCCGGTCTCAACCCCAAGGTGCTGCCCAGCGGGACCGGGCTGACCTGCGACTTCGGCCCGGAAAGTGGGCCTCGTATCGCGTTGCGGGCCGACATCGACGCCCTGCCGATGACCGAGCAGACCGGGGCGCCGTACGCCTCGCTGGTACCGGGAGTGACGCACGCCTGCGGGCATGACGCGCACACCGCGATCCTGCTGGGTGCGGCGCTGGCGCTGGCTTCGGCGCCGGAGCTGCCGGTCGGGGTGCGGCTGGTTTTCCAGGCCGCCGAGGAACTGATGCCGGGCGGAGCGATCGACGCGATCTCGGCGGGCGTGCTGAGCGGGGTCAGCCGGATCTTCGCGCTGCACTGCGATCCGCGGTTGCAGGTCGGTCGGGTGGCCACCATCCCGGGGCCCATCACGTCGGCCGCCGACACCATCGAGATCACCGTCAGCGGCCCCGGCGGGCACACCTCGCGGCCGCACCTGACCGCCGACCTGGTCTACGGGCTGGGCACGCTGATCACCGGGCTGCCCGCGGTGTTGTCCCGGCGCATCGACCCGCGCAACAGCACCGTGCTGGTGTGGGGGGCGGTCAATTCGGGCTCGGCGGCCAATGCGATACCGCAGGCCGGTCGGCTGGCCGGCACGGTGCGCACCGCCAGCCGGGACACCTGGGTGGTGATGCAGGGCATCGTCGAGGACGCGGTGGCCTCACTGTTGGAGCCGCTGGGCATCGAGCACACGCTGTACTACCACCGCGGAGTGCCGCCGGTGGTCAACGAGGCGGTGTCGACGCGGATGCTGACCCACGCCATCGAGGCCGTCGGCCCCGGAGTGCTGGCCGACACCCGGCAGTCCGGCGGCGGCGAGGATTTCTCCTGGTATCTGGAGGAGGTGCCCGGCGCGATGGGCCGCCTCGGCGTGTGGCCGGGCACCGGGCCGCAACGGGATCTGCACCAGCCGACGTTCGATCTCGACGAGCGGGCGCTGGCGATAGGGGTGCGGGTGATGGCCGGCCTGGTCGATCAGGCCGGCGGGCTCTAAGTTCGCTCGGGCGCCCGCGCGCTCGCGCGACCGCGCGAGCGAGCATTGCTCCTATGTCAAGCAGCGGCGGCGTGGGGTGTGTGGTGTCGTGACTTCTCGTCGGTGTGGAGGCGGTTGTAGA
>NZ_LQPG01000055.1 GCF_002102265.1 Mycolicibacter longobardus | reverse complement strand
CTACAACCGCCTCCACACCGACGAGAAATCACGACGCCCTACACCCCACGCCACCGCTGCTTGACATAGGAGCAATCTTCGCGGGGGATGGGCGCGGGGATGGGGCGCGGCGGCTGGCTAGATCTCGGGGGCGAAGGTGGGCAGCGCCTTGCCGTTCTTCCAGTGCCTGAGCAGCGACTCAGCCAGCTCCCGATAGGCCTGCGCGCCCTTGTTCTTGCGGCCGGCGATCACCGAGGCCCCCGATGCGCTGGCCTCGGCGAAACGCACGGTTCGCGGGATGGGCGGCGCCAGCACCGGCAGGCCGTACCGGTCGGCGATGTCGAGCAACACGTCACGACTGTGGGTGGTACGCGAGTCGTAGAGCGTGGGCAACGCGCCCAGCAGGCGCAGCTTCGGGTTGGTGATCTGCTGGACGTCGGCGACGGTACGCAGGAACTGGCCGACGCCCCGGTGGGCCAGGGTCTCGCACTGCAGCGGCACGATCACCTCACCGGCCGCGGTCAGACCGTTGAGGGTGAGCACCCCCAGCGATGGCGGGCAGTCGATGACGACCACGTCGAACTGGCCGTCCAGTTTGTCCAGCGCCCGCTGCAGGGCGTACTCGCGACCGGCCCGCATCAGCAGCATCGCCTCGGCGCCGGCCAGGTCGATATTGGCCGGCAGCAGGGTCATGCCTTCAGCGGTCGGCACCAGTGCGGCGTTGGGTTCCACCTCTCCGAGCAACACCTCATGCACCGACACCGGCAGCTTGTCGGGGTCGTGTCCCAGCGAGAACGTCAGGCAGCCCTGCGGATCGAGGTCGACCAGCAGCACCCGTCGACCCTGCTCGGCCATCGCCGCTCCCAGCGACGCCACCGTCGTGGTCTTGGCCACGCCGCCTTTCTGGTTGGCAACCGCCAAGATCCGCATCCCCGTCACACCGACATACTGGCACGGCTTGCGTCCGCGCAGCGCCAAACGCGGGCCGGTGTCCGCAGTCGGGCAGAATCGACGGACGTGGGCATCGAGGAGCACCGGCTGCTGCTGCTTCGCCACGGTGAAACCGAGTGGTCTCGGACCGGGCGGCACACCGGGCGCACCGATTTGGAGTTGACCGAAGCCGGCCGGCGCCAGGCCGTCGCCGCCCGCGCGATGTTGGCGGAACTCGAACTGGACAATCCGCTGGTGCTCGCCAGCCCGCGCCGCCGCACTCAGGTGACCGCCGAGCTCGCCGGACTGCACGTCGACGAGGTCTCCGACGACCTCGCCGAATGGGACTACGGGCGCCACGAGGGGCTGACCACCGCACAGATCCGCCGAACCGAACCCGACTGGTTGATCTGGACCCACGGCAGTACCGGCGGCGAGACAGTGGCTCAGGTCAGCGACCGCGCGGACCGGATGGTCGCGTTGGCGCTGCGGCAGCTGGTCTCGCGCGACGTGGTGTTCGTCAGCCACGGTCACTTCTCCCGAGCGGTGATCGCCCGCTGGCTCGAGCGGCCGTTGGCCGACGGAACGCGTTTCAGGATGGCCGTGGGGTCGGCCGCCGTCTGCGGGTTCGAGCACGGGTTGCGCCAGCTCGTCGCGCTCGGACTGACCGGACCAAGGACCGAAGGGCCTTGAAAACACCGCCAACACCGAGAACATCGCCGGCGTTCGTGCTGTCCGGCCCGGCCGGGACGCTGTCGGGTGACGCGATCGCCACCGGTTTCGCCGACGTCGCCGCGGCCCGGGCCGCCCTGTCCGCCGGCGAAGCTCCAATAGTGATGGGCGCGTTGCCTTTCCGACCGGGTGCGCCCGCCGCGCTGTTCGTCCCGCGGGAGCTGCGACGTGCCGACGCACTGCCCCCGGAACCCGAAGCGACACTGCCCGCGGTGCGCATCGTCGCGCAGATCCCGCAGCCCGACGATCATCGCGCCCGGATCCGCCGGGCCCTGAGCGAACTGACCGTCCCGCAGGGCGGCCTGCACAAAGTGGTGCTGGCCCGCGGGCTGCGACTGGCCGCCGACGCCCCCCTGGACGCCGGAACCGTCCTGCGCCGGCTGGTCGCCGCCGACCCGAGCGGCTACGGCTATCTGGTGGACCTGAGCGCCGCCGGAGGTGAGTACACCGGCACGGCCCTGGTGGGGGCCAGCCCGGAGTTGCTGGTCGCCCGCGAGGGCGACCGGGTCACCTGCCGGCCATTCGCCGGCTCGGCGCCGCGCTCCTCCGACGACCCCGCCGTCGACGCCGCCAACGGGGCGGCCCTGGCCGAATCCGGCAAGAACCGCCACGAGCATCAACTGGTCGTCGACCAGTTGCGCGCCGCACTCGAGCCGCTGTGCACCGAACTGGACGTCGCTTCGGAGCCGCGGCTGACCGGCACCGCCGCGGTGTGGCACCTGAACACCCCGATCACCGGCCGGCTACGCGATACCTCCACCACCGCACTGGATTTGGCGCTGGCGCTGCACCCGACGGCCGCGGTCGGCGGAGTGCCGACGGCAGCCGCGGTCGACCTCATCACTGAGCTGGAGGGTGACCGGGGTTTCTACGCCGGCGCGGTCGGCTGGTGCGACGCCGGCGGCGACGGCCGGTGGGTGGTGTCGATCCGGTGCGCCCAACTGTCCGCCGACCGGCGATCCGCGCTGGCCCACGCCGGCGGCGGGATCGTCGCCGAATCCGATCCGGACGAGGAGCTGGCCGAGACCGTGACGAAGTTCAGCACGATTCTGTCGGCTCTGGGCGTTGCGCCACCCAGCGCAGCGCCGCCGGGCTGAACAGCGCCGCCAGCACCACCACCGCCACCACGCCGACGACCGCGCCGTACCCCCATCGGTGCGAGCCCACACCCAGGTACCAGGCGACCGGCAACAGGATCAGGTTGGCGAACACCGCCAGACCGCGCCCGACCCGCCGGCCCCGCAGCAACGCCCAGCCGGCCGCCGACACCGCGGCACCGACCACGGCGAACCACGCCGCGGTGCCGTAGCCGTTGACCGACTCCTGATCCGCGCCGGCCAGGGCCCGCCACACCAGCACCGCCGCGACCAGCAACGCGGCCACGCCCTGCACTGCAACGATCAGGCCCGCACCGAACACGGCGCGCGGTGGATCAGCGACGGCTTTCACGCCGCCAGAGTAACCACCGCATCCCAGATCCTGGATGCCCATAGACTCGTATCCCGTGCGCGCCGTGCTGATTGTGAACCCCAATGCCACGTCCACCACCCCGGCAGGCCGGGACCTGTTGGCCCATGCGCTCAAGAGCCGGCTCGACCTGACCGTCGTGCACACCGACTACCGCGGCCACGCCAGCGAGATCAGTCAGGCCGCGTCCCGAGACGGCGTCGACCTGGTGATCGCGCACGGCGGCGACGGGACCGTGCACGGCATAGTCAACGGCCTGCTCGGAGCGCCCGGTTCGGCGGCGCCGGAACACCTGCCCGCGGTGGCGGTGGTGCCCGGCGGCTCGGCGAACGTCTTCGCCCGTTCGCTGGGTATCTCCGCCGACCCGATCGCCGCCACCAACCAGCTGATCGAGTTGATCAATTCCCGTGGGGAGCAGCCCAACTGGCGCAGGATCGGGCTGATCGACTGCGGCGAGCGATGGTCGGCGCTCAACGCCGGCATGGGTGTCGACGGCGAGGTGGTGGCCGCGGTCGAAGCCGAACGCGAGAAGGGCCACGCCGTCACCCCGCTGCGCTACGTTCGCGCCGCGGTTCCCGCGGTGCTGGCCACCACCCGCCGCGACCCGACGTTGACGCTGCAGCTAGGCGACGATCAGCCGGTTGAGGGCGTGCATTTCGTGTTCGTCTCGAACTGCGCGCCGTGGACATACGCCGACGAGCGGTGCGTCTGGACCAACCCCGACACCACCTTCGAGTCGGGAATGGGCGTGTTCGCGACCACCAGCATGAAGGTGTTGCCCACCTTGAGGCTGGTCCGGCAGATGCTGTCGAAACGGCCGAAGCTGCGGGCCAAGCAGCTCATCCGCGACGACAACGTGACCACGCTGCGCGTCGATGCCGGCGACACACCGATAGCGACCCAGATCGACGGCGAATATCTCGGCATGCGCACCACGATGACGTTCCGCGCCGTCCCCGACGCGCTGAGCGTCGTCGCTCCCCCGGCTAAAAATCCCGCTGACCTGCGGAGATAGTGCTCAAATCGGCCGATGAGCACACAGTTGAGACCACTGTAGTACACGCCTGCGGGCGCCCGCGGAGCAGCCCCGCGCAGACGTGACGTTGGCCACGTGATAAAGCGCACCCTTGACATCTGTGCAGGCTGTGAAACGATCGAGCGATCGGATGCAAGCCGTAACCATTTCTTGCGCCGCTTATAACAGTCGAGAAACAAAGTTGCGCACCCGGCTGCGCCCAGAGTGAGGAGTTGGAGACCTATGGATTGGCGCCACAAGGCGGTCTGTCGTGACGAGGACCCGGAGCTGTTCTTCCCGGTGGGAAACAGCGGGCCGGCACTCGCCCAGATCGCTTCCGCTAAGCAGGTCTGCACCCGATGCTCGGTGGTCACCGAGTGCCTTACCTGGGCGTTGGAGACCGGTCAGGACGCCGGCGTGTGGGGTGGCATGAGCGAGGACGAGCGGCGCGCGCTCAAGCGCCGCAACGCCCGGACCCGGGCGCGCAGCGGGGTCTGACCCCTCAAGCAGACAACGACGCGGCCCCGACCTGGTCGGGGCCGCGTCGTTTTGCGTCAGCCGCGGTGCGCTGGCCGCGAGTGGGAGTTTCACGACGCGACGCGCCCATGTCACGTCGCCAGACTCCCATTGGGCCCCTATCCAGCACTCACAGCGCTTGGCGAAGCCGACGGCCGCCGACCGGAATGCGCAGCACCATCTCGGTCCCGCCGCCGGGTGCGTCCCGTGCGGTCAGCGAACCGTTGAGTTCCGCCGAGATCAGGGTGTTGACGATCTGCAGGCCGAGCCGGTCGGAGGTCTCCAGCCGGAATCCGGCGGGCAGACCGTGACCGTCGTCGTGCACCACCACGTCCAGCCAGCGCGCCGAGCGTTCCGCCCGGATCGTCACGCTCCGCCGGTCGGCATCCGCGGAGAAGGCGTGCTCGATCGCGTTCTGCACCAGTTCGGTGATCACCATGATCAAGGCGGTCGCCCGGTCGGCGTCCAGCGAGCCGACCGAACCGATGCGGGCGATGTGGATCGGGGTGTCCACGCTGGCGACGTCGTTCATCATCGGCAGGATCCGGTCGATGACCTTGTCGAGGTTCACCACCTCGTCGACCGACATCGACAGGGCTTCGTGGACCAGCGCGATCGACGCCACCCGTCGCACCGACTCCAACAGCGCCTCGCGTCCTTCGGCACTGGTGGTGCGGCGGGCCTGCAGCCGCAGCAGCGCGGCCACGGTCTGCAGGTTGTTCTTCACCCGGTGATGGATCTCGCGGATGGTGGCGTCCTTGGACAGCAGCGCCCGGTCCCGACGTTTGACCTCGGTGACGTCGCGGACCAGCACGGCGGCCCCGGCCGGTTGACCCTGCACGATCAGCGGCAGGGTGCGCAGCAGCACCACCGCCCCGGCCGCGTCGACCTCGAACCGCATGCTCGACCCGCCGGACAGCGATTCGCGCACATGCTCGGCCAGCTCATGCGCCTCGAACGGATCGGAGATCAGTGGCCGGGTGACGGCGACCAGATCGTGGCCGGCCAGTTCGGCGGCCAGGCCCATCCGGTGATAGGCCGACACCGCGTTCGGGCTGGCGTAGCTGACCGTGCCGTCGACGCCGAGGCGGATGAAGCCGTCGCCGACCCGCGGACTCGAACGCGACACCGCGATGTCGCCGACGTCGGGGAAGGTGCCCTCGGAGATCATGTGCACCAGATCCGCCGCGCAGTCCAGGTAGGCCGCCTCCAACCGGCTGGACTCCCGCCCGCCCGTCAACGCGGTCTGGTGGGTCAGCACGGCCACCACCCGGTCGCTGTGCCGGACCGGGACGGCTTCCATATTGCGTTGTCCGGCAACCCCTTCCCGCCCGATCACCCCCGAATCGAACGCCGCGACCGCCAGTGGCATCTTCTCCGCGCCGACGACGGTTCCGACGGCGTCGCTGAGCAGCACGGTGGGCGCGGTGTTGGGCCGGCACTGCGCGACGCACACCAGCGCGCCGTCCACATCGGGATCGCGACGGACCCACATCAGGTAGTCGGCGAATGACAGGTCGGCCAGCAGCTGCCACTCCCCGACCACGGCGTGCAGGTGATCCACCGCGCTGCCGGGCAAGAGGGTGTGTTCGGCCAGGAGGTCCCCGAGGGTGGACATCGGCTAGGTCGCGCCGGGTGTGGTGGCTGCGATCAGCTGATCACGGCGATGAGGTCGCCGGCTTGGATTACGTCACCGACCTGCACGGCCACCTTGGTGACGGTGCCCGCAGACTCGGCCAGCACCGGGATCTCCATCTTCATCGACTCCAGCAACACCACGGTGTCGCCCTCGCTGATCTGGTCGCCCTCGTGGACCACGACTTCGAGCACGCTGGCCACGATCTCCGCCCGAACGTCCTCGGCCATCTTCACCTCGTTCATCACCCAGTCGACGATTCCCTGATCCCCAAAATCCTTGGCCTTATCGAACCACAACCCCGGGCGGGCGTTGAGCGGGGCGCACGCGTAAGCGAACTCCAAGACAAATAAGAGGACGTAGAGAGTTTGATCCGTGACCGTGTCGTGTTTCTGCTGTGACAATTGCATAGCACCGTTACTCGAGTGTTTCGAACGCGTGACGTATCCGCTGTGACGCAGGACGAGTCGAAGTCGAACTTGAGGAGTAGTGCCTTGTTTGTTTCCCGGTCTGTTGCCTGGCCTGTTGCCCCTTGGTCTGTTGCCCGGTCCTTTCCCCGGTCCCTTCCCAGCATGTCCGACCCGCGAGTCCGGTTGCCCCTGGTGTGCGCCAGCGCCATGACGGTGGCCACGCTCGGGTTCGGTGTCGCCTCTGCCAAGGCGGCCCCGGCCCTGGTCGACGACCCGATGCCGATGCCGATTCCGTCCCCCGTCGGTGCCCCGGCGCTGCCCGGTCCGGCTGCCGGCAGCTCGGCCGCCGGCGTCAACGCCGCCAACTCCTTCCTGCAGGCGCTCAACGGTATGCTGAACCGCGTGGTGCCCGGGGTCGGCTCGATCATGCCGACCGACGTCAGCTCGCTGACTCCGCCGGCCGCAACGGTGCCCGGGGCCCCCGCGCTGGAGACCCCGCCGGCGTCCGCCGCAACCGTGCCGCAGACCCTGGCCGGGGCATGGAGCTTCTACTGAGGTGAAGGCGGTGACCGCAGTGGCGGGGGCCGTCAAGGCCCCGCTACCGCGTCACACCTGGCCGTATGAGAGACTGGCCAGCCGGAATACCTGCTAGGAGGGTCGATCATGGCAAAGCGTGGCCGCAAGAAGCGCGATCGCAAGCACAGCAAAGCCAACCACGGCAAGCGACCCAACGCCGGCTCGAAGGCCGTCAAGTAGCAGCTTCTACTCGTAGGTCCGGATGATCGTGGTCCGGCTGATCTCCAGCCGTACCCGTTCGAAGAGTTGCCGCGGAGCCTTCTCGCCACTGCACTTGCGGGCGATCAGCGCTTTGATCCGTTCCTCGACCCCGTAGTGCCGCAGGCAACCGGGACATTCCTCGAGGTGGCGACGCAACTTGGCCTTGGTCTCGGCCGTGCATTCGCCGTCGAGCAGCGTCCATACCTCGGCGATCACCTGCGAGCAGTCGGCGCCCGCCTCATCGGGCTCAGGGGTTGCGCACTCATGCGAGTGGTCGGTCACGACGACACCTCCTCGGGTGCCTGGCCGTCGCGGATGAAACCGCGGTCGCGGGCCACATCGGTCAGCAGACCGCGCAACTGGCGCCTACCGCGATGCAGGCGCGACATCACCGTGCCGATCGGCGTATCCATGATCTCGGCGATCTCCTTGTAGGGGAATCCTTCGACGTCGGCGTAGTACACCGCCATCCGGAATTCTTCGGGAAGCTGCTGCAACGCCTCTTTGATCTCGGTGTCGGGCAGTAACTCCAGGGCCTCGACCTCCGCCGAACGCAGCCCGGTCGAAGTGTGCTCCGCGGTGGCCGCGAGCTGCCAGTCGGTGATCTCGTCGGTCGGGTACTCGGCGGGCTTGCGCTGCTTCTTGCGGTAGCTGTTGATGTAGGTGTTGGTCAGGATGCGATACAGCCACGCCTTGAGGTTGGTGCCCTCCCGAAACGAGCGGAACCCGGCGTAGGCCTTGACCATGGTCTCCTGCAGCAGGTCCTCGGCATCGGCGGGATTGCGCGTCATCCGCAGCGCGCCGCCGTAGAGCTGATCGAGCATCGGGATCGCGTCGCGCTCGAAGCGCGCGGTCAGCTGCTCATCGGTCTCATCGGAACGGACCGGGGCCTTGGTTTCAGCCTCGGTCCCGGCCTCGGTCGCGCTTTCGGCGTCAGCCATCTCGATTGCCGCAGTCCCTTCTGTCGCGGTGCTTACAACCGGCGCAGCCGGCAGCTCCCTCTCCAGCAGACCGATCGCCGTTGACACCCGAACTCCTTCCCAGATCCTAGGACCGTGATCGACGGCTACGCGAAGCGACCACGCAACTGCCCTACTCAACAGCGTCGCCCACCGCGCTATTTCCGGCGGTTCAGCGAGGCTCGACGAAGGAGAGCCGAAGCTGGGACCGCCGCATGAACCCGGCGGTTCAGCGAGGCTCGACGAAGGAGAGCCGAAGCTGGGACCGCCGCATGAACCCGACCGTTATCCTGGCCCGGTGAGTCGCGCGGCAACCCCGGCCATCGCGGCCCTGATCGCCGCACAGGTGCCCCACGAGGTGCTGCGTTACCGTCACGATTCCCGTCGGCGCTCGTTCGGCGCCGAGGCCGTCGAGCAACTGGCGACCGGCGAGGGCGTGCTGCCCGAGCAGATCTTCAAGACGCTGATCCTGGCCGTACCGGGCGGCCTGGCGGTGGCGGTGTTGCCGGTTCCGGCGACGCTGTCGCTGAAGGCGGCCGCCGCGGCGCTCGGGATGACCAAGGCGGCGATGGCCGAACCCGCGGCAGCTCAACGGGCGACCGGTTATGTGGTGGGCGGGATCTCCCCGTTCGGGCAACGCAGGACGCTGCCGACGGTGGTGGACCGCTCGGCGCTGGGTTTCGAGACGGTGCTGTGCAGCGCGGGGCAGCGCGGCTGGGACGTAGCGGTGACGCCGGCAGATCTG
The DNA here is from genome assembly GCF_002102265.1 of Mycolicibacter longobardus. Classification (GTDB taxonomy): domain Bacteria; phylum Actinomycetota; class Actinomycetes; order Mycobacteriales; family Mycobacteriaceae; genus Mycobacterium; species Mycobacterium longobardum. The sequence continues at coordinate 144,255 of NZ_LQPG01000055.1, read as the reverse complement.
ATCCGGCTGACCGCCGCGGTCACCGCTGACATTCGGGCGCCCTGACCCGGGCTGTCACCGCGAGTTCAGCTGCTCCGGATCTTCCCGCGGCGAGCCGCCGAGCGCCTCGTCAAGGTCGGCGAAGAACGACAGCTCGGCGTGGAGCCCGGCTGCGGTCACGACCCGCGCCACGATGGGCTGGCCGCTCACCAGGCACAGCGTGATGCCGCGGCTGCGGCATCGGGCTGATTCCTCGACCAGTACCGCGAACGCACAGACTCCCATGAATTCAAGTCCGTTGGTCTCGATGATCAGGGGACCCGGTGCGGTGGTGACCCCGGCGGCCTCGCCGACCAATCGGCGCCAGACCATCACGTTGGACGCGTCGACGCTGCCGCCGGCGTGGACCAGCAGGGCCGCGCCGCTGCGCTCCAGAACGACGCGCAGACCGTCATCCGGAAGGCCTGGCCCGTCGCCGAGGCGAACCGGACGATCGCCGGTCGTCACCGGCCCGCCGGCGTCCTTTCCGGCCTGACCCGGCGCGGCCGCGTTGTCGCGCCGCGCCGCACAGCGCCGAAGTTTACGCCGTAAACCGAACAGCATGCGGTCGAAGCTACGCCGGTTTGTTTACGTTGTAAACCCATCGCCGGCCACCGACAAGACGCGCCCCGCCCGGGCGAACAGGGCGGGGCGCGTCATTTCCTGTCAGTCCTTGAAGGCGTCTTTGATGTTCTCGCCGGCCTTCTTGAGGCTCGACTTGCCCTGGTCGGCCTGGCCCTCGTTCCTCAGGTCGTCATTGCCGGTCGCGTCGCCGACGGCCTCTTTGACCTTGCCCGCGGCGTCCTGCGCGGCATTCTTGGCCTTGTCTGCCAGTCCCATCGTGAAGCTCCTCCCTGGTGCGGCTCTTACGTCATGGAACGTACCCAGGAGGTTTACAACGTAAACGCGGTGCAGGGCGAGGCTTCAGTCCCGGGCAAGGAGCACTTCGAGGCGGTCGAGCATGGCTTCCAGAGCCTCTTCGAACTCGGCGGTGCTGTGGTCCTGCGACAACATCGGCTGCAGACGATGCAGATGCCGATAGTCGGTCAGATTGCGCTCGGACCCTCTGCTGCCCTCGAGGATGGCCTCGTCGGGATGCAGGTCGGCCCCGCGCGCAGACACTTCCAGCAGCAGGTGACCGACCAGGAAGGTGGTGTAGGAGCGGTAGGCGGCAACCGCGGCGCTGTCGTCGAAGCCGTAGGAGATCAGCGTGTCGAGGAAACTCTCCATCCAACGCAGGCTGCGCAGCGGCGGCCGAACCCACGGCGCCTCCGGGGCCTGCGTGGCGACCAGCGGGAAAACCTCGGGGTGGTCCAGGGCGATCTGGCGGACTCCGTGGGCCAGGCGCACCAGGTAGTCCTGCCAGCCGTCCTCTTGGCGCCGCGCGGCGAGTTGATCGGTGTAGAGCCGGTCGATGATGTGGTCGACGACGCCGGTCAGCAGGTCGCCGCGGCCGTGCACATAGCGGTAGAGCGCCATCGCCTCGACTCCGCAGGCGGCCCCCAGCCGCCGCATGGTCAGCTTCGCCAGGCCGTGCCGGTCGATGAAGTCGATCGCCATCTCCAGGATGCCGTCGCGGCTCAACTGCGGCGACACTCGCGGACCGTCGGCCGTGCCGATGTCCTCGACGTGCGGCCTCCGCTGAGGATCGCGATCGTCGGCATCCACCAGACCAACCCCTTCTCGCTGCACCGCCAAGACCGGCTGGTGCCCTAGTTTACGGCGTAAGCCGGTCGGGAGACGCGAAAGCAACGGGCCGGCGGGGGCATAGGGTGACACCTATGCCAAACCCAGCACCCCTCTCGGGCAAGACCATGTTCATCTCGGGCGCCAGCCGCGGCATCGGGTTGGCCATCGCGAAGCGGGCGGCGGCCGACGGCGCCAATATCGCGCTGATCGCCAAAACCGCCGAGCCGCACCCGAAGCTGTCCGGCACCATCTACACCGCTGCCGCCGAGATCGAGGAGGCCGGTGGGCAGGCACTGCCGATCGTCGGCGACATCCGCGACGGGGAGTCGGTGGCCGGTGCCGTCGCGGCGGCGGTCGAGCGGTTCGGCGGGATCGACATCTGCGTCAACAACGCCTCGGCGATCAACCTCGGGTCGATCCTCGAGGTGCCACTAAAGCGCTTCGACCTGATGAACGGCATCGAGGTGCGCGGCACCTACGCGGTGTCGCAGGCCTGCATCCCGCACATGATCGGCCGGGAGAACCCGCACATCCTCACACTGTCCCCGCCGATCCGGCTGGAACCCAAGTGGCTCAAGCCCACCGCCTACATGATGGCCAAGTTCGGGATGACGTTGTGCGCGTTGGGCATGGCCGAAGAGCTGCGCGCGCACGGGATCGCGTCCAACACGCTGTGGCCGCGCACCCTGATCGCGACCGCCGCGGTGCAGAACCTGCTCGGCGGCGACGAGGCGATGGCCCGGGCCCGCACACCTGAGGTCTACGCCGACGCGGCCTACGCCATGGTGACCAGGCCGGCCACCGAGTACACCGGCAACTCGGCGCTCTGCGAAGACGTGCTGCTGGACTCCGGTGTCACCGACCTGTCGGTCTATGACTGTGTTCCCGGCAGCGACTTGGGCGTGGACCTGTGGGTGGACACCGTCAATCCCCCGGGGTATATGCAGCCGTAGCGCACATCCGATCGAACGACGCGGCGCTACATGTCAAGGGCGATGAGCGCGGCGGTCAGCGAGCCGTCGTGGCCTCGTCGCCTTCGACCGGCTTCTGGTAGATCAGCCAGTGCAGCTCGATCGGGCACGCGTCCGGTTCGAGATCGAATACGTCAAGGCCGCGGGCCCAGTCGGCGAACCAGCCGGTGGGGGGCCAAGCGCCGTCGGGCAAATGGGCTTTCTCGTACTCGTACACCAGATCGTCACCGACCAGCTGCAGGCCCAAACCATCTGCTGCATAGTTCATCTCGTCCCAGGTGTAGAACATGTTGTAGCACTGCTGGCTGAGTTCACGGGCGGCCGCGTCGGGCACATAGCCGCCGCGAGTCACGAAAACGTTGAGCACAAAACGCCCACCCGGGGCCAACCGCTGGGCTGCCAGTTCGAATATGTCACGCAGCTGCTGGGTGGTCCGGAAATCCGGGGTGACCTCCGACAGCACAATCAGCTGATAGTCACTGCGCAGACTGTCGCCGCCGGCGAACACGTCACGCTGAACGACGCGGACATCCAGTGCCTCGCGATGCGCGCCCGCACGAATGTCGGCGGCGAAGATGGGTGTCATCTCGACCGCGTCCACCGGATGCCCGCGCCGGGCCAGGGCCAGGCTGTTGCGCCCGGTTCCGGCACCGATGTCCAGCACCCGACAGCTACGGGGATCGGCGGCTTCGCAGGCCAGCGCCCAGACTCGCGCATCGGGTTCGGTGCCGAACAGCGGTGGTTGGCGGGTGGCGAGCCAGCTCTCGTACCCGGCCTCGATCGTCTGCCATTCGGCACGAATCACGTAGTTCAGGACGCTGCCGATCGGGAACTCATAGCTGACGATGATGGTCGATCTCGACGACGCCTCAAAGGCCGCGGCCAACTCCTTCCGCAAGTTCGCCCTCAACTGATCCCGCTGGTCGTCGTCGAGCGGCGCACCCACGCCGGCGAACAGGGTTTCACACATCGTGACGTATTCGTCGAGCATGTCCGGCACAGCCGGCAACTTGATCTGTCCGGAGGCCTCCGCCCTGCGATACAGCCGCCGGGCCATCGCGTCGTGCAGCCCCGGAGGGCGGGCCGACGTGTGCGAATTTTCCATCGCACCGTTGTACCCAATCGGACAGCCGTCTGCCAGCTATCAGCCGGAAACGCCTAGATCTCCCAGCTCGTCTGCCCGCGCCGGGAGGACCAGCCGGAAGGTGGCGCCGCGGTCATTCGTCAGGCAGGTCAGCGACCCACCGTGGGCATCCGCCAGCGCCCGGGCGATCGGCAGTCCGAGACCGGCACCGCCGTGCTCACGGTCGCGGGCGCTGTCCAGGCGCACCAGCCGGTCGAAGATCCGCTCGGCGTCCTCCTCGCGAATGCCGATGCCGGTGTCGGTGACGAGCACCTCGGCGCCGCCGTCGCCACGCCGGACGTCGACAGTGATCCGCCCGCCGGGCGGGGTGTAGCGGCGCGCGTTGTCGAGCAGGTTGGACAGGATCTGCGCCACCCGGGTGGGGTCGATTCGAACGGTCAGGGAGTCCACGCCGGTGCGGGCCACGTGCAGTTGCGGGGCCAGTAGCGCCGCCCGGTCGAGCTGGGTGTCGACGATCCCGATCAGGTCGGTGTCCTTGAGCTCCAGCGGCAACCCCGCATCGATGTAGCTGAGGTCCAGCATGTCGGTGACCAGTCGGGTGGCCCGCCGGGCCTCGGTCAACAGCAGGGTGGCACGACGGTGCTGGCGGAGCAGTTCGGGGTCGGCGGTGTCCGGGCCAGCGGACCGCCCGACGCGTTGGCCGACGCTGCCGGCGATCTGTTCGGCGGCAGCCTGCATTCCCGCGATCGGGGTGCGCAGCTCATGAGCGGCGTCGGCCAGAAAACGCCGGACGGCGGCCTCGGCGCGCCGCGCCGCTTCGGCGGCGCGTTGCGCGCGCATCTCGGAGTCCTCCAACTCATCGAGCATGTTGTCGAAAGCTGCTGCGGCCCGGCCCAGTTCGGTCTTCGGCCGGTCGGGGCGCAGCCGTCGTCCCCGGTCACCGGTGGAGATATCGCGGGCCAGATCGGCAAGCCGGTCCAGCGGCGCAAGCATGGCCCGGCTCACCCCGGCCAACAGCATCCAGGCGAGCAGCAAGGTCCCCAGCCCGGCTCCGATCATCAAGCGCCGCAACCTGCTCAGGGTCTCATCGCCCTCGGTGGTGTCGGCGACCAGGATCACCCGGTCACCGTTGGCCAGGGGATGGACCAGAACCGTCGCAGTCTCTTCGGACTCCGGCGACGTGGTACGAACCTTCGATCCGGTGGTGGCGTCGGGGTCAATGGCGGGGTCGCCGTAGCTGGCACCGTCCGCGGTGACGACGAGCGCGGCGATAGCGGCGCCATTGAGGTGCTGCGAGAGCTTTTCAGCAGATATCCCCAGTGCCACAAGGGAATCTGCGCGCGCGGTGGCCGCCCCCAGCCGTTCGTCCAGGCTACGGGTGGCCCACGCCGCCAAGGTGGCGTTGATCAACAGGCCCACGGCCACCATCAACACCGCGAGCAGTGCCAGCGCCATCATCATCAGCCGGCGGCGCAGCGATGGCGTGGCGGTCATGAATCAGAAAGCTCCAGCAGATAACCGATCCCGCGTACGGTATGCAGGATCCGCGGCCCGTGCGCCTCGAGTTTCTCCTTCAACCCGCTGATGTGAACCAGAGCCAGATCGGGATCGTAGGCTTCATTTCCCCACACCGCGTTGCGGATCTGCACGCTGCTGACGATGCGGCCGCGCTGTTCCACGAGGTAGACCAGCACCCGCAACTCGGTGTCGGTCAAACCCAGCGGGGCGCCCGAACGGGAGGCCATCCCGGCGTCGACATCGACCATCAGATCGCCGAACTGCACAGCTGCGGGCAACCGGCCGCGCCGGCGCATCACCACCCCGACCCGCGAGACGAGTTCGGCAAGCTCGAACGGCTTGACCACGTAGTCGTCGGCACCCCCGTCGAGGCCGCGCAGCCGGTCGCGCAGGCCGTCGCGTGCGGTGAGCAGTACCACCCCGACCTCACCCCAGTTCAGAATCACGTTCATCAGCGCGAAGCCGTCGGGCCCCGGCAACATGACGTCGAGTACCACCAGATCGGGACGGAATCCGTCCAGCACCTGCTCCAAGCCGTGCCCGTCGGGCCGGGTGGCGGTCAGATAGCCGGCGTCGGACAGCGCCTCGCTGACCATCTCGCGGATCGTCTCGGAATCTTCCACCACCAGCACGCGCGGCGTCCCGGTGAAGGGACTGCCGTCACGCCGCTCGGCGGATCGGGAATAGTCCATGGCCCATTGATAACATCGTCGCGCCCGGGCGGGCGAAACCACCTGGTCGGACGTCAGAGCAAATAGCCCTGCTCGGGCTGCGGAGTTGCCGCCGCGATCAACTCCGGCGAGTTGTTCCGCACGCTGTTGACCAACGACGAGACCTCACGCAGCGCGATCCCGGCCACCTCCGACGCGCGGGCCAACTGCCTGGTGTCAATCGAATCATCCGGGTCCAGCCAACGGTCCCACTGGTTTTCGGGAAGCAGCAGCGGCATCCGGTCATGTATCCCGGCGAGGTCCCCGGCGGCCGCGGTGGTGATGATTGTGACGCTCAACACTGCCTCGGACGTTCGTTGCGGCCGCCACACCGACCACAGCCCCGCAGCGAACAAGGTCGTGCCGTCTCCGTGGATGTAGAACGGCGTCTTACGGGCCTTGCGCCCGGCCGACCCGAGGGGTTCAGGCCGCCATTCGTAATAGCCGTCCATCGGCACCAGGCACCGTCGGCGATCTGCGGACGCGCGAAACGCCGGCGCGGTGGTGACCTTCTCGGCGCGGGCGTTGATCAGCACGGGGCCGCCCACCACGGGCGCGCCGTCGGGGCCGGCCTTTGTCCACGGCGGCACCAGCCCCCAACGCATCAACCGCAGCCGCCGGGTCGGCTCATCACCAGGCTCGGAGTGCCGGCAGACCACCGTCGCGACGCCGTCGGTGGGCGCCACGTTGTAGTTCGGGCCGGAATCGGCGGTTGTCGGTATCTCGTTGATCGCGTCGATCCGGGTGGCCAGCAGCGCCGGGTCGGTGGTTGCCACGAAACGCCCGCACATGTCTCCATGGTGACAGCCGATTGATCCGGCGCGCGAACGCCCGATTCATGGACTCGGACCGGGTCGCAAGGTGAACGGCAGGCGTCGGCAGATTAACGGGCAGCCCTAGCCGATGAACATTAGATCCGAATCGGTGAACAACGCGTGTAACAGCTTTTCAGGCCCGGACACAGCTGCTTAACCTGGCAGCGTCCTGGAAGTTTCAAGCGAATTCCTGTCCGCGATGGCCAGGCGAGGAGGAGTTACACGTGTCCACCGTTGTTGCGCAGCCGGAGGTACTGGCTGCGAGCGCCCGAGAACTGCAGGCCATCACCGCGGGCATGCAGGCCGGAAACGCAGCTGCGGCAGCCCCGACAACCCAGGTCACCCCCGCAGGAGCTGACATGGTGTCGATCCTGACTGCCGTCAACTTCGCCGCGCACGCCGAGCTCTACCAGGCGGTCGGTGCTCGCGCCGTCGCCATGCAGGAGATGTTGGGTGCGGTGCTGAACATCAGCGCTGGGTCCTACGAGATGACCGAGGCCGCGAATGCGGCCGCGGTCGCCTAGTCGAGGTCGACGCAATGGACTTCGGCAGTTTGCCCCCTGAGATCAACTCTGCGTTGATGTACGCGGGTGCCGGCTCGGCTCCGCTGTGGGCCGCCTCGCGTGCCTGGGAAACTCTGGCCGCCGACATACACGCCACCTCCGCCGGGTACGCATCGGCGCTGGCGGACCTGACCGCGGACTGGCAGGGTCCGGCAGCGGCTTCGATGGCGCGCGCGTTCGCACCGCACCTGGAGTGGCTGAATCGGGCTGCCGCACAAGCTGAGCAGGTCGCGGCGCAGGCGGGTGCTGCCGCGGCCGCCCACGATGCGGCGTTTGCCGCGACGGTTCCGCCGGCGGTCGTCGAGGCCAACCGCGAGACCATGATGGCGTTGCTGGCGACGAATGTCCTGGGACAGAACACGCCGGCGATCGCGGCCACCGAGGCCGCCTACGGCGAGATGTGGGTGCAGGACGCTGCCACGATGTACGGCTATGCCGGTCAATCGGCCGCCGCGTCGAGGTTGACGCCGTTCACGGCGCCGGCGCCCACCACCAACCCCGGCGGAGTGATTGCGCAGGAGGCGGCGGTCGCCCAAGCCGTCGGATCCGCGGCCGCGACCGACACCGAAACGCTGACGGCCCTGACCTCGGCGCTGCCCGGCAGGCTGGGCGAGTTCGCCAACCCAGCCCTGAACGGGTTTGTCGAAGATCTGCTGAACCCGATCACCATGGACGGGTCGAGCATCACCTTCAACGGCATACTCGGCGACTTCATGCGGGGGTTGACCGGGTCGGAGACGCTGAGTGCCTCCAGCCCGATGGACATGTTCATCCGGATGGTGTCGCCCACCCGTCTTTTCACGACGGCGTTCAAGGACTTGGACGGCCTCTCGCATTCGTTGTTCCCGGTGTCGAAGTCCGCCGCCGAGGGCGCCGCCAAGGTCGCCGAAGGAGCCGCGAAAGCGGCCGAAGGTGCTGCCAAGGGCCTGGGCGCCGGTATCTCGGGAACCATCGGCAAGGCCTCGTTGGTCGGTCCGCTCTCGGTGCCGCAGGCCTGGAGCGCCGCCGTACCGGCGGCCGCAAGCCAGGCCGCCACGATTCAGCTCAGCAGCGTCGGCGGACTGGCCGGGGCGGGAGCCGGCCCGGCTGCCCACAGCGCCATGGGCGGGATGCCGATGGCGGGCGCCGGCGGTGGTCGCGGTGGCGGCTTCGGCGCCTTCGGCACTCCCCGATACGGATTCCGGCCGAGTGTGGTCGGACGTCCGCCTGCCGGAGGATAGCCGGGTAATCAGCGCTGGCGGAGCGCCGATACCAGCGCCGGCTCTATGCGGCGGTCCCAGCTTCGCCTCTCCTCCGTCGAGCCTCACTGAACCGGCCGGAGCCAGGCGCTGGCAGGATGAAACCGTGACGACTTGGCCGGCACCGACGACCACCGCTCCCGTCAACGCGACGGTGGCCGTGCCCGGCTCGAAATCCCAGACCAACCGGGCGCTGGTGCTGGCCGCGCTGGCCGCCGCGCGCGGCGGCGGGGTCTCCACCCTCTCCGGCGCCCTGCGCAGCCGCGACACCGACCTGATGCTCGATGCGCTGCGCGCTCTGGGCCTGCGGATCGAGGCGGTGGCCCACCATGTGACCGTCAGCGGCGGGATCGACCCGGAGCCGGACACCCGGCTGAACTGCGGCCTGGCCGGCACGGTGCTGCGGTTCGTGCCGCCGCTGGCCGCGCTGGGCACCGCCACCGTCACCTTCGACGGGGACGAGCAGGCCCGAGCCCGGCCGATCGCGCCGCTGCTGGACGCGATGCGCGGCCTGGGTATCGCGGTCGACGGTCACGCCTTGCCGTTCGCGATCCGCGGCGCCGGTGCCGTGGCCGGCGGCACCGTGGAGATCGACGCCTCGGCGTCCTCGCAGTTCGTCTCCGGCCTGCTGCTGGCCGCCGCGGCATTCGACGACGGCCTGACCGTGGTGCACACCGGAGCCTCCCTGCCGTCGGCTCCGCACATCGCGATGACGGTGGCGATGCTGCGGCAGGCGGGAATCGATGTCGATGACGCCACGCCGAACCGCTGGCAGGTGCGGCCGGCGACCGCCACGGCCCGGCATTGGGAGATCGAGCCCGACCTGTCCAACGCCACCCCGTTTCTGGCGGCCGCGGTGGTCACCGGCGGCAGCGTGCGCATCACCGGCTGGCCGACCGCCGGTGTTCAGCCGGGCGGCGCCATCATCGACGTCATCGGCAGCACCGGGGCCCAGATAAGCCACGCCGATTCGCAGCTGCAGGTGCGGGGCCCGCGGAGCCACGGCGGATTCGACGTGGACCTGCGCGCGGTCGGCGAGCTCACCCCGACGGTGGCGGCGCTGGCGGCACTGGCCGCCCCGGGGTCGGTGTCACGGCTGAGCGGTATCGCGCATCTGCGCGGACACGAAACCGACCGGTTGGCGGCGCTGACGGCCGAGATCAACCGGCTGGGCGGCGAGGCCGTCGAGACCCCCGACGGCCTGGTCATCACCGCGACCCCGTTGCACGGCGGCATCTGGCATTCCTACGCCGATCACCGGATGGCCACCGCCGGTGCGATCATCGGGCTGCGAGTCCCCGGGGTCGAGGTCGAGGACATCGAGACCACCGCCAAGACGCTGCCCGCGTTCCCCCGGATGTGGGCTGAGATGCTGGCCGACTCGGGGTCGGGCGTTTGAAGCCCGGCGACTACGACGAGTCCGACGTCAAGGTCCGCCCCGGCCGGAGAACCCGGCCGCGCACCAAGATCCGCCCCGAACACGCCGACGCGCGAGCTGCCATGGTGGTCAGCGTCGACCGTGGCCGCTGGGGTTGTGTCCTAGACGGGCCGGACGGGCCAGACGGCCCGGCCGATCTCCAGGTCACCGCGATGCGTGCCCGCGAGCTGGGCCGCACCCCCATCGTCGTCGGCGACCGCGTCGACGTCGTCGGCGACCTGTCCGGCCGCCCCGACAGCCTGGCCCGAATCGTCCGTCGGCGGCCACGCCGAACGGTGTTGCGGCGCACCGCCGATGACACCGATCCCACCGAGCGGGTGGTGGTCGCCAACGCCGACCAGTTGCTGATCGTGGTGGCACTCGCCGATCCCCCGCCACGCACCGGCTTGGTCGAGCGGGCGCTGATCGCCGCCTACGCGGGCGGCCTGCAGCCGATCCTGTGCCTGACCAAGACGGACCTCGCCGATCCGGACCCGTTCGCCGACCAGTTCGCCGACCTGGATCTCACGGTGGTCACCGCGGGCCGCGACGACCCGCTCGACGCCGTCGCTCCACTGCTGGACTCGCGGGTCACGGTGCTGCTGGGACACTCCGGCGTCGGCAAATCCACCCTGGTGAATCGTCTTGTTCCGCAGGCTGATCGGGCGGTGGGAAGGGTCACCGACATCGGCCGGGGACGGCACACCTCCACCCAGTCGGTGGCACTGCGGCTGGCCGGCTCCGGCTGGGTGATCGACACTCCCGGAATCCGGTCGTTCGGGTTGGCCCACATCGCGCCCGACGACGTGCTGCTGGCGTTCTCCGACCTCGCCGAGACGATCGGCGACTGCCCGCGCGGGTGCGGACACCTCGGGCCGCCCGCCGACCCCGAATGCGCACTGGACACCCTGACCGGTCCGGCGCAGCGCCGTGTCGAGGCGGCCCGCCGGCTGCTCACGGTGCTGCGGGAGGGTTAGCCGGTACCCACAGCGCGACGGTGAATCTCACGACGCACGAGCCGCGTGTCGCGTCGTGAGATTCCGTCTCGGGACTTCGGGTCAGGCGGCCAGGTCGATCCGCTTGTCGCGACGCCAGCCACGCACCGCGGCGATAGCGGTCTTGAGCCCGCGGCGGCGCCCGGTTGCCGGATCGATGCGAGAGAATCCGGGCTCCAGGTCGGCGAACATCTTCTCGCTACGGGTCTCCGGGGCGTCATCGGCGGTGTCGCGCAGGAAGCGGTCCGGCAGCGACAGTTTGGCGATGGTGCGCCAGGTCTTGGCGTACTGCACCAGGAACGGACCGGAGGTGTAGGGCAGGTCGTACTTCTCGCACACCTGGCGAACCCGCACCGCGATCTCGGGGTAGCGGTTGCTCGGCAGGTCCGGGAACAGATGGTGCTCGATCTGATGAGACAGGCTGCCGCTCATGAACCGCATCGGCTGTCCCGCGTCGATGTTGGCACTGCCCAGCAGTTGGCGCAGATACCACTGGCCCCGCGACTCGCCGACCATGTCGGTCTTGGTGAATTTCTCTGCACCGTCAGGGAAGTGACCGCAGAAGATGATCGCGTTGGACCACACGTTGCGGATCACGTTGGCGATCGCGTTGGCCTTCACCGTTGTACCGAAGGTCGCGCCGGGCGACAGCGAGGTCAGCGCCGGGAACGCGATGTAGTCCTTGAACACCTGCCGACCGGCCTTGCCGGCGAACTCCCGCAGCCGCACCAGGGTTGCCGCACGGTCGCTGCGGCCCTTGAAGATCTTGCCGACCTCCAAGTGCTGCAACGCGACTCCCCACTCGAACCCGATCGCCAGAATGGTGTTGTACAGCAGGTTGAACAGGTTGAAGCGTTTCCAGGGGGTGTCGCGGGTGACCCGCAGCAGGCCGTAGCCCACATCGTCGTCCATCCCGAGGATGTTGGTGTACTTGTGGTGGGCGAAGTTGTGGGTGAAGCGCCAGTGCTTGGAGAACCCGGCCATGTCCCACTCCCAGCCGGTGGAGTGGATCTCCGGGTCGTTCATCCAGTCCCACTGGCCGTGCATGACGTTGTGGCCGATCTCCATGTTCTCGACGATCTTGGCCACCCCCAGGGTGGCCGCGCCGGCCCAGCGCGCCCAGCGGCGAGAACCCGCCGTCAGCAGCACCCGGCCGGTCACCTCGAGCGCGCGCTGGGCGGCGATGGTGCGGTGGATGTAGCGGGCGTCGCGCTCCCCGCGGGAGGCCTCGACGTCACGGCGGATGGCATCCAGCTCGGCGGCGAGGTTCTCCACGTCGGCGTCGCTGAGGTGCGCGAACACCTCGACGTCGGTTACCGCCATCGGACCGCCTTTCGGGAAGTGCTGCCGTCTTGACCTACGCTATCGTAACCTACGTCTCCGTAGGTTACCAGCGGGTAATCGTCAGACGTCCAATTCGCAATCGCCGGCCGCTGTGCTGACACAGGTCTGGATCCGGCTGCCCGGCTCATGCTCGGCGCCGTTGCGCAGATCGCGGACCTGTCCGGCCACCAGAGTCACCACGCAGGACTGGCAGATGCCCATCCGGCAACCGAACGGCATCGGAACCCCGGCCCCCTCGCCGGCCTCCAGCAGTGTCGTCGCCGCGTCCGCGACGACACTCTTGCCGCTGGTCGCGAAGGTGACCGTGCCGCCGCCCTCGGCTGTCGCGGTGCGCGCCAGGGTGAATCTCTCGATATGCAGTTGGTCGGCGATCCCGGCGGCCGCCCAGAGCCGCTCGGCGTCGCCCAACAACGCCGCCGGTCCGCAGGCCCAGGCCTGCCGGGAACGCCAGTCGGGCACCTCGCGGTCCAGGGTCTCCGGCCCGCGCAGCTCCAGCCGGCCCGAGTCCCGGGTGGTACGCAACAGCAGCCGGTAACCAGGATGGTCCCGCGCCAGAGCCGCGAGTTCATCGGCGAACAACGTGTCGGCGGCGGTGGGCGCCGAGTGCAGATGGACGACGTCGGTGATGGCGTCGCGGCGCGCCAGGGTCCGCAGCATCGACATGATCGGGGTGATCCCGGATCCGGCGGTCAGGAACAGCACCGCGGCCGGCGGCGGGTCCGGAAGCACGAACTCACCCTGCGGTGCGGCCAGCCGCACGACGGTGCCCGGGGCGACGCCGTCCACCAGGTGACTGGACAGAAAGCCCTCCGGCATCGCCTTGACGGTGATGGCGATGGTGCGGGCCCCGCTCACCGGCGGGGAGGTCAGCGAATAGGACCGCCAGCGCCAGCGCCCGTCGACCAGCAGACCGATGCCGATGTACTGGCCGGCCCGATAGTCGAACTGAAAACCCCAGCCGGGCTTGATCACCAGCGTCGCCGAATCCGCGGTCTCGCGGCGCACCTCCACCACCCGGCCACGCAGCTCACGGGCCGACCACAGCGGGTTGGCCAGCCGCAGATAGTCATCCGGCAGCAGCGGCGTGGTGATCTGCGTGGCGATGCGGCGCAATGCGTTCCAGCCGCGGTGCCGGTCGGCGCCGGACACGGTGGGGCGCCTGGTGTCGCCGATGTGCGCGGTGATCGCCGAATGCTTCTTGCTCACGAAAACTTCCCTGCTCGCTGACCGGAGGTCGATAAACCTACGGTAGCGTAACTTAGCCAAGCCGACATCAGAGCAGGTCGAGCAGGAACGGCAGCTCCTGGGTGGCGTACCAGGCCAAGTCGTGGTCCTGGGCGTCGCCGACGGTCAGCTCGGCGTCCTCGTCGCCGAGGTCGGCGTCGTCGATCACCGCTATCGCCGCGAGCACCGCCGGCTCGGCCGCCGCATTGTCCACATACGCCGCGACCACATCGGAGAGCTCGACCGGGCCGACCAGCCGGACCACGGCAGCGTCCAGATCGGGGCGGGCCGTGGGCCCATCGGCTCCATCGGCGATGTCGGCGACCAGCACCGCCCGCCGGGTGGGCAGTGCCTCATCGCCCGCAGCCGTATCGGCGGCGCCGAGTAACCGCAGCGACGCCAGCGCCGCCTCGCCGAGCGCGACTTCGGCCAGTTCGTCGTCGTCGCCGTGCGCGTAGGACTCCCGCAACGCCGGCGTCACCGCGAAGGCAGTCCCGCTGACCGCCCGCAGCGAACCGTCGGCGACCAGTTGGGCCAGCATGGCCAGGGTCGCCGGGATGTAGACCCGCATCAGCTCACACCTCGCCCAGCAGCCCAGCGGCGTAGTCGTCGACGTAGTGGAAGTTGCCGCGCCCGGGCCGCCGGTAATCGCCGGTCATGACGGGCTTCTTCGGCAGATCCACCCGCTCATGCGGCACCTCGGAGTAGGGAATGGTCGACAACAGATGCGACATCATGTTCAGCCGCGCGTGCTTTTTGATCTCCGACTCGACCAGATACCAAGGGCTTGGGGCCACATCGGTGTGAGCCAGCATCTCATCACGGGCCCGGGAGTAGTCGTCCCAGCGGTGCAGCGCCTGCAGGTCCATCGGGGAGAGCTTCCACTGTCGCAGCGGATCGTTGCGCCGCTTGCGGAATCGGCGCAGCTGCTCTTCCTGGGAGACCGAGAACCAGTACTTACGCAGCAGAATTCCGTCGTCGATCAGCAGCTGCTCGAAGACCGGGGCCTGCCGCAGGAACTCCGAATGCTCTTCGGGCGTACAGAATCCCATCACCTTCTCCACCCCGGCACGGTTGTACCAGGACCGGTCGAACAGCGTGATCTCACCGCGCGCCGGCAGGTGCGCGACGTAACGCTGGAAGTACCACTGCCCGCGTTCGCGTTCGGTGGGGGCCGGAAGAGCCGCGATCCGCACCACGCGCGGGCTGAGGTATTCGGTGATGCGCTTGATCACGCCGCCCTTGCCGGCGGCATCGCGTCCCTCGAAGATCACCACTATGCGGGCGCCGGTTTGGCGGACCCATTCCTGGAGCTTGACGAATTCGCTTTGCAGCCGGAGCAATTCCCGCTCGTACACATCGTCGGCGAGCCGCTGGTCGACAGCTGCGAATTCGTCACTCACTTGGCCGCCTCCAACAGTTCGGCGAGCGCCTCGTCCAACAGCGCCGAGACCATGCCTACATCACTCATCGCCTTGCGGTCGGCGTTGACCCCGAAATACAGCTTGCCGTTGTAGGACGTCACCCCGATGGTCAATGCCTTGTTGGGCAGCAGCGGAGGCACGCTGTAACTCTCGAGCAGTTTCGCGCCGCAGACGTAGAGCTGGCGCTGCGCACCGGGCGCATTGGTGATCAACAGGTTGAACACCCGCCCGGAGAACCCGGCGAAAGCGGTCGCAACCCGAACGCCCATCGCGTGCAGAGTCGGCGGGGCAAAGCCCGCCACGGTCAAGATGGTGCGGGCGTCCACCAGGCCGGTCGACGTGGGATGCGACTCGGTGGCGTAGGCGATCTGGGAGAGCCGGACCACGGGATTGGGTTCTCCCACAGGGAGGTCCACCAGAAACGGTGTGACGGAACCGATGGGTTGGCCCGCCGAGTCGAATTCGTGGTCCGGGTACACCGACAACGGCGCCAGGGCCCGCACGGTGCGCGTCGAGGGCACCGGTTCGCCGCGCGACAGCAGCCAGTTGCGCAGCGCGCCGGTGATCACGGCGAGCACCACGTCGTTGATGGCACAGTCGTAGCGGGCCCGCACCGTGCGATAGTCCTCCAGCTCGCCCTGCGCCACGGTGAAGAGGCGGTTCTGCGACACCTGGGTATTGAGCGGACTGCGCGGCGCCGCGCCGCGCGTGATGGTCCGTGCGGCGTCGAAGGCCTTGCGGCTCGCCCAGCCCAGCGGGCTGCCCACCGTGGACCCCACCGCACGCAGCTGGGCGCGCGGGGCTGCCACCCAGTCCCCCACCGCACCGAGCACCAGTTCCACCGAACCGGGCTCGTGCCGCGGCACCCAGATGTCTTCATCGAACGGCGGCGGGCGCTGCGTCCGGTCCACCAGGACGTGCCCCAGGGCCGGCGCCGCCATTCCGTTGACCAGCGTCAGGTGCGACTTGAGGTAGAGGGCGATCCGATTGTCGGCCAACCCTTCGATCAGATACATCGCCCACAGCGGCCGGGATCGGTCCAGCGGTTGTTGACCCAGGCGCGCGACCAGCTCGTGCAACTGCCGGTTGCTGCCGGGCGAGGGCACCGCGAGATGGCGCACGTGGTAGGTGATGTCGAACTCGTGGTCGTCCACCCAGACCGGGCTGGCCAGGTTCATCGTGACTTCGCGGATCTTCTGCCGGTACCGCGGGATCTGCGGCAGCCGTTGCTCGACGGTTTCCAGCAGCTTCTCGTAGCTCAGTCCGTTGCGCGGCTTGCGCAGGATGTACAGCGACTGCGCGTACATCGGCGTGGTCGTGTTCTCCAGCCGGTAGAACGAGGCATCCGACGCCGACAGCCGGTTCACCATCGCGGCCCCTCCTCCCTGCTGACTCGATCCGGCCGGGCGCCGCACCCGGAGATCGCAGAAAAACACTGCCGCTCACGGTAGCCCGCCGCTGCAGCGCTGCGCACGCGGATACGCACCGGCGGCGATTGTGCGATGATCGCCGGGCACGTCCTGCCACTCTCCAGCAGGCCCATCCGCCGGATCGACTTTGGAGAGCTGCCGTGACGACCGACCCCGCACCTGCGCTGAGCCCGACCGTCGCACCGGTGGTCGACTACGAACCACCTGCCCGCGCCGCACTGCCGTACCGGCCCGCGCAGCGGGCATCGGCGCGATCGGCCCGGCCTCGCCGCGCGCACCCGCCGAGAATGCGCCCGGCGGTGCGCCACATGCTGCCGCCGCGGCTGCAGTCGGCCGCGATGTTCGCCGACGCCGCGCTGCGCCGGGTCTTGGAGGTCGTGGACCAACGCCGGCCGCCGACGCACCTACATCCGCTGCTGGCTGCCGGGCTGGCCGAATCGGTGCTGTCGGTGCGCCCGGTGACGCCGCCGGGCCGGACCGAGCCCGCGACGCTCCAGCGGGTGCGCGTCCAGCCGGCCGGTTCCGGTGAACCGGCCAGCGCGGTAGAGGTTTTCGGGACCTACCGGCGCGGACGGCGCACCCATGCGCTGGCCTGCCGCGTCGAGCCGGTTTCCAGGCCCGGAGCCGGCGGAGACGGCACAACTTGGCAGATCGTCGCGCTGCACATCGGCTAGCGCCGATCGCAAGCGCGGCGAAGCCACGCGCGACGGGTCGGCGCCATCGGCTGAGGGCTTCCAGCCGTCACCGGCCTCAGCTCTTGCGCGGTGTCTTCGGCATCCGGGACCCACGGCCTTCCCGGCGGGCGGCCTCACGGCGCTCGCGGCGGGAACCGCCAGACCCCGCCGTCTGCAGGTCACGGTTGCGCCGGACCTTCGCCGAGCCGTCCTCGTCGGGACCGGAGTAGGTCAGCCCCGCTGCGCCATCGGCGCCGTCGGCACCGTTGGCGCCGTTGGCGCCGTCGATTCCCTTGGCGCGCAACGCGAACTCCGCCAACCCCTCGGGGGCGTCCACCGGTGCCACCGACTGCTTGGGCACTGCCTCGACGGCGACGTTGAACAGGAAGCCGACGCACTCCTCCTTGAGCCCGTCGAGCATGCCGGTGAACATGTCGAAGCCCTCCCGCTGGTACTCCACCAGGGGGTCACGCTGAGCCATCGCCCGCAGGCCGATGCCCTCCTTGAGGTAGTCCATCTCGTAGAGGTGCTCGCGCCACTTGCGGTCGAGAACGCTCAGCAGCACACCGCGTTCCAGCTCCCGCATGGCGCCGGACCCCGCGGTCTCGTCGACCTGAGCCTCACGCGCGGCGTAGGCGTTCTCGGCGTCGGCCAGCAGCGCCTCCAGCAACTCCTCGCGGGTCAGGTCGTCGGCCTCGCCGATGTCGTCGGCATGCAGCAGTTCGTGATAGTCGATCCCCACCGGGTACAGGGTCTTCAGTGCCGTCCACAACTGCTCGAGGTCCCAGTCCTCGGCGTACCCGTCGGCGGTGGCACCGTCGACGTAGGCGGTGATCACGTCCACGAGCATGTCGTGGGCCTGCTCGGCCAGGTTCTCGCCGTCCAGGATGCGGCGGCGCTCGGCGTAGATCACCTTGCGCTGCTGGTTCATCACCTCGTCGTACTTGAGGACGTTCTTGCGGATCTCGAAGTTCTGCTGCTCGACCTGGGTCTGCGCGCTCTTGATCGCCCGGGTGACCATCTTGGCCTCGATCGGCACATCGTCGGGCAGGTTCAGCCGGGTCAGCAGCGACTCCAGCGCCGCCCCGTTGAACCGTCGCATCAGCTCGTCGCCCAACGACAGGTAGAACCGGGACTCGCCCGGGTCACCCTGCCGGCCGGACCGGCCGCGCAGCTGGTTGTCGATACGCCGCGACTCGTGCCGCTCGGTGCCCAGCACGTAGAGGCCCCCGGCCTCGATCACTTCCTTAGCCTCGGCGGCCGCCTCCGCCTTGACCTCGCGCAGCACCGCATCCCAGGCGGCCTCGTACTCATCCGGGGTCTCCACCGGGTCCAGGCCCTGGTCGCGCAACCGCTGGTCGGCCAGGAAGTCGACGTTGCCGCCGAGCACGATGTCGGTACCGCGGCCGGCCATGTTGGTGGCCACCGTGATCGCGCCGCGCCGACCCGCCTCGGCGATGATGTGCGCCTCGCGCTCATGCTGCTTGGCGTTGAGCACGTTGTGCGGGACGCGACGCTTGGTCAGCTGCTTGGACAGGTACTCCGAGCGCTCCACGCTGGTGGTGCCGATCAGCACCGGCTGACCCTTCTCGAAACGCTCGGCGACGTCGTCGACGACCGCGAGGAACTTGGCCTCCTCGGTCTTGTAGATCAGGTCGATCTGGTCGGTACGCGCCATCGGCTTGTTGGTCGGGATGGGCACCACGCCCAGCTTGTAGATCTCGTGCAGCTCGGCGGCTTCGGTCTCGGCGGTGCCGGTCATGCCGGCGAGCTTGTCGTAGAGCCGGAAGTAGTTCTGCAGGGTGATGGTGGCCAGGGTCTGGTTCTCGGCCTTGATCTCCACCCGCTCCTTGGCCTCGATGGCCTGGTGCATGCCCTCGTTGTAGCGCCGCCCCACCAGCACGCGGCCGGTGAACTCGTCGACGATGAAGACCTCGCCGTTGCGAACGATGTAGTCCTTGTCGCGGTTGAACAGCTCCTTGGCCTTCAGGGCGTTGTTGAGGTAGCTGACCAGCGGCGAGTTCGCGGCCTCATACAGGTTCTCGATGCCGAGCTGGTCCTCGACGAACTCCACCCCGAGCTCGTGCACACCGATGGTGCGCTTGCGCAGGTCCACTTCATAGTGAACGTCCTTCTCCATCAGCGGCACGATCCGGGCGAACTCGGTGTACCAGTTGGAGCTGCCGTCGGTCGGCCCGGAGATGATCAGCGGGGTGCGGGCCTCGTCGATCAGGATGGAGTCGACCTCGTCGACGATGGCGAAGTTGTGCGGGCGCTGCACCAGCTGGTCCAGCGAATGCGCCATGTTGTCGCGCAGATAGTCGAAGCCGAACTCGTTGTTGGTGCCGTAGGTGATGTCGGCGTTGTAGGCGACGCGCCGCTCGTCCGGGCTCATCTGCGACAGGATCACCCCGACCTCCAGGCCGAGGAAGCGGTGCACGCGACCCATCCACTCACTGTCGCGCTTGGCCAGGTAGTCGTTGACGGTGACGACGTGCACGCCCTTGCCGGCGATCGCGTTGAGGTAGGCCGGCAGAACACAGGTCAGGGTCTTGCCCTCACCGGTCTTCATCTCGGCGACGTTGCCGTAGTGCAGGGCCGCCCCGCCCATCAGCTGGACGTGGAACGGCCGCTGGCTCAGCACCCGCCAGGCGGCCTCGCGGGCCACCGCGAACGCCTCCGGCAGCAGGTCGTCGAGCGATTCGCCGCCTTCGTAGCGCTCCCGGAATTCGTCGGTCTTGGCCCGCAGCTCCGCGTCGGTGAGCTTCTCGACGTCGTCGGAGAGGGTGTCGATGTAGTCGGCGACCTTCCTGAGCCGTTTGACCATCCGGCCTTCACCAAAACGCAGCAACTTGGACAGCACGGCTGGTCCCCTACTCAGTCTCCGGTATTACGAGCGTCACCCATGGTAGGTGACACCGTTGCGACGAGCGGCAATGCGGCGGCAGAGCAGGTGTCGGGGCGGCGTTCCCGCCGGGTCGGATGAACGGCGTCAGACCAAACGGATCAGGCCGTAGTCGTACGCGTGCCGGCGGTAGACCACCGACGGTTGATCGGTCTCCTTGTCCTTGAACAGGAAGAAGTCGTGACCGACCAGCTCCATCTCATACAGCGCGTCGTCGACGGACATCGGCGTGGCGGCGTGCTCCTTGGTCCGCACGACCCGGCCCGGCTCATGGGCCGCGCCGGCACCTTCGCCGTGCCCGGCACCGTCGCGGTGGTCGGGTTCGGCGGTGCCGTCCCGGTTGAACGCCGCGGCGAGGGCGTCCGGGTCCAGGGTGGTGGTGGCCCCGGTCGCCTCGGCCAGCGACAGCGGAGTCTTGTCGCCGTAGGAGACGTTGCGGCGGTCCTTGCCGCGGCGCAGCCGGCCCTCCAGGCGGTCGACGGCGGCCTCGAACGCGGCGTAGAAACTGTCGGCGCGGGCCTCGCCGCGAACTACCGGCCCGCGGCCGTGCACGGTGATGTCGATCTGCTGGCAGGACTTTCGCTGGCGGCGATTGTTCGCATGCTTGAGTTCGACGTCGAACAGGCGGATGGAGCGGTCCAGCCGCTCCAGGCGCGCCAGCTTCTGCGCGACGTAAACCCGGAAGTGGTCTGGTATCTCGACGTTGCGGCCCTTGACGACGATCTCCGCTCCCGACTGATCGGGGCTCTCGTCGGCGTCGGCCTGCGTGCGGCTGGTTTCCACGAATTGATTTGCCATGCTCGACACTCTTTTCTGTCGTCTCGACCACGTGGTGCTACAGCTCGATGGTCCACCGGACCTCTTGATGACGACCGTAGCCATGCCGCCGAGGACTTGCCACCGATTTGGCGCACCATTTGGTTGCCGTCTCATGCCGATGCGATCACCAACGCCGCGGCCACCGGAATTCCGGCAGATCGCAGCACCCGCACCGACTCGGCAAGGGTGGCACCGGTCGTGACGACGTCGTCGACGAGCAGGACGTCACCGGGGCCGGCCGCCGCGGGCAGCCGGCCCCGGCGCAGCAGCACCCGGCCGGCAACGTTGCGTTCCCGGGCGCCGATGCCCAGGCCGACCGAGTCGCGGGCCAGGGCCCGCATCCGCAGCACCGGAGCCACCGTCAGGCCGCCGTGGCGGGCCGCCACGGTGGCCGCGATCCGCCCGATCGGGTCACCGCCGCGGCGCCGGGCGGCGCTACGCCGGGTGGGAGCCGGGATGAGGGTCAGCGGCAACTCCAGCATCCGCCAGCACAGCAGCCGGTGCAGCGCCCCGGCCAGCGACCATGCCAGCGGAGCGATCAGGTCGGTACGCCCGCGCTCCTTGACCGCGACGATCGCCTGCCGGCGGGCCCCGGCGTAGCGGCCCAGCGCGAACACCGGCACCTGCGGATCCAGCCGCGGGCTCACCAACCGCGGCTGATCCGGTCCGGCCGTCAGCTGTGCGGCGCAGACCGCGCACCATCGGGTTCCCGGGGCGCCGCAGCCCCCGCACTGCAGGGGAAGCACCGCGTCGAGCACATGGGAGATGCTGCACCCGGGCACCGACAAACTCAGCCACGTCAGGCCAACCAGCAGGCCGGCCGTTACTCCCCGGCCAGGTCTGCCGACAGGTCGGCGACCGCCGCCCCCTCCGGCACCCGGACCTCCTCGATCGGCTCGGGCCGGTCGTCGAACTCCAGGCGCAGCGCCCGGCAGATGGTGGCGTGCATGTCATACATGCAGGTGATGTAGGTCAGCTCCAGGATCTCGGGGTCGGACAGGTTCGCCTTGAGCACCGCGAAGACCTCGTCGGCCACCCGCCCGCCGTCATAGACCAGGGCATCGGTGTAGGCCAGCACCGCCCGCTCGATCCCGGAGAACGCGTCGCTGACCTGCCAGGACGGCAACGCGGCAATCTTGGCTTCGGACATGCCCAGCGAACGCATCTGCTTGCAGTGCTGGGAGAAGACGAACTGGCTGCCTCGTGCGTAGCCGGCTCGCGCCTGACCGAGCTCACGCAGCAGCGGGTCCAGGGAGGCGTTGCGGTACAGGGCGAACCCGCGCACCGCATGGGCGAACACCTGGGGCGCCTGCGCGAACACCGTCCACCAGTCACCCGGTGTGCCGTGGACGGTGCGGTGTCCCCCGGACGCCGCGGGGGCTGCCGGGTCTATATCAGGGCCGAACAGCCGGTCGTAGAAGAACAGGATCTGCTCGTCGGTCACTTCGGCGCGCGGGATCTCGCGGAGTCGGGGCATGGTCTTCCTTTCCGGCCTGCAGAACGGCGCCTACTACGTGATGTCGTACTTCTAGTCAAGGGGCATTTGGTCAGTAGCAAAACTAACGTCGGACCCCAAATCCGTGAGGCGCCTATCAGTTTCGCGAACTTTCGTCCTCAATACTGTTAGCGTCCCGGTTCATGAGCACCGAAGCAGCACAATTGGGCACGCCCAGCAGCGATTCAGGCCACGCCGCGCCGCTCATCGGCAGAGGCTGGGCCCAGGGCGTGGCCCTGGTCATGATCTTCGGATTCCTGGTCATGGGCATCCTGGCCTACCGCACCTACACGGCGTCGATGCCGCTGCCCGAGAGGGTGGTCAGCGAAACCGGCCAGGAGCTGTTCACCGGCGCCGACATCACCCGCGGCCAGGAGCTGTATCAGGCCCGCGGCCTCATGCAGTACGGCTCGGTGCTGGGCCACGGCGCATACCTGGGCCCGGACTACACCGCTGAGTACCTGCGGCTGGCCACCGAGAACGTGGCCGACCAGTTCAAGGCACAGGGCCTGACGAACCCGCATGACGAGGTGGTCGCCGAATTCCGGACCAACCGGTACAACGCGGACACCAAGACCCTGGTGTTCACCGACAAGCAGATCAATGCGTTCAACGACATCGAGAGGTACTACGCCGACTACTTCGGCGAGGCCTCCACCAAGTACGGCCTGCTGCCGCACATGATCACCGAGCCGGGCGAGATCCGCGACCTGACCGCCTTCTTCGCCTGGACCGCGTGGGCGGCGGCGGCCGACCGGCCCGGCCACAACTACAGCTACACCAACAACTGGCCGTCGGAGCCGCGTGTCGACAACGGTCCGACCGGATCGGTCGTGGTGTGGTCGGTGCTGTCGCTGATCATGCTCCTCGGCGGCATCGGGATCATGTTCACCGTCTACGGCCGCTGGAGCCAGAACATCGGCTGGCACGGCACCGAGACGACCAAGCTGCACTTCCGCCAGCCCGGCGAGGTTCCCCTGACCCGCTCGCAGCGTGCCGCGATCTGGATCTTCGCCGTGGTCGCCGTGCTGTTCCTGGCGCAGGTCCTGCTCGGCGGCGCCGTCGAGCACTATCGTGCGGATCTCGCGGAGTTCTACGGGATCGACCTGGCGAAGATCCTCCCCTACAACCTGGCCCGGACCTGGCACCTGCAGCTGTCGCTGTTCTGGACCGCGGCGGCGTTCCTGGCCGGCGGTATCTTCCTGACGCCGTTCATCACCCGGCGCGAACCAGCCAAGCAGTCGGTGCTGGTCTACGTATTGCTCGGCGCGCTGGCGGTGGTGGTCTTCGGATCCCTGGCGTTCGAAGCGCTGTCGATCTTCGGGGTGATCAAGCCGGGCACCGTGTTCTCCCAACAGTGGGAGTTCCTGGACCTGCCGCGGTTGTTCCAGGTGCTGCTGATCGTCGGCATGTTCTTGTGGATCGTGATCATCTGGCGCGGCATGCGCGCGAAGCTGGCGACCACCTCCAAGATGAACCTGCCCTGGGTGTTCTTCTACACCGGCCTGGCCATCCCGACGTTCTACGCGGCCAGCCTGCTGGCCGGCAGCGAGGCGCACTTCTCGGTCGCCGACTTCTGGCGGTTCTGGATGGTGCACCTGTGGGTGGAAGACTTCCTGGAGCTGTTCACCACCGCCATGGTGGCCTACATGTTCGTCCAGCTCGGGGTGGTGCGCGAACGCGTCGCGCTGCTGGTGATCTTCCTCGACATCATCCTGTACTCCGCCGGTGGCGTGATCGGCACCATGCACCACCTGTATTTCTCCGGGACTCCGGTGGAGCACATGGCGCTGGGCGCATTCTTCTCCGCCGCCGAGGTCATCCCGCTGACCTTCCTGACCGTGGAGGCATGGGCGTTCCTGCAGCTGGGTGCTCGGCAGGAGGCCGGCGAGCAGAACAGCTTCCCGGCTCGCTGGGCGGTGATGTTCCTGGTCGCCGTCGGGTTCTGGAACTTCCTGGGCGCGGGCATCTTCGGGTTCCTGATCAACCTGCCGGTGGTGTCCTACTACGAGATCGGCACCGCACTGACCGCCAACCACGCGCATGCGGCGATGTTCGGGGTCTACGGCATGCTCGCGGTGGCACTGGCGATGTTCGCTTTCCGGTACGTGATCCCGGCGGAGAAATGGCCGAACAAGCTGGCCCGGCTCTCCTTCTGGTGCATGAACATCGGCCTGGCGTGGATGGTGTTCGTCACGCTGCTGCCGCTGGGCGTGCTGCAACTGTTCCACTCGGTCAACGCCGGCTATTTCGAGGCACGGTCGCTGGGCTACATCACCCAGCCCGGCAACGCACTGCTGGAGTGGATGCGACTGCCCGGTGATGCGATCCTGATCGTCGGCGGTGTGCTGCCCTTCGTCTGGATCGCCTGGATCGCATTGCGTAACTTCCGCTCCGGCGAGACGGTCGACGAATTGCCGGAGCACCCGCTCTACACCGAGGTCGCCGTGGATTCCGCGGCCGCGGGCAAGGACTGAGCATGAGCGGACCGGCGACATGGGTATGGCTGGTCGCCGGCTACGCACTGCTGCTGCTGTCCTTCGCCTGGGGCTTCGACCGGATGGCCAAGCGGACCTCCGAGCGCGCCGCCCAGTGGCGCACCGGCAAGTTCGTCTACCACGACGACCATGACGCGTGGAAGTGCCCGGAGGATCAGTGGCTCTGGCCGACGTCGTTCGACCCGGAGAACCGGGTGATGCGATACCGGGCGACGCCGTCGATCTGCAACGCCTGCCCGGTCAAGGACACCTGTACCACCTCCGGCCACGGCCGGGAGATCAGCCGGGCCGTCGATCCGTGGCCGCACTCGGAGACCGGGCGATTCCACCGCGGTATCGCCTGCGCGGTAGCAGGTTTCGGGATTGTGCTGCCGGTGGCGACGTTGTTCGTGAACCACTCGGCCGCCGACGTGCTGGTGTTGGCGACGACGGTCGCAGTGGTGGGAGCCGGCAGCATTCCCCTGCTGCGGCACCTGTGGAACACTCCAAGCAACGCCCCGGACGACCGGCCGCACCGCCTTGTCGCCGATGAGGAGGCGCTGCAGGTCGAGGCCGCCATCGACCGGTACTCCACCCGGTGGGGCGGCTTTTCCGATGACTCGTCAACCAGGAGGCAGCAGCTGAAGTGAGTGAAGGACTGATCACGGTGCTGGTGCTGGTCATCGTCGCGCTGGCCACGCTGGCGTATTTCTCGCTCAACGTGCTGCGGGAGTATGAGCGTGGCGTGGTGTTCCGGATGGGCCATGCCCGTCCGCTCTACCAGCCCGGTCTACGCTTCCTGATTCCATTGGCGGACAAGCTGATCCGGGTGGACCAGCGGGTGGTGACCCTGACGATCCCCCCGCAGGAGGTGATCACCCGCGACAACGTGCCGGCCCGGGTGAACGCGGTGGTGATGTTCCAGGTCATCGACCCGCTCAACGCCATCATGGCGGTGGAGAACTACGCGGTGGCCACCTCCCAGATCGCCCAGACCACGCTGCGCTCACTGCTGGGCCGCGCCGATCTGGACACCCTGCTGGCGCACCGCGACGACCTCAACGCCGACCTGCGCACGATCATCGACAAGCAGACCGAGCCGTGGGGCGTGCAGGTGCGGGTGGTCGAGATCAAGGACGTGGAGATCCCGGAGTCGATGCAGCGGGCGATGGCCCGCGAGGCCGAGGCCGAACGCGAGCGCCGGGCGAAGGTGATCAGCGCCCGCGGCGAACTGCAGGCCTCCGAGGAACTGAGCCAGGCCGCCGAGACGCTGTCGAAGAACCCGGCGTCACTGCAACTGCGTTACCTGCAAACACTTTTGGAGCTGGGGGCAGACCAGAACTCCACCGTGGTGTTCCCACTGCCGGTGGACATCATCACCCCGTTCCTGGGCGGAGCGGCGCAGGCGCTGCGCGCCACCAAGCAAGACTAGCGGCAATACCGTTCAGTCAAAGCTGAATGGTATCGAGATTTGCCGCGTTCCCGGCCGGACCCCTTAGTGCCCAACCAGACCCCATAGCGATGGTTGCCCGCCTTCGAGCGACAAATCGCAGTGGGCTCGTGCACGCACCCGCTGTTGTCGCTACCAGGCGGGCAAGTGTGCCATTCCCCTGAGCCCGGGTTAGCCGGGAGATCACCGGCGCGGCGGAACCGGGCACATGGGGGCACCTCCCGCTTGCGGGGGAGGGTCGCCGCCGCGAAGCTACCGCGCCACCATCCCGCCGTCGGCATGGATCGTCTGACCGGTGATGTAGCTGCCCGCATCCGAAACCAGAAGCAGCACCGGACCGACCATTTCATCAGGGGCGGCGATGCGCTGCTGCAGGGTGGCGGCCCGCAATGCGGCGATGAACTCCGGCGGGTTGTTGCGCACCATGTCGGTGTCGACCGGTCCGGGGGCAAGCGCATTGACCCGGATCCCCGATGACGCGAACTCGGCGGCCATGGATCGGGTGAAGGACACCAACGCGGCCTTGGCCGCCGAGTACATCGAAGTCGCCGGTGAATAGACGAAGGCTCCGGCGGACACCACATTCACGATCGCGGCGTGGTTGCTCTTCCGAAGGTGCGGTAGCGCCGCCTGCACCAGCAGTACCGGCCCCTGCAGATTCACCGCGAACGACTTGCTCAACGCCTCCGGGGTGATCTCGCCCAACGGCAGGGCCAGCGCGTTGGCCGCGTTGTTGATGACGATGTCCACGCCGCCGAACCGCTCGACGGTGGTGTCCACCAATTGCTGGATCGCATCGACATCGCCGAGATGGGTTGGCACTCCGATGGCGTCGGCACCGGCCTGGCACAGTTGTTGCGCCGCACGTTCGCACGCCTCGCTCTTGCGGCTGGCCACCACCACGTTGGCGCCGGCGGCGGCCAGTCCGTGCGCTACCGCCAATCCGATGCCACGACTGCCGCCGGTCACGATGGCGGTACGTCCGGTCAGGTCGAACAACGCGTTGAGGGCCGAGGAGTCCACGTCGAAAGCGTAATTCACCCACGGATCGGGGCTTTGGACCCTGGGAATCCGCGGGTCACGCCGCTACCGTGGTCAGTGCCTTCAGCGGAGAGGACGCGATGTGGTCAGAGTCTTTCTGGTGGACGATCACGAGGTGGTACGCCGCGGCCTGATCGACCTGCTCGGCGCCGATCCCGAGCTGGATGTGGTCGGCGAAGCCGGCTCGGTGGCCGAAGCCCTCGCTCGCATACCGGCGCTGCGCCCCGATGTGGCGGTGCTCGACGTGCGGCTGCCGGACGGCAACGGCATCGAGCTGTGCCGCGATCTGCTGTCTCGGATGCCGGAGCTGCGGTGCCTGATCCTGACGTCGTTCACCTCTGACGAGGCGATGCTCGATGCCATCCTGGCCGGCGCCAGCGGCTACATCGTCAAGGACATCAAGGGCATGGAGTTGGCCCGCGCCGTCAAGGACGTCGGCGCCGGACGGTCCCTGCTCGACAACCGTGCCGCGGCAGCATTGATGGCCAAACTGCGCGGCGCCGCCGCCAAGCCCGATCCGCTGTCCGGACTGTCCGAGCAGGAACGCACGTTGCTGAGCCTGCTCGCCGAGGGCCTGACCAACAAGCAGATCGCCGACCGGATGTTCCTGGCGGAGAAGACCGTCAAGAACTACGTATCGCGGCTGCTGGCCAAGCTGGGCATGGAACGCCGGACGCAGGCCGCGGTGTTCGCCACCAAACTCGAACGCTCCCGGAATGACTGACCACGCATCTGCGGAAGGACCGAACCCGCTGCACGACAAGCTTTCTCAATTGCGGCTGGGCGAACTGCTGGCCGGCGTCCAGGATCGGGTCGAGCAGATCGTGGAGGGCCGCGACCGCCTCGACGGGCTGCTGGCGGCGATGCTGGTGGTCACCTCGGGTCTGGAACTCGACGCCACCCTGCGCACCATCGTGCAGACCGCCACCACCCTGGTCGATGCGAAATACGGTGCGCTGGAAGTGCACGACCACAACCGCCGAATGCTGCAGTTCGTCTACGAGGGCATCGACGACGAGACGTTCACCCAGATCGGTCGCTTGCCCCAGCAAGTGGGCGTGGTCGGCCTGCTGATCGACGAACCCCAGGTCCTGCGACTCGACGACCTCTCCAAACATCCTGCGTCGATAGGTTTTCCGCCGCACCACCCGCCGATGCGGACATTCTTGGGTGTTCCGGTGGGCGTGCGCGACGAGGTGGTCGGCAATCTGTACCTCACCGAGAAGGCCAACGGGCAGCCATTCAGCGAGGACGACGAGGTGCTGGTGCAGGCGCTGGCCGCCGCGGCCGGGATCGCCATCGCCAACGCCCGGCTGTACGCCCAGGCCAAGGCGCGACAGTCCTGGATCGAATCCACCCGCGACATCGCGACCGAACTGCTGTCCGGGACCGACCCCACCACGGTGTTCCGGCTGATCGCCGAGGAGGCCAGCAAGCTGACCGGTGCCGAGTCGGCGCTGGTCGCCATCCCGCTCGACGAGGATGCCCCGGAAGCCGAGATCAGTGAACTTCTGGTGGTCGAAACCATCGGCGCAGCAATGGATTCCATCGCCGGAGAAACGATCCCGGTCACCGGCACCACGGTCGGCGAGGCGTTTGCACAACGCGCGCCGCGCCGGGTGGACCGGCTGACGCTGACCGGAGCCGACGTGGCGGGGCCGGCGCTGATCCTGCCGTTGCGCGCCACCGACGCGGTGGCCGGCGTCGTGGTGGTGCTGCGGCACGGCGACGCGGTGCCGTTCAGCATCGAACAACTCGACATGATGGCAGCGTTCGCCGATCAGGCCGCGCTGGCCTGGCAGTTGGCCACCACACAGCGCCGGATGCACGAACTGGACGTGGTCACCGACCGGGACCGGATCGCACGCGACCTGCACGACCATGTCATTCAACGGCTTTTCGCGGTCGGATTGTCGCTGCAGGGCACCATTCCGCGAACCCGGGACGCCACGGTGCAGCGCCGGCTGTCCGACGCGGTCGACGACCTGCAGGGAATCATCGGCGAGATCCGCACCACGATCTTCGACCTGCACGGCACCTCCTCCACAGTGACCCGGCTGCGGCAACGACTGGACAACGCGGTCGCTCAGTTCGCCGGCTCGGGGCTGCACACCACCGTGCAGTTCATCGGTCCGCTGTCGGTGGTGGAGCCGCCGCTGGCCGATCACGCTGAGGCGGTGGTCTCCGAGGCTGTCAGCAATGCGGTCCGGCACTCGGGCGCCACCGAGTTGGCCGTGCAGATCAAAGTCGAAGACGATCTGAGCATCGAAGTGACCGACAACGGCCGCGGTATGCCGGACGTGGTGACCCGCAGCGGCCTGACCAACCTGCGTCGCCGAGCCGAGGAAGCCGGTGGGACCTTCAACGTCGAGTCAGCTCCGGGGGGCGGGACCGTGCTGCGCTGGTCGGCGCCGCTTCTCTGACGGTGTCACGCCTCGACCCCACGTCCAGCGGCACCTGCCATTCGACGGTGTCGTTCAGGAAACGTCGCGGGGTGGCGGGCAACGGGTCGGCGTTGATCGGGGCCCAGCCCACCCGCAGCAGCATCTGCGGATAGCCGCTCGTCCCGAAGACGTCGCGGCGCACCGCGGCACGGGTTTCGGCGATCTCCAGCGGCTCGGTGACCGGGCAGCTGGCCAGCCCCAGCGCAGTCGCCGTCAGCAACACCACACTGGTGGCCTCACCCGCGCGCAGCTGCGCCAGGCGGTCGTCGCCCTCGGTGCCCAGCGCCAGCATCACCGCGCGGTCCTCGGCGGGGACGGCGCCCGGCGGCTGGGGCAGCACCGAGCCGGCGAACAGCCGGCCGGGAATGGGTGCGTCGGCGGCCGGGGTCGGCACGCTCTGCGCCGGGACACCGGCCACCGACCCGTAGCGCCCACTCCACGTCGTCAGCTCGGCGAGATAGTCGTAGTCGGTGCGGTGCTCGAAGACGGCCCGGGCCACCACCGCGTTGAGCCGGTCCAGCGCGTCCACCTGGCGCAGCATCACCCCTGCACGGGCGGCTCGCGCACCCATCAACGCGATGTCGGCCGCGGCCACCGGCCAGCCGCTGAAGTAGCGGCGGTCGGTGCGCCGCCGCGGGATCGCCGCGGCCAGCGCCACGTCGACCTGACAGAGATCCTCCGCCGGGCCGAGCGGGCACAGCTCGATCGACGCCAGATGGTCAGGGTTCGCCGGGTCCGGTAGCCGGTGGGCCTTGACCTGGTGGCCCAGCGCGGCCAGCGCGATCACACAGTGGTGCAGGGCCGCTCCGCAACTCAAGATCATGCCCCGGCCGTCGGGGTCGATATTGCGCAGCTGCAGATCGGGCTCGACGTACAGATCCAGCCGGGGCGTGGGTGTCGTCACATCAACCCGCCAGCGCCACGGCTGGGAGTTGTGCACGGACGGCGCGCGCGCCGCCAACAGCAGCGCGGTTCGGATCGTCTCCCGGAGCGCCGCGTCCTCCGGGTAACCCGCAGGCTGTTGATCCACGGTCCGGCCCCTTTCTTCCCTCGCGGCCCTGAGCGGAATTCCACGCTGAGCCCCGAATGGCCCGTGACCCTTTCACGATGCGCTCTGTTCACCCCTCCCGGACAGGGCACGAAGACCCGCACCTGACGCCCGGAGTCGGGACTTCTGGCCCTGCCCTCGCCGCTGTCACGGGCGGACCATTGGAGCGGGACCAGGCGGGAGGTCGGAATCGTGGAGCAGCTGACGACACTGGACGCGGGTTTCCTGCAGGCCGAGGACTCCGACCGCCACGTCAGCCTGGCGCTCGGCGGGCTGGTCGTCCTGGAAGGGCCACCGCCGGACTACGCGTCGCTGGTTTCCACGCTGGGCGCCCGGATCAGCGGCTGCCGGCGGCTCGGGCAGAAGCTGCAGTCGCACCCGCTCGACCTGGCGCCGCCCCGGTGGGTGGACGACCCCGACTTCGACCTGGCACACCACCTCGGACGGATCGCGTTGCCCCATCCCGGTGGCGACGCCGAGCTGTTCGGCGTCGTCGCCGATCAGATGGCCCGTCGACTGGACCGCGATCGGCCGCTGTGGCGTATCTGGGTGATCGAGGGACTGACCGGCGAGCGGTGGGCGATGCTGGTCCAGGTTCACCACTGCGTCGCCGACGGGATCGCGGCGTCGCATCTGTTCACCGGCCTGTGCGACGAGAGCGGCGACGATGCCGACGCGGTGGCCAGTTTCGCCGGCGATATTCGTAGTGCTCACGAATCACATTCGGCCCGTTCAGAATTCGGCCTCCACTCGGTGAACCTCAACCCGGCGAGCTGGCCGGCCGCGCTCTGGAAGGTCTCGACCGGGATCAGCGCGGCCGCGGCGCGGGCGGTCCGCGGCACCGTCGAGCTGTCGGCAGGGCTGTTGAGCCCGGGCAACAGCACCTCGTTGAACGGTCCGATGAGCGCTATGCGCCGGTACAGCTCCGCTCACGTGGCCCTCGACGACGTCAACCGGATCTGCCGGGAGTTCGACGTGACCCTCAACGATGTCGCGCTGGCCGCCCTGACCGAGGGCTACCGCGGCATGCTGGAACGCCGCGGCGAACATCCCACCGCCGAAACCCTGCGCACCCTGGTGCCGGTGTCGACGCGGGCGGGCGATGCCTCCGACGCAACCGACAACCGGGTCTCACTGATGCTGCCCTACCTGCCGGTCGAGGTGGACAGCCCGGTGCAGCGGCTCAACCTGGTGCACGCGCGGCTGAGCAGAACCAAGAGCACCGGGCAGCGCCAGGCCGGCAGCACGCTTGTCACGGCGACCAACTATCTGCCGTTCCCGCTGACCGCGTGGACGGTTCGGCTGTTGACGCGTCTACCGCAGCACGGCGTCACCACGGTTGCGACCAATGTGCCGGGACCGTCGCAACCGCTGCACATCCTGGGCCGCCGGGTGCTCGAGCTTCTGCCGGTACCGCCGATCGCGTTGCAGCTGCGCACCGGCGTGGCGATGCTGAGTTACGCCGAGAACCTGTACTTCGGCATCCTGGCCGATTACGACACCATGCCCGATATCGACGAGTTCGCCCGCAGCATCGAAGCCGCCGTGGCCCGCCTGGTAACCAGCGCCAAGCGGCGACAGACCCGGCGGGAGCGCGCCAAACGCCGGCGCCTTTCGCCGGCAACCGGCACGGCGTAGTCCGACTCAGCCGGGCAGCACCGGCAATCGAACGGCATCGCCATCCTTGTGGCTGCGTCCCGCCGAACCCCCGCCGATGTCGTAGGTGCTTGGTTTACTGGGAGCGCAAACTGACCGGTTTACAGAAAGTTGTGGGCATGGCGCCGACTCCAGCGGACGTCGAACGTCTCGTAGCGGGTATCAGATCAGCAATCACGCTCCGCAAGACGCCGGGTGGTTGGCCCGAGAACATAGAACTCGCTTTGATCGACGCAGTTCTATCTATCCGCGCGCGATATGGCGTCACCGCGGATACCGGCGTGCGCGGCGCCATCAAGCGGTACCAAGCCGACTCGGGACGCACTGGGTGGGACGACCTGCGAATCCTCGGGGATATCAATTCGGCAAGGCTGTCAGAGGTACTCGCCAACCGGCAGAAGACAGGTGGCGCCCTGAAAACTGAAGCGATTGTCGACGCCGCTCGGCGGCTCGCCGAAGCCGGAGTAGTGCACGCCGCCGACGTCGACCGGAATTCCGACAAGCAGAAGAGCATCTACTGCGGTACTCGCGGTCTTGGCCCAGTGACCTGGTCCTACTTCCTCATGCTCCTCGGCACAGATGGAGTCAAGCCCGATACCCTGGTTACGCGATTCGTGAGCGAGGCCGTCGGTGGACGCCCAGGTCCTGATGCCGTTACCGCGCTGGTAACGGCGGCCGCCGAATGTCTCGAAATGTCCAGCTCGGACCTGGATCATTCGATCTGGCGCCACATGAGCAACCCCCGACGCAGTTAGAGCGTGAAGACGAAGTTTTCGATGTTCGGGCCACTGTTCCACGCACCACACTCAGGCTCGCTATCTCGACGCGCTCAACCGGCGGTATACGCCTGTCGCGCAACCTGAAAGAAGTGCCCCGTTCGGCTGTCATTGCACGTGACTCCGGTATCGATCTCGCTCACACAAGTGATACTGCCTGCCGATACCGGCTTTCCATAGTCTTGGACGGGAAGGCCAAAACCGTCGACCGAGGCAATACACGCTATGGACGGCGGTTGGCCTTCGGCCATATCAAATCGATGCGAATCGCCGGGGGTGCAACCCGGGCCCAACGCCCCCGGGACTGTGTAAGTGTGCTCTCGGATCACGCAGCTCACCGTTGCCGGTTTCACCAGACCGTCCATCACACAACCGATGTTCCCGGAAGGGGATTGAAAAACCCATCGCAACTGATTTTCGGCCTGCTCCGGAATCCGTTGCGTGGGCAACGGATCCATTGGCAGCGGTCGCGCCGAAGGAATTCTCGGCCGGGCAGGTTGGGCCGACCGTGTAGTGGCCGTCGCGCGTGAGCCTGCTACCGAGGGCTCCGACTGCCGGTCGTCGTGAACGAGGGCAACGACCACTCCAACAACCAAGACCGTCGTTGTCACTGCGATACTCGCGAACATAGCCGGCCGGACATTCGCGGACTCAGCCGTTTGCCTGTATTCAGGTCGTCCGGGCGGCAGCATCACTGGCCCCCGCTAGAAACAGTTGCACTGCCGCCGTCCCCCGCCCCATCCCCGTCCCGCAGTGCCGCGCCCAGCTGGACGAAAGGGTTGATCGCAAGCAGATCACGGTGTGAAGCCAGGCGGATCGTGGCCGCATCCACGCATCGGGGGGCTTCGAGAGCCGGCAGTTCCGCTGGCCCAGGAAACTGCATCGGCGCGTTCCCTATCACTGACTCGATAGACCGACGTATCGCAAGGTGTTCGCAATTCACCGACCAACTCGGGACCGGCGAGGTCAGCGGATCCACCCCGAACAGATGAATTCTTCTGGCGCGCAAATTGTCTGCCATCGCCTCCTCGGCCCGAACAAAGTTGGTGTCGTCAAATAGCAGTGTCCAGGCGAGCGCCCCAGCCGAGCCAGCAAGCAAGATCAACAGCGCCCAATACGAACCATCGAACACGCGACCCACCATCTGCATAACAACGAGCCACAGAAGAATCGCAGTCGCGATGCCCACCAGGACCGGATTCAGAACCTTCTTGACCGCGACCGGGAGGGGCCTGGGCAAATACCGATTTGTACTGACCTGCTGGCGTTCGTGCGGTGATACAGCGGCACTTATCTCCGAGTCCCAGGTGCCCTGCCATGCCTCGTCGAAAGCCCGGATCGCGGCAAGCAAGTCCGCCGCCTTCGCGTGCCAAGCCGAATAACCGACGCCCGCAGGCGACTGGAGCCACATCTTGAAGCGGTACTGTCGTTCTTCAGCAAGCTGCTGGTGCCGCAGATCGAGAAGTTCCTTGTTCTGGGAGATGATCCGCTGGTGCTGAAGTAGCTGTGCTGCATTGAGCGCGTTCGCCAAGTCTGACTTGCGATTCAGCCGTTTCAACTGATCAACGTACGGATCCTGCGCCACCGACAGCTATCCCCTCTACGTAGTTACCCGACCATTAATGCAGACCGAAGTCGATTGAGAAAGCCGGACGAGCAGATCAATAGGGGCGACGATCGTCAACACAGCACGGCGGCATCAGGGAGCAACGGCGAACTCGGCCCAGAACTGCGCCAGCAGTTCGGCGCCCAGGCTGTCCGACAGGTCGGCTGCCGCGCCCGAGGCGAACGCCGTGGCGTCGGCTGCGCCGGCAGCCGGCGCGCCCAGCAGCTCGGCGATCTGTTGCGGCAATTCGTTGAACAGGAACGGCATCAGTCCGCCGAACCACCCACTGTCGAGTGTGAACGCATCCAGGTCGCTCAAGCCCAGGCCCTCCAGCAGGCCGGCCAGGTTCAGGTTGCCGGTCAAGTCACCCAGCAGGTCGCCCAATCCCAGGTCCCAGGCGCCCAGACCGCCGAGCAGACCGCCCAGTGTCATGCCGCCCAGCCCCACGCCGTCCAGCAGGTCGGGCAGCGTCATCTCGCCCAACCCGACATCGCCGAGCAGCGCGGGCAGGTTCAGGGCGCCCAAGCCGAGGCCGTCGAACAGCCCGCCCAGGGTCAGGTCGCCCAGTCCCAGATCACCCAGCAACCCGGGCAGCGTCACATCGGCCAGATCCAGCGCGTCCAACAGCCCCGGCAGGGTGAAGCCGCCGGTGCCCAGATTGGTCAGCAGCTCAACAAGGCTCATGTCACCCACACCCAGACCGCCCAGCAGGCCGGGCAGGGTCAGGTCGCCCAGGCCCAGATCGGTCAGCAAGCCGGGCACGAACATCCCACCGATACCCAGGCCGCCCAACAAGCCCGACAGTGTCACATCACCCAGACCGAGATCGGTCACCAACCCCGGCAACGTCGCGTCACCCAGACCCAGATTGGTCAACAACCCCGACAACGTGAAGTTGCCGGTACCCAGGTCACTCAGCAACTCACTCAGCGTCCGATCGCTGACACCCAGGTTGCCCAGCACACCCGACAGCGTCACGTCGCCCAGGCCCAGATCCTCCAACAGACCGGGCACGAACATGCCACCGATACCCAGGCCTCCCAACAAGCCCGACAGGGACAGGTCACCCAGGCCCAGATCGGTCACCAACCCCGGCAGCGTCGCGTCACCCAGACCCAGATTGGTCAACAACCCCGACAGCGTGAAGTTGCCGGTGCCCAGATCACTCAGCAGCCCGCCCAGGGTCAGGTTGTCCAGGCCCAGCGCGTCTACCAGCCCGGGCAGGGTGAGGCCGCCCATATTCAGCCCGCCCAGCAGGCTGCCCAGTCCGAGGTCGCTGAGGTTCAGGTTGTCCAGCAGCCCGCCCAGCGTCAGGCCGCTCAGGTTCAGGTTGCCCAGCAGGGTGCCCAAGGTGAGGTCGCCGGTGGCCAGGTTGCCCAGCAGCGCGCCCAGCGTCATGTCGTCCAGACCCAGGTTGTTGATCAGGCCCGGCAGGGTCAGGCCGCCGACCAGGTTCTGCAGCAGGTTGGCCAGGTTCAGGTCATCGATGCCCAAGGCGTTCAGCAGGCCGTCGAGGTTCATGGTGCCCAAGGTCAGGCTGCCGACGACGTCGTTGAGGCTCAGGCCGCCGATCCCGACGTTGTCCAGCAGAGTGGGCAGGCTCATGCCCAGGCCCAGGCTGTTCAGCATGGCTACCAGGTTGTCGTCGCCGATGCCCACCGCGTTCAGCAGGCCGTTGACGCTCATGTGCTCCAACCCCAGGACCTGCAGCAGGCCGTTCCATCCGGTCCAGCCCAGAGTGAAATTACCCAGACCCAGGTTCGACAGCATGGCGGGCAATGTCATGTTGTAGAGCCCCAACCCGTGCAACACCCCGCTCAGGCTCACCCCGCCTCCTTGCGCGGCGATGTTGCCCAACAGCGCGTTCAGGGTTTGGTTGAGACCAAAGAAGTCCAGCAGGCCGCCGACGGTGATACCGGTCATGTTGATGAGGTCATTCAGGGTGAGCGCGTCGAGGACATCGGTGATGACCGAGGGTTCGGCACCCAGGAAGGTCAACAATGAGCCGGCGCCCAGGGTCACGTTGAACGTACTCAGCAGCCCGCCCAGCCCCATCTGCCCGACGCCGACCGTGTTCAACACATTCACCAAGGTCAGGCCGCCCATACCGAGGTTGTTGACCAGGCTGTGCAGGCCCATGCTGCCCAGCCCCATGTTGGTGATCATTGTGCCGATGCTGATGTTGCCCAACCCGAGGTCATTCAGCACGTCCATGACTCTCAGGCCGTTCATGTTCAGGTTGTGGAACAGGGTGTGCAGGCTCATTCCGCCCAGATCCAGGCCACCCAGCAGGCCACCCAGGGTTTGGCCGCCCAGGCCGAGGCTGGTGAGCATGTCGGGCAGTGTCGTGGTGCCCAGCAGGGCGCCGACCATCCCGGACAGCGTCATGTCGCCCATGTCCATGTGGGACAACAGCTCGGGCAGCGTGGTGCCGCCCGCCCCGACGCCGCCGACCAGCCCGCCCAACGTCAGGTCGGCCAAGCCCAGGTCGCCGATCAGGTCGGGCAGTGTGGTACCGCCCAGACCGATGCCGGTCAGCAGTCCGCTGAGATCCAGGTTGTCCAGGCCGACGGCGCCGACCAGGCCGCCCACGCTCAGGTCGGTGAGGTTCAAGGTGTCCATCAGGCCGCCCAGCGTCACGTCCGCTGTTCCCAGCCCGCCCAGCAGGCTGCCCAGGGTCAGATCGCTCATTCCCAGGTCCTCGACCAGGTCGGGCAGCGTGGTCCCACCCAGCCCGACAGCCCCCAACAGTGACCCGACGTTCAGGCTGCCCAGGCCCACTCCGTCCAGGAACCCGACCAGCGTGGTGTCACCCAAACCCACCCCATCGAGCAGCCCCGGCAGCGTCATATGACCCAGCCCCGCACCACCGAGCAGAGCCGGCAGCGTCAGGTCACCCAACCCGACACCGTCCAACAACCCGACCAGGCTGGTGTTGCCCAACCCCAGATCCTCGATCAGATCCGGCAACGTGGTCCCACCCAGCCCGACGGCACCCAACAGTGCCCCCAGGTCCAGGCCACCCAACCCAACCCTGTCCAGCAACCCGACCAGCGTGGTGTCGCCCAACCCCACCCCGTCGAGCAGCCCGGGCAGCGTCATCTGGCCCAGACCCGCGCCACCGAGCAAGGCGGGCAACGTCAGGTCACCCAGCCCCACGCCGTCCAACAGCCCGACCAGCGTCAGATCGCCCAGCCCCAGGTTCTCCAGCAGGCCGGGCAGGACGGCGTCGCCCAACCCCACATCGGCCAGCAGCTCAGACAGCGGTGTGTCGCCGACACCGACATTGCTCAACAATTCAGCCAGCGTGGTGTCTCCCATGCCGACACCGCCCAGCAACCCGGACAACGTCATGCCGCCCAAACCCACATCCGCCAGCAGGTCACCCAGCGTCACGCCGTCCAGACCCACGCCGCCCAGCAGGCCGCCCAACGTCAGACCGCCCAATCCCAGGTCACCCAGCAGGCCGGGCAGCGTCACGTCACCCACGCCGAGCGTTCCCAGCAGCTGGTCGAGACCCAGGCCGCCCATTCCCACGCCGTCGAGCAACCCGCCCAGCGTGAGTGTGCCCAACCCCAGGTCCCCCAGCAGCCCCTGCAGCGGGGTGGTCAGCACATTGTCGAGCAGTCCGCCCAGGTCAATGTTGTCTCCGCCCAAGGCATTGAGGAGATTGCCCAGGCCGCCGAGCAGGCCGTCCAGCTGGGTCAGGAGCTCGCCGACGGACACCTCGGTGTCGAGTACCTGCCCGGGGACCAGCAGTCCGTTGAAGGCAGGAATGCTCACCCCCAGCAGATCGAGGCTGTCGGTGCCGTTGAGGTAAGCGTTGAGGAGATGGGCCGGAGCCGTCAACAGCGCGGCTAGCAGGGCATCCGGGTCGGTGGCCGCCTGGATCGTTCCGATGATCCCGTTGAGCTCGTTGAGCGTGGTCACCAACGGACCCAGGCCGGCAATCATCATGGCCAGCGGTGTCGAGAGTTCTACCGAGATCGGCGCCGGAAGGGGAAGGATCTGGGCGCCGATTGTCGGCAGCAGGTTCATGATCAGGCTGGTCACCTGCTGCAGGTGGTTCGCAATGTCCGCCGCCACGACGCCGATCGACTGCGGATCGGCGCTGAGCTGCTCGAGGTAGCCCGTCCAGTTGGCGATGATCTGTTGCAGCACCGGGAACGGCTCGGCATTGCTCATGGCTTGCAGGTTTGCGAGGGTGTCGGCGTAGAGATCCTGGTAGGCCCCCATGATGTCCGAGGCGTCACCCGCCAGCGAGACCGTGCGCGCCTGCACATCGGGGAGCAGCGGTGTGACCGGCGCGACGGCGATGAGGCTGGTACCGAATAGGACGACGCCGGTGGTGATGTACGGCCGAAGTGCCTGTTGCATGATCCGCTCCTGACGTTGGGACCGGTCCCGAATGATCGGCGACTCGAATGTCGGCAGCGTATGACACAGGCGATTCTTAGGTTAATGACGAATTGCACTTTGTGACATTACCGTGATCAATACGTTATTGTTTCGTGATTTTTATGGGGTAGCGATGTCCAATCGCTTTACACCGCGGGCCCAGTCCGTCGCGAAATGGGTCAATTGTCCATTTTGTGGATTCCACACGCTTTTCTTCACACCCACCGCCCGCGACGCCCTGGCGACCAACGATTGGCGGCGTGCTCCGTGTCCAGCACTTACCCCGTCACGACACCGGCGCCACGCAGGAGCAGATAATTTTTACAATGCCCAATTATAAATAGTCTTTATATGGATGTGGCGCAGGGACGTGATCCGGCAAGAATTGGTGGTGTCAAAGTTCCTATTGCGTATATGCGGACCCGCGCGAGGCGACACCTGACTCAGGCCAAACCGAGACAATCCTCCGGGTTTTTCTGCCCGGTTTCGGCAACTCACGCCGCCGTACCCGATCGTTTTCACATCTTTGCACATGTAATTCACATGTAGTGGGCGTTCGGGGCTCCCCAGCGGGGCAACGCTCAGCCCGGCAGCACCGGCACCGCGCCGCCGACCATGAACGGCGCCACCGGCGACCAGCTCTGCTCGTCCTCGGCCACCGATGACGACAGCGCCAGCACTCCGCGCGGATCGGCCACATACACCGTGGACGGATCGGCGACGATCGTCGACATCGGCAGCTGCAGATTGCCGCTCGGCGCATCGGAATTCACCCCGTCGATGTTGACGTAGGACACCGGGTGCTTGGGATCGGACCGGCTCACCACGATGTCGTCGCCGGTGCGCCAGCTCAGCGACACCACCGAGGAGCCCAGCCCGAAACCCAGCCGGCGCGGGTAGTGGAGCACGAACTGGCCACCCGGCATCTGCTCGACACCGGCCAGGATCACCTGGCCGCCGATCACCATCGCCGCGCGGGTGCCGTCTCGGGACAGCTGCAGCTCGCTGATCGGTCCGGGGAACCGCGCGGAGATCGCTCCGGAGTCCACCGGGATCCGGGCCGGGCGCCCGGAGGCCACCTCCTGGATGGCCCGCAGCACGTAGTTGCCGTCGACCACCACCCACACCGCCTCGTCCAGTGACCAGCTCGGCCGCGACAGGGTGTGTCCCTCGGCGGCCTGCACGGCCTCGCCCCCGAGATCACCGATCCACAGCGTGGCCTCGGGGTCGGGGCCGGTGGGGTGCACCACCACCGACGCCACCTGGCGCCCGTTGCGGGACAGCGCAGCCGACTCCTGGTCGGGTTCGCGGCCGAACGCCCCGGGCACCCTGTTCGCCTGTTGCCCGTCCAGGACGAGCAAGGATCCGCCGACCAGCGCGTGTATGCCGGCGCCGGCGCCGTCCGAGGCGCCGGGGTCGGTGGTGGCAACGTCGGAAGTCGTCCAGCC
The DNA here is from genome assembly GCF_002102265.1 of Mycolicibacter longobardus. Classification (GTDB taxonomy): domain Bacteria; phylum Actinomycetota; class Actinomycetes; order Mycobacteriales; family Mycobacteriaceae; genus Mycobacterium; species Mycobacterium longobardum. The sequence goes on along the minus strand of NZ_LQPG01000055.1, from coordinate 103,578 downwards.
TTCGGGGAACCTGTCGTCGAGCGCCGCGCCGTCGGCGTCGATCACATACGGCCCCTTGATGTCGGCCCTGGATAAGGTCCAAATCAGTTGCGCGGCAAGCAGTTGCCTGGTGTTGGGGTCGGTGGTCGAGAGACTGTCCAGGTCGATCTTCGCGCCGCCGTAGCCGCGGCCCACCCCGCTCTTGCCGCCGTCGGCTCGGGTCACCGGCCCGCGCAGCCGCAACGGCGGACCCAGCAGGTTGCGCACCCCGGCCATCTCCGGGCGCGGTCCGGCGATCAGCTTGGACACCAGCTCGGTGGCCAACTGATCCGGGTCGGACACGGCGACGTAGCGGGGGTCGGGAACCACCGTCTTGCCGGTCGGATCCACGAAGTACAGCGTGTTGCGTTTGTAGGTGGCCTGGAACTGTTGCCAGTCCAGGAAGACCCCGTTGGGCAGCCGATCGATACGCCAGCCCTCGGAGGTCTTGAGCAGTTCGATCGGTTCCGGGGCGGGCAGTGCGCCCTCGGCGGTTTCGAAGACTCCCATGTCCGACAGCGACCCCAATATGTCGGCCCGCATGGTGACCGCGACCCGGCCGGCACTGCGGGTCTCGACGAACACCACGTTGTCGATCAGCAGCGCGCTGCCGGCGTCGTCCCAGGCGTCGGATGCCTCCTGGGTGAGGAACTGCCGCGCCGCCCGGTGCCGGTTGGCGGGATCGGCGGTCGCCTTGAGGAATTCCCGCAGCAGCACGTCGGGATCCATCCCGGGCGTGGGCTTGGGCAGCACCGAGGGCGGCGGGGCCTCCACCGTGCCGATCGCCTGCGGGGCCGACGTGCTGGGCACCCCCGCGCAGCCCGCCAGTAATACCAGTACGAGGGCCATCGCTATCGCGGCGAGCAGCAGCAGCGAGGCTCGACGGAGGAGAGGCGAAGCTGGGACCGCCGCATGAACCCGGCGGTTCAGCGAGGCTCGACGGAGGAGAGGCGAAGCTGGGACCGCCGCATGAATGCCGCGCATCACCCGCTCCTCTCGGCATGTTCGCGAGCCCGCAGACGACGTTCCCGGCGCTCGGCAGGGCTCACCGGCTTCATCGGCAGCGGGCTGGTGGTGACCTTGTGGCCGCGCACCAACGGAAGGGTAAGCCGGAAGCACGCGCCCTTGCCGGGCTCACCCCAGGCCTCCAGCCGACCCTGGTGCAGCCGGGCGTCCTCCACGCTGATCGCCAGGCCCAGCCCGGTGCCGCCGGAGCGTCGTACCCGGGACGGGTCGGCGCGCCAGAACCGGCTGAAGACCAGTTTCTCCTCCCCCGGCCGCAGCCCCACCCCGTGGTCGCGCACGGTGACCGCCACCGTGTCTTCGTCGGCGCCCATCCGGATCACCACCGGCTTGTGCTCGGCGTGATCGATGGCGTTGGCGATCAGGTTGCGCAGGATGCGTTCCACCCGGCGCGGATCGACCTCGGCGATGACCCCTTCGCTGGGCATGTCCACCTTGAGCGCGACGCCCGCGTCGGCGGCCAGGTGACCCACGTTCTCCAGGGCGCTGTTGACCGTCGAGCGCAGGTCCACCGACTCCACGGACAGTTCGGCCACCCCGGCATCGTGGCGGGAGATCTCCAGCAGGTCGTTGAGCAGCGATTCGAACCGGTCCAGTTCACTGACCAGCAGTTCGGTGGACCGCCGCAGCGAGGGTTCCAGGTCTTCGCTGTGGTCGTGGATCAGGTCGGCGGCCATCCGCACCGTGGTCAGCGGGGTGCGCAGCTCGTGGCTGACATCGGAGGTGAACCGGCGCTGCAGGTTGCCGAACTCTTCGAGCTGGGTGATCTCGCGCGACAGGCTCTCGGCCATGTCGTTGAACGACACCGCCAGCCGGGCCATGTCGTCTTCGCCGCGCACCGGCATCCGTTCGGACAGGTGTCCCTCGGCGAACCGTTCGGCGATCCGCGAGGCGGACCGCACCGGCAGCACCACCTGTCGCGACACCAGCAGGGCGATGCCGGCCAGTAGCAGCAGCAGAACCAGGCCCCCGGTGGCGATGGTGCCGCGCACCATGCTGATCGTGTTGCGCTCGGTGCCCAGCGGATAGATCAGGTACAGCTCCAGGTTGGTGATCCGCGACGTCGTCGGCGTGCCGATCACCAGCGCCGGTCCGGCGAAACCCTCGACGTGCACGGGGGCGTACTGGTAGCTGACCTGGCCGGCCTTGACGAATTCGCGCAGCGCGGCCGGAACCTGGTCGACCGGCCCGGCAGTGGTGGCCGCACGCGGCCCCTCCCCGGGCACCACCAGCACCGCGTCGAAGGCTCCCGCGGTTCCGCTGCCGAGGGCCGGGTCGGTCTTGGACATCAGCGTGTTGCGGGCCAGCTGCAGACTCGACGTCAGCGAGCGGGACTCCTCACCGCCGACGATGCCGCCGGCCGTGACACGCGCCCGTTCGATCTGCTCGGTAGCCGCCCGTACCTTGACGTCGAGCACCCGATCGGTGATCTGGCTGGTCAACACGAACCCCAGCGCCAGCAGGACCGCGGCCGACAGACCCAGTGTCAGCACCACAACGCGCAGTTGCAGCGAACGGCGCCAGGCGACCTGCACCGCACGGCGCAGCGTGTTCACGCCGAGCAGCAGCGGACCCGAACGCCGGGGCCGCCGTCTGGAACTGAAGATCACTGGCGCTTCTCCTCAGCACCGCTGGCGCTCTGCCTCGTCGAAGACGCGACGATCACCTGCGCTCCCCCGTGGGGATGGGGATCACGGAGGTCCGGCCTTGTAACCCACTCCTCGAACGGTCAGCACCACAGTCGGGTTCTCCGGGTCTTGCTCCACCTTGGCCCGCAGGCGCTGGACGTGCACGTTCACCAGCCGGGTGTCGGCCGGATGCCGGTATCCCCACACCTGTTCGAGGAGCACCTCACGAGTAAACACCTGGCGGGGTTTACGTGCCAGCGCCACGAGCAGGTCGAACTCCAGCGGGGTCAGCGAGATCTGTTCACCGCCCCGGCTCACCTTGTGCGCCGGGACGTCGATGTCGATGTCGGCGATCGAGAGCATCTCGGCCGGCTCGTCGTCGTTGCGGCGCAGCCGGGCCCGCACCCGGGCCACCAGCTCCTTGGGCTTGAACGGTTTCATGATGTAGTCGTCGGCGCCCGATTCCAGCCCGAGCACCACGTCGACGGTGTCGGTCTTGGCGGTGAGCATCACGATCGGTACGCCGGAATCCTTGCGCAGTACCCGGCACACGTCGATGCCGTTCATGCCGGGCAGCATCAGGTCCAGCAGCACCAGATCGGGCCGCAGCTCATGCACCGCGGTGAGCGCCTGGGTGCCGTCGCCGACGACCGCGGTGTCGAAACCCTCCCCACGCAGCACGATGGTGAGCATCTCGGCCAGCGACGCGTCGTCATCGACGACAAGAATCCTTTGCCTCATGGCGTACATGGTGTCACCAGATCGAGACAAAATCCTGCTACCACACGCGCGTTTCGCGGAGTTACCCGCGCAGGACACCCGCCAACTCGGCCGCGGAGACCGTGGGACCGACCACCTGCCACCGGCCGCCGAAGCCGGCTCGGGCCAACCCGCGGTACACCTCGCCGGTGCGGCGCTGCAGGCCGTCGTCACGTTCGTAGCTGTCCCGGGCTCGGGCGGAGTCGTGGTCCTCGCGGTGCCGGGCGCGCTGCGCGGCCAGTTCGGCGGGGACGTCGAGCAGCACCTGCCAGTCCGGCGCGGGCAGCCCGAGCCGGCCGAATTCCAGCTGCCGGACCCAGTCCACCACTTCCCCGGCGGCGTCCTGATGCAGCCGGGCGGCGCTGTAGGCGGCGTTGGAGGCGACGTAGCGATCCAAGAGCACGATGTCGTGGAAGTGCAGCAGGCGGCCAATTTCGGCGCGGGCCCCGCCGCGATCCAGCGCGAACAACAGCGCCATGGCGTAGACCGAATCCGCCAGATCTCCGTGTCGGCCGTGCAACGCCTCGGCGGCCAGGTCGGCGGTCTCCGAGTCGCCGTAGCGGGGAAACGCCAGCGTCGCCACCGACTTGCCGGCCTGCTCGAACGCCGTGCGCAGCCCCTGGGCCAGGGTGTTCTTCCCGGCGCCGTCGACCCCTTCGATCGCGATCAGCACGCGCCGAGCCTAATCCGGCGAGCAGACGCAGAATCGCCCACAGCGGTATCCCGTGGTGCGATTCTGCGTCTGCTCGCGCCGAAGAAGATCAGTACCGGTAGTGGTCCGGCTTGTACGGGCCCTCGACGTCGACGCCGATGTACTCGGCCTGGTCCTTGGTCAGCTTGGTCAGGGTGCCGCCCAGGGCCTCGACGTGGATGCGGGCCACCTTCTCGTCCAGGTGCTTGGGCAGCCGATAGACCTCGTTGTCGTACTCATCGCCCTTGGTCCACAGCTCGATCTGGGCGATCACCTGGTTGGAGAAGCTGTTGCTCATCACAAACGACGGGTGCCCGGTGGCGTTGCCCAGGTTGAGCAGCCGGCCCTCGGACAGCACGATGATCGACTTGCCGGTGTCCGGGAAGGTCCACACGTCCACCTGCGGCTTGACGTTGTCGCGGACGGCGCCCGAGCTCTCCAGGGCGGCCATGTCGATCTCGTTGTCGAAGTGGCCGATGTTGCCCAGGATGGCCTGGTTCTTCATCGCCTTCATGTGGTCGAGGGTGATGATGTCCTTGTTGCCGGTGGTGGTGATGACGATGTCGGCTTCGCCGATCGCCTGCTCGACGGTCTGAACGTCGTAGCCCTCCATCAGCGCCTGCAGCGCGTTGATCGGGTCGATCTCAGTGACCGTGACCCGCGCGCCCTGACCCTTCAGCGAGTCCGCGCTGCCCTTGCCGACGTCGCCGAAACCACAGACCAGCGCCTTCTTGCCACCGATCAGGGCGTCGGTGCCGCGGTTGATGCCGTCGATCAGCGAGTGTCGGCAGCCGTACTTGTTGTCGAACTTGGACTTGGTGACCGAGTCGTTGACGTTGATCGCCGGGAACACCAGCTCACCGGCAGCAGCCAGCTGGTAAAGCCGCAGCACACCGGTGGTGGTCTCCTCGGTGACACCCTGGACCGACTCGGCGATCTTGGTCCACTTGGTCTTGTCGGTCTCGTAGCGCTCACGCAGCCGGGCCAGGAAGACCTTCCACTCAGCCGAGTCGCCATCCTCGGCGGGCGGCACCACGCCGGCCTTCTCGTACTGGGCGCCGCGCAGCACCATCATGGTGGCGTCGCCGCCGTCGTCGAGGATCATGTTGGCCGGTTCGCCGGCCCAGGTCAGGGCCTCCTCGGCGCACCACCAGTACTCCTCGAGGGTCTCGCCCTTCCAGGCGAAGACCGGGGTGCCCTTGGGCTCCTCGACGGTGCCGTGCGGGCCGACCACGACCGCGGCCGCGGCGTGGTCCTGGGTGGAGAAGATGTTGCACGAGGCCCAACGGACTTCGGCGCCGAGCGCAACCAGGGTCTCGATGAGCACCGCGGTCTGAATCGTCATGTGCAGTGAACCGGTGATGCGGGCGCCCTTGAGCGGGTTGACGCCGTGGTACTCCTGGCGCAGCGCCATCAGGCCGGGCATCTCGTGCTCGGCCAGCCGGATCTCCTTGCGGCCGAAGTCGGCCAGCGACAGGTCGGCGACCTTGTAGTCGATGCCGTTGCGGCTGTCCGCGGTCAAACTCATCAGTGCGTCCCCCGTGGGTTCGGTGAAAATAGCTCCGCTACAAGCTACCGGCGAGCGCCACAGGCGGCTCGAGCGGGTCAATCGGTCTCGATCACACCGTAGGTCTCGACCGCGGGCGTGAACAGTCGAGCCAGGTCAGCGGCCACATCGTGGTCGGCTTCCGGGGGCATCGAGACATAGCTCATGGCCAGCCGCACGACAGCCCGGGCCAGGATTCCGGCGTCTTCCTCGCTGACCTTGACCCAGGTGTGCATGAATGCCGACGTGAGCCGCTGCGAGCAGCGGGTGATGATCGGGCCGCTGTCGGTGGTGATGATCTGCAGCAGATCCGGCTTGGCGACACCGGTCAGCAGCGAGATCACCAGCGGGTCGGCGGCCGACTCGGTGAAGAAGGACCGGAACCCCTCCAGGAGCGCGGTGTGGACATCGCCGACATTGCCGTAGATGGCGCCCTCGACGGCGTCGACGAGCCGGTCGGCCAGCCTGATCGCGTAACCCTGCGCCAAGCCCTGACGGGAGCCGAATTCGTTGTAGATGGTCTGCCGGCTGACCCCGGCCGCCTCCGCCACCGCGGCCAGCGTGATCGACGACCAGTCCCGGCTGGTAAGCAGTTCCCGCATCGCGTCGAGCACCGAGTCGCGCAGCAGCGCCCGGGATGCCTCGGCGTAGGGAATGCGTCTCACCACCGCGAGATTAGCGGGCATCACCCCGACGCTCGGTGTCATCGCCTCATCCTCCTCGCCGCTACGCTGCCCGGCACTCTGGTCTGCGTCGTCGCCGCCGTCACGCCCGGGCAACTTCCACCATCTCGAAGTCGGCTTTCGCCGCTCCGCAGTCCGGGCAGCTCCAGTCCTCGGGGATGTCGGCCCACCGGGTGCCGGGCTCGATGCCGTCCTCCGGCCAGCCCGCAGCCTCGTCGTACTCGAAGCCACACTGCAGGCAGCGGAACAGTTTGTAGTCGCTCATGTGGTCACCTCCACCAGTTCGAAATCCAGCTTTTCGCGCACCGCACAGTCCGGGCAGCACCAGTCATCGGGAACCTGCTGCCACGGTGTGCCGGCCGGAAATCCCTCACGGGGCGCGCCGACCGCCTCGTCGTAGACGTAGTCGCAGCCCGGGCAGCGATAGCTCGCCATCACGCCGCCGCCGGTTCGGCCGAGCCGTAGCGAGCCAGGATCTTCGCTCGCCGGCGCGGATCGATGTTGGCCCGGGTGATGTCGCCGCCGTAGTGCGCCAGCACCCGACGGTCCATCAGCCTGCGCCACAGCGGCGGAAAGTAGGTCAGCCCGATCAGCGACGCGTACCCGCTGGGCAGGTTCGGCGCCCCGGCCATGCTGCGCAATGTCTGGTAGCGCCGGGTGGGGTTGGCGTGGTGGTCGCTGTGCCGCTGCAGGTGATAGAGGAACAGGTTTGTCACCAGGTGGTCGGAGTTCCAGCTGTGTTCGGGCGTGCAGCGCTCGTAGCGGCCGTTCTCCCGGGTCTGGCGCAGCAGGCCGTAGTGCTCGATGTAGTTCACCGACTCCAGCAGGGAGAAGCCGTAGACGGCCTGGATGACGGCGAACGGGATGAGCGCCGGGCCGAACACCGCGATCAGCACGCCCCACAGCACCACCGACATCAGCCATGCGTTGAGCACGTCGTTGGACAGCCGCCAGGGCCCCTTATCCAACCGGCGCAACCGCGCCGCCTCGAGCTGCCAGGCCGAGCGCACACCACCGAAGACGCTGCGCGGCAGGAATTCCCAGAAGGTCTCGCCGAACCGGCCCGACGCCGGGTCTTCAGGGGTGGCCACCCGCACGTGGTGGCCGCGGTTGTGCTCGATGTAGAAGTGCCCGTAACAGACCTGCGCCAGCGTGATCTTGGACAGCCAGCGCTCCAGCTGGTCCTTCTTGTGCCCCAGCTCATGCGCGGTGTTGATGCCGACGCCACCCAGAGTGCCCACCGACAGTGCCAGCCCGAGTTTGCCGAACCAGCCCAGCGACCCCTCGACCCCCAGCCAGCTCAGATCGGTGGCGGTGAACAGGTAGGCGCCCAGCACGAGGCTGGCGTACTGGCACGGAATGTATGCGTAGGTGCAGTAGCGGTAGTACCGGTCGTTCTCCAACTGCGCCATCAACTCGTCGGGCGGGTTCTGTCCGTCGGCACCGAACCGCAGGTCCAGGGCCGGCAGCAGGACGTAGACCAGGATCGGCCCGATCCAGAACGGCACCTGCGCGGCCACCTGCCAGCCGAACCGGTTCATCGCCCAGATGAACGGCAGCATGGTGAACATCACCGTCGGGGCGATCAGGCCCATCAGCCACAGGTATCGCTTCTTGTCCCGCCACACCTCAGGTTCCGCCGTCTGGGTGCTCATCCACCCCTCCTTGTGAGTTCCGCCACTGTTGTAGGTGGACATTACAACTTGGTTCGTCCGTTGTCTAGACATTCTACGGTGATTTGTACACGGAGTTGGCGCACCGCATCTCCCCCGATCCGTATAACTTGGGAGCACAACGCACTCAGGGATGGGCACGACCGCGATGACGACGGCAGATCCGGGAGCGGGCTCGCGCCCACGTACCCCCGTCCGGCTCAGCGACTATGCGGCCGGTCTGGCGTTCGCCCATCTGCTCACCAGCCTCGAAGCGATCGCGGTGGTGGTGTCGCTCAACGGTGAAACCCGGGCCGGCGCCCACAATCTGCTGCGATCACCGAACATGGTCCTGGTCGCAGCGCTGGTGACGCTGGGAACCCTGGCCATCGTCGTCGCGGGAACCGCCAGCATCGCACCATCGGTGCGCTGGTACAGCGCCGGACGCCAGCCCGATCCCGGACAACAACACGCGGCAATCGACATCCTGCGCCGCCAGACGATGATCGTGCTCGGCACCTGGCTGATCGGCGGGGCCATCGGGGTGGCCGCGATCCGCGCGCACGACATCGGACTGATCGTGCTGCTGAGCATCGTCATCGTGTTCGGCGGAACCGCGGCGGCGAGCACCAGCATGCTGTTCACCCAACGCACCTTTCGGCCGATCGTGGCCGCCGCCTGGCAGGGATCCGACGTCCGCGCGACCGCCCCCGGGGTGCTGGCCCGGCTGGTGTCCATGTGGTTCGTCACCAGCGCGCTACCATCGGCGGCCATCGTGGCGCTGATCGTCTGCCGGCGGAAGGGATGGATCATCGACACGACCGCATCGGTGGAGATCCCGGTGCTGGTGCTCTGTCTGGTCGCGGTACTGCTCGGGGTCCGCGCCATGATCCTGGTGGCCCGCTCGATCTCCGATCCGGTCGGCGAGGTGGTCAACGCGATGGCCCGGATCGAGCACGGCGAGATGAACACCTCGGTCGGCGTCTACGAACAGTCCGAGATCGGCCGGCTGCAAACCGGATTCAATCGCATGGTGGCCGGCCTCGCCGAACGCGACCGGCTACAGGATCTGTTCGGGCGGCATGTCGGCTCGGATGTGGCCCGGCTCGCGGTGAAACAGGACCTCGCGCTCGCCGGCGCCGTGCAGGATGCGGCGATCCTGTTCATCGACCTGGTGGGTTCGACGGCGCTGGCGGCCACCCATCCGCCGGACAAGGTCGCCGCGGTCCTCAACGATTTCTTTCGCATAGTGGTGGACGCCGTCGACGCACAGCACGGCTCGATCAACAAATTTCAGGGCGACGCGGCGTTGGCGGTATTCGGCGCGCCGGTCCCGTCGGACGGGGCGGCCGCGGCCGCGCTGGCCACCGCCCGCACCCTGATCACCCGGCTTCGCCGGCTGCCGCTGGTGGACTTCGGGATCGGCGTCTCGGCGGGCCCGGTGTTCGCCGGAAACATCGGCAGTGAGAACCGCTACGAGTACACCGTGGTCGGCGACGCCGTCAACGAGGCCGCACGGCTGGCAGACCGCGCCAAGGCCGTCGATGCCCGCGTGCTGTGTTCGTCGACCGCACTGGAACGGGCCGACGACGACGAGCGGGCGCACTGGGTGCGGCACGGCTCGGCGGTGTTGCGGGGCCGTGCGCAGCCCACCGAGATGTTCACTCCGACCACCAAGCCGACTACCGGGGCGTGACCGTGCTCCGGGGCGCATGCCAGACTCCGAGGATGGCTTACGAGATCGCTCGTCCCCAGATGGAGGGGAATATCGCCGTCGGCGAGAACCGTCAGCTCGGCTTCGCAGAGTTCGGTGCTCCGCAAGGACGGGCGATGTTCTGGCTGCACGGCACCCCCGGCGCCCGCCGGCAGATCCCGGTCGAGGCACGGCTTTATGCCACCGAGGCCGACATCCGCCTGATCGGGGTGGATCGACCCGGCATCGGCTCCTCGACTCCCCATCAGTACGAGACCGTCTCCCAGTTCGCCGACGACCTGCGCACGGTCGCCGACACGCTCGGGATCGACAAGATGGCGGTCATCGGATTGTCCGGCGGTGGCCCGTACACCCTGGCGTGTGCGGCGGCGATGCCCGAACGGGTGGTGGCCGCGGGAATCCTGGGCGGTGTCGCCCCGGCGGTGGGCCCCGAAGCCATCGACAGCGGCCTGATGACGCTGGCCCGGCTCGCCGAACCGGTGCTGGACCGGGCCGGACGGCCGATCAGCCTGCTGGCTGCCGGCCTGATCCGGATGATCCGGCCGGTGGCCTCACCGGCGCTGGAGATCTACGCTCGGCTCTCCCCCGAGGGCGACCGGCGGCTGCTGTCCCGCCCGGAGTTCAAGGCGATGTTCCTCGACGACCTGCTCAACGGTTCGCGCAAGCAGCTCGCCGCCCCCATCGCCGACGCCGTGCTGTTCGCCCGCCCCTGGGGATTCCGCCTCGACGACGTGAAGGTTCCGGTGCACTGGTGGCACGGCGACGCCGACCACATCGTCCCGTTCTCCCACGGTGAACACGCGGTGTCGCTGCTTCCCGATGCCCGGCTCTACCCGATACCCGGGGAGAGCCACCTGGCCGGGCTGGGCCGCGCCGAGGAGATTCTGCACACCTTGGCGCAGGCCTGGGACCAGGCGGACAGTCCGGCGCAGTGACCGCACCCCAATCGATCAGGGAGTTGTTCGCGCAGCTCGGTCTGCAAGAGGTGCCCTCCGCGGAGGGCACCCTGGCCATGGAGATGCCGGTCGACGAGCGGGTGGTCAATACCGCCGGCGGATTGCAGGGCGGGTTGATCGCCACCATGGCCGACGTGGCGGCCGGTCAACTGGCCGCGCGCAGCACCCAGTTCGGCAACGGCATCGCCACCACGGATCTGTTCATCCGCTACCTGCGGCCGATCACGGTCGGCCCCGCCCGGGCGGTCGCCGCCATCCTGCGCACCGGGCGGCGCTCGGTGGTGGCCCAGGTCGACATCTATCGCGGCAACGACGACCAGCTCGCCGCCACCGCCACGGTCAACTTCGCCGCGATCGACCCACCCGGCTGACAGCGACGCGGGCCTTCATCAGATCTTCCTGCCCTGGACCGCGGGGGCGTCACCAAGCTGTTCGCCGGCGGAATTCAGCAGGGCACGACGATCTGCATGGCGATAGGTGTATCCGGTCATCAGTACGCATACGGCGGCGGCGATCGCCAGCATCGCCGTTTCGGTGACCGCCAGGCTGAGGCACCCGCCGACGGCGACTCCGAAGGAGAAGCTGGCCAACAGCATGAAGTGCCCGAACCAGTCCGCGACGGCGCCGCCGCTGATGTGGCGTTCGATACCCTGCGCCATCTTGACCACGGTCCCGGTCACGTAACTCAGCGGGATCGACACCTCCCCGTCTTTGACAAACGATGTGTTGAGCGCACCGAGACCGAACGCGATAAGCAGGATCGGCGCGATCGGGAGTTCCTTGTCCGACCAGCCATCCACGGTGATGTCGACCGCGGACGCAGAAATCAGAGCAAGCGTCGTCAGCACCGTCGGGCCGTGCGGATGGTCCACGCACACGTACCTGCGGCACAGCGATGCGATCACCACTCCGGCGATGAATGTCAGCAGGATCATTCCCGCGGTGATCGATATCCAGCGCTGATCTCGAAAGGATCCCAGCACGGCGAGCTGACCCGTTCCGGTCATCGAGGTCACGAAGTACTCGGTGGAATGGGTGAACGCCGTCGCGCCCAACAACCCGGCTAGCGCGCTGAGCAGCCATGACAACCGCGCCGTACGGCCGAACGTGCTTTCCATCAGCCCACTCCGAGCTTGTTGCAGTCGTGCACGGCAGATTCTGCGCCGGCGCCCCGGCCAATGGTCGTCATCCCAAGCCTCCTGTGGGTGTTGATCTCGCTGGAGCGCCATCGCTCAAGCACGGCGGATTCATCCGGGATCGCACACCCGGGCCTGGCTTCTTCCCGCGGACAGCAGCTGCGACCGGCGAGTCACGGACAGCGCTCACTACCGGGCCCCGCGCCGGCACCGGAATAGGTTCTGGCGGAGTCGATCTCCGGCAGTAGCGCCCCGAAGTCCATTTCTCGACACACCTGACTGGGTGCGGTCACACTGTCGGTTCGGGTGACCGCACGAGGGTGGCGGCAGCCGGCAACCGGGTCACGTCAGCGGCCGCACACGGGCTCCACCCATCTTGAGAGCCACGCGATGACGACCACCGATGGTGGATGGTCGGTTGTGATACGACCATCCACCTGAGTTCAAGTTTTGTGCGCCGACGCGGTCGGCCGCTATCGGGCCCAACCCCCAATATCGGGTGCGCTGGATGCGTAGTGGCGAGGCGAAAAGCCCTCAGTTCCGCGATCCGGGCAGCAGGTCCACACGAATGCCCGCGCCGTACAACCGCGTCAGCGCGCGCCCGCGCGCCGGCTCTCGATGAAGTGCGGCAGCCGGAACCGCCGCGGCGCATGCGCGACCGGCGTGGTCTGAGGCACTCCCCCGTTCTGGGCGGCGGCGTAGGCGGCGGAGTTACCGGTGACGTGCAGCACCTGGCCGCGCCAGGTGATGTCCGCCTCCCGGTAGGCCTCGACCAGCGCCCGCTCCAGCAGGTGGTCGGCCTCGTCGATCGACAGCGCGGCCAGCTCGACGAATTGCCCATCACGGGCATCGAGTTTGAGCGTGGTCGGCCCGGTCTCCACCAGGTCGCAGTTGGCCCGAATGCTCAGTTCGGCGTTGGAGCGCACCAGCCCGGCCAGCGCATAGGCAGCCAACAGCGCGCGTCCCGCCTCGTCCCCAGCCTGGCCGCAGTCGAACCGCAGTTGCCGCAGGGCGGCGAAGCTGAGCACCTGGGTGCGAATGATCCGGCGGCAGCAGACACCGGTGTCTACTCCCACACGGGAATCCGTCGGCCCGCCGTCGACGAGCACACCGATGATCTCGCCGGACAGCACGCCGCGAAAGCGACTCTGCCCGGTGCCGAGAGCGGCGTCGATGGCACCGAAAACCAGACTGCCGGGGCTCAATTCCAGCAATGCGCGGGCATTCTCGGGTGTGCTCTCCCGAGCCGCCCGATAGGCCGGGTGGGCGATCGCCGGCTGCCCGTCGATGGCTCCGGTGAGAAAGTGACCGTCGAAAATCCGTTGCGGCAGTTCAAGATCGGTGTAGATCAGCCGGCCACCCTCGTAGGAGACCTCCATGCGCGGGACCCGGCTCAACACCGGGTGCTGGTCGCGGATGCCCTGCAGGATCGCGGCTTCCACGCGCTGGACCTGGCTCTGGTTGTCGTCGATGAGCACGGTCGCCGTCGGTTCCCCGTCGATCAGCCGGGTCTCGTGGGCCCCAGAAAACCCTGCGCCGCGCCCAGAGCGGGGAGCCGGGCTGATCGCGGCGTGCGGTCCCCCGGCGGGCGCCAGTTCCGTGGACACGCTCAGCGTGCTGGCACCGCCTGCCTGGCAGGCAGCGATGAGCTGGGGAAAGGAAAGTTTGGACAAAGCGATCAACCTTTCTGCTCCACGGAGTGTGGCACAGGTGTCCGGTCCAGGTCCGGTTCGAGATAGATGATCCGTGCGGTGGGTACGGCCGCGCGGATGTTGGCTTCGGCGGCGTCGATGGTGGCCGCGACACCGGCCAGGTCAAGCCGCGGAGCCACGGCGATCTTGGCCCCCACCAGCATTTCTTCGGGACCCAGGTACTGGGTGCGGATGTGGATCAGCCGGGTGACGTTGGCGGTCTGTTCCAGCGCCGCGCGGATGGCCCGATCCTCGGCGACGGTCGCCCCCTCGCCGATCAGCAGGCTGTGCATCTCGACCATCAGGAACACTGCGACCACCCCCAGCAGGACACCGATGCCGAGAGTGCCCACACCGTCCCAGACCGGGTTGTCGGTCAGCACGGTCAGGCCGACCCCGAGCAGCGCGAGCACCAGGCCGATCAGCGCAGCGGTGTCTTCCAGCAGGACGACGGGAAGCTCGGGGGTGCGTGAGTTGCGAACGAACCGCAGCCAGCTGGCGTCGCCTTTCAGGGGGCGCGACTCGACCACCGCGGTGCGAAAGCTGTAGGTCTCCAAACCGATCGCCACCACCAGGATGACGACCGCCACCATCGGGGAATTCAGCTCGACCGGGTGGTGGACCTTCTCATAGCCTTCGTACAGTGCGAACACCGAGCCCATGCTGAACAGCACCAACGCCACCACGAACGACCAGAAGTAGCGACTGCGCCCGTGCCCGAAGGGATGCAGCGCGTCGGGCGCCTTGGTTGCGGCGCGCTGGCCGAACAGCAGCAGGGCCTGGTTGGAGGTGTCGGCCACCGAGTGCACCGCTTCGGCGAGCATGGCGGCACTGCCGGTGATCAGGTATCCGGTGAATTTCGCCGCCGCGATGCCGGCGTTGGCGGTCAGGGCCGCGACGATCGCCTTGGTACTACCCGACGTCGACACTCACAGGCCTATCGTCGCCCGGCACAGCGCGGCCGGCTTTTGGGCGAGCAGCCGGATCGGCCCGTCGTCGCAGGGCACCCAGGCCGACTCACCGCGGTGCAGCGTCAACGTTTTGGACTTGGCGTGCACCGTGACCGAACCCTCCGTGCAGACCAGGATCTGCGGGCCGTCGTGACGTGCCGGAGCGTCCACCTCATGACCGAGGTAGCTGCCGTCCAGGGTCAGGCGCGACACCGCGAACTCCTCGGCGGGGGTCTGATAGACCACCTCCGGTCCATCGGTGTAGGTCGCCGGCCGCAGCGCCTCCTCGGTGGTGGGGGTGAAGTCCAGCACCCGCAGCAACTCGGGTACGTCGACGTGCTTGGGCGTGAGTCCGCCGCGGAGCACGTTGTCGGAGTTGGCCATCACCTCCAGGCCGAACCCGTGCAGGTAGGTGTGCAGATTGCCGGCCGGCAAGAAGATCGCCTCGCCCGGCGCCAGGCTGATTCGGTTGAGCAACAACGCGGCGAGCACCCCGGCGTCGCCCGGATAACGCTCTCCGAGCTCCAGCACCGTTTTGGCCTCCGCGGAGAACTCGCCGGGTCCATGCGGCGGTCCCAGCTTCGCCTCTCCTCCGTCGAGCCTCGCTGAACCGCCGTGCTTATGCGGCTGTCCCAGCTTCGCCTCTCCTCCGTCGAGCCTCGCTGAACCGCCGGCGTCGGAACTGAGGTATTGGATGGCCCCCTCCAGCACCGCGGGCACCAGAACGTCGAGATCAGGCTGGGGCGCGGTGATCCAGGTGGTGAACAGTGCCCGCAGGCCGTCGGCATCGGACATGTCAGGGTCGGACCGGGCGTCGGATCGCTCGCTGTCGGACTGGCCACCGAGCAGATCGATGAACGGGTCCAGGTCGGATACCGCCAGCGCCCGAAGCAGCTCGATGGTGCGCGCCACGGGCCGGAACCCGGCCAGGGCCTCGAAGGGCTGCAACGCCACCAGCAGTTCGGGTTTGTGACTGGTGTCGCGATAGTTGCGGATCGGAGAGGAGACCGGAACCCCGAGCCGTTCCTCGCGTTCGTAGCCCTCGATGGCCTGCATGGCACTCGGGTGGGCCTGCAGGGACAGCGGCTCGTCGGCGGCCAGCACCTTGACCAGAAACGGCAGCCGGTCACCGAAGCGAGCGTGGGCCACCGGGCCCAGCTGGCCCTCCGGATCCTCGGTCAGCACGTCCAGCAGTGACACCTCGCCCGCGGCGGTCTCCAGACAGGCCGGGTCGCCGGGGTGCGCGCCCAGCCACAACTCGGCCTCCGGGTGCGCCGCCGGCACCGGCCGCCCGGTGAACTCGGCGATCGCGGTCCTCGACCCCCAGGCGTAGGTCCGTATCGCGCCGCGTAGTGGTTCCACTGTTTCCGTCAACCCCGCAAAAGTCGCACATAGGCGGCGGCCATCTCCAACCGCACGGCCAACACCGCAAGCTGCTGTTCGACCGGGCCCGGAACGGTCGGAGACGGTCCCTCCGCCCGCCCCGCGATGTCCTCCGGCGTCCCCGACGCCACCGGTACGTCCCCGGCGCCCACCAGGTCGATATCGCCGAGTCCGCTGATGCGGGCCGCCACCACCGTCCGCTCGGCGGCCAGTGTCAGGGCCAGTACCCGCAGGCGGTCACCGGCCGGTCCGTCGATCTGCTCGTCATGAAAGATATCGGCGACGTCGCGACCCGCGGCGGACCGGGCCCGCAGCGCGCTCACCGCGTCGGCGAGCCCGGTCGCGGCCACCGTGTTTCGCCCGATCCGCAGCATCGCCGCCGACCCGTGCCGGGCCAGGGCCAGCGTCGCCGCGCAGTCACCGGCCAGCGCCACGTCGCGGCCGACGATCCGGTCCGCCAGCATCTTCGCCGGGTTGGTGAAAAGCTCACGCCCGGCACTGTTGCGCAGCGCCTCGGCGTCCAGCTCGTCGGCCAACGCACCCAGGTCGGTCGGCGCCCCGCCTTCCAGGGCGTCCAGCACGGCCAGCCCGGCGGCCAGGTAGCGCGGCAGGCCGAACTCCGCCGGGACGGGAATCCGCGGCTCCAGCACCGCGACACGGCCGGCGGTGGCGTCGCGCAGCGGGCCCTCGTAGGGGGCGACCACCACCACCCGGGCACCGCGCCGCACCCCGGCGGCGGCCGCGGCGACCAGCGCCGGATCCCCCGGGTCGTCGCCCGCGACGACCAGCACATCCAGCGACCCGATCCAGCTCGGGACCTCGGCGGCCAGTACCAGCGGCTCACGGACCGAATCGCCGCGGGCGGCCGCCAGCAGGCTCCCGGCCGTCGCCGCCGTGCCGCGGGTCGAAAGCCAGATCAACGTCCGCGGCGGATAGTCCCGGCTGTCGCTGCGCAGGGCGTCCAGGGCGCCCTCGTCGACCGCGGCGGCCGTGGCGCGCACCTGCGCACCGGCCATCGACGCGGCCCGCAGCGCCCCGTCGTGGTCGGCGGCCAGCAGGCCCTCGGCGTCGTCGAGGTCGACCCTCAAGGGGCTGGCGGGAGTCGAGGGGTGAGCCCCGGAAAAAGCCGTCACGGTTTCTCCGCGGCGGCGACGGCTTGGTCCTGTCGGGCGATCTGCTCGCCGACCCGGGCCACCACCGCATCCACCGCGGCGGCGTCGGGCGCCTCCACGTTTAGCCGCAGCAGCGGTTCGGTGTTGGAGCTGCGCAGGTTGAACCAGCTGCCCGCACCCAGGTCGACGGTCACCCCGTCGAGATGGTCGACGGACACCTGCTCGCCGAACGAGGAGACCACCGCGTCCACGCAGGCCTGCGCGTCGGTGACGGTGTAGTTGATCTCCCCGGACGCCGCGTACCGCTGGTAGTCGGCAGTCAGCTCCGACAGCGACCGCTGCTGTTCGCCGAGGGCGGCCAGCACGTGCAGGGCGGCCAGCATGCCCGAGTCGGCGCCCCAGAAGTCCCGGAAGTAGTAGTGCGCGGAGTGTTCCCCACCGAAGATGGCCCCGGTTTCGGCCATCAGCCCCTTGATGAAGGAGTGCCCGACCCGGGACCGCAGCGGGGTACCGCCGAGCTCGGTCACCAGCTCCGGCACCGCCCGCGAGGTGATCAGGTTGTGGATCACCGTCGCGCCGGGCTCGCGGGCCAGCTCGCGAGCGGCCACCAGACCGGTCACCGCCGACGGGGACACCGGCTCGCCGCGCTCGTCGACCACGAAGCACCGGTCGGCGTCGCCGTCGAAGGCCAGCCCGATATCGGCGCCGCTGTCGCGCACGAACGCCTGCAGGTCGGTGAGGTTGGCCGGGTCCAGCGGGTTGGCCTCGTGATTGGGGAAGTTGCCGTCCAGCTCGAAATACAGCGGCAGCAGCGTGATCGCGCCGACAGTGCCGAACACCGCCGGCGCGGTGTGACCGGCCATCCCGTTGCCGGCGTCGACGGCCACCCGCAGCGGGCGCACGGCGGAGATGTCGACCAGGGAGTGCAGGAATGCCGCGTAGTCGGCCAGCACGTCGCGATCGGTGACCCGGCCGCGCGATCCGTTCCCGCCGGCGCCGGGGTCGACGCCGGCGATCAGTTCGTCGCGGATCCGGCCCAGGCCGGTGTCGGCGCCCACCGGCTTGGCGCCGGCCCGGCAGAGTTTGATGCCGTTGTAGGCGGCCGGGTTGTGGCTGGCCGTGAACATCGCACCCGGGCAGTCCAGCGCGCCGGAGGCGAAATAGAGCTGGTCGGTCGACGCCAGCCCGATCCGGACCACATCGAGGCCGCGAGCAACGACACCCTCGGCGAACGCCGCCGACAGCGTGGGCGAACTGTCCCGCATGTCGTGGCCGATCACCACCTGCCGGGCGCCTTCCTCGGTCATCAGCCGAGCAAAGGACGACCCGACCTCAGCGACCAGGGATTCATCGATCTCCGAACCGACCAGGCCACGTACGTCGTACGCCTTGATCACACGGTGGACAGCCGCAGCGGGCCGAGACATGGACAGGGCTCCTGACGAAGTGGACTCTTGCCGCTCAAGCGTAGCCCGGAACCCGCGATCAGTCCGACGGGTCGGGCAACACACGCAGGTGACCACGGCGCCGACCGTTGGTCTTGCCGGGTGGGCCGGGTGGCGCCAGCACGCCACCGCCGGGCGCGGCAGTGGGCGCGCCCCGAGTCGCGGAATCGGCCGCGCCCGCCTGCGGATACCAGCCGTTGGCCGGGGCCGCCCGCTTGGCCTCACCCTCGCGAACCGCCTCGGCAAGCGCGATCAGGTCGTCCTCCTCCGGGGACACCCACGGGCCCGGGTGACGGACCAGTTCCCAGCCGCGCGGGGCGGTGATCCGTCCCGCGTGGCTGAAGCACAGGTCCCAGGAATGCGGCTCGGCAGTGGTGGCCAGCGGGCCGACCACGGCGGTGGAGTCCGAGTAGACGAACGTCAGCGTCGCCACCGCATAGTGCGGACACCCTGGCCTGCAGCAGCGGCGGGGAACGTTCACGCGGTCGAGGCTATCGTGGCCGCGCGCCGCGGTGGCGGCGGACACGCGCAATGGACGAGCACCCTATGCGCAACCGTTACCATCGTCTGCGTGATCGCCTCGCGACGCCGTCGGCGCGGCCGCGAAACCCGCGGACCGCTGCTACCGCCGACCGTGCCGGGCTGGCGTACCCGCGCGGAACGGTTCGACATGGCCGTGCTGGAGGCCTACGAGCCCATCGAACAGCGCTGGAAGCAACGGTTGTCGGCACTTGACGTGGCAGTCGACGAGATCCCGCGGATCGCCGCCAAAGACCCGGACAGCGTGCAGTGGCCGCCGGAAGTGGTCGCGGACGGGCCGATTCCGCTGGCCCGCTTGATTCCCGCCGGGGTGGATGTCCGGGGAAACCCCACTCGGGCACGAATCCTGTTGTTCCGCAAGCCGATCGAGCAACGCGCAAACGACAGCGTCGAACTCGAAGACTTATTGCACGAGATTCTGGTGGCTCAGATTGCCACCTACTTAGACGTCGAACCCACCGTCATCGACCCGACGATCGAGGATTGACCCCGAGCGCGCTCAGATCAGATGATGCCGCGCTTGAGGCGCCGGCGCTCCCGCTCGGACAGCCCACCCCAGATGCCGAAGCGCTCGTCATGCGCCAAGGCGTATTCCAGGCACTCGCTACGCACCGAGCACCGCTGGCAGATCTTCTTGGCCTCCCGAGTGGAACCACCCTTCTCCGGGAAGAAGGCCTCGGGGTCGGTCTGCGAGCACAGCGCACGGTCCTGCCATTGCTCATTGGTGGCCGTCGCAGGGTCGAACGAGTCGAACTCGTCGTAGTCCTCGGGCTGGGGAACCAGACTCAGATGCGGCCGGCTGGGCACCGGCCCGATCCCCGACGTGGTCATTTCGGCACTGGCGTGCGGTGTCCCCCCCATTACGCCCCAAAGGTGCTCATAGGACATGCTCCGCCTCCTCACCTGGTAGCGCGATCCTGATATGTCGCCCGCATATTGTGATGTAGTCCATCCCAATTCGAACATGTGATCGAATCTCGGTCTGCGACACCGGAATCGGCTGGCCAACCGGGAAATGACACTGATGTGATTAGACACGGGTTGACCAGCCCGGTCAAGCCGAATGGCCAAATTCCTTACCATCCCGTGACCGATTTCCGACGTGTCCGAGACCGGCGAGTCCCTGTCGTTTAGGCCACACCGGCTTTTCGGCGTGTCTTGCAGGGGCCCGTAACGCCCCGTCGTGGGCGGTCCGCCGCACCGACTATATCGCCGCCAACGGTACTGTCGTGCGCTGTGAAGGTCACGGTTCTCGTCGGTGGGGTCGGCGGCGCCCGG
This sequence comes from Mycolicibacter longobardus, assembly GCF_002102265.1. Taxonomy (GTDB): domain Bacteria; phylum Actinomycetota; class Actinomycetes; order Mycobacteriales; family Mycobacteriaceae; genus Mycobacterium; species Mycobacterium longobardum. The sequence continues at coordinate 83,373 of NZ_LQPG01000055.1, read as the reverse complement.
TTCCTGCTCGGCGTCCAGAAACTGCTGGGCCTGGGCCAGTTCGCCGGTGATGACGACGTGACCGCGCACGAGCTGACCGCGGTCGTCAACGTCGGCGACGACGCCTGGATGCACGGAGTGCGCATCTGCCCGGACCTGGACACCTGCATGTACACCCTGGGCGGCGGCGTGGACCCAGAGCGGGGCTGGGGTCACCGCGACGAAACCTGGCACGCCATGGAGGAGTTGGCCCGCTACGGCATGCAGCCGGACTGGTTCGGCCTCGGCGACCGGGACCTGGCCACCCACCTGGTGCGGACCCAGGCGCTGCGGGCCGGTTATCCGCTGTCGGAGGTGACCGCGGCGCTCTGTGAACGCTGGCAGCCGGGTGCCACGCTGCTGCCGGTCACCAACGACAGCTGCGAAACCCACGTTGTCATCACCGATCCGGCCGACGACACCCAGCGCGCGATCCACTTCCAGGAGTGGTGGGTGCGCTACCGCGCCGAGGTCCCCACCCACGGCTTCGGTTTCGTCGGCACCGACAAGGCCGCCGCGACACCGGAAGCCCTCGATGCCATCGCCGGCGCCGACATCGTGCTGCTGGCCCCGTCCAATCCGGTGGTGAGCATCGGCGCCATCCTCGCCGTCCCCGGCGTCCGGGCGGCACTGCGATCCACCCCCGCACCGATCGTCGGCTACTCCCCGATCGTCGCCGGAAAACCGTTGCGCGGCATGGCCGATACCTGCTTGAGCGTGATCGGCCTGGAATCCACCGCGCAGGCCGTCGGCGAACACTACGGTGCGCGAAGCGGCACGGGGATCTTGGACTACTGGCTGGTGCACGAGGGCGAGCACATCGAGATCAGCGGGGTGCAGGTACATTCCGCACCGCTGCTGATGACCGATCCGGCGGCCACCGCCGAAATGGTGCGTACCGGGCTGGATCTCGCGGGCGTGCGATGACTGAACACGGCAGTGCCGCCAAGGTCGAGATCCTGCCGGTCACCGGCCTGGGCGAGTTTCGGCCCGGTGATGATCTGGCCGCCGAGCTGGCGAAGGCCGCGCCGTGGCTGGCCGACGGCGACATCGTGGTGGTCACCAGCAAAGTGGTGTCCAAGTGCGAAGGCCGAATCGTGCCCGCACCGCACGACCCGGAGGCGCGTGATGCGTTGCGCCGCCAGTTGGTCGAGGCCGAGGCGGTCCGGGTGCTGGCCCGCAAGGGCCGCACCTGGATCACCGAGAATCGGATCGGCCTGGTGCAGGCCGCCGCCGGTGTGGACGGCTCCAACGTGGGCTCCGACGAGCTCGCGCTGCTGCCGGTCGACCCCGACGGCAGCGCCGCGGCGTTACGCGCCGGGCTGGCCGAGCGACTGGGCGTCAGCGTGGCGGTGCTGATCACCGACACCATGGGCCGCGCCTGGCGCAACGGTCAGATCGATGTCGCAATAGGCGCGTCCGGGCTGACCGTCCTCACCGGCTATGCCGGTGCCGTCGACCGGCACGGCAACGAGTTGGTCGTCACCGAGGTGGCCGTCGCCGACGAACTCGCCGCGGCCGCCGACCTGGTCAAGGGCAAGCTGACCGACGTTCCGGTGGCAGTGGTGCGCGGAGTTTCCAGCCCCGACAACGGTTCCACGGCGGCCGCGCTGGTGCGCTCCGGCCCCGACGACCTGTTCTGGCTGGGCACCGCCGAGGCCATGGAGACCGGACGCCGCCAGGCCCAGCTGCTGCGCCGCTCGGTGCGCACCTTCGCGCACGAACCCGTGCCGGCGCAACTGGTCACCGATGCCATGGCCGAGGCCCTGACCGCCCCCGCACCGCACCACACTCGTCCGGTGCGGTTCGTGTGGCTGCAGACCCCGGCCGTACGCACCCGGCTGCTGGATGCGATGGCCGACCAGTGGCGGGCCGACCTGACCGCCGACGGCAAGTCCCCGGAGGCCGTCGAGGCCCGGGTGTCGCGCGGCCGGATCCTCTACGACGCACCCGAAGTCGTCATCCCGTTCATGGTGCCCGACGGCGCCCACCACTACCCCGACGCGGACCGCACCGCCGCCGAGCACACCATGTTCACCGTGGCGGTCGGCGCCGCGGTCCAAGGGCTGCTGGTGGCACTGGCGGTGCGCGGCGTAGGCAGCTGCTGGATCGGCTCCACCATCTTCACGCCGGAGTTGGTACGCACCCAGTTGGATCTCCCGGCCGACTGGGAACCGTTGGGCGCCATCGCGATCGGCTATCCGACCGAACCGCCCGAACCCCGCCCGCTCGCTGCGGTCGATGATCTGCTGGTGCGCCGGTGAGCACCCATGACTCCGCCGTCGCGGCGCTGAAGGCCTGGGCGGCACCGGATTCCGCGCAGGACACCCTGCGACACGCGGTGCTGGCGTTCCTGGATGCCCGCCCCGATGCCTGCCGGCGCGAGTGCGTGCCCGGCCACATCACCGCCTCGGCGCTGGTGCTCGACCACACCGGTGAACACGCGCTGCTCACGCTGCACCCGCGAGTCGGCCGCTGGGTACAGCTCGGTGGGCACTGCGAGGACTCCGACGCCGACATCGTCGCCGCCGCGCTGCGGGAGGCCACCGAGGAATCCGGTATCAGCGATCTGCGGCTCGATCCGCGGTTGGCGGCCGTGCACGTGCATCCGGTGACGTGCTCCCTGGGGGTGCCGACCCGGCACCTGGATCTGCAGTTCGTCGCGCACGCCCCGGCCGGAGCGCAGATCGGGATCAGCGACGAATCGCTTGCCCTGCGCTGGTGGCCGGTGGATGCGCTGCCGCCGGACGCCGACGACGCGCTGGCGCATCTGGTGGCACAGGCAGTCGCGACCCGGTGATCCTCACTGAGGATCGGATACCCGCGTCCAGGGCTGACAGTTCCGCGACTCGAAGGCCTTCACCGTCGCGGGAATGCTCGCATACGTCGGACCGATAGACGTGTTCGCCTGCACCGCCCGGTCCGGGACCGCATCGGGTGTGCTGTAGGTGAACCACGAACACATCGATTCCTGAGTCGGCACACCGTGGATCCACACGCGGAAGGGCGATCCCGGCCCGCCGGTGTGGTACAGACCCGGTTGGATATCGGTCCCGACCTGAAAGACGCCGTCTCCGGGAATCGGGTCCAGCGGATCTGCGCCGGCCGGCGTAGCCATGGCGACTGCTGCGAAGCACGCCACGAAGGCCCTCGAGTACATGGCTATGACTATCCACCGTTGACACTGCGCGTGTGGCGGAAAAGTTCGAGAAGAGTGCGCCCTGAGCGCCGAGTCAGCGGAAAACCGGCTCACACGTCGCTGGAGTACCGGATCCCGCAGTCGGGGATGGACACCCCCGGCCACACCCGGGCCCCCCGCAACAGCTCACAGCGCGCGCCGATGTCGGCGCCGTCGCCGATCACCCCGTCGCGGATCAGCGCCCGCGGACCGATCCGGGCGCCGAACCCGATGATCGAGCGTTCGATCACGCTGCCCGCCTCGACTTTCACGCCGTCGAAGATCACCGCACCGTCCAGCCGGGCACCCGGACCGATCTCGGCTCCCCGGCCCACCACCGTGCCGCCGATCAGCACCGTCCCCGGCGCCACCGAGGCGCCGTCGTGCACCAGCGACTCGCCGCGCCGGCCGCCCAGCGCCGGCGACGGCGCGATGCCGCGCACCAGGTCCGCCGAGCCGCGTACGAAGTCCTCCGGGGTGCCCATGTCACGCCAGTAGCTGGTGTCGACGTAGCCGCAGACCTTGACGCCGTCGGCCAGCAGCGCCGGGAACACCTCGCGCTCCACCGAGACCGGGCGTCCGCGCGGGATGCGGTCGATGACCGCTCGGGACAGCACGTAGCAACCGGCGTTGATCTGGTCGGTCGGAGGGTCCTCGGTCTTCTCCAGGAACGCCGTGACCCTGCCGTCGTCGGTGGGCACGCAGCCGAACGCGCGGGGGTCGCCGACCCGCACCAGATGCAGGGTCGCCTCGGCGGCCTGCTCGCGGTGGTAACGGTGCAACTCGGTCAGGTCCGCCCCGGACAGCACATCACCGTTGAACACCATCGCGGTGTCGTGGCGCAGCTTGGGCACGACGTTGGCGATACCCCCGCCGGTGCCCAGCGGCTCCTCCTCGGTCATGTAGTCGATCTGCAGGCCCAGCTCGGACCCGTCGCCGAACTCCTGGGAGAACACCTCCGGTTTGTAGGACGTGCTGAGGATGACGTGTTCGATGCCGGCCGCGGCGATCCGCGAGAGCAGGTGGGTGAGGAAAGGCAGACCCGCGGTCGGCAGCATCGGCTTGGGCGCCGACAGCGTCAGCGGCCGCAGCCGGGTCCCCTTGCCGCCGACCAGCACCACCGCATCGACTTGGCTGAGTGTCACGGGCGTCCCTTCGTCAGTTTGCGGCGACTGTTGCGCACCACCAGGTGCGAACGCACCGCCAGCGCCCCCCGCATGCTCCAGCGCAGCGGCGCCCGCCACCATCCGGGGTGCCGGTCGGCCAGATAGGTGTAGGTGCTGCGGTGATGCGCGGCCAGGTTACGGGCCGGGTCCTTGCCGGTGGCGTGACCCTTCTGGTGCAACACCTCCGCCGACGGCACGTAGACGTTGAGCCAGCCGGCCTTGGCCAGCCGGTCCCCCAGGTCGACATCCTCCATGTAGAGGAAGTAGCGGTCATCGAAGCCGCCGACCGCGTCGAACGCGGCGCGGCGCACCAGCAGGCAGGCACCCGAGAGCCAGCCCACCGGGCGCTCGCTGGGTTCCAGCCGTTCTTGGCGGTAGGCCCGAGTCCAGGGGTTGTTCGGCCACAGCGGGCCGACGACGGCGTGCATGCCGCCGCGGATCAGGCTGGGCAGGTGGCGCGCCGACGGATAGACCGAGCCGTCGGGCTCCCGGATCAGCGGGCCCAGCGTCGCCGCGCGCGGCCACCGGGCGGCCGCGTCCAACAGGGCCTCGATGCTGCCCGGGCCCCACTGCACGTCGGGGTTGGCCACGATCAGGAATTCACCGCGCTCGCCGCCCTCGGCGTCGAGCAGAGCCACCGCGGCATTGACCGCGCCGCCGTAGCCCAGGTTGGACCCCGTGTGCAGCAACTGCACGTTGGCATAGCGCTGCACGGCCTCCTCCGGCGCGCCATCGGTGGATCCGTTGTCGGCCATCACCACCCGAACCGGGCGGTCGGTCGCCAGCGACAGCGACGCCAGGAAGCGGTCCAGATGCCAACCCGGCGAATAGGTCACCGTCACCACCGGCAAGGCCTCACTCACGGCGTAGAGGTTATCTGGCCAGTGCCGCGGACAGCGCATCGCTCCACCGGCGTAGCGGCGCCAGGCCGGCGCGCGCCGACTCCGCCCCCGACAGTGCCGAGTAGGCCGGCCGGGGCGCCGGCCGCGGATACGCGGCGCTGCTGACCGGGCGCACCCGGTCCGGGTCGGCACCGAGCGCTTCGAACACCGCGCGGGCCTGTTCGTAGCGGCTGGCCGCACCGGCGTTGGCGGCATGCAGCACCCGGGCCCGGGGCCGCGCCTGGGCCAGCGCCAGCAGCGCATCGACCAGGTCACCGACGTAGGTCGGGGACCCGACCTGGTCGTCGACCACCTCCACGCCTCCATCACCGGCGGCCCGCTCGGCCATCACCGCGACGAAGTCCGAACCGCCGGGCGCGCCGGTGTAGACCCAGGCGGTACGCACCACCAGCGCGTCCGGCGAGGCCGCCAGCACCGCGTTCTCGCCGGCCAGTTTGGTCCTGCCATAGACGGACAGCGGCCGGGTCGCATCGCCGGGCTCGTACGGGTGCGGCGCGGCACCGCCGAAGTCGCCGTCGAAGACGTAGTCGGTGGAGATGTGGATCAGCAGCGCACCGGCCCGCGCGCAGGCCGCGGCCAGATGCCCCGGCCCGGCCGCGTTGACGGCATGAGCGCGATCTGCATCGGTCTCGGCGGCATCGACCTGGGTGTAGGCCGCGCAGTTGACCAGCACGTCACCGGGCCGCAGATCGACGGCGTCCACCGCGGCGGGGTCGGTGATATCGCACTGCGCCGAGGTCAGGGCCAGCACCTCAAGGCCTCTCTCGGCGGCGCGGGCCGCCAGGAAGCTGCCTACCTGGCCGCCGGCACCGGTGATCACGATCCGTGTCATAACGGCCGAGCTTATGCGGCGGCTCCAGCTTCGCCTCTCCTCCGTCGAGGCTCGCTAAACCGCCCAGCTCATGCGGCGGCTCCAGCTTCGCCTCTCCTCCGTCGAGGCTCGCTAAACCGCCGAGTCTGGCACGCCGACCTCGGCTACCGCCGATACAGCCGTGACGCAAGTAGCCTGAAGTGATGCCTGCGCAACGTGTGGTTCGTGTGATCGCCACGGTGGCAGCCGTCGCCGTCGTACTGGGCACCGGCGTGGCCTGGAGCCGCGTCCGGTCCTTCGAGGACGGCATCTTCCACGTCACATCGCTGGCGCTGGGCAAAGGCGGGTCCGACGGCGCGGTCGACATCCTGCTGGTCGGTATGGACAGCCGCACCGACGCCCACGGCAACCCGCTGACCCCGGAAGAGTTGGCCGCGCTGCGGGTCGGCGACGACGACGCCACCAACACCGACACCATCATCCTGGTCCGGATCCCCAACAACGGGAAGTCGGCCACCGCGATCTCGATCCCCCGAGACTCCTACGTGACCGGGCCCGACCTGGAACGGACCAAGATCAACGGCGTCTACGGCGCCACCAGGCTCGAGACCGCCGACGCGTTGGTCGAATCCGGGATGGACCCGGTGGAAGCGCAGGCGCACGGCACCGCGGCCGGCCGCGAGGCGCTGATCAAGACGGTGGCCGCCCTGACCGGTGTCACCGTCGACCACTACGCCGAGGTCGGGCTGCTCGGCTTCTCGCTGATCACCGACGCCCTCGGCGGTGTCGACGTCTGCCTCAACGAGCCGGTGTACGAAGAGCTCTCCGGCGCCGACTTCCCGGCCGGCTGGCAGCGACTCGGCGGCGCCCAGGCGCTGAGCTTCGTGCGGCAGCGCCACGAACTCCCGCACGGCGACCTCGACCGGGTCCGCCGCCAGCAGGCGGTGATGGCGGCGCTGGCGCACCAGGTCATCTCCGGCAGAACGCTGTCCAGTCCGGGCACCCTGTCGCGGCTGCAGGCCGCGGTGCAGCGGTCGGTCGTGCTGTCGGAAGGCTGGGACGTGATGGATTTCATCACCAAGCTGCAGGATCTGGCCGCGGGCAAGGTCGCGTTCGCCACCATCCCGGTGCTCGAGGAATCCGGGTGGAGCGACGACGGGATGCAGAGCGTGGTGCGCGTCGATCCCGCCCAGGTGGCCGAGTGGGTGGCCGGACTGCTGCATGACCAGGACGAGGGCAAGATCGAGCAACTGGCCTACAACCCGGAACACACCACGGCCAGCGTGCTCAACGACACCGACATCAACGGGCTGGCTGCCGCAGTCTCAGGTGTGCTGAATGCCAAGGGATTCGGCACCGGATCGGTCGGGAACAACGAAGCCGGCCATGTGCCCACCAGCCAGGTCCAAGCCGCCTCCGCCGACGACCCCGGCGCCCAGGCGGTGGCCAGGGATCTGGGTGGGTTGCCGGTGGTGTCCAACGAGTCGGTGCCGACCGGCGCGGTGCGGGTGGTGCTGGCAGGCGACTACACCGGGCCGGGCTCGGGCCTGGGCTCCGGAGACCGCGCGGAGGTGGCCGGAATCTCCGGCACCGACGACGGCGAGCTGCCCGAAATTCCCGCTCCGTCACCGATTCTGACCGCGGGTTCCAACGACCCGCAGTGCGTGAACTAACGTCGCTGAGGTGACCAACCTCAGCTCGGCGATCCTTGATCCGATCATGCGCGCCGACCCGGTGGGCCCCCGGATCACCCACTACGACGACGCCACCGGCGAACGCATCGAGCTGTCCGCCGCGACCCTGGCGAACTGGGCCGCCAAGACGGGCAACCTGCTGCGCGACGAGCTCGGCGCCGGGCCGGGCAGTCGGATCGCGGTGCTGCTCCCGGCGCACTGGCAGACCGCGGCGGTGCTGTTCGGTGTGTGGTGGATCGGGGCCGAGGTACTGCTCGCGCAACCGGGCGGGGCTGCCGATATCGCGCTGTGCACCGCCGACCGGCTCGACGAGGCCGACGCGACGGTCACCGCGAGCGGCGGCGAGGTGGTCGTGCTGTCCCTGGACGCGTTCGGTCGCCCGGCTCCGGAGCTTCCGGTGGGGGTTACCGACTATGCGACCGCGGTGCGGGTGCACGGCGACCAGATCGACCCCGAGCGCATCCCCGGTCCGGCGCTGGCCGGATCGTCCGCCGACGACGTGTTGGCCTCCTGCGAAAAGGCTGTGGCAACAATGGGTTTGACGTCTTCGGATCGAGTGTGGTCGACGCACGGGTGGGACACCCCGGCGGAGCTGATCGACAACATGCTGGCGGTGTTCGCCACGGGCGCGTCGCTGGTGCAGGTCAGCAACCCGGATCCCGAGGTGCAGGAACGCCGCTGCGATGCCGAGAAGGTGACGCGGACGTTGGACTGAACGGTTCTGCCATGGCCGCGAGCGGGAATGTCACGACGCGACACGTGTCACGTCGTCGGGTTCCGGCTGGGCACCTACTTCCGTGGCTCCGCAGATCCGGGATTCATGCATAAATGCTTATATGCTGATACTCTTACCCGCAAGAACCGGACCTACCTAAGAGGAGATGGCTCATGGCCGTGCAGGGGTTGCTGGTGAAAGCGGCGTCGACGGTGTTCACCGGACTGGTCGGGGTGAGTGCCTACGAGGTGGTGCGCAGGGCGCTGGAGAAGGCTCCGCTGCATGAGGCCGCGGTCACCGCCACCGAGTGGAGTCTTCGTGGGACTCGGCGGGCCGAGGAGGTCGCCGAGTCGGCACGGCTGAAGATGGCCGACGTGGTCGCCGAGGCACGCGAACGCATCGGCGAGGAGGCCACCCCGCCGGCCGCGGCGGTCGAGCACAACCACGACCACTGACCGCCATGAGCACGTCCACCGACGAGCTGACGGTCGTCTCCGACGCCGCCGGCCGGATGCGGGTACGGGTGCCCTGGGTCCGCGGCGACTCGCGGCGCGCGGTGGCCGCGGAGGAGGCCGCCGGCCGGGTCAACGGCGTGCGCACCGTGCACGCCTATCCGCGCACCGGCGCCGTCGTGGTGTGGTACTCCCCGAAACGGTCTGATACCGCGGAGATTCTCGCGGCGATCCGGGACGCCGCCACCGTGGCGGCCGAGCTGATCCCGGCCCGCACCCCGCGCTCGGCGGACATCCGCAACACCGACGTGCTGCGCATGGTGATCGGTGGCGCGGCGCTGGCACTGCTGGGGGTACGCCGCTACGTGTTCGTCCGCCCGCCACTGCTGGGACCCAGCGGCCAGCTCGTCGCGACCGGAGCCACGGTCTTCATGGGCTACCCCTTCCTGCGGGGTGCGCTGCGCTCGATCCGGTCCGGCAAGGCCGGCACCGACGCCCTGGTGACCGCCGCGACCGTCGCCAGCCTGGTGCTGCGGGAGAACGTGGTGGCGCTCACCGTGCTGTGGCTGCTCAACATCGGCGAGTACCTGCAGGACCTCACCCTGCGCCGCACCCGTCGCGCGATCTCGGATCTGCTGCGCGGCAACCAGGACACCGCCTGGGTCCGTGTGGCCGACGGGACTGAAGTGCAGGTGCCGATCGACACGGTGCAGATCGGCGATGACGTGATCATCCACGACCACGTGGCGATCCCGGTCGACGGCGAAGTCGTCGACGGCGATGCCATCGTCGACCAGTCCGCGATCACCGGAGAGACCCTGCCGGTCAGCGTCATCGCCGGGGCGAGCGTGCACGCCGGCTCGGTGGTGGTGCGCGGCCGGATTGTGGTGCGTGCCACCGCGGTCGGCGGCCAGACGGTGATCGGCCGCATCATCAGCCGGGTCGAGGAGGCGCAGCATGACCGCGCGCCGATCCAGACCGTCGGCGAGAATTTCTCCCGCCGCTTCGTGCCGGCCTCGTTCGTCCTGTCGGCGCTCACCCTGGTGCTCACCGGCGATGTCCGCCGCGCGATGACCATGCTGCTGATCGCCTGCCCGTGCGCCGTGGGACTGTCCACACCGACCGCGATCAGCGCGGCGATCGGCAACGGCGCGCGACGCGGCATCCTGATCAAGGGCGGCTCGCATCTGGAGCAGGCCGGCCGCGTGGACGCCATCGTGTTCGACAAGACCGGAACGCTGACGGTGGGCCGGCCGGTGGTGACCAATATCGTTGCCATCCATAAGGACTGGCAACCCGAACAGGTGCTCGCCTACGCCGCCAGCTCGGAGCTGCACTCGCGTCACCCGCTGGCGGAGGCGGTGATCCGGTCCACCGAGGAACGCCATATCAGCATCCCGCCGCACGAGGAATGCGAAGTCCTGGTCGGTTTGGGCATCCGCACCTGGGCCGACGGACGCACCCTGCTGCTGGGCAGCCCGAACCTGCTGCGCTCCGAGAAGGTCCGCATCTCGAAGAAGGCGGCGGGTTGGGTCGCCAAACTGCGCGCGCAGGCCGAGACACCGCTGCTGCTGGCGGTCGACGGCACCTTGGTCGGGTTGATCAGCCTGCGCGACGAGGTACGCCCGGAGGCGTGCGACGTGCTTGATGAGTTGCGCGCCAACGGTGTCCGCCGCATCGTCATGCTCACCGGCGATCACCCGGACACCGCTGCGGCGGTGGCCGCCGAACTCGGTATCGACGAATGGCGTGCCGAGGTGCTGCCGGAGGACAAGCTGCAGGTGGTCCGCGATCTGCAGGACGAGGGCTACGTGGTCGGCATGGTCGGCGACGGCGTCAACGACGCGCCGGCGTTGGCCGCTGCCGACATCGGGATCGCCATGGGGTTGGCCGGAACCGACGTGGCGGTGGAGACCGCCGATGTCGCCCTGGCCAACGACGACCTGCGCCGGCTGCTCGACGTCCGGGACCTGGGCGGCCGGGCCGTCGACGTGATCCGGCAGAACTACGGCATGTCGATCGCGGTCAATGCCGCAGGCCTGCTGATCGGCGCCGGTGGCGCGTTGTCACCGGTGCTGGCGGCGATCCTGCACAACGCCTCGTCGGTGGCCGTCGTCGCCAACAGTTCGCGGCTGATTCGCTACCGGCTGGGCTCCGATGCATCGACGCCGATGGCGTCCGTGCCGGCCATGCCGTAATCTGACTGCGTCCCGACTGTTCCTGTCGAGCAACACCACCAGCTCCAGGGCAGTCGGGACTTTGCGTGAACAGCCTTTCAGCAGGCTTCAGCAGCCCTCAACAGCCACAGCCCTCGCCGCGCCAGGACCGGAAGCCCTGCCACACCGAGACGGCGGCCACCCCCAGACCGATCAGCGGGTCCAGCCACCAACCGCCGGCCCAGTGGGCGGTGAGGGTGAGCCCGACCAGCACGGCGGCGGCCTGGATCGCGCACAGATAGTTCTGCACTCCCTCGCCGACGGTCGCCGCCGAGCCCAGCCGGTTGCCGAGCCGACGCTGCGCGCGGCCCAGGATCGGCATCACCAGCACCGCCGCTGCGGTGATCGCGATGCCGATGACACTGCCCTCGCTGCGATGCTCGCCGAACAGGTGGCGTACCGATTCGGCGGCGATGTAGGGGGCGTTGATCCAGAACGACAGCGCCACTCCGATCTGGGCACGCCGCTCGGCCGTGTCGGACAGCGTGCGGGCTCCGGTGAACCGCCAGATCACCACGGCGCCGGCCAGCCCTTCGGGAATGGCGCCCAGCGCCCACCCGGTCAGGGCGATCGAACCGGCCGCCAGGCCCTGCCACAGGCCCACGACACCTTCCACGCCCACCAGCACCAGGCTGACCCAGGCGAGCCGACGGGCCCATACCGCGGCGCGGTGCCAGCCGACATCAACAACCGGGCGAATGGGCCCAACGGAATGGGTGTGCCCGGCGTGATGATGATGGTGGTCGTGGTGCGGAGCACCGGTCACCGGTTCGGTGAGTCCCGCCTCGGGGCCCGCGACGCGACTGTCCACGGTGAAAATGCTACCTGCCGATCACGTGAGGCAGCCGTCACAGTTTTCGGTGCCGCGCCGGCCTTCAGCGGTTTGCTGCCACCTTGACCACCCGGTCATTGCCGCGGTCGGCGGCATAGACGTTCCCCTGCTTGTCGACGGCGACGTCCAGCGGCGCGTTGAGACCGGTGAACGGCAACACCTCCGGGATCGCCGCCCCGGCCGCCAGTTTCACGACCTTGTTGCGGTTGTGCTCGGTGACGTAGACGCTGCCGCCGTCGTCCACCGCGATACCCCAGGGCGCGACTATGCCGGTGAAGGGCAACACCACCTGTTCGTTCGACGCAGCCGGCAGCTTGAGCACCCGGTTGTTACCGGTGTCGGTGACGTAGACGTTGCCCTCGGAGTCCACTGCGACCCCGTCGGGCTTGTTGAGCCCGACGAACGGCAGCGTGCTCTGGGTGTTGGTGGCGGCTTCCAGCCGCAGCACCACGTCGCTGCCGCGGTCGGCGACGTAGACGTTGCCATCGGAATCCACCGCCACCCCGTCCGGGTCGTCCAGGCCGGCGAACGGCAGCACCGTGTGCGTGTCGGACTCGGACCCGAGCTTGACCACCCGGTTGTTGACGTCGGAGAAGTAGACGTTGCCGCTGTTGTCGACCACCAGGCCGCGCGGCTGGTACTGGTCGCTGAACGGCAACACCGTCGAGGCGTCCGAATCGGCGGCCAGTTTCACCACCCGACCGTGCATGCCCTCGCTGGCGACATAGACGTTGCCGTCGCCGTCCAGCGCCACGCCGCCCGGCGAGAGCCGGTAGTCGAGGTCGGTGAACGGCAACACCACCTGCGGGGGCGCTGCCACCGGCGTCGCAGTCGAAGGCCGGGTCACCAGGTTCCCGATCCCGGCGACGAGCGCAACCGCGGCGAACACGGCTGCGGCCACCAGCACCGGCTTGCGGGGCAGCCGCCAGCGCCGGGCCGGCGGGGGCATGGCCGGTGTCCCGGTCTCCAGGTCGCTGCGCAGCAGGGGGGACATCGGGAACGGCGGTGGCAGCGGTCCGCCCAGACCGGCTCCCAAAGCGGAGCCGAAACCAGCTTCTGGACCTACCCACCCCGGTCGGCCCACCCCGGCCGGCACCGGTTGCCGTGCCACGCCACTCCAGCCACCCCGGCCCTGGCCTCGGGGCTCGGTTCGGGGCTCAGGCTCCAGGCCACCGGGCAGGTGCAGTGCGGGCTCGCCGCGCCGCAGAATCCGGGACACCTGGTGGCGTTCGGGCTCGGTCAGTGCCTGGTAGGCGGCGGCGGCCAGCTCGCCGGCGCTGCTGTAGCGGTCCTCGGGCCTGCGGGCCAGCGCGTGGGCCAGCACCTCGTCGATGGCCGCCGGAACACGCCCCGGGCGGAGCTTGCTGGGTTGCGGGGGTGCGGCACTTCGGCGTTCTTCGATCGCCTCGTCGACGGTGTCGGCGGTGAACGGGCGCTCCCCGCTCAGCGCCTCGGCCAGCACGCAGGCCAGCGAGTAGATGTCGGCGAGGTGGGTGGCCTGCTCTCCGGTCAGGCGCTCGGGCGCCATGTAGTTGACGGTGCCGGCCGCCGGATCTGCCCGCGCACCCGGCTCGGCGATGGCCGCGGCGACGCCGAAGTCCATCAGGTGGGCCAGATCGTCCTCGGTGACCAGGATGTTGTCGGGTTTGACGTCACGGTGGATGACGTAGGCGTTGTGCGCCGCGTCCAGCGCCGCGGCGACCTGCCGCACGATGGCCACCGCCCGCGGCGGACTCAGCGGCCCGCCGTCGGCCAACAGGGTGGCCAGGTCCGTGCCGTCGATCAGGCTCGTCTCCAGGTAGAGCACGTCATCGATCTCGCCGTAGGCGCGGATCGGTACCACGTGCGGCTCGGTCAACTGACCGGCGGCTTCAGCCTCGTCCTCCAGCCGGCTGCGGAAGGCCTCGTCGGAGGAGAGCGATTCGGAGATCAGTTTCAGCGCCACCACCTCGTCGTTGCGAGTGTCCTCGGCGCGGTAGACCTCACCCGCGACGCCGTGACCCAACAACCGGTCCAGCTGATAGGGGCCGAAACGCGACCCGGCCCGCGAACCCGGCTCGGTGTTGTTCACCGACGACGCTCCTTTCGACCACACGGTGCCGCACTACCGCGGCGAAAGACTGGCCACCAGCCTAACCGGCGCCAACGCCGCAAATGGTCACGAGATGGCGTTCACCGAAGCCAGGAGCTTGGTTTGGAAGGACGCCGGGAGCGGAATGGAGCCGTACTGGTCCAGTCCGTCCTGGCCGGGACCGATCGCAGCCTGCAGGAACGCCTTGACCGCCGTGCCGACGGCGGCGTCAGGGTATTTCGAGCACACGATCTGGTAGGTCGCGGACACGATCGGATAGGCGCCCGGGGCGGCCGGCCGGTTCAACGACGTCATGTCCAGCACCAGGTCATGGTCGTGGCCGGAGCCCGGCCCAGAGCCCGCGATGAACTTCGCCCCGTCGATGGTCTTGCCGACCGACTCGGCTGAGATGGACACCGGCGCGGAACCCGCCGAGCTGATGATCTGCGCCATGGGCAACTGCTTGCCGACCGCGAACGACCACTCACCGTAGGTGATCGAGCCGTCGGTGGCCTGCAGCGCCGTCGACGTGCCGTTGCTCCCGGTGGCTGCCTCGCCGATGCCGCCGTTGAACATCTCGCCGGCGCCGCCGAACCACGCACCGTCGGAGGCGTTCTCGAGGTACTTCTGGAAGCTGGCGGTGGTCCCCGACCGGTCGCCGCGGTACACCACATGGATGGGCACCGCGGGCAGCGGGACGCTCGCGTTGAGCGCCTTGATCGCGGGATTGTCCCAGGTGCCGATCGTGCCGTTGAAGATCCTGGCCAGGGTGGGGCCGTCCAGGTTCAGGCTGTTCACACCGTTGATGTGATAGCTGATCGCGATCGGCCCGAACACGACCGGCAGATCCCAGGCCGGCGAACCGCACCGCTCCGCGGCGCGATCCGGTTGTCCCTTGGCGGGGTCCAGCGCCGCGTCGGAGCCGGCCAGATCGGTCTCGCTGCCGATGAAGTCGTCCAACCCGGAGACGGAGCCGTTGGCGTTGTAGGCCAGCGCCTGCCCGGGGCAGGCCCGGCTGTAGGCGTAGATGAACTGCTCGATCGCGTTCGCCTGGGCAGTCGAGCCGCTGGCGTGCAGTTCCTGTTTGCCCCCGCAGTCCACCCCCGCGGCCGGGTCCTCACCGGACGCCCACTCACCGGAGCTTCCGCCGCAGGCCGAAACCGTCAGTGCGCCAACAACGAGCAGCGCCGGCAACACCGTGGATCGGCCGAATTTCACAGGACGAAACTGTACCGCGACTCCCTGCTGGAGACCCGCCGGACCGAGCGGCCAGCACCCGCGCACCGATGAGCGCGGCCAGCATGACCGCCACGCAGATCAGCCCGTGGTCTTTGAGGCCCCACTTGACCGCCACCAGCGTGGCCACCCCGGCCGTCATCAGCAGCAACCCCACGGCGGTGCCACGACCCGGTGCCGCCGAGACCGGGCTGTCCCAGCCCGGCAGCGGGTTGTTCTCCAGCGGCCGCAGCACCACGAACAGCAGCGCCACCGCGACGGCCACGATCACCAGCTGCGCGACGCTGACGGCGGCGAAATGCGGCAGGCTCGGGTAGCGGGCCCAGCCCAGCTGGTCGAACGCCAGATGCACACCCAGCAGCACCGGGATATGCCACAGATACAGCGTCATTGCCCCGGAGTTGCCGACGGCGGTCAGCCACCACACCCGCGGCCGCTGCGCCCATCGGGTGATCGCCGGCGCGGCGCAGATCGCCAGCGCGCTCATGGCGATCGCGTGCCCGGCCAGCAGCAGCGACGGCGGGCTGGTGTTGGACAGCTGGTGGTCACCGGTGCCGACCATGCTCAGCTGATAGGGCCCGAACCGCACCAACGCGACGTCGATCGCCAGCAGGACCGCCACAGTTGCCAGCGCGGCGCGCCGGGGCAGCAGTTCTCGACGGTAGGCGACACCGAACATGGCCGGGATGAGCCAGACCGCGAGGTTCAGATAGCCGGCCGGCGCCAGCGCCGGGTGGTTCAGCCGCAGCGCGTCGATGACCGCGATCCCGCCGTAGACACCTGCCACTCCGGCGAAAAGCCTTCCGGTGGTGTTGATCCGGTACAGCATCGGTATGGCGGCCAGCACCAGCACGTAAGCGCCGAGGAACCACAGCAGCTGGATGCTGATCCCGGCGACCGGTTCGTAGACGTGCCGCGGCAGCCACGGGCGCAACAGCGTCAGCGCGACCGCCCAGAATCCCAGGTAGTAGAAGACCGGCCGGAACAGCCGGGTGCAGCGTCTCATCAACCAGCCGCCCCAATCCCCACCCGGCTGCCATGAGGTCAGGCAGGCGGCGGCGCCGGCGAAGAAGAACAGCGGCATGATCTGGGAGATCCAGGTCAGCCCGGCCAGCGCCGGCGATGTGGTGAGCAGGTTGTCCCAGATCAGCACACCGTCGCGGATGACGCTGGTGGCCATCACGGTGTGGCCGGCGACGACGCCGAGCAGCGCGGTGATCCGCATGACGTCCAGGGCGCGGTCGCGCCCGACCGGGGTGGCCGCAGCGAGCTCGGTGGGGTCGGGGAAGCTCATCAACGCTGCCCGCCGGAGTCCTGTTGCGCCAGGCTGCGGGCGTAGCCGGTGCCCATGCCCAGCAGCAGCAGGCCCGCGACGATGAATGCCGCCACCCGGAACATGCCGTCGAGGGTGCCCAGGTCGAACAGGAACAACTTCGCGGTGGCGGCGCCGGTGAGCGCCAGCCCGGTGGTGACCGCCCACGTTCGGGCTTCGCGGTCGGCCAGTCGCAACGCGTAGCGCAGCAGCGCGGCCGCCAACGCGATCCAGCAGAGGGTGGCGACCATGTGGCCGGCCAGGAACCCGCCGGTGCCGCCGATCGCGACGCCGGCGGTGACGGTGAACGCGGTGACGGCGTAGCCGATCAGCGCCCCGCCGGCTGTGGCCAGGACCGGTGCGTCGCCCGAGTTCGTACCTTCGCCAACCCCGCCCGCGACGTATGCGCGTGCGACGGCGATCACGAGCGCGATCAGCAGCACGCTGGCGACCAGCGTGGACACCGTGTCGGCGGTGGGCATCACCGTCGCGGTGATCAGACTGCCCGGTGACGCGTAGCCGAGGTACACGATGACCCCGACGAACCCGAATCCGGCTGCCGCCCAACGCGCCACAGCGCTCTGGCGGCCGGCGACGGCGACCATCACCGCCATAGCCAGCAGGATCGGGGCCAGCACCGAGCCGCTGAACGCCGTGGTGACCGCGATCAGCGCGGCGATCGCGGACAGCGCCGCAAAGACCTGCACGGCGACCGGCGGCAGCGCCCGCCCGACCAGGACGACCGCGAGCATCGCCACCGACAGCGCCGCGGCCAGCACGGTGGCCGGCGCCCGATCCACTGCGGCCCCGGCCGCCAGCACCGGCAGGGTTCCGGCGGCCGTCAGCAGCGCCAGTACGCCCGGCCTGGTGGTGGCCGGCAGCAACAGCAGTCCTCCGACGACGGCCAGGATCGCGGCGACGCAGGCACCGACGATCAGCCAGCGTTGGTCGTGGCCGGACACGACCAGCGCGGCCAACAACGGCAGCGTCGCCGCCGCGATCCGGGCCGCGAACATCCCGATCCAGTCCCTGCCCAACTGCACCGGCAGCGCCGCCGCCGACAGTGCCAACAGGAAACCGATCAGCAGCAGGTCGACGTCACCGGTGAGGATCGGGGCCAGACCGATCAGCGGAACCAGCACCAGCAGTCCGAGGTGTTCGGAGTCCCAGCGCCGCGCCAGGGCCAGGCCGGCGCCGCCCACCGCGGCTGCCAGCGCCAGACCGACGGGCGCGGCCACCCACTGGTAGAACGCGGTGATCGCGATGACGTCCAGGTAGGCCGCGGCGATCCCGGTGGCGGCCAGCGCGATGGCCCCGGTTCGTCCACCCGGCCGGCTGCGCAGCCGGCACGCCGCACCGACCAGCGCAGCCGACAGCGCGAAGCCGCCGGCGACCCGGATCTGGGGCCGCAGGATGCCGGCCTGGGCGGCCAGCACCAGCAGCAGCACCACGCCGACCAGCGTCACCGCCACGCCCGCGACGGCCAGCAGCTTGCCGACCCAGCCCGAGTCGCCCACGGCCGGAGCCGGTTTCGGCTCCGTGACGGCCGGGCGCGACGGGGCCATCGGGGCTATCGAGGCCATTTCGGCGACCGGGGCCATTTGTGGCACTGGAGCCGCCGTGATGCTCAGCATCCGGTCCAGTTCGGCGAGTTCGCCGGAAACACGGTTGAGCTGCCAGGACAGTGCGTGGCATTCGGCGGAGAGCCGGTTGATGACGGCGCGTGGTTCGGTCATGTCGGCCACGATGCCGGGCCGACGGCCGCAGCGGATGAGTAGGACTACTCGACTTGGCCGGTCAGCTGTCCAAGCCGTGCTCGATGGCGTAGCGGGTCGCCTCCACCCGGTTGGCGACCTGCAGTTTGCGAAACGTCGCCTGCACGTGGTTCTCCACGGTGCGGTGGCTCAGTGAGAGCCGCTGGGCGATCTGCTTGGCGGACAGGCCTTTGGCCACGTGACGCAGCACCTCGGTCTCCCGTTCGGTCAGGGCGGGGGTGGCGGGCCCGGCGTCCGAGCTGCGCTCGAGGCGGCGGTACTCACCCAGCACCAGCCCGGCCAGTCCCGGGGTGAACACGGCGCGACCGGCCGCGGTGGCGTGCACGGCATCGGTCAACTCCTCCCGCGAGGCGCTTTTGACCAGGTATCCGATCGCCCCGGCTTTGACGGCCTGCAATACGTCGTCGCGTTCGTCGGAGGCCGACAACACCAACACCCGAGACGACGGTGAGACCTCGAGCACCGCGGTGGTCGCGGCTACCCCGTCGCCGTCACCGAGGCGCATATCCATCAGCACCACGTCGGGTTTGACGACCGCGGCCCGGCGGCGCGCCGTATCCACGGCGTCGGCGGTGGCCACCACGGTGAACCCGGAATCGGCCAGGTCGCGGGCGACCGCGTCTCGCCAGATCGGATGGTCGTCGACCACCATCACCGTCGGATGCTGAGTTCCCACTCGGTTCCCTCCCCGACCTCGGTGTGCAGCACGGCACTGCCGCCCAGCGCCGCCAGCCGGCCCACGATCGACTTCGACACCCCGACGTGGCCCTGGCGGGCGGCTTCTTGCAGTCGGCCGGCGGCGATGCCCACGCCGTCATCGCGCACGCTGACGGTCACCACCTCGCCGAGGTCTTCGCAGAGCACGAACGCCCGGGCGGCGGGACCGGCGTGGGCCCGCACGTTGTCCAGCGCATTGCCCACCGCGGCGTCGAGTTCAGCGGCCGTGTGCCGCTCCAGCACCACCGGGGTGCCCGGCAGGCTCACCGACACCCGGTCGTCCTCGCGACGGCTCAGCAACGCCCGAAGATCGGTGGCATCGGTGTCTGCGCTGAGATCGGCGGAGCTCACCAGGCGGCGCAGCGCACGTTCCTGTTCGCCGGCCAGCTCTGCCAACTCGGCTGTGGCGCCGCCGATCTCGCGTCCCCGGCGGGCGACCAGCGCCAGTACCTGAATGACACCGTCGTGGACGTGCCGGGACAACCGCTCGCGTTCCTCGGTGGCAGCGGACAGCCGGGTCGCCCGCTGCAGCTCGTCGTGCGCCCGCCGTGCCGTCTGCGCTGCCATGCCGACCGCCAGGCCCAGGGCCACCTCGACGATCACGGTGGCGTTGCGGCCGAAGTTGAGGCTCAGGTAGCCCTTGACGACGGCGTTGGCCGCGGCCACCACGGCCCCGGCCGCCATGCCGCCGACCGGGCCGAACTGCAGGGCGCCCGAGACGGTGGCGTTGCTGGCCCACAGCGTCGTCGGCCAGGACTGGTTGTCGAGTTCCCACTGCGGGGAGGCGACCAGGTCGGTGGAGATCATCAGGGCAGCGACGACGACGATGTCGGCGATCACCCACGCCGGGCGGCGGGCGAAGCCGCGCAGGTAGCCGGCCGCGCAGAGTCCGCTCCAGCCGATCAGCCCGGCGAACAACAGCCAGGCCAGTCCGGGCCGGCGCAGGTCGTCGTTGATCGCGAACTGAAATCCCAGCGCGTACAGGCAACTCAGCAGCCGGAACACCTGCGCGGCCCGCCACAGCGGGGTCACCGGATCCAGATCGCGAACGGTGGTCACACGAACTGCCAGGCGGCCCGCGCGATCGCCAGTTCCTCGTTGGTGGGAACCACCAGGACGGTGGTGCGCGACCCGTCGGCAGAGATGATCCGCGCTCCCCTGCCCGCGCGGTTGCGTTCGCGGTCCACGGTGATGCCCAGCCCGTCCAAACCCGCCAGCGCGTCTTCGCGCACCTCGGGCGCGTTCTCCCCCACGCCGGCCGTGAACGCAATCGCGTCGACATGGCCCAGCACCGCCAGGTAGGCGCCGACGTACTTGCGGAGCCGGTGAATGTAGACGTCGTAGGCCAGCGCGGCCGCCTCGCCCGACGCACCGCCGGCCGCTCGCTGCTCGAGCAGCTCCCGGAAGTCGTTGACCCCGCAGAGTCCCTTCAGCCCGGAGCGACGGTTGAGCAACTCGTCGAGCTTGTCGACGCCCAGACCGGCGGTGCGGTTGAGATGGAACAGCACGCCGGGATCGATGTCGCCGCTGCGAGTGCCCATCACCAGGCCTTCCAGCGGGGTAAGCCCCATGGACGTCTCGACGGCCACCCCGCCGCGCACCGCCGAGGCCGAGGCGCCATTGCCCAGGTGCAGCACGATGGTGTTCAGCTCGCCGAGGTCGCGGACCAGCACCGCGGCGACCTCACCGGCGACATACTCGTGCGAGGTGCCGTGAAACCCGTAGCGGCGGATACCGTATCGGCTCGCGACGTCGTGGTCGATCGCGTAGCTGGCGGCGGCGGCCGGCAGCGAGTGGAAGAAGCCGGTGTCGAACACCGCCACATGCGGGACGTCGGGAAAGTCGGTGCGGGCCACCTCGATCCCGATCACGTTGGCCGGGTTGTGCAACGGCGCCAACTCGGCCAGCCGTGCCACCTCGGCCACCACCTCGTCGGTGATCAGCGTGGGTGCGTAGAACAGGTCGCCGCCGTGCACCACCCGGTGCCCTACGGCGCGGACCGCGGCCAGGTCGATGCCGGAGTCGCTGAGTTGCCGGTGGATCAGCCGCAAGCCCGCGGCATGGTCGGCGATCGCGCTGTCCGGCTCTCCGATCTGCTCCACCAGTCCGGAGAGCAGCGCCGGGCCGGCCACCGGATCGACCAGCTGGAACTTGATCGACGAGGAGCCGGAGTTGAGCACCAGCACCAGGCCGGCCGTGGCACCGATCACGGGGTTACCCCCTGCGCCTGAATGGCGGTGATAGCCACCGTGTAGACGATGTCGTCAACCAGCGCGCCCCGGGACAGGTCGTTGACCGGTTTGGCCAGTCCCTGCAACACCGGCCCGATCGCCACCGCACCGGCGCTGCGCTGCACCGCCTTGTAGGTGTTGTTGCCGGTGTTCAGGTCTGGGAACACCAGCACCGTGGCCCGCCCGGCCACCGCCGAGTCCGGCCGCTTCGCCGCGGCCACCCCCGCGTCGACCGCGGCGTCGTACTGGATCGGCCCGTCGGCGAGCAGGTCGGGACGGCGCTCGTGCACCAATTGCGTTGCGGCACGTACCTTGTCGACACCGGCGCCGGACCCGGATTCACCGGTCGAGTAAGACAGCAGCGCCACCCTGGGCTCGATGCCGAACGCGGCCGCGGTGGCTGCCGAGGAGATCGCGATATCGGCGAGTTGCTCGACGGTCGGGTCGGGTACCACCGCGCAGTCGCCGAAAGCCAGCACCCGGTCCGACAGGCACATCAGGAAGACACTGGACACCGTGGACACTCCGGGCGCGGTCCGGATGATCTCGAACGCCGGCCGGATGGTGTGGGCTGTGGTGTGCGCGGCGCCCGAGACCATCCCGTCGGCGATCCCCAGCTGCACCATCATGGTGCCGAAATAGGAGATGTCGCGCATGATCTCGCGGCCACGCTCCTCGGTCATCCCCTTGTGGGCGCGCAGCCGGGCGTATTCGGCGCCGAACGAATCCCGCAGGTCACTGCTCGCGGGGTCGACCACCCGCGCCGCGTCCAGATCCACTCCGAGTTCGGCGCCGCGTTTGCGCACCGCGGCGTCCACCCCGAGCAGGGTCAGATCGACTATGCCGCGGGACAGCAACCGACCGGCTGCCAATAGGATTCGGTCATCGGTTGCTTCCGGCAGCACGATGTGGCGGCGGTCGCTGCGGGCTCGTTCCAGCAGCCGGTACTCGAACATCTGCGGGGTGATGACGGTCGATGCCGGCACCCGGATCCGCTCGGCCAGTTCGGCGCCGTCGACGTGGGTGGCCATCACCTGAAGCGCGGTGTCGATCTTGCGCAGCGCATCGACGGTGATCCGGGAGCCGGTGTTCGACACCTGCTCGGCGGTGTCGTAGGTGCGGTGCGAGGTGGCGATCAGCGGCAGGGTGGGACGCAGCCCCTTGACCAGCTTGTCGATAGCCGGGTGCGGCAGCAGACCGCCGTTGAGGATGATTCCCGCCAGGGACGGGAATCCCTGTGCTTCATGGGCATTCACCAGCGCCAGCAGCACGTCGGAGCGGTCGGCCGGCACGATCACCACCTGGCCCTCGGACAGCCGCTCGAGGATGTTCTCGGCGG
Source organism: Mycolicibacter longobardus (assembly GCF_002102265.1). GTDB lineage: Bacteria > Actinomycetota > Actinomycetes > Mycobacteriales > Mycobacteriaceae > Mycobacterium > Mycobacterium longobardum. Next base: position 60,708 of record NZ_LQPG01000055.1, on the reverse strand, counting down.
TCATCCCGCCGACCATGACACTGAGCGCCTCGCGGCGCAGCAACTCGGGGTCGCCGCTGTAGACGGTGCCGTCCAGTGCGGTGCACAGTTCGGCCATCGTGGGGGCCGACAGCAGCGGCACCTCGGGAACCGCGAACCCCGGCACGCCGGTTCCGGCCAAGGCAGCCCTGATCTCAGCCAGCCGGTCCGGGTCACAGCGGTTGGCGATCACCGCAGCCGGATGCGCGTGTACCGCAGCCACTTCGGCCAGGCAACGTGCGGTGATCTCGCGGATGTCCGACGCGTCGCGGTTGTAGCCGTTGACTGCCAGCACCAGTGGCGCACCCAGGTTCAGCGCGACACGGGCGTTGAAACTCAGTTCACTCGGGTTGACGACGTCGGTGTAGTCGCTGCCGACCACCAGCACGGTGTCGCAATGGCGGGCGACTTCGTGGAACCGCGCGACGATCTCACCCAGCGCGGCTTCCCGGTCGGAGTAGACCTGCTGATAGGTCACCCCCCGGCAGGCGCCGTGGTCGTCGATTGTGGCGGTGGCATGCGCGAGCAGCAGATCGAGTTGCTCGTCGGGCTCCTCCAGCGATCGGACGATAGGCCGGAACACGCCGACCCGGGCCGACGAGGCGGCCAACAGGTGCAGCAGACCCAGCGCGACCACGGACTTGCCGGTGCCGCCCTCGGCGGCGGCCAGATAGATGCTGGATGTACCGGCGTCACCTTCTGCCATCGGATCAGGCCAGCCGACGCAGCACGTCAGACAGTTGAGCGCCGAGTCCGTCGAACCGGCGGTCCATCTGGGCTACAAGCCCGTCAAACCGAACCTCCAGCCCGTCGAACCGAGCCTCCAGCCCGTCGAACCGAGCCTCCAGCCCGTCGAACCGGCTCTCGAGCGTGTCGATCCGCCCGCTCAACTTGGTATCGAGCGCATCGACCTTGCCGCCAACCTGCTCCACCAGCATGTAGAGCGAGTCGATGTCGGCGCGCTGTTGGCGTACCCGACGTTGGATCTCCTGCTCGGACATGTGGTGAAGCCTAACCAGGTACCCGCGCATTCCGCAGTTCACCGGTGTGCACAGACAGCTCAGCCGATACGGTCGATCGCAGAACGCAGTCGCGCCACCGTGCCCTCGATATCGGCCAGCTTGTCCAGACCAAACAGCCCCACCCGGAAGGTGCTGAACGTCGCCGGCTCGTCACACTGCAGCGGCACTCCCGCCGCGGTCTGCAGCCCCTGGGCCAGAAACTTCCGCCCGGTGCGGATCTCCGGATCGGTGGTGTAGCTGACCACCACGCCGGGTGCTTCGAACCCCGGCGCGGCCACGCTGGGGAAGCCCCGTTCGGCAAGCAGCGCCCGCACCTTGCGGCCCAGGTTGAACTGCTGCTCGGCCACCTCGCCGTAACCGCGGTCGCGGGTCTCGGCCATGGCGTCGCGCAGGCGCCTGATGACTCCGGTCGGCATGGTCGCGTGATAGGCGTGGCCACCGTTCTCGTAGGCCACCATGATCTCGCGCCACTTCTTCAGATCCAGCGCGAAGCTGGTGCTCTGGGTCCGCTCCATGACCTCCATTGCCCGGCCGGACAGGCAGACCATGGCACAGCCCGGCTCGGCACTCCAGTCCTTCTGGGGTGCGGTGACCAACACGTCGACCCCCAGTGCTGCCATGTCAGCCCAGACCACACCGGAGGCGATGCAGTCCAGTACGAACAGGCCTCCCACCGCTGCAGTTGCCGCACCGACGCGCGCCAGGTAGTCGTCGGGCAGCAGGATCCCACTGGCGGTCTCCACGTGGGGGACGAAGACCACCGCGGGCCGGGTCCGCGCGATCGCCTCCTCGACCTCGTCGATGGGCGCGGGCACCCAGGGCGCCTGGTCGCCGTCGCCCGCCGGGCGTGCTTTCAAAACGGTGATCCGGTCGGTGATGCGGCCGGTCTCCAGGATCTGACTCCACCGGTAGCTGAAGAACCCGTTGCGGACGACGAGCACCTGCGCGCCGTTGGCGAATTGGCGCGCGACCGCCTCCATCCCGCAGGTTCCGTTGCCGGGCAGCACGATTGCGGCCTCGGCACGGTACACCTCACGCAGCATCGCCGAGACATCGTTCATGACGTGCTGGAAGCGTACGGACATGTGGTTGAGGGCCCGGTCGGTGTAGACGACGGAATACTCCAACAAGCCGTCGGGGTCGACCTCGGGCAGAAGTCCTGGCATAAGGCCTCTCCTAGACAGGGCGGACTGCCAATCTTAGGGCAGGTCAGCCGATCTCGACATCGGATATGTCCCGGCCGCCCAACCACAACCCCAATGCCTCGGCGGTGCCGCGGACCACGACACCGCGGCCACGCGGCCGGCCGATCCCGTTGGTGGGCTCCACCCGATACCGGAACAGGGTCGGCTGCAGCTTCTGCGCGGTCAGGCTCACTCCCTCGGCGAGGATCGCGGCCTCTTCAGCCGGGGGGATCTGCCGGGTACGCCCCAGCCCGCGCAGCACGTCCTGGTGGTGCATGGCCACGTCGCCCAGCAGCAGCCCCGCCAGCGCCCGATCGGGCACCTGCGCCCAGTGCCGGCCGGCGGCGATGAGCTCGGCCCGGTCGCGACGACGCCCGGCCGCCACAATCTCGGCGTTGATCTTGTGCAACCGCCACGGAGCCCGCAGGTACCGGCCGATCTCGGCGGTGCCGATCAGATGTGCCAGCACGTCACGCGGCGACCATTCCGTACACAACGTGGTGCCGTGGTCGAATTCCGCGTCGGTGAGCCCATCGACGGTGTCGACGAAGGCATGCCGCGCCGCGCGGACAGTGTCGATCCGGGACGTCATCGAACCACGTTAGCGCAGCAGGTGGCGGCTCATCACGACCCGCTGGATCTGGTTGGTGCCCTCATAGATCTGGGTGATCTTGGCGTCGCGCATCATCCGCTCGACCGGGAAGTCGGTGGTGTAACCCGCCCCGCCGAACAGCTGCACGGCATCGGTGGTGACCTCCATGGCCACATCGGAAGCGAAACACTTCGACGCCGCGGAGATGAAGCCCAGACCGGTCTCGCCGCGTTCGGCGCGCGCGGCCGCGGAGTAGACCATCAGCCGGGCGGCCTCCAGCTTCATCGCCATGTCGGCGAGCATGAACTGCACGCCCTGGAAAGTGCTGATGTTCTTGCCGAACTGTTTGCGGTCCTTGGTGTATTCGATCGCCGCGTCCAACGCGCCCTGCGCAATGCCGACCGCCTGGGCGCCGATGGTCGGGCGGGTGTGGTCCAGGGTGCGCAACGCGGTCTTGAACCCGGTACCCGGCTCGCCGATGATCCGGTCGCCGGGGATACGACAGTTCTCGAAGTACAGCTCGGTGGTGGGCGAACCCTTGATGCCGAGCTTGTGCTCCTTGGGCCCAATCGAAAAGCCCTCGTCGTCGATGTGGACCATGAACGCCGAGATGCCGTTGGCGTCCAGGTCGGGGTCGGTCACCGCCATCACGGTGTACCAGCTGGACTTGCCGCCGTTGGTGATCCAGCACTTGGAGCCATTCAGGATCCAGTCGTCACCGTCGGCCTTGGCGCGGGTGCGCATCGCCGCGGCGTCGCTGCCCGCCTCCCGCTCGGAAAGCGCGTAGGAGGCCATCACCTCACCCGAGGCCAGGCCCGGCAGCACCTGCTGCTTCAGCTCATCAGACCCCGACAGGATCAGCCCCATGGTGCCCAGCTTGTTCACCGCGGGAATCAGCGACGACGAGGCACAGACCCGGGCCACCTCTTCGATCACGATGCAGGCCGCGACCGAATCCGCGCCCTGCCCGCCGTACTCCTCGGGGACATGCACGGCGTTGAACCCCGACGCGTTCAACGCCGCCAGGGCCTCTTCGGGGAACCGGGCCTTCTCATCGACGTCCTTGGCGTACGGAGCGATCTCCTTCTCCGCCAACGCACGGATCGCCGCCCGCAGCTCGTCATGCTCTTCGGGAAGTTTGAACAGGTCAAACGACGGATTCCCGGCCCACCCAGCCATCACAGCCTCCTAAGCTACTCGCCGGTAACTTTACCTTGAAGCATTGCGTCCTTCGCAAGCACGCTGTCCGCCAGCTGGTCCTGAAATGCCACCATCCGAGCCCGCAGCGCCGCATCGGCGGAGCCCAGGATACGCACCGCCAGCAAACCCGCATTGCGTGCGCCGCCGATGGAAACCGTGGCCACAGGCACTCCCGCGGGCATCTGCACGATCGACAGCAACGAGTCCAGCCCGTCCAGCCGGGCCAACGGGACCGGAACCCCGATCACCGGCAGCGGTGTGGCCGAAGCCACCATTCCGGGCAGGTGCGCGGCACCGCCCGCACCGGCGATGATCACCTCGATACCGCGGCCGGCGGCGTCGCGGGCGTAGTCGAACATCCGCTGCGGGGTGCGGTGCGCAGAGACCACGCCGACCTCGAACGGGATGTCGAACTCGGCCAGCGCCATGGCCGCGTCCTGCATCACCGACCAGTCGCTGTCGCTGCCCATGATGACGCCGACCCGGGGGCTGTTAGCCATGCGCTTCCCATCCATCTGCCATCTAGTGCCGCTCCTCTCCCCCGCAAGCGGGAGGTGCCCCCACGTCGCTCTTCTGCTCCGCATCGTCGCCGGCACGCCACTCACCGTGCGACAACCAGTGTGCCGCGCTTTCAGCCCGTTCACGCAGCTTCGCCAAGTCCGCCGCGTCCGCACCGAGAAGGTTGACGTGGCCGATCTTGCGGCCCGGCCGCTCGTCCTTGCCGTACAGGTGGACCCGTGCATCGGGATAGCGGGCGAACAGGTGGTGCAGTCGTTCGTCCATCGTCATCGCCGGCGGTTCCGGGGCGCCCAGCACATTGGCCATCACGGTCAGCGCGGCAACCGGCGTCGTGGCGCCCAGCGGATAGTCCAGCACCGCGCGCAGATGCTGCTCGAACTGGCTGGTGGCCGCGCCGTCCATGGTCCAGTGGCCGGAGTTGTGCGGTCGCATCGCCAGCTCGTTGACCAGCAGCCGCCCGTCGGTCGTCTCGAACAGCTCGACGGCCAGCACCCCGACCACACCCAGCTCTTCGGCCAGCCGCAACGCCAATTGTTGTGCAGCAGAACCTGATTCGTCGGACAGGTCGGGGGCTGGCGCGATCACCGTCACGCAGATTCCATCTTCCTGCACCGTCTCGACCACCGGCCACGCCGCCCCCTGGCCGAAGGGCGACCGGGCGACCAGCGCCGCCAGCTCCCTGCGCATCGCAACCCGCTCTTCGGCCAGCACCGGCACTCCGGAGGCCAGATAGTCCGCGACGGCGGCACGAGCCCCGGATGCGTCGTCGACGATCGACACCCCGCGCCCGTCGTAACCGCCGCGGGCCGCCTTCACCACCATCGGGCCACCGGTCAGCGCCGCGAAGTCGTCGACATCCTCGACGGTCTCGATTGCGGCGAACCGGGGCACCGGAGCCCCCAACTCCGCCAGCCTGCGGCGCATCACCAGCTTGTCCTGGGCATGCAGCAACGCGGCGGGCGGAGGTGCGACGTTGACGCCTTCGGCGATCAGCTTGTCCAGCAGTTCACCCGGGACGTGCTCGTGGTCGAAGGTGAGCACGGTGGCTCCGGCCGCGACCCGGCGTAGGTCGTCAAGGTCGGTGTGTGAGCCGATCACCACATCCGGGCTGACCTGGGCCGCCGGTTCGTCGGCCGCGGTGGCCAGCACCCGCAGGGACTGACCCAGCGCGATCGCGGCCTGGTGAGTCATTCGGGCCAGCTGACCACCGCCCACCATGGCGACCGTGGGCGCCGGCGTGGCGGTTGGGGGCTTCGGCACGGGCAATATCGTGTCACGCCCGCCCGCCGGCGTCGTTATCCAGTCGTTAGGCGCGGATGCGGCGAAGTCCGTACACTGGCAACTTGTGTCTTTTACCGACGCCACGATCGCCCGCCTGCCGCGGGTGATCCGGCCACTGGCCGAGCGCCACCATGAGTTGATCAAGTTCGCCATTGTCGGCGCGACGACCTTCGTCATCGACTCGGCGCTGTTCTACACCCTCAAGCTGACGATCCTGTCGCCCAAGCCGGTCACCGCCAAGGTCATCTCCGGGATCGTCGCGGTGATCGCGTCCTACATCCTCAACCGGGAGTGGAGCTTCAAGGACCGGGGCGGTCGGGAGCGTCACCACGAGGCACTGCTGTTCTTCGGGGTCAGCGGCGTCGGCGTACTGCTGTCCATGGCGCCGTTGTGGTTCTCCAGCTACGTGCTGCAGCTGCGGGCGCCGATGGTGTCGTTGACCATCGAGAACATCGCCGACTTCATCTCGGCCTACATCGTCGGCAACCTGCTGCAGATGGCGTTCCGGTTCTGGGCGTTCCGCCGCTGGGTCTTCCCCGACGAGTTCGCCCGCAGCACCGACGCGGCCCTGGACGCCACGATCGAGACCGGCGCCCTCGCCGAGGCCTGGCAGGATTCGCTGGAGGGCGGCCCGGACACCGGTGTGGTGACCCTGTTCCGGCGGCCTGCCCGCCATCAACCGCCGGCGGACGGGCTGTCGAAGACTTCGTGATACAGCAGCGTGTGGACCTGTTCCACGCGCGGAATGTCGTAGAACTCCAGCGGTTCCTGTGACGCCGATTCGATGATCAGCGTCCCGGTACGCAACATCCGGTCGATGAACCCGTGGACGAATTCCACACTGTTGATGCGCGCCAGGGCGATGTCGATGCCGCTGCGGGTGAGCAGCCCGTGCCGGAACATCACTCGCCGGTCGGTGACCACGAAATGTGTCGTCACCCAGCTCAGGAAGGGCCACAGCGTCAGCCAGCCGACCACCACCAGCCAGATCGCCCAGATCACCCCGAAGACCACGTTCTTCGCGGTCGGGTCCCAGGCCCGCGTGTTGACGAACCCGGCCGCGAAGGCCGCACCGGCGGTGGCCAGCAACAGGGCCAGGACCGGCACGATCAGGCGTTTGACGTGAGGATGGCGGTGCAACACCACCTGCTCGTCCTCGGCGAGCACGTTCTCCGGGTAACCCACGGCCCGCGGCCCTAACCGTTGGGCCGCAACCGGGTGACGTCGCCGGCCGCCACCGTGACGGCCCCGGCCCCGGTGTCGATGACCAACCGGCCGGTGTCGTCGATGGCCTCGGCGATCCCTTCGACCCGCTGACCGCCGGGCAGGTCTGCGCGCACCCGGACACCCAGCGTGCAACTGTGCCGCCGATAGTCCGCCTGCAACGCGTCGTCGGCCCCGCCGGCCGCGCGCCAGGCCGCGATCCGGCTTGCGAGGTGGCGAAGAACCTTGTCCGCCCAGATGTTTCGATCGATCACCGCGGCGCCGAGCATGCCCAGGGAGACCGCGGCCGGGTCCGGGGCCTCTTCGGCGGTCATGGTCACGTTCAACCCGAGCCCGACGACGATCAGCTGCTTCGGCGCGGCCACCTCGGCCAGTATTCCGGCCAGCTTGCCGTCGCCCACCATGACGTCGTTCGGCCATTTCAAGCCGACCTGCAGGCCCAGGACGTCGACGATCGCATCGGCGACCGCAACCCCGGTCGCCAGGGTCAACCAGCCCCACCCGGAGGTCGGCACCGCATCCGCGGCAACCCCGACCGACAGTGCGAGCTGGCTGCGCGGCGGAGTCACCCAGTGCCGGCCGTGGCGTCCGCGGCCGGCTGTCTGGTGCTCGGCCAGCAGCACGGCGCCGTCGATGTCCTCGCCCGCCGCGCAGCGGGCCAGCAGGTCGGCGTTGGTGGAGCCGGTTTCGGTGACGACGTCCAATGCCCGCCACGGTCCCTGCGGACCGGTCAGCCGGGCGCGGAGGTTGACTGCGTCGAGCGCGGGGCGGTCCATGATCGCCAAGCTTACGACCGAGTCGGCCTCCACACGGTCGCCGCGCGATCTAGATTGGGATGATCATGGGCCGCTTTCGCTCTACCGGTCGAGACGTCGACCGCGACTACGACGAGCATCGCGTGACGATCACGCCGCGCAAGGATGAGGCGGCGGGGGTACGTGCGGTGATGGTCTCGCTGCAGCGCAGCCTCAGCCAGATGGGTCTGCTGCGGACCGGGGCGGCGTGGGCTCGGCTGAATCAACGCAACGGTTTCGACTGTCCGGGCTGCGCCTGGCCGGAGGAACAAGGTGGACGCAAAATCGCGGAGTTCTGCGAGAACGGCGCGAAGGCGGTCGCCGAGGAGGCCACCACCCGCGTCGTCCCCCCCGAGTTCTTCGCGCACCACTCGGTCGAAGAGCTGTCGAGCAAGCCGGAGTACTGGCTGTCCCAGCAGGGTCGTCTCACGCACCCGATGGTGCTGCGGCCCGGTGACGACCACTACCGCCCGATCGGCTGGGACGACGCCTACCGGCTGATCACCGCCGAACTCAACGCGCTGGACAGCCCGGACGAGGCGGTGTTCTACACCTCCGGGCGCACCAGCAACGAGGCCGCCTTCGTCTATCAGTTGCTGGTCCGCAGCTTCGGCACGAACAATCTGCCCGACTGCAGCAACATGTGCCACGAATCCTCGGGTACGGCGCTGACCGAATCGATCGGGATCGGCAAGGGCTCGGTGACCGTCGATGACATCGAGCACGCGGACCTGATCCTGATCGCCGGCCAGAATCCGGGCACCAACCACCCGCGCATGCTGTCGGTGTTGGAGAAGGCCAAGGCCAATGGCGCGCGAGTGGTGGCGATCAACCCCCTTCCCGAAGCCGGACTGATCCGGTTCAAGGATCCCCAGAAGCTGAGCGGCGTGGTGGGCCACGGCGTCCCGATCGCCGACGAGTTCGTACAGATCCGCCTTGGCGGCGACATGGCGTTGTTCGCGGGGCTCGGCAGGCTGCTGCTGGACGCCGAAGAACGCGCCCCCGGCACCGTCGTCGACCGGGAGTTCATCGGGCAGTACTGTTCCGGGTTCGACGAGTACCGACGCCGCACCCGCGACATCGACCTCGAGGTGGTGTCCGCCGCGACCGGTATCGAACGTGCACAGCTGGAGCGCGTTGCGGAGATGCTGGCGACGTCGCAGCGCACGGTGCTGTGCTGGGCGATGGGCCTGACCCAGCACAGCCACGCAGTCGCCACAATCGGCGAGGCCACCAACGTGCTGCTGCTGCGCGGCATGATCGGCAAGCCGGGAGCCGGTGTCTGTCCGGTGCGGGGACACTCCAATGTCCAGGGCGACCGGACCATGGGCATCTGGGAGCAGATGCCCGAGTCGTTCCTGGCCGCGCTGGATCGCCGGTTCGGCATCGTCAGCCCACGCCGACACGGCTACGACACGGTTGCCGCGATCAGGGCGATGCGTGATGGCCGGGCCAAAGTTTTCATGGGCATGGGCGGAAACTTCGCGGCCGCGACGCCGGATACCGCCGTCACCGAGGCCGCGCTGCGCCGGTGTGCGCTGACGGTGCAGGTGTCGACCAAACTCAACCGCAGTCATCTGGTCCACGGGGCGACCGCTTTGATCCTGCCGGCCTTGGGTCGCACCGACCGAGACGTGCGCGACGGGCGCAAACAGGTGGTCTCGGTGGAGGATTCCATGTCGATGGTGCACCTGTCGCGAGGCCGCCTGCGACCTCCGAGCGACCTGGTGCGCAGCGAGGTGCAGATCGTCTGCGACCTGGCACGTGCCCTGCTGGGACCCGATCATCCGGTGCCGTGGTCGCAGTTCGCCGACGACTACGACACCATCCGGGATGCGATCGCGGCGGTGGTTCCCGGATGCGCGGACTACAACCACAAGGTCCGCCGGCCCGACGGCTTCCAGCTCCCGCACCCGCCGCGCGACGCCCGTGAATTTCCCACCCGCACAGGCAAAGCCAACTTCGCCGTCAACCCGCTGCAATGGGTGCCGGTGCCACCCGGACGGCTGGTGCTGCAGACGCTGCGCAGCCACGACCAGTACAACACCACGATCTACGGGCTCGACGACCGTTACCGCGGTGTCAAGGGCGGCCGTCGCGTGGTGTTCGTCAACCCCGCCGACATCGACGCCCTGGGCCTGACCGACGGCGTCCGCGTCGACCTGGTGTCGGAGTGGACCGACGCCGACGGTGAACTGCAGGAGCGGTGGGCGAAGGACTTTCTGGTGGTGGCTTACTCCACTCCGGTCGGCAACGCGGCGGCCTACTACCCGGAAACCAATCCGTTGGTGCCGCTCGACCACACGGCGGCCCGGTCCAACACGCCCGTGTCGAAGGCGGTGGTGATCCGCCTGGAGCCGACCCGAGACGGGTGAGGCGGACCCTAGCCGGTCCGGTCGGGCGATCCGATGGCCCACACTTTAAGATCGTTTCTTATGACCAGTGTTACCGAGCACTCCGGCGAGGCCCACGTAGAGGCGCAGGCCGAGCATGTCGTCGACATCCACACCACCGCGGGCAAGCTCGCCGACCTCAAGCGTCGCACCGAGGAGACCCTGCACCCGGTCGGTGAGGCCGCGGTCGAGAAGGTGCATGCCAAGGGCAAGCTGACCGCTCGTGAACGGGTCTACGCGTTGCTGGACGAGGGCTCCTTCGTCGAGCTCGACGCGCTGGCCAAGCACCGCAGCACCAACTTCGGCCTCAGCGACAAGCGTCCGCTCGGCGACGGCGTGGTGACCGGCTACGGCACCATCGACGGCCGCGAGGTCTGCATCTTCAGCCAGGACGCCACCGTGTTCGGCGGCAGCCTCGGCGAGGTCTACGGCGAGAAGATCGTCAAGGTCCAAGAGCTGGCCATGAAGACCGGCCGGCCGCTGATCGGGATCAACGACGGCGCCGGTGCCCGCATCCAGGAGGGTGTGGTCTCGCTGGGCCTGTACAGCAAGATCTTCCACAACAACATTCTGGCCTCCGGGGTCATCCCGCAGATCTCACTGATCATGGGCGCGGCCGCCGGCGGTCACGTGTACTCCCCCGCTCTGACCGACTTCATCGTGATGGTCGACCAGACCAGCCAGATGTTCATCACCGGCCCGGACGTGATCAAGACCGTCACCGGCGAGGACGTCACCCAGGAGGAGTTGGGCGGCGCCCACACCCACATGGGCAAGTCGGGCACCGCGCACTACGTCGCCTCCGGCGAGCAGGACGCCTTCGAATACGTGCGCGACCTGCTCAGCTACCTGCCGCCGAACAACTACGCCGACCCGCCGCGCTTCCCGGTGCCGGCGCCGGAAGGGGCGATCGAGGACAACCTCACCGACGAGGACATCGAGCTGGACACGCTGATCCCGGACTCGCCGAACCAGCCGTACGACATGCACGAGGTGATCACCCGGATCCTCGACGACGACGAGTTCCTCGAAGTACAGGCCGGTTACGCGCAGAACATCATCGTCGGCTTCGGCCGTGTCGAAGGACGCACGGTCGGCATCGTGGCCAACCAGCCGACCCAGTTCGCCGGCTGCCTGGACATCAACGCCTCGGAGAAGGCGGCCCGGTTCATCCGGACCTGCGACTGCTTCAACATCCCGATCGTGCTGCTGGTCGATGTGCCCGGCTTCCTGCCCGGCACCGAGCAGGAATACAACGGCATCATCCGGCGCGGCGCCAAGCTGCTCTACGCCTACGGCGAGGCCACGGTCGCCAAGATCACCGTCATCACCCGCAAGGCCTACGGCGGCGCGTACTGCGTGATGGGTTCCAAGGAGATGGGCGCCGACGTCAACGTGGCCTGGCCGACGGCCCAGATCGCGGTGATGGGCGCCTCCGGCGCGGTCGGGTTCGTCTACCGTCAGCAACTCTCCGAGGCGGCCAAGAAGGGTGAGGACGTCGATGCGCTCCGCTTACAACTGCAGCAGGAGTACGAGGACACCCTGGTGAACCCGTACGTCGCCGCCGAGCGCGGCTACGTCGACGCGGTGATTCCGCCGTCGCACACCCGCGGCTACATCGCGACGTCGCTGCGGCTGCTGGAACGCAAGATCGTCCAGCCGCTGCCCAAGAAGCACGGGAACATTCCCCTGTGAGCGGAGGGAGCGCAGCGATCGACGCGAGCAGTACAGACGCTGTGAGTAACGCGAACGAGGCGACCACGCCGACAGAAGCGGCTCCCGCGGCCGCCGAGCCGCACATCCGGGTGCTCAGCGGCAACCCCACCGACGAGGAACTGGCGGCGCTGATCGCGGTGCTGGGCAGCGCCGGCGGGGCGGTGGCCGATGCCGGAGCGCAGGACCGCAATCTGTGGGGTCACCCGGTCGACAAGCTGCGGTATCCCCTGTTCAGCTGGCAGCGGATCACTCTGCTGGAGCGCACGCACATGCGCCGGTGACCCGCCGGTGACGAGGCCGAGCGCCAGCGAGGCGGAGGATATCCGGCGCCGAAAGGCCCTTCGGTGACGAGGCTGGTCCTCGGTTCGGCATCGGCAGGCCGGCTGGCCGTCCTGCGCGGCGCCGGGATCGACCCCCTGGTGATGGTCTCCGGTGTCGACGAGGACGCCGTGATGGCCCGCCTGGCCGCTGACGCCGGCCCGGACCAGGTGACCGGCGCCCTGGCCGCCGCCAAGGCACAGCAGGTCGCCTCCACCGTGGCACCCCCGGTGAACGCGGATTGCGTTGTCATCGGCTGTGATTCGATGCTCTACATCGACGGCGAGTTGCACGGCAAACCGGCATCCGCCGACCAGGCCCGTGGCCGCTGGCGCGCGATGGCCGGCAATTCCGGGCAGCTCTACACCGGGCACAGCCTGATCCGGTTGCACGACAGCGAGATCACCCATCAGATCACTGAAACCTCAGTAACCACAGTGCGTTTCGGCAGTCCTGACGATGATGACCTGGAGGCCTACCTGGCCAGCGGTGAGCCGCTGCGGGTGGCCGGCGGGTTCACCCTGGACGGCTTGGGAGGCTGGTTCGTCGACGGCGTCGACGGCGACCCGTCCAGCGTCATCGGCATCAGCCTGCCGATGCTGCGCCGTCTGCTGGCCGGCGTCGGACTCTCGATCGCTGCGCTGTGGGCGGCCAACCCCATCGGCTGACCGCGAGTCGGGCTTACCGACCGGTACGCTCGATGCCGTGCCAGTGTCTGCCGACCCCAGCCCCGCCCTGCAGTCCTACGCCCACCCCGAACGGTTGGTGACCGCCGACTGGCTCGCCGGGAATCTGGGCACGCCCGGTCTCGTCGTGGTGGAGTCCGACGAGGACGTACTGCTCTACGACATCGGCCACATCCCCGGCGCGGTGAAGATCGACTGGGTCACCGATCTCAACGACGCACCGGTCCGCGACTACATCACCGGGGAGCAGTTCGCCGACCTGATGAACCGCAAGGGCATCTCTCGCGACGACACCGTGGTGATCTACGGCGACAAGTCGAACTGGTGGGCCGCCTACGCGCTGTGGGTGTTCACCCTGTTCGGCCACGAAGACGTGCGGCTGCTCGACGGCGGTCGCGACCTGTGGGTGTCCTCGGGCCGGGAGACCACCCTGGACGTACCGTCGAAGACCACGACCGGCTACCCCGTCGTCAAGCGCAATGACGCCCCGATCCGGGCCTACAAGGACGACGTGCTGGCAATCATCGGCCAAGCGCCACTGATCGACGTCCGCTCGCCCCAGGAGTACACCGGCGAGCGCACCCACATGCCGGAATACCCGGAGGAGGGCGTGCTGCGCGGCGGTCACATCCCCACCGCGGTGTCCGTCCCGTGGAGCAAGGCGGCCGACGACGCCGGCCGGTTCCGCAAACGCGAGGAGCTCGAACAGCTCTACGACTTCATCAAGCCCGGCGACAAGCCGGTCGCCTACTGCCGGATCGGGGAACGGTCCAGCCACACCTGGTTCGTACTGACCCATCTGCTCGGCATGGAGGGCGTCCGCAACTACGACGGCTCCTGGACCGAGTGGGGCAACACCGTGCGGGTGCCCATCGTCGACGGACCAGAACCGGGATCCGCGCCGAGGGCCGCAACCAGCTGATGAGCCTTCCGGAGGCACTGGCGCAGGTGGTGTCCGACTTCGCCGACGTCGAAGGGCAGGACAAACTCAAACTGCTGCTGGAATTCGCCGACGAGCTGCCCGACCTGCCCGACGACCTGGCCGAATCCGCCATGGAGCCGGTGCCGGAGTGCCAGTCGCCGTTGTTCCTGCATGTCGACGCCGCCGACCGGCAGCGGGTGCGGCTGTATTTCAGCGCGCCCCCGGAAGCTCCCACCACGCGCGGGTTCGCCTCGATCTGGGCCGCGGGTCTCGACGGCCAGCCGGCCGACGTGATCCTGGGCGTGCCGGAGGATTTCGCGTCCCGGTTGGGCCTGGCGGCGCTGATCAGCCCGCTGCGACTGCGCGGCATGTCGGCCATGCTGACCCGGATCAAGCGGCGGTTACGCGCCACCTAAGGGCCACCTGGAACAGGTTCATCGGTCGCCCTTACACTGCTGTGAAGCTAGATTCTTAAAGACCTTTCTTAAACATGCCATCAGGAGGGCCAGTGGCGAACCATGCCAGCTCGAAGATCTCCAAGGTGCTCGTCGCCAACCGCGGAGAGATCGCAGTCCGGGTGATCCGCGCCGCGCGCGACGCCGGATTGGCCAGCGTGGCCGTGTACGCCGAACCCGACGCCGACGCTCCGCACGTCCGGCTGGCCGATGAGGCGTTCGCCCTGGGCGGTCAGACCTCCGCCGAGTCCTACCTGGTGTTCGAGAAGATCCTCGACGCCGCGGCGCAGTCGGGTGCCAATGCGATCCACCCCGGTTACGGCTTCCTCTCGGAGAACGCCGACTTCGCCCAGGCCGTGCTCGACGCCGGCCTGATCTGGATCGGGCCGAGCCCGCAGTCCATCCGCGATCTCGGCGACAAGGTCACCGCCCGCCACATCGCCGCCCGCGCCAAGGCGCCGCTGGTGCCCGGCACCCCGGACCCGGTCAAGGACGCCGACGAGGTGGTGGCCTTCGCCAAGGAGTACGGCGTGCCGGTGGCGATCAAGGCCGCGTTCGGCGGCGGCGGTCGCGGCATGAAGGTGGCCCGGACCATCGAGGAGATCCCCGAGCTGTTCGAGTCGGCCACCCGGGAGGCGATCGCAGCCTTCGGCCGCGGCGAGTGCTTCGTGGAGCGCTACCTCGACAAGCCCCGCCACGTCGAGGCCCAGGTCATCGCCGACCAGCACGGCAATGTCGTCGTCGCGGGCACCCGCGACTGCTCGCTGCAGCGCCGCTTCCAGAAGCTGGTCGAGGAGGCCCCGGCGCCGTTCCTGACCGACGCGCAGCGCAAGGAGATCCACGAGTCCGCCAAGCGGATCTGCAAGGAGGCCGGTTACTACGGCGCCGGCACGGTGGAGTACCTGGTCGGCCAGGACGGGCTGATCAGCTTCCTGGAGGTCAACACCCGCCTGCAGGTGGAGCACCCGGTCACCGAGGAGACCTCCGGCATCGACCTGGTGCGTGAGCAGTTCCGCATCGCCAACGGCGAGACGCTGGACATCACCGAAGACCCAGCGCCGCGCGGTCACTCCATCGAGTTCCGCATCAACGGTGAGGACGCCGGTCGCGGTTTCCTGCCCGCCCCCGGCCCGGTCACCCGCTTCGACCCGCCGACCGGCCCCGGCATCCGGATGGACTCCGGTGTGGAGACCGGTTCGGTGATCGGCGGCCAGTTCGACTCGATGCTGGCCAAGCTGATCGTCACCGGCGCGACCCGCACCGAGGCGCTGGAACGCGCCCGGCGCGCCCTGGACGAGTTCCACGTCGAGGGCCTGGCCACGGTCATCCCGTTCGACCGCGTGGTGGTGCGCGACCCGGCGTTCGTCGGTGACGAGAACGGCTTCACGGTGCACACCCGCTGGATCGAGACCGAGTTCGAGAACAACATCGAGCCCTTCACCGGCGGCGAGCCGCTGGATGACGAGGATGCCCAGCCTCGTCAGAAGGTGGTCGTCGAGGTCGGCGGACGCCGCCTGGAGGTGTCGCTGCCGGGTGATCTGGCCCTGGGCGGCGGTGGTGGGGGCGGCGGCGCCGCCGGCGTCATCCGGAAGAAGCCCAAGGCCCGCAAGCGTGGCGCACACGGCGGTGCGGCGGCGTCCGGCGACGCGGTGACCGCACCCATGCAGGGCACCGTGGTGAAAGTGGCCGTCGAGGAAGGCCAGGAGGTGGCCGCCGGCGACCTGGTCGTCGTGCTGGAGGCCATGAAGATGGAGAACCCGGTCACCGCGCACAAGGACGGCGTCATCACCGGCCTGGCGGCCGAGGCCGGAGCAGCCATCACGCAGGGCACCGTGCTCTGCGAGATCAAGTAGCCGGATATCGAACCAGTCGAGATCAACGCCGGCCCGTGGTATCTGCGGATGCCACGGGCCGACAACCGTGTCGACGACCGCCCCACCCTGGCCGACCTCGGTGAGACCGACCCGGACTACGTCACCAAAGCGGCGTCCGGCTGGGCTGCCGACACGCGTTATCTCTGGGCGGTCTGCGAGCCGACCACGGGTGAACTATTGGCCGAAGTCACGCTGAATCCGGCCTCCGGTGAGATCGCGACCCGCAACCGCGCGAGTCAAGACGAGGCAGCACGGACCGGGGCGCAGGCGGTGTCCCGGTTCGCCGCCGGCGCATTAGGCCTGACGACGATGGTGGTCGGCATGGGTGGTCCGGCGTCGCCCGACGAAAATCCAGGTCAAGCCCCCGGCAGCGAGCGCTAGGACGGCAATTCCGAAGCCCAGCGTCCAGGTGGCGTCGTGCAGCGCGGCGGCGCTCATGAAGCCCACCAGGGCCAGCGCCGCCATCATGAGCATGGCCAGTCCCGGCAACTCACGGCGGTCCTTGAACACCAGTCCGTCCCGCGGACGGGTCGTCCGCTTGTAGTCGATCCCCTCATCGGTGTTGCTCATGGGACCACTTGTACCCTCGACGGCTCGACCCGAAACCCTGCTAGTCCGCGGCGTCGCGCAGCGCGGCCAGCAGCGGCTCCGCGGCTTCCTTGAGGAAGGCGTCCTGCGTCTCCCCGCCGATCTGGATGATCGCGATGTCGGTGAACCCTGCCTTCCGGTAAGCGCCCACGGCCTCGACGATCGCGTCCAGATCCGGTCCGCAGGGAATCGCCTCCGCGACGTCCTGCGGTCGCACGTATCGGGTGGCGGCCGCGAACGCGGCCGGTGTCGGCAGTTCGGCGTTGACCGGCCAGCCGCCGGCGAACCAGCGGAACTGCCGATGGGCACGCTGTATCGCCGTGTCGCGGTCGGCATCCCAGCACACCGGCAGCTGCCCGATAACCCGCCCACCGCCGGCCAATCCGGCTGCCTGCCGGGTGGTGTGCCAGGTCTGGACCAGTTGCGCGTCGGGCTGCACCGCGACCAGGTGCTCAGCGGCCGCGGCAAATCTGTCGATCCCCTTCGCGCCGGATACCGCCACGGCCAGCGCCACCGGGATCTTCGGGAGATCCCACAGCCGCGCCTGATCCACCTGGTAGTACTCACCGCCGTGGTCGACCGTCTCGCCCATGAGCAGCTCGCGAATGATCTTGATGGCTTCAGCCAGCATGTCCTGCCGGCGCCGTACATTCGGCCAGCCTGTGCCGGTGACGATGTGCTCGTTGAGGTTCTCTCCGCTGCCCAGGCCCAAGGTGAACCGGCCGTCGGCGAGGATCTGCACGGTCGCCGCCTGCTGGGCCACCACCGCCGGGTGATAGCGCATCGTCGGGCAGGTCACGAAGGAATACAGGTGCATCCGCTCGGTGGCGTGTGCGACCGCTCCCAGCAGCACCCACGCGTTCGGCGCGTGGCCCTGCGACGCCAGCCAGGGTGAAAAGTGGTCGCTGCAGACCGCGAAATCGAAACCGCGTTCTTCGGCGGAAACCGCATAACGAACCAGATCCGCCGGTCCGCTCTGCTCGGTCATCAGGGTGTAGCCGAACCGTGTCATCCTCCTCGGATACCCAACGCCCGACCGCCGAAACGGTGCCGCCCCGTTTGGGCGGGCCTGTGCAGGGGGTATCCGCGAGCGTGCCCGCCGCAACCATTCACACCGAACCCCGGCTGCCTGCCGCCTGCGGACCGATCTCGGCGGCGGTCTGCGGGCTGCTCGACCGGCCCGCCGGCACGGCCCGTGGAATCGATCCCCCGACCGTCGACGACCCCCAAGGCCGCGACCTGCAACTGGCCCTATACGTGTGCTACGAGCTGCACTACCGCGGATTCGCCGGGGTGGACCCGGCCTGGGAGTGGGATACCACCTTGTTGGAACTGCGCGCGCAGCTGGAACAGGTGTTCCTCGATAGTGTTCGGCAAGACGTCGGAAGGATACCGTCGGACACCACGGCGAACTCCGAAATGGCCGCTGCGGCAAACGAGCCCGTGCACGGCAGCGGACCGTCCTGGTACCTGCGTGACCACGGCACCTGGGAGCAGGCCCGCGAGTACTTCGTGCACAGGTCGCTGTATCACCTCAAGGAGGGCGATCCGCATGCCTGGATCATTCCGCGCCTGACCGGGCAGGCCAAGGCCTCGTTCGTTGCGATCGAATTCGACGAGTACGGCGCCGGACGAGGACCGCGGATACACCAGCAGCTGTTCGCCGACCTGCTCACCGCTGCCGGCTTGAATGCCGACTACCTGGCCTACCTCGACGTTGTTCCGGCCGAGTCACTGGCGGTGGTGAACCTGATGTCGCTGTTCGGGCTGCATCGCCGCTGGCGGGGTGCCGCCGCCGGGCATTTCGCCGCCACCGAGATCACCTCGCCGCCCGGGGCAAGCCGCCTGGTCGCAGCGCTGCGCCGGATGGGTGCGCCCGAGCCGTGCGTGGCGTTCTACGCCGAGCACGTCGAGGCCGACGCAGTACACGAACACGTCGTGCGCACTGACGTAGTAGGTGACCTCCTGCACCGTGCTCCGCAATTGGAGACCGATGTCGTGTTCGGTATGCGCGCTCGCGAGGCTGTGGAAAATCGACTGGCCGATCTCATGACGACAGCCTGGTCGGCGGGACGCTCTTCATTGGCCGCGATGTGAAACTTAAGGTTTCACTGGGATTTTCGAAAATTGTTGGCCATCCCTTTGCCAATCCGGATCACGTATCGGTAACGTCTGATTCCTCCGGTTGAGTTCACAGCCGCAGTTGAACGTCACCGTGTAAACGCAGATCTGGAAGTGATTACGCTGACGTGATCCAACAGCACGATTCGTCGACTGATGGAGCCACAACATGACGACCAGCAAGATTACGCAGAACGCTTTCGCAACTCCCGCAACGGAAGCCACTCAGGCTTGGCGGAACCACACCGCGAGGTTCACCGTCCACTGGGGCCGGTCCGGAGCGGTGGTGGCCGCAAATGGGGAGATCGACGCGGCGAACGCCGGCCGATTCTCTGACGACGCCCAACGCTGTGCCGACTGCTGCGAATGGCTGATCTTGGACCTGTCGGAGTTGACATTCATTGGCACTGCCGGATTCTCGGCACTCAAGTCGATCAGCGCGCGGTGCGCCAGTACGCAGACGCGACTGATGGTGATCCCCAGCCCGGCGCTGACCACCGTGGTGCGGATCTGCGACCCGCAGTCGCGCCTCCCGCTGGTGGAATCGCTGGCCGACGCCCTGGCCGACGTGCAGAGGTCCGGGCGGCCACTTCGCCTGGTCCCCTGAGCGCGGCGCACTCAATCTAGGCCGGCACCGCGTCGGCGGACCGCTGCCAGGCGCGATGCCCGGCGAGTTCGTTGGCGAACGCGTCGAAGAAGTCGTCGTTCAAGTCGTCGGCCGCGGCCGTCGTCGTCACCACGCCCGCCGACACCGTCACGCCGGTGTCGGCGGCCAGTTGGTCGGCGATCCCGGCCTTGGGCAGCAGCGGCACACCCGCCCCGAACGCCCCGACCGTCTTGAGGTGCTTATAGGCCTCGGTGATGAAATGCATCGCGTACCCGTCGCCGGACAGCGCCCGGACCGCATCCGGACCGCACGGCACCACCACCGCGTCATAGAGCACCGATGCCATGGTGGTGATGGCCCGGTCGACGCCCAGCCGTCCCCCCGACCCGCCCGTGAGGTCGCCACCGGCGACCGGCGCCAGCACCTCGGCGATGGCGCCCCGTTCCCGCATCGCCGCCACGAAACATTGCACACCCACCACGTCGACGCCATCGGCGGCCAGAACCGCGATCCTGCGGCTTTCGATACCGGGCGCATCTGCGTCGGAGGGCGTATGGGCAGCACCCACCTGCGACAACGCCGCTGACACCACCGCCCCAGCGACGGGCTGCTCGGCGGGCGCCGGCAGGCCGAGCTTGTCGGCAACCTGCCGCGCCAGCGCGTGGTCGATCAGGTTGAGTTGTTCGACGACCCGCTCCCGGATCTCGATGGTTTCACATTTCCCCAGCTCGAATGCGTACGCCGCGACGATGTGCTGCGCTTCCGGTTCGGACATGCTCCTCCAGAACATCCGCGCCTGGCTGTAGTGGTTCTCGAAGCTCGCGGCGCGCTTGCGGATCTTGGCGCCGTCCACCTTCTCGGTGTAGTGCCGGAACACCCCGTCGTCCGGCCCCGAGCCGGCCAGAGCCGGGCAGCCGCCACCCAGTGAGTTCTTGTAGTAGCTCGACTTTCCCTGCGGGATCGCGTGTTGGCCGTAGCCGTCGTGCTGGTTGGTGCGGACGTCCGCAACCGGCCGGTTGACCGGGAGCTGCGCAAAGTTCGGGCCGCCGAGCCGGATCAACTGGGTGTCCAAGTAGGAGAAGTTGCGGAACTGCAGCAGGGGGTCGTTGGTGAAGTCGATTCCCGGTACGACGTTGGCGGTGCAGAACGCGACCTGCTCGGTTTCGGCGAAGAAGTTCTCCGGGTTCCGGTTGAGCACCATGGTGCCCACCGGGCGGACCGGAACCTGTTCTTCGGGAATGATTTTGGTGGCGTCCAACAGGTCGAAATCGAAGTTGAACTCGTCGGCTTCTGGCACCAGCTGGACGCCGAGTTCCCATTCCGGGAACTGGCCGGCCTCGATGGCGTCCCACAGGTCGCGGCGGTTGAAGTCGGGATCCTTACCGGCGATCTTCTGGCACTCGTCCCAGATCAGCGAATGCACGCCGAGCTTGGGCTTCCAATGGAACTTCACGAAGGTCCCCTCACCGGCCGCGTTGACCAAGCGGAAGGTGTGCACGCCGAAGCCCTGCATCATCCGGTAGCTGCGTGGTAACGCGCGGTCCGACATCAGCCACATGATGGCGTGCAGTGTCTCCGGCTGCAGCGACACGAAATCCCAGAGTGTGTCGTGGGCGGACTGCGCCTGCGGAATCTCGTTGTCCGGTTCGGGTTTCACCGCGTGGACGAAGTCGGGGAACTTGATCCCGTCCTGGATGAAGAACACTGGAAAGTTGTTGCCCACCAGGTCGTAGTTACCCGCCTCGGTGTAGAACTTGGTGGCGAATCCCCGCACGTCGCGCACGGTGTCGGCCGAACCGCGGGAACCCGCCACCGTCGAGAAGCGCACGAACACCGGGGTCTTGGTGCCCGGCGTGGTCAGAAACCTTGCCGCGGTGTACTCGGCAAGCGAGTCGTCGTAGGGCTCGAAGTGGCCGTAGGCGCCCGATCCTCGGGCGTGCACCACCCGCTCGGGAATCCGTTCATGGTCGAAGTGGGTGATCTTCTCCCGGGCGTGGAAGTCCTCCAGCAGCGTCGGACCGCGTTCGCCGACGGTCAGCGCGTCATCGGTGTGGTCGACGCGCACCCCTTGCTGGGTAGTCAGATACCCGGACTGACGGTCGATCCGGTAGTCGTCGAGCTGTCGCTGCTTGGCATCACGGTCGTCGGTAGCCACCGCTGTTCCTCTCGTTCGTATTCAGAACTCGGTGGGTGGGTATCCCAGCCGGGACATCGGCAAACGAGAGAGGAAGAACCGTGACCGACAACTCGGCTGTGTTGTTCGACGTCGACGGCACCCTGGTCGATTCCAACTATCTGCATGTGCACGCCTGGCGGCGCGCGTTCGCCGATGTGCACATCGAGGTGGAATCCTGGCGAATCCATCGCGCCATCGGCATGGACGGATCCGAGCTGGTGCGACTGCTCTCCGACGACGCGCCCGAGGACATCCGTCAGCGGCTCAAGGACCTGCACTCGCGCTACTACCAGCAGTCGGCGGCGCTGCTGTCGCCGCTGCCGGGCGCCCGCCGCCTGCTGGAACACGTTGCGGCCCTGGGCGTCCCGGTGGTCTTGGCGACGTCGGCACCGGAGGACGAGTTGGCCGTGCTGCGCAAGGTGCTCGATTGCGATGATCTGGTCACGGCGTTCACTTCGTCGAACGATGTCGACGTGGCCAAACCCGATCCGGGCATCATCAGGGTCGCGCTGGACCGGATCGGCGCGTCGGCGGATCGCGCGGCTTTCGTGGGAGACGCCGTCTGGGACGCGCAGGCGTGCGGGCGCGCCGGCCTGCCCTGCATCTGTCTGCTCAGCGGCGGGGTATCCCGCGCTGAGCTGGAAACAGCCGGCGCCGCGGCGGTTTTCGACAACGCGGAAGATCTGCTCTTGCATTTGGGTCAGACACCCATCGCCGCCCTCGCCGGACGGCCTGGGAGCTGACTGGGCTACCGGACCCGGCGGTCAGCGAGGCTCGACGGAGGAGAGCCGAAGCTGGAGCGCCGCATCAAACCCGGCGGTCAGCGAGACTCGACGGAGGAGAGCCGAAGCTGGAGCGCCGCATCAAGCCCGGCGGTTGTGCTTCTTGATCGCCGTGACCAGTTCTGATTTCCGCATGGTGGAGCGTCCGCGGATGTCGAGCCGGCGCGCGACATCCAGCAGATGCTGCTTACTGGCATTGGCGTCCACACCTTCAGCGGACGGACCGCTGTTGTTCGGGCCGCCGCCCTCGGCGCGCTTGTCCGACGGCCCACGCTTCTTCTTGGGCTCCCAGTGGTCGCCGACCTTCTCGAAGCTGTGCTTGAGTGCGGCATAGGCGACGCGGTGCGCGCGCTGCTCACTGCCGTACTCCTTGGCGGCCGCGTCGTGTGCTTTGGCGAAGGTGCGTTGCGCCTTGCTGCCGGAGCGCTGCAGGGTGCTCGGCAACTCGCTGCGCTTAGCGTTACCGCTCTTCGTCGTCTTGGGCATGAGACCTCCATTCAGCGACTGCAAGTGCAATCCGGATACCCGCCGGGGCGAACCGACAACCATCTCCACACCCGTCCGCGTTTGCCCGACGCGACGGTGGTCGCCGGCACGGCGATCCAGCCTGGCGGACAGCTCACCATCCCGTCGGGTCGACTCGCGCCGGGGCGTGCGCGGGATGCGGCATCCCTGGGTTGTTTTCGCGGATGACGGCCAAGGGACAATGACAGCGCGGCGTCAGTGCCGAACCGACCGAGCCGAACAGCACACGCCGCAACGGCCGGCGGCCGCTGGACCCCACGACAACGAGGTCGGCTTGGCGGGACAGTTCAGCCAAGACGTCAACCGGGTCAGTGAACGCCACCTTGGTGTTCACCCGCTCAGGCGCCCCGTCTCCGGTGCTGTCGGCGGCGACTGCGACGGCATCATCAACGATCCGTTGCACGCGCCGGTGCGGCAGCTCGTGCTGGCCGTACACCATCCATCGGGCCCTCAGAGGTGTCACCTGTGTTGAGGCGGCATGCACAAGGGTCAGTGGTAACGCGCGACGTTCAGCTTCCCGAGCTCCCCAACACACGGCGAGCCGTGACGCCGACGACCCATCGACGCCGACGACGATCCCGGCACTTACTGCGTCCGAAGCCATGATCGTAGTTGGGTAGCCATGCTGCCGTGCTGCCAAACAGCTACGCCGTCGTAACAGTTTCGGAGCCGACGCTATGTGTCGTCGCTTCGGGCTTCGGCGCCGGTTTCGCCGACGTCCAATGCGTCATCCGGGCCGGTACGCCCCACGTATGAACCGTCGTCGCCCCGACTGGCACGCGATCGCGCCTGGTGAAAGTCGGGTTCGACGTTCGATTCCGCCTTGTGGCCCTTCCGTCCCGTCATCACCGGCATCCTTTCCGTGTCCTTTTCCGCGGGTTACCCGCCGGAAACCGTTCCTAGACACTGAACTCAGGTTTCGACAGCATTGGAACGGGGAACTGATCGGGTACCGATGGACGGAGGACAGATGCGTATCGGTGGTTTCGCGGGCACGGTCGTGCTGATCTGGCTGCTTATCGGCGCTGTCGCCGCATGGCAACGCGGCTACTTCAGCGGAACGGAAACCAGTTGCGCCGCTGCCGGAACCATTGCGGCCACCACGCTTTTCGGCCCCCTGAATTACCTCGGGTTCAATCCTGTCGTGTCGGATTGCCACCTACCGGAGCCCAGTTCGTTGCGGGAGATCGGCGCGATTGTCTAAACGAGTGACACGATTACCGGAAAGATCATCGGAAAGAAGGGATTGGCAATGATTGGCCTCGGAGTGATCCTGCTTATTCTGGCGGTTATCTTCAAGATCAACGTGTTGTGGACCATCGGTATCATTCTGCTGGTCGTCGGTGCGGCACTGTGGATCCTGGGCGCGATCGGCCGCCCGGTCGCCGGTCGGCGCTACTGGTATTGATCAGCCCCAACCACCGCACGCCGCGTGCGCTCGAAGCGGCCGGGGCAGAACTAGACGGAGTGCACTTCTGCCGCCCGCGCACGCCGGATGACAGGGGCACCTGCGATGACCGTCACCGTCAACAATGATCCCGGCTGTTTTCGGCATATCGCGCTCTTCTACCGGTCACCGCAGGAGTATCTGGACTACCTGGTGCCCTTCGTCGCGGACTCCGCGGCCGCCGGAAACCCGGTGTTGGTCGCGGTGCCCGAACCCAATCTCTCGCTGCTGCGCGATGCCCTGCCTGCGGACACGATCACGCCGGTGGCTCTGGCCGACATGAGCCGGGTGGGACGCAACCCCGGCCACATACTCGGCGGCGTGTTGGGCACCTTCGCCGCCCGGCATCCGTCAGCGCCGGTACGAATGGTCGGTGAGCCCGTCTGGACCGGCCGGTCGAGATTGGAGTATCCGGCCTGTGTGCAGCATGAGGCACTGATCAACCAGGCATTCACCGGCCGGGACATCACGATTGTGTGCCCTTATGACGCAACACATCTGGAACCGGACATCCTGCTCGACGCCGAGATCACCCATCCGTGTCTGGGGAGCGCCGGGCACCCGACGCGCACCAGCGCGGGCTTCGCCCCCGATGCCGCGTGGGCACGCTACAACGAGCCGTTGCCCAGCAGCCCGACCGCGGCCACCTGCACCCTGCACCGACTCGCCGATCTGGCCGGCGCCCGGGAGTTCTCCGCGAAGTACGCCCGCTGGTTCGGTTTTGGCGACGCCGACATCGCCGACCTGCAACTGATCGTCAACGAGTTGGCATCCAACAGCCTGCAGCACGGGCGGGGCCCGTGCACCGTCCTGCTGTGGGAGGTGAGCGGACAATTGGTCTGCCAGGTACGCGATGCCGGCCACCTGACGGACCCACTGGCCGGGCGGCGGCCGATCATCCGCGACAGCGCTCAGGGATACGGACTGTTCGTGGTCAACGCTACCGCGGATCTAGTGCGGATCCACACCGCAGCGACGGGAACCACGGTGCAGGCCCATCTGCGGATGAGGCGGTCGGCCTGATCGCAGCAAGCGGGCAGTCAGCGGTGCCGGCGCACCGGGCCGGCCCACAGATCTTTCCGGGGCGGCGCAGCGGGTCTGCGGCGGTAGGTGACCGGAATATTCACCGGCCCGTGGGGGTTGCCAGCGGGGCGCGTCGGTCGTGGTGGATCGGCGGCGGCGTCATCCTGACCGCGGCGCAACAGATTGTATGCGCGCAGCAGCTGGCGCAGCTGCGCCTGCGCATCGGCGGTTGGCGGAACGCCCGCGTTGCCGGTGTCGGGGTGAAGGGCGCGCAGCTTGGTGCGGAAAGCGTGGCTGATCTCAGCCGGAGTGGCCGTGCGGGTCACGCCCAGTACGGCGTAGGGATCGGGATTCTGGCTCATAACGCCACCTAGGGTGAAGGCGGGCCGGCGTGGTCCCGCCGCCAGGGAGAGCAACGACGGCGGCGGGACCACGCCAAACCCTCGCGGTGACAACGCGCGCGGCCCACCCTTTATCTCTGCCACCTTGGTGGCGATGCGCGCGCAGGTCCGACCTGCGCCGAACGCGGTCACAGTGATCAGGTAGCCGTGGGCGACGCGCGAGTCACCGCCCGCTGGTGTTCATCGCGTGGGGCCATCACCTCCCTTGGCTGCGTGGTCATGATCGTGTCGCGTCACGGAGGAGACCGCTGTGATGGCCACACTCGCCTACTGCGGGACCGCGTGGCCGATCGGTGACGGCGACAGGCCGGCAGTGCCACGCTGCGCCCATCCGGCTTGACGCCGCGAAGAGCGAGTTTTGGCGGGCGGGGCCGGGTGGCGGGCGTTTCGGTGCGTTCCGCAGTGCAATGCCCGGGCGCCTCGGCGGTCAACAGGCGCAGCCATTCGGCGCGCACGATGCTCTCCGCCTCGTCGAGCACCTCCGCGATCAAAGTGTCGGTGGTCATCGCGCTCACCTCCTTCACCGTGCAGCAGGCCGCCTCCCGGCCCCTCGCAATCAGGCTTTGATGGCCCGCTCGCCGTGACTGCTGGCGACCTTGATGCGGCGTGGCTTGGCCTTCTCTGCAACCGGGATGGTCAACCGCAGCACGCCGTCTTGGTAGCTGGCCTGGATCTGCTCGGCATCGAGGTTGTCGCCGAGGAACAGCTGGCGGCTGAACACGCCGCGCGGTCGTTCTGCCGACACCATCTCGCGGCTCTGATCCAGTCCAGGACGTTCGGCGTGCACGGTCAGCACGTTGCGCTCGACGTCGAGGTCCAGCGAGTCCTCTGCCACCCCCGGAAGGTCGAACTCGACGATGAACTGATCGCCGTCGCGCCAGGCGTCCATGGGCATGACCGCCGGCCGTGCCGCAGTGCCCAACACCTGCTGGGTCCAGCGGTCGAGATCACGGAACGGGTCGGTACGCATCAACATCATCTCCACCTCCTAGATCTGCGGCAGATCATCTATGTCTACCGTCATAGATTTTTATATAGCACCGATGGTAGCTTCGTGCAAGAGAGCGTGAGGAGATTTCCAACGAGTGGAAGCGACGTAATGTGACCGAGAAGACGAATGCCCGGTCCGGGCTTGGGGTATACGGCATCTCGGTGGCTGCCGAGCTGTCTGGGATCGGACCGCAGACCTTGCGACTCTATGAGAGCCGCGGTCTGCTCACCCCGGCGCGCACTCCCGGCGGCACACGTCGTTACAGCGATGACGACATCGCGCGGCTGCAGCGGATCACGGAACTGGTCGACATCGGGATCAACGTGGCGGGTATCGGGCAGATCCTCGGTCTGGAAGCCCGTAACGCCCGGCTGGAATCCGACAACACCCGCCTGCGGTCCGACAACACCCAACTGAAATCGGACTATGCCCTGCTGGTAGCCGCCCAGCACGCCGAACGAGCGGCCGAGGGCGAACAGCGAGCGCGGAAACGAAAGGGATCGTGATGACGAACGCCGAAGGACTTCCGCCGGCCGAAGACGTTCCGGAAGCAGATCTCGCCGAGCAGTGGATCGGCGCCGATGACGACGAAGGGGGCTTGGACCCCGCCGACCTGGAGAACATCGGCGAGCTCGACGCCAACCCGGCCGACGTGATCGACCAGGCGATCAGGGTCCCGCTGCCCGACTACGACGTCGACGAGTGAGGCAGCCGGGCGGTCTCAGTCGGCGGTGTCGGTGTCGACGTGGCGCGTTGCGGTGTCGCGCTGCCGGTGACTGGTGTCGCACAGTGGGTAATTGCGGCTGCGACCGCAGGTACAGATGGCGACCATGAACCGATCCGATTCCACGACGCCCCCGGGGGTCTCGATGCGCACCGGCCCGGCAACCAGGACCGGGCCGTTGCGGACGGGCTGTATCAGGCGAGGCCGCTGCTCGGTCATGGCTTGTCCGCCCGGATCACCACGAGCTCCTCGATTCGGCAGCCGGGGGATATTCGACCGGTCTGTTCCAGCCAGCCGGCCCTCGCCGAGAGCACCGGTCCGAACGGGATACTTCGAACAGCCGAGATCTCGGCCGACAGGCCCGCCGCGCGCAGGATCGCCAGGGAGCGTCCGGCGTCGGCGAGGGCGGATTGCACCAACAGCATGGCGCCGCCCCTGCGCAACAGCGCTGTCGCCGACCGGCACAACGGGTCCAGCACGATTCGCCCGTCGACGCCGCCGTTCCACGACCACTCGGGGCCGCCGGCGGAAGCGATCGGGCCGCAGTTGCCCGGTGAGGGCACATAGGGCGGGTTCGACACCACCAGATCAAATGGCGCGCAGCGCAGTGCGGCACTCCACGGCCCCTGCCGGATCCTCACGTCCACGCCGGCGGCGCGCGCGTTGCCGCGGGCGCACCGAACCGCGCGCGGGCAGATGTCGAACGCGGTGACGCTGACAGCTCCGAGTTCGGCCGCCGCGATGGCCGCCACCCCGCTACCGGTGCACAGGTCCAGCACCCGGGCTCGGCTCGCCAGGCCGGTGCGTTCCATGGTGTCGATGAGAAGGTGCGAATCCTGCTGAGGCACATAGACGCCGTCCAGGTTCAGCGGCCGACTGCACAGCGCGTCGGGCGCACCGATGGTGGTCATCGGCGCCTACCCGCCGTTCTTGCTGCCGATGTCACGCACCGACTGCCTGGCCGTCTCGGTGAACTCGTGCATCTTCTGCTTCGCGCCCTTGGTGACGACGCCGACCCGGTCCGGATCTTTGAGCATGGCTTTGGCGGTGTTCTTGGCGATCATTCTGTCGATATGCGGCGGCACCGGCGGGACGTCGGGGTCCACCACCACCTCCAGGACCACCGGCCCGGGCGCGGACAGCGCCTGATCCCACGCCTGACCGATTGTCTCTGGGCTGTCGCAACGAATTCCGGTGAGTCCGAGCAGGTTGGCGAACTCCGCATAGGGCACATCCGGAATGACTTGTGAGTCTTCGAACTTGGGCTCACCGGCCATTGCCCGCTGTTCCCAGGTCACCTGGCTGAGATCCTTGTTGTTGAACACGCAGAAGATCAGCGGCCCGTCGGACAACCGGTCCTGGTAGCGCTTGACGGTGATCATCTCGGCCATGCCGTTCATCTGGAAGACACCATCGCCGACGATCGCGATCACCGGCCGATCCGGGTGAGCGAGCTTGGCGCTGATCGCGTACGGGGTGCCGGGGCCCCATCGTCGCGAGGTTCCCGGACAGTGAGGCCGCCATGCCGCGCCGCAGCCGCAGGTGTCGCGCCCACCAGTTGGCCACCGAACCCGCATCGGTGGTGACGACGGCATTGTCTGGCAGCCGCTTGGACAGCTCGTGCACGACCAGTTCGGGGTTCAGCGGGCTGGCTTTGTCGTGGGCGCGGTCGTCCAGCACCCGCCACCAGGTCTCGACTTCGCTTTCGACCTTGCGTCGCCAGGTCCGGTCTTTCTTGCGTTTCAGCAGTGGAATCAGTTCGACAAGCGTGTCTTTGGAGTCGCCGATCAGGTTGGCCTGCACCGGGTAGCGCACCCCGATCATTCGGCCATCGTGGTTGATCTCCACTCCGCGGCACTGGCCTTCCTGGGGTAGCCATTCGGAGTAGGGGAAGCTGGTTCCGATCATGAACAGCGTGTCGGCGTCCGTCATCATGGCCTCGCTGGCGGTGGAGCCCAGCAGGCCGATCGGGCCGGTGACATAGGGCAGTTCGTCCGGCAGCGCGGCGCGCCCGAGCGCCGCCTTGGCGACACCGGCGCCCAGCAGATCAGCAACCTCCACCACCTCCTCGGCGGCCTCGGCGGCCCCCGCGCCGACCAGGATCGCCACCTTTTCGCCCTCGTTGAGGATCTCGGCGGCTTTGCGA
This sequence comes from Mycolicibacter longobardus, assembly GCF_002102265.1. Taxonomy (GTDB): domain Bacteria; phylum Actinomycetota; class Actinomycetes; order Mycobacteriales; family Mycobacteriaceae; genus Mycobacterium; species Mycobacterium longobardum. The sequence continues at coordinate 30,979 of NZ_LQPG01000055.1, read as the reverse complement.
AGTTCCTTCTGCGGCGGGATCATTCGCGGCCTGGCCCATCCGACGCTGCTGAACACGGCCCCGTGCTGCCGCGGCGGCGAAGTGACCGCCTCTTCCTCGGCGACGTCCTCGGGCAGGATGATGGTGGCCACCGTCGCGTTGGTCAGCGCCACCTTGCAGGCCCGGTCCACCAGGTGGCGCGCCTGAACCGGCGCCATGCAGGTCTGGACGAAGTCCGAGGAGACGTCCTTGTACAGCGAGTTCGGGTCGATCTCCTGCTGGAACGCCGCACCCAGCGACATCCGCTTCTGCTGGCCGATGATGGCGACCACCGGCTGGTGGTCGAGTTTGGCGTCGTAGAGCCCGTTGAGCAGATGAATCGCCCCGCCGCCAGACGTGGCCAGGCAACAGCCCAGTTCGCCGGTGAACTTGGCGTGGCCGGTGGCCATGAACGCCGCCATCTCTTCGTGACGGGGCTGAATGAACTCCGGGTCTCCATCAGCCCGGTCCAGCGCGCCGATCATCGAGAGGATCCCATCACCGGGATAGCCGAAGATTCGGTGCACCCCCCACTGACGGAGCCTATCGACGATGAAGTCCGCGGTTTTCGGCATTGGCTGCTCCCTTCGACGCACGCACACGGTTTACCCGCCGCCGGGCTTGTCAAACGGCGGGGTGCGGTAGCGGTGCGCTGTCTCCGGTCACGGCGGCGTGAGCCACCCGCAGGTCGTCGACGAATGCCGCGTAGGCCTCGGCACGCTCATCGCTGCGGTCGCGTAGCACCGCCGAGGGGTGCACCGTGGCCAGCACTCGCGGTCTGCCGGCGGACCCCGCCAGTCCTGGCAGGCTCAGCAGCTCCCCGCGCCCGGTGGAGACGCGGAACGCCGCGCCGAGCAGGGACTGCGCAGCCGTGGCGCCCAGGCAAACCACCAGTTGTGGCCGCACCGAGTCGATCTCGGCGATCAGCCACGGCCAGCATGCCACCACTTCGGTGCGGCCGGGCTTCTGGTGGATCCGGCGCTTGCCCTCCCGCCGGGTGAACTTGAAGTGCTTGACCGCGTTGGTCGTATAGACGAGCGCCGGATCTATACCCGCGTCGCGTAGCGCACGGTCCAGCAGGCGCCCGGCCGGGCCGACGAACGGGTGGCCCTCGCGGTCCTCGTGATCGCCAGGTTGCTCGCCGACCAGCATCAGCGGTGCGCCGCGCCGGCCCTCCCCGAACACCGTCTGGGTGGCGTCGCGGTACAGCCCGCAGCCGCGGCACTGTGCGGCCGCCCGGCGCAACGCGCCCAGCGTCCGCCTCTCCGGCAGATAGCGCTGCGCACCAGGCTCTTTGGTCGCCGCCATCACGTTCACGCCGCCAGCTCAGGTGCGATCTCGGCTTCCCAGAAGGCGAAGAAGCTCTCCTGATCTTCGCCGATCTGCTGGACGTATACTTCGTCAAAGCCGGCGTCGGCGAACTCACGTACCCGGTCCAGGTACGGTTTGGCGTCAGGTCCTGCCGGCACCGACTGTTCCACCGCCTCGGTGGTGACCAGGCTCGACGCCTGCTCGAAATGTGCTGGGGTGGGCAGATTCTGGCCGAGCTCGCCGGGAAGCTGCTGAATGGGCCATACCGCGTGCGCGGTGCGCACCGCATCGTCTTTCGACGGCCCGTAGCACACCTTGAAGCCGGCCTGGGTGGGCTTGCCTATGCCACCGGCATGGTGGAATTCCGAGACCAGCTCCGGCGCGGGCATGCTGCATTGGTAGCCGTCGCCGATCCGGCCCGCCAGCCTCGCCGAGTGCGGCCCGTAACCGGAGACATAAATGGGTGTGGGCCGCGGCGGCAAGGTATAAAGCCGGGCATTTTCCACGGTGTAGTAGCGCCCATGGTGGTTGACCTGTGCGCCGGTGAACAGTTCGCGGATCACCGCGACGGCCTCTTCGAGCATGCCGCGCCGGACCGCGGCCGTTGGCCAACGCCGGCCGGTGATGTGTTCGTTCAACGCCTCTCCGGTACCGACCCCCAGCGTGAACCGGCCATCGAGTTGCGCGGCGCTGGTGGCTGCGGCCTGGGCGATCACCGCGGGGTGAGTCCGGATGATCGGGCAGGTGACCGCGGTGGTGATCGGTAGCGTGCACGCCTGCGACAGCGCACCGATCACCGACCAGACGAAGGCGCTGTGCCCCTGTCGACCGTTCCAAGGGTGAAAGTGATCGGAGATCCACAGCGCCTCAAATCCGGCCCGCTGCGCCCGAACCGCCTGGCGAACCAGCTCGTTGGGGTGAAACTCTTCGCAGGACAACGCATAGCCCAGGGTCGTCATGAGTCAGAGATACCCGCCGTGGAGGTGACTAATCGTGGTTAGCGGTTCCGGCGACTGCAACCCCGACTTTCGGGGTGCCGGTTCTCACCGGCTCTCCGCTGCCTGGTTCCCGGTCGCCGGGACGCTTACCGAGGTGGTTCCCGTGATAGTCGTGGTGGACGAACTCGTGGTGGCGGATGTCGAAGCAGTCGGTTCGGTGCTGGACGCAGTCGGGGTCGCCGGTTCCGCGTTCGCCGGGCCGGCGGAATCCGGCCCCGCCACCATGACGACCGCCCCCACCGCCACGCTGGCGGCCGCTGCCGCCAATCCCAGCGTCTTGCCCGTCATTCTCAGCGCACTCATCATGACCTCCGGTGAGTCGTCGATATTCGTGCCGTCTCCGGCGCGCCAAGGATGGTTACCCAGGTCGTCTCGACATAAACGTCACGCCTGCGCGGACTGCGTCAGTGGCCGCCCGGGGTTCCGTTGCCCAGGCAGGCCATCCGGGCACCGCCGACCGCGCCACGGTCGACGATATTGCGGGTGTCGATCACCACCGCGCCGAGCGCGGCGCATCGCGCGGCGAGAGCCGGGCACTCGGTGAGCACCACGATCGCATCGGCGTCCTCGCGTCTGGACTACCGGAAAAGCGTTCACAGTTGCGCGGCGATTCGGAATTGTGGATAGTTACGCCAAGCTCGGGCGTTCAGCAGACAGCGCCGGTCGGGACCGTCCGTGCATCACTCCAAGGATTCCAGACCGCGGCTCGCCCGCCGGCCGTTCGGAATCAGCTCATACTGTTGGGTACGAGAAGGCGGGTGTGCGGTGGTCGGGGATGTCAACGCGTCTTTTGCTGCGCCGCCGGGCGACGATGCCGACGAACACGACGACCTCGCGATGCTCGGCGCCGGCGAGCCGCAGCGGGTCGGCCGGTTCAGGTATTGGCTCAGCGACGAGCGCTGGGAGTGGTCGGACACGGTGGCCCGGATGCATGGCTACGAGCCGGGCACCGTGGTGCCCAGCACCGATCTGCTGTTGCAACACAAGCATCCCGAGGACCGCGCCCAGGTGGCCGAAGTGCTGAACCGGGTGGTCCTGGGTGAGCCTTTCAGCAGCCGGCACCGGATCATCGACACCGGCGGACAGGTCCACTGGGTGATCGTGATCGGCGATCGCATGCTCGACGACGCCGGAGTGGTGACCGGAACGGCCGGCTTCTACGTCGACGTCACTGATGTGCTGCAGGCCGATGTCAGCGCCGCGGTCTCCGAAGTCACTCAGTCACGGGCGGTGATCGAGCAAGCCAAGGGTGTGCTGATGGTCGCCTACGGTATCTCCGCCGAGCGGGCCTTCGACATCCTGGTGTGGCGTTCGCAGGAGACCAACGTCAAGGTGCGCGACCTGTCGGCCCGTTTCCTTGCGACGTTCACCGGCCGGCTGCCGGCCGAGGTGCTTTCCGACCTCGACCACACCCTGCTGACCGTGAACTGAACCCGCGGCGCGAGGACAACGCTGGACGATACGGCGCGGGAGCGGTTGTCCGCGCAGCCCAGTGGGTAGCCACCTTCAGGTGGTGAGTGCGATGGCAGGGAATCCCAGCCTCTGCATTGTGGTCGGGGTGGGAGATGCGCCGGGGTTACGTCCATGCGGCCGTCCACGGCAGGCAGGATTGGAACCCTGACCAGGAGATCGAGTCAGCTGACGGTGTCAGCGGACACCGTAGCCGGGGTCTGCCTGCTGAAGCCCCTCGGCACGCTGGACAGCGGCACCTACCTCCAGCTGCGCGACAGCGTGATCAAGGCGGCGCTCGACGAACCTCCGGCGGTGCTGGTAGACGTCAGCGGCCTAGACGTTCCTGCGCCTTCGGCGTGGTCGGTATTCACCAGCGCCCGTTGGCATGTGAGCATCTGGCCCGTTATCCCGATCTTGTTGGTCTGCCCGCCCTCGGAGGCGGCCAGGCAGATCGCGCGGGCCGGGGTGACCCGCTACTTGCCGGTGCATACCGATGTTGAGAGCGCGTTGGCCTCGCTCGCGCACGGCAAGCACCCACGCCACCGGGCCCGCATCGAGCTGCCACATCGGCTGACCAGCCTGCTCGACTCCAGGGACTTCGTGAACAAGTGGCTGACCAACTGGTCGCAGGAGCAGCTGATCCCGACCGCCAAAGTGGTGGTCGACGTCTTGGTCGAGAACGTGCTTCGCCATACCGAAAGCCCGTTGGTGATCCTGCTGGAAAGATCCGACTCTGCGGTCACCGTCGCGGTCCAGGACGCCGACAGCGCCCCCGCGGTGCGCCACGAGACGGCCGCGGGTGGCGCCGACGAGACGTCCGGCCTGGCTGTGGTCAGCGCCGTGTGCCGTGCTTGGGGCAGTAGCCCCACCCCGAGTGGCAAAACGGTCTGGGCCGTGATCGGTCCGGAGAACCGGCTGTAGCCGACCGGTTCACTGACCGTCACCTCGTCGGCCGGCCAGATGCTGCGCCACATCGGCGAGCGGGGTGTTCATGTTCTGCGACAGTCGTTTGAGCAGCTCGAAGGCTTGCACCGCATCGATGCCGAACCTCTCCATGACCATGCCCTTGGCCTGACCGATGACGTCGCGGGATGCCAGCGCGCTACGGAACTGCTCGTCGCGGCGAACCATGTGCCAGGCAAGCGCGGCGTGGGTGGCCAGGATCAAACCCAACTCCACCGCGTCGTCGTCGAAGGCGTCCGCGGTGTCGGCGTAGAAGTTCAGTGCCCCGGTGGTCCCTCGCCCGGTGAACAACTCGAACGCCAGAATGGACCGGATCGGTGTCGTCGCCGCCACTTCGCGGCAATAGGACGGCCAGCGCGCCTCGCGGGAGATGTCATCGAGGCGAACGACGTGGTGCTTCCAGGCCGCGGTGAGGCACGGCCCCTCACCCTGGCGCCGCTGAATGTCGTCGAGCGCAGTCGGGTAGGAGTCGGTGGCAGATAGCGTCTGCACGTCGCCGCCTGACGTCGTGAGCGTGACACCGGCGTGCTGGGCGCAGGACATGTGGCCCAGCAGATTCGCGATCAGCTCATCGAGTGCGCCGTCGGGGTCGACACCCGGCCGCTGATCCAAGGTGTGAACCAGATCTGCCACATCGCGCATCATGTCGTTGCGGCTCGTCACCGCCATGTCGTCGCTCCGCCCAAGTCCCCCGCTCGAAGTACCCAATGTTCCTCCGATCGAGGAGATGCGGCAACCACTTCGGCGCCGCGAATGACAAGCCGTGCCATAGCCAAGAATTCATCAAATGCGACTCAGGCCTTGCATATTCGCGGAATCAGCCCTTCGATCCACACGGTGGCCATTCCTGGCGCTTCCCCCGGCACATTGCGCCTCGATGACCTCGTCCCACTCGCGCAGGAACCGTTCGAGGCCGAAATGCTGCGTGGCGTAGCACCGGGCCGCCTTGCCGACCACCTCAGCCAGGTAGCGGTCGGCGACCAGCCCACTGAGCGCCGCCCGCAAGGTGTCGACGTCAGCACTGACCACGCCCGCCTCCGGGGGAACCACCAGGGGCGCCATCGTGGACGCGACAGCCACCACCGGCATGCCCAGGAACATGGCTTCCAGCAGCGACGGGCCCAGCGACGTCCAGCGCGCGGTGTGCAGGTAGACCCTCCGGTGCGCCAGTTCCTTCCTCAGCACGTCGGTCGGCAAGTCGCCGTGGCCGGCGACACCCGCACAGCGCTGCGCCGGTTCGTTGAGGCCCTCGGTGCCGGTCCCCCAGACATCGATCGGCGCGGACTGGCCCAAGGCGCCCAGCAGGTCGGTGCCCACCGCCCGCCACCTCCGCAACGGTTCGTCGATCACGGCACCCACGGCAGCGACGTCACCGGTGTACAGGTGTCCCGGGTCGGCGATGCCATGGTCGATGACCGTGGCCGGCGCCCTGCCGTTGTCCCACATCAGCCGGTTGAAGTCGGTGACGTGGATCAGCGGGATGTCGTCGCGGTCCCCGATCGGGTGCCGGCTCTCCACCACGAACGGCCGCGGGGTGTTGTGCTCCACGTAGACCGCGGGAACGTCGATTCCGGGCCGGCGACCCAGCAGGCGTGCTACCAGTTCCAGTTCGTGCGGGCGCTGCAGCACAACCAGGTCGACCTCTTGGTCGCGCAGCTCGGCCAGCGGGACTTCGCGGGCCCGCGGCCAGTCGCGACCGCACAACCCGCGACCGTCGGGATCGCGCGGGGCGTTGACCGGAATGAGGTAGCGGTGCGCGCCGGCGACGAAGGAGTCCATCCAGGAGCGGTGCACATGCCAGACCAGCAGCGAACGCTCCGTGGTCTGCGGAAATGCCATAACTGGTTGTTACCCGCGACACCGGCTTCTAAACGCGGACAGCGAGGCCGACGTGGTTTGCTGCAACGGAACTCGGGGGACGCTTGACCGAAGCACCGTTACCAAATCGTTGCAGACCCGCGGGGATCAGCGTAGGTTCATTAGCAGGTTGAGTTCACAGCCGCCCGGAAGACGCGTCACCCACGCCAGCCAGGGAGGCCCACTCCCTGCATCTCATCCGTGAAGGTGTAACTCGCATCGACGCGATCCAGCAGTACGAGTTTCGACTGATGGAGTGTGAAATGACCGCTTTGAAAACCGTCGGGCCGGTGTTCCCGACGCCCCGAATAGATACCCGTCCCCCGTCCGATACCTGGGAGAGCCGTACCGCCCGTTCCGTCACCCGCTGGGGACGTTGCGGCGCGGTGATCAGCGTGGACGGCGAACTCGACGCCGCCAACGCCGGCCAGCTGGCCGACTACGTGCAACGCTGCGCCGGCTACTGCGAATGGTTGGTCCTGGACCTGAAGGACCTGGAATTTATTGGCACCGCCGGCTTTTCGGCACTCAAGACCATCACTGATCGATGCGCCGAGGCCACGGTCTACTGCACGACGGTACCGGGATCTGCGGTAGCACGCCTGCTGCGAATCTGCGATCCCGGCAAGGCCCTGCCAACCACCACGTCGGTGGCTGAGGCATTGGCCGGCGTACAGGATTTCCGGCAAGTCCGCTGACCCACGCCCCTGCCCGCCCCTTCCGGGATGAAAGCCGGTGCCAGTGTGCCGATTACGCGGTGCAGCCCACCAGGGTAGGACGGCGCCATCGGATTGCGTTCTGACGACGAGCGTGCGCTACCCCACCATGCCCTGCAGCCGGCCGGCGGCGAAGTCGGCCGCCTGATCGACAGCCGCACCGCCACCGGCGTAGCTGTCATGTGCCGCGAAATCCATTCCGTCCGAACAGACCGCGTCCTCGGGGGCGCAGACCTGCAGTGTCTTCGCTTGGTACAGCGGACCGATGACGATCGTCGGCTCTTTCAGAAAGTTCATCGCCCTCTCGTTGGGCATGGCGAACAGCACGACCGCGGCCACGTGGTCGGCGACGTCGGGAGCCAGCGGCTTGGGAACCGTGGCCGGGTCGACCCCGTCGGGTACCTGGGGCGAGGTGACGAAGCCCATCACCGCGGCGCCCTGGGAGTAGCCGCCCAGGACCATCTTGGTTCTGGGGCAGGTGCTCGCCCGGGAGACGACGTGAGCTCCGGCGTCCCGGATGCCGTCGACGCCGGTGTCCCAGTGGTCGTTGGCGGGGTAGTCCACGGCGTAAACGGCCGGCGGGCCGCCCGAGGTCCGCGCGTTGAGCGCGCTGACGAAGGCCTGCCCGGTCGGTCCGATGCCGGGCGGCTCTCCGGTACCGCGCGCGAACACCACCTCGGTATCGGGGCACGGCTGTGCGCTCGCGGGGGGGACTTCGGGCGGGAGGAGAATGGCGGCACCGGTAGCCGATGCCGCGATCGCCAGAGGACCAACGGAATGGCGGAGGGCACGCGCGGACATGTCGGTGTAGGTGCCCACCTCGGTGCCGGCTCAAACCGCCTTTTCGATCTTTTAGCCGCAGAGCCGGCCCTGAACAACGGTCTCGCACCTTGGATTAAGCCAAGAACGTCAGGTAGCTGTCTTCAGACTTCGGGCCACCACCCTGATGTGGTCGAGCGCCGCATCGGCGGCGTCCGGCAGCACCATTCCGGACGGCAGCCCCGACCGCAGATAGTCGATGACGGCGTCGTTGAGGCGTTCACCCGGCACCACTGCCGGTACACCGGGCGGATACGGGGTTATCTGCTCGGCCGCGATACGCCCGGCTGCTTCGTCCGCGGCGACCATCTCGGTCGGGCCGAAGAAGGCGTCCCGGGGAAGCTGCACGCTCTCCAGTTGCAGCTCCTCGGGCGACGGTAGCCGGATCGGCGGCGGCGGGTCGAAATCCGCTGCAGCGGCCCGCCACCCGCTCACCGCATCCAGCAGCCGGTCGGCGGTGGTCCAATCGTCGGCGAAGGACAGTGTTGCCAGGATGCGCCGGTGATCGGCCATCCCCACGTCCACCCGACGATGTTCGCGCAGCCAATCCCTGGCCTGATATCCGGACGTCCCGGTCGCCGACACGTCCATCAGTACCTGCAGCCGGTCCAGGTCGTGGGAGGCCTCCACTCCCAGCAGCACGTCTTCGAGTACCTCGATGTCGGGCAGTGAGTCGATGCGCTGGCGTACGTCATGAGCCAACTCCAGTGCAGCACTGAATAACTCGTGTCCATTCTGCACCATCTGACGACGCCAGCCGTCCAGCGCCGCGTAGATCAGCACGCTGGGACTGGTCGTCATCAACAGGTCGGCACACGCCGCGAGCCGCTCCCGGTCGATGAGATCGCCCTGGATGTGGTACACCGAACCCTGCTCGAATCCCGCTCCCATCTTGTGCACACTGACCACGCAGACGTCGGCGCCGGCGTCCATCGCCCAGGTGGGCAGATCCGGGTGGAACGGCAGGTGCGCGCCCCAGGCTTCGTCAACAATCAGCGGCTTGCCGCGCTGATGGCAGATCTCGGCGATGGCGGCCAGGTCCGCGCAGGTGCCGTACGGCGACGGGCTCACGATCAACGCGCCCGCGGCATCGGGATGCTCCTCCCACGCACCGGCGACCCGCTCGGGTGACGGCGGATGGCACAGGTGATGCTCGGCGTCCCAGCGCGGGGTTATCCAGCGCGGCTGGATGCCGGAGAAGATCAACCCGCCGACTATCGACTTGTGGCTGTCGCGGGGCAGCAGCAACCCGCCGGCGGAGCCGCCGGCCACCGCCATCATCGCCGCACGCACCGAAAGCGAACTGCCGCAGGTGGAGAAGAACGCCGCCGACGCTCCTACCGCATCGGCCATCAGCGCCTCGGCATCAGCGAGGAACCTGCCGCCCGCACGCCAGTCGTCGAGGCCACCCCGGGCCAGCACGTCGGCGCGGAACGAGTCGGCCCCCAGCACTCCCCGGACGAATTCATCGGCTCCGCGGCCCTGGCGGTGTCCCGGTGGACTGAAGCCGTACCGGTCCCTGCGGTGGTAGCCGGCCAGGGCTTCCAGCACGGGTGCCCGGCGGTGGTCCATCGGCGAGCTGCCTTCTACTCAGCGCCGGAAGGCGACGACCAGTGCCAGCAGGTCAAGCATCAACAGCGCCCAACCACCTACCGGGACAAGGAATCCGCGCCGCCGCCCCGCTGTCCAGAAGGAGATCAGGATGGTCAGCGCGGCAATGACCGGTGCGCCGTAGTACAGCACGCCGAAGACCGCTCCGCTCGGCCCGAGGTCGGGGCACGCAGCGGTGCTGCAGGCGGCGGTACTCATCACCGCCCCGGTCGCGAACACCATCACCAGGGCGGCACCGGCAGCGGTCAGCAGGGCCGACGCCCAGTTCACCCAGAGGCGGGCGCGGTGGTCGCTGCCCGCGACCGGCACCGGCATCGGCTCGCCCGTCACAGCGTCGCCCCTCGCGCCGACAGCTCCTCGACCAGCGCATCGCAGAAGGCCGGCAGGTCATCGGGTTTGCGGCTCGACAGCAGGATCGACGGTCCACAGTCGCAGCGCACCAGCTGCTCGTCGACCCAGTCACCGCCCGCGTTGACGATGTCGGTGCGCAGGCTCGGCCACGAGGTGATCCGGCGGCCGCCGAGGACTCCGGCTTCCACCAGCGTCCACGGACCATGGCAGATGACGGCAACCGGCTTGCCAGCGTCGAAGAACTCCCGGACGAACGCGACCGCGCGTTGATCGGTGCGCAACTGATCCGGATTGGCCACCCCGCCCGGCAGGATCAGCGCGTCGAAATCGTCCGCTGACACCTCGGCAACCACCCGGTCCACGTCGAACCTGTCGCCGCGATCCAGATGGTGGAACGCCTGAACCGGGCCGGCGGTGGTCGACACCAGCACCGGACGCGCGCCGGCCTCAGCGATCGCGCGCCACGGCTCGGTCAACTCGACCTGCTCGACGCCCTCCGGTGCAGCCAGAAATGCGACCCGTCGGTCTACCAGCGTTCCGGCCATTTGACCGCTCCTTCCCGTGTGCGGACTCCTCCCCCCAACCGACGGCATACCCGGGCGCCCGGCAGCACAAACGAAGCGGGGCAGTGTTGCAGCCGGCCGCGGTCGGTCGCGCCATCACTCAGTACTTGTTGCAGGTCTTGGCGATGGGACCGACCAGGTTGACGTACTGCGCCGCCTCCGGAATCCCCTGGGCCTGCTCAAGCATCTGCTCACGCTGCGGAGGGGGCGAGGCGAGGAAGTTCTGCAAGAAGGACTGCGCCATGGGCGTCGCGTTGAATTCTGCTGCTGCTTCCGGAGATTGGGCATTCATCGCCGCCACCACCTGCGGATAGCTGCATGTCGTGGTCACCGCGGGATTCTGGGACCACTGGCCCGGTTGCCCCGGCTGGCCCGGTTGGTTCGGCTGGCTCGGTTCGGCGTTTGCCAGTCCAGTGCCGGCCGCCAACGCCAGCGTCATGCCGCCGGCAGCGGCAAGCCTGGTCAAAGACGTTGTAATCATTGGATTCTCCCCTTCAGTCATGTTCCGTCGACGACGGCACCGAACTAGGCTTGCCGTTTTCGCCCGGGCTCAACCCTCCGGTTTGCCGACACGCCGCAATGGGTATCGGACAAAACGCTGTGATTACTCGGATTCTCACCGCCCTAGTTCTGTGGGGCTGTGCCCTGCCGTTCTGTCCCGCCGCCGGCGATGCGGTAGCCGCCGACTGTCCCGATGTCGAGGTGGTGTTCGCCCGCGGAACCGGTGAACCCCCCGGTGTCGGGTGGATGGGTCAGCAGTTCATCGACGCCTTGCGGTGGCGGCTCTGGGGCCGCGCCGTAGCCGCCTACCCGGTCGACTTTCCGGCCGTGCCCGAATTCGGCCCGACGGCCGCCGGTGTCACCGACGCAGCAGGCCACATCCGCGATATGGCAGCCGGATGTCCGGGCACCCAGATGGTCCTTGGCGGATACTCGCGGGGCGCGGCTCTCATCGGTTACCTCACCGAACCGACTGCCGTCAGCGGGCTCGGGACGCCGCTGCCGCCCGAGGCGGCCCAGCATGTCGCCGCGGTGACGCTGCTCGGCAAGCCGTCAGCGGCGTTCCTGAACTCGATCGGGGCGCCGCCGGTGGCGATCGGGCCCGACTACGCCGGCAAGACGATCGACCTGTGCGCCCTCGGCGACCCGGTGTGCTCGGCGGGCACCGACGGTGCTGCGCACGCCGCCTATGCGGCGAACGGCATGACGGCACAGGCCGCGGACTTCGCCGCGGAGCGGCTCAGACCGCCTGAAAATGTTCCGGATCAGCCGCTTTGACGGTCAGGCCCGGCACGGGCCAGCGCGAAGCCGCGTCCTGAGCTGAGCCGGCCTACTGCAACTGATCCCGCAGCTTCGCCAATGACTTGGCCAGCAAGCGCGACACGTGCATCTGCGAGATACCGACCCGCTCGGCGATCTGGGTCTGGGTCATCGATTCGAAGAACCGCAGCACCAACACCGTTCGTTCCCGCTCCGGAAGCGCTTTCAGCAAGGGCTGCAACGCCTCTCGATCCTCGATGCGGTCCATCCCGGCGTCGACTTCGCCGAGGGTGTCGGCGATCGAGCGGACGTCGTCCTCATCGGAGCTGCCCCCGCTGTCGATGGACAGCGTGTTGTAGGAGCTGCCGGCCACCAGGCCCTCGACCACCTCTTCGCGGCTCAGCTCGAGGTCGCGAGCAAGCTCGGAAGCCGTCGGCGCCCGGCCGAGACGCTGTGACAGTTCCGCCGTCGCCGCTCCGAGCCGAAGGTGCAGCTCCTTGAGCCGGCGGGGCACCTTGACCGACCAGCTGTTGTCCCGGAAATGCCGGCGAACCTCGCCCATGATCGTCGGGACGGCGAACGAGATGAAGTCGGAGCCGGTCTCCACGTCGAAGCGTGTTACGGCATTGACCAGGCCCACCCGCGCGACTTGGACCAGGTCGTCGCGCAGCTCTCCGCGCCCCTCGAATCGGCGGGCGATATGGTCGGCCAGCGGCAGACACCGCTCCACGATCTTGTCCTTACGGTTGCGGAAATCGGCCGAGTCCGCGCCATATTGGGCGAGCTCACGAAACATATCGCCGACGTCGGCGTACTCTGATCCCGATTGTGAGCCGCCGCCGGCGGCACGCGGAGTCACCGCCCGGAGTCCGCCCGGCGGGTTGTCAATGTGACCCCGAATACCTCACCCGCGCTGCCGGAGTCATGCCCGCCATGGAACGTCTGCACGTCGTCCACCAGCGAGGTGAGCACGTGCCAGCTGAAGCTTCCGGGAGTCAACACGTCGGCTCCATCGCCGGCGGCCGACGCCTGGATCGTCACATCGTCCTCGCGCGGATCGATGACGACCGTCAGCATCGCGCCGGGGGACGCGCAGCGGATCAGCTGGGTACACAGCTCATCGATCGCGAGCCGTAGATCGGCGACGGTGTCGACATCGAGATCCTCGTACGTGGCGATCGCACCTACCAACATGCGCACCACCGCCAGACTTTCGAGTCTGGGCGTGACCCGCAGTTCGACGGCCCGTTCGCTGCAGGACCGCGAAGCCCGGTCACTGTGGATGTCGGTCATGAAGCCTCCCGGCGAAGTCGAACCGAGACTACCGCTGCCCGCCGACCCACCGCTCACCACCATCGCCTGTCGGCAACGTCGCGCATTCCACCATGAGCCGACACCGTCAACACCGCATACCGGCTGCCCGGAGATCAGTCATGGAGACTCTGTACCCGGTTATAGGTGAACTCAATCATCGATTTCAGCACATCGATTTCAGCACGCAGCCACCAAACGGGCCGGCTGCAATACCAGCCCGGCCCGCCTTGTCTCTCTGACTCAATTCTGGGAATGCCGCTGATGCGCCTCGGGATGCGCCAGGTGCCACTGACGGTTCACCCTGCCGATCCGCCGATGCTCGATCATCAGCCACAGTGCGCCCAGCGCGGCGGCGAGCACCGCCAACGTCGCGACCTGCACACCCTGGCGGTCGTGGCCGGTGCCGAACGCTGTGAGGCAGCCGATTCCCGCCACCATGCCCACCACCAACAGTGAGTAGCCGGGCCAACCCATCACGTCGATCATGGCACGTCCGGCGTGCGGTCTGGTCGTCCGGACATGGTCAACGGGGTCTTGAAACGTGTCGCCCATTGCACTTCCTTCCTGCCATTTCCCGCCCTGAATCGTCCGGCCCATCCGGACGTCACGGCCGGGAAGACCCAAATCCAAAAATATCGTATGTCGATGTGATCTAAATTACTCCCTTGTTTCAAGGTGTTCACAGCAATATGGCAGTGTTGCGAGAGTTATCGGCTCACGCCCATGATCGGAGCGGTGCTGATGAACATGGTGAACAACATCAACGTCATCAGGAACCAACCGGCGCCCTGCCAGCCCCACCAGGTACCCCGCGCGCGCCACACCCGGTAGGTGCGCAGGAAGGCGCGCAGTCCGCCGCCGGCCAAGATCGCCGGCGCCCCCAGAGCAAGTACGGTGCGATACGGCCTGCCGCACGCCACTGTTTCCGCGACCGGATCGCAGGAGCCGGTCCACCATGCCGCCAGCAAGACGAAGGCCACCCCGACGGCGGTGATCACCCCGGCGAACCTGACCGCCGAGCGAACTTCCTCGTCCTCTTGGCCCAGCCGGTCGCCACCGGCACGCGGCTGCATACGGCGGCGTTCCATGTCTTCCACCGTCCGCGCTGATCAGCTCTGCGTCAAGAGGATTCGACGTTTGAGCGGGCGGTACCCCGGGAAGCCTGGCGAGTGTGGCGGACCGACAGCGCACGTAGGTCTGTCACCACCACGAAATCAGGGAGGGATTTTATGTCGGACGAAAACAGGAGCGGTGCCGAAGAAGGCTTCCGGGGCGCCGTGGAGGGCGTCAAGGGCAAGGCCAAGGAAGCGGTCGGAACCGTGACCGGCAACGACGAATTGGCCCGTGAGGGAAGGGCCCAGCAGGATAAGGGCGAAGCGCAGCGCGACGCCGCCAAGCGTGAGGCCGAGGCTGAAGCGGCCCGGGCCGGCGCCAAAGCGGCTGAGGCGCGCGAACAGTCCCACCAGTAGCCCCATCGAGGATGGCCCGGTCCGCGGCGCGGGCCGGGCCTGTCGCTGGGCGGTTACTCGCGCCGCGCAGCGGGTAATAGTGCCTTACGGCAGGAATACCCGAGAGGTTGGAGCTAGGCGATGGACATCGTGTTGCTGACCGACCGGGACGAGTTCGAACAGTCCCTGTTGGCTTTGCGCACCTTCGGACATTCGGTTGTCCGAGCCCCGCTGGCCGTCACCGCTCGGGCCCACTGCCCCAGTGCCTCAGCGATGTTGGTGGATGGCTGCGCCGATCTGCCGATCTCCCGCGAGACCTGTCGGCGGCTCGGCGTCTGGCAGCCCTTAGCTGCCGTTCTGGTCGTGGTGACCGCCGAGGACTTCGTCAGGGTCGACCTCGACTGGCACGTCGACGATGTCCTGGTCGCGACCGCGGGGCCGGCCGAGGCGCATGCGCGGCTACGGCTGGCCCTGGCACGCCGACGCAGAACCAGCCACAGCACACTGCAGTTCGGCGACCTGGTCATCCACCCGGACAGCTACACGGCGTACCTGTCGAACCGCGAACTCGACCTCACCCTGACCGAATTCAAGCTGCTCAACTATCTGGTGCAGCACGCGGGCCAAGCGTTCACGCGCACCAAGCTGCTGCGTGAGATATGGGGTGGGGAGGGTGGCCGCCGCAAAGTGGACGTTCACGTGCAGCGGTTGCGGGCCAAGCTCGGGACCGAGCACGAGTCGATCGTCGATACTGTTCGCGGCGTCGGCTACATGGCGCCGGAGTCGCCTCAACCGCAGTGGGCCATCGCCAATTGAGGGCAGGCTGCTCAGTAGCTCTGACAGCTGCTCGCCAATGGGCCGAAGAGCGCAACGTACTCGGCGGCGTCGGGCGTGCTCTGCGCCTCGTCGACCATCTGCTGACGCTGGGGCGGCGGCGCGGCCAGGAAGTTCTGCAGCCACGACTGCGCCGCCGGCGTCGCGTTGAACTGTGCGGCCACCCCCGGTGACTGCGCGTTCATCGCCGCTACCACCTGCGGGTAGGTACAGCTGGTGTTGACAGCCGGGTCGGTGGCCGGATCGGCCGATGCCGCTGCCGATCCGGCCGTCAGCGCCACGGCCGCGCATCCTGCTGCGGCAGCCGATCTCGCGAATGATCTCCTACAGCCAGACATCTCCGGACCCCCTTCTGCACCGCCACCGGCCGCTTGCCGACAGCCCTGTCGGTTGGCCTTCCCGTTCTCGGGCTCGGCCAAACCGGCACAGATGCAATCGGGCCGCGGAACGCCGCTTTTCTGAACTCTGCGTTCAGAAAACTGAGAGCAGAACCACCAGGTCGGCCATCAAGAGGATCCAGCCGCCCAACCAGACCAATATTCCGCAGCGACGCGTGGCGAAGAAGAAGGCGAGAAACAGTGTCAGGGCGGCCACCCCTGCCGCACCGTGGTACAGCAGGTCGAACAACGACCCGTTCACCCGCACGCCCGGGCAGCCGTCGCTGTTGCAGAACGCGGTTCCGGCCACCCTGGACAGAGCGAAGGCCATGAGCAACGCGGCAGCCGGCGCGGTCAGCAGCGACAACGCCCAGTTGATCCACGTCCACTCGCGCGGCAACGCTTCGGGGGGCGACGACGCTCGCGCACCCGGTAGCACGTCGGCGAAGATGGGCGGGGCGGTTGGCGCCCTGTCGCTCAGAATGGTCATGACTGTCCCCCTGTCCGCGATACCCCTGTCGGGCCGGATACCCGGCCCTGACGAGCGCAAAACCACACCGCCCCCTATACCCGCTCCCATACCCGCCGGGAAGTTGGCACCATGGCGGGGTGAGCCCAGATCCCCAAGAAACCCGAGGCCCGCTGGCCCGGTTCTCGGCGCTGACCCGGGACTGGTTCACCGGTACCTTCCCCGCGCCGACCCCGGCGCAGGCGCAGGCCTGGTCGGCGATCGCCGACGGGCACAACACGCTGGTCATCGCGCCCACCGGGTCGGGTAAGACGCTCGCGGCGTTCCTGTGGGCGCTGGATCAGCTGGCCTCGCAACCGGGCTTGGAGTCGGGACACGCCACCCGGGTGCTGTACGTCTCGCCGCTCAAGGCACTGGCCGTCGATGTCGAACGCAACCTGCGCACACCGCTGGCCGGTATCAGCCGCATGGCCGCGCACCGTGGCCTGCCCGCCCCCGACATCACTGTCGGGGTGCGCTCCGGCGACACCACCCCGGCGCGGCGCCGTGAGCTGGTGGCCAAGCCTCCCGACATCTTGATCACCACCCCGGAGTCGCTGTTTCTCATGCTGACGTCGGCGGCGCGGGAGACGTTGGCCGGGGTGCGTACGGTGATCGTCGACGAAGTGCACGCGGTGGCCGGGACCAAGCGAGGCGCCCACCTGGCGTTGTCGCTGGAACGCCTCGACGCGATGTTGGTCCGTCCCGCCCAGCGCATCGGGCTCAGCGCTACGGTGCGGCCCGCCGAAGAGGTCGCCCGGTTCCTGTCGGGTGCGTCCCCGACGACCATCGTGGCTCCCCCGGCGGCCAAGACATTCGAGCTGACGGTTCAGGTTCCGGTGCCCGACATGGCCAATCCGGCCGAGGGCACCATCTGGCCGGAGGTCGAGGAGCGCATCGTAGACCTGATCGAGGCCCATCACTCCTCTATCGTATTCGCCAACTCACGCCGGTTGGCCGAACGACTCACCGCGCGGCTCAACGAAATTCATGCAGAACGCTCCGACGCCGGCGAGGCGGCCCCGGTCCTGGCCCGGGCACACCACGGGTCGGTGTCGCTGCAGACCCGCGCGGAGGTCGAGGAAGACCTCAAGAGCGGCCGGCTGCGGGCGGTGGTGGCGACCTCGAGCCTGGAGCTGGGCATCGATATGGGCGCGGTGGACCTGGTCATCCAGATCGAAGCACCGCCGTCGGTGGCCAGCGGGCTGCAGCGCATCGGCCGGGCCGGGCATCAGGTGGGCGAGATCTCTTCGGGCGTCCTGATTCCCAAGCACCGCACCGATCTGATCGGGTGCGCGGTGGCGGTGCAGCGGATGCTGGCCGGCCAGATCGAAACCCTGACGGTACCGGCCAATCCGCTGGACATCCTGGCCCAGCACACCGTGGCCGCCGCCGCGCTGGAGCCGCTGGACGCCGAATCCTGGTTCGACACCGTTCGCCGCAGCGCCCCCTTTGCCACCATGTCGCGCAGCGTGTTCGAAGCGACCCTGGATCTGCTGTCGGGCAAATACCCGTCGACCGAGTTCGCGGAGCTGCGACCCCGGCTGGTCTACGACCGCGACACCGGAACCCTGACCGGCAGACCCGGCGCGCAACGGCTGGCGGTGACCTCCGGCGGCGCCATCCCGGACCGCGGGCTGTTCGCGGTGTATCTGGCCGGTGCGCAGAAACCTTCCCGGGTGGGCGAACTCGACGAGGAGATGGTCTACGAGTCGCGGCCCGGGGATGTGATCTCGCTGGGCGCCACCAGCTGGCGCATCACCGAGATCACCCATGACCGGGTACTGGTGGTGCCGGCGCCGGGCCAGCCCGGCCGGCTGCCGTTCTGGCACGGCGACGGCATCGGGCGCCCGGCCGAACTGGGTGCTGCCCTGGGCGCCCTCACCGGCGAGTTGTCTCGTCTTGACCGCGAGTCGTTCGACAAGCGCTGCGCAGGTTTGGGTTTCGACGACTACGCGACTGACAACCTCTGGCGGCTGCTCGATGACCAGCGCACCGCCACCGGGACGGTTCCGACCGACGCCACGCTGCTGGTGGAACGGTTCCGCGACGAGCTCGGCGACTGGCGAGTGGTGCTGCACTCACCGTACGGACTGCGGGTACACGGGCCGTTGGCGCTGGCGGTGGGCCGGCGGCTGCGCGAGCGCTACGGCATCGATGAAAAGCCGACCGCCTCCGATGACGGCATCGTGGTGCGGTTGCCCGACACCGACTTGGACGCCGCCGCCGCGGCCCCCGGAGCGGAACTGTTCGTGTTCGACGCCGGCGAGATCGAGGCGATCGTCACCGACGAGGTGGGCGGCTCTGCCCTGTTCGCCTCGCGGTTCCGGGAATGCGCGGCACGGGCACTGCTGTTGCCGCGCCGGCACCCGGGCCGCCGCACGCCGTTGTGGCAGCAACGCCAGCGCGCCGCCCAATTGCTGGATGTGGCCCGGCGGTACCCGGCGTTCCCGATCGTGCTGGAGACCGTGCGGGAATGCCTGCAGGACGTCTATGACGTGCCGGCGCTGACGGACCTGCTGGCGCGGATCGCGCAGCGCCGGGTGCGGGTGGTGCAGGTCGAGACCGCTACGCCGTCGCCGTTCGCGGCCTCGTTGCTGTTCGGCTACGTCGGGGCGTTCATGTACGAAGGCGACAGCCCGCTGGCCGAGCGCCGCGCGGCGGCCCTGTCGCTGGACCCCACCCTGTTGGCGCAATTGCTGGGCCGCGTCGAGTTGCGCGAGTTGCTCGACCCCGACGTCGTCACGGCGGTCGCCGCCCAACTGCAGCACCTCACCCCGGAGAAGGCCGCCCGCGATGCCGAGGGCGTGGCAGACCTGCTGCGGCTGCTCGGCCCGCTCACCGCCGAGGAAATCACCCAGCGGGCCAACGCCCCTGAAAGCGCAGTGGGTGGCTGGTTGGAGCACCTGCTGGCCGCCCGGCGGGTGCTGTCGGTGTCGTTCGCCGGGCACCGGTGGTGGGTGGCGATCGAGGACATCGGCCGGCTGCGCGACGGACTCGGGGTGGCGGTGCCGCCCGGAGTGCCGACAGGGTTCACCGAACCGGTCGCCGACCCGCTCGGTGAGCTGCTGGGCCGCTTCGCCCGCACCCGAGGGCCGTTCACCACCGGACAGGCCGCCGGCCGGTTCGGATTGGGTGCACGGGTGGCGGCCGATGTGCTGGGCCGGTTGGCCGCCGACGGACGAGTGGTGCGCGGCGAGTTCACCGACTTTCCGGACTCCCCGGGCGAGCAGTGGTGCGACACCGAGGTGCTGCGGATCCTGCGACGCCGGTCGCTGGCCGCCCTGCGCTCGGCGATCGAACCGGTGTCGCCGGCCGCCTACGGGCGCCTGCCGGCCTGGCAGCAGGTCGGCGCGCACAGCGCCACCAGTGCTGAAGGGATAGCCGGACTGGCCGGGGTGATCGAGCAACTGGCGGGCGTGCCGTTGCCGGCGTCGGCGGTGGAGTCACTGGTGTTCGGCCAGCGGGTGCGCGACTACTCCCCGGCCATGCTCGACGAACTGCTGGCCTCCGGGGAGGTGCTGTGGGCGGGGGCGGGGGCGGTGGCCGGCAGCTCGCCCGCCACCGACGGCTGGATCAGCTTCCACACCGCCGATTCGGCGCCGTTGACGTTGGCCCCCGGTGCACCCATCGAATTCGGTGACGCGCACCGGCAGATCCTGGATGCACTCGGCGGTGGCGGCGCGTTCTTCTTCCGCCAGCTCTGCGGTGATGGCGAGGAAACGGCCTCGAAGGCACTGAAGGCCGCGCTGTGGGAACTGATCTGGGCGGGATGGGTCACCGGTGACACCTTCGCCCCGGTGCGCGCGGTGCTGGCGGGAACCCGGCGCGCCACCCCGGCGCACCGCACCAAACGTCCGCCTCGGCTCAGTCGTTACAGCGTCGCGCACGCCTCGGCCCGCGCCGCGGACCCGGCGGTCGCCGGCCGCTGGTCGATGTTGTCCGCACCGGAGCCGGACTCGACCGTGCGGGCTCACCACACCGCCGAACTGTTGCTGCACCGCTACGGAGTGCTGACCCGCGGGGCGGTGGCTGCCGAAGCCGTCCCGGGCGGCTTCGCCACCCTCTACAAGGTGTTGACCGCGTTCGAGGATGCCGGGCGATGCCAGCGCGGTTATTTCATCGAATCGCTGGGCGCGGCACAGTTCGCCTTGGCTTCCACCGTGGACCGGCTGCGGGGCTACCTCGACGGTGTCGACCCGGCCCGGCCCGACTATCACGCGGTGGCGCTGGCAGCCGCCGATCCGGCCAACCCGTATGGGGCCGCGCTGAGCTGGCCGGCGCACCCCGGGGCGGCCCGGCCGGGCCGGAAGGCGGGCGCACTGGTGGTGTTGGTCGATGGCCAACTGGTCTGGTTCGTCGAGCGCGGTGGCCGTTCGCTGCTCAACTTCGCGACGGGCGCCGACGCCGAAACGCAGCGTGCCGCCGCGGGCGCCCTGGCCGGGTTGATCACTGACCGCCGGGTCGACGGGATTCTCATCGAGCGGGTGGACGGTACGCCGGTGCTGGAGATGCGCGATTCACCGACTCTGGACGCGCTGACCGAGAGCGGGTTCTCCCGCACGCCGCGCGGATTGCGGATGCGCTGATGCCCGAGGGCGACACCGTCTTTCACACCGCGGTGGTTCTCGCCACCGCATTGTCGGGAAAGACGCTGACCCGCTGCGACATCCGTGTGCCCCGCTACGCCGGAGTGGATCTCACCGGGCAGCGGGTG
The DNA here is from genome assembly GCF_002102265.1 of Mycolicibacter longobardus. Lineage (GTDB taxonomy): Bacteria > Actinomycetota > Actinomycetes > Mycobacteriales > Mycobacteriaceae > Mycobacterium > Mycobacterium longobardum. The sequence continues at coordinate 9,862 of NZ_LQPG01000055.1, read as the reverse complement.
GATGAGGTGGTCAGCCGCGGCAAGCATCTGTTCATCCGGGTCGGGCCGGCCAGCATCCACTCACATCTGAAGATGGACGGCAGTTGGCGGGTCGGGCGCAGGTCGATCGACCATCGGACGCGGATCATCTTGGAGGCCGAATCCGTTCGCGCCGTCGGTATCGATCTGGGAACACTGGAGATACTGGACCGCCGGCGCGAAGACCAGGCCGTCGCGCACCTGGGTCCGGATCTGCTCGGGGAGGACTGGGATCCGGCCACAGCCGCCGCCAATCTGATCGCCGAGCCACAGCGACCGCTGGCATCGGCGCTGTTGGACCAGACCGTGCTGGCCGGCATCGGAAACGTCTACTGCAACGAACTGTGCTTTGTCACCGGCCGGTTGCCGACGACGCCGGTCGGCGAGCTGGCCGATCCGGGCCGACTGGTGTCGCGGGCCCGGGAGATGCTGTGGGCCAATCGACTGCGATGGGCCCGCTGCACCACCGGCGACACCCGGCCCGGCAGACAACTGTGGGTGTACGGCCGGGCCGGGCTGCCGTGCCGACGATGCGGCACCGGGTTGGAATCAGATCGTGCCGGTGAGCGCATCCGGTTCTGGTGCTCGTCGTGCCAGCGGTGATTCAACGCCGCCGATCACGGCCACCCGCCGCAGCCGACCCCGGGGACGCAGCCTCCGCCGCCGCCGGGTCCGCCCCAGCCGCTGGGGCCGCCCGGGATCTGGCCGCCGCCACCACCGGGCCCACCACCACCGGTCGGGCCACCGGGGATCTCGCCGCCGCCACCACCGGGCCCACCACCACCGGTCGGGCCACCGGGGATCTGGCCACCGCCACCACCGGGCCCACCACCACCGGTCGGGCCACCGGGGATCTGGCCACCGCCACCACCGGGCCCGCCACCACCGGTCGGGCCACCGGGTTCGCCCGGGCTTTCGGACCCAGGCCCGCCCGGAACCGGTTCGGGCGCAATCTCGGTTGTGGTGGTCACGGTGGTCTCAGGCGTGGTGGTCGTGCTGCTCGGCGCCTCTTCCTTGGTGCCGGAGCAAGCCTCTTCCTTGGTGCCGGAGCAACCAGCCGCCACCAGCGCCATCGCGCTGCCGAGCACCGCGATTGTCATCCTGCTGTGTGCCTGCATCAGAATCAGACTCCCCTCTGCTCTGGTCGTCTTTCTGTACCCAGGACGCTCGGGGCCGAAACGCGCGGCGGGTGATCATCGAGATCGCGCCGACTGACGAATCCGCGCAGTTGCCCGGTGAACGGGTCCTCGAACTCCAGTCGCTGAGCCAGCAATCGCAGGGGCTCGGAGAAGTCGTCGGGGGCAACCTCGACGATCCGGGGATAAAGCGGATCGCCGTCGATGGGAAGCCCCAACGAAGCCAGGTGAACCCGCAACTGGTGGGTGCGTCCGGTGCGGGGGGTGAGCCGATAACGGCCGCCGCCCAGCGCCTCGACCAGCGTCTCGGCATTCGGCTCGCCGGGCTCCTCACGGGCCTGTAGGCAGCCGCGCCGTTTGACGATCCGGCTGCGTACCAACTGCGGAAACGCTCCGACCGGCTCCGCGGAAGACCGCGCCAGGTATTGCTTGCGCACCGCACCGCGGGCGAACAGGCTCTGATACGGCCCGCGCAACTCCGGCCGGGTGGTGAACAGCAGCACCCCGGCGGTCAGCCGGTCCAACCGGTGCGCCGGGCTCAACTCGGGAAGGTCCAGTTCACACCGCAGCCGTACCAGCGCCGTCTGCGCCACGTGCCGGCCTCGGGGCATGGTCGCCAGGAAGGGCGGCTTGTCGACCACCACCAGGTCCGCGTCACGGTAGAGCACCGGGATGTCAAAGGGCACGGCAACTTCGGTTGGCAGATCCCGATACAAGAAGACGTGCGCCCCGGCCGGCAGCACCGTCGTCTCGTCGACCACGGTCCCGGCCGCGGTCACCACCTCACCGGCGGCTACCTTCGCCGCGGTGGCCGCGCCGAACCGGCTGCGCAGCTCGGCGGCGACGGGGCCGCCCCGCACGCGGAGCCGGGCCGGGCCCAGGCCGTCACGCACCGGCAGCGGGGCGGGTCGACGGCGGGTCATCGCGGTGAGCCTATCCCGCACGTCGAGGCGCCTTCTGGCTCAGCGCCGAGACCAAAAACCACATCGGCCACAACCGTCGGGGGTCGTGGCCGATGCGGCTTTTTGAGGCGGGCGATGAACCCGCTCAGCTGACACCGAGCATGCCGAAGATGCCCAGTGCGTCCAGGAAGTCGGTCAGCGTGGTGGCGTCGGTCACATCTTCTGCGCCGGTCCCCAGCAACAGGGTCAGCAGGGAGCCCAGCGTCTCGTCGCCCAGGACTCCGGTGCCTTCCGGCTCGGTCAGCGTGCCGCCGACGACCAAGCCACTGATGATCTGGTTCCAGGGCAGGCTCGAGTCGATACCCAACAGGCCGCCGATGGTGGCCTCATCCAGCTCGTTGTCCACCAGCAGGTCGTTCAGAGTGGTGGTGCTGTCGATACCCAGCAGGAGCTCGAGCAGCTCGGCCACCGTCGTGTTCGGCGAGAAGTCGGTGAACGGGATGTTCAGCAGACCGGCGTAGTCGCCGAGGCCCAGTGCGGTGAGGACCGTCCCGAGGCTGGTGTCGGCGCCCTGCGAGCCCAGGAAGTCGCCGATCAACTCGTTGATCGGTATCGCGCCCAGGCTCACCCCGCCGATCTCCACGCTGCTCAGCAGCTCACTGAAGTCCGTGGAGAGCAGTCCGAGGGTGATGTCGTCCAGCGACGTACCTTCCGGGTTCAGCGCGAGCAGAAGGGCCGAGAGGGTCGAACTGGTGCTGATGTCCTCGCCGAACACCGCCAGCAGTTGGCCCACGGTGCCCAGCTCGATGGCGTTCAGCAGGGTCTGCAGGCTCTCGGTGAACGTCGGGAAGGCCTCGTCGGCGGACAGCACAATGTCGTGCTGCACCGACGCGGTGAGGCTGGTGCCGGTCGTCGGAGCAACGGCCGTGCCGCCGAGCAGGGACGCACCAGCAAAGATGGTTCCGGCTGCCAGCGCACCCGCTTTCACGACGAAGCCCCGCGGCCCCATCGGCTCAGCAGCAGTGGAAAGTGTGGACATGAATCGGTTCCCCCTTCTGGGATCGAGCATTAATCTGACGCGATCACGCATCGGGCATTAACTTATTATGCACTCAGACTTAAGTCAACGGTTCTGACCATTCGCATTTCTCGCCAGCAACCCGGATTCCCCCGAACATCCCAGTTCATAGGGATTTAACATGACGCCGCGCAATGCTCGAAGCAGAGAATAACCTGACCGTAAACTTACCGAATCACCCATGAGATACACAGCTACTTTTAGGTATTTCGGACGCGCGGACCGGACTTCGGGCGAAGACGAGGATGTCTCCGCGTTAACTTCCTCAGATATCCGTCAAAAGGTATGGAACTTCCGTCGCAAAAATACTTGATCTACTTTCGACCGTGAGCGACATGGGCACGAAGCTGGCCAGCTCAGAGCCAGCAAAGTCGAGGAGTGCGATTATCGCGCACTGGCAAAGAGGGGCTGTCGCCCTTCGCCCCCGCGACACACAGGGCGGGACGAAGATGTCCGACCAGGCGGGCGGAGACGTACGCCGCTATGGCGTCAACAGACCCAGCGCCACCAAGAAATCGGTGATCGGCGTGTCACCGGTGATCGTCAGGGTGCTGTCGTCGAGCAGGAAGCTGCCCAGGAGCGTGCCCAGCGTCTGCTCGCCCCAGGTTTCACCGGAGGGGTCCAGCAGCGTCCCGCCGAACGGGAAGTTGGAGACGTACTGATCCCACGGCTGGTTGGGGGGCAGGCCGAACAGTAAGCCCAGGGTTGCGTTGGCCATGGTCGTGGGGTCGGTAGCACTGACAGGAAGGGACTGCAGGTACTGACCCAGCGTCCAGGCGCTGTTCGGCACCACCGTGGTGGCCCCGAGACCCGAAAACGCGTGTTGGGTGATATCGACGGTGGGTTTCCCCAGGATCCCGCTCAACCAGTCGTTGAGCGAGCTGTTGACGTTCAGGTCGGGATTGCTGATTATCGTGCCGAACGTGCTGCACCCGAGAGTGCAGTACTGGACGTTCATGTTCTCCAGGCCGAGGGCGTTGATCAGGCTCGCGTACTGGCTCAGCATCGAGCCCAGGCCCACCGCGTTGGCCAGGGCGGTCAGCGAATGCGAACCGGCGCCCTCCCCGAGAAGCACATCGATAATGCCGTCGGTGCCACCGAGGTCGAGGTAGCCGATCGGAACGCCGTCCAGCAGGAACAGGCTGCCCTGGCCGAGCAGGGAGTCGACGGTGGTGCTGTAGAGCGGATCGGTCAGCGATATCCCGAAGATCTCGGCGACGCCGTTGAGGGTGTCGCCGTTCGGATTGAGGCCGGCCAGGAAGAGCGCGACCGACGAGTCGATGGTGTAGGCGCCGAACCCGCCCAGCACCTGGTTGAGGTTGCCCACTCCCAGGTCGTCGAGCAGCGTCTGCAGGCTCTCGGTGAAGGTCGGGTAATCCGTCAGTGCCACGTCGTGGTGCACCCAGGCGGCCGGCGCGGAGATCTCCGGCCCGGCCTGCGCCACACCCTGGCCGCCGGCACCGGCAACGAAGGTGGCGGCCGCTGCGGCGAGCGCACCACCCTTGAGCGTCAGCGCCTGTGAGCGCGGCATTCCGAAACGACCCGACATTGAACCCCGCCCTTCCCGCGCCCGGGATCCCCATGTGACCCGGCTGGTAGCGCAGAAAAGTAATGGGGTACGTCACATGTGTCAAACACATGTGAATGCCAATTTCAGCCGAAAAGTATGGATTTCCCTGGGAATCATTCCCCCGAGAAGTGGACGTACTTTCAGTCCAGTGGAACTGGTTCCAGGATTTCGGCCCGCGCTTCGGGGGCGCTTGCCCGCAGCGCATCCGCCGACGCGTCGTCGGGCTGTTCCTGAGACAGGATCTCGGCCTCCACCCGGGCGGCGTAGTTGGCCACCTCCCGGTCGATGTCGGCGGCGTCCCAGCCGAGCACCGGGGCCATCACCTCGGCGACCTCGTGCGCACAGTTGACCCCGCGATGGGCGTACTCGATGGAGATCCGGGTCCGGCGGGCCAGCACGTCCTCCAGGTGCAGTGCGCCCTCGGCCGCAGCCGCATAGGCGACTTCCACCTTCAGGTAGGTGGGCGCCTCGGTGATCGGATCCAGCAGATCCGGCTGCCCGTCGGCCACCGCCAGCACGTCGTGGATCAGCGAGCCGTAACGGTCCAGCAGGTGCCGCACCCGGTACGGGTGCAGGCCCTGCTCGGCGCCGACGTGCTCGGTCTGGTTGACCAGCGCGAAGTAGCCGTCGGCGCCCAACAGCGGCACCTTCTCGGTGATCGACGGCGCCACCCGCGTCGGGATGTACTCGGCGGCCGCATCGATGGCATCGGCGCCCATCACCCGGTAGGTGGTGTACTTGCCGCCGGCGATGGCCACCAGACCCGGCGCGGGCACGGCGACGGCATGCTCCCGGGACAGTTTGGAGGTGTCGTCGTTCTCCCCGGCCAGCAGCGGCCGCAGCCCGGCGTAGACGCCCTCGATGTCGGCGTGGGACAACGGGGTGGCCAGCGCGGTGTTGACGTTGGCCAGCAGGTAGTCGATGTCGGCCTTGGTGGCCGCCGGGTGGGCCAGGTCCAGGTTCCAGTCGGTGTCGGTGGTGCCGATGATCCAGTGGGTGCCCCACGGGATGACGAACAGCACCGACTTCTCGGTGCGCAGAATGATCGCCGCCTCCGAGACGATCCGGTCCCGCGGCACCACGATGTGCACGCCCTTGGAGGCCCGGACGTGGAACCGGCCGCGCTGGCGAGACAGTGCCTGGATCTCATCGGTCCACACCCCGGTGGCGTTGACCACGACATGGCCGCGCACATCGGTGGTGGCGCCGTCCTCGGAGTCACGCACGGTCACCCCGGTCACCCGATCGCCTTCGCGCAGCAGCGCCACCACCTGGGTGGAGGTGCGGATGACCGCCCCGTAGTGCGCCGCGGTGCGCCCGACGGTCAGGGTATGCCGGGCGTCGTCGACGACAGTGTCGTAATAGCGAATCCCGCCGATCAACGCACTGCGCTTCAGCCCCGGACACAGCCGGAGCGCGCCGGCACGAGTCAGATGCCGTTGCGCGGGAACCGATTTCGCCCCGCCCAGCTGGTCGTAGAGGAGGATCCCGCTGGCCACGTACGGTCGCTCCCACCAACGCCGGGTCAGCGGATACAGAAACGGCAGGGGTTTGACCAGGTGCGGAGCCAGCGTGGTCAGCGACAGCTCACGTTCGTGCAGCGCCTCGCGCACCAGACCGAACTCCAGCTGTTCGAGGTAGCGCAGCCCTCCGTGGAACATCTTCGAGCTTCGGCTCGACGTCCCGGCGGCGAAATCACGGGCCTCGACCAGCGCCACCTTGAGGCCTCGGGTGGCGGCGTCGAGCGCGCACCCGGCGCCCACCACGCCACCGCCGATCACCACCACGTCGAACTGCTCGCTGCCGAGCTGTTCCCAGGCTCGTGCGCGTTGTTCTGGTCCCAGCGTGCTCACGAGTGCAAGGCTACGTGGCCCGGCGCTCCGGCCGCGTGTGACGCGCTCTTCACCCCGGCTGCCCAGTCCACATCGCTCAATCCAGGTCGTCGTGCGTCATCAGCCGACGCGCCGCCTCGGTGAGCGAACCCGACAGCGACGGATACACCGCCAGCGTCTGCGCCAGGTCGGCCACGGTGATCCGGTTCTGCACCGCCAGCGCGATCGGCAGGATCAGTTCGGATGCGATGGGCGCCACCACCACCCCGCCGATCACCGTTCCGGTGGCAGGCCGGCAGAACAGTTTCAGGAACCCGTGCCGCATCCGGCTCATCTTGGCCCGCGCGTTGGTCTGCAACGGCAGCATGACGGTGCGAGCGGGCACCGTGCCGTCGTCGATCTGGGACTGCGGCACCCCGACGGCGGCGATCTCGGGTCTGGTGAACACCGCCGCCGCCACCGTGCGCAGCCGGATCGGGGCCACCGCATCGCCCAGTGCGTGATACATCGCGATCCGGCCCTGCATGGCCGCGACCGACGCCAGCGGCAGCAGCCCGGTGCAGTCCCCGGCGGCGTAGATACCGGGGATCGAGGTCCGCGAGACTCGGTCCACCTGCAGGTAATTGCCCGGCCCGAGCGCGATCCCCACCCGCTCCAGGCCCAGACCGGAGGTGTTGGGCACCGACCCGACGGTCATCAGCGCGTGACTGCCTGCCACGGTGCGGCCGTCGGTCATGGTGACCTGCACCCCGTCGCCAACGCGGGTCACCGAGGCGGCTCGGGCGTTCTTGACCAGCGTGACGCCGCGTTCGGCGAACGATCTCTCCAGCACCTGGGCCGCATCGGGATCCTCGTGCGGCAGCACCCGGTCGCGACTGGCCACCACCGTCACCTTGACCCCGAGTTCGGTGTAGGCGTTGACGAACTCCGCGCCGGTGACGCCCGAGCCCACCACCACCAGGTGCTCGGGCAACGTGTGCAGGTCGTAGAGCTGCCGCCAGGTCAGGACCCGCTCGCCGTCCGGCTCGGCGCCGGGCAGCGTGCGCGGGCTGGCGCCGGTGGCGATCAGCACCACGTCGGCCTCGAGCACGCGCTGGGCACCGGATTTATGCGGCGGTCCCAGCTTCGCCTCTCCTCCGTCGAGCCTCGCTGAACCACCGTCGTGCTCGGTGACCCGGATCCGGTGGTGCGCCAGCCCCGGTTCGGCGTCGATCAGCTCGCCGCGGCCGGCGATGACCTCGACACCGGAGTTGATCAGTTGGGTGCGGATGTCGGCGGACTGCGCCGCGGCCAGGGACTTGACCCGCTTGTGAATCTGGTCCAGTTCGATCTCGGCGTCGGTGAAGTGGATGTCGAAACCCAGGTGCGGGGCGCGGCGCAGCTCGGTGCGCACCCCGGACGAGGCGATGAAGGTCTTGGACGGCACGCAGTCCCACAGCACACAGGCACCGCCGAGGCCGTCGGAGTCGACCACCGTGACCGATACCGCCTCCGGGCCCTTGGCGGCCGCGACCAGGGCGGCCTCATAGCCGGCCGGGCCGCCGCCGACGATCACGATGCGCGTCGAGGGAGAAGTCACAGCGACTAACCTATCCGGGGCGGTGCGTTTAAGCTTTCTGCCGTGCCGCTCTACGCCGCCTACGGGTCGAACATGCATCCCGAGCAGATGTTGCAGCGGGCCCCGCACTCCCCGATGACCGGCACCGGTTGGTTGCACGGCTGGCGGCTGACGTTCGCCGGCGAGGACATCGGCTGGGAGGGCGCCCTGGCGACCGTGGTCGAAGATCCCGACTCGAGCGTTTTCGTCGTGCTCTACGACGTGACTCCCGAGGACGAGAAGAACTTGGACAGCTGGGAAGGCTCAGAGTTCGGCATCCACAAGAAGATCCGCCTCCGGGTGGACCGGGTGGACGGGATCACGTCGGACCCGGTGGACAGTGCACCCGCGCCGGTGTTGGCCTGGTTGTACGTGGTGGACGCCTGGGAGCGTGGGCTGCCGTCTGCACGCTACTTGGGCGTGGTGGCCGAGGCCGCCCAGATCGCCGGTGCGCCAGAGGAATACGTGCGCGACCTGCTGACTCGCCCGGCCCGCAATATCGGGCCCGGCAGCTAGCCCCCTTTTGACCGGCTAGCCCCCCTTTGACGCGAGCGTGCGTGTTTGCACGGCGACACGCCGCAAACTCTGTACAACTGTGCACCCTCGGGGGCCCGACTCGGCCAGGTCAGGCGGCGGCGCGCGCCAACTGCGTCTCAATACGCCGGACGGTCTGCCAGGGTCGGCGCCGAACGTCGTCGGCGATGAGGGAGATCACTACCCAGCCCAACTCCTGCAATGCAGCACGACGCTGCCGTTCGTAGACGAAAGCCGCCAGGCCCTCGTGAGGCACGACGCCGTCGTACTCGACCGCGACCCGCTGAGCAGGCCAGGCGAAATCGACACGCCAAGTCCGATAGTCACGATCCACGATCTCGAGCTGTAGGACCGGAAGCGGCAGGCCACCGTCGATCATCATCAGCCGCGACTCGCTCTCCATCGGAGACTCCGCCAGCGGGTCTGCGAGCGGCAGCAGATCGCGGACGGCCACGATGCCGCGACGGCCCGCCTGTTGGATCACGGCCTGCCGCAGCTCGCGGCGGGAACAGGCGCCGCTGCGCAGGGCGGCGTCCAGTGTTGCCAACGCCCTTGGCCGGCGCAGGGCACGGGCCACCTCCACCGCGGTCCACGCCGGAGCGGTCGCCGGGCGGCCCGCGACCTCGCTTAGTGGTGCGCCCTCACGCCGGTGGACCACCAAACCGTCAGCCGACCGCAGTTGCCGATCCGGCGGATTGAGCACGTGCAGATCGATCGGCTCCTCGGTGTCAAAGCCGTATGCCGCCGCCGCGGTCCCCAGGCAGACCGCGACGGTGGTCCCCGTGGCCAGGTCCAATCCACGCAGCAGCAGCTCATCGGTCAACTCGCCATCGGCGTAGATGCCGTACCAAATCTTTTGTAGTGAGCCATGTTTCAGCTCTGATTCGAGGCCACGCCGGGTGACGACACCCAACGCTTGGCCGGACGTCACCACCCCGCCCTGCCGGTCGAGCAATTGACGTAGTCGGTGGTCCATGCCGCCGATCGTCGGTGCCGAACGCGAACGGCGGTCACCTCATGCGGCCGGCGGGGCCCATACTGTGGATCGCCGCCACACTGTGCACAGTTCCCACCGACCGCGAGCGTGCATGGTCGTACGGAATTTGCGGCGTGTCGGCGTGCAAACACTCAGTGTCACTGTCGACGGTGCCGCGTTGCGGTGGTTGGGTTCTTCTCACCTGGTGCCTGGCTCTTG
>NZ_LQPG01000054.1 GCF_002102265.1 Mycolicibacter longobardus | reverse complement strand
ATTGCTCCTATGTCAAGCAGCGGCGGCGTGGGGTGTGTGGTGTCGTGACTTCTCGTCGGTGTGGAGGCGGTTGTAGACGACGCGGGCGAGGCGTCGTTTGAGGCAGCGTAGGGCTTCGCGGGTGGAGTCGCCGGCGGCCCGGCGCTTGTTGTAGTAGGCGTGTCCGGGGCTGTCGGTGAGGCGGATCTGGGTCAGTGCGATGCGGTGTAGGGCGGCGTTAAGTTGTCGGTTACCGGATCGGCTTAGCCGGACGCGGCCGGCGGTGTTGCCCGACCAGACGGGGATGGGCGCGGTGCCGCTGTGGCAGGCGAAGGCGGCTTCGCTTTTGAATCGTGCGATGCCGGCGGTTTCGCCGATGAGTTTGGCTGCGGTCAGCGCGCCGCAGCCGGGTAGAGCGAGCAGGTTCTGCGCGACGGCTTGCACGGTGTCGGTGATGCGTTCGGTGAGTTCGTTGATGGCCAGGGTGAGGCGGATGATGTCGCCGAGTTCGTCGGTGGCCAGCTCGGCCAGTAACCCGTCCTGGGTGGCCAACCATGCCGCCAGGGCGGTCTGGGTCTTGGCGCGATCCATCGATCCCTTCTTCGGTGTCTGGGCCGGGTCGAGTTCATGGATCCGGCCCAGGAACCGGTTGATCGTTGCGGTCCGTTGTGCCACAAGGTCTTCACGACGGTCGATCAACAACTTCAGTTCCCGCGACACCTCGTCGTGGCTGGGGACCGGCAGGTCGGGGTGGCGCAACACTGCCCGGGCCACGGCCAAGGCATCGATGGGGTCCGATTTGCCTCGGGTACGGGCGCCGGCGCGTTCGTGGGCCATCAATTTCGGTGCCACGCGCACGACCTTCTGGCCGGCCGAGAGTAGGTCACGCTCGAGGCGCGCCGACAGATTGCGGCAGTCCTCGATACCCCACAACAGATCAGTGCCGACAGTCGTCTTGGCCCAGGCCAACGCCGCCAGGTGCCCTTCTGTCGTGGCGGGCACCACCTTCTGTGCGATCTTGCGACCCACCTCGTCGACCGCGACGAAGGTATGGGTGCGCTTGTGTACATCGGTTCCAATGACCACCATGGACAGTGCCTTCTTTCATCTCGACGGGATGCAAGGAAGGTTGGGCCGGCCGGTGGACACATCTCAGTCGGGGCGGTGCCACGCTCCTATCAAGTCACACCGGTCGGTCCTTCCCACCTGATGCCGGCATAACGCACGAACGCCAACCCCTCAAGGGCGGCAGTGTTTGCAAGAGCCAGGCACCAGGTGAGAAGAACCCAACCACCGCAACGCGGCACCGTCGACAGTGACACTGA
>NZ_LQPG01000053.1 GCF_002102265.1 Mycolicibacter longobardus | reverse complement strand
ACCCCGTCTCGTGACCCATGCAGCACCGACCCCTTCCTGGTCAGGTGTTGCAGCGATCACTTGAGTCTGAGGCGAGTAGCACGCCTGGTGGACGCAGAATCAACGGCTGGTTATCACCCAGCGGCGGCGGTGTCTGCGCCCTCGCGGCCGCCCGGCGCTTCCTTGAGGCCCCGCCAGAACAGGTCGATCATCAGCTCACCGGCCTCGTCGACGTCGGTGTCGCCGGTGCTGACCCGGCTGGCGATCGCCTCGCCGGCGCCCACCAGTGCGACCGCCATCATGTCGAAGTCGACGCCGGGTTCGGGGTTGCGGGTGCCGGCCCGCAGCAGCCGGCCCACCAACTCGATGATCCGCTCGCGGCCCTCACGCACGGTGTGAGCGAACGCCTGCGAACTGGTGGCCTGGGTGTACATCACGATCCACGACGCCCGGTTGGCATCGATGTAGTGCAGAAAAGAACGGATCGTGTTGCGCAGCAATTCTTTCGGAGGTTGCTGGAAGTCGATGCCGGTGCGCACCGCCTCGACGAAGCGGCGCAGCTCCCGGTCCAGGCACGCCCCGAACAGCTCCTCCTTGGAGCCGTAGTACAGATAGAGCATCGGCTTGGAGATCTCCGCAGCCGCCGCGATCGAATCCATCGAGGTTTCGTGGTAGCCGTTGATCGAGAACATCTGCACGGCGGCGTCGAGCATCTGCTGTTCACGCACGGCCCGCGGTAACCGCTTGCTGCCAGCTGCCATCGCCTCGACGTCCTTCCGCGCACTCTCCGGCACGATCTTACCGAAGAGTAACTTGCGTGACCCGCCATAGCGGCGGGATCACGCGTGGCAGTGCGTACCGGGCTTCTTGACCGCGGCCACCCGCGCCAGCGAGGCGTCGATCGCGTCGGGCTTCAGCTCGCCGGCGGCCACCGCGTGCTCCAGCCGATCCAGCACCGCAGGCACCTCGTCGGTGGTGACCCACAACGCGACGTCCACGCCTGCCTGCAGGCTGCGCAGCACCGCCTCGGCGACCCCGTAGTGGTCGCTGATCGCGGCCATGGACGACAGGTCGTCGCTGAAGACCAGCCCGTCGAACGCCGGCCCGTGGTAGTCGGTGCCGGTGCGCAGCAGCTTGACCGCCGCCGGGCTCAAGCTGGCGGGATCCTCGGTCAGGCCGGGCACCTCCAGGTGGCCCATCATCACCGCCACCGGTGCCTGGGTGACCAGCGTGCGGTAGGGCACCAGATCGTTGTCCTGCAGCTGCGCCAGCGGCGGGGTGATCACCGCGCCGGCGGTGTGCGAGTCACCGGAGCCGTGGCCATGGCCGGGGAAGTGCTTGAGCACCGGCAACAGCCCGGCATCCCGCAGCCCCTGCGCGTACGCCCCGGCGTACTCGGTGACCTTGGCCGGATCCGAACCGAACGAGCGGTCGCCGATCACGGTGTCGTCGTCGGTGCTGGTGTCCACCACGTCGACGACGGGCGCGAAGTCGACGGTGATGCCCAGGTCGGCCATCTTGCGGCCGCGCTCGGCGGCCAGCTCGCGCACCTGGGCGGCGCTGTGCGTCTGCGCCAGCTCCTTCGCCGACGGCGACGACCCGATCAGCGAAGACAGTCGGGCCACCCGGCCGCCTTCCTCGTCGACGCTGACCGCCAGCGGCAACGGTCCGGTGGGCGCTTGGTTTTCTTTGATCTCTTTGAGGGAACCATCGGTAAGCATGGAGAGCTCCGTCCAGCTGCCGATGAAGATTCCGCCCACATGGTGGTCGGTCACCACCGCGCGCGCGTCGGCGGCGTCACGGACCCCGACCATCACCAACTGCGCCAGTTTGTCGCGGATCGCCCACGCCGCCAACTGCTCGCAGACAGGGTCGACCGGTGGCGCGGTGACCGGCGGCGCCGAAGATGAGGCCTCCGGCGACGGGGCGGGTGTCTCGGTGCGGTGCGAGCACGCCGTGACCAGTGCCGGCAGCATCGCGGCCGCCAAGAGCAGACCGGGCAGTTGTCGAGTCAGCGATCGAGGCATCGCACCATGCTGTCACGGCCGGAGCAGACGGGTTCATGCGGCGGTCCCAGCTTCGCCTCTCCTTCGTCGAGCCTCGCTGAACCGCCGGGTACGCCAGCCCCGCATGCTACGTTGGCGGTCGGGGGTCAGCGGGGACGAGAGTGCCCCGAGAACACATCGCGGGATTGCGGAAGGAGCCTGACCATGCCTCGGTTCGTGGTGCCGGCAGCCATCAGCATCGTCGTCGGGGTGTTGCTCGGTGCGGCGGCTGTTTTCGGCGTCACGCTGATGGTGCAGCAAGACACCAAGCCGCAGATCGCCGGAGGCGATCCGCAGTCCTCCGTGCTGAACAGGGTGGAGTACGGCAACCGCGGCTGACCTGCGGACGCCGGCAACGTCCGACCCGCCGCCGGCTGCATCGCAGGCTGTCACACCGTTGTCGCGGCGCTGGCTGTGGTTGGTCGGCACAGTCGCGTTGGCCTGCAGCCTGCTGCAGTCTCCCGGCCGGATCTCCCCGGACACCAAACTCGATCTGACCGCTGATCCGCTGCGGTTCCTGGCCCGGGCGGCCAACCTGTGGAGCAGTGAGCTGCCGTTCGGGCAGGTGCAGAACCAGGCCTACGGCTACCTTTTCCCGCACGGCGCGTTCTTCCTGGCCGGCGACCTGCTCGGGCTGCCCGGCTGGATCATTCAGCGGCTGTGGTGGGCGCTGCTGCTCACGGTGGGGTTCTGGGGCCTGCTGCGGGTGGCCGAGACGCTGCGGATCGCGACGCCGACGGCACGGCTGATCGCTGCTGCGGCATTCGCCCTGTCGCCGCGGGTACTGACCACGCTGGGTTCGATCTCTTCGGAGACGCTGCCGATGATGCTGGCCCCCTGGGTGCTGCTGCCGGTGATCCGGGCGTTGGGCGCGCCCGGAGTCCAGGTCCCGGAACGCTCGGTGCGAATGCTGGCCGGTCAGGCCGGAGTCGCGGTCGCGCTGATGGGCGCTGTCAACGCCGTCGCGACGCTGGCGGGTTGCCTTCCGGCGATGATCTGGTGGCTGTGTCACTGCCCGAACCGGCGCTGGTGGCGGTTCACCGGCTGGTGGCTGCTGGCACTGGCACTGGCGGTGGCGTGGTGGCTGGTGGCGCTGGTGCTGTTGGGCCGGGTCAGTCCACCGTTCCTGGACTTCATCGAATCGGCCGGGGTGACCACCCGGTGGACGTCGCTGACCGAGATGCTGCGCGGCACTCACAGTTGGACGCCGTTCGTAGCGCCGAACGCCACCGCCGGGGCGCCGCTGGTCACCAGCCCGGTGATGATCCTGGGCACCTGCCTGGTGGCCGCCGCCGGGCTGGCCGGCCTGACCGGCATGCTGCGCCGGCGGGTGCCCGGGGCCGGCCGGCTGGTCACGATGCTGTTGATCGGGGTGACCCTGCTGGCGCTGGGCTATGCGGGCGGACTCGGCTCGCCGCTGGCCCACCAGGTGCAGTCCTTCCTGGACGGAGCCGGTGCGCCGCTGCGCAACGTGCACAAACTCGAGTCGGTGATCCGGATCCCGGTGGTGTTGGGGCTCGCCCACCTGCTGGGTCGCATCCCGCTGCCGGGCAGCGTGCCCAGACCGGTGTGGCGGCGCGCCTTCGTCCACCCCGAACACCACAAGCCGGCCGCGGTCGGCCTGGTGGTCCTGACCGCGTTGCTCGTCGCCACGTCGCTGGCCTGGACCGGCCGGCTCACCCCGCCCGGCACATTCAGCGCGCTGCCGCAGTATTGGCGCGACGCCGCCGCCTGGCTCGGCGAACACAACGGCGGCGGTCCCACCCCGGGACGGGTGCTGGTGGCGCCGGGTGCGCCGTTCGCCACTCAGACCTGGGGCACCAGCCACGACGAACCCCTGCAGGTTCTCGACGTCGGCCCCTGGGGGGTGCGCGACTCGATTCCGCTCACCCCGCCGCAGACCATCCGGGCACTCGACTCGGTGCAGCGCCTGTTCGCCGCCGGCCGGCCTTCCGCCGGTCTGGCCGACACCCTGGCCCGCCAAGGTATCTCCTATCTGGTCGTGCGCAATGATCTGGACCCCGACACCTCGCGGTCGGCCCGGCCGCTGCTGGTGCACCGCGCTGTCAACGGCTCGCCGGGGCTGCACCTAGTGGCACAGTTCGGCGAACCGGTCGGGTCGGGCACGGTCCCGGGGTTCGTCGCCGACAGCGGACTGCGGCCGGCCTATCCGGCGATCGAGATCTACCGGGTCGGCGACCCGGCGGCCGGCGGAAACGGAAATCCGGGGGCGCCGTATCTGGCCGACCTCAAAGCGATGCCGAGGGTCGACGGGGGCCCGGAGGTGCTGCTCCGGCTCGACGAGCACCGTCGGTTGCGCGGAGAACCGGTGCTGGGCCCGGTGCTGATGACCGCCGACGCCCGGCGCGCCGACCTCGACCCGCCCCGAAACGTCGGCATCACCGTCACCGACACGCCACTGGCCCGCGAGACGGACTACGGCCGGGTCGACAACCACTCATCGACGGTCCGGGCGGCCGGCGATGCCCGGCACACCCTCAGCCGGGTGCCGGACTATCCGACGCCCGGTGCCGCCACCGTCTTCGGCGGCTGGATCGGTGGCCGGCTCACCGTGTCGAGCTCATCCTCCGATGCCACCACGCTGCCCGATGTCGCGCCGTCGACCTCGCCGGCCGCCGCCATCGACGGTGACTCGGGTACCGCCTGGGTGTCCAATGCGCTGCAGTCGGCCGTGGGCCAATGGCTGCAGGTGGACTTCGACCACCCGCTGACCAATGGCACCATCACCGTGACGCCCAGCGCGACTGCCGTCGGCGCGCAGGTGCGGCGGATCCAGATCTCCACGGTCAACGGCACCACCACGCTGCGGTTCGACCGCGCCGGCGAGCCACTCACCGCCGCGTTGCCCTACGGCGAGACGCCCTGGGTGCGGATCACCGCGTCGGGCACCGACGACGGCTCGCCGGGCGTGCAGTTCGGTATCACCGATCTGGCGGTCACCCAGTACGACGCGTCGGGGTTCGCGCATCCGGTCGACCTGCGCCACACCGCAATGGTCCCGGTCCCGCCCGCGGGTACGCAGGTGGCGCAGTGGGATCTGGGTGCCGGTCTGCCGGGCCGGACCGGCTGCGCTCCTGCCGCCGACGCGGTCCGCTGCGCGGCGTCGATGATGCTGGAACCGGAGGAGCCCGCCACCTTCAGCCGCACCCTGAATGTGCCGCGGCCGATATCGGTGACCCCGACGGTGTGGGTGCGGCCACGCCAGGGCCCCAACCTGGTCGACCTGATCGCCGAGCCGGGCAGCCTGCGAGCCCACGGTGACGCCGACGTACTCGACGTGCTGGGGTCGGCTTATGCCGCCGCGGACGGCGATCCGGGCACGGCCTGGACGGCGTCGCAGCGGATGGTCGCCCACCGATCCCCGCCGACGCTGACCATCACCTTGCCGCAGCCCGTCCAGGTGTCCGGTCTGCGGTTCACCCCCAGCCGGTCCCCGCTGCCGGCGCAGCCCACGCTGGTGGCCATCGACCTCGGCTCGGGACCACAGATCCGCGAACTGTCCGACCCCGACGATCAGGACGATCAGGCCGGTCAGCAGGTGCGGCTGCTGCCGCGGATCACCGACACCGTGAAGATCAGCCTGCTGGACTGGGAGGACGTGATCGACCGCACGGCGATCGGCTTCGACCAGCTCAAACCGCCGGGGCTGGCCGAGGTCAGTGTGCTCGGCGCCGACGGCCGTCCGGTTGCTCCCGCCGATGCCGCACGCAACCGGTCGCGCCCGGTCAGCATCGGCTGCGACCGCGGGCCGGTCATCGCGATTGCCGGACGGTTCGTGCACACCTCGATCACGACCACCGTCGGTGCGCTGCTCGACGATGTGCCGGTGCCGGCGCAGCCGTGCGATGAGCGGCCGATCGAGTTACCCCCCGGCCAACAGGAATTGTTGATCAGCCCGGGTTCGGCGTTCGTCGTCCACGGCGCGACGCTGTCCGGGCCGTCGGCGCCTGCCGCGGCTTCGGCGACGACACCCGCTGTCGTCGACACGTGGGGCGCGGCCCGCCGCGAGATGACGGTTCCCGCCGCTGCGGACTCCCGGGTGCTGGTCGTGCCGGAGAGCATCAACGGCGGCTGGGTGGCGCGCGCGCCGGACGGCGCCCGACTGACTCCGGTCGCGGTCAACGGATGGCAGCAGGGCTGGGTGCTGCCCGCAGGCACCGAGGGCACGATCTCCCTGACATTCGGGCCCAACCAGATGTACCGCCTCGGGATGGCCGGCGGCCTGGCCCTGCTGCCGCTGCTGGCATTGCTGGCCTGGTGGCCGACGCGGCGGAGCCGCAGTTCCGATCCACCCGCCCAGCCCTGGCGGCCCAGCCGTCGACTGGCGGCGTTCGGCGCGCTGGCGGTCGGCGGCCTGATCGCCGGGACCGCCGGGGCGGGGGTGTTCGGGGCTGCGTTGATCCTGCTGTTCGCGCTGCGGCATCGGCAGCGCGCGTTCGACGTGGTCCGGCTCGGGTTGAGTGCCGGTGGCCTGATTCTGGCGGGTGCGGTGCTGTGCCGGTTCCCGTGGCGCTCAGCAGACGGCTATGCCGGCCATTCCGCGGGGGTGCAGCTGGCGGCTCTGGTCTCCGTCGCGGTCCTGGCTGCGACCGCGGTGGTTAGCCGCGGTGGTCGCAAGCCCGACGAAGTCGGGAACGGCGGGCCACCGCAATAGGCACAGCCGACGGAGTCGAGCGCAGCAGGCCACCACCCATAGTCACAGCAGGCCACCGTTAATAGGCCCCTCCCGGACGCCACATCCGCCCCACACATACCGCCAGCTTGGACTGGTGTGTTGTTGGAAATGGATATCGCCAGTGGTATCACCACACGTCAGTCCAGCGCGTGATAGCGCATGCGCTATCCATTTCGAACAGAACTATGCCCTACACCCGGGGCCAGCGGGGCTACTAGGACAGTTGGCTACTCCGCGGCCTCGAGCTTCTCGATCTGAGTGTTGAACAGTGTCACCAGGTCGTCGGCGTGGGTGGGGTCATCCGATCCGTCGCTGTCCATTCGCAGCCCGATGTCGTTGCTGGTGGCCACGACCAGCACACCGCGGTAGTAGCCGGAGATCGTGGAGGCGGTAATCGCAATCGGCATCCGGATGGCGGCCTTGCCGGAGCTCGTGATCACGGTTGCCACCGCCCATGGCGGCACTCCTTCGGCGTCCAGCGGGTTCATCTGGATGTCGGTGGTCACGGATCGCCCACCCGACTCGAAGGTCTGCTTGAACGTCTGGCACTTGTCCACGATCGCCTTGAGGTTCGGGCGATCCGGCGTAAGGGCCAGGCGTACCCGCATGGAGTGCAAGCCGCCGGGCTGCAACTTCGCCAGCGTCGCGGTGGCCGTCTGGGTGGCCGACGCCGGGCTTGAGTAGAAGTCGGCGCATTCGGGCGGGTCGACCGTCAGATTGGGCATCTCCGAGGGCGCGTCACCGGCGCTGTTCACCCCGCTGATCCACTTGCCGCCGGAGGGGTCCGGGAAGGAGGCCCGCTCCACCAGCATCTCCGAGGTCAGGTTCTTGATGTCGGGTTTGCGGGACGGTTTGTCCTCCGCCGTCAGCTTGCCGCCGAAGCTCAGAATCAGTCCGACCACCACCGCCACGGCCACCGCGGCCGCGGCCAGCGACAGCCACAACACCTTGCGTGACCTGGGCTCGGGCAACGGAGCCGGCCACGGTGCACCGTAGGGCGGGTAAACCCCCGGGGCGGCGCCGTCGGTGTCGTCCAGCCACAGCGGCCAACCGGGAGGAGGCGGCGGCCACGACGGATCGGGGGCCCAGTTGGCGTCCGGCGCCCAGCCAGGTGGCGCAGGCGGCCAGTTGGGCGGGGGGTTGAAACGCATCCGGCGGCTCCCGTGTCGATGTGCTGACGCTGGTTCGACGCGAGCCTACGCGGTTCGATGATGGCAGGCTGGACACGAACCACCACACCACCGCGCCCGTAGGAGGTCCAGCGTGCCCGCAATTGCCACCACCAACCCGGCCACCGGCGAGACGGTCAAGACGTTCACCGCAGCCACCGACGCGGAAGTCGATGCCGCGATCACCCGTGCTGCGGATCGTTTCGCCGAATACCGTCGCACCGATTTCGCTCAGCGTGCCAGGTGGATGCACGCGGCGGCCGATCTGCTGGAGACCGAAGCCGACGAGGTCGCCGCCATGATGACTCTCGAGATGGGCAAGACGCTGGTCTCCGCCAAGGCCGAAGCGCTCAAGTGCGTCAAGGGCTTCCGGTACTACGCCGACCACAGTGCGGAGTTGCTGGCCGACGAGCCCGCCGACGCGGCCAAGGTCAACGCTTCCAGGGCGTTCGCCCGGTACCAGCCGCTCGGGGTGGTACTGGCGGTGATGCCGTGGAACTTCCCGCTCTGGCAGGCCGTGCGGTTCGCCGCGCCGGCCCTGATGGCCGGCAACGTCGGCCTGCTCAAGCACGCCTCCAACGTGCCGCAGACCGCGCTGTACCTCGCCGATCTGTTGACCCGTGCCGGCTTTCCCGACGGTTGTTTCCAGACCCTGCTGATCCCCTCGGGCGCCGTGGAACGGGTACTGCGCGACCCGCGGGTAGCCGCGGCAACGCTGACGGGCAGCGAACCGGCGGGGCGTTCGGTCGCGGCCATCGCCGGCGACGAGGTCAAGCACACCGTGCTGGAACTGGGCGGCAGTGACCCGTTCATTGTGATGCCCTCGGCCGACCTGGAGTCCGCGGTGCGCACCGCGGTCACCGCCCGCGTGCAGAACAACGGTCAATCATGCATCGCGGCAAAACGGTTCATCGTCCACACGGACGTCTACGACGACTTCGCCACCAAGTTCGTCGCACAGATGTCGGCGCTTCGGGTCGGCGACCCGACCGATCCGGACACCGACGTCGGACCGCTGGCCACCGAAGCGGGCCGCGACGAGGTGGCACAGCAGGTGGACGCCGCCGTCGCCGCCGGTGCGGTGGTCCGTTGCGGCGGCACGCGCCTGGAGCGCCCGGGCTGGTTCTATCCGCCCACGGTGATCACCGACATCACCCGCGACATGGCGATCTTCACCGAGGAGGTGTTCGGGCCGGTCGCATCCGTCTACCGCGTCGCCGACATCGACGAGGCGATCGCGATCGCCAACGACAGCCCGTTCGGGTTGGGATCGAATGCCTGGACCCGCGACGAGGCCGAGATCAGCCGTTTCGCCGACGAGGTCGAGGCCGGTCAGGTCTTCATCAACGGGATGACGGTGTCCTACCCGGAGCTGCCGTTCGGGGGGATCAAGCGGTCCGGGTACGGCCGGGAGCTGTCCGGCCACGGCATCCGCGAGTTCTGCAACCTCAAGACGGTGTGGGTGGCCTGACATCGGGTTTGTGCGCCGGATAGCGAGCCGTCTCACCGCCGAATGCCGCTGCCAGCACGGCGACCAGCCGGCGCACCGCCAGGGCGGGCTGCTCCGGGGTGCGTTCGTCGAGCCCGAGGACGGGGTCGATGCCGCGCAGGTAGGGCGCCAGCGCCAGATGCGGGATGATCAGCAGCAGCAGCGACAGCAGCGCACCGGTGTCGGCGTCGGCACGCAGGTCACCCCGCGCTCGCGCGTCATCCACCAGGGGCCGCAGCACCTCCAGGTAGTGGCGGTGGACGACGGTTCGCACACTGATCCGGGCGTCGGTGTCGACTTCCAGGCTGACCGCGGCATGCAGGGCCCGCTCTCGCGGGTGGTTGGCGAAGTAGGCGACCCACACGTCGAGCATGTCGGTGAGGAACTCGAAGAACGGCCGGTTGGAGTCCAGTTCGACGATCTTGCGCTCGATGTGGGAGCGCACCCGCTGACCGGCGGTGTCGGCGACGAAGGCGTACAGGTCGGCCTTGTCGACGAAGTACTGGAACAGGCTGCCCTTGGCGACCTTGGCCCGCCGTGCGATGACGTTCAGGCTCCCGTGCGAGAAGCCGCGTGCGCTGAACTCAGCCTCGGCGGCCTCCAGCACCGCGGCCCGGCGCACCGGGTCGACCCGCCCCCACGTCACCGTCGGCATCGGACCACCTCACTGAAATGATCACTGGCCAACCTAGTGTGAGGTGCATCACGTTTCAAGGTCGCGGCGCGGCCCGCCCGTCGTCACCCGGCGAGCTTGGCGGCGACGCCCACCACCCGGGTGGCCAGGTGATCGAGCGCGGCGAGGGTCGCCTCGCCCAGCTCGTTCTGGTTGTCCGGCCCGGTGATGTGCCCGACGCCGTAGGGGTTTCCGTCGGCGAACTTGATCGGGTCGGTGTAGCCCGGCGGGACCAGGATCCCGCCGAAGTGCATCAGCGAGACGTAGAGGTTCAACAGCGTGGCTTCCTGCCCCCCGTGGGCGGTCTGACTCGAGGTGAAACCGGCATAGACCTTGTCGGCGAGCTCCCCCTTGGCCCACAGCCCACCCAGCCCGTCCAGGAAGTTGCGGAATTGCGCTGAGGGAGAACCGAACCGGGTGGGTGAGCCGAAGATGATGGCGTCCGCCCAGACGATGTCCTCTCCGGTGGCGGCCGGCAGGTCCTTGGTCGCGGTGTAGTTGGCCGTCCACGCCGGATTGTGGGCGAAGGTCTCCGGATCGCGGGTCTCCTCGATGTGCCGCACGCGCACCTCGGCGCCCGCCGCCTCGCCCGCCTGGGCCAGCCGCTTGGCCATCGCGGTGCCGTGTCCGGTGGCCGAGTAGTAGATAACCGCCAGTTTCGTCATGTGTCGATCACTCCTTTTCTCAGGCGCCCGCAAGCAGGCGTTGCATCTCATCGAGTTCTGCGCTGACCGTATCGCCGCGGCGGGGCCCGCACAGTCTTAACAGCCGGGTGAAGTCGTTGGCTGCCTTGGTAATCCGCTCCGACAGACCCTGCGCACCGAAGTCGGACGTCGCTGCGTACACCCCGATGGGCGAGACGACGGCGTGCAGGTAGGAGAACATCGGGCGCAGGGCGTGATCGAGCACCAGCGAGTGGCGCTCGGTTCCGCCGGTGGCCGCGATCAGCACCGGTGTCCCGTTCAGGGACTGTTCGGGAAGAACGTCGAAGAACGACTTGAACAACCCGCTGAACGTCGCGTTGAACGTCGGCGTCACCGCGATCAGTCCGTCACAGCCGGTGACTGTGTCGAAAGCCGCCTCCAGCTCCGGCGCGGCGAACCCGGTCAACATGGCGTCGGTGATCGCGCGGGCCAGGTGGCGCAGCTCGATCACCTCGATGTCGGCTTCGATGTCGGCCAACCCGAGTTCAGCGCGTACGGCGGCGCCGAGCCGATCGGCCAGCAGCCGGGTGGACGACGGTTCGCGCAGTCCCCCGCTGATCACCACAAGCCTCATGACGCCTCCTGGATCTCGGGTTGGCGCGCGGCCTCGACCAGGTACCGGTGCGTCGGGGCACCGGGAACGTGCGCGGGCCTGCCGACGGCGAATTCCTTGCGCAGCACCGGAATAACGTGCTCGCCCAGCAGGTCGAGCTGCTCCAGGACGGTCTTCAACGGCAGACCCGCGTGGTCGACCAGGAACAGCTGGCGTTGGTAGTCGCCGACGTAGTCCCGGAAGCCCAGCGTACGGTCGATCACCTGCTGCGGCGATCCGACCGTGAGCGGGGTCTGAGCACTGAACTCCTCCAGGCTCGGGCCGTGCCCGTAAACGGGGGCGTTGTCGAAGTACGGCCGGAACTCGTTCACCGCGTCCTGGCTGTTGGGCCGCAGGAACACCTGGCCGCCGAGGCCCACGATCGCCTGGTCGGCGCTGCCGTGGCCGTAGTGCTCGAAACGCTGCCGGTACAGCTGCACCATCCGCTTGGTGTGCGACGGCGGCCAGAAGATGTGGTTGGCGAAGAAACCGTCGCCGTAATGCGCTGCCAATTCCGCGATCTCGGGACTACGGATCGAACCGTGCCAGACGAACGGGGGCACCCCGTCCAGCGGACGCGGCGCCAGCGTGAACCCGTGCAACGGGGTGCGGTACTCACCGCTGAAGTCGACGACTTCCTCCCGCCACAGCCGGCGCAGCAGTTGGTAGTTCTCCACCGTCAACGGCAGGGCGGCTCGGATGTCCTTACCGAACCAGGGATATACCGGGCCGGTGTTGCCGCGCCCCAGCATCAGGTCGACCCGGCCGTCGGCCAGGTGCTGCAGCACGCTGTAGTCCTCGGCGATCTTCACCGGGTCGTTGGTGGTGATCAGCGTGGTGGCGGTGGTCAGCTGAATCCGCTCGGTCTGCGCCGCGATGTAGCCCAGCAAGGTCGTGGGCGAGGACGGCACGAACGGCGGGTTGTGGTGCTCGCCGGTGGCGAAGACGTCCAGGCCGACCTCTTCGGCCTTCTTGGCTATCGCCACGGTCGCCTTGATCCGCTCGGCTTCGGTCGGCGCGCGGCCCGTGGTCGGGTCGGCGGTGACATCGCCGACGGTGAAGATGCCGAACTGCATACCGGTACTCGACACGGTAGGCCCTCCTTGCTTGTCGTTCGCTACTCTAGCTGATAGTTGTCAACGCAACTAGTTCTGGATGCATTCCCTGGCGGAAATGCCATATATTGGCACCTCTCACCTGGAATATCGTGATCTTGTCAACTATATTTGGGGACATGAAGACGCGATGGCTGAGCGACGAGGAGCAGCGGATGTGGCGGGGCTACCTCGACAGCACCCGGTTGCTGCTGCGCAGCCTGGACCGGCAATTGGCCGCCGACGCCGGCCTGCACCTGGCCGATTTCGAACTCCTGGCACTGTTGTCCGATGCCCCGCGGCACCGGATGCGGATGAACGAGTTGGCCGAGGGCACCGTGACCACCCGCAGCGGGGTCACCCGGGCGGTCAAACGGCTCACGGACGCCGGTTGGGTCCGCCAGGTCAAATGCGAGGAGGACAAGCGCGGGCAGTACGCCGAGCTCACCGAGTCGGGCCTGGACAAGCTTCGCCAGGCGGCGCCCGGTCACGTCGAAGCGGTGCGCGCCGGCCTTTTCGACTCGCTCAGTCCGCGAGAGGTGGAACTGTTCGCCCACTCCTACGCGCGAATCCGCGACAACCTCCTGGAGCGCCCCTAGGCATTCTCGGCGAAGGCGACCGGCGCCCGCATCAATCTCCATACGATCGAGCCATGTCGCCATGCCACACCGCACGCGGGCCCATCGACACCGCCGACCTCGGCGTGACCCTGATGCACGAACACGTGTTCATCATGACCACCGAGATCGCCCAGAACTACCCGGAAGCCTGGGGAGACGAGGACGCCCGGGTGGCCGACGCGATCACCCGACTCAACGAGTTGAAGGCCGCCGGAGTCGACACCATCGTCGACCTGACGGTGATCGGGCTGGGCCGCTACATCCCGCGTATCGCCCGGGTCGCGGCCGGCACCGAGTTGAACATCGTGGTGGCCACCGGCGTCTACACCTACAACGACGTCCCGTTCTTCTTCCACTATCTGGGGCCCGGCACCATGCTGGACGGCCCGGAGATCATGGCCGACATGTTCGTCCGCGACATCGAGACCGGCATCGCCGACACCGGGATCCGGGCCGCGATCCTCAAGTGCGCCACCGACGAGCCCGGCGTCACCCCCGGCGTCGAGCGAGTGCTGCGCGCGGTCGCTCAGGCCCACCGGCGCACCGGCGCACCGATCTCCACCCACACCCACGCGGGCACCCGCCGCGGCCTGGAGCAGCAGCGCATCTTCGAAGAAGAGGGCGTCGATCTGTCCCGCGTGGTGATCGGACACTCCGGGGACAGCACCGATCTGGGCTACCTGGAGGAGTTGATCGCGGCCGGCTCCTACCTGGGCATGGACCGCTTCGGCATCGACCTGATCCTGCCGTTCGAGGACCGGGTCAACACGGTGGCGCAGCTGTGTGAGCGCGGCCACGCCGACAAGATGGTGCTCTCCCACGACGCCAACTGCTATTTCGATGCGCTGCCCGGCGAGCTGAGCTCGGTCGCCGCACCGAACTGGCACTACCTGCACATCCACAATGACGTGATCCCCGCGCTGCGGCAGCGCGGCGTCACCGACGACCAACTGCGCACCATGCTGGTCGACAACCCGCGCATGATCTTCGAACACTCCGGCGGCTACTGAGCCCTCAGATTGACCTCACCTGACCGGTGAACCGGCACGTACGGCCAACAACCGGATCAGTGCGTGCAGCCGCTCGTGGGTGGCGGAATCGGGATCGCTCAGGCGCAACTGCAGGAGTTCGCGAGCGGCCGCCTGCAGCATGCGGGCGGTGTAGTCGGGGTCGGGCAACTCCGGGTAGATACGCAGTAATTCGCCGACCAGATAGCCACGCACCACCGCTTGTGCCCGGGCCAGACGCTCGTGCAGTTCCGGTGGCGCTCCCTGCGGCGGGAACAGGAACAGTCGCCAGGTGGCGGGATGGGCGTCGACCGCTCTGAGCACGCTGTCGAATCTGCTCACCAGAACGCCGTCCCCACCGGGCTCCGTGGCTTCCGAGATCACCTCGGCGAACTGGGCACCCGCCCGTGCGGCTTCCCGGTCGATCAACGCTACGAAAAGTCCTGCGGGATCACCGAATTGCTGATAGATCAGCGATCGGTTGATCCCGGCTTTATGGGCTATCCGGTTCGGCGTGGCGGCGTGGAACCCCTCCGCATCCACGATCGCGTGGGTGACATCAAGGATCTGGCCGCGCCGGGCCTCAGCTGTCATTCGTCGCCGTGACTGTCCCGAAGTCATGGTTGACAGCATAACTAACGACCTGTTATTAGTGTACTAACAACTTGTTAGTTATTCGGAAGGTTGGCGATGACCACGCATTACCCCGAGCTTGCCCAACGTGTTCGCAGTCAGCGCGAGCTGCAGCCCAGTCTCTACGGCGACATCGATTTCGACACCCAGCCCTACCGCACCACCACCGATCCGGCAGTCCGCACCACGCTGCCGGAGTGGGTAGCCGACCGCGCTCCCTACCTGGCTGACGACCGGGCCGTCGAACTGATCCGCACCGCGACCCTGCTCGGAGACGTGGTGGCAGACCCCTACGCCGCACTGATGGCCGAATACAGCGTCCCAGCCCTGATCGACATGCTCCGGTTGGCCTGCCGCGAGGGCATCGACGCGGTTGCGGACGCACCGCCGGAGCTGGTGGCGTTCATCGCCGATATGGAGGCCACCCCGGCGTGGCTGGACATGGACCTGGTGCGTGAGGGTGCTCGGCATGCCCGCGTCCCGGCGGCATTGGTGGCGCCGTTCGTCACCCGAGGTGCGTTCATCGCGACCTTCGTCAACACCTATGCCGCGCTGCCCATGGCGCTGACCGGTGCGCTGTCCGGCCGTCGCGCCGCGCGCCGGGTCAACGAGACCACGAGCTTCTTCGCCGTTACCACGCTGCCCGGGGCGCTGGACCGCCACGGCCCGGGCTTCGAGGCGGCCGCGATGGTGCGGCTGATGCACTCGATGGTTCGCTACAACGCGCTCAAGCGCTCCGAGAAGTGGGACGTCGGCGTCTACGGGATTCCGATTCCCCAAGTCGACCAGATGCCGGCCGGGATGATCAACCTCTACCTGCTGGCGGTGGCCGCCCGCCGGCGGGGGCGCACCGAGTTCACCGCGAGCGAGCGCGCCGTCGTCGAATTCACCCGTTACCGGGCGTTTCTGCTCGGTCTGCCCGAGGAACTCCTACCGACCACGCCCACCGGGATCATCGACCTCATCCACACTCGCGGGGCGCTGCTGCGCGAGGATTTCGACGACGCCACCTGCGGGGAAATGGTGCGCTCGACCATGGCAGCCTACCTGCGGCCCGTCGATACCCGGTGGGAACGCATCGCCGACGCGGTCGAAAAGAGCTACAGCAAAGCCGCTTTCACGAAGGCGTTCTGTAACGGCGACCGCGCCATCGCCAAGGAGAGGGGCGTGTCGATCGGCCTGGCCGACTATCTGCGGATCGGTGTGACGGCACCGTTCATCGTCGGGCGCCTACTGGTGGTGCGGCGCGCCGGCCGGATCCCGGCGCTGCGCCGGATCACCGACGACTACCTCATCCGGCTGGTCAAACGCCGACTGGAGACTTACGGCAGGCCCGAATTCACCAGCGACGCGAGCCACTACACGCCAGCCGGACATCTGGCGTAATGGGCCGCGTTGGCGCCAACCCGCGCCTCTACGACGCCGATTCCGATGTACCGGTGCTCCACGGAGTGCGGTGCTCGCGCTGTGAGCGGGTGTACTTTCCGCCGATCAGCATCGGCTGCGAGAGCTGCGGCGCCCAGGATCTGGTCCCAGCCAACCTGACCCCCTCCGGCACGGTATTCGCCGCGGCTACGGTGCACCTGCATCCCGGCGATACGCCGGTGCCGTTCACCATCGTCGAAGTGCTGCTGGACTCCGGGCCCCTGATCCGAGCCCTGGTCCATCCGGAGGCCGGTGATCCCGAGATCGGTTCGCGGGTGGTCGGGACCTGGCTGATCACCGCAACCGACGGTGAAAACCAGACCATCGAACCGGCATTCATCCCCGCACCGTCTGAAGAGGCGCGGTGAACGGGCTGCGCGATGTCTGGGTGATCGGCGTCGGACTACATCCCTACCAGAAGCCGAGCAGCGTGCCCTACACCGAGCTCGGAGTGACCGCCGTGCGCGCTGCGCTGGCTGACGCGGGGGTGCGGTGGCCGGACGTCCAGACCGCCTACACCGGTACGGCTACCACGTCAATGGCGTTGTCGCGGTTGATGTATCGCCATCTGGGCGCGACCGGCATCCCGATGATGCAGGTGGAGAACGCGTCCGCGTCCGGATCGAGTGCGTTTCGTCAGGCGTGTCTGGACGTAGCCGGCGGGGCGCACGACGTGGCGATCGCCGTCGGGGTGGACAAGCCGCTGAACCCGACCTCACCACAGCGCGCCGCGGGGCTGGAGGATCTGGTAGGCAACCGGGTGCTGCCGGTGACCCACTTCGCACTGCTCGCGTCGCGTTATCTGCACGACAGCGGGGCCGGGATCGAAGACCTCGCTGCGGTGGCGGTCAAGAACAGCCGCAACGCATCACTGAACCCATACGCTCAAAGACCCGAACCACGCACGCTCGACGAGGTATTGGCGCCACCGTTCATCAGCGGGGTGTTGACCCGCCTGCAGTGCTGCCCGATCGGCGAGGGTGCAGCGGCGGCGATCGTCGCATCCGAGCGCGCGATCGAGACGCTCGGCGTGGACCGCGACCGAGCGGTACGGGTGGCTTCATCGGCCCTGCTCTCCGAAACATGTCACGGCAACCGCAATTTCGATGCAGCGCTGACCGAGGAGGCTACCGCGGCGGCCCTGACGCAGGCGGGTATCCGGATCGGCGACGTGGACCTGGTGGAGCTACACGATGCCTTCACGGTGGAGGAGCTCGTCTACGTGGAGGCCATGGGACTGTGCGCACCCGGACAGGCCGCGGCCGCGCTGCGGGCGGGCGTCTTCGATATCGGCGGCGGAGTCGCGGTCAACGCCTCCGGCGGCCTGCTGTCGATGGGTCACCCCATCGGGCCCACCGGCGTGGGCCAGATCGCCGAATTGACAACGCAGTTACGGGGCGAGGCCGGAGCGCGGCAGCACCGCGGAGCGCGCATCGGACTGGCCCACATGGTCGGCGTCGGAGCGGTCTGCGCGGTCCACGTCTTGATCAAGGACTGAAACCCCGAACGCGGGAGACACCAAGAGGAACAGTGATGACCCAACCGTATCCGGGCACGCCGGAATTCTGGTCGCAGTCGCGCCCCGATCACCCGGCCGTCATTCAGGGCGACCGGCGACTCACCTATCGACAGTGGAACGACCTGGCCGACCGCGCCGCCGAGGGTCTGGCCGCGCTCGGCTTGGCGGCCGAAGACCGCATCGGCATGCGGTTTCGGCTCAGCCTCGAATGGTTCGTCCTGCAGCGCGCCCTGCAGAAGCTCGACGTCGCCCAGGTCGCGGTGAACCATCGCCTCACCCCCGACGAGGCGGTCTACATCCTGCGCGACAGCGACGCCAAAGGATTGTTCTGCAACGATCCCGACCCCACCGGATGGGCCCGCCACCAGGTCGGCATCCTGGTCACCGTCGGGCAGGCCGTCGACGGACCGGGCATTCGCTACGAAGACCTGATCTCCACCGAGGGCGCCACGCCACGTCACGGTGCGGCGCGCCCGTCGCTGGTGCTCTACACCTCGGGAACAACCGGAAAGCCCCGCGGTGTACCGCCGTTGGATCCCGCCAAGGTGCGCGACCCGGAGCGGCTGCTGCGCTACCTTGCCTCGGTCGGCAACGTGCCGGAGTATCCGGACGACGTCGTCACCTTGCTTACCATGCCGGTGCATCACGGTGCCGGACCCGGGATCGCCGCCGCGACCTGTGCACGTGGTGGGACCATCGTCCTGCTCGACCCCTACGACGCCGAGTCGGCCCTGCGGCTCATCGACGAACACCGGGTGCAGGCGTGGACGGCGGTGCCGACCATGCTGTTACGCATCCGGGCGTTGCCATCCGCCACCCTCGACCAGTACGACCTGTCCTCACTACGGGTGATCAACACCGGCGCCGCACCGGTGCCGCAGTCTCTGAAAGAATGGCTCACCAACAGATTCGGCGCCGAGGTGCTGTGGGAGGTCTACGGGGCCAGCGAATCGGGCATGATCAGCTACACCGCGCCGGCACACCAGCTCAGCAAGCCGGGGACGTCCGGGCTGCCCTACGACGGTGTTCAGATCGCCATCGTCGACGAACAGTGGAATCCGTTGCCTCCCGGTCAGACCGGTGAGATCGCGGTCAATACTCCGGTGATCATCGACCACTATCTCGGCCATGGACCGTTGGCTGCCGACACTGTCAAAGACGGGTTCTACCGAACCGGTGATGTCGGGCACCTCGATGACGACGGATTCCTGTTCATCACCGACCGCGTCAAGGACATGATCGTCGCCGGCGGCGTCAACATCTATCCCGCGGAGATCGAGAAGGCGCTCGTCGAACACCCCGCCGTCATCGACGCCGCCGTCATCGGGATCCCACACGAGGACTTCGGCGAACAGCCGCTGGCCTTCATCGTGACCGCCGACGCGCAGCTCACCGACGACGACCTGCTGGCATTTCTCGACGGGCGACTGGCCTCCTACAAGCGACCACGGCGCTTCGTCTACGTCGATGAACTCCCGCTCAATCCGTCCGGAAAGGTTCTCAAAACAACCCTGCGCCAACCTTATTGGGAAGGAAGACAACGAAGTGTCTGATTCACCGATCCGCGCGGAGCGCGCCGGCCAACACATCCTGGTGATCCGGATAGACCGTCCGCAGCGACGTAACGCCTTCGACGGCGCCACCGCCAAGGCGATGGAAGCCGTTGTCGATGCCTACGACGCAGATGACGAACTGCGCTGCGCGGTGGTGACCGGATCGGACGTCGTGTTCTCGGCGGGCCAGGATCTGGTCGCGGCCGCAGCCGGGGACATGGCGGTCACCGAACGGCGCGGCGGATTCGGGATCATGGCGCAGCCGCCACTCAAGCCGTTGATCGCCGCCGTCGAGGGACACGCACTGGCCGGCGGACTCGAACTCTGCCTGGCCTGCGATCTGATCGTGGCATCCCGCACCGCCGGCATGGGCCTGCCGGAGGCCGCAAGATCCCTGGTGGCGATAGGCGGGGGCTGCTTCCGGCTGCCCAAACGCATTCCGTATCACATCGCCATGGAATTGGCCCTGACCGGAAAGTCATGGCCTGCCACCCGGTTCGCCGAACTCGGTCTGGTCAACAAGATCAC
The DNA here is from genome assembly GCF_002102265.1 of Mycolicibacter longobardus. Taxonomy (GTDB): domain Bacteria; phylum Actinomycetota; class Actinomycetes; order Mycobacteriales; family Mycobacteriaceae; genus Mycobacterium; species Mycobacterium longobardum. The sequence goes on along the minus strand of NZ_LQPG01000053.1, from coordinate 25,616 downwards.
CGAGCCGGGACAGGCGCTGGCCGGTGCGCTGGAGTTGGCCGCCGAGGTAGCCGCCGCCGGTCCACTCGCAGTCCGGGCCAGCAAGCAGATCGTGGCGCGCAGCTACGACTGGAGTGACTCGGAATCCTGGAGCAAGCAGTCAACGTTCGTGGCGGCCGTGACGAAGTCCCGAGACCTGCAAGAAGGCCTGCGTGCCTTCGCTGAGAAACGCGACCCCGTGTGGGAGGGACGATGAACCTGCCGATCGAACCGACCCTGCGTTCGGAGATGCTGGCCGATCGGGTGGCCGTCGTCACCGGCGGTTCCCGCGGCATCGGCGGCGCGACCGCAACCATGTTGGCCGCCAACGGTGCCCGGGTGGTGATCGCCGATGTCGATGAAGTCAAAGCCGCCGACACCGCGGCAGAGCTCAACGCCGCATTCGGTGCCGGTGTCGCCGAGTTCTTCGTCGGCGATCTCGTTGCGCCGGGGGTCTGCGACGATCTTGTCTCCTACACCCTCGACACCTGCGGCGCCCTCGACATCGTCGTCAACAATGCCGGCTACGCATGGGACGGTCGGGTGCACGCCATGACCGACGACCAGTTCCAGGCGATGCTCGACATCCACCTGGTGGTCCCGTTCAGGCTCGCCCGGGCGTGTGCGCCGGTGTTCCGGTCGGCCGCGAATGCCGACGCACACACCGACCCGCCACGGCACCGCAAGACGGTGATGGTGTCATCGATGGCGGGCGAATGGGGACTCGACGGCGCCGCCAACTACGCCGCCGCCAAAGCCGGCCTACTCGGCCTGATGCGTTCCCTTGCCCTGGAATGGGGCGCGATGCGGGTCAACGTCAACGCGGTGGCATTCGGGGTGATCCAGACGCGGTTTGCGCTGCCGCAGTCCGACCGTGAGGTCATTCGCACCGGCGGCCGAGAGATCAAAGTCGGCATGCCCGCCAAGCAGGCCCAGCGCCTCGGGGTGACGATCGACCCCGACAGCCCGCCCAGCGACGCCGAGATGTACTCGGCCAAACCGCTGCCGGGCATCACCCTGGGCAGAACCGGGACTATCCGGGAAGCCGCCGATGCGATCCTGTGGCTGTGCTCGCCGCTGTCGGACTACGTCACCGGCCAGACGATCGCGGTCAATGGGGGCGCACGGGGCGGCATGAGCTGATCGCCGGTTGATCACCAACCCAGTCGGGCGAGATAGGTTTCCGCGCACTTCCGAACGGCGACGGCGTCGTTGACATCGAGGACGCTTGGCACAATTACATGAATTTGTGCCATTGTGCGCTTGACATTGCAACCGGCGATCGGTTGGCTACAACTCACGGCCTGTTAGTTATCGGAGGTCCTCGATGCCCACGCACTACCCGGAGTTGCACCAGCGCGTCCGCCGCCAGGCGCAGCTGCTGCCTGCGCTCTACGGCGACCTCGACTTCGACATGCAGCCGTACCGCACGACCACCGACCCCGATGCCGTGTCTTCCCTGCGCGGCCGGCCCTCCACCCGAGCCAGGCTGCTGGCCGACGACGCCGCCGTCGAACTGATCTCGACGGCGACCTGGCTGGGCGATGTGGTGGCGGACTCCTACGCCGCGCTGATGAGCGAATACAGCGTCAGCAGCTTGATCGGCATGCTCAAGCTGGCCTGCCGGAAAGGTATCGACGCGGTGCCCGACGCGCCGCCGGAGCTGGCAGCGTTCATCTCCGACCTGGAACACATTCCGGACTGGCTGGACATGGACCTGGTTCGACAGGGCGCCGAGCGCTCCCAGATCCCGATGGCGCTGTTGGCGCCGTTCGTGGTCCGCGGCGCGTTCATCGCGACCTTCCTCAACACCTACGCCGCACTGCCGATGGCGTTGACCGGTGCCCTGTCGGGCAGCCGCTCCGCCCGGCGAGTCAACGAGACCACCAGCTTCTTCACCGTCACCACGCTGCCCGACGCCCTGGACCGATACGGGGCGGGCTTCGAGGCGGCCGCCATGGTGCGGCTGATGCATTCGATGGTCCGCTTCAACGCCCTCAAGCGCTCCCCGAAATGGGACGTCGGGATCTACGGGCTGCCGATTCCGCAGGTCGACCAGATGCCCGCCGGCATGATCAACCTCTACGTGCTGGCGATGAGCGCCCACCGGCAGAAGCGCCAGGAGTTCACGCCCAGCGAGCGCGCCGTCGTCGAGTTCACCCGCTACCGCTGCGTTCTGCTCGGTCTGCCCGAGGAGTTGCTGCCCACCACCCCGGGCGAGATCATCCGGGTGTTCAGCGCGCGTCTGGCACTGCTGCGCGACGACTTCGACGACGCCACCTGCGGGGAGATGGTCCGCTCGACCATGGCCGCCTACCTGCGGCAGGAGAACACCCTGAGCGAGCGGATCGCCGACGCGGTCGAGAAGAGCTACAGCAAGGTCTTTTTCGTCCGGATGTTCAGCGGTGGCAAACGCGACGTAGCCGCGAAGATGGGCGTCACGATCAGCGCGGGCGACTACGCGCGGATCGCGTGTACGGCTCCGTTCGTACTCGGCCGACTGCTGATCGTGGAACGCGCCAGCCGCACCCCCGGCCTGCGCCGGATCACGAACGCCTACGTGCTCCGGATGCTCCGGCGGCGGCTGGCGGCCTACGGCGCGGCCGAATTCACCAGTGACGTCGCCGAATACACGCCGTCGGGCAAGGCCGCCTGAGGGACATCGGCGCGCTTGGCGGTATGCCGGGTCTCCCAGCCGCGTAGCTTCTCTCGGCAGGGCTGCTCCACCAGGGCGTAGCTGACCGCGGCGATCGCGATGGTGAACACCATCGTCAACGCCAGCACCACCGCCATGTCCCCGGTGAACGCGAATCGGCCGATCACCGGGAACACCATGTCCAGGGCGGCCAGGTGCCAGATGAAGATCCCGTAGGACCAGCGGCCCAGCGTCACCATCGGGGCACTGGCCAAGAACCGGTGCGGTGTGTCGGGGCGGTCCAGCACCAGCGGCGCCAGCAGCGCCCACGCCAGCACACCGCCCATCGCGGTGCGCACCATGAACTGGCCGACGGTGGCCGAGGTCAGCCCCTCCGGTCCGGCCAGCGGTGAGGCGGCCACCAGGAACGCGACCAGGGTCAGCAGCGCCATCGGCAGCCGCCGACGGGCCAGCCGGTGCACCCGGGTGACCGGACTGTAGGCCCACTCGGCCAGCAGCATTCCGGCCCCGAACCAGCAACCGTAGGCCGGCATCCAGTTCAGCGGATTGATCCCGTAGGGGGTGGGGATACGCAGGAAGCCCCAGCACAGGCTGAGCAGCGACACCGCGATGATCACCGGCACCCGCGCGCGCACCGGTAGCCGCCGCGCCGACAGCGCCAACACCGGCAGGACGATATAGAAGCTGACCTCCACCGCCAGGCTCCACATCTGGGTCAGCCCCGGCGTCAACGTCAGCGGTACATAGATCTGCGTCAGCGTCAGGTTGGCCAACCACACGGTGAGGCTGGCGCCGCTGGCGTCGGGCAGCAGGGCCAGGATCACCACCACCGACACCAGGTAGGCCGGCATGATCCGCACCACACGCGACCGCAGGTAATGCCCGGTGGCAGGCGCCGGTCGCAGGCCGCGGGCGGCGGCCGCATGACCCCGCCACAGCAGGAACCCGCTCAGCGCGAAGAACACCGCCACGGCCATGTCGAAACGGCTCCACAACCGGCCGCTGATCCCCGAGGAGTGTCCGGTCTGAAACGCCACGTGCGTGATGACCACGCCGATGGCCGCGCAGGCGCGCAGACCCTCGACGGCGGGCAGGAAGCTGCGCACGCCGCCCACCTGCTGGTTCATCTGATTCGGGTCCGAGGCATCGATGGACACACAGTAGCTGTTTCAACTTCTGCTGTTAGGGTCGAACAGATTTCCGTGCGGGTTGAATAAGGAGGATACGGCGACGTGAACCGAGCAGTCATGATGCGTATCGCGGCATGCGCAGTCATGGGCCTCGGCGCCGCCCTGATGATCGCGGCACTGTTGCTGTCCACCTACACGGTGGGAAAGATCGCCAAGATCCCGCTCGACGTCGACGTCACGCTGATCGGCAACGGCAGCGGCGCCGCACTGGACCCGGAGTCGCTGGGGGGCGAGCACGCCATCGTCGACCAGGACGTGCCCCTGGTGTCGCAGGAGCAGATCGGTGTCGAGTCCCCCGCCAACGCCGACGTCGTGACCTTGCAGGCCGGCTCGTCGCTGCGGCGCGCGGACCGGCAGAAGGACACCGGCCTGCTGCTGGCCATCGTCGACACGGTGACCGTGAACCGTCGCACCGCCCAGGCGATTTCGGATGACACCCACCCGGGTGGTTCGGTGCAGCGGCCACGCAACTTCGATGACGACAGCCCGCCCACCAACATCGCCCTGCCGCATGAGGGACTGTCCTACCGGTTCCCCTTCGACACCCAGAAGCAGTCCTACCAGTACTTCGACCCGATCGCGCAGAAGGCCTACGAGGCCAACTATGAGGGCGAGGACGACGTCAACGGGTTGACCACCTACCGGTTCCTCCAGAATGTCGGCTACGACGCCGACGGCACCCTGGACGAGCCGGTGCGCTACCCGTCGCTGTACGGCCACGACGAGGACGGTGAGATCACCGCGCCCGCCCGGATGTGGAACATCGAGGGCACCGACCCCGACGAGGACATCACGATGACGCGGTACTACGCCGCGCAACGGACGATGTGGGTGGACCCGGTCTCGGGCACCATCGTCAAGTCGAAGGTGCACGCCAACCACTACTACGCACGCGACCCGCTCAAGCCGGAGGTGGCACTGGCCGACTACACGGTCACCAGCTCCGAAGAGACCATCGAGGAGCAGGTCAACGCGGCCCGCAACGAGCGGGACCGGGTTGCCCTGTGGTCTCGGATTCTGCCGATCACCTTCACCGCCGCGGGGCTGATCTGCCTGATCGGCGGCGTCCTGGTCGGCTGGTTCAGCCTTCCCGCCGAGGCCGCGCTGGGACGGCCCGGCCGCGGCGACGGCGGCTTCTTCGGCGGATTCGCGCCGAAGGCGCCGACGGCCGAACGCCCCTCGGGCGCCGAGGCCGAGACGGAGAAGCTGCCCACCCAGCGTCCCCAGCTGGACCGTCCGGCGGCGCCACCGGAGTCGAGCCCGCCGGAACGCGGAACGCCGGATTCGGCTTCCGACAAGCCTCCCAACCAGCCTTAGCCCCGCGGTGGTGCGAGCCAGGCGCTGGATCGCGCCGTGCTATGCACTCGGACTGACGCTGCTCATCCTCGCGCCGCTGCTGCGCCCGGGCTATCTGCTGCTGCGTGACGCGGTGTCGACGCCGCGGTCGTATCTGAGCGGGCCTGCCCTCGGGCTGGGTGAGGCGGCGCCGCGGGCGGTGCCGCAGGATTTCGCGGTGGCGGTGGCCTCGCACCTGCTCGACGGCGGCATCGTGGTCAAGACCCTGCTGATCGCCGGTTTGTGGCTGGCCGGGTTGGGAGCGGCGCGACTGGTCGCCACTGCGCTGCCCGACACCGGGCTGCCCGGGCAATTGGTGGCGATCACCGTGGCGATCTGGAACCCCTATGTGGCCGAAAGGTTGTTGCAGGGGCATTGGAGCCTGCTGGTCGGATACGGCTGTCTGCCGTGGGTGGCGATGGCCATGCTGGGGTTGCGCGCCGGCACCGCCGGGCTGTTCGGGTTGGTGTTCTTTCTGGCGTTGGCCGGCTTGACCCCCACCGGGCTGCTGCTGGCCGCGGTGGTGGCGCTGGTGTGCGTCGCGGCACCCGGGTCGGGGCCGCCACGCTGGTGGTGCTCGGTGAGCGCGGTGGCGATCGCGGCGACCGCCGCGCTGCCCTGGCTGATGGCCGTGGTGGTGGGCTCAGGGTCCGCACGCGGCGAGTCCGCCGGGGTGACGGCGTTCGCGGCCCGCGCCGAGCCCGGCCTGGGCACCCTGGGCAGCCTGGCCGGGCTCGGCGGGATCTGGAACGCCGACGCGGTACCGGGTTCGCGCACAACGCTCTTCGCACTGCTGGCCACGGCGGCGCTCGTGGGCGTGGTGGGCTTGGGATGGTCGACGGTGCGGGAACTGTCCGCCGCGCGGCCATTGCTGATACTGGCCGGCACGACGGTGTTGGTGCTCACCGTGTTGGCCACCGGGCCGGGGTTGGCGATCCTGCGCTGGATGACGGACCTGGTTCCCGGGGTGGGGATGTTGCGCGACGGCCAGAAGTGGGTGGCGCTGGCGATGCCCGGCTACGCGCTGGCCGGGGCCGGCGCGGTGGCGGCCCTGCGGGACCGGCTTCCGCCGGCGCGGGCGGCGCTGGCGTGCTGTGTCGCGCTGATCGTCGTGCTGCCCGACCTGGCCTGGGGTGTGGCCGGGCGGGTCACACCGGTGCACTACCCGCCGGGCTGGGCGGCGGTGGCGGCCAAGATCAACGCCGATCCGCGCCCGGTGGCGGTGCTGCCGGCCGACACCATGCGCCACTTCTCCTGGGCCGGGCCCGCGCCGGTGCTCGATCCGCTGCCCCGGTGGGTACGAGCGGAGGTGCTCACCACCGGCGACCTCATTGTCGGCGGACAGACGGTGCCCGGCGAGGGCACCCGCGCCCGGGCGGTGCAGCAGGCTTTGCTGTCCGGCGCCGAACCGGCCGCGCTCGGCGTGAACGGGGTGGGCTGGGTGGTCAAGGAGTCCGACGCCGGCGGTGAGATGGGTTCTGCCGCAAAAACTCTGATACGACTGCCGATCGCCTACCGGGATTCCGACTTCACCGTGTATCGAGTAGGCGGCCGGGCGCCCAAGGTGTCGGCCGGGGCGCGGCGGACGGCGATAGCCGCCCACCTGGTCTGGCTGGCGATGCTGGTGGTGGGCGCGGGTGGTCTGGCCGTGCCGTCGGTTCGACGTTGGAACGCAGCGCGTTAGGCGTCCAAGAAACGGGTACGCACGTCGGCGGCCGGCACCGGACAGGTGTCGTATGGCCTGACCAGCCGGTAGCGGACGGCGGCGAAGCGGTCGTAGAGCCGGTCGCGCAGTCCGGCAGGAAGGACACGGGCCGCGAGCAACAACCGGAACGGCCCGCCCAGATAGCGCAGCACCTGCAGGACGGCCGCGGATCGAATGCTGATCCGCTCATCGGGCCGGCCGGGGTTCTCCACGAAGACCACCGAGTCGACGGCCTCCAATTCTGGATGACGCTCAATGACCGCGCGGGCGTAGTCGCTGTCCAGCGCCGCGAAACGCAGAGTGCCACGCCGGTCGTGCCGAAGGATGGTCTGGACCGATCGATTGCAGATTCCGCAGACACCGTCGTAGAGCAGCACGGGAGCTGGGTGGTCCTCGGTCACCGATGCACCTCCACGTGGCTACACAACCTCTTCGGGCCAGTATGGAGCAGTTAGGGCGCCGGCAGCCACGGTGGTGGCGGTGGTGGCGGTGGTGGCGGCGCTTGGGGAGCCGGGATCCCGGCCGGGGGGCCCGAATTCGGCGGCTGGATCGGCAGATTCGGCAATTGTGATCCCGAGCGGGGGTCGACCACGGGTGGTTCGGGGAGTTCGAAGGGTGGATGGGGATTGGCCATCAGCGGGTCGGGCATAACGTGCGGCAGCGCTGAGGGTGGTGGAGGCGGTGGGGGAAGCGCGATGGGCGGTTGAGGATGGACCATCGGCGGGTCGGGTATGACGTGCGGTGGCGCTGGCGCGGGCGATATCGCCCGAGGCAGCACCACCCTGGCAGGTCCGGTCGACGGGGAAGTCCCCGAGATGTAGAACCCTTGAATTTGCGTTCCAGGCGGCCGCCCCCGCATCAGCTCACTGTAAAGCCAGGGGGATACCGGGATCGGCCGAGTGAAAAACGGATCGGTGAAAAACCTCTCGAACCCCGGCGGGACAACCCGTCCAGCGGGCGACGGCGCGGCAACCGGTGGCGCCGGCACGTCGGGAGCCTGTGGACGATCCAACGGAGGCACCGGCGGTGAATTCACCGGCGCCGGCAGGCTCGGAATCTGCGGTCGGTTCAACGGGGGCGGCGGCAGTGGGTCCACCGGCGCCTGACTCCCTACCGGTGGCTGTCCCGAGAAGGGAACCTTGAGGTTGGGGATCGGAATGGGCAGGGCCGGAATGGGAATGGTCAGTGTCCGAACGATATCCGGCCGCAGCGCAACCAAGTTGGGGGTGACGTCCAATGTCATGGAGATCATCAGGGCCGTCGCTGCCGCGAACGCAGTGGAGGCCAGCGCCGCGCCGGTGACCAGCAGCGGGCGGCGCTCCGGTTGGGGCGCGGTGTCGAAGATCTCGGTGTCGGCATCCGCCTGTTCGTCGGGAACGGCGCTGTAGGCCAGATCGTCGGCCGCGAGACCGGAGAGGCAATCGGGGGTGTCGTAGTACCCGCCGGAGATCGGGCCGAACTCGGCTTCCTGCGTGTAGGCCAGGGCAGCGGTGGACACCACGGCGGCTTCGGCCAACCCGGTGCGGACGGTGGTGGGCGCGGATGGTCCGAGGGCCACACCGAGAACGACGTCCATCACTCCTCCAATTCAGCCGTCGGTAACCATTGCGTCACCTGTTGTTCACTAATGCAAACAACTACCGCTGATACATGGAAATATGCGCGTGTGTGCGTAAGCGCCGTCTGATGGCTTCTGAAGAATGTTCAGCTATTGGGATGTGCATCGGCCTCGGATCGGGTGCAGCCAGAGCCCCAACCGCAAGCACCACCGCCGACCTGTTAGGTCGGCTTTCCGCTCACACCACGCCGCTGACATAGCGGCGCTCACGGACCGCCTCCAGCACCTCGCGCAGCCCGTCGGCGCTTTGCCGCCAAGAGAATTCGGCGCTGCGGTCCTGCGCTTTGACACCGAGCTGCTCGCGTAGCACCGGGTCGGTCAACAGTCGATGGAGTTGGTCGATCAGGTCGTCACGGTCGTCGACCAGCAACCCGGTGACTCCGTCGACGATCGAGTCCGACAACCCGCCGGAAGCCCGGTAGCCGATGGTTGGTACCCCGTGCTGGCCGGCCTCGACGACGGCCAGACCCCATCCCTCTTTCCGGGAGGGCAATACATGTACCCAAGCCTGTTGCACCAGCTGATGTTTGGCGACCTCGTCGACATGGCCGTGGAACGTCACCGCGTCGGTGATTCCCAGCGCCGCGGCGTGCTCCACCAACCGGTCGTCCCACCAGCCCCCGCCGATGACATCGAGGTGGAGACCCGGTACCCGAGCCCTGAGCACCGCGACCGCATCCAGGGCGTCCTCGATCTGCTTGTGCGGCACCAGCCGGGACAGCACCACCACCCGCGGCGTCTCCGAACGCGCGCCGGACAGCGTCGCCGGCGGCGCCTCATCGAGGCCGTTGCGCACCACCGCGATGCGTGCGGCGTCCACCCCGAGCTCGATCAGGTCGCGCACCGACGGCAGCGACACGGTCAGGTACTGGTTGCGCCGGTTCAGCCACGGCGACAGCCGAGACTCCACCAGCCAGCCGATCCGGCTCAGCACCGGCCCGGCCACCGGCCACTGCTCGCGGTGGCAGTGGTGCACCAGCATCGCGACCCGCCGGCCGTAGATCAGCCGCGCCAGGAACGGCAGCCCGTTCTGGGTGTCGATCACCGCGTCGGGCCGCACCCCGCGCAGCGGGCCGAGGCCGACGCGCGCTGCGGCCATCACGGCCAGCGCCCACAGGTACACGGTGTAGCGGCCGCCGCGGCGGCTGATCCGCACCCCGTCGACGACTTCTTCCTTGGGTGCGCCCGGATATCGAGCGGTGCGCAGCGTGACCGCGACGCCGGCGGCAGCCAACTCGGCGCCGATGCGCTGCAGGTAGGTTTCGCTGCCGCCGCCCTGCGGATGTCCGGTGTCACGCCAGCACAGCAGCAGGACGGAGCGCACGGCGGACACGCAACCAGGGTAGTCCGCCGACTCCGCACCCCGCCGACCGTGAAGCCGCGGCGGGCCCGCACGCTGCGTTTAGGCTTGGCCCGGTGGCCGCCACCGACCTGTTTGCACGACGCGCGACGCTGGCCCGTTCGGTGCGCCTGCTGACCCAGTTCCGCTACGAGCAGACGGCTCCGGACCGGTTCTACGGCGCGCTGGCCGACGACACCACCGCCCTGGTCACCGACCTGTGGCGGGGGGTGCACGGCGACGATCCGGCGGGCCGGACGCTGCTCGACGTCGGCGGCGGACCGGGATACTTCGCCACCGCATTCAGCGCCGCCGGGCTGCGCTATATCGGCGTCGAACCCGACCCCGGCGAAATCCATGCAATGCACGCGGCAGGTCCCCGCCCCACCGACGCGATGGGCAGCTTCGTGCGGGCCTCGGGGATGGCGCTGCCGTTCGCCGACGCCAGCGTGGACATCTGCCTGTCGTCCAATGTCGCCGAGCACGTGCCGCGGCCCTGGCAGCTCGGTAACGAGATGCTGCGGGTCACCCGGCCGGGCGGACTGGCGGTGCTGTCCTACACGGTGTGGCTGGGTCCGTTCGGCGGCCACGAGATGGGCCTGACCCACTATCTGGGCGGGCGGCGCGCCGCCCGGCGCTACACCCGCCGACACGGCCATCCACCGAAGAACAACTACGGCTCGTCACTGTTCGCGGTGTCGGCGGCCGACGGGCTGGACTGGGCCCGCCACACCGGTGCGTTGGTGGCGGCATTCCCCCGTTATCACCCACGATGGGCGTGGTCGATGACCGCGGTTCCGGGCATTCGCGAGTTCGGCGTGAGCAATCTCGTGCTGGTGCTGCAGGCCGGCTGACCGATTGACTGCAACGTGTTCTAATCCGCCCGCGAGCTAGGTAGGGTGGCGCCCATGACCGACTCCAGCATCACCGAATACGACACCCTGTTCATCGGCGGCAAGTGGACCGCCCCGTCCACCGACCAGGTGATCGAGGTTCGCAGCCCCGCCACCGGCGAGTACGTCGGGAAGGTGCCGCTGGCGGCCAAGGCCGACGTCGACAGCGCAGTTGCGGCGGCCCGACAGGCGTTCGACTCCGGGCCGTGGCCGTCGACCCCGCCGGCTGAGCGGGCCGCGATCATCGCCGCCGCGGTCAAGCTGATGGAGGAGCGCAAGGAACAGTTCACCGCGCTGTTGTCCGCCGAGACCGGCCAGCCCCCGATGGGCGTCGAAACCATGCACTGGTTGAGCTCGATCGGGGCCCTGAACTTCTTCGCCGGCCCCGCGGTCGACGAGGTCAGCTGGGAAGAGGTCCGCACCGGCGCCTACGGCCAGACGATCGTGCGGCGCGAGCCGCTGGGCGTGGTCGGGGCGATCGTGGCGTGGAACGTGCCGCTGTTCCTCGCGGTCAACAAGCTGGGCCCGGCGCTGCTGGCCGGCTGCACGGTGGTGCTCAAGCCCGCCGCCGAGACGCCTTTGACCGCCAACGCGCTGGCGCAGGCGTTCGCCGACGCCGGCCTGCCCGAAGGCGTGCTGTCGGTGGTGCCGGGCGGCGCGGAGACCGGCCAGGCCCTGACCTCCAACCCGGGCGTGGACATCTTCTCCTTCACCGGCAGCTCGGCGGTCGGCAAGGAGATCGGCAAGCGCGCCGCCGAACTGCTCAAACCGTGCACCTTGGAGCTCGGCGGCAAATCCGCGGCCATCATCCTCGAGGACGTCGACCTGGCGTCGGCGATCCCGATGCTGGTGTTCTCCGGGATCATGAACACCGGGCAGGCGTGCGTGGCCCAGACCCGCATCCTGGCGCCGCGCTCGCGCTATGAGGAGATCGTGGAAGCGATCAAGAACTTCGTCACCGTGCTGCCGGTCGGCCTGCCGGATGACCCGGCCGCTCAGGTCGGCGCGCTGATCAGCGAGAAGCAGCGCGAGCGGGTCGAGGGCTACATCGCCAAGGGCATCGAGGAGGGCGCCCGGCTGGTCTGCGGCGGCGGTCGCCCCGACGGACTGGATTCCGGTTTCTTCGTACAGCCGACCGTGTTCGCCGACGTGGACAACTCCATGACCATCGCCCAGGAGGAGATCTTCGGGCCGGTGCTGTCGATCATCGCCTACGACACCGAGGACGACGCGGTCGCGATCGCCAACGACTCGGTGTACGGGCTGGCCGGCAGCGTGTGGACCTCCGATGTCCCGCACGGCATCGAGATCGCGAGCAAGATCCGCACCGGGACCTACGGGATCAACTGGTACGCCTTCGACCCGTGCTGCCCGTTCGGCGGCTACAAGAACTCCGGCATCGGCCGGGAGAACGGTAAAGAGGGCGTCGAGCACTTCACCCAGCAGAAGAGCGTCCTGATGCCGATGGGCTACACACTGAACAGCTGATCCCCGGAGCTGCGGGTCGGCCACCGGGCTTGGGTGGCGTTGCCGTTGACGCAACGGTAAGCCCCTATAAACTGCGGGCCGTGGGCGTTCTGCTGGGATTTGTCCCCTGGGCGGTGTACTGGGTGCTGGCCGGAAATGCGCCGCCGCTGGTCGCCGCGGCGGTGGCGCTGGCCGTTGCGGCCACTGTCCTGGCCACCTGCCGCGACGCACCGACACGGCTCCTGGGGGTCGGGGCCGTCGCGACGTTCACGGTGTTGGCCGTGCTGCCGCCGGTGTTCAGCTGGGCACAGCCGTGGGTGCTGCCGTTGAGTTTCGCCGGCCTGTTCGCGACGTTGCTGACCAGCATGGCGCTGGGCAGATCGGTGGTGGAGGCCGTCGCCAAGGCTGATCTGCCCGCCGCAGTAGTGCAGACCGAACTGTTCTCGCCCATCGTCAACCGGCTGACCTGGATCTGGCTGGGTGCGCTCGCGGCGATGTCCGTCTCGGCGGTGGTGCCCGCGATCGCACTGTCCGACGCCACCCTGGGTGGCGCACGCTGTCCGGCGACCTATCTCTGCCACTGGGTGATCCCGTTCGGAATCCTGGCCGGGGCGGTGATCGCATCGCACATCCTGGCCGACCGGATGACCGCCGGCTTCGACGACGCGGTACGTAAGACCAGCTTCGTCGCATTCATCGACCTGGAGATCGATCAGCTGTACTACCTGGCTCAAGAACACGCCAACCGCGAAGTCGGCCCCGGCGAGGAGGCCTATAACGTCACCGTCGGCACGAAACCGACGCCGTTGCTGGGCGACGAGACCCGGGTGTCGTGGCCGTCCACCTACAAGGTTCGGCAACGAAGCAACAGTCGCCGTCAGTAGCAATCGATGGTCACACGGTCTTTGCCGTTGATAGCATCACCGCATGTTGAAATACTCGATCGCCTTTGCGGCGGGGGCCGTTGCGCTCCTCATCTCGGCGCCGGGTGCCTTCGCCGACGATCCACCGCTCTGCTCGGATCCAACGCAATGCGCTCAGCAGCCCGACCAGAATCCAAGTGGCGGAGCCGCCAACGGCGTGCAGCGCGGTGTGGATATCGCGCAGAAGGTATACAGCCATGGCGACACCTCGTCACCGGGCTGGCAGAACCTTCTGGACGGTATCCCGTACTGCATGCATCCGGGAGCCCAGATCAGGGCCGGCGTTGTTATCACGAATCCAGATCCCAGGGGCTTTGCCATACCCTGCTGATGGCCCGGGGAGGGCAGAGCGGTAGCCCCAGCCGTCCCCGTCAGAACGCGCCCTCGGCCAGGTCCATCACTGCCAGGTCTTCGCTTTCGACGACGTACCGATCGGAACTGAGCCTGGGCAGCACGGTGACAGCGAAAAATGTTGCCGCACCGACTTTTCCGCGGTAGAACTCCTCATCTCCGCCGGGCTCTCCCTGATCCAGCGCGACCAGCGCGATCTCGGCCTGCTTCAGCAGCAACCAGCCGATCACCAGATCACCCACGGCCATCAGGAATCGCACCGATGCCAAACCCACCCGGTAGAGCTGGCGGGGTTCCTGCTGCGAACCGAGCAGGTATCCGGTCATCACGGTGGCCATCGCCCGGACGTCGTCAAGCGCGGCGGACAGCAGCTTGCGGGAATCCGCCAACTCCGGGCGGGCCTCACCGCTGTCGAGGAACCCCTCGATCTGGGCGACCAGGTGCCCCAATGCCACACCGCGGTCGCGGGCGATCTTGCGGAAGAAGAAGTCCTGCGCCTGAATGGCTGTGGTGCCCTCGTAGAGACTGTCGATCTTGGCGTCACGGATGTACTGCTCGATCGGATAGTCCTGCAGGAAGCCGGATCCGCCGAACGTCTGCAGCGAATCCGTCAGGCACTGATATGCCCGCTCCGAGCCCACCCCCTTGACGATCGGCAGCAGCAGGTCGTTGACTCGCTCCGCCATCTCGGCGTCGGCACCCGACACCAGCATCGCCACGTGCGGATTCTGGTGGGCCGCGGTGTAGAGGTACAGCGCCCGCATCCCCTCGGCATAGGACTTCTGCATCATCAGGGCGCGCCGCACGTCCGGATGGTGGAGGATGGTGACCCGCGGCGCGGTCTTGTCGGTCATCTGGGTCAGATCGGCGCCCTGGATCCGGGTCTTGGCGTATTCCAGCGCATTGAGGTAGCCGGTGGACAGTGTGGCGATCGCCTTGGTGCCCACCATCATTCGCGCGTACTCGATGACGTGGAACATCTGAGCGATACCGTTGCGGGTGTCCCCGACCAGCCAGCCCTTCGCCGGAACACCGTGCTGGCCGAAGGTGAGTTCGCAGGTGGTCGAAACCTTCAGTCCCATCTTGTGTTCCAGCCCGGTGACAAACACCCCGTTGCGCTCACCCGGCTCCCCGGTCTCGGGATCCGGAAGATACTTGGGCACCAGAAACAGGCTGAGCCCCTTGGTCCCCGGCCCGGCGCCCTCGGGACGGGCCAGGGTCATGTGCATGATGTTCTCGAACAGGTCGTCGCTGTCACCGTTGGTGATGAACCGCTTGACGCCGTCGATGTGCCAGCTGCCGTCGGACTGCTCCACGGCCTTGGTCCGTCCCGCCCCCACGTCGGAGCCGGCATCCGGCTCCGTTAACACCATGGTGGCGCCCCAGTTCCGGTCGATCGCCATGGCGGCCCAGTGCCGCTGCTGTTCGTTGCCCAGGTCGTAGAGGATGTTGGCGAAGATCGGGCCGGCCATGAACATGAACACCGCGGGGTTGGCGCCCAGCACCAGTTCGTTGATCGCCCAGGACACCATCGCCGGCGCCGGCACGCCCCCGACGTCCTCGGTCAGGCCGATCCGGAACCACTCGCCCTCCTGCCAGGCCCGCAGCGACGCCTTGAAGGGCTCCGGCAGTGTCACGTTGTGGGTGGCCGGGTCGAACTCCGGCGGGTGGCGGTCGCTGGCGGCGAAGGATTCCGCCACCGGGCCCTCGGCAAGCCGGGCGGCTTCGGCCAGCATCTGGCGCACCGTGTCGCCGTCCAGATCGCCGAACGCCCCGTCTGCCAGACACTCGTCGAGCCCCAGCAGCTCGAACAGATTGAACTCCAGGTCGCGAACATTGCTCTTGTAGTGACCCATGAATCCAGCATGCACCCTGAAGACAGGTAGGTTCGCCGGAATCGCACACGTTCTAACGCACCCCCCTAATGCACCAGGCGCAGGCCCCACTGCCGCAGGATCGGGTCCACCAAGACGAAGTCGGTGTTGGAGTCGTCGTCCTCGGGTCCGCCCGTGAGAATGCCGACCGCGCTGGCGCTGCCGTCCGGGTTGACCACGAACCCCGGACTGCCGCTGTCACCGACGGTGCTGAACACTTGGGTCTCAACGACGTTGCCGATGACGGCGGTGACGGGACCGCAGGTCTCGCCGGTCTGGGCGCCCACCTTGCAGATCGTCATGCCGACGTGAATCTGGTCGGCGGTCAGCGCATTGGCCACCGGGTAGCGGCCGGCGATTCTGCCGTTGGGCCGGCCTGCCTCGGGGTCGAGCCGGATGATCGCGGCATCCCGGCCCTCGCCGTCGTACTCGCTGGCGGTGATTCTGCCCAGCGGCGTCTCGAAGAGGTCGGTCCACTGCGATCCGTCGTGTGAGTCGCAGTGCCCGCTGGTCAGCAGGTAGTAGCCGCCGTCATCGCCCTGGGCGACGAAACCCGCTGTGCAACTGCTGTTGTCGTCCAGCAGCTCGATGCCCGGCATCGGCGCGGCAGACGCAGTACCGGCGAACGACAGCACCGCGGCTGCGATCAGGCTTACCAACCTTGTTCGCATCATCAGTTGTCCAACACCGACGCCACCTTGGCCTCCACATCACCCAAGCCGGTCAGATCGATGCCGAATCGATCGACCAGTGCCGCGCACACCTGCGCGGCGTCGTCGAACCGTACCCGTTCGGTGCCGCCCCGTGCGTGGATGGCGAGGTTGCGCCCCCGCAGGTTCCAGCGAGCATCATCGGTCACCAGAGCCGCACTCAAGCCGACCACGAAGTTCGACTCGGGGTAGGTCGACACGTACCAACTGCCCACCTGCATGTCGATCAGCGGGCGCGGCTGCATACCGACGATGTAGAGCGGGCGCCAGCGCTGCCCGATCTGAGTTTCCAACACGTACCCATCTGCGTGCTGGCACAGCCGGAACGGCTCGTGGGAGGTCTGCTCGACTTCATCGGCGACCAAGGGGATGGGTGCCGTCGGTGTCTGGCCGCCGAATCCGACGTCGACGAGGTACCGCTCGCCCGAACCCGGGATCTGTACCGCCAGCGCCTGATGGGTCTGCGGGGGCGGCGGGCCGTCCAGCCCGTCGGGGCTCATCCACACCACCCGCGCGGACAGCCGCTGGGCGTCGAATCCGAGTTCGCACAGGACATCGCGCATCAGGTTGTTGTGCTCATAGCAGTAGCCGCCGCGGCGGCGCGCCACCAGCTTGGCGGTCAGCGACGCCGTACCCAGGTCGATCACCGGCACACCCATCAGGGGGTCGAGATTCTCGAACGGGATGCGGCGCACATGTGCGGCTATCAGCCCGGCCAGCGTCGCGTGCGTCGGTTCGGTGCTGCCGCGGTAGTCGACACGCTCGAAGTACGCCTGCAGATCGATGCGGAACTCCTCCGGCTGCCGGTCCATTGCGCTGATTATCCACGACCGGCTTGAGCGGGTAACATAGGCAAAACTAGAACACGTTCCAATCCGAGGGGGCTGCGGTGGACACGCCAGACAATGACTGGTCGGACGACCTGCCCCGGCCCATCACGAAGTGGGACCCGGGCCTGACCGAACGGGTGATGGGTCTGCTGCGTCCGCTGATCAAGGGGTACCACCGGTCTGAGGTGCGGGGCCTGGACTCGTTCCCGAACGGCGGCGCCCTGGTGGTGTCGAACCACTCCGGCGGCCTGTTCGCGATGGACGTACCGGTGTTCGCCACCGGCTTCTACGACAAGTTCGGTTATGAGCGGCCGGTCTACACCCTGAGCCACGATCTGATCTTCACCGGCGTCACCGCCGACTTCTTCCGCAAGACCGGGTTCATCCCGGCCAACCACACCAACGCCGACGAGGCACTGCGCTCCGGTGGCGTGGTGGTGGTCTTCCCCGGCGGCGACTACGACGTCTACCGACCCACGCTGGAGGAGAACAAGATCGACTTCGGCGGGCGCAAGGGCTACATCCGCGCGGCGATCAACGCCGGGGTGCCGCTGGTGCCGACGGTCGGGATCGGCGGTCAGGAAAGCCAGTTCTACCTGTCCCGCGGCACCGGGCTGGCCAAGGCGCTGCGCCTGGACAAGCTGATGCGGGTCAAGATTCTGCCGATCTCGTTCGGCTTCCCGTTCGGTCTGTCGGCGGTGCTGCCGATCAACCTGCCGCTGCCCACCAAGATCGTCATGCAGGTGTGCGAGCCGATCGACATCATCGCCGAGTTCGGTGAGGACCCCGACATCGACGTCGTCGACGCGCACGTGCGCGCCGTCATGCAGGACGCCCTGGACAAGCTCGCCCGCGAGCGTCGCCTGCCGATCCTGGGCTGAGCGGATGGCTCCCGGACTGTTCGACCCGCTTGCCCGGGTCGGTTCGATGCTGGCGACCTTCACCCGAGTCGGGCTGTTGGCGCCGCTGCGCCCCGACAAGTACGTCCGGATCGCCGCCGCCGCGGCCCGCGAGGGCGGCACCACCACCACCGGGATCGCCATGGCGGCCCAGCGGTGCGGAGACCGCCCGGCGATCATCGACGAGCGCGGCAGCCTGACCTATGCGGCACTCGACCGGCGCTGCGACGCGCTGGCCGCCGCCCTGCAGCGGCTTCCCGGCCGGACACCACGGGCGATCGCCCTGATGTGCCGCAACCATCGCGGATTCATCGAGGCCCTGGCCGCCGCCAACCGGATCGGCGCCGACGTGCTGTTGCTCAACACCAGCTTCGCCGGCCCGGCGCTGGCCGAAGTCGTGGCCCGCGAAGACGTCGACCTGATCTTCTACGACGAAGAGTTCACCGCGGCAGTGGATCTGGCCGTGCCCGTCGACTCCGGGTGCACCCGAGTGGTGAGCTGGACCGACGGCGAGATCCCCGGCCTGACGGTGGACGACCTGATCGACACCCACCCCGGAGCGCGCCCGACCAAGCCAACCCGGGCCGGAAAGCTGGTCATGCTCACCTCCGGAACCACCGGCACGCCCAAGGGTGCGCGTCGCTCCGGGCGCGGCGGCGGCGGTATCGCCGACCTGCAAGCCATCTTCGACCGCATCCCCTGGCACACCGAGGAGACCGTGGTCATCGCGGCACCGATGTTTCACGCCTGGGGGTTCTCGCAGCTGGCACTGGCGTTGACCATGGCCTGCACGATCGCCACCCGGCGGAAGTTCGACCCCGAGGCCACCCTGGCGCTGGTCGAGACCAACCAGGCGGCCGGACTGTGCGTCGTGCCTGTGATGTTCGACCGGATCATGGCACTGCCCGATGAGATCCGCGCCCAATACCCCTGCAAGTCATTGCGGTTCGCGACGGCGTCGGGTTCGCGGATGCGCCCGGATGTGGTGACGGCCTTCATGAACGCGTTCGGCGACGTGGTCTACAACAACTACAACGCTACCGAGGCCGGGATGATCGCCCTGGCCACACCCGAAGACCTGCGTTACTCGCCCGACACCGCCGGGCGCCCAGCCCCGGGAACCACGATCCTGATCCTGGACGCCGATTTTGCCGAACTGCCGGCGGGGGAGACCGGGCAGATCTTCGTCCGCAACTCATCGCAGTTCGACGGCTACACTGGCGGCGACTCGAAGCTGTTCCACGACGGGTTCATGGCGTCCGGGGATCTGGGCTACTTCGACGACACCGGAAGGCTTTTCGTGGTCGGCCGTGACGACGAGATGATCGTCTCCGGCGGCGAGAACGTCTACCCGATCGAGACGGAGAAAGCCCTGACCGCCCATCCCGCCGTCGCCGAGGCCGCCGTGATCGGTGTCGACGACGCCGACTACGGCCAGCGACTGGTGGCCTTCGTGGTGTTGGAGCCCGACGCGTCGGCCACGCCTGACGAGCTGAAGCGGCATGTCCGGGACAACCTGGCGGGCTACAAGGCGCCCCGCGACATCACCGTCCTGGACGCGTTGCCGCGCAACAACACCGGCAAGGTACTGCGGCGAGAATTGCAGGCGCTGGCGACGACCGGCTAGCCCTACGCCGGCGCCATCGCCGTCTCGACGGGCGTCAGCTTTTCGGAAAGGCCGGCGGCGCGGCGTATCTCGATGAACTCCTCCACCATGGCGGTGGTGACCTCATGCGGATCATCGAGGGTGGCGCCATCGGTCAACACCGAGATGTTGAGCTGGTCCACGTAGCTCCACACGGTGATGTTCAATCCGCTGCCGGCGGTCAACGGCCCCACCGAGTAGATCTCGGTGACCAGGGCGCCGCCGACCCGGCCGCGCTCCCGCGGGCCCGGGACGTTGGAGATGTTGAGGTTGAGCACCTTGTTCTGCCCGTCGCGGCTGGACAACCACCGGAACAATGACTCGGCCGGTGCCGGCGGGAAGTACGCCGACCATCGGCTGACCAGCTCCGGCCCGACCAGATGATGGGCTTCCTTGGCCAGATTGGCTGCTTCCCGGGCCTTTTCGACCCGATCCAGCACGTCGGGGACATCTACCGGCAGCGCCACCAGCACCCCGGAGAACCGGTTCCCGGAGATCCGGTCCGGGGAGAAGTCGAAGCTCATCGGCACCGAAGCCAGCAGTGGATGATCCGCCTTGCCGTCGTAACGCAGCAACAGCGTGCGCAACGCCCCCGCCGAGACCGACAGCACCAGGTCGTTGATCGTGACGCCCAACTGCTTGCTGGTCGCCTTGATGTCGGCCAATGCCAGGGTCGCGGTGGCGAACCGGCGTTCGGGGGTGAGCATGTGGTTGATGAAACTCGGTGGTGGGGTGAACGGCCGGGTCAGTTCGGCGGACAGCTTGCGGGTGCTGCGCCGGACCCGACCGATGCCGGCCGCGGTGTAGCCGATGGTGCCCGGAATCCTGCCTATGTGGCGGAGATGGTCGCGGAACGCCGCACTCACCAGCTGCCCACGGGTCGGGGCGGGATCGGTTTCGTAGGAGTCCTTTTCGATCTGCGGGCCGGCCACCAGATCCATGCCGCGGGCCATCAGATTCGCCGAGGCGATCCCGTCGGCGAGGGCGTGGTGGACCTTGCCGACCACCGCGATCCGGTTGTTCGCCAGGCCCTCGATGAAGTACATCTCCCACAGCGGGCGGCGGCGGTCCAGTGCCGTGCTGGCGATCTCTCCGATGGCCTCGTCGAGTTCGCGGCGGCCACCCGGAGCGGGCAGCGACCACGGCCGGATGTGATAGGTCAGGTCGACCTCGCAGTTCTCCCGCCACATCGGGTGGTGGAACTTGCCCGGGATGTCCACCAGCTGGTAGCGGAACGGATCCAGCTTGTAGAGCCGGCTGTGGATCACCCGGCGGAAGGCGTCGATGTCGAACCCCCGCCGGTCGGCGTCCAGTTCGATGATCGCAATCTTCAACGTGTGCATGTGCACGTTCGCCGTCTCGCTGTACAGCAGAACGGCATCCCACCCGGTGAGCCGCTTCACCGCGGATCCATCCCCATGCTCAGGACCCTACCGTGGCGTCGCGACCGATGGGTTCAGATGATCTGTTTGTTCCCGATCGTGGCGCGGTCGCGGTGAATCTGGTTGAGGAACAATCCGATTGCCGTGCTCGCCGCACCGGTCCGGGCACCGTCGGTCATGTCGAAGCCGTGTCCCGCTCCCGGCAGCTCCAGGTACCCGACCTTGGAGCGTGACGCCGCCCGCAACCGGTCGGCGAAGCTGCGGGCCTGCTGCACCGGAATGACGGTGTCGGCGCTGCCGTGCACGACCAGGAACGGCGGCGCCCCGGGATGCACCCGCGCGATCGGGGAGGCCTTGCGGTAGAGGTCGCCATTGCGCCGGATCGAACGTCCGACCACCACCCGTTCCAGGAAGTCGACGAAGGCGACCCGTTCCGGGGTGGATCGGTCCTCCCAGTCGTAGCGGCCGTAGATGCCGACCACGGCGTCCACCGAGGTGTCACCGCCCGCCGGCAGCCGGTCGGCGAACTCCCGGTCCTCGCCGACACTGCCGGTCAGCCCGGCCAGGGCGGCCAGATGTCCGCCGGCCGAGGCGCCCGCGACGGCGACGAAACTGCGGTCGCCGCCGAACTTGTCGACGTTGGCGCGCGCCCAGGCGATCGCGGTCTTGACGTCGACGATGTGGCTCGGCCAGCGGTTGTGCGGTGCGACCCGGTAGTCGATCGACAAACACACCCAGCCGCGCTCGGCCAGATGCGACAACAGCGCATAACCCTGCAGCGTTCGGCTGCCGTGCACCCAGGCGCCGCCGGGAACGTAGATCAACACCGGCGCCGGGCCGTCCGGCAGCTCCCGGGGCCGCCACACGTCGAGCACCTGCGCGGGGTCGCTGCCGTAGCGCACCCCGGAGCGGTAGATGTGCCGTCGGTGCTGCAGCGCCTTGGCGACCGGTGGCAGCTGCTCCGGCTCGGGCCATTGGATGTCCAGGTCGGCCGCCGAGACCACGCCGCGCAACGCGGCGTCGCTCACGGCGTGGGTCTGCTCACGCGCCTGCCTGCGGGCGTTGGCGGCCCCCGGTGCCAGCCACGTCTTGGCGGCGCTGGACAGGAACTCCGGCATGTGGCGGGTGCCCCACACGCTCATCGCGGTCATCCCGCCCAGGGGCTCCAACCGCTTCCCGACCACCGGCAGCGAAGCTGAGGCAACGCTGAAGGCCAGCAGGTAGTCGGCCGTTCGGGCCCGCTTGAACCAGCGCAGGCGCCCGGCCAGGTTGAGTCCGGTCTCCCGGGTCTGCGGTTGTCCGCTCATTGGGGCAATGTACCGCGCCGAGCCCGGAGTTCACCGCAATCCGGTGGTTCAGCAAGGCTCGACGGAGGAGAGGCGAAGCTGGGACCGCCGCATGAACCCGGTGGTTCAGCAAGGCTCGACGGAGGAGAGGCGAAGCTGGGACCGCCGCATGAAACCGGTGGGTTGGCAGAACGGAGGAATCCGGCGCCCGCAATACTGAGCCGATGGTAAGCAGCGCGTTCCATCCAGATCTGCGCAGGGCAGCCCGATTCATCCCGCGTGGCGGGATCGGGCCTCGGACGCTGCCCGTGCTGCAGGCGCTCGTCGGGCTGCAGGGCCGTCGCAGACCCCGCGGCGTCGAGGTCCTGGATCTGCCGTCGGGCGCCAATGTCCGGGTCTTTCGGCCGCAGAATCCGCCCGCCCATCCCGCTCCCGCCCTGTTGTGGATACACGGCGGCGGCTATGTGATGGGAAGCGCCGCCCAGGATGACCGGCTCTGCCGCAGGTTCAGCGACGAACTCGGGGCGACCGTCGCGTCCGTGGACTATCGGCTGGCGCCCCGAAACCCCTACCCCGCCGCGCTGGACGACTGCTGGGCAGCGCTGACGGAGCTCGCCGGGCTGCCGGGGGTGGATCCGGCCCGGGTGGCGATCGGCGGGGCCAGTGCCGGCGGTGGCCTGGCCGCCGCCCTGGCGCAGCTGGCCGCAGACCGTGACGGGGTCAAACCCGTGCTGCAGCTGCTGGTCTACCCGATGCTCGATGATCGCAGCGCGGCGCTGCCGGCCAATCCGGGCTACCGGTTATGGAATCCGCGCAGCAACCTGTTCGGCTGGACGTCGTATCTGGGCAACGCCGATCCGCAGGTCGCGGTGCCTGCTCGGCGCGCCGATCTGAGCGGGCTGGCGCCGGCCTGGATCGGGGTGGGCGCGCTGGACCTGTTCTACGACGAGGATCTGGCCTATGCGGAGCGACTGCAGCAGGCAGGCGTGCCCTGCGAGGTCGAGACCGTCCCCGGCGCATTCCACGGTTTCGACCTGCTGATGCCCAAGGCGCCGGTTTCGCAGACCTTCTTCGCCGGCCAATGCGCGAGCCTGCGCAACGCCTTCACACGGAAAGGCTGACCCGTGCCTGGATCCACCCCGGAGGAACTGCGGGCGCTGCGCGGCGCGGTCGCCGAGTTGATGGCCAAACGCTCGCCCGACTCCGATCCCGACGGCGTCTGGCGTGAGTTGGCCGAGATGGGCCTGCTCGGGCTGCTGGTGCCCGAGGAGTACGGCGGCGCCGGAGCCGGCTTGGTCGAGGTGGGGGTGGTGGCCGAGGAGCTGGGCCGGGCGCTGTTCGCCGGGCCGTACTTGTCGACGGCGGTACTCGCGGTCAATCTGCTTGCGGCCGTGGATGACCCGGCGCAGCGCGAAGCGGTGCTGCCGGAGATCGCCGCCGGACGCACCCGCGTCGCGGTGGCCTTCGCCGAAGGCGGCTCGACCCGACCGCCGGCGACACCGGCGACCTCGGCCGCCGGCAGTGGGACTGCGTTGCTGACCGGAGAGAAGCGGTTCGTGCTCGACGCCGACACGGCGGACCTGCTGTACGTGCTGGCCACCGCCGAGGACGGATCCGGGATCTTCGCCGTCGACCCCACCGGCCCGGGCGTCACGGTGGAACCCATGACGACAGTCGATCTGTCCCGCCGCCTCTGTGCCGTACGGCTCTCCGGCGCTCCGGCCACGGCCGTGGGTGCGGCCGGCGGCGGTGTCACCGCGTTGACCGATGCGCTGGACCGTTCCGCGGTCGCGCTGCTCGGCGAGCAGGCCGGTGCCGCTCGGTGCGCCATGGAGATGGCCCGCGACTACGCCAAGACCCGATACCAGTTCGGCCGGGCCATCGGTAGCTTCCAGGCGGTCAAGCACATGTGCGCGGACATGCTGCTGGAGGCCGAGTCGGCGGTGTCGGCGGCACGGCATGTTGCCGCGGCGGCCGCCGACGGATCTCAAGGTTGGCTCGCGGATCTTGCTCTGGCCCAGGCCTATTGTTCGGACGCGTTCGTCTTCGTGGGTGCCACCAATATTCAGGTGCACGGCGGTATCGGGTTCACCTGGGAACACCCCGCCCACCGGTATCTGCGCCGGGCGCGCAGCGACGCCCAGCTGTTCGGCAGCCCGTCCTGGCATCGCGAACGCTACCTGCGCGAGATCGGAGCCTGAGATGACAAACAACGCCGACGACGACGCACTGCGGGCCGAGGTCCGCGACTGGCTGGCCGCCAACTGGTCACCCGGAACCGACCGGGCAACCTTCGCCGCGGCCATCCTCGAAGCGGGCTGGACCGCCCCGAGCTGGGAACCCGAGTACTACGGTCGCGGCCTCACCGACCGCCAATCCCGCTTGGTGGCAGCTGAATTCGCCGCCGCCGGGGCGCCGGGCACCGGCCATGATCGCGCTGACCTGTTCGCCTGCACGGTGCACGACCGCGGCTCCGAAGAGCAGAAGCGCCGGCTGCTGCCCCCGGCACTGCGCGGCGAGAGCAAGTGGTGCCTGCTCTACAGCGAGCCCGGCGCGGGCTCCGACCTGGCCGGTCTGCGCACCCGCGCCGAGCGGGACGGTGACGACTGGGTGGTCAACGGGCAGAAGGTGTGGACGTCGTTCGCGACCACCGCGGACTACGGCATGCTGGTGGCCCGCACGAACCCGGACGTGCCCAAGCACGACGGGATCACCTTCTTCATGCTGCCCATGCGCCAGCCCGGCGTCGAGGTCCGCCCGATCCATCAGATCACCGGCGAATCGGAGTTCAACGAGGTGTTCCTGACCGACGCCCGGGTTCCCGACGCCAACCGGATCGGCGAGCCGGGCGAGGGGTGGTCGGTGCTACAGGTCGCGCTGGGCTACGAGCGCCGGCTGATGGGCGATGTCGCGCGCACCGCACGGCGCAACGAGAAGTCCGGTGGCCTGGTGGAACTGGCCCGCGATGCCGGATGCCTTGACGACGGCCACATCCGCCAACGGATCGCCCGCGCGCAAGAGCTGGCCGCGGTCAACCGGTGGAACACCCAGCGCGCCAAGACCAGCAAAGATCGCGCTGAGTCGGCGACCCTGCTGGCACTGGGCAAGATCGCGATGTCACGCATCCTGCACGAGACCGCCCGGGTCCAGACCGAGATCATCGGCGCCGAGGCCATGCTGAGCGGACCGGAGAATCCGGTCGGTGATGCGGTCACGTTCCGCGCGCTCAACGCCTACTTCACCTCGATCGGCGGCGGCACCGACCAGATTCAACGCAACATCATCGGCGAGCGGGTGCTCGGGCTGCCCAAGGAGCCGGACCCCTACCGGGACGCCCCATTCCGGGACCTGCCGCACTGACCGCGCCCAACCCCTTTCTCGCGAGCGTGCGTAGCTGTACGCCTACGCGCGGCGTGTCGTGTGCAAACACTCAGTGTCACTGTCGACGGTGCCGCGTTGCGGTGGTTGGGTTCTTCTCACCTGGTGCCTGGCTCT
>NZ_LQPG01000052.1 GCF_002102265.1 Mycolicibacter longobardus | reverse complement strand
CCCCCCTCACCGCGAGCAGACGCGAAAGCCCCCAAAATAGTGCGCTTTAGGGGCCCTTCGCGTCTGCTCGCGACACTGATGGCCCGGGTCCGCAACACCTGGCGGGCGCTGACCTCCATGGGCACCGCGCTGGTGCTGTTGGTCCTGCTCGCGCTGGCCGCCATCCCCGGTGCGCTGCTGCCGCAGCGCAGCTTGAATGCCGCCAAGGTCGAGGAGTATCTGGCGCTGCACCCGGTGCTGGGGCCGTGGCTGGACCGGCTGGAGGCTTTCGAGGTCTTCTCCAGTTTCTGGTTCACCGCGATCTATGTGCTGCTGTGCGTGTCGCTGATCGGCTGCCTGACCCCGCGCACCCTCGAGCACCTGCGCAACCTGCGTGCCGTGCCGGTCGCCGCGCCGCGCAACCTGGCCCGGCTGCCCAAGCACGCCGAGACGCAGCTGGCCGGTGACGCTCAAACGCTCGGCGCCGAGATGGCGGCGCGGCTGCCCGGCTGGCGGCGGATCACCCGCTCCGTCGAAAGCACCGTCGAGGTGTCGGCAGAGAAGGGCTATCTACGCGAATTCGGCAACCTGATCTTCCACTTCGCGTTGCTGGGGCTGCTGGCGTCCGTCGCGGCCGGCCGCATGTTCGGTTACGAGGGCAACGTGATGGTCATCGCCGACGGCGGGCCCGGATTCTGCTCGGCGTCCCCGGCCGCGTTCGACTCGTTCCGCGCCGGCGCCACCGTGGACGGGACCAAACTGCACCCGCTGTGCCTGCGGGTCAACGACTTCACCGCGAACTACCTGGCCTCCGGGCTGGCCACGTCTTTTGCCGCGCACATCGACTACCAGGCCGGTGACGACCTGCGCACCGACCACTGGCGCCCGTATCTGCTGGAGGTCAACCATCCGCTGCGGGTCGGCGGGGTGCGGGCCTACCTGCAGGGCCACGGCTACGCGCCCACCTTCACGGTGATCTTCCCGGACGGGCAGACCCGCACCCAGACGGTGCAGTTCCGCCCGGACAACCCGCTGACCCTGTTGTCGTCGGGCGCGGTGCGGTTCGACCCCCCGGCCGGGGTGTACCCGGACGCCGGTGAGCGCCGCAAGCACCAGATCGGCATTCAGGGGTTGTTCGCACCGACCGAACAGCTCGACGATCGGCTGCTGTCGTCGGCGTTCCCCGCGATGAACGACCCGGCGGTCGCTATCGACGTCTACCGGGGCGACACCGGACTCGACACCGGCCGGCCGCAGGGACTGTTCACCCTTGACTCGCGGCTGATCGGCCAGGGCCGGCTGACCAAGGTGGCCCGCTCCAACCTGAAGGCCGGGGAACAGATCCGCCTCGACGACGGCACCCGGGTGCGCTTCGACGGCGCGGTCCCGTTCGTCAACATCCAGCTGTCGCACGATCCGGCCCAGCTCTGGGTGCTGGTGTTCGCCATGACGATGATGGCGGGCCTGGTGGTGTCACTGGTGGTGCGCCGGCGCCGGATCTGGATCCGAATCACGCCGGGGGAGTCCAGTACGGTGAACGTCGAGCTGGGCGGGCTCGCTCGCACCGACAATTCCGGCTGGGGTGACGAGTTCGAGCGCTTGAGCACGAAGCTGTTCGGCAAGGAGACCTAGATGAACACGACCCACATCGACGCCGGGCTGGCGCGCTACTCCGACTGGGCGTTCACCTCGGCGCTGATCGTGCTGGTCATCGCGCTGCTGCTGCTGGCCGTCGAACTGGCCTACAGCCGCTCCCGCACCCCCGCCGAGGCCGAGCTGGTGGCAGCCGGGGGCGTGCGCGCCGACAGTGCCACCCCGGGCGTGGTGCTCCCCGCCCCGCGGCGGCCCTTGGATGAGCGGGTGGGCCGCGCCGGGCTGGCCCTGGTCTACCTGGGCATCGGCCTGCTGCTGGCCTGCATCGTGTTGCGCGGCGCCGCCACCCTGCGCCCGCCGTGGGGCAACATGTACGAGTTCATCAACCTGACCTGCTTCTGCGGGCTGGTTGGCGCCGCCGTCGCGCTGCGCCGGCCGCAATACCGCAGCCTGTGGGTGTTCGTGCTGCTGCCGGTGCTGATCCTGCTGACGGTCTCCGGGCGCTGGCTCTACGCCACGGCGGCACCGGTGATGCCGGCGCTGCAGTCCTACTGGTTGCCGATCCACGTGTCGGTGGTCAGCCTCGGCTCGGGGGTGTTCCTGGTGGCCGGGGTGGCCAGCATTCTGTTCCTGGTGCGCTCCTCGCGGCTCAGCGACCCCGACACTCCGGGTGCGCTGGCCCGGATGGTGCGCCGGCTGCCGGACGCCCAGACCCTGGACCGCATCGCCTACCGGACGACGATCTTCGCGTTCCCGGTGTTCGGTTTCGGGGTGATCTTCGGCGCGATCTGGGCCGAAGGGGCATGGGGTCGTTACTGGGGCTGGGACCCCAAGGAGACGGTTTCGTTCATCGCGTGGATCGTCTACGCGGCCTACCTGCACGCCCGGTCGACGGCCGGGTGGCGGGACTACAAGGCGGCGTGGATCAATGTCGTCGGCTTCGCGGCGATGATCTTCAACCTGTTCTTCGTCAATCTGGTGACGGTGGGACTGCACTCGTATGCCGGAGTCGGCTAATTCAGCTGACAGTTTCCTCTATGACGGCTGCGCTACCCTGCGGTTACCGATGTCCATCCACGACTCAACACCGTGACGGGGGAGATACCAGTGTCCGACCATGCACCCGGTGACGCCACCGCGGGCCACGACGTGACGGATCATCCGACCACCCAGTTTCGGCCGTATCAGCAGGCCGCCGGGGACGCCGACAGGCCAGCGGGGGCGTCGGACACCAGTTCGTTCAACCAGCAGGCTGAAAGCCAGGAGACCCGGTCATTCGGCGGATTCCGCACCGAGCGCCGGTTCGCCGAACCGGTCGACCCGTGGCCGGCGGCGCCTGCGGACACCCAGGCGCAGCAACAGTCGTGGAACAACGGCCCGGCGACCTGGGTCCCGCAGCCGATGGAGAACCCCGCTCCGGTCTACTTCGGCGGCGCCCCCGGCGGCGGCCAGGCGCCGTATCGCCCAGCGGAGCCCATCGCGCCGTTCTCGGACCTGTCCACCACCTCGCTGTTGCGGCAGGTCAAGCCGCCGCCCACCTCGGGTTGGCGCCGTCTGCTCTACGTGGCGTCCGGCAAGCTGATCAACGTCGGCGAGAGCCCGCGGACCGCTCGCTTCAACGACTTGGTGGTACAGGTGAACCGGCCGCTGCAGGGCTGTCACCGGATCGCGGTGCTGTCCCTGAAGGGCGGTGTCGGCAAGACCACCATCACCGCGACCCTGGGCTCCACGTTCGCGTCCATCCGGGGTGACCGGGTGGTGGCCGTGGATGCCAACCCGGACCGGGGCACGCTGAGCCAGAAGGTGCCGATGGAGACGCCCGCGACGGTGCGTCACCTGCTGCGCGACGCCGACGGCATCCAGCGCTACAGCGACGTCCGCAGCTACACCAACCAGGGTCCCAGCCGACTGGAGGTGCTGGCTTCGGAGAGCGACCCGGCGGTCTCGGAGGCCTTCAGCGCCGAGGACTACGCCAGCACGCTGCAGGTGCTGGAGCGGTTCTACAGCCTGGTCCTCACCGACTGCGGCACCGGTCTGATGCACTCGGCCATGTCGGCGGTGCTGGCCAAAGCCGACACCATGATCGTGGTCA
This sequence comes from Mycolicibacter longobardus, assembly GCF_002102265.1. Classification (GTDB taxonomy): domain Bacteria; phylum Actinomycetota; class Actinomycetes; order Mycobacteriales; family Mycobacteriaceae; genus Mycobacterium; species Mycobacterium longobardum. The sequence goes on along the minus strand of NZ_LQPG01000052.1, from coordinate 991 downwards.
GCTCCGGTTCGGTCGACGGCGCTCGCAGTGCTTCGGCGACGCTGGACTGGCTGGACGCGCACGGCCATGAGGAGCTGGTGCGCAACTCGATCGCCGTGATCAACGGGGTGCGACCGCGGGGCGGCAAGGTCGACATGCAGAAGGTGGTAGACCACTTCTCCCGGCGCTGCCGTGCGGTGCGGTTGATACCGTTCGACCCGCACCTGGAAGAGGGCGCCGAGATCGATCTGCTGCGGCTCAAGCGGGACACCCGCGAAGCACTCGTGGAGCTGGCCGCCGTCGTCGCCGAAGCCTTCCCGGGCGACGACAGGTTCAACCAGCACTTCGTCTAGATCGAGGTTTCGGCTCCTACGGCTGGCTGTCGCCGTGGCTGAGACGCCAGAGGAAATCCGGATCGTCATCCGGGCCGATCACGCGCGTCTTCGGCCGTGCACGTGCGGTGCGCAGCCCGATGTAGATCAGTGTTCCCAGGGTCAAAACGAGAAGCAGATAGAGCACTCGTGACCACCTCCCTGTCGCCGAATATACCGTTAGCGCCGTCAAACGCCCTCTGGCCCGCCAGTAGGCTTGAACACCGTGGTGAAAGGTCGGGGGCCGGTGGGCCGTGCGGTAGTGGATGTGGCGGTGTATGCGGCAGCCCGGCTGGCGCTGGTGGCCGCGCTCACGGCGGTGATCTACGCCCTCGGTCGTCTACTCGGGCTGACCGACTTCCCGCCGATCGTCGCGGCACTGTTGGCGCTGATCATCGCGCTGCCGTTGGGAATGTGGGTGTTCACTCCGCTGCGGAGGCGGGCCACCGAGAGTCTGGCCGTGGCCGGTGAGCGCCGGCGCCGTGAGCGCGAGGAGCTTCAGGCCCGGCTGCGCGGCGAGTAAACCGCCCCGCCCTGCGTTTGACTCTGCGCGTACCAGGCAAGAGTGCGCCTGAATTCAGGCGGTCGCTGCAACGAATGTGGACGGGTCTGACAGTAGTCGGTCGAGTTCTTCGGCGGGG
>NZ_LQPG01000051.1 GCF_002102265.1 Mycolicibacter longobardus | reverse complement strand
TGGACCATGACCCACTCAACCTCCTCACGGCCGCGTTGTGAATAACGCGGCCCTGTCAGAAAGTTTGAGTCAGTGGATTCTGCTACAATCGAAAGTATGTTCGAAAAGGAGTTGCCGGCCCTGGAGGTGCTCAGCCGCATCGACGAGTCGGGGCTGGTCGACGCCATGCGCGAGGCCGCCCGGTTGCAGGCGGCGTGGCTGGCGCGGGTGTTCGCGGCGGGGGCGGAGTTGTATCACCGTCGGTTGGCCGAGCAGGACATCGCGAGGCGGGAGATCTGGGCGATCGACGGCTGGGAGGCGGTGGCTGCGGAGATCGCTGCCGCTCAGGGCATCAGTCGTGGGCGGGCGGCTGGGCAGTTGCGTATCGGTCTGGCGGTGGCCGAGCGGTTGCCGAAGCTCGGGGCGTTGTTCGCTGCCGGCGTGGTCGACTATCAGGTGGTCGCGGCGGTGGTGCATCGCACCGAGTTGATGCTCGATCCGGACGCCATTTCTCGAATGGACCGCTGGTTGGAACGCAATGCCGCCCGGTGGGGCACCTGGTCGCGGAGCCGCATCGTGGAAGCGGTGGACTACTGGGTGCAGGTTTTGGAGCCGGCGGCGGTGCGTGAGGCCCGCACTTTGGATCGATCCCGCCATATCGGGGTGGCGCCGTGTCATTCGGGGCTGGCTCAGCTCTTCGGCGACGTCCGCGCCCCTGATGCGTTGGCTTTCGATCAGCGGCTCAGCGAGTTGGCCGCCACCGTGTGTCCCGATGATCCGCGCACCAAGGAGGAGCGCCGGGCGGATGCTCTGATGGCGCTGACGGCGGGTGCGGCCACCATGGTGTGCGAATGCGGGTCGTCGGAGTGCCCGGTCGGCACCGACGATGCCCCGGTGGGTGCGGTGATGATTCACGTGCTGGCCGAGCAGGCCGCCATCGAAGGGCGTTCGCAGGCCCCGGGATACGTTCCCGGATTCGGTGGCCTGTCGGCGGAGGCGGTGCGCAAGATCGCCAAGTCGGCCAAGCTGCGCACCGTTCGCCATCCGGGCCAGGGGCCAGCGGAGCCGGGCTACCGCCCGTCGGCGGCGCTGGCTGACTTCATCCGGTGCCGCGATGTCACGTGTCGGTTTCCCGGTTGCGGGCGCCCTGCGGAGTTCGCCGACATCGACCACACCGTCCCGTGGCCGCTCGGACCGACGCACCCGAGCAATCTCAAGCTGCTGTGCCGGCTGCATCATCTTCTGAAGACCTTCTGGGTCGGGCCCAATGGGTGGCGGGATCGGCAGGAACCCGACGGGACCGTCATCTGGACCGCGCCCACCGGGCACACCTATGTCACCACGCCCAACGGTGCCCTGTACTTCCCGCAATTGGCCGTCCCGACCGGGGAGCTGAACCTGCCCGAGTGGCAGCCGACCGGCAGCCGCGGACTGATGATGCCCACCCGCAGGCGTACCAGGGCTCAGGACCGGGCATACCGGATCTGGCTGGAGCGCAACCACAATGAGGAACGCATCGCAGCGGCAGCCGCCGAGGCCGCGGCCGCCGAAGAAGCCAGACGAATCGCGGCCGCCAAGGACCCGCCGCCCTTCTAGAGCAGCTGCCGCAGCACGTATTGCATGATGCCGCCGTGCCGGTAGTAGTCGGCCTCCCCGGGGGTGTCGATGCGCACCTTGGCATCGAACTCGATGTCATCGGCTTTCACATGCACGGTGTCCGGGATGCTGTCGGCCAGCGCGGTTACGCCGGTGATGTCGAAGGTCTCCTCACCGGTCAAGCCCAGTGAGTCGGCGTCGGCACCGTCGGGGAACTGCAACGGGAGCACTCCCATGCCGATCAGGTTGGAGCGGTGGATGCGCTCGTAGGACACCGCCAACACCGCGCGTACCCCGAGCAGCACCGTGCCTTTGGCGGCCCAGTCGCGTGAGGAACCGGATCCGTATTCCTTGCCGGCCAGAATCACCAACGGAATTTCGGCGGCAAGGTAATTCACCGATGCCTCGTAGATGGTGCTGACCGGAGCTTCCCCGTCTTGAGACGCCTGCGTGAAGTCGCGGGTGAAGCCGCCCTCGGTGCCCGGCGCCAATTGGTTGCGCAGCCGGACGTTGGCGAACGTGCCGCGGATCATCACCTCGTGGTTGCCACGCCGGGAGCCGTAGGAGTTGAAGTCCTTGCGCTCAATTCCGTGCTCCGACAGGTATTTTCCAGCGGGCGAGTCGTACCGGATGGACCCGGCCGGGCTGATGTGGTCGGTGGTGACCGAGTCGCCGAGTTTGGCCAGTACCCGGGCCCCGGCGATGTCGGTGAGCGGCACCGGTTCGCGGGTCATGCCGTCGAAGTACGGCGGCTGGCGCACGTAGGTGGAGTCCGGCGCCCAGGCGAAGGTGTCACCCTCCGGCACCTGCAGCGCCCGCCAGCGCTCGTCGCCGGTGAAGACGTCGTTGTAGCTGGTGGTGAACATCTCGGCCTGCAGGTTGTCATCCACCACAGCGGCGATCTCCGCGGTGGTGGGCCAGATATCGCGCAGGTACACCGGTTCACCATCGCTGCCGGTGCCGAGCGGGTCCGTCAGCAAGTTGACGCGCAGCGTGCCGGCCAGCGCGTAGGCCACCACCAGCGGCGGAGAGGCCAGGAAGTTCATTTTGACCTCGGGATGGATGCGGCCCTCGAAGTTGCGGTTTCCCGACAGCACCGAGCACACGGTCAGGTCGTTGTCGACGACGGCCTTGCTGACCTCCGGGATCAGCGGGCCCGAGTTGCCGATGCAGGTGGTGCAGCCGTAGCCGACCAGGTTGAAGCCCAGCTTGTCCAGATACGGGGTCAGGCCGGCCCGCTCGTAGTAGTCGGTGACCACCCGCGACCCCGGCGCCAGGGTGGTCTTCACCCAGGGCTTGCGGGTCAGGCCCTTGTCGACGGCGTTGCGCGCCAGCAGCGCCGCGCCGACCATCACCGAGGGGTTGGAGGTGTTGGTGCAGGAGGTGATGGCGGCGATCACCACGTCGCCGTTGCTGACTTCGGTACGGGTGCCGTCGGCGAGTTCCACGGCGACCGTCTCGTTCGGCCACGGCAGCTTGTCACCGCCTTGCCACGGCTCCCGCGGTCTGCCTTCGGCCTGGGCATGGCCGAACGCGATCGGGTCGCTGGCCGGAAAGGAGGCCGCGGATGCCTTGTCCAGGTCCGACAGCGCCTGCGCCGTGGTCTCGGTGCCGTTCAGCAAAGCGGAGACCGTGTGTGGCGCCACCCGCAGCGGGATGCGGTCCTGCGGGCGTTTGGGCCCGGCGATCGAGGGCTCGACGCTGCCCAGGTCCAGTTCCAGGATCTGCGAGTACACCGGTTCGTGATCGGGCTCGTGCCACATGCCCTGCTCTTTGGCGTAGGCCTCGACCAGCTTGATCTGATGCTCGGTCCGCCCGGTCAGGCGCAGGTAGTCGCACGTGACGCCGTCGATCGGGAAGATGGCGCAGGTGGCCCCGTATTCCGGGCTCATGTTGCCGATCGTGGCCCTGTTGGCCAGCGGCACGTTGGCCACCCCGGGGCCGAAGAATTCGACGAACTTGCCGACCACTCCGGTGGCGCGAAGCAACTCGGCGACGGTCAGGACCAGGTCGGTGGCGGTGGTGCCGGGCTGCAGTTCACCGGTGAGTTTCAGGCCGACCACCGGTGGGATCAGCATGCTCATCGGCTGGCCGAGCATGGCCGCTTCGGCTTCGATCCCGCCGACACCCCAGCCCAGTACCCCGAGGCCGTTGACCATCGGGGTGTGCGAGTCGGTGCCGACGAGGGTGTCGGGGTAGGCCAGCAGTCCGTCGGCGCCTTCCCGGGTGAACACCACCCGCGCCAGGTATTCGAGGTTGACCTGGTGGCAGATGCCGGTGTCGGGCGGCACCACCGAGAAGTCGTCGAACGCCTGCTGTCCCCAGCGCAGCAGCTGGTAGCGCTCGGCGTTGCGTTCCATCTCCAGTTCAGCGTTGATCGCGAACGCGTCAGCGCGGCCGAAGACATCGGCGATCACGGAGTGGTCGATCACCAACTCGGTCGGGCACAGCGGGTTGATTCGGGTCGTCTGCCCGCCCAGGTCGGCGATCGCGTCGCGCATCGCGACCAGGTCGACGACGCATGGCACCCCGGTGAAGTCCTGCATCAGCACCCGCGCCGGGGTATAGGCGATCTCCCGGCCGTGCTCAGCCGCTGGATCCCAGGCGGCCATCGCGCTGATCTGCTCGGCGGTCACCAGGCGGCCGTCCTCGTTGCGCAGCAGGTTCTCCAACAAAACCTTGAGGCTGTAGGGCAGCCGAGCCGCGCCGTCGATCTGATCGAGCCGCCGGATCTGATAGCTGATGTCGTCGACGGCCAGCCGGCCCTGGGTTCCGAAGCTGTCGAGGTTGCTGTCTACGGCCATCGGGGGCCCCTCTCACCGGTCGGATCGGGATACCAACGACGATAGTCGCTAAAACCGGGGTGGCTAGGGCAGATTCGGGACCGTTACTTGTGGACGGCGAAATGTGTTATTGCGCCAGAACATTCGAGTTCGTCGATTGTCAGTCCCGCCTCGGTGAACCACCGCCGGGCGTCGTTCAGGGTGCCGCCGGGACCGAAGGTGCCGCTGGTTCGCATCAACACCATGTAGGCATCGGCGCGGCGCACCTGGCCGCGGGTGGCGAAGTCTCCGACCAGCCGGCCGCCGGGTTTGAGGCACCGAGCGATCTCGCGTATCGCGGCAGCCGGGTCTGGCAGACAGTGCAAGCCGTTGAAACACACGCACAGGTCGAACTCGTCGTCGGGAAACGGAATCTGCTCGATGCTCGCCTCGACGAACTCAACGGTGTCGTGCTGGTCGGGGCGCAGCCGTCGGCGCGCGTGATCGAGCATGCCCGCCGAGATGTCCATCGCCACGTAGCGCACTCGCTGGCCGGGTGTCAGCTGGGCGATGGTGATGCCGCCGCCGCAGGGCACATCCAGCACGGCCGAGCCTTCAGGCAGTTCGGCGACGACACGCATGGCCCGGTAGATCCGATCGACGTCGGTGCCGAAGAGTATACGTCCGAAAACTCGGGCTGCGCCGCGCTGTTCGATGGCGCGGGCGTAGGAGGCTCCGACTGTCCTGGCGAACAGCTTGTTCTGCCAGAGCTGGCTGACGTTCATCAGCCGTGCTGTGCGGCCCGCTCCAGCACCGGCCGCTTGTCCGGGCAGTAGGTGTTGATCGATGCGCCGAGGAACTGCCAGACCTGCGCCTGGTTGGTTCCCTTCTGCAGGTTGGGGGTGAGGAACCGGACCGACTTGGCCGCGTCGCCGTCAACACCCTTGTCCAACCGCTCACAGGTGATCTTGCCCAGCCACGCGTTGTAGTCACGCGGGCCGTAGATGCCGTAGGTGTGCAGTTCACGGGCGAAATCGGTGTCGGGATCGGCGTGAGCGGGGGCTGCCAGGGCCACGGCCAAGCCCATCACTACCGCTGCAAGGGTGGTCGACTTCATGAGATGCAGTGTAGACCCATCTGCTTAGGTGAGCTTCCTTTGCCGCCGCGGGGGGTCGCCCTCGCGGGCTGGTTCACCTGCGGGAATGGCGAGAAATGGAGGGCCAGTAGCCCATTCGAGTGTGACGCGCCCGACATAAGGAATTTATGAGGTTTATAAAATTGTGACTATTAGCCGAATTTCTCGTATTGTGTCTTTCCGTGGGCCGACACGAGTTAGCCAGCAAGCGCCAAAGGTCATCGGTATTGATGGCCGCAGTCATCGCACCGGCAGCAGTGTTCTTTGCTGTGGGCGGCAGCACGAATTCGGCGGCCGTGAAAGAGCCCGCTCCGGTGGTTGCTGAGGACGATTCACCGGGCGGTTTGCAGCTGGTCGCGGCACCCGCCGATTACCTGCGGCAGGGCACCCCCGCGGGCATTGCGGCGGCATCGCGAATGCGGATGGTCTCCCGCTTCCTGCCGGCCGGCGTCGCCCCGGAAAACGGCCTGCAAGTCAGGACGATCCAGGCCGCCCGCAGCATCAGCGACTCCTTCCCGCAGATCCACCAGATCGGTGGCGTGCGTGCCGACGCGCTGCGCTGGCATCCCAACGGGCTGGCCCTCGATGTGATGATCCCCAACCCGACCAGCGCCGAGGGCATTGCGCTCGGCGACTCGATCGTGGCGTACGTGATGGAGAACGCCGGCCGGTTCGGCTTGCAGGACGCCATCTGGCGCGGCGTCTACTACACACCCGGCGGCGGGGCGCAACGCGGCGGCTATGGCCACTACGACCACGTCCACGTCACCACCACCGGTGGCGGATATCCCACCGGCAATGAGGTTTACCTGCGCTGACGACCGACCTGACGGTCAGCACCGCCGACGGCGTCGCGCTGCTCACGCTGAATCGGCCGCAAGCCCGTAACGCCTACACCGGCCAGATGGGTCAGCTGCTCAGCCAGGCCTACCTCGACTGCGACCAGGACGACGCGGTACGCGCGATCGTGCTGACCGGTGCCGGTGACGCTTTCTGCGCGGGAGCCGATCTCGCAGCACCGACCAGTCCTTTCGATGCGCCCGGAGCCGCGGACGAATTCACCGCCTCGCCGATCGCCCCGGCAGCCTTCGAGCTCAGCACACCGGTGATCGCCGCGGTCAATGGTCACGCGATCGGGATCGGACTGACGATCGCCTTGCAGGCCGATATCCGGATCATGGCTGCTGATGCGAAATACGCTGTGCCACAAGTCCGCCGAGGCGTCGTTCCGGACTGTATGTCGCATTGGACGCTGCCCCGGCTGGCGGGGACCGCGGTGGCCGCCGACGTCCTGCTGACCGGCCGCACGTTCGACGGGCACGAGGCCGCCCAGATGGGCATCGCCACCCGATGCCTGCCCGCCGCTGAGGTCCTCGACCACGCGCTGTCCATCGCCCGTGACATTGCCGTCAACGTGGCGCCCACGTCAGCGGCGCTGACCAAGCGGCTGCTGTGGGACACCGTGATCAACGGCTACACCCCCCGGCAGGTGGCCGACCTGGAAACCCAACTCCATCACCGGGTGATGGGAAGCCCTGACGCGCGCGAGGGCGTCGAGGCGTTTCTCCAGCGGCGCGCACCGCGCTGGAGCAGCTGACCCGACTCAGGGTGTCGTGGCGCCACCGCCCAACGGCCTGTCGACGAAGAAGTCCATCAGCGGCTCGGGGCCACCGCCGTAGGGGGAGAAGTCCGTCACGCCGGCCTCGGCCAGCACGTCGGCGTCGATGTAGCACTGCCCGTTCGCATCCGCCGCCGGGCGGCGCAGAATCTCCACGGCGGCGTCGGCCATGATCTGCGGGCTGCGCGCCTTCTCCAACAGCTGTCCGCCGTCGGGGGAGTTGGCCACCGCGGACGTGGCGATGTAGGTCTCCGGCCACAGGCAGTTGCACGCGATTCCAGCGTCGGCGTATTCCGCGGCCCAGCCCAGCGTCAGCAACGTCATGCCGTATTTGGACAGCGTGTAGGACGGATGCACGCCCAGCCAGTACGGGTTCATGTTGATCGGGGGAGCGATCGTCAGCACGTGCGGCGTCGCGGACCGCCGCAGGTGCGGCAGGCACGCCTTGGTCAGCAGAAACGTCCCGCGCACGTTGATGTCCTGCATGAGGTCGAACTTCTTGGCGGACAACTGCTCGGTGGGCTCGGCGGCAATCGAGCTGGCATTGTTCACGCAGACGTCGACGCCGCCGAATCTCTCCACCGCGGCGTCGACGGCCCGCTGCACGTCTTCTTCGGAGCGCACGTCGCCGACGACAGCGAGCGCTTTGCCGCCGGCTTCCTCGATCTCGGCGGCCGCGGTGTCCACCGTGCCGGGCAGACGCGGATGCGGCTCGGCGGTCTTGGCCAACAGCACCACGTTGGCGCCCAGTCGTGCCGCGCCCAGCCCGATCGCCAATCCGATACCACGACTTCCGCCGGACACCACCACGGTCCGACCGGAGAACTCAGTGCGCGCCACCCGCTGCCCCTCGTCATCGATGCTCTGCGATTACGGACGATCCGAGCGAATACGCACGCCCCCGCGCCCGGGCGCAAGCGTGACAGTTTTGCAAGGAATTGTAAAGCTAGCCGGAGCTCGCCACCATCGCCCGGTAGCCTTCCCGCACGCTCGGGTAGGCCGGCGCCCAGTCGGTGACCTCGCGAAAGCGTGCGTTGCTGACGCGAAGGGATCTGGTCATCGATGTGGTCCGGTCACCGAGTAGTTCCGCTAGGCGGCCCGGCCCGGTGATCCACGGGCGGGTGCCGACGGCCGCGGCTATCGCTTGGGTGTGCTGCGTCTTGGTGACGGGGTCGTCATCCACGACGTTGTAGGTGCCTGCCGGGCATGTGAGGGCGGCGACCACCGCGCTGGCGGCGTCGGTGAGGTAGATCGATGACTGGTAAGTGTCGTGGCGGCCGGCCTGGAACACCACGTGGCGACGGGCCATGTCCATGATCTGTTCACTGTGGGCCGCGCCCGGCCCGTAGAACAGGCCGAATCGCAGAATGACTGCATCACCGCCGGTTTCGGCGAAACGTTGCGCGCTGGCTTCGGCAGCGTGGTTGCCCGAGGCGAAAAGGGTAGTGGTCGACGGCGCAGTCCTCGTCGAGCCAGCGGTCGCCGCCGTCGCGGTAGATCATCGCCACCGATTCCTGCACCACTCTGGGAACCGCTGCGGCACGCGCTGCCTCGACGACCGTCGCCGAACCCTCGGTGCGTATCCGATGGCACTCAGTCCACGCTGACTTGAACATGAACCGCTGCGGGGAGGGGAGCGCGGAGGCCAAGTTCACCACTGCGTCATGGCCGCCGAAGGCGTGGCTGAGTGCGTCACGATCGAATAGGGACACCTGAATCGGATTGGCTCCCTGGCTGATCAAGACCGAGGCTTTCGCATCACCGCGCGCCATCGCGGTGACTTCATGCCCGGCGGCGATCAAAGCCGGCACCGCATAGCTGCCGATCGCACTGGTACCGCCAGTGACGAACACGCGCACCGTTGATACCTCCCTCACTTCCACTGTATGGCCAACAGGGGGGCTTGCGGCAAGGCCCCTTCCGTGCGGCACAATCATCCGGCCGCGTACTGACGACGGACGGGGGATGTTGTGGCAAGTACGCCAAAACCTTTCGAAACACATGAATCGGGCGCGCTCCTTCATGGCACCAAGGCCGATTTGTCCATCGGGGACCTGCTGGTGCCGGGACGCCCGTCCAACTACGAGGCGGGACGCATCTCGAACCACGTGTATGTGACGCGAACATTGGACGCCGCAACGTGGGGAGCCGAGATGGCCCCAGGCGAAGGCCGGGGCCGCATCTACATCGTGGAGCCGGAGGGTGTGATCGAAGACGATCCGAATGTGACGGACAAGAAGCTCCCCGGGAACCCGACCTGTTCCTACCGCACCCGCCAGCCGGTGAGAGTGGTTGGCGAGATCACCGATTGGGTGGGGCATTCACCCGAACAGCTCCAAACGATGCGGGACACCTTGGCCGACCTCCGACGCCGGGGCCTCGCCGTCATCTACGACTAGGTCCGAATCCGGCTAGCCGGCTTTCGACGCCCTGTTGCGCTCTTCCCGGGCCAAACGGCGATCGCGTTGCTCCTCGAACCTGATGACTTGGTGCTCAAGGCTTTCGAGGTAGGTTGCGAGCTGTTCACGGCGCTGTTCGCCGCGCGAAGTGAAATCGTCGCGGTCGAATATCCGCCACTTGCGCAGGGTCGGTTTCACGACCTCATCCATATGCAACCGCGGGTCGTAGATCCCGTGTTTGGCCATCAACACGCTGTTACGGCGAAAGTTCGGCATGCCCAGACCGGGCATCCGAAAGTTCTCGACGACGTCGGCAACGGCCTCCAAGGCTTGGTCGGGCACCAGATCCAATGCCGCACTGCACATATTCCGGTAGAAGACCATGTGCAGGTTCTCGTCGGCGGCGATACGTTGCAACATCCGGTCCGCCACCGGGTCGTCGCACACCTTGCCGGTATTGCGGTGACTGACCCGGGTTGCCAGCTCCTGGAACGTCGCATACGCGACGGACAACAGGAAATCGGGCCGGTGCTTGGCCTCCTCGTCGGCGGTCGGTCCGAACCCGTTGGTCACATGCTGCATGCGCGCCTGCTCCAGCGCGATCGGATCGACACCGCGGGTGACGACGAGGTAGTCGCGGATCACGATGCCGTGGCGGTTCTCCTCGGCGGTCCACCTGCCCACCCAGGCTTCCCAGGCACCGTCGAGGGACAACTGCTCCACAGCCCAACGGTGATAGGACGGCAGGTTGTCCTCGGTGAGCAGATTGGTGACCATCGCCGCCTTCGCGACGTCACTGAGCTGCGACTGTTCCGGTGACCAGTCGACACCGCCCGTCCGTGCGAAATTCCGGCCACGCTCCCACGGCACATAGTCGTGGGGATTCCATTCGGTGACCGCCGCCTCATGCCGATTCACGTTGGCCGCAGCAACCGGCTCCAACTCGGAGCGGATCTCCCGATCGGTCAACGGCCTCGACATCGCATCCCCTCATGGCGCCCGGGGAATGTCCCTAGCCACGGCAGCTTACCCTGTCTGGCCCCTTCAAGACGTGGTAGGCGGAGGGATTCTGTCACGTGAGGATAGGCTACAAACAATGACCCAAGAAACATCCACCGTGCGACTTCTGATCCTCTTGGGCAGCTTGCGATCCGGATCGCTCAATCGCCAACTGGCCCAGACCGCCATCGCCCACGCGCCTGCGCGAGTCGCGCCGATTCTCTTCGACCGCCTGAACGAGGTGCCGCACTACAACGAAGACATTGATGTCCCTCCGGGCGACGCCGCGGTCCAAGCACTTCGTGCCGAAGTGGATAACTGCGACGCCTTGTTGGTGGTCACGCCCGAGTACAACGGCGGCCTGCCCGGCGTGCTCAAGAACGCGATCGACTGGCTGTCGCGCCCCTATGGCAGCAGCGCGCTGAAAGGTAAACCCACGGCAGTTATCGGATCCTCCCTGGGCAGGCACGGCGGGGCATGGGCGCACGCCGATGCGCGCAAGTCACTGGCGATCGCCGGCGCACGGGTGCTCGACGGTATCGAACTCTCGATTCCCGCCAAGAGCCTCAACGGACTGCGGCCAGACGAGTCGCCCGAAGTCATCGAGTCGCTGCGGGCAGTCTGGTCGCAGCTAGTTCTGTCCGTTGTCATTTGATCTGAGGCACCCATGGCCGCTTGACCTGCGGCGCCTCAGATCAAGTGACAACCGGCAACGGATGGTTTGCCATTTAATCTGGGGTAAGTCGACTTTCGTGGCAGCAAGGGAGCTTGGTGGGGTCTCAGTTGTCTCTGGAGAGGGGTCGCCTGTGGGGCAGGCGCGGGAGGATTCGGAACGCGCCTGGTCCAGCGCGCGGCCGGGGTTTGTCAGCCATCAGCGGACACTGCTTGGTTCCGGCTGGGGCCCGAAGCGGCCGCCAGAAACCCCGGCCCGCGCTCGCGCCGTCGACACAGTCCACGTCAGCCTCGCTCACCGGTTCCCGGAACGCCCTGACCATGCCTGGCCAGTCCACCAGTGGATGTACGATCAGCAACTCAGTGCGGCCCGCCGGCCGCGATGGCGGTGCCGCACGTTGGGCCACCAGCTGGCTTCGCGCAGCAGTGTGGCGATGGCGGGGACGGTGAGGGTGCGCACCAGGAAGGTGTCGAGGAGTAGTCCGCAGCCGATGATGAGTCCGGCCTGGATCATGATGGCTATCGAGCCGGTGGTGAGGCCGAACATGCTGGCGGCGAAGATCAGGCCGGCTGAGGTGATGACGGAGCCGGTGTTGGCGACGGTGCGTAGTACGCCGACGCGGGTATTGGGTCCGGATTCTTCGCGCAGCCGTGAGACGAGCAGCATGTTGTAGTCGGCGCCGACTGCTACCAGGATGATGAACGCCAACAGGGGTACCGGCCAGGCGATTTCGTATCCGAGGCCCCATTGGAATATCAGAACGCCGATGCCTAGTGAGGCCAAGTAGTTCAACACGACGGTGCCCAGCAGGTACAACGGGGCCACTATGGCGCGCAGCAACATCACCAGGATGAGCCCGACAATGAGCAGGGTGGCGATGGCCAGTTGGGCGAAGTCAGCCCGCAGCAATCGCTGGATGTCGGAGTTGACGGCGGGGAACCCGGCAACCGAGACGGTGGCGTCGGCCAGTGAGGTGTTGGGGCGCGCCGCGTTGGCAACGTCGACGATCTTGTGTGCCAGGCGGATTGCTGCGCCACTGTAGGGGTCGGGGGTCGATTCGATGGCAAAGCGTGCGGTTTTGCCGTCGGCTGACAGGAATTGTTTCGCTACATCGGCGAATCGGCGGTTCTCAAAGACATTGGCGGGCAGGTAGAAGCCGCTGGCGGAGTCCGAGGAGGCGCTGGCGCGAGCGGAGTTCTGCAGTTGGGTGGCGATCTGGTTCATCCCGGACAGCAGTTCGATGTTGCTGTCGACCAGCGTGTGCACGCCGGTCGCCAGTGCTTGGGCGCCCGCGGCGAGTTGGCTGATGCCGTCTTGGAGTCGACTGATGTTGCCGGCCAGGTCGGCGGGATCACCGAGGGCTCCGAAGGCCTTGTCCAAGGCGGTGACCGCGGTTTGGACATTGGCGAGGGTGCCGGCCACGGTGGCATTAGTGTCGGGGTTGTAGTGGTCGCCGAGGTCGGCGACCTCGGTGAAGAATCCGCTGTCGCGCAAGCTCACCAGAATCTGAACTTGATCGCGGATTTGGGCGCACTGCGGTGTGGTGGCGCACCACGGGGAGGTGTTGAGGGCGCCGACGAGGGGGTTGAGGATGGCGATGGCGTTTTGGGCTTGTTCGGCCAGGGGCCGCAGCCCGGGGCCGGATTGGATGGCTTTGTCGACGGCCGGGGCGGTGGCTGAAAGCTGTTGCAGCAAAGGCTGGAACCGCTGAACCTGAGTGCCGGCGGACTGAGCTTGAGCCAGTATCCCGGTCAGTGGTGTCAAAGCGCTGCGCAGGGTGGTGTCAAGCTGAGCGAGCCCGCCGGCGAGTTGGTCGGCGCCGTCGGTGAGCCTGGCGAGATCGTCCTTGCGTTCGTTGCCGTCGGCGACGGCGCCAGCCAACTTGTCGCCGATCTGGCCGTTCTGCCACGAGAGTTGGGCCTGCTCGAGGCGCTCTCCGGTGGGCCGGGTGACCCCGGAAACTTTTTTGACGCCGGGAGTCTGGGAGATGCGGGAGGCCATTTCGTCGAGGTCGGCCAGCCCCTTACCGGTGCGCATGTCGGTGGGGCTTTCCACGACCAGGAATTCGGGGATGACGATATCTTTGCCGAAGTGGCGGTCCAGCAGCTGGTAGCCCTGGTTGCTGGCGGTGCTGGTGGGCTGGCCTTTGCGGTCGTCGTAGCTGATTTTCATCGTCGCCGCGACTCCTGCCAGGGCCAGCAGGATGACCAGGCTGGTGATCAGCAACCGGCCGGGGCGCCGGACCACCGCGACGGCGACGCTGTTCCAGTACCGGCGGGTGCGATCGGATTTGGGTTCGCCGATACGGCGTTTGGCGGCCAGCGCCAGCACCGGCGGCAGCAGCGTGACCGTGGCTGCGAATCCGACGAGCACCGCGACCGCGCACGCCGGGCCGAGCGCGGCGAACACACTCAGGCGGGCGAAGACCATCGCCAAAAACGCGAACGCGACGGTGGCCGCCGAGGCCAGGATCACCCGGCCGATGCTGGCTGTAGCGTGGATAACGGCCTGATCGGCGGGCACTTGCGCGCGGCGCTGCTCGTGATAGCGGCTGATCAAAAACACCGTGTAATCGGTGCCCGCGCCCAGCAGGATCGCGGTCATAAACGCCACGGTGAACTGCGAGACAGGCATGCCCATCTCGCCCAGTGCGGACAGCGCACCGCGCCCGACGGCCAGGCTCACCCCGATCACCAGCAGCGGCAGCAGCGCGGTGAACACCGACCGGTACACGATCAGCAGGATCAGCGCGATCAGACCTGCAGTCGCGATCGAAATCAGCAGCAGGTCGTGCTCGGCAGAAGCGATCATGTCACTGAACGTCGCCGGTGGCCCGGTCACATACGCCGTGGTCGACGTGCCGGCGAGCACCCCAGCGGCGATGCCACGCACCGCCTGCACGGAGGCGGCCGCGGTGGGATCACCCAGCGTGCCGGCCACGCCCACCGGCAGATACCAAGCCTGGTGGTCGTGGCTGACCGCGTGGGCCGCGGTGACCGGGTCGGCCAGCAGGTCTTCAACCAGCAAGACGTGATCGGTGTCGGCGCGCAGCCGCGCCACCAGCTGGTCGTAGTGCTGCCGCGCCGCGGGGGTCAACCCGGCGGGGTCTTCCATCGCGACGAACACCATCGTTTTGGAACCCTGTTCGCCGAACGCCGCGCTCATGCGGTCCACCGTTTGAAACGACGGCACATCGCGCGGGAGCAGGTTCACCGACTGCTGCCGCACCACCGTCTCCAACTGGGGAAACAACAGCGCCAGCACCACCGCAACGCCGACCCATGCCCCCATCACCAGCGCCTTGTGCCGCACCGTGAACCCAGCCAGCGCCGCCAACCGCGCGCTGTACTCGCTGGAATCGGCCGTAGGGGTCGAACGACCATTGCGCTTCAGCAGTGTCGCCGTGGTACCCGAGAAGTCCCGATCGCCGTCGGCCACCACACCTCCATCAAACGAAACTATCGATATCGCTACGCTACTCGCAGTACCACATCGTCGATACATGCGCTATTCAGCGGCGCACGCGCGACGCAGCGCGGAATAGACCATTAACGACGTGCGGCGAGATCTACCTCGGCGTCGTCGGCCTCGGGGATGTCATAGCGGACCACCCGGACCCGCCCATGCGGCAGGCACGCCATGTAGCCGTGGTGCCTGCCGTACAACTCCCAGGCGGTGACCTGCGGGTGGGCGTCAACATCGATGCGGTGTCCGCTGGAAAAGCCAAGGTGCAGCCCACCACCATCGCCGCACCATGCCTGCGTGCACACCGCGCCGGCGAGATCCAGCAGTGGGCGCTCATGAGTCGCGACCCGGCCGGGATCGATGAACACTGCCTCGACCGGAAAGTCACCGACGGCGGGCAGCGTAAGCCGCAGCGGGCGGTAAATGACCACCTCATTGCGGTCATCGAAGTCCAACACCAGCCCATCACGCAGCGACACGCGTTGCACAACGCACGCTTGGATCCATTGGGGGTACATGGCGCCTCCGTCGACACATCCTCGGGTGATGCACAAATAGTACTACTAGTAGCGCTCCGCTACTAGTGGTAGCGCTAACTGCGAGCCACCGAGGCCGAACGGACACTACGGCGCTCCCACTACGAACCGTTTCGCTGCGCTACCGTTAGTGCCATAACCGTCGGCCTAAGCGCGCAACGCCGGCCGAAAACGCGGAAGCAGCGAGGTGAGCGAGGGTGAGCAGCCGGCTGGAGTTCGGCCACGACGACGGCAATGACGATGACGACATCGACCCCCGCCGGATCCGATCCCGCAATCGCCTACTGGACGCAGCGGCCGCACTGCTCACCAGCGGCGGCATTGAGGCCGTCACCATCGATGCGGTCACCAAAGCCTCCAAGGTGGCTCGCACCACCCTCTACCGCCATTTCAACAACTCGTCGCAGTTGCTCGCAGCGACCTTCGAGCGGCTGCTACCTCAAGTCACCCCGCCCGCACCGGCCAGTGGAACGCTGCGCGAACGGCTCATCGAACTGCTCACCCGCCAGGCCGCCTTATTCGCCGACGCTCCGCTGCACGTCACCGCGCTGGCCTGGCTCGCCCTGGGCCCCACCGCAACCACCGATCACGCCAGCGGTGAGCACGCCCCCAGGGCGCTACGCGCACGAGTCATTGACCAATACCGACAACCTTTCGACGCCATCCTGCAAAGCGCCGAAGCCCGCGCCGAACTCGGCGACGTCGACGTCGAACTCGTACTGTGCCAACTCATCGGGCCATTCGCCTTCGCGCGAATGACCGGCCTGCGCACCATGGCTGCCCACGACTGCACACGCATCGTCGACGACTTCCTCGCCGCCCACCGTCACAACGACAGCGAACCCGCAACCACACCGGCCGGCGATATTTTCACCGCAGGTCAGGCAGCAAATAGTGCCTCAGGTCAAACGAGAACGGACACCCGCGCTGGCCGTGGCTGACGTGCGGGGACTGTCGCGGTAACGGTGTAAGTGGCCTGACGGACCCCGGTGTGTCGGGGGCGGAAAGGTCGCCAGAATGACCGAGGCTGTCGTGGCTGTGGAGCCATCGCAGAACAGTGAAGAACAGGCCGCTACCGCCGCGATCGAAGCCCCCAAAATCGTGAGGTCGACGAGCTGGAAGTCGCCCGCGAACTGGTGCGCCAGGCCCGAGATGCCGGGGTGGCACTCACCGGCCCGGACGGGTTACTCAACGCTGCGGGCTTGTTCCCTGCCTTGGGAACCGGGCCTGCTAATGCGTGGGGCACTGAGTTGCTGATCGTCGATCCAGTGTTCGATGGGCTGGTTCTGGTCACGGTGTTGGGGAAATTGGCGGCCAACGCTGGCGTAGACCGCATCGACGGCGTGGGCTCGGGCCGGTGTTGCTACCGCGGTGTTCCAAATCTGGCGACGAGCATCCGCCAAGATTCCGGCCAACGCGATCAAATCGGGGTACGTAGCGATGTAGGCGTCGATGTCGGCGTTCGCGGGCGACAGTGTGAACCGGCTTGTCCAGCCCGACCACCGGCGGTGGATCCGAGTGGCGTCCCTAACCGCGAAGTCCAGCATGTCGTTGTGACGGTGATACAGGCGCGCATGGCGCTGAGCGGCGGCGATCACGGCAGGCGCGCAGCGCAAATCGCGTTGATCGTCGAGGGTGTGGGTGCCCGGACCGATCCAGCGACGGTGCCGGTGGCAGACGGTGGCGTGGTCGGGGAACCAGCAGTAGACGGGCTCGTAGACACCGCGGCGTGTCATGCACAGCCGGCACGCGGGTCGGGCGTGGCGGCGTTGTCGGGTGGTGTCGCGGTCGCGGCCGACCAACCCTATTAGCCGGGTCTGCAGAGTGACCAATGGGTGGTTGCTGACGTTTGCCAGCCAGTCCGGCCGGGGACAACAAATCGCTGGACCGTCGGCCAGGTAGCGGCGCAGCTGTCTGGGGTCTAGGTGGTTGGCGTGCGCGAGGCGATCAAGGTAGGACTGGACCGTCTCGGCGTGAAACGGTGTGACAGTTCGGGGCAATCGCATGGCAGGGCCCCGAGGCCATGTCGGTCGGGTAGCTATCTCAGCTGGCATGACGCTGTGCCGATGTTTGGGCCGCGTAGTCGATTAGCACCGTGTCCATCAGATCTTTGGTAACACTCTCGGTTTCATCGAGCATGCTACGGATAGCCGCCGAACGGATCAGGTGCGCCAGGCTTCCGATCATGCCGCCGGTGCGTTGGTGCAGGTACTTGGCCTCGGCGACAAGCGTTCCCGCGGTGTGACCGTGCAGGCGTAGGGTGCCTTCCATCGCGGCCACCAGCGACTTCCATTCACCGGCGAAAGGAAACGGGCCGGTGTTGATCACACCGCATCGGCCGGCGAGCTGTCGTCCGCGGGTGCCGGTGAAGACACCGGAGCGTTCGACGTCGATGCCGGCGTAGATGAAGGTGGCGGGCAGGTGTTCGGTGAAGTACTTCAGGTGATCGGAAAGTTCCTCGCCGGCGCGGGTATCGAGGTTGAGGTTGTGGATCTCGTCGACGATCACGATGTCGGTGCGGGTGTCGATGAGGACCTGACAGACGGCGTCGGCGATGTCAGTGACATTCACCCGCGGTTGCATCGGCGGAAGGCCCAGAAATCGTGCGAACTCCATCGCGAGTTTGCGTGGCGAGCCTTTCGGCGGTGCGGTCACATACACCACCGGGATCCGGGACTTGTCGGCGAATCGTGTCCGGATACGCAGTTCGTGAAACCGGCCGAGTTGTTTGACCGCGGTAGTCTTCCCGGTTGCGGCTGCCCCGGAAATGATCAGCCCGCGCCGGGCGCCGATCTCGCGTTGGTTGAGCAGGGTCAGCAGCCGACCCTCGTTGGTGATGCGCTGGATCGCCGATGTGGTGACCACGACCAGTTCACTGTGATGCGCTACCCGGGCTTCGTTGTAATTGGTCCGCTCGGTCTCCGACAGGGCGCTCCACTGCGCATCGGGCAACAGGGTGCACTCGGGCGGATCCGCATCAACGAAACGGCGCCAACCCTCCAGCGTGGTAGTGGGTTGGCGCCGGTCCTCGAGTTGACTCACCGGGGCAAACGTGTTCACAACCGCCACGACTCAGCCTCCTTGCGTGCATCGAACACCGGAAGTGGAATGACCTGCGCTATCTCGGTGTCCTCGGCGTCCTCATCACCGCCTGGCGGCGGGTCCGCCTCGGCGAAGGGTTCGGCGGCGTCCGGGCGGGGCCACGCCGGCGCCGCGGTCGCTCGCGTTCGACCCGCCACCCGGCGATCCTTCGATTCCTGTGCGGAGGATGCGGGGCCTTGCGCGGCCCGGTCAAGCAGTTCATCGGCCGCGCGGGCGATCTCGGATTCGGTCGCCTGATCGCACCCGCGTTGGGCCAGCACGGTGCGCGCGTGCTGCCATACCGATTCGCCGAACGGCGCCGGGCGGGTGCGCAAATGCGTCCAGGTCACGGCCAGCCAGCCCTCGTCGTGATGGTTGCGCACCCAGATCCGCGACACGTCGTAGGGGTCGTAGTGCACTTCCCACCGGCCCTTCTTGGATTCCACCCCCGAGTGCTGGCGGCGGTAGGGGTTGAGCGCCTTGGCGTCGTAGGTGCGGTTGTTGACCCGAATCCCGTAGGAATTGATGCGCCGCCAGCACGGCGGCAGCAACTCGATGTAATCGTCGGCCGACAGCGGGACCGGAACATAGCCGGTGACTTCAACCAATGCGGCGTACTTCTCGTTCGGCGTCAGCGCCTTGCCCGGCGTGACGGGGTCACGCAGCCCGTCGTGGGGCCGGTTCTGCCACACCGCGACGATCCACTCGTCCAGCAGTGCCTGCAGCTCCACGATCGACCACACCGCATCCTGTTCGGCGTTCTTGCCGCGCCGCTCGACGCTGGAGCCGACATATCCGGCGACATGCTGGGCGAACAAGGTGGCCACCGACTGCAGCGTCCGCTCGATCTTGGGTTTGTCGGTCGGCGTATCCGGATGGGCGGGCTGCAGGTTGATCCCCAGCGTGCAACACGCTTGCCGAAACGTTTGCGACAGATATGCCTTCCCGTGGTCGCACACGACGGTCTCCGGGGCGATCACCGGCCGGGCGGCCGCATCAGCCAACCGCTGATCCACGCCGGTCAAACAGCGATGCGGCAGCACCGATCGCGACATTCGCAGCGCATCCGACCACCCCGGCCGCATCGACTCCGGCGTCAACGCCCGGGCCAGCAGCAACGCCGCGTCGACCCCTTTGGTCGTGGGCCGCAACACCGCGGCCGGAATCGAGCGGGTCGCGTCGTCAACCATGCCGGTCAGCTCGACCCGGTCCACCGTGCCGTCATCGAGGACCACCCGCACATCCAGTGGAGTCGAATCAATCTCGACCATCTCACCGGGCCGTGCCACCGTCAGCACACCGAACGGGCCATCTGGCTGTTTGGCCAGCGAACGGCGGGTGCGTGCCGAGCCGAACGTGTGCCGGCCCGCCGACAACCTCTTCACCAGGCGATAGAAAGTGCGCTGCGAGGGCAGCGCCGGAGCGTCCTGCGCGCCGTATTGAGCCACCAACGATTTTGTCACTCGCCGCTGCAAGCGACTCACCGTCCCGGTCGACAGGTCGGTCTCCTCATCGATGGCTTGCCGCAGCGCGTCCACCAGCCGCTCGTCAACCCGGCCAAACACTGGCCGGCGGGGAATGTGACGACGATCGACAACGCCCAACAGGCCGTCTCGTTCGTAGGCATAGCGTTGCCGCTGCAACGTGTTCAAGCTGATCTCGTGGCCGGCCGACTGCAGCTCGGCGAGCTTCGCCAGCTCGCGCTGCCGCAGCGAACACGACGCCGGATCGAACTCGGGTCGCGGCCGCCTCCCTGCCTCGGCGTCAACCCGCCGACCCGTCAACACCTCGATCAAGTGCCGCTCCCACCAGCGGGCACGCTCAGCTGCAGCCTCCGGCACACCGGCCAAGGCTTCCTCAGAGCACAGCGCGGGCCGCGACCCCGACACCAACTCCAACGTCGGGTCACCCAGCAGCCGAGACAGGGGTACCACCGACTGCCCGCCGACCGCATCAGTCAGCCTGGCCGCGCCACCGGAAAGTGTGGCAATCGTGAACACTCCATCGGATAAACGGATTTCATCGCCTTCACGGATGACGCCTGAACGCATACCCGTCATCGCGACAAAGCAGGGCCGACGATCGAATCCTCGGCCAAGACGGCCCCGCAAAGGTCCACGCCCAGCTGTCCATGCCACAACAGGTGGAACAGCACCGGCAGCACCATGATCGCTTCGCCGACCGATCTCACACCGGCCATCAGTGGTCGCGCCGCGTCGAAGGCCGCTTGCAACGCCGCGGCGACCGCCGGGCGGTAAACCCGTGGATGTCGATACCCGGACAGCCACCGCAGGTTCGCCGTCACCACCGGATCTGCCTCGCCGACACGCCGATAGGTCCATCCGAGCGAACGGCACGCCTGATCCGATCGATCGAATAACTCAGCATCAGCTTCCGATATTCGGTTATCGCTGCGCACGTCGAGAACCCTCGCGGATCCGTCGGACAAACGTACGAAGTAGTCTGGCACGTGGTGCCTGCCATCACCCCAATGCAGTCGGAACGGCTGCGAAGCAACGCCAATGACCGCGGGATCGGCATCCAACGCCATCAAATGGTCGCGCTCCACCCATGACTCATAGCCGATGTGCTCACGAGTCTTCGAAAACCACCACAGCCCTGGATAATTGCTCTGTCCACGAAACGACGGGAATCCGCGGATAGGTGAGCAGTCCAAATCAAAGGCCACCGCGGCGCACTCGGCTAGCGGCAAGCGCGTGTAACCTCCGGTGGAGTTGAGTTCAAGCTCAACTCCACCGCTGACCCGGGGCCACAGCGCTGCCGGCGACGTGCGCACCAAACAACGGTACCGGCCGTGCCTCAAATAGATTGACAAAGACACGCCGATACCCCAGATGCGGCGGCAATACCCAACGTCGGATGTCAACGGACAAGTTCGCTACTCCGAGAACTGATTTCGCGTAGATCGCTTAACCCGCGCGTCACTACCATTTCGTCACTGTGACGTATTGACAAGCAGGGGCGGGAGGG
>NZ_LQPG01000050.1 GCF_002102265.1 Mycolicibacter longobardus | reverse complement strand
CCCCGGGGGCGGCGCTGCCGGCGGAGGAGTCGCGGCCGCGGGCGCGGCCGGAGCCGACGGCTTCGCGGCGGCGGGTGCGGCCGGCTTGGCGGCCTCGCCGTCACCGGACGGCGCCGGCTTGGCCGGGGCCGGGGTGGCAGCCGGCGCAGCAGCCGGAGCCGGGGCTGCCGCCTTGGCGGGCTCTTCGCTCTTCGGGGCGGGCTTGCCGCCGCCGAAGGACTCGCGCAGCCGGCGCGCGACGGGGGCTTCCACGGTCGAGGATGCCGACTTGACGAATTCGCCCTGCTCGCTCAGGCGGGCGAGGACTTCCTTACTGGTGACACCGAGTTCCTTGGCCAACTCGTGTACGCGGGCCTTTGCCACTACATCTCCTGTCTATGAGGCGACAGCGGTGGTGGGCCGCGCCTCGGGTTTAGCTATGACGCATGGTCATCGGGACTTCACGGTGTGCTCATGTTCTTCGCTACCTGTTCTGGTTGGCCGGGATGGCGAGCCCGATCCCTCGGATCCATCTCCGAGCCGATCGAAGTACTCCTCCACCCCGGATACATCCGGGGAACCGCTGATCCGCAACGCGCGACCGAATGCCCGCCGCCGGATCGCCGCTTGCAGGCAGTCCGGCGCGGGATGCAGCCACGCACCCCGACCCGGCTGGTTACCCGCGAGGTCAACGGTCACGGCGGCGTTGCCGTTCCCGGTTGACACAGCGACCACCCGAAGCAATTCGACGGCCAACGAGCGATTCCGGCATCCGACACACGTGCGCACCGGTCCCTGTGGGGAGCGGTGCGTCCGCGAGGCGGTTGTCGAAGTCTCGCGCTGGATCACGGCTCAGTCTACCCATACAACGGCGACGGCCCGAACCACCCGAATCCGACCGCTCAGTGCTTGTGGTCGCGTCCCGCTCAGGCTTCGTGGGCCACGCCCCGGTCGGCCTCGTGCTCGGCACCGTTGGCGCCGGGCTCCGGGGTGTCGCTGCGGATATCGATGCGCCAGCCGGTCAGCCGGGCCGCCAGGCGGGCATTCTGGCCCTCCTTGCCGATGGCCAGCGACAACTGGAAGTCCGGGACCACCACCCGGGCGGCCCGGGCCGCCTGGTCGATCACCGTCACCGACATCACCTTGGCCGGCGACAACGCGTTGCCGACGAAGCGCGCCGGGTCCTCGTCGTAGTCGATGATGTCGATCTTCTCGCCGGCCAGCTCGCTCATCACGTTGCGCACCCGCTGGCCCATCGGGCCGATGCAGGCACCCTTGGCGTTGAGCCCCGGGACCTGCGAGGCCACCGCGATCTTGGACCGGTGGCCGGCTTCGCGGGCGACCGCGACGATCTCCACCGACCCGTCGGCGATCTCGGGCACCTCCAGAGCAAACAGTTTGCGAACCAGGTTCGGGTGGGTGCGGGACAGCTCGATACGCGGCTCGCGCAGGCCCCGGGTCACGCCGATCACGTAGCAACGCAGCCGGTCGCCGTGCTCGTAGGCCTCGCCGGGCGCCTGCTCGGCGGGCCGGATGACGCCGTCGAAGCCCTTGGCCTCGGTGCCCAGCCGCACCACGACCACACCGCGGGCGTTCTCTCGGGCGTCACGCTGGACGACACCGGCGACGATGTCACCCTCGCGCGCCGAGAACTCGCCGTAGGCCTTCTCGTTCTCGGCGTCGCGCAGCCGCTGCAGGATCACCTGGCGGGCGGTGGTCGCCGCGATGCGCCCGAAGCCCTCCGGAGTGTCATCCCATTCGCTGATGACGTTGCCGTCGGCGTCGGTCTCGCGGGCCAGCACCCGCACCATGCCGCTCTTGCGGTCGACGTCGATGACCGCTTCAGCGTGGTGGCCCTCGGTGTGCCGGTAGGCGGTGAGCAATGCCGATTTGATCGTGTCCACGACCACGTCGACCGAGATGCCCTTGTCGGCCTCGATCGCGTGCAGCGCGGCCATGTCGATGTTCATTGGCGCCACTCCTCCTCGTCGCTACGGCCCCCTCGCCGCTGCGCGGCTGGGGGTACCCCCACCGCATCGTCGTCGGCGCGGTTCATTTTGCCCGCCTCCGTTCCCGCATCCCGGACCTGTCGGCCCGCCAACTCCAACTCACGTTCGCTCGGCGGCGAAAACTCGATCTGCACCACCGCTTTGCTGATCTCGGTCAGTGGCAGCCGGCGGCGGTTCCAATCCCGCCCGGCACGCACCACCAACGTCAGAACCCCGTCCTCGACGACACCCATCCGGCCGGTCAGGACCGACCCGTCGGACAGGGTCAGTTCGACCTTGCGGCCGTGCGCGCGGCGAAAATGCTTTGCGGTGGTCAGCGGCCGCTGCACACCGGGCGAGCTGACCTCCAGCACGTATTGGCCGTCGAATTCCAGGGTGTCGAGCAAAGCCGATGCCGAGCGCGACAGCGCGGCGGCGGTGTCCAGATCCAGTGGAGTGTCGCCGTCGGCGACCACGGTGATGCGCGGCAACGGTTCCTGGTCGTCGACGACGACGTCTTCGATGTCGTATCCGGCGCGGGTGAACTCAGCGTCGAGCAGCTCGATCACCTGTGTCTGGGAAGGTAGCCCGGTGGCCACGGCGAGCTCCTCATCTTGAGTTGTCCTTCTCGGCGCGTTCCCACGCGCCAGGCGCGGCCGGGAACCAGCCACCAACGATACGCCGTGGGCTGCACGGCCACAGCAAACCGGCAAAAGCGCGGGCCACCGCGCAAGTCGCTTCGCGCGCGGCCACGCCGAGTCGGTCGGGCGGCATCGCAATGGCAGGATGTCAGAGTGCCCGGCCCCCTGTCCGCCATCGACCGACGGCGCGTGCTGACCGGCGCCGGGATGCTCGCCCTGCTCGCCGTGGTGGCGCCGGCCTGCGGCTCGGCTCCGGCACCGCCCGCCGTCGACGATCTGGAAGCGCAACGGCAGCTGGCGCAACGCGACAGTGAGCTGGCCGCCGCGGCCCGGGCCCGCCTGACCGGACCGGATGCCGACGACGCCAGGGAGCTCGCCGCGGCACTCGACCAGGTGTCGCTGGAGCGAGCCGAACACGCTCGCGCGCTGGCCACCGAGATCGCCCGGGCGGCCGGAAAGCCTCCGGCGGACGCCACCGAGACCACCACTCCGGTGCCGGATGGGCCCGCTCCGACGGTGTCCCAGGTGGTCAACGCATTGCGCGCGGCAGCCGACAGTGCCGGGAAACTGGCCATCACCTCATCGGGTTACCGGGCCGGACTGCTGGCGTCCATCGCGGCAGCCTGCACGGCCTCCTACGCGGTCGCCCTGGTGGCGCAGTCATGACGTCTCCCGTCCCGAGCCCGGTCGGCGGCCCCGAAGCCGCCCTGTGCGACGCGCTGGCCACCGAATACGGAGCCGTCTACGGTTACGGGATGGTGTCGGCGTACTCCTTGCCGGAGTTCAACGACCTGGTGGTCGCCACCATCCGTCAGCACCGCGAACGCCGGGACCGGACCATCGCGATACTGACCAGCCGCTCGGTTCCGATCCCGCCGGCAGCTGCCGGATACCAGCTGCCCATGCCGGTGACCACGTCCAACGACGCACTGCGGCTGGCGGTCCGGATCGAGTACGACACCGCGACGGCATGGCGCGCGGTCGTCGAGCAGGCCCACGAATCCGCCGACCGGGAGTTCGCGGCGACCGCGCTCGGCCAGAGCGCGGTGCTGGCCGCGCACTGGAACCGGGCGCTGGGCAATTGGCCGATCACCCGGGCGTTCCCGGGTGGCGAGGACTGAGCGAAAGGAGCGGGCCGATGACGGTGCGCAAGCGAGGCGTCCTGATCGCGGCAGCGGTGGGGGCAGGAGTCATGCTGGGGAGCGCCGGTCCGGCCGTAGCCTGGCCGATCCCCTACACCGCCGAGGACATCAGGTACCTCGACGCCACCCGCGGCAACTTCCCCGGCGACGACGATCAGCTGCTCATGGCCGGCAAGCAGGTGTGCCGACAGCTCTACACCGGCCAGCCCGCCGCCGCAGTGACCGACCAGGTCGCCGCCCAGTACGGAGCCAGCCCCGAGCAGGCGGCCGTCGTGGTGCGTGCGGCGCGCAGCACCATGTGCACTCAGGCGCCGGGTTAGCAGTCCTGGCCGCGGACCGCGGCCAGGATCTGCCCGGCCAGCTCGGTGCCGGCGGAAAGCTCGCGGGTCTGCCCGGAGAAGCGATCCCGCAGTTCGACGATCCCGTCGGCCCAGCCGCGTCCCAGGACGACGATCCACGGCACCCCGAGCAGCTCGGCGTCCTTGAACTTCACCCCCGGTGAGGCCTGCCGGTCGTCGAACAGCACCTCCAGACCGAGCCGGTCCAGCTCGGCGGCCAGTTCGGTGGCGCCGGCGCGGGCCGCGTCGTCCTTGTTGGCGATCACCAGGTGCACCTCGAACGGGGCGATCTGCGACGGCCAGCGCAGCCCCAGCTCGTCGTGCTGCTGCTCTGCGATGACGGCGACCAGCCGGGATACCCCGACGCCGTAGGAGCCCATGGTGAGCCGCACCGGGCGCCCGTCCTCGCCGAGCACGTCTGCGGCGAACGCGTCGGTGTATTTGCGGCCGAGCTGGAAGATGTGGGCGATCTCGATGCCCCTGGCGCTGACCAGCGGGCCCGCCCCGTCCGGTGACGGGTCACCGTCACGGACCTCGGCGGCTTCGATGGTGCCGTCGGCGGTGAAATCACGGCCGGCGACCAGCCCGACGACGTGCTTGCCCGGGGCGTCCGCGCCGGTGATCCAGCTGGTGCCGTCCACCACGCGCGGGTCGACCAGATAGCGGACACCGTTGTCCTGCAATGCTTTAGGGCCGATATAGCCCTTCACCAGGAACGGGTGCTCGGCGAAATCACTGTCGCCGAGCAGCGCGTACTCCGCGGGATCGAGCGCCGCACCCAGTCGCTTCTCGTCGACCTCACGGTCACCCGGCACCCCGATGCCCAGCAGTTCCCAGTCGCCGTCGGGTTGGCGGACCTTGAGCAGGACGTTCTTGAGGGTGTCGGCGGCGGTGACGGGCCGGCCCAGGCCGGCGCCGTTGGCCCAGTCCACCAGGGTGGCGATGGTCGGGGTGTCGCCGGTGTCATAGACCTTCGGCTCGGGAAGTCCGTCGAAGGGCAGCGGCTCCGGGCGCGCGGTGGTGACCGCTTCCACGTTGGCGGCGTAGCCGGACTCCTGGCAGCGCACGAAGGTGTCCTCGCCGATCGCGCTCTCGGCGAGAAACTCCTCGGATGCCGACCCGCCCATGGCGCCGGAGACCGCGGAGACGATCACGTAGCGCACCCCGAGCCGATCGAAGATCTTCTGGTAGGCCACCCGGTGGGCTTCATAGGCGGCCTGGAGACCGGCGTCGTCGACGTCGAAGGAATAGGAGTCCTTCATCACGAACTCGCGGCCGCGCAGGATGCCGGCTCGCGGCCGCGCCTCGTCGCGGTACTTGGTCTGGATCTGGTACAGCACGACCGGGAAGTCCTTGTAGGAGCTGTACTCCCCCTTGACCGTCAGGGTGAACAGTTCCTCGTGGGTGGGGCCGAGCAGGTAGTCGTTGTCGCGGCGGTCGGTCAGCCGGAACAGGCTGTCGCCGTACTCGGTCCAGCGGTTGGTGGTCTCATACGGGGCGCGCGGCAGCAGCGCGGGGAACAGGATCTCCTGGCCGCCGATGGCGTTCATCTCCTCGCGCACCACCCGCTCGATGTTGCGCAGCACCCGTAGCCCGAGCGGCAGCCAGCTGTAGAGACCGGGTGCGATCGGCCGGATGTAGCCCGCCCGGATCAGCAGCTTGTGGCTGGGCACTTCGGCGTCGGCGGGGTCGTCGCGCAGGGTGCGCAGGAACAGTTGGGACATCCGGGTGATCACAGCGGGAGAGCCTATCTTCAGCCGTGAGCAGACACAGAGTCGCGCTGGTGGAGCCCGCGCGATGCGATTCTGCGACTGCTCGGCGAGGGTGTGCTTACAGAGTGCCGGCCCCGAAGGCGTCCTGGACCTCCTGAGCGTGCGCGACCTGCTTGGCGGTGTAGCCGATCAGCAGGGAGATCGCCCCGACCAGCACCGCCACCGCGGCCACCCACAGCAGGCCGTAGGTGTAGCCCGCGTCCAACGCGGCGATCTGCGTGGCGTCCATGGTCTTGACCGGCATGTTGGTACCGCCGAGATAGAGCGTGCGCGAGGTGATCACGGCCTGGATGACCGCCAGCACGATCGGGCCGCCGAGGTTCTGCAGCATCAGCGCGATCGCCGACGTCGGGCCGATCTGGTCGAAGCCCACACCGGCGATGGCCGACAGGGTCAACGGCACCACGATCATCCCGATCCCGATCCCGCCGAGCACGATCAACGTCACGAAGTTCGGGAAGTACGGGAGGTTCCGGTCGACCGTCGAGCCGTAGACCATCGCCCCCAGCACCACGATGCCTCCGGCGATCACCAGCACCCGGGGCGGGAACCGGCGCACCAACTGGGAGGATGCCGCCAGGCCGACACCGAGCCCGATGACGAACGGGATGAAGCCGACCCCGGCGCGCAGCGCCGAGTAGCCCATCAGGTCCTGCACGTACAGGCCGATGGTCACGGTCACGGTGAACAGCACCCCGCCGGCCAGGAAGATCGCCGCGAAGGTCGCCAACCGGTTGCGGTCCTTGAACAGGCTGAACGGCACCACCGGGTTCTCCGCGGTGCGTTCCACCACGGCGAAAGCCAGCAGCGCCAAGACGGCCACGACGCCCGAGCCGATGGTGATGACCGAGATCCAGCCCTTCTCCGGGCCGATCGTGAACGCGAACACCGCCGCGGTGCAGCCCAGCGTGGCCAGCAGCGCTCCGGCGGCGTCGAGCTTCATCCGCTCCTTGTGGGTCTCGGTCAGCGCGGTGCGGGCCAGATAGATCATCAGAATGCCGATCGGCACGTTGACACCGAACGCGAGCCGCCACGACACCTCGGTCAGCGCACCGCCGACCACCAGGCCCATCACCGAACCGACGGCGGTCATCGCACCGAACACCGCGGTGGCGGCATTGCGGGCCGGTCCCTTCGGGAAGGTGGTGGCGATCAAGGCCAGCGCGGTCGGCGAGGCGATGGCCGAGCCGACGCCCTGCAGGAGCCGGGCAATGACCAGCGTGGGCGCATCCCAGGCCACCGCACACAGCACGGAAGCGATGGTGAACAGCGCGACCCCGCTGATGAAGGTGCGTTTGCGGCCGATGGTGTCACCGAGTCGCCCGCCCAGCAGCATCAGGCCGCCGAAGGTCAGGACGTAGGCACTGATCACCCAGCCGCGGCCGGCGTCGGACAGGCCCAAATCGTCCTGGATCTTAGGAAGCGCGACGATGGCGACAGTGCTGTCCATGGTGGCGAGCAGCTGCATGCCACCGATGGCGATCACGGCGTAGATGAAGCGGCGAGACGGCAGCCACGACGACACATACCTGCTGGTCCAGCTCATCAGATCCGAGCCGGTGCGCCCCCGGGGAACCGCCCCGGCAGCGTCTTCGGACCACTGTGCGGTCGCCCGGCCTGCATCATCGAGTGCAGTCATAACCGGCTACCCTACAGTAATATTAAGAGCTGTTTAAACCCCGAAACCTGCAACGGCCCCGATAATCACGATCGCGGGAGGTCGGATGCCCTCCGCCCGGATCTTCTCGGGCGCGTCGGCCAACGTCGCTCGTAACGTGTGCTGAGCGGCCGTGGTGCCGTGTTGAACCACCAGCACCGGCGTATCCGCAGGTCGACCGCCTTTTTGCAGCACCGCGCTGAATTGTTCGATGCGCTCGATGGCCATCAGCAGCACGATCGTTCCGCGCATTGCGGCCAGGGCATCCCAATTCACTAACGATTCGGGGTCATCTGGCGCGACATGCCCGCTGACCACCACGAACTCGTGATTCACGGCCCGGTGTGTGACCGGAACCCCGGCCAGGGCCGGCACCGCTATGGCACTGGTCACACCCGGGACCACGGTCACCGGAATCCCCGCCTCGGCGCAGGCCAAGACCTCTTCATAGCCGCGGGCGAATACGAACGGGTCGCCGCCTTTGAGCCGCACCACGAACTTGCCCGCCTTGGCTCGCTCGATCATCAGCGAGTTGATGGCGTCCTGGGCCATCGCTCGCCCGTAGGGGATCTTCGCCGCATCGATCACTTCGACGTTGGGGGGCAGTTCGGCCAGCAGTTCGGGCGGCGCGAGCCGGTCGGCCACCACCACATCGGCGTGCAAGAGCATGCGACGGGCGCGGACCGTGATCAGTTCCGGATCTCCGGGCCCGCCGCCCACCAGTGCCACCCCACCGCGCACCACGTCGGAGGTCGCCTCGGTATCCAGGTTGATTGCGCCGGACTGCAGGGCTTCCCGGATGGCCGAGCGGATCACCGCCGAACGGTGGTGTTCGCCGCCGGCGAGAACGCCCACCGACAGGCCGGCGTAGCCGAAGCTGGCCGGGGTGACCGCGGATCCCTCCACGGCCAGATCGGCGCGCACGCAGAAGATCCGGCGCCGGTCGGCCTCGGCGACGATGGCGGCATTGACGTCGGGGGCATCGGTGGCCGCGATCGCGTACCAGGCGTCGGCCAGGTCACCGTCGCGGTAGGCGCGCGAGACCAGGGTGATGCCGGGCTTACGTTCCGTCAGCGCTTCGACCGCCGGGGTGGCGCTCGGCGCGATCACCACCACATGCGCGCCGCTGTCCACCAACAGCGGCAGGCGGCGCTGCGCGACGCTTCCCGCGCCCACGACGACAACCTTGCGGCCGGCCAGCCGCAACCCGGCCAGGTATGGGTTCTCGGTCACCGTGCAACTCTAGTGGCCCCTCAGCCGAGCTGAAGCTGTTGGCTGCCCCACTCCCACACCTGCTCGAACAGGGCGGGCTCGTCGGAGAGCCGGGTGCCCAACGAGGGCACCATCTCTTTGAGCGTCGGCAGCCAATCGGCGAACCGCCCGGCGAAGCAGCGCGCCAGCACCTCCAGCATGGCCGGCACCGCGGTCGAAGCACCGGGTGATGCGCCGAGCAGACCCGCGATGCTGCCGTCGGCGGCGCTGACGATGGTGGTGTCGAATTCGAGCCGCCCACTGCGGATCACCTGCACCCGCTGTCCGGCCGTAAGCGCCGACCAGTCCCGGTCCAGCGCATCCGGCAGGAACTCCCGCAGTGCCTCGACGCGGGCGGAGTGCGTCCGCCGGAGTTGGCCGAGCAGATAGCCGACCAGTTCGCGCTCGCGGATCCCGGCGCCCAGCAGCGATGCCAGGTTGTCGGGGCGGACCGATCTCGGCAGATCCGTGCCGCGGCCGTGCTTGAGGAACCTCGGCGACCAGCCGGCAAACGGTCCGAACAGCAGCCACGGCACACCGTTGACCAGCCGGGCATCCAGGTGCGGCGCGGTCGTCGACGGGGCGCCGGGGGCCGGGGCGCCGTACACCTTGGCGCGGTGGCCAGCGGTGAGCTCGGGGACCCCGCAGCGCAGGAACCGGCCGCCGATCGGGAAGCCGCCGAATCCCCGGGCTTCGGGGATACCCGAGCGTTGCAGCAGCCCCAGCGTCGCTCCCCCGGCTCCGATGAACACGAATCCAGCGTTGAGCCTTCGGGTTTGGCCCGTACGACGATTGGACAGATCCAGCGTCCAGCTGCCGTCGGGCTCGCGGCGGATGGTGCGCACCTCGTGGCCGAACAGCACCGCGGTGCCGTGGCGCACGCCGTAGCCGATCAGCTGATTGGCCAGCGCGCCGAAGTCGACGTCGGTGCCGTCGGGCGCCCAGCTCAGTGCCACCGGGATGCCGGGGTCTCGACCGGCGGCCATCGCCGGTAGCCGGGTGGCGAACTCACCGAAGTCGGTGATGAACTCGGTTCCGGCGAACAACGGGTTGTCGGCCAGCGCACGATGGCGGCGCCGCAGGTAGTCGACGCCGCCGGCGCCGTGGACGAAGCTGACGTGCGGGACCGGGTTCACGAAGTCGCGCGGCTGCGTCAACATCCCGTTCTGCACCGCGTACGCCCAGAACTGGCGGGTCACCTGGAACTGCTCGTTGACGCGCACCGCCTTGGCGATCTCGATCGAGCCGTCAGGCTGTTCCGGCGTGTAGAACAGTTCACACAGCCCGGCGTGGCCGGTGCCGGCGTTGTTCCACGGGTCGCTGCTCTCCTCGGCGGCGGCGTCCAACCGCTCGACGATGGTGATCGCGGCGTCCGGTTGCAGCCGGCGCAGTATCGCCCCCAGCGTGGCGCTCATGATGCCCGCACCGATCAGTGCTATGTCGGTCTTTGCGGGTTTGACCACGCAACTCAGCCTATCCCGGCCCACCGTTTAGGCTGACGCAATGGAGAGCTACGACCTGGCGATCATCGGAACCGGTTCGGGCAACAGCATTCTCGACGACCGCTACGCGAACAAGCGAGTGGCGATCTGCGAGCAGGGCACCTTCGGCGGGACCTGCCTCAATGTCGGCTGCATCCCGACCAAGATGTTCGTCTACGCCGCCGAGGTCGCCAATGCGGTGACCGAGGCCTCCCGGTACGGGATCGATGCCCGAATCGACCGAGTGCGCTGGAACGACATCGTCTCGCGGGTGTTCGGGCGGATCGACCCGATCGCCGCCGGCGGCGAGCAGTACCGCCGCAGCCTGCGAGGCGTCGACGTCTACGCCGAGCACACCCGGTTCGGCCCGGTCGGTTCCGATGGCCGGTACCTGCTGCGCACCGCCGGTGGTGAGCAGTTCAGCGCCGAGCAGGTGGTGATCGCGGCGGGCGCGCGCTCGGCGATTCCGCCGGCCATCGCCGACAGCGGGGTGCGCTACTACACCAGCGACGACGTGATGCGGATCCCCGAACTTCCCGAGCACCTGGTGATCGTCGGCGGGGGTTTCGTCGCCGCCGAGTTCGCCCACGTGTTCTCCGCATTGGGCGTGCGGGTCACGGTGGTGATCCGCGGCTCCACACTGCTGCGTCACTGCGACGAGACCGTTGCGGAGCGGTTCACCCGGATCGCCGCGGCGAAGTGGGAGGTGCGCTCTCACCGCAACGTGGTCGCCGCCCGCAACGACGGCAAGGGCGTGGTCGTAGAGCTCGACGACGGCTCGATGCTGCGGGCCGATGCTCTGCTGGTGGCCACCGGCCGGGTGCCCAACGGCGATCTGCTGGATGCCGGGCAGGCCGGCATCGACGTCGCCGGCGGCCGAGTGACCGTCGACAAATACCAACGCACCTCGGCGCGCGGCGTTTTCGCGCTCGGCGACGTGTCGTCGCCCTACGAGCTCAAGCACGTGGCCAACCACGAAGCCCGGGTGGTACAGCACAACCTGCTCTGCGACTGGGACGACACCGAGTCGATGCGGGTCACCGATCACCGCTACGTGCCGTTCGCGGTGTTCACCGATCCGCAGATCGCCGCCGTCGGATTGACCGAAACCGAGGCCATGGCAAAGGGTCTCGACATCTCGGTGAAGATTCAGGACTACGGCGATGTCGCCTACGGCTGGGCCATGGAGGACACCACCGGGTTCGCCAAACTCATCGCCGAACGTGGCACCGGACGACTGCTGGGTGCGCACATCATGGGCTACCAGGCGTCGTCGATCATCCAGCCGCTGATCCAGGCGATGAGCTTCGGTCTCACCGCGCCGGAGATGGCGCGCGGTCAGTACTGGATCCACCCGGCGTTGCCGGAGGTCGTCGAGAACGCGCTGCTCGGCCTGGAATGAAAGGCTCGCGATGAAATCTCTCCTGCTGTCCCGCCAGGACCTGGATTTTCTGCTGTTCGACTGGCTGCGGGTCGACGAGCTGACCGGGCGGGCCCGGTTCGCCGAACACTCCCGGGAGACGTTCTCCGACACCTTGGACCTGTGCGAACAGTTGGCGACCCGCTATTTCGCCCCGCACAACAAGAAGAGCGACGCTCATGAGCCGACCTTCGACGGGACGACGGTCACCATCATCGGTGAGGTCAAAGTGGCGTTGGCGGCCTGCGCCGACGCCGAGCTGATCGGCATGGCGATGGACTACTCGCTGGGCGGTGCGCAACTGCCGGCGACGGTGGCCCAGGCCGGCTTCGCCTGGCTGTTCGCCGCCAACGTCAGCACCGCCGGCTACCCGATGCTGACCATGGCCAACGCCAACCTGCTCGCCAAATTCGGCAGCGAAGAACAGATCGACGCCTTCGTCAAACCCATGCTCGCCGGTCGCTTCTTCGGGACGATGTGCCTGTCGGAGACCCAGGCCGGCTCCTCGCTGGCCGACATCACCACCCGCGCCGAACCACGCCCCGACGGAACCTACCGGTTGTTCGGATCGAAGATGTGGATCTCGGGCGGCGATCACGAACTGACCGACAACATCGTGCATCTCGTGCTGGCCAAGATCCCCGGCGGTCCGGCCGGCACCAAAGGGATTTCGCTGTTCATCGTGCCGAAGTATCTGGTGGAACCCGACGGCACGCTCGGTGAGCGCAACGACGTCGTGCTGGCCGGGCTCAACCACAAGATGGGCTACCGCGGCATCACCAACACCGTGCTCAACTTCGGGGAGGGCGGCCATCGGCCGGGTGGGGAGCCGGGCGCGGTCGGCTACCTCGTCGGCACCGAGCACCGCGGTCTGAGCTACATGTTCCACATGATGAACGAGGCCCGGCTGGGAGTGGGCATGGGCGCGATCGCGCTCGGCTACACCGGCTATCTCAAGTCGCTGGACTACGCCCGCAGCCGACCGCAGGGCCGGCCGGCGACATCGAAAGACCCGGCGGCGCCGCAGGTCCCGATCATCGAACACGCCGACGTCAAACGGATGCTGCTGGCGCAGAAATCCTATGTCGAGGGGGCACTGGCCCTGGCCCTGTACTGCGCGCGCCTCGTCGACATCCAGCACACCGCCGAATCCGACGAGGAACACGACCACGCCACCGCGCTGCTGGACATGCTCACCCCGATCGCCAAGAGCTGGCCGTCGCAGTGGTGTCTGGCCGCCAACGACCTGGCCATCCAGGTGCACGGCGGCTACGGCTACACCCGCGAGTACGACGTCGAGCAGCATTACCGGGACAACCGGCTCAACCCCATCCACGAGGGCACCCACGGTATCCAGAGCTTGGACCTGTTGGGCCGCAAGGTGGTGCAGCGCGACGGGGCGGGCCTGGCCGCGCTGCATCAGACGATGACGGGCAGCACCGCGGCCGCGCAGCGTGCCGGCGGTGAGTTGGCCGACCTGGCCGCCCAACTCGACGCGGTGATCGGGCGACTGGTCGCTGTCACTGCTGCCATGTTCGCCTCGGGCGACATCGATGCCGCGCTGGCCAACAGCGCGATCTACCTGGAGGCCTTCGGCCACGTGGTCATCGCCTGGATCTGGCTGGAGCAACTGTTGGCCGTCGATGGCAGGTCCGGAGACTTCTACGACGGCAAGCGGCAGGCGGCCCGGTATTTCTTCCGTTACGAGCTGCCGAAGACCGGCCCGCAACTCGACCTGTTGGAAAGTCTCGACCGCACCACCTTGGAGATGCGCCCGGAGTGGTTCTGACGCACGGCTCGCCGCCACGCAGACCGCGTGGAGTGTCGGTACCCGTCGTTACGGTCAAGGTATGTCCTTCCACCAGCACTGCCATTACGCCACTGAGTCTGCGATCCAGACACGATGAACCCCTTCCTGCTGCTCATAGCCTTGGCCATCGCTTACCTCATGGTGAAGCGATGGGCAGACGAACAGACACCTGCCAACCCGGTCAGGGCGGCTGACGCCAAAGCCGACCGTGCCCCTGACGGCCAACAGGTCGGATCAACCTGGCACACCAGAGCCATGCCCTGGCTCATATTTTTCGGGTGCGCAGCAATCTTTGGGTTGGACGTTTCCGTCGTCGTCGTGGTGACGGCGTACGCGGTGAAGCTGGGTGTGCGTGTGGCCCGCGAGCGCGCAGCGCAGCGAGACAGGCTGCTCGCGGACGCCATGAAGCAGCACAATCAGGTCATGTCCGGTGACGTCGCCGGTATCTACGGCAACTACCCTCTGCGGCACCTTCTTGAGGGTCCGCAACCTCAACCACTACGTCTTGACATCCCCCGTCCACTTCGGCCACCTCCAAGACCGGATCAACGCACTCTGAATCCGGGAGAGCCCGGAAGCTCCCATCGCACGAAAACCGACGTGTTGACAGCCGATTTCGTCGCAGAAGAGTTCAGGTACTTGACCGCCGCCGGCGACGAACGCCGGGCGGCATTCCCTTCAAAAGACATCGCCCCTGGACTAAAGGACACCACAGTCCCCGGCCTGAATGACCTGGCAAGCCTTCTTGCCTCGGCTCGCGGCTGGGGAAAGGCCGGAGGCCAGGATGAATGGTGGCGCATCACTTTCGATGAACACATGATTGAGACCGATTCAGCAGACATTCCGAACACGATCACCTTCGAGCTGACGGATCACAATCCGCGCATCGACTTCGATGCGTACCTGGCGCTGCGCGGCGACGACCCGTCCCTCTGCATCTACGTTCGCGCTGGAAAGGGCCAGGACGAGGAGAGCCTGTCGTATGTCAGCAATTCGATGGTCGGCCTACGGATGATGTGGGAGTCAGTCACATCGTGTATCCGAGAAGGCCAGGAACACGGGTTCATAGCCGACACGAACTCGTGGCTTATGCGGATCGTCTATCGGAAAAGCGGTGAGCACGAGTTTGATTTTCGTACCCCTTGCCGGTTTCAGAAACCCAAAGCGTGGGAGCCGAATTGGGAATGACCGTGGCACACTCCCCGCCAGCAACCTACAGCGGCGTGACGTAGGCGGAGCTGATCCCGCCGTCCACCAGGAAGGTCGAGCCGGTGATGAACGACGCGTCGTCGCTGGCCAGGAAAGCCACCGCGGCCGCGATCTCCTCCGGCTCGGCGAACCGGCCCACCGGCACGTGCACCAGCCGGCGTGCGGCGCGTTCCGGGTCGGCGGCGAACAGCTCTTGCAGCAGTGGGGTATTCACCGGCCCGGGGCACAGCGCGTTGACCCGGATGCCCTGCCGGGCGTACTGGACCCCGAGCTCACGCGACATGGCCAGCACGCCGCCCTTGGAGGCGGTGTAGGAGATCTGGGACGTGGCCGACCCCATCACCGCAACAAATGATGCGGTGTTGATGATCGATCCGCGCCCGGCCGGGGCCATGTGCCGAAGTGCCGCCCGGCAGCACAGATACACCGATTTCAGGTTGACGTCCTGAACCCGTTGCCAGGCAGGCAGTTCGGTGGTCTCGATCAGATCGTCGTCCGGAGGTGAAATCCCGGCGTTGTTGAAGGCGATGTCGACTGCGCCGAATGTCTGCGCGGCGGTGTCGAACAGCGCGTCGACCTGCTCCTGGTCGGAGACGTCGACCTGCACGAACAGACCGTCCAACTCGTCGGCGACCGCGGCTCCCGTCGTCGGGTCGAGGTCACCGACCACGATGCGCGCGCCCTCGGACCGCATCCGCCGGGCGGTCGCAAGTCCGATGCCGCCGCCGGCACCGGTCACCACGGCAACCCGCCCGGCCAGGCGTTGAGTCAGATCGGTCACTCACATCTCCTTCACTGCGATGAACACATTCTTGGTCTCGGTGAACGCCAGCGGGGCATCCGCGCCCAGCTCCCGGCCCAGCCCCGACTGTTTGAAGCCCCCGAACGGGGTGTTGAAACGCACCGACGAATGCGAATTCACCGACAGGTTCCCGGCTTCCACCGCCCGCGACACCCGCAGCGCCCGGGACAGGTCATTGGTCCAGATCGATCCCGACAACCCGTAGACGGTGTTGTTGGCCAAGGCGACGGCGTCGGCTTCATCCTCGAACGGCAGCACGGTCACCACCGGGCCGAAGATCTCCTCGGTGACACAACGATCGGTGGCCGCCGGAGTCAGCACCGTCGGCGGGAACCAGAAGCCCGGACCGGTGGGCGCCTGGCCGCGGAAGGCCACCGGCGCGTCGTCGGGCACATAGGAGGCAACCTTCTCCCAGTGCGGGCGCGATACCAACGGGCCCATCTCGGTGTCGCGGGAAGTCGGATCTCCGACGACGACACCGGTCACCGCAGGTTCCAGCAGCTCCATGAAACGGTCGTAGATACTGCGCTGCACCAGGATTCGACTGCGGGCGCAGCAGTCCTGCCCGGCGTTGTCGAACACGCCGTAGGGCGCGGTCGCCGCCGCCTGCTCCAGGTCGCAATCGGCGAACACGATGTTGGCGCTCTTGCCACCGAGTTCCAGCGTCACCCGCTTCACTCCGGCCGCCCCGGCCTGCAGCACCCGGGTGCCGGTGGTGGTGGAACCGGTGAACACGATCTTGGCCACATCCGGGTGGGAGACCAGCCGCTCGCCCACCTCGGCACCGCGGCCGGGCAGTACCTGCAAAAGGTCCGGATCCAAACCTGATTCGACGGCCAGTTCCGCCAGCCGCAGCGTGGTCAGCGGAGTCCACTCGGCGGGTTTGATCAACACCGCGTTTCCGGCGGCCAGCGCCGGGGCGAACCCCCATGCCGCGATCGGCATGGGGAAGTTCCACGGGGTGATGATCCCAACGGCGCCGAGCGGTTCGTGGAAGGTGACGTCCAGCCCACCGGCCACCGGAATCTGCTTACCGGACAACCGCTCCGGGCTGGCCGCGTAGAACTGCAGCACGTCGCGGACGTGCCCGGCCTCCCATTCGGCAGCCGACACCGGGTGCCCGGAGTTGGTCACCTCCAGCGCGGCCAGCTCGTCGACGTGGGCGTCGACCACCGCGGCGAAGTCTCGCAGCGCGGCGGCCCGCTCAGCCGGGGACCTTTTGGCCCACCGCTTCTGGGCGTCCCGGGCCCGGCGCACCGCGTCGTCGACCGCGGCGGCCTCAAGGTGCTCGACGGTGGCGAAGACCGCCCCGGTGGCGGGGTTGATGAGTTCGTGAGTCACTAGCTCACCCGCGCCTGCGCGTACTTGCCCGCCGCCGCCACGATCGCGGTGAACAGCCGCAGATCATCCAGGGACTCCTCCGGATGCCACTGAACCGCGAGCACGAAGTCCTCCCCGGGAAGCTCGATCGCCTCGATGACATCGTCGTCATCGCGCGCACTGACAACAAGTTTCGCACCCAGCTCGGCGATCGCCTGGTGGTGGTAGCACTGCACCTGGCAGGTCTCGCCGAGCAGCTCGGCCAGCCGGGTGCCGGCTACGGTGCGCACCGGCATGGGAGTGAACACCCCGTTGCCGGCCCGGTGCCCGCAGTTACCCAGCACGTCGGGCAGATGCTGGTGCAACGTTCCTCCGAGCGCGACATTGAGTACTTGGGCGCCGCGGCAGATCCCCAGTACCGGCAGTCCGCGTCGCAGCGCCTCGGCCAGCAGCGCGAACTCCCAGGCGTCCCGGGTGGTGTCGGGCCGGTCGGTCTCGGCGTGCGGAGGCTGGCCGTAGCCGGCCGGATCGAGGTCCCGGCCACCGGTGATCACCAGTCCGCTGACACCGTCGAGCACCCGCGCGGCGATCTCCGGCGTCACCGGCTGCGGCGGCAACAGCACCGCGATTCCGCCCGCGGCGGTGATGCCCTGAAGGTAGGCGGCGGGCAGCAGGCCCGCCCGTGAATCCCACACGCCGAACTGCGCCCGGTCCAGGTAGGTCGTCAAACCGACGACCGGCCGTTCGGGTTCAGAACCGTTCAAAACCCCGCACCCTCTCCCAGTCGGTCACCGCGGCGTTGAACGCGTCCACCTCAACCCTGGCGGCGTGCAGGTAATGCGTGACGACGTCGTCACCGAATGCCTTGCGCGCCACGGCGGATTCAGCGAACAGTGCCGCGGCATCGGCCAGTGTCGTGGGCAGCTGCGGCAATCCGGCGCGGTAGGCGTTGCCCTCGACCTCCTCGGGCAGCTCAAGGTCGTTGTCGATCCCGTGCAGGC
Organism: Mycolicibacter longobardus; assembly: GCF_002102265.1. Classification (GTDB taxonomy): domain Bacteria; phylum Actinomycetota; class Actinomycetes; order Mycobacteriales; family Mycobacteriaceae; genus Mycobacterium; species Mycobacterium longobardum. Next base: position 79,568 of record NZ_LQPG01000050.1, on the reverse strand, counting down.
CCGCTGCGATCAGCGCCGCCACCGCCAGGTAGGGGTTTACGTCGCCACCGGGCACCCGGCACTCCACCCGCATCGAGTCGCCACGGCCCAGGACCCGCAACGAGCAGGTCCGATTGTCCAGCCCCCACCCGATGGCCGTGGGAGCGAAGCTGCCGTCGACGAATCGCTTGTAGGAGTTGATGTTCGGCGCGTAACACAGGGTCAGCTCGGGAATCGTGGCCAGCACACCGGCCAGGAACGCACGGAACAACGCCGACATGCCGTGCGGTGCGGCCGGATCGGCGAACACTGGGGCTCCGTCGGCGTTGCGCAGTGACAGATGCACGTGACAGCTGTTGCCCTCGCGTTCGTCGAACTTCGCCATGAACGTCAGGCTCTTGCCGTGCTGATCGGCGATCTCTTTGGCACCGCTCTTGTAGACGCTGTGGTTGTCGCAGGTGACCAGCGCCTCTTCGTAGCGGAAGGTGATCTCCTGCTGACCGTTGTGGCACTCGCCCTTGACGCCCTCGCAGCGCAGGCCCGCGCCGGTCATCCCCAGCCGGATGTCACGCAGCAGCGGTTCCAGCCGGGTACCGACGACCAGGCCGTAGTCGGAGTTGTAGTCGGTCCCGGGGGTCAGCCCGCGATACCCGCCGGCCCACGCCTGCCGGTAGCTGTCCTCGAAGACCAGGAACTCCAATTCGGTTGCGGCATAGGCGACCAGTCCGCGTTCGGCGAGCCGCGCGGTCTGGGCGGCCAGGATCTGGCGAGGCGCCACCGCGACCGGGCCGCCGTCCGGCCAGTGCGCGTCGGCCATCACGTGCGCGGTGCCGGGCAGCCACGGGATGCGGCGCAGCGTCGCGAAGTCGGGTTTGAGCACCAGATCGCCGTAGCCGGTCCCCCAGTCGGCGATCGAGTAGCCGGGAATGGTGTTCATCTCGACGTCGACAGCCAGCAGATAGCTGCAGCACTCCACGCCGTGGTCGGCGACCTCGGCGAGAAAATGCTCGGCCGCGACTCGCTTGCCGACCAGGCGACCCTGCATGTCGGTGAAGGCCACCACGACGGTGTCGATGTCGCCCGACCCGACCAGTTGCTGCAGCTCGACCATGGACAGCATCGCGGGCCGGGTCATGGTGCTCCTTCGCCGACGACGATCTCCTGACAAGTGCTGCCAGGCTACTCGCCCGCCGCCGGCCACCTACCAGGTGCTGGCCCGCAAGACGATCTCCATCGCGAGCTGCGCGGTGAACTCCTGGGCGCTGCGTCGCCCCGGCAGCGCCACCAGCCGATGCTCGCCGTAGACAAACCGCTGGCTGGCGTTGGCCACGGCCGCTGTAGCCCTGGAACTGACCAGGACGGTGGTGTTGATCTCCACCGGAGGACAGCGTTCGTCGCGAATGGCCCCGCTCAAATCCGGCGCCCGGGGGTGGCCCCGGTCGAGCACCACCAGACCGGTGAACCGGTCCGGGCGCGTCGCCGCCAGCTCCCAGGCGTTGTCGGCGCCGGTCCGATCCCCCACCAGCACACCGCACTGCACGCCCAGAGAATCCAGGATGCCCACCACCGACTTGGGTGTCAGCCGCGCGTCGGCGCCGATCACGATGGTTCGCAGCGAGGCGGTGTGCAGTCGCTGGCAGACCGCGTCATAGGCGGTGAGCGGGTGCTGTGCTGCCGCGAGCACGACGACGACAGGCCCGTTCGGCGGGCCTGCCACCTCGACTGGGATCGGAAACCCGTCGATGGTCATCATCGTGCCCGGCATTTGCGCCACGCTACAGCCCGTCCAGCCTCAAGGGGCGGTTTTCACCGGCGACTCAGCGGCTCAACAGACACGGCTCAACAGGCCGATCACGGGAGGGTGAGGATCTCGGCTCCGTCGTCGGTCACCACCAGGGTGTGCTCGAACTGCGCACTCCACTGCCCGTCGTTGGTGACCACCGTCCAGTCGTCGTCCCAGATCTGATAGTCCAGGCTCCCGAGGTTGATCATCGGCTCGATGGTGAAGGTCATCCCCGGTTCGATGATGGTGTCCACCTCGGGTTGGTCGTAGTGCAGGATCACCAACCCGTTGTGGAAGGTCGTGCCGATCCCGTGACCGGTGAAGTCGCGAACCACGTTGTAGCCGAACCGATTCGCATAGGCCTCGATGACCCTGCCGATCACCGACAGTGCGCGGCCCGGCTTGACCGCCTTGATCGCCCGCATCGTCGCCTCCCGGGTGCGCTCGACGAGCAGCCGGTGCTCCTCGGCGACGTCACCGGCCAGGAAGGTGGCGTTGGTGTCGCCGTGCACGCCGTCGATGTAGGCGGTGACGTCGATGTTGACGATGTCCCCGTCTGCGATCACCGTCGAGTCCGGGATGCCGTGGCAGATGACCTCGTTGAGCGACGTGCAGCACGACTTCGGATAGCCCTTGTAACCGAGCGTGGACGGGTAGGCGCCGTGCTCGATCATGTACTCGTGGGCGATGCGGTCCAGCGCATCGGTGGTCACCCCGGGAGCGACGGCCTTGCCCGCCTCGGCGAGTGCACCCGCCGCGATCCGGCTGGCAACCCGCATCTTCTCGATCACCTCGGGGGTCTGCACCCACGGCTCGCTGCCCTCGGCGGCGGTGGCACGGCCGACGTATTCCGGACGCGGGATCGAATGGGGCACCGGCAGCGTCGGGGACACCGCACCGGGGGAAAGCGGGGCACGAACTGGCATCACGCCAGCTTAACGGAGCTGGTCAGCGTCGCCAGCGCAGCTTGCGCCGGGGTCCCTTGATGTCGACCGAGCCGCACACCACCCGCCCGGTCAGCACCAGGTGCGGGGCGCCTTCAGCGGGCGGGTCAGGACGACGGTCCCGGGCACTGCCGCCGTAGACCTCGACGTCGTCGATCGAGGCGCTGGCGCCGTCGGGCAGCCGGATGTCGACCGAGCCGAACCGCATGTCGAGTTCGATGACGACGACCGGCCCCGCGAAGCGGGCTTTGGTGAGGTCGAGGTCCACCGAGCCCAGGCGCCGCACCAACGCCAACCGGGTCGGGACGATCCATTCCCCGTGCCGCTTGAGCGAGCCAGCCCAGCCCCGCAGCTCGACCCGGTCGGCCGCCGAGGTGACGATGGCGCGCGGTCCGGGCAGGTCACCGATGAGGGTGTCGAGTTCCGAGCGCATCCGGGCCTGCGAGACCTGCGCCGCTCGTTCCTCGAACTCGCCGATGTCGATCAGCCCGAGGGAGACGGCATTGTGCAGCCGCCGCAGCGTGCCGTTGCGGTCGGCATCCGAGATACGCAGCAGGGCGGCTACGTCATCGTCGAGACCCGTCATGGCTCTCCAACTTACCGCGCGTCAGAGCAGGAAGTTGTCCGGCAACGAGTCGAACATCACCTTGGTCATCCGCACCGCATACTGCGAGCTGCCGCCGCCGACGATCAGCGAGGCGAAGGCCATGTCACCCCGATAACCGGCGAACCAGGAATGCGACCCGCCGGCGAATTCAGCCTCCCCGGTCTTGCCGAAGACCGGCCCGCAGCCGGCGATGTCGCGAGCGGTGCCGTCGGTGACCACCAGCCGCATCATCTCGCGCAGGCCGTCGAGCATCTCCTCGCTGACCGGCGGGCCAACCGGTCCGTTGACCGTGGTCGGCCGGCCCTCGATCAGCCGGGGCACCGGAGTGCGGCCCGCCGCGACCGTCGCCGCGGCCAGCGCGACGCCGAACGGGCTGGCCAGCACCTTGCCCTGACCGAATCCGTCCTCGGTGCGCTCGGCCAGGTCGACGGTCGGCGGAACCGAGCCGGTGACCGTGGTGATCCCGTCCACCAGGTAGTCCACTCCGATCCCGTAGCGACTGGCCGCCTGTGACAGTGCCCGCGGCGGCATCCGGCTGGCCAGCTCGGCGAACGTGGTGTTGCACGAATTGGCGAAGGCCCGCGACATCGACACCAGGCCCAGGTCGAACCCGCCGTAGTTGGGGATGGTGCGCTGGCCGATGTCGAGTTCGCCGGGGCAGCCCACCATGGAGTTCGGTGTCGCCATGTCCCGCTCGATCGCCGCGCCCGCGGTGACCATCTTGAACGTCGACCCGGGCGGATACAGGCCACTGGTCGCGACCAGGCCGTCGGCGTCGGCGGCACTGTTCTGGGCCACCGCGAGCAACTCGCCCGTCGACGGCTTGATGACCACGATCATCGCCTTGTCGCCCCGGGTGTTGACCGCGTTCTGGGCGGCGCGCTGCACCGACCGGTCCAGGCTGATCGTCAGCGAGGGCGCCGGCGCCGGTTCGACCTCGTGCAGCACCGCCACGTCGACGCCGTTCTGGTTGACGCTGACAACACGCCAGCCCGCCTCACCTTCGAGCTGGGCCGCGACGGTCTTCTTGACCTCGCTGACGAGCATCGGCGCGAAGCGGTCATCGGTGGGCAGCAGATCGGGACGCGGGGTGATCACGACGCCGGGCAGCCGGCCGATGGCGGCTTCGACGCGGTCGTGGTCGCTCTTGCGCAGCGTGATCAGGTCGAGCGGGTTCACCGAGGAACTGGCCTTTTCGGCGAGCCACTGGGCGTCGCCCAGTGCGTCGTCATAGGGCCGCAGGGCATCGATCACCGCACGCGCAGTGCGCATCAGGTTCTGGCCGGCCCGGCCGGCGTCCAGCTGGTAGTGGTAGACGTAGCCGGGCACCAACACGTCGGTTCCGCCCGCCTCGTTGACCGCGGCTCGCCGCGGGGGGTCGGCCCGCAGCGCGAAGGTCTGGTGCTCCCCCAGCTTGGGGTGCAGGCCGGTGGCCGTCCAGCGAACCGCCCAGTGGCCTTCGTTGCGGACCATCTTGAGCTGACCGTCATAGGTCCAGGTCCGGTTCTTCGGCAGTCGCCAGGTGTAGCGGTAGGCCACGCCGCCGGTGTCGTCGTTGTAGCGCGAGCCGAGCACCTGCGCCTCCAGATGCTCGGCCTGCAGGCCCGCCCAGGCCGCGTTGAGAGCGCTGCGGGCCGTGGAGGGGTCGTCGCTGAGTTCGGCGGCGGTGGCGGTGTCCCCGGTGGCCAGGGCCGCGAAGAACCGCTCGGCGACGGGCCCGGGGCCATCGGGGCGCGGGGTGCAGGCCGCCACCCCGGCCGCGGCGAGCACCACCGCGAACAGGCCCGTGACGCGTGTGACGAATGAGCTTGCAGTTGTCATTGAGGCAGATGTTACGAAATGGGAACGGTCGCGGTGCGGAGGCGCACCGAGATCGCATCGAGACGGAACCTCACGAACGGCGTCGAGCAACCGCCGTCGGGCGGCAGCCGCCGGGCACTCAGTCGAGCAATACCGTCGCAAAGGTGCCGGCCTGGGTGAACCCCACCCGCTCGTAGGTGGCCCGGGCCACCTCGTTGAAATCGTTGACGTACAGGCTGGCCACGCGCCCGGTACCGACGATCACCGCCGCCAGCATCGCGGTGCCGCCGGAGCCCAGCCCACGCCCACGCCATTCCGGGTGCACCCAGACGCCCTGAATCTGTCCCACCGCCGGCGATTGCGAGCCGACCTCGGCTTTGAACACCACCTCGCCACGTTCGAAGCGCGCCCAGGCCCGACCCGCCGCGATCAGGTTGGACACCCGCCGCCGGTAGGCGCGGCCGCCGTCGCCGGCGCGCGGGTCCACGCCGACCTCCCCGATGAACATGTCGACGGCCGCCACCAGGTAGGCGTCGAGCTCGTCGGGACGCACCTGGCGCACCTCGGTGTCGAACGTGCACGTGGGCATGGTGTGCAGCGCCATCAGCGGCTGGCTCTCCCGCACGTCACGGGCCGGACCCCAGACATCGGCCAGACGCTGCCACATCGGCAACACCAGCTCGGCGCGCCCGACCAGCGACGAGCACCGCCGGATCGCGCTCACCGCCTTGTCCGCGAACGCGGTCAGATCAGCCGGCGCCCCGCGCAACGGGATCAGATTCGCACCGGCGTAGCACAGCGATTCGTCCGCGCCGCCGCGCGTCCAGAGTTCCCCGCCGATCGACCGGGGATCGACACCGTGGTCGGCGACCCGGGCGGCAACCATGCAGGAGCCGATGGGATCGGCGTTGAGTACCCGCCAGACCGCGGCGGCGTCGCGCACGACAGATACCCGTCGCTGGTCGAGACGGATATCCGGCGGAGCCGACATGGTGACTCTTTCTTGCGAACTCAACTGCCGCGCGCGGCTGCGATCAGCTTACGGCGACGGTGGGCGAACCGCCGGGAGATCCGTCCCCCATCTGCTCCGCCAGGCGCAGCGCCTCCTCGATCAGGGTCTCGACGATCTGCGCCTCGGGGACGGTCTTGATCACCTCGCCCCGCACGAAGATCTGTCCCTTGCCGTTGCCCGACGCCACACCGAGGTCCGCCTCGCGAGCCTCGCCGGGACCGTTGACCACGCAGCCCATCACCGCGACCCGCAACGGGACGTCGATCCCCTCCAGGCCGGCGGTGACGGCGTTGGCCAGCGTGTAGACGTCCACCTGGGCCCGTCCGCAGGACGGACACGAGACGATCTCCAACCCCCGCGGCCGCAGGTTGAGCGACTCCAGAATCTGGTTGCCGACCTTGACCTCTTCCATCGGCGGCGCCGACAGCGACACCCGGATGGTGTCGCCGATACCGCGGGACAGCAGCGCACCGAAGGCCACCGCGGATTTGATGGTGCCCTGGAAGGCCGGGCCGGCCTCGGTGACGCCCAGGTGCAGGGGGTAGTCGCACTTCTCGGCCAGCTGCTCGTAGGCGGCCACCATCACGACCGGGTCGTTGTGCTTGACGCTGATCTTGATGTCGCCGAAGCCGTGCTCCTCGAACAGCGACGCCTCCCACAGCGCGGATTCCACCAGCGCTTCCGGGGTGGCCTTGCCGTACTTGGCCAGGAAGCGCTGGTCCAGTGAGCCGGCGTTGACGCCGATCCGGATCGGGATGCCGGCGGCGCCGGCGGCCTTGGCGACTTCGCCGACCCGGCCGTCGAACTCCTTGATGTTGCCCGGGTTGACCCGCACGGCGGCGCATCCGGCGTCGATCGCGGCGAAGATGTACTTGGGCTGGAAGTGGATGTCGGCGATCACCGGAAGCTTGCTCTTGCGGGCGATCTCGGCCAGTGCGTCGGCGTCTTCCTGGCGCGGGCAGGCCACCCGCACGATGTCGCAGCCGGCGGTGGTCAGCGTGGCGATCTGTTGCAGGGTCGCGTCGACGTCGTGGGTCTTGGTGGTGCACATCGACTGCACCGAAATCGGGTAGTCGCTGCCCACCCCGACCCCGCCGACCATCAGTTGGCGGGTCTTTCGGCGTGGCGCCAGCGTGGGCGCCGGGGCGGCCGGCATTCCTAGGCCGACGGACATCAGCGGTCTCCTATCAAAACAGCCTGATCGGATTGACCAAGTCGGCGGTCACGGTGAGCAGCATGTAGCCGACCACCACGACCAAGACTACGTAGGTGGCCGGCATCAGCTTGAGATAGTTCACCGGCGCCGCGGCGACCTTGCCGCGGGCCGACCGGACCAGATTGCGCAGCTTCTCGTAGAGCGCGATCGCGATGTGCCCGCCGTCGAACGGCAGCAGCGGCACCAGGTTGAGCACTCCCAAGATGAAGTTCAGCTGGGCCAGGAAGAACCAGAACGCCACCCACAGCCCGTGGTCGACGGTATCGCCTCCGATGATCGAGGCGCCCACCACGCTGATCGGGGTCTCCGGGTCGCGCTCCCCGTGCGGATTGCCGATGGCGTGCATCAGTGCGCCGACCTTGGACGGGATGTTGGCCAGGGACTTGCCCAGCAGCACCGACAGGTCCCCGCTGAAGGCGAACGTGGCCGGAACGGCCGTGATCGGGTTGTACTGGGTGGGCCCGAACTGGGCGGCCCCCACCCCAATGGCGCCGACGGTGCTGGGGACGGCCTCGCTGTCGCGCCCGTCGGCGATCCAGCGCTGGGTGGGAGTCACGTCGACGTACTTGGTCAGCTCGGTGCCGTCACGTTGGACCACGATGGGCGTCGAGCCGTGCTGCTTGCGCACCGCGGCGGCCATCTCCTCAAACGTCGACACCGGGATGTCGCCGACTTTGACCACCACGTCGCCGGACTGGATGCCGGCCAGCGCCGCCGGACCGGGACCCGAGCAGGCGCCCAGCTGGCCCTTGACGACTTCGGGTGCCACGCAGGCCGTTTCGCCGATGACGGCGGTGGTGGGCGCGTGCAGGTTGGGCAGGCCCCAGATCACCGCGATCGTGTAGACCAGCGCCAGGCCGATGATGAAGTTCATGCCGGGGCCGGCGGCCAGCACGGCCACCCGCTTCCAGGTCTTCTGCTTGTACATGGCGCGGTCGACCTCGTCGGGCGCCAGTTCCTCGACCGCGGTCATGCCGGCGATGTCGCAGAAGCCACCGGCCGGGATCGCCTTGAGGCCGTACTCGGTCTCGCCGCGGCGCGTGGACCACAAGGTGGTGCCGAAGCCGACGAAGTAGCGGCGCACCTTCATGCCGGTGGCGCGCGCCACCCACATGTGACCGCATTCATGCAGTGCCACCGAAATCAGGATGGCCAGCGCGAACAGCGCGATGCCGACCGCGAACATCATCGGGTGCTTCCGACCTTTCTTGTAGCTGCCGCCTCGACGGCGCGAGCCGCCCGTTCCTTGGCCCAGCGCTGCGCGTCGAGTACTTCTTCCACGGTAGCGGGTTGTGCGGCCCATTGGTCGGCGGCGCCCAGCACATCGGTGATCGTGCCCACAATCGCGGGGAAGCTGATCCGGCCCTGGAGGAACGCTTCTGCCGCTTCTTCGTTGGCCGCGTTGTAGACCGCGGTCATGCAGCCACCGGCCTGACCGGCGTGGCGGGCCAGCTGCACCGCGGGGAAAACGGCGTCGTCCAGCGGCTCGAACGCCCAGGTGGACGCGGTCGAGAAATCACAAGCCGCGGCCGCCCCGGGCACCCGCGCCGGCCAGCCCAGGGCCAACGCGATGGGCAGGCGCATGTCCGGCGGGCTGGCCTGGGCGATCGTCGAACCGTCGGTGAAGGTGACCATGGAATGCACGATCGACTGCGGGTGAACCACGACGTCGATGCGCTCGTAGGGGACGCCGAAGAGCAGGTGGGTTTCGATGAGCTCGAGGCCCTTGTTCACCAGCGACGCCGAGTTCAGTGTGTTCATCGGGCCCATCGACCAGGTCGGGTGCGCCCCGGCCTGCTCGGGTGTGACGTGCTCCAGCTCGGCTGCGCTGAAGCCGCGGAACGGCCCGCCGGAAGCCGTCAGCACGATCTTGGCGACTTCGTCGGCGGTACCGGAGCGCAGGCACTGAGCGATCGCCGAGTGCTCGGAATCCACCGGCACGATCTGGCCCGGCCGGGCCGCTTGCAGCACCAGCGGGCCGCCGGCGATCAGCGATTCCTTGTTGGCCAGCGCCAGCCGGGCCCCGGTTTCCAGCGCCGCCAGCGTGGGCCGCAGTCCGAGCGCGCCGACCAGGGCGTTGAGCACCACGTCGGCCTCGGTGTCCTGCACCAACCGGGTGACGGCCTCGGGTCCGCAGTAGGCGGCATCGAGCGCTTCGCCGACCTGTGCGTCGGCGACGGCGATGTTGGTGACGCCGGTCTCGGCGCGCTGGGCGGCCAACAGCTGCGGGTTACCGCCGCCGGCCGCCAGCCCGACGATCTCGAAACGCTCCGGATTCGCGGCGACGACCTGCAACGCCTGGGTTCCGATCGAGCCGGTCGAGCCCAACAGCAGAACTTTGATCCGGCCGGTCTTCACCCATCTATTGTGCTCCCGGGTAATCGCCGAAGCTCCACAGGTTGCCTTCCGGGTCACGGACGGTGAACTCGCGGGACCCGTAGTCGGTGTCGGCCAGGGGCTGCACCACGTCGGCGCTGTGCTCCAGCACCCGCTCGTACAGCCCGTCGGGGTCGTTGGTGGCGACGTAGCCACCGGCGGTGCCGGGTTCTCGGCACCAGATGTTGCCGGGTCGGTAGCTGCCGAGCATGATGCCGCCGACGCCTTCGGGCCAGTTCAGTTGGGCATGGTCCACGGTGTCCCCGTCGCCGTAGCGAGCCGTGACAACGAAACCGAAGGTGTCGACGTAGTAGTCGATCAGTTTGGACGCGTCATGCGCTTGCAGGGTCAGCCAGACGGTCGGATTCGAAGTTGTCATGACACCACTCTGATCTGATCGAGTGCCCGCCGTCTTGAATGTTTTGGAACTCTTCGCTGAGCCAGGCCCCCGGCGGGACACCGACGAACCGGACGAACTCGCGCGTCAGGTGCGCCTGATCGGCGTATCCGGCGTCACCGGCGATACCGGCCAGGTCGACGCGCCGGTGACCACGTGCCGCGTCGGCCATCCGGGCGGTCGCGTATTCGAAGCGCATCAGCATCGCCACGGTCTTCGGCGTGCGGCCCACCTCGCGGCGGAACAGCGTGGTCAGATGCCGCTGGCTCAAGCCAACCCGCTGCGCCACGGCAGCGACCGGCAGCCGCCCCCGGCTGCGCCCCAGCAGATGCCAGGCGTAGGCCACCTCGGGTCGCACGGTGGTGTCGTGTCGGCGGCGGCCTTCCACGAGATACCCCGCGACCAGTGCGAACGCGTCCGGCCAGTACCGGGTTTCGGCGACCCGCTCATGCAGCTGCGCCGAGCCGCGCCCCAGGACCGGCACCGCGTCGAAGTCGGTCACGCTCAACTCGGCTGCCGGCACGCCCAACACCGCCCGCGCGGCCAGCGGATGCAGGGCCACCTGCACACCCGCCTGTCCGCGACGTTGCCGCACGTGGCTGGCCTGCAGGTGCAGGCCGCCGAGAATGACCGGATTAGGCCGGGCCTCCGGCAGTGCCGCCGCGGTATCGGCGGCTTCCACGCCGTCGTCGAGGCTGACGATGAAGGTCAACGTCGACGACGGCATCCCCCGGTGCACGGCGTTCGGGACGTCGAGTGCGCGGTAACCCACCATGGAGCTCACACCCGGCGCAGTGTGCGGCGGGGCCACGGCGAAATCCCAGATCGCCTCGGCATCGGAGGCCATCCACCCACGGTAGTAGCGAAATCCAACCCTTGACGGTCCGTCGCGCCGCGGGCAAAATCCTACACAGTGTAGGAAAAAGAGCGAGCCAGGAAATGGCGGAAGGCGGATGAAATTGAGCACCCTGCGCGAATGGCTGTCCCTGCCCGACGCCGAACCCGCCGAGGACTACGGGTTTTTCGGCCCCGACTCGGTGACCTGGAAGGTGTGGAGCTACCCGACCTCGCTGTCGATCGGCTTCCAGCGCGCCGTGGTCATCGAGGAACTGGACCCCGGGCTGGTCGCCTCGGTCGACCACACCCAGGCGATCTACGACCGGCCGCGGACGCGCTACGACCGCACGCTGCGGTACTTCGCGATGGTGGCCTTCGGTGAAAGCCGCACCACCGCCGAGGCCGCCGACATGCTGGTGCGGATCCACTCCAAGGCCATCGGCGTCGACCCGGTCACCGGTGCCGACTATGACGCCAACGACCCGGCCTCCCAGATGTGGATCCACCTCACGGCCTGGCACTCGATCCTCTACGCCTACGAGAAGTACGGTCCCGGGCGGTTGTCGGCCGAGGATGAGGCGTCCTACTGGGCGGACTGCGCCAAGGCCGCCGAACTGCAGACCCTCGACCCGGCCGACGTGCCGCGCACCCGGGAGGGCATCCGCGCCTATTTCGAGGAGATGCGCCCACAGCTGATCAACTCCGCCATCGCCCGGCGCGCGATGGCGCACCTGCTGCGCGCCGAGGTGATTCTGCCGCCAACGCTGCCGCGGTTGCTGTGGCCTGGCGCGCGGGTCATCACCGCCTTCCTGCGCCGTGGAACCCTGGCGACCATGCCACGTTGGATGCGCGAACTGGGCGGCGTCGGCACTTCGCGACTGCTCGACGCGCTGGTGGTGCCACCGCTGAGTGCCGCGTTCACCCTGCTCAGTCTGAGCCCACGGCTGCAGTTGATCCTGCTGCGACTGATCTCACCGATGACGCTGCCGATCGGCACCCGGGTGCTCCGATCGATCCGGCCGGTCAATCCGGTCACCACGACGCCGCGGGAGGCCCAGCAGCGGTTCGGCTACGCCATCCCGGCGCAGGCCCACCTCGAATTCCGGGCCAAGCAGGCAAATCGGGTCTTCGGCGAAGGTCGGGCACCCAGCGACGAGGCGCTCCTGGAATCCCAGCCGATTCTGGGGAGCATCCGATGAAGCTGGACGGCCTACAGCGCCTGCTGGACCACCAGCTGAGCATTCGCCAGCTGTTCTATCTGGCCGTCATGGGCGCGGTGGCGCTCAACGCCTACCTGGTGATCGGGTTGTTCTGGGCTGGCAACCATTACCAGCACCTTCACGACGTCCGCGGAGCAGACAAGGTGTTCTCCGTGCTGGGAGAGATCGTCGCCTGGCCGGTGCTGATCATCGCCGACATCCACCTACGCTGAGTCGGTGGGCAACGCAGCCGGGAGCCGGAACCGCGCCGAACACCTCGGCCCCGATCGACGCCGGCCCCAGGTGCTCGACGCCGCGTTGCAGATCGCTGCCGAGCACGGCGTCGCCGGGGTGACGATGGCGGCGATCGCCGAGCGGATCGGAGTTACCCGGCCGGTGGTCTATGCCTGCTACGACGGCCGCGGAGAGTTGCTCGCCGCGCTGCTGGACCGGGAAACCGAGCTGATGCTGACCAACCTGCTTTCCGCGTTGCCGCCGCAGGGGGTCAGCAGCGTCGAGGAGAGGTTCGTCGCGGGTTTCTGCGCGTTCTTGTCCACCGTGCGCGAGCGCCCGGCATCGTGGCGGATCATTTTCACTGCGGACCAGGATCCAGTGCTGGCCGCGGCCGTCGTGTCCGGCCGGGCCCGACTCGCCGAGCGGGTCGCCACCGTCATGCGACCGCTGCTGGAGCAACGGGCTCAATCCGACCGCACCCTGGCCGCACTCACCGAGGTGTTCTTGGCCATCTGCGAGGCCGCCGCCCGGATGCTGCTCGGCGATGAGCGGCGGTGGACTCCGGAGAGCCTGGCCGAGATCGTCGGTCGGGCGGCCTACCGGACATTCGAGATCGGCTAGCATGTTGCGCAGTTGCTCAGGCGAACAGAACAGAGGAGTCGAAGTGGCCAGTACCGAGGTAGAGCGCCACACCGGGGTCGACCCCGTCGAGGTGCCGTCCGCGGCGTGGGGCTGGAGTGCGATCAACTACCGCACCTGGTACGTCGTCGGCCTGTGCATCGTCGGATTCCTGCTGCTGATGTTGCGCGGCAACCACATCGGCCACGTCGAGGACTACTTCCTGCTGGGGTTCGCCGCGCTGTCGCTTCTCGTCGTGGTGCGCGATTTCATCGGCCGTAAGCGCGGCTGGCTGCGCTGAGCGCGCCGAACTGCGCGCCGAAACCGACGTTCTGCAGACAAGCGCGAGGAGACGCCTGCAAAACGTCGGTTTCGATGAACTGGGCTAGTCGTTCTCGGCTGCTAATTGCCCACACGCGGCGGCGATCTCCCGGCCGCGGGTGTCGCGCACCGTGCACTCCACCCCCTGGGCCCGAACCCGCCGGACGAACTCCCGCTCCACCGGCTTGGGGCTGGCATCCCAGTCGCTGCCCGGCGTCGGATTCAGCGGAATCAGGTTGACGTGCACCAACGGCCCCAGCGCCTGGTGCAGTTTCTTGCCCAGCAGGTCCGCCCGCCAGGGTTGATCGTTGACATCGCGAATGAGTGCGTATTCCACCGACACCCGCCGACCCGTCACGTCCGCGTAATAGCGAGCGGCGTCAAGGGCTTCGGAGACCTTCCACCGGTTGTTGACCGGGACCAGGGTGTCGCGCAGCTCATCGTCCGGGGTGTGCAGCGACAGCGCGAGCGTCACCCCGAGGCGCTCGTCGGCGAGCTTGCGAATCGCCGGGGCCAGCCCGACCGTGGACACCGTCACCGATCGCGCCGAGATCCCGAACCCGTTCGGGGGCGCCTCGGTGATCCGCCGGACGGCTGCGACCACCCGGGAGTAATTGGCCAACGGCTCCCCCATGCCCATGAACACGATGTTGGACAGCCGACCATGGTCCCGATCCCGCAACTCGACCGCCGCCGCCCGCACCTGTTCGAGGATCTCCGCGGTGGAAAGGTTGCGGGTCAGTCCGGCCTGGCCGGTCGCGCAGAACGGGCATGCCATGCCGCAGCCCGCCTGCGAGGAGATGCACACCGTGTTGCGGCGGGGGTAGCGCATCAACACCGATTCGAACTTGGTGTGGTCATGCGCCCGCCAGAGGGTCTTGCGGGTCTCGCCGGCGTCGCATTCGATCTCGCTGGACGCGGTCAGCAGCGTGGGGAACAACGCCTCGGCCACAGTTGCACGCACCGCGGCCGGCAGGTCGGTCATCTGCTGCGGATCGGCGATCAGCCGGCCGTAGTACTGCTGGGCCAGCTGGTTGGCGCGGAACGCCGGCAGACCCAGTTCCGCGACGGCCGCGGCACGACCGGCCGGGTCCAGATCCGCCAGATGCCGCGGCGGCAGGGCCCGTCGCGGTGCGGTGAACACCAGCTGTTGCGTCATGATCCGTTCAAGTATGCCTGCGTGCTCACGGCAGAACGGTCAGCACGATCCAGGTCATCACGGCCGCGGGCAGCAGCGCGTCGAGCCGGTCCATGATCCCGCCGTGGCCGGGCAGCAGCCGGCCCATGTCCTTGATCCCCAGATCGCGTTTGACCTGGGATTCGATCAGGTCGCCGAAGACTCCGGTGAGCACCAGCAACAGCCCCAGCGGCAGCCCCACCCACCACGGCCGGTCGAGGAACATCGTCACCGCGAACACCGCCGCCGCAACACCGAACACCAGCGATCCGGCGAAACCCTCCCAGGACTTCTTCGGGCTGATCGCCGGCGCCATCGGGTGCTTGCCGAACAGCACACCGACGGCGTACCCGCCGATGTCGGAGAAGACCACCGGGAACAGCAGACACAGCACCCGACCGGGGCCGTCGTCGCGGAAGACCAGCAGGGCCGCGAAGCTCATGCACAGCGGCACCCAGACCGCGATCAGCACCGTCGCGGACATGTCTCGCAGGTAGTTGACCGGGGCGTGGTTCAGGCCCTGGTCGACCAGCCGCCACATCATGGCGATCACCACAGTGGCACCGAACGCGCCCAGCACTCCCCTGGCCCCGAACGGCAGCGACAGCCACAACATCGCCTGGCCGCCGAGTGCCAGCGGGATAAACGGCACGGCGTAGCCGGCTTCACGCAGCCGCCGGGTGATCTCGTGAGTGGCAATGGGAGTGGCCACCGCCAGGATCAGCACCCAGAAGCGCGGGGCGAACAGCAGAACCGCGACCAGGATGCCCGCCAGGACGGCGCCGACGGCGATCGCCGCGGGAAGGTTGCGGCCGGCTCGCGACTGTTTCGGCTGCGAATCCGCGGCGTCTACGCCGGTGTCATGATCTACCACGGTTTTGCCTGCTGAACGGCCGCTAGACCTCCAGCAGCTCGCCTTCTTTGTGCTTGACCAGCTCATCGATCTGGGTCACATATTGCTGAGTGGACTTGTCCAGATCCTTTTCCGCGCGAGCGACGTCGTCCTCACCGGCGTCGCCGTCTTTGCGGATGCGGTGCAGCTCCTCCATCGCTTTACGACGGATGTTGCGCACCGAGACCTTGGCGTCCTCGCCTTTGGCCTTGGCCTGCTTGACCAGTTCCTTACGACGCTCCTCGGTGAGTTGGGGCACCGCCACCCGGATCAGCGAACCGTCGTTGCTGGGGTTCAGGCCCAGGTCGGAGTTGCGGATCGCCGTCTCGATCGCGCCCAGCTGGGACGCCTCGTAGGGCTTGATCACCACCAGCCGCGCCTCGGGGACGTTGATGCTGCACAGCTGGGTGATCGGAGTGGTCGACCCGTAGTAGTCGATGACGATCCGGGAGAACATGCCCGGGTTGGCCCGGCCGGTGCGGATGGTCGCGAGGTCGTCACGGGCCACCGATACAGCCTTCTCCATCTTCTCTTCGGCATCGAAGAGAGCCTCGTCGATCATGTGCGCCTCTCCTCTTCAGCTGGTGACCAGTGTCCCGATCTTCTCACCCGCGACCGCCCGCGCGATATTTCCGTCGGTCAGCAGGTTGAACACCAGGATCGGCATGCCATTGTCCATGCACAGGCTGAACGCGGTGGCATCGGCCACCTTCAACCCGCGGTCGATCACCTCGCGATGGGTGATCGAGGTGAGCAGTTCGGCATTGGGGTCCACCCGCGGGTCCGCGGTGAACACTCCGTCCACCGCCTTGGCCATCAGCACCACCTGGGCGCCGATCTCCAGCGCTCGCTGGGCGGCGGTGGTGTCGGTGGAGAAGTACGGCAACCCCATACCGGCACCGAAGATCACCACCCGGCCCTTCTCCAAGTGCCGCTGGGCCCGCAGCGGGATGTACGGCTCGGCGACCTGCCCCATGGTGATCGCGGTCTGCACCCGGGTGTCGATGCCTTCCTTTTCCAGGAAGTCCTGCAGCGCAAGGCTGTTCATGACGGTGCCGAGCATGCCCATATAGTCCGAGCGCATCCGCTCCATGCCGCGCTGCTGCAACTGGGCGCCGCGGAAGAAGTTGCCGCCACCGATCACGACCGCCACCTGGACACCGTCGCGGACCACTTCGGCGATCTGGCGGGCCACCTGGGCCACCACATCGGGGTCCAGCCCGACCTGCCCGCCGCCGAACATCTCCCCGCCGAGCTTGAGCAACACCCGGGAGTAGGGAGGGCGGCCGGTCGGTCGGACCGCGTCGGTACTCGTCGGCTCCGTCATCAGGCTCCTTGGGGCTCCGCGCATGACAGCGCCATCGCGAAAATCGTCCGCGACGGCATTGTCATCCTGCCCTACCGGGCCGGTCAAACAGCGGCCGGGGTACCGGCCGCACACCGGGCCGGGAAAACGATCCAATAGTGGCTCAGCATCGGGACGCTGTATGTCAGGATCTTTGATATGGGTGATGTGGACGGGGCTCCGCTGGGGTACCTGCTGTACCGGGTCAGCTCTGCGCTGCGCCCGCAGGTGACCGCGGTGCTGGGACCGCTGGGGCTGACGCTGCCCGAATTCGTCTGCATGCGCGCGTTGTCCATGCGCCCGGGGCTGTCCAGCGCCGAGTTGGCCCGTAGCGCCGGTGTCACCCCGCAGGCGATGAACACCGTGCTGCACCGGTTGCAGAATCGGGGCGCGGTGTTCCGCCCGGATTCGGTGTCGTCCGGTCGCGCCCTGCCGGCGAACCTGACCGAGGCTGGCCAGGATCTTCTGAAACGGGCGGAGGACGCCGTACGGGTTGCCGACGGCCGGGTGCTGGCCGCGTTGACACCGGCCGAGCAGCACCGGCTGCGACAGATGTTGGAGCGCATCGGGACGCAGTGACGGCCTAGGCTCGGCCCGCCATCGTGCGCCAGGGCTTCGCCGCCTCCAGTTCGTAGGCCAGCTCCAGCAGCCGGGCATCGTGCCCGAGCGGGGCGCTGAACATCATGCCCACCGGCAACCCCGCCGCGGACTCGGCGAGCGGCAGCGAGATCGCCGGTTCACCGGTCGCGTTCTGCAGCGGGGTGAACGCCACCCAGTCCATCAGCCGGTCGATGATCTGCTCATAGTCGGCGGTGGGGTCCAGGTGGCCGACCCGCGGTGTCTCGTGGGCCAGCGTCGGGGTGAGTGCCACGTCGTAATTGCGGAACATCCGCGCCGTGTGCCGGCGTATGGTCGCCAGCCGGGCCACCGCCAGCGGCAGCCGGTACAGATGACGGGTGGCGTGGCGGTCGAGCCCCAACGTCAGGTTGTCCAGTCGGCTGCGGTCGAAGGTGGGACCGAACATCCGCCTCCCGCCCTTGACCAATGCGGTCGCCAAAAACGCCCAGTAGAGCAGGAAGTCGTCGGCGAAGTACGCCGGCACCGGCGGACCGTCGAGGTAGTCGACGCGGTGGCCGAGTTCCTCGAGCAGCGCCGCGGTCTTGCACGTCAGCTCGCGCATCTCCGGGGAGGTCTCGCGCGCAATGGACTGGGTGATCACCGCGACCCTGAGCCGCTGGGTGCCCGGTGCCCGGACATCACCGACCGGAGGCAGCTTGGTGTTGCGCGCGATCCGTTCCGCTTCGGCGTAGAAGGCGGCGGTGTCACGCACCGAGCGGGTCACCACTCCGTTGAAGACGATGCGTATCGGCATGGCACGCAGGTCCTTGTCGAGGGGCAGCCGGCCCCGCGAAGGCTTGAGGCCGACCAGTCCGTTGCAGGCCGCGGGGATGCGGATCGATCCGCCGCCATCGTTGGCGTGCGCGATCGGCACCACCCCGGCGGCGACGAACGCCGCCGATCCCGACGACGACGCGGCCGCGGTGTAGTCGGTGTTCCACGGGTTGCGCACCGCGCCGATGCGCGGGTGCTCGGCGGAGGCGCTGAACCCGAACTCGCTCAACTGGGTCTTGCCCAGCATGATCAGGCCGGTGTTCAGGTAGAGCTTGGCGAAGTCGCCGTCGGCGGCGGCCGGGTGCGGTTGCCAGGCGTCGGCGCCCTGCATGGTCGGCATCCCGGCGACGCTGACGTTGTCCTTGATGAACGTCGGGACGCCTTGGAAGAACCCCGAGATCCCCGAAGAGCCGCTCCCGCTCTGACGGGCCGACTCCCGAGCGCGGTCGAACGCCCGGTAAGCCAGCCCGTTCAGCTGGGGATTGACCGCTTCGGTACGTGCGATGGCGGCTTCGACGAGCTCGGCGGCCGACACGTCGCCTGATCGGAGTCGTTCAACCAGGCCGACCGTGTCGGAGTCGCCGAGCGCGTCGTCGCCGAATGCGTGCACGTATTGCATGCTCAGACGCTAGCAAGAGCGCACGCGGCGATCGCCGCCGGGGCCGGGCGCAGCGGGTCGCCGCCGGGGGTTCAAGGCACCTAGGCCGCTTAGGCCTGGCCGACCTCGAACCGCACGAAGCGGGTCACGGTCACGCCGGCCTCGTCGAGCAGGGCCTTGACGCTCTTCTTCGAGTCCGACACCGACGACTGCTCCAGCAGCACGACGTCCTTGAAGAAGCCGGTCACCCGGCCCTCGACGATCTTGGGCAGGGCGGCCTCGGGCTTGCCCTCCTCCTTGGCCGTCTCCTCGGCGATGCGCCGCTCGTTGGCCACCAGGTCGGCGGGCACGTCGTCGCGGGTCAGGTACTTGGCCTTGAGCGCGGCGATCTGCAGCGCGACCGCGTGAGCCGCGTTCTTGTCCGAGCCGCTGTATTCGACCAGCACGCCCACGGCCGGCGGCAGGTCGGAGGCTCGCTTGTGCAGGTAGGTCTCCACGGTGCCGTCGAAGTAGGCCACCCGGCGCAGTTCCAGCTTCTCGCCGATCTTGGCCGACAGCGCCTCGATGGCCTCGCCGACCGTGCGGTCACCGAGCTTGGCAGCTTTGAGCTCGTCGACGTCGGAGGTCTTCGCCGCCGCGGCGGCGGTGACGACCTCGTCGGCCAGCGCCTTGAACTCGTCGTTCTTGGCGACGAAGTCGGTCTCGGAGTTGAGCTCGATCAGCGCGCCGTCCTTGGCGGCCACCAGACCTTCGGCGGTGGCGCGCTCGGCGCGCTTGCCGACGTCCTTGGCGCCCTTGATGCGGAGCACCTCGACGGCCTTGTCGAAGTCGCCGTCACTCTCGGCCAGCGCGTTCTTGCAGTCCATCATGCCTGCGCCGGTGAGCTCCCGAAGCCGCTTTACGTCGGCAGCGGTGTAGTTCGCCACTGTTGTGTGCCTTCTTTCCTACGATGCGTCGGTGGTCGGGGATTCGGCGACGGCAGCCGCGTCGGGCGCGGAGGTGGTGGCGCCCGCGAGCAGCTCCTGCTCCCACTCGGCCAGCGGCTCAACCGCTTCGGCCTCGGCCTTGCCCTCGCCGTTGCCCTGGCCCGCCCGGGCCTGCAGACCCTCGGCCACCGCGGAGGCGATGACCTTGGTCAAAAGGGCCGCCGAGCGGATGGCGTCGTCGTTGCCCGGGATCGGGTAGTCGACCTGGTCGGGGTCGCAGTTGGTGTCCAGAATCGCGATGACCGGGATACCCAGCTTGATGGCCTCAGCGACCGCGAGGTGCTCCTTGTTGGTGTCGACGACCCAGACCGCCGAGGGCACCTTGGTCATGTCGCGGATACCGCCGAGGCTGCGCTCCAGCTTGTTCTTCTCCCGGGTCAGCATCAAGATTTCCTTCTTGGTGCGCCCTTCGAAGCCACCGGTCTGCTCCATGGCCTCGAGCTCCTTGAGCCGCTGCAGGCGCTTGTGCACGGTGGAGAAGTTGGTGAGCATGCCACCCAGCCAGCGCTGGTTGACATAGGGCATCCCGACCCGGGTGGCCTCGGCCGCGACCGACTCCTGAGCCTGCTTCTTGGTGCCGACGAACAGCACGGTGCCGCCGTGCGCGACGGTCTCCTTGACGAACTCGTACGCCTGGTCGATGAACGTCAGCGTCTGCTGCAGGTCGATGATGTAGATGCCGTTGCGGTCGGTGAAGATGAACCGCTTCATCTTGGGGTTCCAGCGACGGGTCTGGTGCCCGAAGTGGGTGCCGCTGTCAAGCAGCTGCTTCATGGTTACAACAGCCATGATCGGCTATTTCCTTTTACTTGTCGGTTGTCGCCCGATATCAGGTTGAGCCCGGGCCCTAGTGCCTGCTGAGATGCCGAACCCGTGAGGGACCGTCGACATCCGGTTGTGGTGCAGACACGCGAAGTCAGCCCGCTTACGCGAACTGCGCAGATGAGTTTACACGGTCCGAACAGGTGCTTTGTCCACAGCGGTGACTGGCCGGATTCGGGGCCGCCGGGGTGAACTGGGCGGATGCGGTTCGCGGCATTGTTGCTGGTCGGAAGTCTTCTGCTGGCCGCGCCCACCGACGCGGAGACGGCGCGACTGGACTGGCCGCTGCGCCCGCGCCCGGCGGTGGTGCGGGGCTTCGACGCACCCCGGCCGGATTGGCAACGCGGCCACCGGGGCGTGGATCTGGCCGGCGCGGCGGGCCAGGCGGTGTATGCCGCCGGTACGGCGACGGTGGTGTTCGCCGGGCTCTCCGCCGGACGGCCCGTGGTGTCGCTGGCGCAC
Source organism: Mycolicibacter longobardus (assembly GCF_002102265.1). GTDB lineage: Bacteria > Actinomycetota > Actinomycetes > Mycobacteriales > Mycobacteriaceae > Mycobacterium > Mycobacterium longobardum. Next base: position 58,571 of record NZ_LQPG01000050.1, on the reverse strand, counting down.
CCGGGTGGGTTGCGCACCAGCTACGAGCCGGTGACTGCGACGGTGCGCGTCGGGCAGCTGGTGACCGCGGGATCGGTGATCGGCGCTTTGGATCCCGGCCATCCGGGATGCGGCGCGGCGGCCTGCCTGCATTGGGGTGCGATGTGGGGCCCGGCGTCGCGGGCGGACTATGTCGACCCGCTGGGCCTGCTGGCCGCCACCCCGATCCGGCTCAAGCCGCTGGGGCCGGGCTGAGTTCAACCGGTGCGGGTCAGGAACTCCGTCATCGCGGCCAGCGCCTCGGCCGGACGGTCGCGCTGCACCCAGTGACCGGCACCCGCCAGGACCACCAGCCGGGCGTCCGGGATCAGCCGGGCGGCCGCTCGGGCGCGCGCCACCGGGACACCGGTGTCCTTGTCGCCGTGAAGGATCAGGGCCGGGCATCGCAGTGACGGCAGACTCGGGGTGTAGTCGGTCTTGAGCCTGTTCCACCGCACCTCGTCGCGCTGCCATTGCTCGAACACCCCGGAGTCCTGCTGCACCGCCGCGGTGATCTCGGCCATCAGTTCGGGAGTGCGTTGAGCGGCGTCGCGGATCAGCGCGGTCTTGACACTCCACGCCAGCAGGGCGGGACTCCGGGCGGTCCAACGGCCTATCAGCGCGAGCGCCCCGCTGCGGAGCATCGCCCACGTCACCGCCTGCTGCACTCCGCCGAGCAGCCCGTCCGAGGCTCGCGACATCAGTCCGTAGCTGCCGAGCAGCATCACCCCGGTTGCCTGGTCGGGCCGCGCCATGACGTGGCCGAGCGCCATGCCGCCACCCAGCGACAGCCCGCCGATGACATAACGATCAAGGGCCAGCCCGTCGATGAATTCCCCGACGTAGTCGACCAGTCGTTGCTGGGTCAGCCGCCACGGTGCCGGCGGGCTGTGGCCGAAGCCGGGATGATCCGGAGCGATGACCCGGAAGCCGGCGGCCGCCAGCCGGGGGCCGACGTCACCCCAGGACAGCGATGCGCTGTCCACTCCGCCGCCGTGCAGCAGCACCACGGTGCCGACCGGGTGGTCGGGACGAAAGTCGAAGTAGGACACCGGCCCCCACGGCAGTTCGAGGATTGATCGCACCGTCACGCCCGGGGATGGGCACGGTCGTGCACCGCACGCAGCCGCGCGACCGTGACATGGGTGTAGAGCTGGGTGGTGGCCAGGCTGGAGTGGCCGAGCAGTTCCTGCACGATGCGCAGGTCCGCGCCACCCTCCAGCAGATGGGTGGCCGCGGTGTGGCGCAGCCCGTGCGGCCCCATATCGGGTGCTCCCCCGACGGCGGCGACGGTCTGGTGCACCACGGTGCGGGCCTGGCGCGGGTCGAGGCGCCCGCCTCGGGCGCCCAGCAGCAGCGCCGGCCCGGAGTCCCCCGTCGCCAACGGCGGGCGTCCGCGGGACAGCCATTCCTGCAGCGCTTCGGCGGCCGGCTCCCCGAACGGCACCGTCCGCTGCTTGTTGCCCTTGCCCACCACCCGCAGCACCCGGCGTGAGGCGTCCACGTCGTCGACGTCCAGACCGCACAGTTCGCTGACCCGGACCGCGGTCGCATAGAGCAGCTCGGCGATCAGCCGATCCCGTAGCGCCAGCGGATCATTCTGCTGCGCACCGGATTTGGCAGCGGCCATCGCATCACGCGCCTGGTCGCGTCGCAGCACCGCGGGCAGCGTCCGGTGGGCCTTCGGCAGTTGCAGACGCGCCCCCGGGTCCGATGACAGCAGCCCGCGCCGGGCCGCCCAGGCGGTGAAGGTCTTGACCGTCGAGGTGCGGCGCGCCAGCGTGCTGCGGGCCGCACCGGCACGGGCCTGCACGGCCAGCCAGCTGCGCAGCAGCGGAAGGCTCAGCCCGTCGATGCCACTGTGGCCCTGTTCGGCCAGGAACCCGAACAGCGACCGCAGATCCCCGAGGTAGGCGCGCCGGGTGTGTTCGGAACGGCCCCGTTCCAAAGCCAGGTACTCGTCGAACTCGTCGAGAATCGCGTCCACCGGCTCACCGTCGCAGATGCCGCCGCGGCACTCAGGTGACGCGCCGCAACGTGTCCGGGGTGAGATCAAGACGTGACGGATAGCCGTCGACGGCCATGATCAGGTCGGCTTCGGCCAGCAGCGAGCGCAGCACGTGCACGATCCCGGCGCTCCCACCCAGGGCCAGCCCGTAGGCGTACGGCCGGCCGACCCCCACCGCCGTCGCGCCCAGGGCGAGAGCTTTGATGATGTCGGCGCCGGTGCGGATGCCCGAGTCGAACAGCACCGGCAGGCCGTCGGCGGCGGTCACCACGTCCGGCAGGCAGTCCAGGGCCGGCAGCCCGCCGTTGGCCTGACGCCCGCCGTGGGTGGAGCAGTAGATGCCGTCCACGCCGCCGTCCTTGGCGCGGCGGACGTCGTCAGGGTGGCAGATGCCTTTGACGATCAACGGCAGGTCGGTCAACGACCGCAACCACGGCAGGTCATCCCAGGTCAACGGGTTGCCGAAAGTCTGCACCCAAGACAGCACGGCGGCCTGCGGGTTCTCCTCGGGCGGCTGGGCCAGCCCGGCGCGGAACACCGGGTCGGAGAAGTAGTTGGCAAGGCAGTGCCCACGCAGCTGCGGGAAGTTCGACGTCGCCAGGTCCCGGGGGCGCCAGCCGGGGACCCAGGTGTCCAGGGTGACGACGATGGCTTTGTACCCGGCCGCCTCGGCGCGGTGCACCAGGCTGGCGGCCAGTTCCCGGTCTTTGGGCGTGTACAGCTGGAAAAAGCCCGGGGTGTCGCCGAATTCGGCGGCGACGTCTTCCAGTGGGTCGGCGGTGAGGGTGGAGACCATCATCGGCACGCCGGTGGCCGCCGCGGCCCGGGCACTGGCCAGGTCGCCGTGCCCGTCCTGCGCACAGATGCCGATGACACCGATCGGCGCCATGAAGACCGGTGCGGGCAGGCGCAATCCGAACATCTCCACCGACAGGTCGCGCTCGGCGGCGCCGACGAACATCCGCGGGATCAGGCCCCACTTGTCGAAGGCGGTGACGTTGGCCCGCTGGGTACGCTCGTCACCGGCACCGCCGGCCACGTATGACCACACCGACGGGGAAAGCGCCGCAGCGGCTTTGGCCTCCAACTCCGAGTAGGTCATCGGAAACGAAGGCACCACTCCGGCCAGGCCCTGCAGGTAGATCTCGAACTGGTAGTCCCCGAATGCCATCGCCTCTAGCCTGTCTGCGCTTCTGCTGATTCTTTTTCGGCGAGTTCTTTCTTCCACTGCCGGAAGGTCTCTTCGGTGCGCCCTCGCCGCCAATAGCCCGAGATCGACGCCCACTTGGCGTCGACGCCGCGGTCCTTGCGGACATAGGGCCGCAGGTTGTGCATGACGGCCTGGGCCTCGCCGTGGATGAACACCTGGACCTGGCCCGGCAGCCACGGTGCGCTGGTGACCGCCTCGATCAGCGGGGCGTTGTCGCCGGCCCGCTCCTGCCCGACCAGGTCGGCACGGCCGCCGCGGTGCAGCCAATTCAGCTCGACCCCTTCGGGTGCGGTCAACGCGATCTCATCCTCGGGCCCGGCGACTTCGATGAACGCCTTGCCCACCGCGCCGGACGGCAGCGCCTCCAGGGCGGCCGCTATCGCCGGCAGGGCGCTCTCGTCACCGGCCAGCAGGTGCCAGTCGGCGCCGGGGTCGGGCGCGTAGGCACCACCGGGACCCATCAGGTACACCGGATCGCCGGGCTGGGCGCGCAGGGCCCACGGCCCGACCGTGCCGTGATCGCCGTGCACGGAGACATCGATGGCGATCTCGCGGGCGATCGGATCGGCGCGCCGCACCGTCAGGGTGCGGATCACCGGACGGTCTTCCTCCGGCAATCCGTCGAAGCTGTCCAGCGTCAACGGCTGCGGTAGCGCGGCCACGTCGACGCCGTAGCGCACAAAAACGACCTTGACGTAGGAGTCGGTGAACTGACTCGGGCGGAACGTATCGAAACCGTTGCCGCCCAACACGACTCGAATCATATGTGCCGAGCATTGCTCGGTGCGGACAACTTCGAAGGTGTGAACCGGTCGTCCCGCCACGCTGCCTCCCGTCTTCGGCCTGCCCCAGCCGACTATACGAGTTACCGGTTCGGCCGGACTATCCCCCAGCTTCCGTGGCGCCGCTGGACCAGGCCGGCTACCTCCAGCATCGCCAGCGGCCCGAACACCTGCGCCGGGGCCAGTCCGGAGGCGACCGCGATCTGATCGACGGTGACCACGCCGCGGCCCGGCAACGCCTCGTAGACCCGGCGTTCGGCGACGCTGAGCCCATCCAGCGGGGTGGCCGGCCGGGGCGGATCAATCGCCAGTTCCCCGACCCGGCCCACCAACTCGATCACCTCGTCGGCCCTGGTCACCAGTTCGGCGCCCGCGCGCAGCAGCACATGACAGCCGGCGGAGGCCGCACTTGTGACCGGTCCGGGGACCGCGGCCACCTGCCGTCCAAGCAGCCGCGCCCACGCGGCGGTATTGGCCGCGCCGCTGCGCAAGCCGGCCTCCACCACGACCGTCGCGCCCGACAGGGCCGCCACCAGCCGGTTGCGGGTCAGAAACCGGTACCGGACGGGGCGGACCCCGGGCGGGTATTCGGTGACCAGTAGGCCGTGCCCGCCGATGCGGTGCAGCAGCGCGGAATGGCCTGCCGGGTAAGGGATGTCGATTCCGCCGGCCAGCACCGCCACAGTGGTGCCGACTGCGGCGAGGGCCGCGCGGTGGGCCGCGCCGTCGATTCCGTAGGCACCGCCGGAGACCACCGCCACGTCGCGTTCGGCCAGCCCGGCGGCCAGGTCGGCGGCCACCAGTTCGCCGTAGGAGGTCGCCGCCCGGGTGCCGACGATCGCGGTGGACCGCTCGGCGATCTCGTCGAGGCGCGCCGGGCCCAGCGCCCAGAGCACAAGGGGCGGGCGGGCGTCGGGCTTGTTCGCCGAGGCGGCGCCACCGAACGCGGCGAAGGCCAGTACCGGCCATTCCTCGTCGTCGGGGGTGATCAGCCGGCCACCCCGGCGGGCCAGCAATTCCAGATCGTCGGCGGCCATGTCGATGTCCCGTCTGGCCTCGGTGTGTTTGGCCAGCTCCGGGCCCACGGCGCCGCACCGAATCCGCTCCGCCGCCTCGACCGGGCCGACCCGCCCCACCAGCGCCGCCAGATCCTGGCGCGGCGGTTCGGCGACCCGGGACAGGTAGGCCCAGGCCCGCACGGTCAGCTCGGCGCTCACCGCGACGTTCCGGGTTGGCGGAAGCTCAGTGCCGCGGCGACCTCGTCGAGTCCGGGTGAGGTGCGCCCGGCCAGGTCACTCAGTGTCCAAGCCACCCGCAGGGTGCGGTTGGCCCCTCGGATCGACAGCAGGCCGCGGTCCAGCGCGGTGCGCAGCGGCGCCATCGCCGAAGCGCTGAGCCGAAACCTGCGGCGCAGCAACGCCCCGCTGACTTCGGCATTGGTCGCAAAGCCGTGTGGCTCCCAGCGTTGCGCCGCCGCAGCGCGCGCGTCCGCGACCCGGGCCCGCACCGTGGCCGTCGACTCGCCGTCGGCGGCGGAGAACGCCCCGGCCCGCACCGGATGCATCTCCACCCGTAGATCCACCCGGTCCAACAACGGCCCGGACAGTCGGCCGAGGTAGCGCCGCTTCTGCATCGGATTACACGTGCAGTCCCGCGGATCGGCCGGCGCGCACGGACAGGGATTGGCCGCCATGACCAGCTGGAAACGCGCCGGATAGCACGCCACCCCGTCGCGCCGGGCCAGCCGGATCTCCCCGTCTTCCAACGGTGTTCGCAATGCTTCCAACGCACTGACCCGGATCTCGGCACACTCGTCGAGAAACAGGACTCCGCGGTGCGCGCGGCTCACCGCGCCCGGACGTGCCATGCCGGAGCCGCCGCCGACCAGCGCCGCGACGCTGGAACTGTGGTGCGGTGCGATGAAAGGCGCCCGGGTGATCAACGGCGCGCTGCCCGACAACAGGCCGGCGACCGAGTGGATCGCGGTGACCTCCAGCGATTCGCTTTCGGTCAACGGCGGCAGCAACCCGGGAAGACGCTGGGCCAGCATGGTCTTGCCGACCCCGGGCGGGCCGGTCAGCATCAGGTGGTGTGATCCGGCGGCGGCCACCTCCACCGCGAACCGGGCCTGGGCCTGACCGACCACCTCGGCCAGGTCCTCGGCCGGGTTGATCTGCGGTGCCACCGTGATGATCCGGTCCTGCAGCCGGGCCGCCCCTTCCAGCCAACCGTGCAACCGCCCCAGCGTCGCCACCCCGTAGACGTCGATGCCCTCCACCAGGCTGGCTTCGGCGAGGTTGTCCACCGGCACAACCGCGCACGCCCAGCCGTCGTTCCTGGCGGCCAGCACCGCGGGCAGCACCCCGTGCACCGGCCGCACCCGTCCGTCCAACGCCAGCTCGCCGAGCAGCACCGCCTTCTCCAGCCGCGACCAGGGCCTGCCCAGGTCCGCTGACAGCACGGCGGCGGCCAGGGCCAGGTCATAGACCGAACCCATCTTCGGCAGCGTCGCCGGGGACAGCGCCAGCGTCAGCCGGGACGCCGGCCAGCGCTGCCCGCTGTTGGTGATGGCCGCCCGCACCCGATCCCGCGACTCCTGCAGGGCCGCGTCGGGCAGCCCCACCAGATGCACCCCGGGCAGCCCCGAGGTGATGTCGGCCTCGATCTCCACGATGAGGCCGTCCAGGCCGCGCACCGCGACCGAGAACGCCCGCCCCAGCGCCATCAGCCCACCCCTTTCAGGTGGGTGATCTCCGGGGTGCGGGACCGGCCGATCCGCACCCCGATCACATCGAGGCGGACCTCGTCCCATCCGGACGGCTGGCTGGCCAGCCATGCTCCGGCCAGCCGGCGCAACCTGCGCACCTTTTCCGGCGGCACCGCGTACGCCAGCCCGCCGAAACCGTCACCGGTGCGGGTCTTGACCTCGACGAACACCACCGTGCGCGCGGCCGGATCGGCGGCGATCACGTCCAGCTCGCCGTGACGGCAGCGCCAGTTGCGGGCCAGGATCGTCCAGCCCTGCCCGGTCAGGTGGTCGACGGCCAGCTGCTCGCCCAGCGCTCCCAGCTCGGCCCGCGTCATGGTTGTCATGCCGGTCAGGGTCGGTCAGCGCCCCGACAGCGTCCAGTCGGCGAGGGCCGAGAATGACCGCGGTGCAGCCAGTTATCCCCAGATCGACCCTTGTGCACAGCTGAGGTTCGTACACGGGGCAGTCCTGGCCCGAACACCGAACTTCCTCGACCTCGCCGGAACCATCCAAATCCCGGCCGCTGAACGCAACGTCACCTGGGATGAAGTGCTGCGTCGCACCCGGCGATCTCGAACCGCGGATCGTCATTGAGCGCGTTCGTCGACACCAATATCCTGGTCCGCCATCGCACCGGCGACCCACCCGGCCCAGCGGCACGGGCGACCGAATATCTACGAAGCGCCGAGCGGTTACTGCTGGCGGATCTCATTGTGGCCGAGACGGTGTACGTCCTCGAGTCATCACCTTCGACTCCATCGACTGTGTCGATCCGGCCCTGCTGCTGCGGCCGATTCAGGTCTACGAACTCGACCGAATCGACTTCGCGGACTCATACCTCGTCGCCTGCGCCGAGAGCAGCGCAATCCGCCAGGTTGTCTCCTTCGACCGATCCATCGACCGCGTCAAAACCATCAAAAGGATCGAACCTGCCCGCCTCAGCAGTTGATCAGTCCGACGCGGTACTAACCGGTGTGCGCGCTCGGCGCCCGAACGATCAGCGGTACGCCGGGAAAGTAAGCCGCCATCTCCGAGCGGGCCCGGCGCAGCGCGGCGGTGCCGTAGCCCTTCTTGCGGTGCTGGGGATGAATCCAGATCCGCACGTTCACCTCGCCGTGGTTGAGGTCGCCGAAGACCATCCCGACCTTCTGCGCCCCGTCGACGGCGACGAACAGCGCCGCGTCCTCGTCATAGACGCGCGCCAGCGCCGAGCTGATCTCATCGCCGATCTCGCCGGCCGGCCGGCCGGTCCCGTCGGCGCTGGCGCCGACGTCCGCTGTCCGTTCGGCCAAAATGTCTCGGTCCTGCTCCCCGGAGAACACCCGCAGCGCCAACGTCTCGCCGGAACTGGCCGGCCGATCGCCGAGCGTGAACGTCAGCTCGTTGTTCAAGTCGTTGAGCTCGGCGGCGATCCGGTCGCGGGAATCCTTGGTGAGCTGATCGAGCGACATTCCGATCACCGCTTCGCATCCCAGGGGCGAGACGCCGAGCAGGTCGGCGATCGCGTGCACGGCCAACTCCCGGTCGTCGGATTCGACGATCACGTCGAGCACCTCATGTCGGCGCTCCATGGCCTTGAGCAGGGCGTCGGTGATCTCGCGGCGGGTGACGGCACGGTCGACAGGAGTCATGCGAGTCAGCCTAGACCGAACTCCCCGGTGACGCCGCAGTCTTAATGCCGCGGTGTCTATTCGGGCAGCCGCAGTTCGGGCTTCTCGACCTCTTCGATGTTGACGTCTTTGAAGGTGACCACCCGAACCTGCTTGACGAACCGTGCCGGGCGATACATGTCCCACACCCACGCGTCGGCCAGCCGCAGCTCGAAATACACCTCGCCGTCGGCGTTACGCGGCACCATCTCCACGCTGTTGGCCAGATAGAACCGCCGCTCGGTCTCCACGACGTAACTGAACTGCCCCACGATGTCCTTGTATTCGCGGTACAGCGAGAGTTCCATCTCGGTTTCGTACTTCTCGAGATCTTCGGCACTCATCTGCTCAGCCGTCCTTCTGCTCGGTTCGTCCCCTTGGCCACTACCGTCGCTGTGCCCGCCGCGGCGAACGCCGTGTTGCGCACGTTGGCCACGGTGCGCACGTTGATGAACGAGTAGCGATGCTGGCTGCACGGCCCCAACGCCGCCAGCGCCGCGGTGTGCGCCGCGGTGGAGTAGCCCTTGTGCACGGCGAAGCCGTAGCCGGGGTCGTCCAGCGTCGCCATGTACCGGTCCCGGCTGACCTTGGCCAACACGCTGGCCGCGGCGATGCAGGCCGCGGCCCCGTCGCCGCCGATGACCGGAAGCGACGGCATCGGCAGCCCGGGCACCCGGAATCCGTCGGAGAGCACGTAGCCCGGCCGCAGGGGCAGCCCGGCCACCGCGCGCCGCATGCCCTCGATGTTGGCTGCGTGCACCCCGCGCACATCAACGTCGGCCGGTTCGATGAACACCACGTGATAGGCCAGCGCGTGCCGGCGGATCACCGGAAACAGCTGCTCGCGGGTCTTCTCGGTGAGCTTCTTGGAGTCGTCGAGCGCCGCCAGAGCGGCCGGCTTGCCCGGACCGAGCACACACGCGGCCACCACCAGCGGTCCGGCACAGGCTCCCCGGCCCACCTCGTCGACGCCGGCGACCGGGCCCAGCCCGCTGCGGTACAGCGCCGACTCCAGAGTGCGCAGCCCCGGTGAACGACGAATCACCGTGCGCGGCGGCCAGGCCGGGGACATGGTTACGGGCCCTGCTGCGGGTTCGTCGCTTTCACCAGCCCCCAGCGCGACGGCGGCCAGGCGATGAACCGGGTCTTGCCGATCACGTTGCTGACCGGAACGGTGCCCGCGTCGAGGTCGTCGCCGGTGCACAGGATCCGATGCGCCAGATCGGGCTGGACCGCCACGGTGTCGCAGTGCGCGCGGGAGTCCGAAGAGTGGGTGCGGTTGTCACCCATCACCCACAGCCGGCCGTCGGGCACCGTCACCGGGCCGAACTCGTTGCCCAGGCACGGGTACACCATCGGATCGACCATCAGGGTGGCCGGGTTGAGGTAGGGCTCGTTGACCGGCTTGCCGTCGACGGTCAGGCCGGTGTCGTTGCGGCACTGCACCGTCTGGCCGCCCACCGCGATGACCCGCTTGACCAAGTCGTTCTCGTCGGGGGGCACGAATCCGATGAACGACAGGGCGTTCTGCGCCCAGCGCACCGCGGTGTTGGTCGACCGGATCGACTTGTAACCCACATTCCACGACGGCGGCCCCCGGAATACGACGACGTCACCGGGCTGCGGCGCGCTGAACCGGTAGGTGACCTTGTCGACCATGATCCGGTCGCCGACACATCCGTGGCAGCCGTGCAGCGTCGGTTCCATCGACTCTGAGGGGATCAGGTAGGGACGCGCCACGAAGGTCAACATCAGGTAGTAGAGCAGCAGCGCGATCGAGATCAGCACCACCGATTCGCGCAGCGTGGTGTGCTTGCGCTCCGGTTCGACGGCGGTGCCAGGTGCGGCCGACCCGGACGCGCCGACGACAGCCTCGGGCTGATCGGCCTCGGAAGAAGAGTTCTCGGGTGACGAACCCGTGGTGTCGGTCACGAGATCAGGGTAATGACCGCGTCGGCGGCGCCGGAGACCGACCGGCGGCCGTAAACCCACCGGAGGGGGGCCGGCGCGGGCAAGCTCAGCGCTTCTCCTTGATCTTGGCCTTCTTGCCGCGCAGTTCACGCAGGTAGTACAGCTTGGCGCGCCGGACGTCACCGCGGACGACGACGTCGATGTGGTCCACGTTGGGCGAGTGCACCGGGAAGGTCCGCTCCACGCCGACGCCGTAGCTCTCCTTGCGGACGGTGAACGTCTCGCGGACACCGCCACCCTGCCGGCGGATGACCACACCCTTGAACACCTGGATGCGCTCCTTGGAGCCCTCGATCACCTTCACGTGCACGTTGACCGTGTCGCCGGGGGCGAAGGCCGGGATGTCGTCGCGCAGCGACGCCTTGTCGACGATGTCCAGCGTGTTCATTGCGGAAACACTTCCTCGCGGTTCGCGGCTGCTGACCGGCCCGCACGCGGGGAAGCGTGCAGACGGTAACCGAGCCGATGGGTTCGGGCATGTTGTCGCGCTGTGCGATGACCGGGACGCCAGGTCCCCGCTGCAGAGTCAACTGCCGGGTGACAACTGCTCAATTGTGCCAGACGCGGCGCAACCAGTGAAATCGCGCAAATCGCCGCTGGTCGTTCCACGCCGAAGCCCGGGGACGTGATAAGTCTGATGGACGACCGAACTGCGCGATCCGGGTGTCCACGCGGTAATCTATCCGGCGGGCCGATGGCAGCAGTGTGGCGAGCCCGCAGTAAGTCGGTGCAATACGCGCCTATACCTGTTGAGGAGGCATACCCGCCGTGCGGCCATCGATGCTTCTGCTGACCATCGTCATGGTGATCTCGACCGTGGTGTTCGGCTGCGACGAGAAGGTCTACGGCGCCGCCGCCACGCGCCCACCGCAGTACCGGGCACCTGAGGTCACCCCGGTCGCCACGGCCATCGAAGCGCCCCTGGCGCCCGCGATTCAGCCGGTCGCGGTGGTCGACGGGCTCGCGACACGCATGCAGGAAGCCACCGAGCAGGCGGCCAAGGCCGGCGCCAACATCTCGGTGGCCGTGCTGGACCGGATCTCGCATCAGCTGATCACCAACGGCAACACCCGGCCCATCGCCACCGCCTCGGTGGCCAAGCTGTTCATCGCCGACGACCTGCTGATGCACCAACCGGAGGCCGGTCTGTCGGCCGACGACCGGGCCGCGCTGGACGTGATGCTGCGGTCGTCCGACGACGGGGCCGCCGAGACGTTCTGGAACCAGAACGGCCGCAACGCGATCGTCAACAGGGTGGCCAGCCGCTACGGCCTGGCCGGCACGTCGCCGCCGTCCAACGGCGCCTGGTGGAACACCATCAGCACCGCACCGGACCTGGCGCGCTACTACGACATGCTGCTCAACGGCTCCGGTGGTCTGCCGGCCGACCGGGCCAGCATCATGATGGGCGACCTGGCCCAGTCCACCCCGACCGGCATCGACGGCTACCCGCAGCGTTTCGGGATCCCGGAGGGCTTGTACGACGAGCCGGTGGCAGTCAAGCAGGGCTGGATGTGCTGCATCGGCAGCAACTGGATGCACCTGTCGACCGGTGTCGTCGGAGCGGACCGCCGCTACATCGTGGTGATCGAATCACTGCAACCCAGCGACGACGCCACCGCGCGCACCACCATCACCGAGGCCGTCAAGACCATCTTCCCGGGCGGCCGGGTCTAGCTACCCCCCAGGAGATCCGGACGGCGTTCCCGGGTCCGCTTCAGCGCCGCCTCGTGGCGCCAGGCATTGATCTTCGCGTGGTCACCGGAGAGCAGTACTTCCGGCACATCCAGGCCGCGCCAGCTCGGCGGGCGGGTGTAGCTCGGCCCCTCCAAGAGTCCATCGCGGTCCGGGGAATGCGAATCGTCATGGCGCGACGCCGGATTGCCGAGCACCCCGGGCATCAGCCGCAGCACCGCCTCCAGCATGACCAGCACCGCGGGCTCGCCGCCGGCCAGCACGTAGTCACCGATCGACACCTCTTCGACCCGCATCCGCCGGGCGGCGTCGTCGGCCACCCGTTGATCGATGCCCTCGTAGCGGCCGCAGGCGAACACCAGGTGCTCTTCGGCGCTCCAGCGCTGCGCGGTGGCCTGGTCGAACAAGGTTCCCGCCGGGGTGGGCACGATGAGAAGGGTCTGCTCCGAGCAGATCTCGTCCAGCGCTTCACCCCACACCGGCGCCTTCATCACCATCCCCGGCCCGCCGCCGTAGGGCGTGTCGTCGACCGACCGGTGCACGTCATGCGTCCAGCGCCTCAGATCGTGGACGCCCAGGTCGACCAGCCCGGTCTCGATCGCCTTGCCCGGCAACGATTGCCGGATCGGATCCAGATAGTCGGGAAAGATCGTCAGGACATCGACGCGCACGTCAGTCCTCCAGGTCGAGCAGACCGTCGGGCGGATCGATCACCAGGCAGCGCTGCGCCAGCGAGACCGACGGCACGAACGCGGCGACGAACGGCACCAACAGTTCCCGGCCATCGGTCCGCTTGATCGCGAGCAGCTCGCCGGCGGCGGTGTGCAGAACCTCGGTGACGGTGCCCACCGGCTCCCCCGCCGTGTCCTGGACCGCCAGACCTTCCAGCTGATGGTCGTAGTAGGTGTCCGGCTCGGTGATCGGCGGCAGCTCGGCGGAATCGACGACGAACACGCTGCCCCGCAACGCATCCGCACCGTCGCGGTCACCGATTCCGGCCAGCCGCACCAGAAGTCGCGCGCCGTGCGGGCGTGCCGCCTCCACGACGTAGTCGCGTTGCGGCACACCGGATTTACGGGCGTGCAGCGTGGCGCCCGGCGCGAACCGGAGTTCGGGGTCGTCGGTACGGACGTCGACGACGACCTCGCCGGTGATGCCGTGGGCCTTGACCACCCGCCCGACCGTCAGCTCCATGAGCCGGTCGGCTACCGGTCGGTGTCCACCACGTCCACGCGGATGCCGCGTCCACCGATACCGGCGACGAGGGTGCGCAACGCAGTGGCGGTGCGACCGCCGCGACCGATCACCTTGCCCAGGTCGTCGGGGTGCACGTGCACCTCGACAGTGCGGCCACGCCGATTGGTCACCATGTCGACCCGTACTTCGTCGGGGTTGTCGACAATGCCGCGCACCAAGTGCTCGACCGCGTCTGCCACCACGGCACTCATGGCCGCGGTCAGCTCTCGGTGGCCGGCTCAGCGGCCTCAGCAGCGGGGGCCTCGGCGGGAGCCTCGGTCGTCTCAGCGGCCTTCTCGTCGGCCTTCTCAGCGTCGTCCTTGGCCGTCTTCTTGGCCGGTGCCTTCTTCTTCTTGGCGGTGGTGGCCTCAGTGGTCGGACCACCCTCGGCCTCGGCCAGCGCGGCGTTGAACAGCTCCAGCTTGCTCGGCTTGGCGGGCTTGACCTTCAGTCGGCCCTCGGCGCCCGGCAGGCCCTTGAACTTCTGCCAGTCACCGGTGATCTTCAGCAGCTTGAGCACGGGCTCGGTGGGCTGAGCGCCGACCGACAGCCAGTACTGGGCGCGCTCCGAGTCGATCTCGATCAGGCTCGGCTCTTCCTTCGGGTGGTAGCGGCCGATGACCTCGATCGAACGACCGTCCCGGCGGGTGCGCGCGTCGGCGACCGCGATGCGGTACTGCGGATTGCGGATCTTCCCAAGTCGGGTGAGCTTGATCTTGACAGCCATGAATCACTCCTGGTTAGCACGCTGCAATTCAGCGATACGGGCGGATTTGCCGGTATCCGGTTTTGCCTCGCGTGTGTGCCACGTCCGCGCGGCCTCAAGAGGACCAGTCGCGTGGCGGACAGCCGCCCATTGTGCCAGAAGCGGCCCGTTCAGCAGAAATCGCCTCAGGGCAGCTTCTCGAAACACTTGATCTCGCTACGCCGGCTCATCCGCCAGCCGTCGGCGGTGCGGACGAACTCGTCGTCGTACCACAGACCCAGCAGCATGGTGGCGGGCTGCTCTCCGCCGAACACCATCGGGTTGAAACAGAAGGTGCGCGCGGTGGCCGTGTCGCCGTCCACCCGGATCGCCGGCAGCCCCAACATGTGGGCGTAGCCCGCGAAATTCGGCAACACCTCCGCCAGCCAGGCCTTCACCTCCGGGAATCGGCCGTCGATACCACCCATCGCGCGGTAGTCGATGTAGGCATCGTCGGTGAACACCGCGTCGAGACCGTCGAAGTTGCGGGTGTCGATGGCGGTGGAGTAGTCAACCAGCAGCTGCTGGATCTGCCACCGGTCGGAAATCTCCTCTTGGCTCAGCATTCCCCGATTCAACACGACGGCGGTAGGGTAAGCCGCCATGCGGAAATCTTTCGCCGCCCTGGCGGCTGTCCTGGCCGTATGCGGGGCAACCGCCGCTCCGTCGGTGGCCGACGTCGCCCAGCCGCTCGGGTCAGTGCCGATCCCACCGGGCCCGGCCCCGGACTGGATCATCGCCGACCTGGACTCCGGACAGGTGCTCGCTGAGCAGAACGGCTACGCCGCCACCCCACCGGCCAGCACGATCAAGGTGCTGCTGGCACTGACCGCCCTCGATGAGGTGCCGCTGGACGCGACCGTGGAGGCCAATCCGGCCGATACCCGGGTTGAGTGCAACTGTGTCGGCGTCCGGCCCGGCCGCAGCTACACCGCGAGGCAGCTGCTGGATGCGGTGCTGCTGGTCTCGGGCAACGACGCCGCCAACACCCTGGCCGAACTGCTCGGCGGCCACGACGCCGCGGTGGCCAAGATGAATGCCAAGGCCGCCGAGGTGGGCGCGACCAACACTTTCGCCTCCACCCCGTCCGGCCTGGACGGCCCCGGCGGCCCGGGTGCCACCACCCCGCACGATCTGGCGGCCATCTTCCGGGCGGCGATGGCCAACCCGGTGTTCGCCGAGATCACCGCGCAACCGTCGGCGATGTTCCCCGGCGACAACGGCGACAAGGTGATCGTCAACCAGAACGAGCTGCTGCACCGCTATCCGGGCGCGTTCGGCGGCAAGACCGGATTCACCGATGCCGCCCGCAAGACCTACGTCGGCGGCGCGAACCGCGACGGCCGGCGGCTGGTGGTGGCGATGATGTACGGAATGATCCGCGAGGGCGGACCGAACTACTGGGATCAGGCCGGCGCCCTGTTGGACTGGGGCTTCGCGCAGGGCCCGATGGCCAGCGTCGGCAGCCTGTAGGCCCGCCGCACCCCACCGCGACCAGACAGAGAATCGCATCAATCCGTGCTGCGGAGTGCGATTCTGCGTCTGCTCGGCACCCTAAAACACCCGGCCGCGCAGCATCACCAGGTCGGGACGGCCCAGCACCTCGGGGCCGCTGCGCGGGTCGGCGGCAAAACACACCAGATCGGCCGGGGCGCCGTGCTCCAGCGCCGGCGCACCCAGCCAACGCCGGGATTCCCAGCACGCCGCCCCCAGCGCCTCGGTGGCACTGAGCCCGATCCCGGTCAGGGCGTTGACCTCGTCGGCGATGCGGCCGTGGGCCACCATGCCACCGGCGTCGGTGCCGGCGTAGATCGGCACCCCGGCCTCTCGGGCGGCGCCGATCCGTGACCGACAGGTGGCGTACAAGGCACGCATGTGCGCGGCATAGGTCGGGTACTTGGCCGCCGAGTCGGCGATGCCGGGAAAGTTGTCGATGTTGATCAGGGTGGGCACCAGGGCGGTGCCGTGGGCCAGCATCAGCGCGATGATGTCGTCGGTGATACCGGTGCCGTGCTCGATGCAGTCGATGCCCGCGTTGATCAGGCCGGGCAGTGCTTCTTCGCCGAAGACGTGTGCGGTGACCCGCGCGCCGTTGGCGTGCGCGGCGTCGATCGCGGAGACCAGCACGCCGTCCGACCACAGCGGCGCCAGGTCACCGACACCGCGGTCGATCCAGTCCCCCACCAGCTTCACCCAGCCGTCACCGCGACAGGCTTGGGCCGCAACGGCTTCCGGCAGCTGCGTCTCGTCGTCGACGTTGATCGGCAGCCCGGGAATGTAGCGTTTGGTGCGGGCCAGGTGTTGGCCGGCACGGATGATGCGCGGCAGGTCGTCGCGGTCGTCGAACGCGCGGGTGTCGATCGGTGATCCGGCATCG
Source organism: Mycolicibacter longobardus (assembly GCF_002102265.1). Classification (GTDB taxonomy): domain Bacteria; phylum Actinomycetota; class Actinomycetes; order Mycobacteriales; family Mycobacteriaceae; genus Mycobacterium; species Mycobacterium longobardum. The sequence goes on along the minus strand of NZ_LQPG01000050.1, from coordinate 42,131 downwards.
CGGATCAGCAGCACACCGGCGCGCCGCTCCGTCTCGGCCTGGCGCACCGCTTCGTCGACGTCGACCGGACCGCCGGGCCCGATCCCCACGTGGCAGTGCGCGTCGACCAGGCCCGGGATGATCCAGCCGTCGGAGAAGACGGTCTCGGCCCCGTCAACGGGCTCGAGGCTGATCGTGCCGTCGACGATCCAGTACTCGACCGGTTCGTCGTCGGGCAGCCCGCGGCCGCCAACGTGGAGCGCCAAAGTTACTTCTGGCCCGGGAAGTTCAGCTTGGACAGGTCGAAATCGGCCAGCCCCGGCGGCAGTTCGTTGAGTCCTTCCGGCATCTGGGACAGGTCGGGGAAACCGGCCGGCATCCCGGGACCGAACAGGCCCCGCGCCTTCGGCGGAGTGGGCCCACGCTTCTTGCCCTTCTTGGCGTTCTTGCCCTTGGCCTTACGGCTGGCGCTCTTGCGGCCGAGCCCGGGCAGGCCCATGCCGCCCATCATCGACGACATCATCTTGCGGGCCTCGAAGAACCGGTCGACGAGCTGGTTGACCTCCGAGACGCTCACCCCGGAGCCGTTGGCGATGCGCAACCGCCGGGAGGCGTTGATGATCTTCGGGTCGGCCCGCTCGGCCGGGGTCATGCCGCGGATGATGGCCTGCAGGCGGTCCAGGTGACTGTCGTCGACAGCGGCCAGCGCGTCCTTCATCTGGCCCGCGCCGGGCAGCATGCCCAGCAGGTTGCCGATCGGGCCCATCTTGCGGATCGCCAGCATCTGCTCGAGGAAGTCCTCCAAGGTGAGCTCGCCGGAGCCGATCTTGGCCGCGGCCTCCTCGGCCTTCTGGGCGTCGAAGACCTGTTCGGCCTGCTCGATCAGGCTCAGCACGTCGCCCATGCCCAGGATGCGGCTGGCCATCCGGTCCGGGTGGAAGACGTCGAAGTCCTCCAGCTTCTCCCCGGTGGAGGCGAACAGGATCGGGACTCCGGTGACTTCCCGCACCGACAGCGCCGCACCGCCGCGGGCGTCGCCGTCGAGCTTGGTCAGCACCACCCCGGTGAAGCCCACGCCTTCGCGGAACGCATCGGCGGTGGTGACGGCGTCCTGGCCGATCATGGCGTCCAGAACGAACAGCACCTCGTCGGGGTTGACCGCGTCCCGGATGGCGGCGGCCTGGGCCATCATCTCCTGGTCGATGCCCAGGCGCCCGGCGGTGTCGACGATCACGACGTCGAAGTGCTTGGCCTTGGCCTCGGCCAGACCGGCGGCGGCGACGGCGACCGGGTCACCCGGGGCGTCGGCGGCACCGGCGGCCGAAGTGCCCGGGTGCGGGGCGAACACCGCGACCCCGGCGCGTTCCCCGACGACCTGCAGCTGGTTGACCGCGCCGGGGCGTTGCAGGTCGCAGGCCACCAGCAGTGGAGTGTGGCCCTGGCCGCGCAGCCAGGTGGCCAGTTTGCCGGCCAGGGTGGTCTTACCCGCGCCCTGCAGACCGGCCAGCATGATGACCGTCGGCGGGGTCTTGGCGAACGCCAGCTGCCGCGTCTGACCACCGAGGATGCCGATGAGCTCCTCGTTGACGATCTTGACCACCTGCTGGGCCGGGTTCAGCGCACCGGAGACCTCGGCGCCCTTGGCCCGGTCCTTGATCCGGCCGATGAAGGCCCGTACCACCGGAAGCGACACATCGGCTTCCAGCAGGGCCAGCCGGATCTCCCGGGCGGTGGCATCGATATCGGCGTCAGTGAGACGCCCCTTGCTGCGCAGCCCCTGCAGGGCGCCGGTCAACCGGTCGGAGAGCGATTCAAACACGCAGCCAGCCTATAACTGGTCACATAACCTGCGGGCAGGCGAAGGCGACCTCGGCCTCGTCCACCCTCTTCACACCCGCATAGCCGACATCCCACAACGCCGCAATGCGTCGGCGGCGGCCCGCAAGGCGGCGTCGACCCGGTCGCTGATGGTGTTCGCCGCATCCGACACCCGGCGTATCAGGTCGAAGCTGCCACCGAAACGCAGGGCGATGCTGATCTCGTCGGCGTCCTGGGCCCTCAGCACGTCATTCTCGCGGCCGGACGTGCGATGTATCTCGGTGCGGACATCCAGCAGGGTTCGGCGGGCTCCCCGAACCGAGCCCCTGCCGTGGCCCGGTCCGCGGGCGGTGAAGCTGTCGGCGAGATCTGCGGCAGACAGGGCGTCAAGCAGCTGAACATCCCGCAGGCCGCCATGCCCGCTTTTCACGTCGGGCTCGACTCGATCCGCGATGTCGCCGCAGCGTCGCCACCGCGACTGCGTCGATTCGACGAGTTCGTCGTAGCGCGAACGGATTCCATGCCGCCACTGGTTCCGCACCCCGTCGAGGAGCCGAACCGACAGCCGCTCATCCCCGACGATATGGCGTGCGTCCAACAACCCCAGATCCACGAAGATATCTGCGTCGGCGACCTTCAGCGCCTCGGCCACGGTGCGCACGCTGTGGTCCAGACGAGCGTTGACATCCCACAGCGGGTACCACAGCAGCTCCGCGACCTTCTCGACGGTCTCGGCCGGCATATCGTCGTGCAGCAACAACAGGTCCAAGTCGGAGTAGGGCAACATTTCGTAGCGGGCCAGTGAGCCGGTCGCGACGATGGCGAATCCGCTGGCGGTGGCAATGCCTATCTCCGCAGCCTTGGCGGCCAGCCACGTTTCGTGCAGCCGTCGCCACGCTTCACGCAGTGCAGCCGAACTCAGCTGATCCGGCGTGCGGCAGCGCAGCTCTGCCCGCGCTCGGGCTAAACCGATTGCCGTGCAATCAGTTGGGTTTGACCGTGAGACCGGATCCGCGTCGCAGTACATCGTCGAAGCCCACCGTTGCTCAACTCGTGCCGAGTCTCATATGGCATCGGGTCCGCGCTCGCCCGTCCGCACCCGCAGCACCGTCTCGACCGGGCTGACCCATACTTTGCCGTCGCCGATCTTGCCGGTATGTGCGGCTCGCACAATGATGTCCACGATCTTGTCCGCCGCGAAGTCGTCGACCAGCACCTCGATCCGCACCTTGGGCACGAAATCAACGGAGTACTCCGCCCCCCGATAGACCTCGGTATGACCTTTCTGGCGGCCGTAGCCCTGAACTTCACTGACCGTCATCCCCAGCACTCCGGCCTGTTCCAATCCAGTCTTGATGTCCTCCAGCGTGAACGGCTTGACGATCGCGGTGATCAGCTTCATCTGTCTCCCTCCTCTCCTCGGCGAAGAGCGCGGGAACCGGAACGCCGGCAACCGCGAAGTCGTAACCGCCTTCGGCGTGTTGGGCTTCGTCGATGCCGGCGGCTTCGTCCTCGGGACCCAGCCGCAGTCCGACGGTGTATTTGAGCGACAACGCGATCACGGCCGTTGCGATGGCCGAATAGGTCGCGACACTGAGCGCGCCGACGGTCTGGCACCACAGCTGATGCCCACCGCCGCCGTAGAACAGGCCGGGCGACACTCCGGAGACTCCGGCGATGGCCGCGGTCCCCGGCGCCGCCAAGAATCCCACCAGCAGGGTTCCGACGAGGCCTCCGACCAGGTGCACCCCGACGACGTCAAGTGAATCATCAAATCCGAAGCGGTATTTCAAGCCCACGGCCAGCGCGCAGGCGACACCGGCAACCGCGCCGACGATCAGCGCGCCCACGACATTGACCGACGCACACGACGGGGTGATCGCCACCAGCCCTGCCACGATTCCCGACGCCGCACCCAACGAGGTGGCGTGGCCGTCGCGGATTCGCTCGGCGAGCAGCCAGCCCAGCATCGCGGCGGCGGCACCGACGGTGGTGATGATGAATGTCGAACCGGCGACGCCGTTGGCGCTGACCGCCGACCCGGCGTTGAATCCGTACCAGCCGAACCACAGCAGACCGGCGCCGAGCATCACCAACGGCAGATTGTGCGGCCGTACCGGTGGTGTCGGCCACCCCTGACGTCTGCCGAGGATGGTCGCCAGCACCAGAGCGGCGACGCCGGCGTTGATGTGGACTGCGGTGCCGCCCGCAAAGTCGATGGCATGAAGTTTGTTGGCGATCCAGCCGCCGTGCGCCGCGGTGGTCTCGTCGAATGCGAAGACCCAGTGCGCAACCGGGAAGTACACGAAACTCACCCACACCGCGGCGAACAACAGCCAACTGCCGAACTTCAACCGGTCGGCCACCGCCCCGGAGATCAACGCGACCGTGATGATGCCGAACATCAGCTGAAACCCCACGAATACGGTCTGCGGCACCGTACCGACCACCGGAATCTCGACTGCGGGCGCACCGCTGACCGGGTCAGCGGCGACCGCGTTCACCCCGATGAGGCCCTTGAGGCCCCAATAGTCGGTGGGGTTGCCGGCCAGGTTGCCGACATCATCGCCGAAAGCCAGCGAGAAGCCGTAGAGCACCCACAGCACTGTCACCACGCCCATGGCGCTGATGCTCATCATGATCATGTTCAGGACGCTCTTGGCGCGGACCATGCCGCCGTAGAAGAAGGCCAGTCCCGGCGTCATCAACAGCACCAGCGCGGAACTGATCAGCATCCAGGCGGTGTCGCCGGTGTCGGGTACTCCCATCGCCGGGAACCGATCCATGCACCCAACCTCCTCCGCCGCCCATCGATGGCCGGCCACCTGAAACCAACCTGGTAAAACCATGGGCAACAGTTGTTTCGGCACGGGCGCCACACTGTTTCGGATATGTGACCAGCTGCTCACAACAGCCAGGCCCGAAAGGCCTGTCGAGGATCGAAGTCCCGACCCGGACGCGCCTACCCCTGCAGCTGCCCCAGCGCGAGGTGCGCGGCGTTGACGCCGCACATCCCGTGCGCTCCCGGCCCCGGAGGGGTGGCCGCCGAGCAGATGTAGGTGCCGGGTATTCCGGTGCTGTACGGGGACAGCGTCACGCGCGGGCCAAAGGTCAACTGGCGGAGGTCTTTTGCGCCGGTCATGATGTCACCGCCGGCAAAGTTGGGGTTGTAGATCGCCATGTCGGTGGTACTGCGCACGGTGTAGCCGACGACGCGGTCGCGGAATCCGGGTGCGAACCGCTCGATCTGGGCGGTGATCGCCGCGGTGGCGTCGCCGGTGTAGCCGTTGGGCACATGGGCATACGTCCACAGCGGGTGGATACTGCCGACGGATCGTTGTGGGTCGGCCAGATACTGCTGACCGACCAGGACGAAGGGCCGCTCGGGCATGCGGCCGGCGTGAACGTCGCGTTCGGTGGCGGCCAGTTCGCGGTGCGTGCCCGCCAGGTGGACGGTGCCGGCAAGCCGGGCGTCGGGGTTGGTCCACGGCACGCCGCCCTCGACGGCGAAGTCGACTTTGAACGCACCCGGCCCGCGCCGGAATCGGCGGTAGGCACGAGCCACCCTGCCCGGCAGCCGGTCTCCGAGGATACGGGCCACCGCGTCGGGGGCCAGATCGAACAGCGTCGCGTCGGCCGGCGGCAGCTGCGACGCGGACTGCACGCGCACCCCGGTTTCGATGCTGCCGCCGAGTTCGGTCAGCACCGCGCTCATGGCGTTGGTGATCGCCTGTGACCCACCGGCGGCAACCGCCCAACCGTGCCGGTGCCCGGCGGTGAGGATGCCCAGCCCGATCGCCGAGGTCATCGGGTAATGCAGCGGCCGAAACGCGTGTGCGGCCACGCCGGTGAACAGCGCCCGGGCCTGCTCGGTGGCGAACCAGCGGGCCAATGCCGAAGCGGGCAACGTCGTGGGCGCACCGAACCGGGCCAGCATCAGCGGATGGTGGGGCAGGCGCAACAACGGACCCATGATGTCCTCGTTGAGCGCGTCGAACCGGGCGACCGGGCGCTCGAACAGCCGGCGCCATCGGCGGCCGTCACGGCCCAGGCCGGCGGCGGTCTGCTCGACGGAGCGGTACAGCACCCCGGCGCTGCCGTCGTCGAGTGGATGAGCGCAGTCGACCTGCGGCCGGCGCCACTGCAGGCCGTGGCGCTCCAGATCCAGGCCGGACAGAAACGGCGAGCCGACCGCCATCGGGTGAATCGCCGAACAGTCGTCGTGCAGCAGGCCCGGCACGATGGCCTCGCTGCTGCGCGCACCGCCACCGACCGTGTCGGCGGCCTCGAGCACGGTGACCTGCACGCCGTGCTGCGCCAGGGTGACCGCGGCGGCGAGCCCGTTGGGCCCGCCGCCCACCACGATCGCCGTGCTCACCCCCACACGATTACATACCGACGGCGCTAGGCGGGCGCGCCGGGCTCGCCGCCGGCACCGCCGGCACCACCGGTCCCGCCCACGTTCGCCTCGCCGGGCTGGCCGGGGCCACCGGGCACACCGCCGGTAGCTCCGCCGTCACCGCCGTCGCCGCCGTCGCCGCCGGCACCGACGCTGCCGTTGCCGCCGTTGCCACCGGCACCACCGCGGCCGCCGGAAGCGCCTGCCTGGCCGGCCGCTGCGCCGCCGTCGCCGCCATCGCCGCCGTCGGCACCAATGCGGCCACTGCCGCCGGCACCGCCGGCGCCACCGACACCACCGTTCCCGCCGGTCGAGCCGGCGCCTGCGGCGCCGCCGTTGCCGCCGTTGCCGCCGTTGCCACCCTGGCCCCCGGTACCCATCGGGTTGTTCAGCCCGGCACCACCGGCGCCACCGGCTCCGCCGTCGCCATCGCTGCCGACCTGACCGATCCCGCCGAGCCACCCGCCACGAGCTCCGGCCGCACCGCCCTGTCCGCCGTCGCCGCCGTTGCCACCGTGACCGCCGATGGGCTGGGAAGCCGTGCCGGCGGCGCCGGCCGCCCCGACCCCACCGACCCCGCCGGCACCGCCGTTACCGCTGAGACCCAGGAACCAACCGGCGTTGCCGCCGACACCGCCGTTGCCGGCATCGCCGCCGTTCAAGGCGGTCACGTCCGGGCCGTTGATGCCGGCCCAGCCGGATCCTCCCCGGCCGCCGGTTCCGCCGAAGCCCCAGCCGGCGATGGCGTCGCCACCCGCGCCGCCGGTGCCACCGTCGTGCGACACCAGCGACGAGCCGTCGAAGGTGTCGCGGAAGCCGGTACCGCCCTGACCACCGATGCCGCCATCGCCGGCCCACCAGCCGCCGGAACCGCCTTGGCCGCCGTCCCCGGCCTCGACCACGACGCCGTTGGCGCCGAGGTAGGCCGCGGCGCCCTGGCCGCCGGCGCCGCCGTTGCCGAACAATCCGGCATCTCCGCCGTCACCGCCCACACCGCCGTTGATCCCGGCTACACCGGCCGCACCGGTGCCGCCGTCGCCGAACAGGAATCCACCGTCACCGAGGTCGCCCAGACCCAGCCAACCGAACAACGAGGTGTTGCGGCCGGTGAAGCCATCGATACCGTCGCCGATCAGGTTCCGGCCGAACATCAGGACCCACGGCGTGTTGATCAGGCCGATCGTGAGCTGATTGCCGGCGTCATGCGTCCAGGCCTGAAGGGCGCCGTGGATCGGGAGATAGAAGTTCTCCTGGTAGAGCATCGCCCAGTCGACCGGGTCGAAGAAGTCGAATTCGGCGGAGCCGATATCGATCGGATCGGCGCTGGCGATGCCGATGTCGGCCGGGTCAAAGGCGACCGGCTCGAAGGCGACCGGGTCGACATCGACCGGGTCGATGACGACCGGGTCGAACGCCGACAGGTCAAACCACGTGCTGGGGTCGATGAAGTCGAAATCGGCCCGTGCCGAGGGTGCCGCCGCCAGTGGTGTCAACGCCAGAGCCAAGGCTGCTGCTGCACCACCCACGGCGCGGCCCAAACGGCCGCTTGCGACTCGACTGCGCGGCCCGTTCCTGCGGCGACGACGATTCATTTCGGTAGACCTTTCTGCGTCAAATCTCCGGTGGGCTGGGCCGAGCGTGTCAGGCCGTGTCGAGGCCGAAAAGATCGGTGAGCCAGGACAGATCGAGTTGACCGTCCACGCCCGCGTCCACGGGGCTCGTCGGGTCGGTGGCCAGCGCCGAACCGCCGAACCACCCGCCGAACGCCGGGATCGGATCCTGGATGTCCAAGAAGACGCGTTGCGCGGCGTTCCACAACGTCGAGAACGGCTCCTGTTCCATGAACGCCCCGGTGACGTAGGTCGCCGGGTTCTGCAGTTCCCTGATCGCGTCCTGGACGCCTTCGTTCCAGGCGTTGGCCAGCGCGGTGTTGATCTCGTCCCAGCTGATGTGGCTCGGCAGGAGTTCGAGGCTGAGCGCGGTGGGCACGTTGGCCGGTCCCTGGTTCCAGCCTTCGGTGAGGCTGCCGTAACCCAGGTTCACCAGGATCCGCATGCTGGGTTCCAACAGGGCAGCCAGCGGGTTGCCCCAGATCGGGTTGAGCCGCAACAGGTCCAGCAGCGGCAGGGAGTCGGTGGGGATCATGTAGTAGTTGGTGAGGCTGTCGGGGTCTGTGGTCTCCAGCTGGATGGCATTCGCGATGTCGTCGGCGCTCAGACCGAAATGTCCGTTATGCAGCAAGAACATGCCCGCGACGGCATTGAGGGATGCCAGTAGGTTCAGCGGATACCGCGGAAAGTCGGCGTAGCCGTCGTATTCCATCGTGTAGACATCGGTGGTGAAGTAGTCCGGAGTGGGGTGACCAAGGGTCATCCCGTTCCAAAAAGTGAGGTTCCCACCCCAGAAGTTGAGCGCCTGGAGAATGCCCCCATTGGGGTTGGCGGAATTGCCCACCAGCACGAAGTGGACGTCCTCGGCCGACACGCCCTGATGGTGGAGCTGTTCCATCGTCATCGAAGCCATCGCCGAGCTCTGCGAGTAGCCGAACACATATACGGGGTTATCGCCGTTCACTTGACCGGTGGCGATCTCGTTGTTGATCGCCTGGGCCAGGATCTGCGCGCCCTGGACCATCGAGAGGTTGCCCGGGTAGTACAACTGGGGCGTGAACAAGGACTGCGCGGTACCGGTGAAGCCGTGCGGCTGCAGGTATAACGCGTTGGCGGCGTTGACATAACCGTCCGAGGGCAGCGGGATACCACTGCCGCCCACGACGAATGCCGTACCTCCCGCGGCCAGTTGCACCTCCGGGGTCGCCGCAGCAGTCGACGACGGCGTCAGCGGCGACAGCCCGACCACACCGGCAAAGGCGAGGAAGGCAAGGAACGCACTGCAGACCCCGAACACTACGCGGCTCCGGCGAGCCGCACCCGCATGACCCGCGCCCGGCACCATGGCCAATCCGCTCATGAAAAACTCCCAACCGCTGGTCGCTGCGACTGAATCGTTACGCAATCGAAATTAGATCACCCGCAACAGTTCTAGTCAGTCGTTCTGCGGAAAGCCAGCCAGATTGACATAACCTTCGTTATTGGGACGTGATGATAATTCGGCCTTTTGCCTTCGCCCGAATCGGGAGGCGAACCAACGTCCGCGTAAAGTGTCCGGCGTGGATATAAACGGAGCAAGCGCGATCGTCACCGGTGGCGCGTCAGGAATCGGAGCGGCCACTGCCCGCCAGTTGGCCGACAAGGGTGCCCGGGTCGTCGTCGCCGACCTACAGGCCGACAAGGGCGAGGCGCTGGCCCACGAGATCGGCGGGGTGTTCGTGCCCGTCGATGTGACCAACACCGATCAGATCATCGACGCGGTCAACACCGCCGCCGACCTCGGCCCGCTGCGGGCGCTGGTGAACTCGGCCGGCATCGGCTGGGCGCAGCGCACCATCGGCAAGGACGGCGAGTTCGACTCGGCGCACAGCCTGGACGCCTACAAGAAGGTGCTGGCGATCAACCTGGTCGGCACCTTCGACTGCATCCGGATCGCGGCCACCGCGATGAGCCGCAACGAGCTCAGCTCCACCGGCGAGCGGGGCGCGATTGTCAACATGACCAGCGTTGCGGCCTTCGACGGCCAGATCGGCCAGGCCGCCTACTCGTCGTCCAAGGGCGGCGTCGTGGGTATGACCCTGCCGGTGGCCCGGGACCTGTCCGCGTCGGGCATCCGGGTGAACACCGTGGCCCCCGGCCTGATCGACACCCCGATCTACGGCGAGGGCGAGGCCTCGGAGGCCTTCAAGGCCAAGCTCGGTGAGTCCGTGCTGTTCCCGCACCGGCTCGGCAAGCCCGAAGAGCTCGCGTCGATGGTGGTCGAGCTGATCACCAACTCTTACATGAACGCCGAGGTCGTCCGGGTGGACGGCGGCATCCGGATGCCACCGAAATAGTTCTCCTCCCGAAACGGCAGGCTCCCGGCACCGCGGGGAGCCTGCCGTTTTCAGTTGGCGACGCTCATCGGCGGCGGTATCGGGCTGATCCTCCCCTGCCGACGCGTGGCGCCCCAGAGCCCGACGCCGATGCCGACGATCGCTCCACCGAGTCCTATGATCTGCTGGCCGCGCTTGAGGTCGGCGTGCACGCTCATCCCGCCCACCAGGTCGGCGGCGTCAGCACCACCGGACGCCAGGAACCAGCCGCGGGTGTCTCGGCCACGCGCCGCCGCGTACAGCAACAGACCCCCGATCAAGGCGTCGCGGTAGCCCATCGACCGAAGCAGCAGGCGCGCGGAAGGCCCCGGATCATCCGGCTCTCCCCACAACCGGTTCGCCCGCAGGGGATCGACCAGAAACGAGACCCCCGAGGCCAGCCGAATGCTGCCCGCGACGAGCGCGGCGCGGTCCCTCACCATGGACCGCAGCTTAAGGCGGGTCAGCTGTGCCCGGAGCTATTTCCAGGCGAACACCGGTTGCTCCAGCTCGTCGACCGGGTCATGCCGGCCCTCCAGACACAACCACCGCAGTTGCAGCAGCACCGCACCCGTCGGCGCGTGGATGAGGTCGTTGCCCAGCGGGATCTGCACAACCGGACGCGAACTCTCCGGGATGGTGATGAAGCGCGGGGAATCGTCGCGTTGCAATTGGTGCAGACCGACCCGGTAGGCCGCCACCACCTCGTCGGGCGCGGGCTGCGGGTCGAGCCGCCCACCACCCCAGATCACCACCGGGCTGATGACGTATCCCGAGCGGGTCGGGTAGTCGTCGAGCAGACCCAGCACGGCTGAGCCGGGCAGCCTGATGCCGACCTCCTCGTCCAACTCCCGCAGCGCAGCGTCGACCGCGGATTCGCCGGGATCCAGGCGGCCGCCCGGCAGCGCCCACTGCGCGGCGTGCGAGGTGAGACGAGAGGCCCTGCGGCACAGCAGGAATGCAGCGCCTCCGGATACGTCGACCATGCGGCCGTCCAGGCCCGCCTCCGGCATGGGCCGGCCGCCGATCCAGTCGTCGACGGGCGCGGGGTCGACCCGGTCTTCGCCGACCTCGGAGTCCACGATCACCACCGCGACGGCCGCGTGCCGCTTCGACGGGTCGGTCACCGCGCGGCGGTCGTGCGCATCCAGGCGGGCCCGGATCCGTTCCCGCAGCGCCTCGTCGTAGCTGATCGTCACCGCTTGACCATAGGCAGCGCAGCCGGGGGCTAGCCCGCGTTGCGGGCCAGGTTGATGGCGTACTCGCTGACGAAGCGGCCCGCGGCGGGTTCACCGGCGCCGCAGCTGCCGTCGGATTCGCCCACGCGCTTCACCCAGAGGTAGGCATCGGCGTGCGCGCCGGCGGTGTCGGTGGTCGGCGGCGCGCCCAGCGCCCGTCCGCTGGGGTTGCACCAGTAGAAGGGATCGCCTTCGGCCGGGCCAGCACCGTTGCGGGAGGTGTCGATCACGTAGTGCGCGCCGCCGGTCATCCCCGAAATCTCTTCGCCGTAACCGATCTCTTCCTCGGTGGTGAAGTAGTTCGTGGTGTTGAGGCTGAAGCCCCGCGCCCGCGCCACCCCGGCCTGGTTGAGGCGGTTGGCCATCTCACCGGCGTTGACCCAGCGTGAGTGCCCGGCGTCGACGTAGACGGCGGTGGCCGGGTTGCGGCCCAGCGTGTCGACGGCGTAGCTGATCAGGTCGAAGCGCTCCTGGCGCTGGTCACCGGAGAGGCAGTCGGCCATCGCCAGCGCATCGGGTTCCAGGATGATCGCCGCCGGCGAGCCGCCGATCCCGTCGGCGACACTGTCGATCCAGGCACGGTAGGACGCGCCGGAGGAGAATCCGCCGGCTGCGTAGCTGCCGCAGTCCCGGTGCGGGATGGCGTAGAGCACCAGCACCGGCATGGCACCGGCCGCCGCGGCCGCGCCGGTGTGCCGGGCCACGGTCGAGCCGACAGATCCCACGCCGAACGCCTGGTCGAGCCAGTAGGCCTGCGGCGTGTTGGCGACCCGAGCCAGTTCGGCGCTCTCCGGCTGCGCGTTGGAGGCGTGCATCGCCTTCGAGATGGGATCGACATAGAAGGGCATCCCGGCCAGTGGGTTCCCGTCATCGGCCAGTGCCGGAGCTGCTCCGACCAGGGCCGCAGCGGCAAGGAGGGGGGTGAGGCAGCGCGCGACTGCACCAAAAACTGAGGGGGTCACAGGCAAAAATTACCTTATGGCCGACCCAAGGTCACAAGACGGTCACGGATGGCTCAGCCCAGCAGCGCGTCGACGAACGCCGCCGGCTCGAACGGCGCCAGGTCGTCGGGCCCCTCCCCGAGCCCCACCAGTTTGACCGGCACGCCGAGCTCCTGCTGCACCCGGAAGACGATCCCGCCCTTGGCGGTGCCGTCCAGTTTGGTCAGCACCACCCCGGTGATGTCGACCACGTCGGCGAAGACCCGGGCCTGGGCCAGGCCGTTCTGCCCGATGGTGGCGTCCAGCACCAACAGCACCTCGTCGACCGAAGCCCGGCGTTCCACCACCCGCTTGACCTTGCCGAGCTCGTCCATCAGGCCGGTCTTGGTGTGCAGCCGGCCGGCGGTGTCGATCACGACGACGTCGACACCGGCCGACACCCCCTTGTCGACGGCGTCGAACGCCACCGAGGCCGGATCGGCCCCCTCGGCACCGCGCACCACCTCGGCGCCCACCCGCGCCCCCCAGGTCTGCAGCTGGTCGGCCGCGGCGGCCCGGAAGGTGTCGGCCGCGCCCAGCACCACCCGCCGGCCGTCGGCCACCAGCACCCGGGCCAGCTTGCCGACGGTGGTGGTCTTGCCGGTGCCGTTGACCCCGACCACCAGCAACACCGACGGATGGTCATCGTGCGGTAGCGCTCGCACGGAACGGTCCAGGCCCGGCTGCAGTTCGCCGATGAGCACATCGCGCAGCGCGGCGCGGGCCTCGGCTTCGGTGCGCACCTGGCCACCGGCCAGCCGTGCGCGCAGCTGGGTCACCACCGATTCGGTGACGACGGGACCCAGATCGGCCACCAGCAGGGTGTCTTCGACGTCCTGCCACGAGTCGTCGTCGAGGTCGCCGCCGCCGAGCAGACCGAGCACGCTGCGCCCCAACGCGTTCTGCGACTTGGCAAGTCGGCCGCGCAGACGCTCCAGCCGGCCGTCAACCGGCTCGATGGTTTCGGCCGCCGACGGTGCTTCCGGCAACACCTCCGGCGGTGCGTCGGGTAGCTCGACCTCGGTGATGGTGCGCCGGGGTGCGTCGCGGGGCACGGTCGCGTCGTCGCCGATCACCGGAACCGGGGCTTCGGTTCGGCTGAACGTGATGCCCGAGGAGGCCGCGTAGCCGCCGGAGCGGTCCAGGCTCTGCTGTTCGGTGCCCGACAGGCTGATCCGCCGGCGGCGGTAGCGCAGCAGGCCGAAGATCAGTGCGGCGATGACGGCGAGTGCGGCGACGATCGCGATGGCGATCCAGAGACCTTCAGACACCCCGACATTGTTCCAGGGCCGTGGTGAACATGGGTTGTCGGTGCTGCCCGGCAGACTGCGCACAGACGCCTCGGGGCGTAATCTGCGACTACTTGAGCTGCCATCGGGAAGAGGTGCACCGTGTCCAGGCTGGGACATGACCTGCCTCGCGGCTTGCTGACCCTGGAGCAGTGGGACGCCCTTGAGGTCGCCCACTCGCGACGATGGGAGCTCAGCGAGGGAACCATCATCATGTCGCCGCGGCTACAGCTCACCCATCAGCGCATTTCACGACAGCTCACGCGCTTGCTGCAGGATCACCTGCCAGCGGAACTGGAGGCAGTTCCCGAAATCGAGGTGACGACCAACGCCTCGTTTCCGCCCAGCGTCCGTGACCCGGACATCGTGGTGATCCGCAGTCGCGCCGTGCCCGGACGTACGGTCCGGGTGTCGCCAGAATATGTTGCGCTCGTCGTCGAGATCGTCTCGCCCGGCTCACGCGGCATGGACCACGTCATGAAGCTGCACGAGTACGCCAAGGCCGGCATCGAGCACTACTGGATCGTCGACGCCGAGTCCCCCACCGGTGAGTGGTTCCTGGCCTACCATCTCGACGGCGAGTTGTACCGGCCGGTTCCGGTACTCGACGGGGAGCGGGCCCATGTCCGCGAGCCTGCCGAAATACGGTTCACACTGAACGAGTTGACCGGCTAACCCGGACTGGAGATCAGCTCTTCGCCGCGGATGCGCTGCGAGATCACCGCGGTGATGCCGTCGCCCTGCATCGTCACCCCGTACAGCGCGTCGGCGACCTCCATCGTCGGCTTCTGGTGGGTGATGACGATCAGCTGCGAACGAGCCCGCAGCATCTCGAACAGGGCCAGCAGACGGCGCAGGTTGGTGTCATCGAGCGCGGCCTCGACCTCGTCCATGATGTAGAACGGCGACGGGCGGGCCCGGAAGATCGCGACCAGCATCGCGATGGCGGTCAGCGACTTCTCGCCACCGGACAGCAGCGACAACCGCTTGACCTTCTTGCCGGGCGGGCGGGCTTCGACGTCGACGCCGGTGGTCAGCATGTCACCGGGATCGGTCAGCAGCAGCCGGCCCTCCCCGCCCGGGAACAGCGCCGCGAACACCTCCCGGAATTCGCGCTCCACGTCGGCGTAGGCGTCGGTGAACACCTGCAGGATGCGCGCGTCGACGTCGGACACCACGTCGAGCAGGTCTTTGCGCGCGGCCTTGACGTCCTCGAGCTGGGTGGACAGGAAGTTGTAGCGCTCCTCCAGCGCCGCGAACTCCTCCAGCGCCAGCGGGTTGACCCGGCCCAGTTCGGCTAGCTCGCGTTCGGCGCGCTTGGCCCGGCGCTCCTGGGTGGGGCGGTCGAAGGGCATCGGGGCCGGCGCGGTCACCTGCTCCCCGCGTTCGCGGGCCTGCTCGAATTCGGCCATCTCGAGCTCCGTCGGCGGCAGCGGAACATCCGGGCCGTATTCGGCGATCAGGTCCGCCGAACTCATCCCGAACTGTTCGAGCACCGTCTGCTCGAGTTGTTCGATACGCAGGGCGGCCTGCGCCTTGGCGACTTCGTCGCGGTGCAGTGACTCGGTGAGCGCGGTGAGGCGGGTGCTCAGCGAGTTCACCTCGTCGCGGACCGCGGCCATCGCGACGGCCCGCTGCTGACGCTCACCGGCCAGCCCGTCACGGATCCGCGACGCCGCGGTCACCACGTGCTGCAGCCGCCGGGCCAGTTCGCCGCCGGCCTCGGCCACCGCGGCCGCCGTGGCGGCCGCGAGCGCACGCGCGGCGCGGGCCTGCTCGGCGCGCACCCGTGCCTCCCGTTCGGCGGCGGCCGCCCGGCGCAGCGAGTCCGCCCTGCCCCGCACCGCATTGGCGCGCTCCTCGGCGGTGCGCACCGCCAGCCGGGCCTCCACCTCGACACTGCGGGCGGCCTCGGCAGCGGCCGCGATCTGCTGGCGGTCCACGGGCTCCGCGGCGGCGGTCGGCTGGTCCTGTTCGGCGTTGCGCAGCCGGGCTTCCAGTTCGCCCAGCTCGGTGACGGTCTGCGCCCGGCCGGCCTCCAGCTCGTCGCGCTCGCGCAGCTGTCGGCGCCACTCGGTCTCGGCCGCCCGGGCGTCCTGCCCGAGCCGGCCCAGCTGTTCGTGCGTCGCGGCGATGGCGGCGTCGGACTCGTTGAGCGCCGCCAGCGCCTGCTCGGTGGCGTCCTGACGGGCGGCCTGCTCGGCCAGCGCGCCCGCGAGGGCCGCGCTGAGTTCTCCGACCTGCGTTTCGGCGGCAGCCAGTTCGGCGCGGGCCTTGTCGATCTCGCTGTTGATCTCGAGGGTCGACGGTTTGCGATCCGAGCCGCCGCTGACCCACCCCGCGCCGACCAGATCACCGTCGACCGTCACCGCCCGCACCCCGGGGCGGGCCGCCACCAGGTCCAGCGCCGCGGGAAGATCGGCGACCACCACCACCGACGACAACATGGCCGTCATCGCGCCCCGCAGCCGGTCGGGGGCGTCGATCAACTCCAGTGCCCACCGGGCCCCGTCGGGCAGCGCGGCACGCTGTTCCGGAACCGGCGGCAGGGGCCAGTCCCCGAGCACGATGGCAGCCCGTCCACCGTCGGCGTTCTTCAGCGCGTGCAGCGCAGCACGGGCCGCGCCGGCGTTCTCGGCGGCCAGGGCGTCGGCGGCCGACCCGAGCACCGCGGCCAGGGCGGCCTCATACCCCGAATGCACCTTGACCAACTTGGCGATCGACCCGAACAGCCCGGATCCGCCGTGGTTCTGGGCCAGCCAGGCGGCACCGTCACGGCGTTCCAGCCCCATCGACAACGCCTCGATGCGAGCCCGCAGCGAGGCCACCTGCCGCTCGGCGCCACGTTCGGCGGCCTGCAGTTCGGCGACCCGCTCGTCGGCCAGCCGCAACGTGGCCACGGTCCGCTCGTGGTGTTCGTCGAGGCCGAGCTCGCCCTGATCGAGTTCGCCGACCCGGCCCTGAACCGTCTCGAACTCCGCCTGGGCGGCCTGGGCGCGCGCGGCGGCCTCCTCGATGCGCGTCGACAGCTGCGCCACGTGAGTGTCGATCGACTCGACGCGGGCCCGAATGGTCTCCACCTGACCGGTCAGCCGGGCCAGGCCCTCACGCCGGTCCGCCTCGGCGCGGACCGCCGCCAGGTGCGCCTTCTCCGCCTCGGCGCTGCGGCGTTCGCGTTCGGTCAACTCGGCGCGGGCGGCCTCCAGCCGGATGCCGGCCTCGGTCAGTTCGGCCAGCAACTGCTGCTCGGCGGCGGCCACCTGCTCGGCCTCGGCCTCCAGCGCGTCGGGGTCGACGCCGCCGGTGGTGATCGGCTCCTCGTCGAGATGCTGGGCGCGTTCGCTGGCGATCCGCACCGTGGCGCTGACCCGTTCGGCCAGCGCCGACAGCGAGAACCAGGTCTGTTGGGCGGCTTCGGCGCGCTGGGTCAGGGTGGCGACCGCGGACTCGTGGGCGGTCAGCTCGTCGGCGGCCACCGTCAGCCGCTCGGTGATCTGGTCGTGTTCGCGGCGCAGTGTCGCCTCGGCGTCG
The DNA here is from genome assembly GCF_002102265.1 of Mycolicibacter longobardus. Lineage (GTDB taxonomy): Bacteria > Actinomycetota > Actinomycetes > Mycobacteriales > Mycobacteriaceae > Mycobacterium > Mycobacterium longobardum. Next base: position 24,933 of record NZ_LQPG01000050.1, on the reverse strand, counting down.
GTGGTCCCGGCGAACTCGGCCTGCCGCGCGACCAGGTCGTCGGCGGTCAGCCGCAGCCGGGCGTCGCGCAGGTCGGCCTGGATGGTGGCGGCCCGGCGGGCGACTTCGGCCTGGCGGCCCAGCGGTTTGAGCTGGCGGCGCAGCTCGGTGGTCAGGTCGGTCAGCCGGGCCAGGTTGGCCGACATCGCGTCCAGTTTGCGGACCGCCTTCTCCTTGCGCTTGCGGTGCTTGAGCACCCCGGCGGCCTCTTCGATGAACGCCCGGCGGTCTTCGGGCCGCGATTCCAGGATCTGCGCCAGCCGGCCCTGGCCGACGATGACGTGCATCTCGCGGCCGATACCGGAGTCGCTCAGCAGCTCCTGGACGTCCATCAACCGGCAGCTGGCTCCGTTGATCTCGTATTCGCTGGCCCCGTCGCGGAACATCCGCCGGGTGATCGACACCTCCGCGTACTCGATCGGCAGGGCGTTGTCGGAGTTGTCGATGGTGACGGTGACCTCGGCACGGCCGAGCGGGGCGCGCGAGGAGGTGCCGGCGAAGATGACGTCTTCCATCTTGCCGCCGCGCAGGGTCTTGGCGCCCTGCTCGCCCATCACCCAGGCCAGCGCGTCGACCACGTTGGATTTGCCCGACCCGTTGGGTCCGACGACGGCGGTGATGCCCGGCTCGAAGCGCAGAGTCGTCGGCGAGGCGAAGGACTTGAAGCCCTTCAGCGTCAGACTCTTGAGATACACGGGGTGTGAGACTACCGGTCTAGCGTTCGGCGAATCCGTCGATCGGCTCCCCGGCCGCCGCCCAGTCCGCGACGACGGTGTCCACCCGGCCCGGCGTCGTCCCGCCCTGCAGCAGGTCCAGCAGGCGCTGGCAGTCCCGGCGGGGCCCCTGGGCGACCACCTGCACCCGGCCGTCCGGGCGGTTGGCGGCGTATCCGGTCAAGCCCAGCTCCAGCGCCCGTGACCGGGTCCACCAGCGAAACCCCACACCCTGGACGTGGCCGTGCACCCAGGCGGTGAGGCGGACGTCAGGCCCGGTCACCGGCGTCGATCTCAAAGCGCACCTCGGTGCCCGATCCCAGCGTGCGGCCCACGGTGCAGACCTGCTCGACGGCGCGGCGCACCACGGTCAGCAACCGCTCCCGGTCGACCTCGTCAAGGCTCGACAGGTCCAGCTCCAGGGTCTCCGCCAGCAGCGGATAGCGCTCCTGCTCACGGTCGGCGGCCCCGGAGACCTGGATCGTCGCCGCATAGTCGTCACCGAGTCGGCGGGCCAGCGGGGCGTCGCTGGACATTCCGCTGCACGCGGCCAGCGCGATCTTCAGCAGTTCGCCGGGGGTGAAAACGCCGTCGACGTCTTCGCTGCCGACCAGCACCTGCGCGCCCCGGGAACTGTGTCCGGTGTAGCGCCGGGTTCCGGTTCGTTCCACCCACAACTTCGTCATGGGAACAGTTTGGCAGCTGAGGGCTGACCTTCGCCGAACGTGCAGTCAGCCCGAAAAAACCGCAGATTTCTCGCGCTCATTACACGCTCGGTGAACGGTGGCGAGCAGGCGTAGGGTCGGCGACATCATGCAGGCCGCGATTCCACTGTTCGGCCGGTTCACCGCATTGGATGCGGTGGGGCCGTATGAGGTGCTGCAGCGGATTCCCGACATCGACGTGGTGTTCGTCGGTCACCAGCGCGGCGAGGTTCGCAGCGACAACGGGATGCTCGGACTGAGCTGCGACGCGCGGTTCGATGAGCTGCCCCGCCCGGACATCGTCGTCGTCCCCGGCGGTATCGGGACCCGAGTGCTGCTCGACGACGAGGCCCTGCTCGACTGGCTGCGAAAAGCCCACGCCCACAGCCGGTTCACCACATCGGTGTGCACGGGCTCGCTGCTGCTGGCCGCCGCCGGGCTGTTGGACGGCCTGACCGCCACCACACATTGGAGCGCCGTCGAGCTGCTGGAGCACCTGGGCGCCCGCTACGTGGAGCAGCGCGTGGTCGAGCACCTGCCGCAGCGGATCGTGACCTCCGCGGGGGTGTCCAGCGGCATCGACATGGCGCTGCGGCTCGTCGAACTGCTGGTGGACACCGAAGCGGCCCAGGCCGTGCAGCTGTTGATCGAGTACGACCCGCAGCCGCCGTTCGACTGCGGGTCACTGGCCAAGGCCGGTGAGGCCGTTCGCGACCGCGCCGCACAGCTGCGGCGCTGAGCTGCCATGGCCACCGTCGTCGCGTTCCACGCGCATCCCGACGACGAGGCGATCCTGACCGGGGGGACCCTGGCGCGGGCGGCCGCCGACGGGCATCGCGTGGTTGTGGTGACGGCGACCGACGGGCGGGTGGACAACGACGACTGTGATCGGCTCTCCGAATTGCGTTTGAGTGCAAAGCGTCTCGGTGTTCATCGGGTCGAATGTCTCGACTACGCCGACAGCGGCTTCGGGGCGGAGTTGTATCCCGACCCGCCGGGACGGATCAGGTTCGCCCGGGCCGACGTCGAGGAGGCCGCGCAGCGGCTGGCCGCCATCCTGCGCGACGAAGGCTCGGATCTGCTGTTGAGCTACCAGGCCAACGGCGGCTACGGCCATCGTGATCACGTGCAGGTCCATCACGTCGGCAGGCGGGCCGCCCAGATCGCGGGCACACCGCGTGTGCTGGAGGCGACCATGCCCCGGGAGATGCTGGCCCGGGTCGCCAACGCCGCTGCGCTGCTACGCCTGCCCGCGCCCTACCCGCGCGAGGTGGTGCGCACCGCGTATGCGCCCACATCGGCGATCACGCACCGGATCAACGTCTTTCGGTTCGCCCGGCAGAAGCGCGACGCCTGTGCCGCGCACCGTTCGCAGATCGGCGCCAACCGCGCAACGGCACGCCTGTTCGCGGTATTGCTGCGGCTTCCCCCGCAGGTTGCCGGGCTGATGTTCGGGCGGGAGTGGTTCGTGGATCCGGCGCTGGCGCCGGGCCGGGTGTACCGCGACATCTTCGAGTGATCGCGGACTAGAACCACGACGGTGCGGGAGCACGACGGCGCGAGCGTGCGCAGAATGCCACAGTTTGCGGCGTGTTGGTGTGCAAACACGCACCCTCGCGGAACGAACGCCTGAGTCAGCGTTGGCACTTCGGGCAGTAGTAGGACGAACGGTTCATGAACTTCGCCCGGCGGATCGTGGTGCCGCAGCGCCGGCACGGTTCGTCTTCGCGGCCATAGGCATCCAGCGACCGGCTGAAGTAGCCGGACTCACCGTTGACGTTGACGTAGAGCGAGTCGAACGAGGTGCCGCCGACGGCGAGTGCATCGCGCATCACCTCCGCGGCGGCATCCAGCAGCGCCCGAAGCCGCGGCCGGGACAGCCGGTCGGCCACCCGGGTGCCGCGAATCCCGGCCCGCCACAGTGCTTCGTCGGCATAGATGTTGCCGATCCCCGACACCACGGTCTGGTCGAGGAGCTGGCGTTTGATCTCGGAGTGCTTGCACCGCAGCACATCGACCACGGATTCGGCGTCGAAGCGCGGGTCCAGCGGGTCGCGGGCCAGATGCGCCACCGGCACCGGCAGCACGCTGCCGTCCACCTCGACCAGATCGGTGAGCTGCCACCCACCGAACGTCCGCTGGTCGACGAAGCTGACCTTCGTACCGTCGTCGAGCAGGGCGGCGATCCGCAGATGCCTGGCGTCGGGCAGCTCCCCCAGCAACATCTGGCCGCTCATGCCCAGATGCACCACCAGCGCCTCGTCGGCGGCAGCGGCGCCGGTCAGCAGCAGCCATAGGTACTTGCCGCGCCGGTCGGTGCCGGCGATCCGGGCACCCAGCAGCCGGCTGGTCAGATCGGCGGGGCCTGCCTCGTGCCGGCGTACGGCCCGCGGATGGTGTACCCGCACCGCGGCGATCGTGCGTCCCACCAGATGGTCGTTCAGGCCGCGCCGTACCACCTCGACCTCGGGAAGTTCGGGCATCTTCAGGCCGGGGATGCGGCGTCCAACGCCGTCCAGGCGGCCGCCGCGGCCTTCTGTTCGGCTTCCTTCTTGGTCCGCCCCACCCCGCAGCCGTATTCGGTGTCCGACACCACGACGGTCGCGGTGAACTCGCGATCATGGTCGGGGCCGGTGGAGCTGACCTGGTATGACGGCACACCGAGACCCCGGGCCGCGGTCAGTTCCTGCAGGCTGGTCTTCCAATCCAGCCCGGCCCCCAGCGTGGCCGCGGTGTCGAGCAACGGACCGAACAACCGCAGGATGACTTCCCGGGCGGTGTCGATCCCGTGCTGCAGGTACACCGCTCCCAGCAGAGACTCCATGCCGTCGGCCAGGATGCTGGATTTGTCCGAGCCGCCGGTGTTGATCTCACCGCGGCCGAGCAGCAGGTGAGAGCCCAGTCCGTCCTCGGTCAGCCCGCGCGCCACCTCGGCCAGCGCGGAGGTGTTGACCACGCTGGAGCGCAGTTTGGCCAGGTCGCCCTCGGGCCGGTCCGGGTGACGGTGGAACAGTTCGTCGGTGATGGTCAGCCCGAGCACCGCGTCGCCGAGGAACTCCAGGCGCTCATTGGTGGGCAGGCCCCCGTTCTCGTAGGCATAGCTGCGATGGGTGACGGCCAGGGTGAGCAGTTCGTCGGAGAGATCTACGCCGAGCGCATCCAGCACGGCTTGCCGGGGACGGCTCACCGCTCACCGTCGTCGTTCGACTCGGTGCCCTGCGACCCCAGGGGGCCGGCCATCTCTGCGAGCTTGGCCCAGCGCGGGTCGATCTTGTCGTGATGGTGGCCGGGTTCCGCCGACGCCAGTGCCACCCCGCAGTCGGGGCACAATCCCGGGCAGTCCGGCTCGCACAGCGGGGACAGCGGCAGGGCCAGGCCGACCGCGTCGACGATCGCCTGCTCGAGGTCCACGGAGTCGTCGACGACCCGGCCGATCTCGTCGTCGGTGGTGGCATCGGTGGTGCTGTCCGGGTAGGCGAACAGCTCGGTCAGTTCGACCTCGATGTCACCGGTGAGCGGCTGCAGGCACCGGGCGCATTCGCCCGCGGTGGGCGCCGACACCACACCGGTCACCAAGACACCTTCGGAGACCGACTCCACCCGCAGGTCCAGATCCACCGCGGCGTGCGGGGGGATCGCCATCAGGTCCAGCCCGATGCGCGACGGACTGGACCGCTGCTCCTGCAGCGGCATCAGCGCGCCGGGCCGTCGGCCCAGCCGGGCGACGTTGACCACGAAAGGCGAAGCCTTCACCGCTTTCATGCCTGCGCCCGGGTGCCTCGCCATGCCGCGATTCTACGCAGCGACCGACACGGAGTCCGAGGGTCAGCGAGTCGCGTAGTCGTGGGTGCCTGCGGCGGTACGCAGTTGGTGACGACCACGGTTGATCGAGCGCAGGGTCCCGTTGAGGAAATCCTCGAACTCGGCCAGCTTGGCGTCGACATAGATATCGCATTCGCCGCGCATCCGGTCGGCTTCGGCGTGCGCCGAGTCGATCAGCCGGGTGGCTTCCGCCCGCGCCGAGGTCACCACCTCGTTCTGCGACACCAGCCGCTGCTGCTCCTTGATGCCCTCTTGCACGGCCTTCTCGTAGGCCGCGTTGCCGTTCTCGACCAACCGGTCGCATTCGGCCTGCGCACGGCTGGTGGCGGTCTCGAACTCACGCTTGGCGGTCGCCGCCAACCGAGCGGCCTCCTCGCGGGCTTCGGTGACCATCCGCTCGCTGTGGGCACGCGCCTCGGCGACCATCCGGTCGGCCTGGCCCTTCGCGTCGGCCAGCAGCCGGTCGGCCTCGGCCCGGGCGTGGTTGACCATCGAGTCGGATTCGGCGGTGGCGGAGCTGACCATCGAGTCCGCGTGCTCTTTGGCCTCGTTGAGCACCGAGTCGCGAGCGTCCAGCACGTCTTGGGCGTCGTCCAGTTCGCCGGGGATGGCATCCCGGATGTCGTCGATCAACTCCAGGACGTCGCCGCGGGGCACCACGCAGCCTGCCGTCATCGGCACGCCACGCGCTTCTTCGACAATGGAGCCCAGTTCGTCAAGGGCTTCGAACACTCGGTACACGGCAGCACCCTCCAGGCATAGTTGTTGTTACTAGTGTGCCCCGTGTTACGTGTGTGACTGTGTTAGCAGCCCGGTGTGTCGGATTTTGGTCCACTTCACCGGTAGCCTGACCCGTTGAAATCCGGATCGGCGAAGGGCGGCCATGACGAGCGGTTCCGCAGGGGGCTATCCGCAGCACGCGGGAGTTCAACCGACTGCCGACATCGGCCGGTTGCTGCTGCGCTGCCCGGACAGTCACGGCATCATCGCCGCGGTCAGCGCCTTTCTGGCCGATGCCGGCGCCAACATCATCTCCTTGGACCAGCACTCGACCGCGCCCGAAGACGGGACGTTCGTGCAGCGGGCGATCTTTCACCTGCCCGGCCTGCCCGCGGCCATCGACGAGCTCCAGGCGCGGTTCGGCGCCACGGTGGCCGGGCGGTTCGAGATGGACTACCGGTTCGCCGAGGCCGCGAAGCCCAAGCGGGTGGCGATCATGGCGTCCAAGACCGATCACTGCCTGCTGGATCTGTTGTGGCGCAACCGTCGCGGCGAGCTGGAGATGACCGTGGTGATGGTGATCTCCAATCACCCGGAACTGGCCGAGCAGGTGCGCCCGTTCGGGGTGCCGTTCTTCCACATTCCCGCCACCCGTGACATCCGCGCCGAGGCCGAGCAGCGTCAGCTGCAGTTGCTGTGCGGCAACGTCGATCTGGTGGTGCTGGCGCGCTATATGCAGATCATCACCGGCGATTTCATCGAGGCGGTGGGTTGCCCGCTGATCAACATCCACCACTCGTTCCTGCCGGCGTTCATCGGTGCGGCGCCCTATCAGCGGGCGCGGGAACGCGGTGTGAAGCTGATCGGCGCCACCGCGCACTACGTCACCGAGGTGCTTGACGAGGGACCGATCATCGAGCAGGACGTGGTGCGGGTGGACCACACCCACAGTGTGGGTGATCTGGCCCGGCTGGGCGCCGACGTCGAGCGTGCGGTGTTGTCGCGGGCGGTGCAGTGGCACTGCCAGGACCGGGTGATCCGGGTGGGCAACGAAACGGTGGTGCTCTAAACACCGGCGTGCGCTGCGATTTCGCCGGCCCGGTGCCAGGCGCTGCGTTCCGCGGCGAACGCGGCGGTCTGTCGCCGGTGGAAATCGGCGATCGGTTCGGCGTTGTCGTCCAGGAACCGGTGGTAGCCGGCCAGTGAGAATTCGCCGTCGGTGATGGCCACCCGGCCGCGCCCGCCAGCCATGTCCGCGCGCAAGTCCACCAGCTCCTCGGCGTCCACCGGATAGAAGCTGATGCGGTCGAAGTAGCGCAGCAGCCAGGGTTTTTCGGGCTCGAACAGGCCCGCGGTGGCGTGCCGGTGGTTCCATATCTGGGTGGTGCGCCCGACGAACTGATAGCCGCCGGGGCCCTCGACGCCGTAGATGCACAGGTAGGCGCCACCGATCCCGACGGCGTTCTCCGGCGTCCAGGTGCGGGCCGGGTTGTACTTCGTGGTCACCAGGCGGTGCCTCGGGTCCAGCGGAGTCGCCACCGGAGCACCCAGGTAGATGTCCCCCAGGCCCAGCACCAGGTACTGCGCGCCGAACACGATGTCGTAGACCTGCGAAATGTCGTCGAGTCCATTGATGCGCCTGATGAATTCGATGTTCGACGGGCACCACGGCGCGTCGGAGCGCACGCCGTAGGTGTAACGGCGGATGGCCTCGTGAGTGGCGGGATCGTCCCAACTCAGCGGCAGGCGCACCGAGCGGCTCGGCACCACGAGCTCGTCGCAGGGCGGCAGCGCGTCGTCGATGAAGGCCAGCTGTTCGACCACCTCGGCGCAGGACAGCTGCTCGGTGTCGAATTGGATCTGCAGTGACCGCACCCCCGGTGTCAGTTCCGTCACGCCGGGCAGGGCACGCGCCCGGAGTCGGTCGTAGAGCACCTGCACCCGGGCCCGCAGGGCCAGATCGAGTGTCATCGGGCCGTATTCGAGCAGCACCCCGCCGTCACCGGCGCGCCGCAGGGTGACAGCCGTCCCGTCGCGGCCGGTGTAACGCTGCAACACCCCGTCGTCGCCGTCACCGGAACGGGACACCACGATCGGCAGCGACGCGCGCCGGCGCACCCCGAGCGATCCCACCGGTGGGGCATGCTCGGCGCGTACCGGCACCAGCCGCACGGTGTCGCCGGGTGCCAGTTGGCCGAGCTTCCACCGGTCGCCGCGCACCACCGTCACCGGGCAGACGAACCCACCGAGGCTCGGCCCGTCCGGTCCCAACAGGATCGGCGTGTCACCGGTGAAGTCCATCGCCCCGACGCAGTAGGCGGTGTCGTGGATGTTGGACGGGTGCAGGCCGGCCTCCCCGCCGTCGCGACGGGCCCACTGGGGCTTAGGGCCGATCAGTCGCACACCGGTGCGGTCGGAGTTGAAATGAACCGTGTAGTCGGTGGTGGTGACGGCGGTCATGTCGGCGCGCGTCAGAAACTCCGGTGCCGCGTGCGGCCCCTCGGTCACCGCCAGCTCCCAGCGGTGACCGATGCTGGGCTGGCTCTCACCGGGTGCGCGAGCGAGCGCCGGCGGCGCACCGGCGCGGCCGACGGCGCTGAGCCGATCTCCTTCGCGCAGGGCCCGGCCGTGATGGCCGCCGAACACACCCTGGGTGAAAGTCGCGGCACTGCCCAGGAATTCCGGCTCGTCCAGACCACCCTCGACGAGCAGATAGCAGCGCATCCCCGGGCCGGGCACGGTGCCGATCTCGAGTAGTCCACCGGCGGGCACGCGCACCGAATGCCACTGCGGCACCGGATCACCATCCACGGTGATCGGCACCGCCGCGCCGGTGACGCACACCCAGGACGGGATCGAAAAGCGCAGGGCGGGTCCCGCTTTGGTGCATTCCAGACCGGCCGCGCCTTCGGGGTTGCCGAGCACGCGGTTGCCGATGCGAAACGACAGATCGTCCATCGGCCCGGACGGCGGCACCCCGACATGCCAGTATCCGACCCGACCGGGCCAGTCCTGCACCGTGGTGAACATTCCCGGCCGGACCACCTCGATGCCGATCATCTTCGGCTGACCACCATGCGCACCGGGGTCGGGTCGAAACCGTTGCACGGGTTGTTGATCTGCGGGCAGTTCGACACCAGCACCAGGGTGTCGATCTCCGCTTGCAGGGTCAGGCTCTTGCCCGGCGCTGAGATGCCGTCGACGATGCCCAGGGTGCCGTCGGCTTCGACCGGGACATTCATGAACCAGTTGATGTTGGAGACCATGTCGCGCTTGCCCAGGCCGTGTTTGGCGCCCTCGGCGAGGAAGTTCTCCACGCAGGCGTGCTGGTGGGCGGTGTGATGGCCGTAGCGCAGCGTGTTGGATTCCTGCGAGCAGGCCCCGGCGATGGTGTCATGGTTGCCGACGTCGTCGGCGACGACGGTCATCAGGGCGCTGCCGTCGGCGGTGCGCAGCACCGATCCGGTGCTCAAGAAGATGTTGCGCGCGGCGGTGACGGTGGCCTGCGCGCTGTAGCGCCGGGTGTGATCGGCGGCGTCGTAGAGCAGGCAGTCCACTGCCTGGTTGCCGTGCAGGTCGATGATCTGCAGGAGATCTCCGGCGCGCACCACCGCCGACCAGGGCGCCCGGGCCGGTACCACGTCGTCAGAAACGATCACCATGCCCGCACCACCGCTTCGGTGTTCTGCAGCGCGCGCTGGTATTCCGGGTCGTCATTGACCGGGTTGCCCAACTGCTCACCGGCGTGCCACCCCAACACGTCCAGCGCGCCTGCGGGCGGGTCGGGATCCAGCGGGTGTGCGGCGTTGGCCAGCACCAGCACCAGCGGCAGGTGGACCAGCAGGTCGACGGCCGCCCCGGAGCCCGCGGATCCGGTGAATTCCAGTGCCCCGCTGACGGGTTCGACGCGGACACCGCGAAACAGCGACACCGACGGCGCTACGTCTCGAATATCCATGCCGTGCTTGATCGCGCCCAGCAGCAGCAGTTGCCGGCCGGTGGCATCGGGACCGCAGAGCATGTCGTGCCGGCCCGAGGAGTCGGCGACCACGGTCGCCAACACGCGCCCCTGATCGGACAGCAGTGGATGCCCGGTGCCCAGGTAGGCCTGCCACGGCACCTTCATGGTGTCGGCGACATTCAGCCGCTCCCATGGCGCTTCGGCGCGGTACAGCAGCAGGTGCGCGCACGCTGCGCCGTCGACGTCGATCAGGCGGATCCGGCTGCCGCGGGCCAGCACCTTGGTGGCATAGCCGTTGGCCGGGATCGATTCCGCCCAGATCAGCCTGGCCGGGTCGACGTCATCCGGAGTCGCCGGGATGCGCATCGATGCCTGCTGGGCCTGCGCGCGGGCGTGCGAGCGGGCACCGCTGGTGGAGTTGGTGGGTGTTGCGTCCATGCCGGCGACGCTAGCACATTTTCTATCAAATGATAGTTTTTAGACGCGGGACCGAACGCGTGATAGGGAGTAGAGCGTGCAGACCGACCGACGAGGACGTCCCAGGCTGGTGGCCTCCCGCCGGCCGGGTCAGCGCGCCCGCGACGAAATCCTCGATGCGGCAGCGGAGTTGTTCACCACCGCCGGCTACGCCGCCACCTCGACCCGGCGCATCGCCGAGAGCGTCGGGATCCGGCAGGCCTCGCTGTATCACCACTTCGCCGCCAAGGAGGACATCCTCGACGCGCTGCTGGCCGACACCGTTGACACCTCGGTGCGGCTGGCAGCCGAGCTGTTGGCCGAGGGCGGCCCGAGCGCCCCGCGGCTGCATGCCCTCGTCGTCGCCGACACCGCCCAGCTGTGTGGCGGCGACTGGAATCTGGGCACGTTGTATCTGCTTCCAGAGCTTCGCCTCGAACGTTTCGCCGCGTTCCGAGCGCAGCGGGGCACGTTACGCAGCCACTACCAAGAGCTGTCCCGCGCGGTGATCACCGACCACGACGGCCCAGCCGACAGCGACGACCTGCCGTTCCGGCTCGTGGAAGCCGTCATCAACAGACGTTCCGACGACGGCACATGCCCGCCCGACTATCCGTGGACCACTGCCGAAGCCGCGCTGCGGATGCTGGGCTGCGCGAGTGGATTTGCCACGATGCGCAAGATCACCGCGGAGCGTCTGGGGTTGGCGATATGAGCCGCATGGGGTGCGCGGGCCAAAGCCCAAATCACTAGCGGCCCAGCTTCGCCGCCAGCCTCCGATTGACCGGCTCGGGCAGCAGGTCCGAGACGTCCCCGCCCATCGACGCCACCTCTTTGGCCAGTGACGACGACACGAACGAATACCGCGGTGTGGTCGCCACGAAAAAGGTGTCGACGCCGGCGATGTGCTTGTTCATCTGCGCCATCTGCAGCTCGTACTCGAAGTCGGTGCCGGTGCGCAGGCCTTTCACGATCGCGGTCAGCCCTCGCTCCCGGACGAAGTCGACCACCAGGCCCCGGCCGGATTCGGCCCGCACATTGGGCAGATGCGCGGTGGCCTCGGCGATCATCTCCAGACGCTCGTCCAGGCTGAACATGCCCTTCTTGGCAGGGTTGACCAGCACGGCGGCGACCACCTCGTCGAACTGGGCAGCCGCGCGCTCCAAGATGTCGACGTGGCCCAGCGTCACCGGGTCGAACGAACCCGGGCATACCGCACCGCTCATATGCGCCGCTCCTCCTCGTCGCTACGCTCCGCATCGTCGCCGGCGGTCATATGCGCTGACGCTACACGCTGTGTGACACCAACTCGGCCAGCTCCAGTCGGGTGTCGCCGTAGCGGCGCGATGGCCACACTTCCCAACCGTCCGGCCAGCGCACCTCCGGGCTGGACGCGGCGCGCTCGATCACCACGACGGTGCCCGGGCCCGCCCAGCCGCCGCCCGCCAACAACACCGTAAGGGCGTCGATGTCGTCGGGGGCAACGTCGTAGGGCGGGTCGGCCAGCACCAGATCCACCGGTGCCGCAGTGCCTCCAGCCAACACCGCGGCCACTGTGCCGCGGCGCAGTGTCGCACCGGCCAGCCCCAGCGTGGCGATGTTGGCGGCCAACACATCTGCGGCACGGCGGTCCGACTCGACGAACACCGCCGACGCCGCGCCCCGCGACAGCGCCTCCAAGCCCAGTGCCCCCGACCCGGCATACAGGTCCAGCACCGTCATCCCGGCCAGCTCCAGCCGGGCGGCCAGCACGTTGAACAGTGCCTCGCGCACCCGGTCGGTGGTCGGCCGGGTGCCGCGCGGCGGCACCGCGATACGCCGCCCGCCCGCCGCACCGCCGACGATGCGGGTCAGCTCAGCACCACCAACAGATCGCCGCCCTCGACCTGCGCGGTCTCGGCGACCGCCACCCGCTGCACCGTTCCGTCGGACGGCGCGGTGATCGCGGCCTCCATCTTCATCGCCTCGATGGTGGCGATGGTCTGTCCGGAGCTGACCTGTTCGCCCTCGGAAACCCCGATGGTGACGACGCCGGCGAATGGCGCCGCGACGTGGCCCGGTTTGGAGCGGTCGGCCTTTTCGGCCACCGGCGCCTCGCTGGCCACGCTGCGGTCGCGCACCTCGACGGGCCGCAGCTGGCCGTTGATGATGCACATCACGGTGCGCATGCCACGTTCGTCCGGTTCGGATATGGCCTCCAGCCCGATCAGCAGCTCCACGCCGCGTTCCAGGCGGACCCGGTGCTCCTCCCCCTGTCGCAGTCCGTAGAAGAACTGGTTGGCCGACAGTCCCGAGGTGTCGCCGTAGAGGTCCCGATGCTCCTCGAACTCCTTTGTGGGACCTGGAAACAGCAGCCGGTTCAACGCGGCCTGCCGCTTCGGGCCGGTCAGCGCCAAAGCCGCCTCGTCGTCGGCGGAGAGCTGCTGTATCTCGCGCGCCGGCCCCCGACCGGCCAGCGCCTTGGTGCGCAACGGCTCCGGCCATCCACCGGCCGGCTCCCCCAGTTCCCCGCGCAAGAATCCGATCACCGAATCGGGAATGTCCACCCGCGCCGGGTCGGCGGCGAACTCCTCGGCGGTGACGCCGGCGCCGACCAGCGCCAGGGCCAGGTCACCGACCACCTTCGAACTCGGGGTGACCTTGATCAGCCGGCCCAGCACCGCATCGGCTCCGGCGTAATTGGCCTCAATCTCCTCGAACCGGTCGGCCAGCCCCAGCGCCTTGGCCTGCTGGTGCAGGTTGGACAACTGGCCTCCGGGGATCTCATGGCGATACACCCGACCGGTCGGCCCCGCCAGCCCGGATTCGAAGGGCGCGTATACCTTTCGCACACCTTCCCAGTAGGGCTCCAGGTCGCACACCGCCGACAACGACAAGCCGGTGTCGAAGTCGGTGTTCGCGGCGGCGGCCACGATCGAACTGAGGGCGGGCTGGCTGGTGGTGCCGGCCAGCGGTGCCGACGCTCCGTCGACGGCATCGGCACCGGCGCGCCAGGCCGCCTCGTAGCTGGCCAGCTGGCCACCCGGGGTGTCGTGGGTATGGACGTGAATCGGCAGATCGAAGCGGCTGCGCAGCGCACTGACCAGCGTGGTGGCCGCCGCGGGCCGCAGCAGCCCGGCCATGTCCTTGATCGCCAGCACGTGGGCTCCGGCGTCCACGATCTGCTCGGCCAGCCGCAGGTAGTAGTCCAGGGTGTAGAGCGTCTCGGCGGGGTTGGTCAGGTCCCCGGTGTAGCACATGGCGACTTCGGCTACCGCACTGCCGGTTTCGCGCACCGCGTCGATAGCCGGGCGCATCGAGTCGACGTTGTTGAGCGCATCGAAGATCCGGAAGATGTCGATTCCGGTTGCGGTGGCCTCGTGGACGAACGCCGAGCACACCGACTCCGGATAGGGCGTGTAGCCCACGGTGTTGCGCCCCCGCAACAGCATCTGTAGGCAGATGTTGGGCAGCGCCTCACGCAGCACCGCCAGTCGCTCCCACGGGTCCTCCTTCAGAAACCGCAGCGCCACATCGTAAGTCGCTCCACCCCAGCACTCCATGGACAGCAGCTGAGGGGTCGTTCGGGCGATGTAGGGCGCCACGTTGAGCAGGCCCTTGGTGCGCAGTCGGGTGGCCAGCAGCGACTGGTGCGCATCCCGGAACGTCGTCTCGGTGACCCCGACCGCCGGCGATTCCCGCAGCCAACGGGCAAACCCTTCCGGCCCCAGCTTCATCAGCCGCTGCTTGGAGCCCGCCGGTGGCGGGGCAGACAGATCGACCTGGGGCAGCTTGTCGCGCGGGTACACCGCCGAAGGCCGTGCGCCGTGGGGCTGGTTGACGGTGACGTCGGCCAGGTAGGTCAGGATCTTGGTCCCGCGGTCGGCTGATGCGTGCGAGGTGAGCAGTTGCGGTCGTTCATCGATGAACGACGTGGTGATGTGTCCGGCCCGGAAGTCGGGATCGTCGAGAACCGCCTGCAGGAACGGGATGTTGGTCGACACCCCCCGGATGCGGAATTCGGCGATCGCCCGGCGCGCCCGGTTCACGGCGGTGGGGAAATCCCGGCCCCGGCAAGTCAGTTTGACCAGCATCGAGTCGAAGTGCGGGCTGATCTCGGCACCCAGGTTGGTGCCGCCGTCCAGCCGGATTCCGGCGCCGCCCGGGCTGCGGTAGGCGGTGATCCGGCCGGTGTCGGGCCGGAAGCCGTTCGCCGGGTCCTCGGTGGTGATCCGGCACTGCAGTGCCGCACCGTGCGGAACGATGTCGTCTTGCCGAAGGCCCAGATCATCGAGGGACTCCCCGGCGGCGACCCGCAGCTGGGCCGAGACCAGGTCCACGTCGGTGATCTCCTCGGTGACGGTGTGCTCCACTTGAATCCGCGGATTCATCTCGATGAACACGTAGTTGCCGCGCTCGTCGAGCAGGAACTCCACCGTGCCCGCACAGCTGTAGCCGATATGGCGGGCGAACGCGACGGCGTCGGCGCAGATCCTGTCTCGCAGTGCCGGATCCAGGTTCGGCGCCGGTGCCAACTCGACGACTTTCTGATGCCGGCGCTGCACGCTGCAGTCCCGCTCGTACAGGTGCACCACGTTGCCGTGGGTGTCGGCCAGGATCTGCACCTCGATGTGGCGCGGGTTGATCACCGCCTGCTCGAGGTAGACCGTCGCATCACCGAAAGCCGATTCGGCTTCCCGGCTGGCCGCTTCGACGGCCTCGGCCAGCCCGCCGATGTCGGCGACCCGGCGCATCCCGCGGCCGCCCCCGCCCGCGACCGCCTTGACGAACAGCGGGAACGACATCTCGGCGGCGGCGGACATCAGTTCATCGACCGAACGCGACGGCTCCGACGCCACCAGCACCGGCAGCCCGGCCTCGCGTGCGGCGGCGACCGCATGCGACTTGTTGCCGGCCAGCGCCAGCACGGCCGCGCTGGGACCCACGAAGGTGATGCCCTCGTCCGCGCACGCCTGCGCCAGTCGCGGGTTTTCCGAGAGGAAGCCGTAACCGGGGTAGACCGCATCCGCGCCGCACCGCTTGGCGGCGGCGACGATGGCCTCCACCGACAGATAACCGCGCACCGGGTGGCCCGGCTCGCCGATCTGGTAGGACTCGTCGGCCTTGAGACGGTGCACCGAGTTGCGGTCTTCGTAGGCGTAGACCGCGACCGTGTCGATCCCGAGCTCGTAGGCGGCGCGAAACGCGCGGATGGCGATCTCTCCGCGGTTGGCGACCAGCACTTTGGAGATCACAGGGCACCCCTTAGAACAGCGTCAACCAGTAATCCTGAAATCTGATGAATATCAACAGGAATAACGCGACAAACCATAACGCAGCAAGAGTCCAACGCCAGCGGTGCAAATGCTGCAAATTATTGCGTATACCACCCGGCTCGAATGCTAGGGCTGCGAAGATGACCGACAGACACAGCGTGACCGCCCAGACCACCATGCAGTACGGGCACAGCGCGCCGATCCGGTACAGACTCTGGAAGATCAGCCAGTGCACGAAGCCGGCTCCGGCCAGCGTTCCGACCGCCAAGCCGGTCCAATACCAGCGCGGCAGGGGCACTTTGGTCACCGCCAGCACACCGGTGACCACCACGACGGTGAAGGACACGATCCCCATCAGCGGGTTGGGGAAACCCAGCACCGACGCCTGCGGGGTGACCATCACCGACCCGCAGGACAGCACCGGGTTGAGGTTGCACGACGGCACATACCCCGAATCGGTCAGCAACCGGATCTTCTCGACGGTCAGCGTGACCGAGGCGGCCAGCCCGATGACCCCGCCGATCAGCACCGCCCAAGCCCGGGATGGCGTCACCGTGACCGGCGGTACAACCGGCTCGACCGCCGGAGCCGCGATGCTCACGACTCCTGAGCCGGCACATCCATCCCCGGCAGGTCACCGACGATCTCGCGGATCTTCGAGACCAGGGCCTCCGGGGTCGACGGGCGGTAGTCCTCGCCGTTGATGCGCAGCGTGGGGGTGGCGTGGATGCCGGCCGCCTGGGCCATGCCGCCCACCATCTTGAGGTATTTGCCGCTGTTGATGCACCCCGGAACGGTGCCGGAGGCACCGGCTTGGCGTGCCAGCTCGATCAGGCGCTTGTTGTCCGGGAAATCCGTCCCGATCTCCGAGGGCTGCAGCTGCTCGGTGTAGAGCGCGGTGTGGAATCGGCGGAAGGCGTCGTTGCTCTCGTCGGCGACGCAGTAGGCGGCCGCGCCCGCCCGCGAGGAGTAGTTGTCGTTCTGCGGCCGGTCCAGGATCGCGACCATGTGGTAGTCGGCCGCGATCGCCCCGCTGTCGATCAGCCGGGACACCGTCGGGCCGAGCGCCCGCTCGAGGTTGCCGCAGGCCGGGCAGAGGAAGTCCTCGTAGAACGTGACCACGGCCTTGGGTTCATCGGTGCCGTCCTTGGTGACCAGCTTGCTGGAGGTCACCCGGATCCCCTCGCCGGCGCCGGCCCCCTTCTTGTGGCCGTTGGACACCACGATGTAGCCGATGAGGCCCACCGCGAAGATCACCACGATGGCGACGAGCCCGATCTGCATGGCGAGGTTGCGTTTGTGATCGGCGGCCCTCAAGCCGGAGGCGCCGGGGCGTTTGGGTTTGCTGGCCACAGTCGGTTGTCCCTCGTCTTCGGTGGTCGGTTTGCGGTTCAGCGTACCGGCGTGAGCTCGTGACCTCAGCCGCGGCTGAGGTGGGCGCGCAGCGCCGAGATCAACTCGGTGGTGGCGGTGGCGCTGCCGCCGCCCAACGGGAACAGGTTGATGAATCCGTGCGTCAGCGACCCCATCCGGCGCAGGTCCACCACCACCCCGGCGTCGCGCAACGCCGAGGCGAACAGTTCACCCTCGTCGCGCAGCGGGTCGAAACCGGCGACCGCGATCAGCGCCGGCGGCAAGCCGGACAGGTCGCCGGCCAGCAGCGGCGACACCCGCGGGTCGGTTGGGTCCAGCTGCGAGCGGCCCACGTACTGGCCGGTGAACCAGTCGATGTCGTTCTTGGTCAGCAGGAAGCCATCGCCGAACAGCGTGCGCGAGCGGGTCTGCGCGGTCTGGTCGGTCACCGGGTAGATCAGCCATTGCAGAACCGGCAGCGGTTGCCCGTCGTCGCGTGCCAGCAGTGCCACCGCGGCGGCCAGGTTGGCGCCGGCGCTGTCCCCGCCGACTGCCACCCGGCCGGGAACTCCGCCCAGCTCCGCGGCATGCTCGTAGGCCCACCGAAACGCCGCATACGCGTCGTCCACTGCGGCGGGGGCCGGATGTTCCGGTGCCAGCCGATAGTCGATCGACAGCACCGCGACATCGGCGTCGCGGCAGGTCAGCCGGCACACCGCGTCGTGGGTGTCCAGGTCGCCGACCACGAATCCGCCGCCGTGGTAGAAGACCAGCAGGGGGCGGGCCGCAGCATCGGGCCCGCCGACCGGCCGGTAGTGCCGGGCACCGATGTCGCCGGCCGGGCCGGGCAGGGTGATGTCGCGCACGTCCACATGGATGTCCGCGCCGCCGAGCCCGGCTGTCAGCTCACGCAGTTGGGCCCGGGAGGCGGCCGCGTCGTCGCCGTTCACGATGCCCTTGATGCCCATGACGCGCTGCCCGGCCAATGTCAACCGCAGCGTCGGATCGAGGGTGTTGCCGTCGATGCTCACCAACCGGCCGCCGGTCAGCAGCCGCTGCAGCCCGATGGGCAGCTTCGGCGTCACCTTCATGCCGACGTTGAAGGCGGTGCCCTGCAGCCTGGCCGCCCACCGCGGCACCGGCCCGGGACCGGTCCCGCCTGGCAGACTTCGTGTCATGGCTGCTGGCGATAACTTGCGTTCGGTCACGCTCAACGACGGTAATTCCATCCCCCGCGTCGGTTTCGGGGTTTACAAGATTTCGCCCGCCGACACCGAGCAGGTGGTGAGCACCGCGCTTGCGGCCGGGTACCGCCACATCGACACCGCGGCCTTCTACGGCAACGAGCGCGAGGTGGGCCGTGCCCTCGCGGCGTCCGGGCTGCCGCGCGACGAGGTGTATGTGGTCACCAAACTGTGGAACGCCGACCAGGGCTACGACTCGACGCTGGCGGCGTTCGACAAGAGCATGGGCCGGCTCGGCTTGGACATCCTGGATCTGTACCTGATCCATTGGCCGCTCCCGGCGCGCGGCAAGTTCCTCGACACGTTCCGGGCGCTGGCCCACCTGCGGGATCAGGGCCGGATCCGTTCGATCGGGGTGAGCAACTTCGCGCCCGAACACCTCAAGATGCTCATCGACGGGACCGGGATCGTCCCCGTCGTCAACCAGGTCGAGCTGCACCCGCGCTTCAGCCAAGCCGAACTGCGGGAGGCGCACGCCCGGCTGGGAATCGCCACCGAGGCCTGGGCGCCGCTGGGGCAGGGCTCGTTGCTGGCGCACCCGACGGTCACCGAGGTCGCCCGGCGTTACGGCAAGACACCTGCACAGGTGCTGATTCGGTGGCATATCCAACTCGGTAATATCGTGATTCCGAAATCGGTCCACCCGGAGCGCATCGTCAGCAACCTCGAAGTCTTCGACTTCGAACTCGGCACGACCGAGATGGCCGAGATATCCTCGCTCGACGACGGCACCCGACTGGGACCGGATCCACGCACATTCGACTACACAGGTAGGTGAGATGACGCCGGGCACTGCGATTCCCTCGGTCGCCCTCAACGACGACCGCACGATGCCGACGCTGGGCATCGGGGTGGCCGAGTTGTCCGACGCCGAGACCGAGCGTGCGGTCTCGACCGCACTCGAACTGGGCTGCCGGTTGATCGACACCGCCAAGGTGTACGACAACGAGGCCGCGGTGGGCCGGGCGATCGCCGCCTCCGGCATCCCGCGCGACGAGCTGTTCGTCACCACCAAGCTGGCCAACGCCGACCAGGGTCTGACCGCCACCATCGAAGCCTGCCGGGCCAGCCTGGAGCGGCTCGGGCTGGAGTACGTGGATCTGTACCTGATCCACTGGCCGGCCCCGGCGCTGGGCATGTACGTCGACAGCTTCGGCGGGCTGATCCAGACCAGGGAGCTGGGACTGACCCGCTCGATCGGGGTGTGCAACTTCACTCCCGCGCACCTCGACGACGTGATGGACCTGGCGTTCGAGACGCCTGCGGTCAACCAGATCGAGCTGCACCCGCTGCTCAACCAGGCCGAACTGCGGGCCTTCCACGCCCAGCACAACATCGTCACGCAGGCGTACAGCCCGCTGGGGGTGGGCAGCCTGCTCGACCACCCCGCAGTGACGGCGATCGCCGGCGAGTACGGCAAAACGCCGGCTCAGGTGCTGATCCGATGGAGCCTGCAACTGGGCAACGTGGTCATCCCGCGCTCGGCCCAGCCGGAGCGCATCGCGGCCAACCTCGATGTGTTCGGCTTCGAGCTGGCCGACGAGCACATGGAGACCCTGGGCGGGCTCAATGACGGCACCCGCTTCCGCGAAGACCCGCTGACCTACACCGGCGTCTGATCCCTAACCGGTCGGACAGGTGGCCGCGGCCGCGCGCAGCACATCGGCCGAGGGCTGATCGAGACGCAACGCGTAGCCTCGCAGCACCGCGATGTAGGCGATGGCGTACTGGCAGGCGAACGACTTGTTCGGCGGCATCCACTGCCCCGGCCCGGCGTCGCCCTTGTCCTGGTTGCTCTGCCCGGCGACCGCCAGCAGGTTGGCGGGATCGTTGGCGAAGCGCAACCGTTGGCGATACGGCCACGCCGAGGCGCCCATGTCCCAGGCGTAGGACAGCGGCACGATGTGATCGACCTGCACGGCCTCGCCGATCTTGGCGCCGCGGGTGAAGGTGATGGTGGCGTTGGTGTACGGGTCGCGTAGGGTGCCGGTGGCCACCGCGGCCGCGCACCGTTTGGTCGATACGTGCGTGACCTCGACGAGGTCCCGGTTGAGAATGTCGTTGCGGGTGTCGCAGCCGTTGTGACCGCCGGGCGCGTCGTTGTCGTCATCCCAGGCATCGCCGAACAGCGAGCGCCGGTAGTCATGACGGTGGGTGCGGGCCGGCACCACCGTGATCCCGGCCAGTACGTCCGTACCGGCCTGCACGGTGGGCATGCCCGCCTGCGCGGCGAAGGCCCGGCTGCGGTTGCCCACCGCCGACACCGTCTGATAGGCGACGACCACGGCGAGCACCGCCGCCACCGCCAGCCACAGCAGGGTCTTGCGATTCGGGTTCATGCCTTGTCCAGGTATTCGATATCGGTGAACTGCGCAGCCAGCAAAGCCATTCCGGGATCGTCCGGGTCGGTGTCCCAAGTCTTTTCGCACAACGCCCTGGCCGCCTCGATGACCTCGCCGTGGTCGGCCAGCGACAACAGCTTCAGACCTTTTCGCCAACCGGACTGGTTGCGGCCCAACACGTCTCCCTCGCCACGCTCGGCCAGGTCCAGGTCGGCGAGCGCGAATCCGTCCAGCGTGCCGGCCACGGCCTCCAGTCGTCTGCCGGCCCGGGAACCCTCGGTGGCAGCCGTGACCAGCAGGCAGAGGCTGGCGTGCTCACCGCGACCGATCCGCCCGCGCAGCTGGTGCAGCTGACTGATGCCGAACCGGTCGGCGTCGGCCACCAGCATCACCGTGGCGTTCGGCACATCGACCCCGACCTCGATCACGGTGGTGCACACCAGCACATCCACTGCCCCGGACCGGAATGCACTCATCACCGCGTCCTTCTCGTCGGAGGACAGCCGGCCGTGCATCAGACCGAGCCGTAGCCCGGCCAGCGGCCCGGACCGCAGCCGGTCGTAGAGCTCGACGGCGGTTGCCGACGGGCGGACCGCACCCTCCTCCTGGTCGCCTGCCGGTGGGGTTTCGTCGGTCTCATCGATGCGGGGCGCCACCACGTAGGCCTGCCGGCCGGCGGCGACCTCTTCGCGGATGCGCTCCCAGGCGCGCTGCAGCCAGGCCGGTTTGGTCTTCTCGAAGATCACCGAGGAGCGGATCGGCTGACGACCGCGCGGCAGCTCACGCAGCGTGGAGGTCTCCAGATCGCCGTAGACGGTCAGTGCCACGGTCCGCGGGATCGGGGTCGCGGTCATCACCAACAGGTGCGGGGTGATGCCCTCGGGAGCTTTGGCGCGCAACTGGTCCCGCTGCTCCACACCGAACCGGTGCTGCTCGTCGATCACCACCATGCCCAGGCGGTGAAACGCCACGGCGTCCTGCAGCAGGGCGTGAGTGCCGACCACGATCCCCGCCGTCCCGCCGGTGATCTCGGCGCGGGCCTGCTTCTTGGCCGACGCCGACATCGAACCGGTGAGCAGCCCCACCGCGGTGGCGTTGTCGGCGCCGCCCAGCTGGCCCCCCAGAGCCAGCGGCCCGAGCATGTCCCGGATAGACCGGACATGCTGCGCGGCAAGAACTTCCGTCGGGGCAAGCAGTGCGCACTGATAGCCCGCGTCGACCATCTGCAGCATTGCCAGCAGGGCCACGATCGTCTTGCCGGAGCCGACTTCGCCCTGCAGCATCCGGTTCATCGGGCGGGTCGCGGACAGCTCGGATGTCAGCACGTCGAGCACCTCACGCTGCCCCGCGGTCAGCTCGAAGGGCAACCGCCCCATCATTTCCGCAACCAGCCCGTCGGTGCGGACCGGGGCCGGCGGGCCGGATTCGGACAGTTCGCCGTTGCGGCGGCCGACCAGCGCCCACTGCAGCCCGACGGCCTCGTCGAAGGTCAGTCGCTCGCGGGCCCGGGCCCGCTCCGCCGCAGTCTCGGCCAGGTGGATGGCACGTAGCGCCTCGTCCTCGCCGATCAGACCGCGCTCGGCGAGCAGCCCGGCCGGCAGCGGTTCCGGCACCGGGTCGAGCATCTCGAGAACCTGGCGTACACAGGCGAAGATGTCCCAGCTCTGCAGCTTGGTGCAGGCCGGATAGATCGGGTAGCAGGCTCGTTCGAACTCCGACTGCAGCACTTCGCCGCTGATCTTCTCGGAGGCATCGGCGATGTTGCGCAGCGAGTCGCTGCCGAAGTTGTCTGTGCCCGGCGCGTCCAGGATGAGGAAGTCGGGGTGGGTCAGTTGCAGTTTGCGGTTGAAGTAGCCGACTTCGCCGGACAACATCACCCGGGTCCCGGGGGTGAGCTTGTACTTCAGACCGCGCGCATTGAAGAACGTGGCGCTGACCTTCGTCCGGCCGCTGCCGAGAGTGATCACCAGGTAATCGTTGGGACGACGCCCCGGCTGCCTCTTCATCGGTCTGGACACGGCGGTGGCGATGGTGTCGACCAGGGTGATGTGTTCGCCCTCGATGGGGCGGGCGTCGTCGAGACCGCGTTTGGTCGCGCCTTCGACGTAGCTGCGCGGGTAGTGCCGCAGCAGGTCATCGACGGTGCGGATGCCGAAGTTTTCCTCGAGTTTTCCGGCGGCGTCGGCCCCCACCAGGTAGTCCAGCCGGTCGCTCAACGTCGCCATGGCTACTCGACCCCGATCAGCAGCGCATCCCCCCGATGCCCGGTGCAGTAGGTCGCCAGCTCGGTTCCCGGGTGCTGGTCGTGCACGTGCCGAGCCAGCGCGTCGACCAACTCACCGTCGAAGCCGGCACCGAACAGCACCGTCACCAGTTCGCCGCCGGCCGCCAGCAGCAGATCGATCAGGCCGATCGCCGCCGAGCCGACATCGCGGGCCACGATCAGCACCTCATCCCCGGCGATACCCAGGCCGTCGCCGGGCCGACAGGTGCCGGCCCAGGTGAGCGCCTGTTCGGTGGCCACCCGCACCGAACCGTGCCGGGTGGTGCCCGCCGCCCGGGCCATGGTGTAGCCGTCGTCGACCGCCGGACGGCCCGGATCGTGGACCGCCAGCGCGGACAGCCCCTGCACCATCGAGCCCGTCGGCACCGGCACCACGTCGATGCCCCACCCGATGGCCGCGGTACACCCGGCCACCAGCTCCTCGGCGGCGACGTAGCCGTTGGGCAGCAGCATCACCTGGGCTGCGCCGGTGTCCACCACCGCCCGGAGCAGTTGCTGGGCGGTGACCATCATGACCGGTTCGGCGCTGTGCGGGTCGGGACGCAGCACGCAGGCGCCTTCGGATTCGAACAGGGCCTCGGCACCGTCCCCGTCGACCACGGCCAGCACCGCACGCTCCCGGGCCCAGCTGCCCGGCGCCAGGCCGGTGGGCCCGGCCAGGGCCGAGATCTGGATCCGCCGGGGCCTGCCGAACGCCAGGCCGGCCTCGACGGCCGCGCCGGCGTCGTCGGTGTGCACGTGCACCGAATATCCGCCGACCACACCCGAGGTGGCGATCGCGACGGATTCGCCGAGTTGAGTCAGGCGTTCCCGCAGGGCTTCGGTGTCGTCGGGGCCGCATTCACCGAGTAGGTACATGACCTCGAACTGCGGTGCGGGGTGTTGGGCGACCACTTCCGGCGGTCGCGGCCCCGGCGAGGGCTGGTACACCGGCCGGACCGGCGCCTGTCCGGTGATGGTCGACCGCAGCGCGTCCAGCAGCACCAGCAGGCCGCGGCCGCCGGCGTCGACCACCCCGGCCTCGGCGAGCACGTCGAGCTGCTCGGTGGTCTTGTCCAGAGCCGCTGCGGCCGCCTCCGAGGCGGCGGTGATCGCCGCACCCAGCCCGGTTTCTTCGGCCACGCACTTCTCCACGGCGGTGGCGGCGGCCTGCAGCACCGACACGATGGTGCCGGGCACCTCCTGACCGCCCATGGAGGTGACCACCAGCTCGGCGCCGTGCCGCAGGCCGGCACCGAGCAGCTTGGCGTCGATGACGGTGGCCTGTCCGTCGGCCAGCACATCGGCCAGGCCGCGCAGGATCTGCGACAGGATCACCCCGGAGTTGCCGCGCGCCCCGTGCAGCGCCCCGGACGACAGCGCGGCCGCCACCCGGCCCACCTCACCCGACGCGGCCTCGGTGTTGGCCTCGGCCAGGGCCGAGCGCATGGTGAACAGCATGTTCGTGCCGGTGTCGGAATCGGCGACCGGGAAGACGTTGAGCTGGTTGATCTCGTCGGTGTGGGTGATCAGGTCGCCGACGGCGGTGTGCGCCCAGTCCCGCAAGGTCGCCGCATCGAGCCGACGATCGGGGTTGCCCACCTCCACCCACCTTCCTGCCGCCACCTCCGGTGGCCGCAAGCCTAACCACTGGCCGCGACAGCACAGGTCACGTGCGCCTCGTGCCGAGACGGGGCGTTTTGGTGGTTGCCCCGCCCGGCGGGTATCCTGATCAGGTTGTCGGGCCACCCGCTCTGAGGTCGTTGGCCCTCAAGCAGACGTTTTGAGGAGTGTCACATATGGCTGCCGTGTGCGATATCTGCGGAAAGGGCCCCGGCTTCGGCAAGTCGGTGTCGCACTCGCACCGCCGGACCAGCCGCCGGTGGGACCCGAACATCCAGGTTGTGCACGCCGCCCGTCCCGGCGGTAACAAGCAGCGCCTGAACGCCTGCACCTCGTGCATCAAGGCCGGCAAGGTCACCCGCGGCTAGACATCCCAGGTCCGTAAGTTGTCAAGCGGCTGCGGGCGTGCGGTGTGCCCAGGCTTTGTGTTCGTCGTAG
>NZ_LQPG01000049.1 GCF_002102265.1 Mycolicibacter longobardus | reverse complement strand
GGGCGTGTTGTTTGAGAACTCAATAGTGTGTTTGGTGGTTTTTGTTTGTTGTTGTTTTTTGCCATGCCTTCGGCGCCCCGTGTTGGGGGTGTGGTGTTGTTTTTGTCGGTTTTTCGGAACTGATGTTTTGAGGATTGTTTCCAAATGGTTTTTGTTTGGAGAGTTTGATCCTGGCTCAGGACGAACGCTGGCGGCGTGCTTAACACATGCAAGTCGAACGGAAAGGCCCTTTCGGGGGTACTCGAGTGGCGAACGGGTGAGTAACACGTGGGTGATCTGCCCTGCACTTTGGGATAAGCCTGGGAAACTGGGTCTAATACCGGATAGGACTACGCACTGCATGGTGTGTGGTGGAAAGCTTTTGCGGTGTGGGATGGGCCCGCGGCCTATCAGCTTGTTGGTGGGGTGATGGCCTACCAAGGCGACGACGGGTAGCCGGCCTGAGAGGGTGTCCGGCCACACTGGGACTGAGATACGGCCCAGACTCCTACGGGAGGCAGCAGTGGGGAATATTGCACAATGGGCGCAAGCCTGATGCAGCGACGCCGCGTGGGGGATGACGGCCTTCGGGTTGTAAACCTCTTTCAGTATCGGCGAAGCTCCCGCATTTTTGTGGGGGTGACGGTAGGTACAGAAGAAGCACCGGCCAACTACGTGCCAGCAGCCGCGGTAATACGTAGGGTGCGAGCGTTGTCCGGAATTACTGGGCGTAAAGAGCTCGTAGGTGGTTTGTCGCGTTGTTCGTGAAAACTCACAGCTTAACTGTGGGCGTGCGGGCGATACGGGCAGACTGGAGTACTGTAGGGGAGACTGGAATTCCTGGTGTAGCGGTGGAATGCGCAGATATCAGGAGGAACACCGGTGGCGAAGGCGGGTCTCTGGGCAGTAACTGACGCTGAGGAGCGAAAGCGTGGGGAGCGAACAGGATTAGATACCCTGGTAGTCCACGCCGTAAACGGTGGGTACTAGGTGTGGGTTTCCTTCCTTTAGGGATCCGTGCCGTAGCTAACGCATTAAGTACCCCGCCTGGGGAGTACGGCCGCAAGGCTAAAACTCAAAGGAATTGACGGGGGCCCGCACAAGCGGCGGAGCATGTGGATTAATTCGATGCAACGCGAAGAACCTTACCTGGGTTTGACATGCACAGGACGCCGGTAGAGATGTCGGTTCCCTTGTGGCCTGTGTGCAGGTGGTGCATGGCTGTCGTCAGCTCGTGTCGTGAGATGTTGGGTTAAGTCCCGCAACGAGCGCAACCCTTGTCTCATGTTGCCAGCACGTTATGGTGGGGACTCGTGAGAGACTGCCGGGGTCAACTCGGAGGAAGGTGGGGATGACGTCAAGTCATCATGCCCCTTATGTCCAGGGCTTCACACATGCTACAATGGCCGGTACAAAGGGCTGCGATGCCGTGAGGTTTAGCGAATCCTTGAAAGCCGGTCTCAGTTCGGATCGGGGTCTGCAACTCGACCCCGTGAAGTCGGAGTCGCTAGTAATCGCAGATCAGCAACGCTGCGGTGAATACGTTCCCGGGCCTTGTACACACCGCCCGTCACGTCATGAAAGTCGGTAACACCCGAAGCCGGTGGCCTAACCCCTTGTGGGAGGGAGCCGTCGAAGGTGGGATCGGCGATTGGGACGAAGTCGTAACAAGGTAGCCGTACCGGAAGGTGCGGCTGGATCACCTCCTTTCTAAGGAGCACCATTTTTTCCCCCGTCCCCGCAACGAGTGTGGGATTCATGATGGTTGGGATAGGTTTGCCGGCGCCTGTAGTGGGTGGTCCGGTGGTGCAGATGTTTTTTTGAGACAGCAACAAGCAATGACACCAACCAGCACGGCCTCTTTGGGGGTGGTGTTGGCCGGTTTTGGCTGGGCACACTGTTGGGTCCTGAGACAACAGGCCCGTTGGTCCTCGTTGGTGGGGGCTGGCCTCCTTTGGTGGGGGTGTGGTGTGTTGTCGCTCCATCTTGGTGGTGGGGTGTGGTGTTTGTTTTGTGGATAGTGGTTGCGAGCATCTAACAGGCAAGACTGTGGTCTTGTTTGTTTTGCAATTTTTGTTTGTTGGTTTTTGTGTTTGTAAGTGTTTAAGGGCGCATGGTGGATGCCTTGGCATCGGGAGCCGATGAAGGACGTGGGAGGCTGCGATATGCCTCGGGGAGCTGTCAACCGAGCGTGGATCCGAGGATGTCCGAATGGGGAAACCCGGCACGAGTGATGTCGTGTCACCCTCCGGTGAATGTATAGCCGGTGGGGAGGTAACGCGGGGAAGTGAAACATCTCAGTACCCGTAGGAGAAGAAAACAAAATGTGATTCCGTGAGTAGTGGCGAGCGAAAGCGGAGGATGGCTAAACCGTATGCATGTGATACCGGGTAGGGGTTGTGTGTGCGGGGTTGTGGGAGCGTTTCGTCTGGGTCTACCTACCTGGAGGGCAGTGAGAAAGTGTTGTGGTTAGCGGAAGTGGCCTGGGATGGTCTGCCGTAGACGGTGAGAGCCCGGTACGTGAAAACCCGATACCTGTCTTGGAGCGTTTCCCGAGTAGCAGCGGGCCCGTGGAATCTGCTGTGAATCTGCCGGGACCACCCGGTAAGCCTGAATACTACTCGATGACCGATAGCGGACGAGTACCGTGAGGGAATGGTGAAAAGTACCCCGGGAGGGGAGTGAAATAGTACCTGAAACCATGTGCCTACAATCCGTCAGAGCCTTCTCTTTTGAGTGGGGTGATGGCGTGCCTTTTGAAGAATGAGCCTGCGAGTCACCGGCACGTCGCGAGGTTAACCCGTGTGGGGTAGCCGCAGCGAAAGCGAGTCTGAATAGGGCGTATCGCATCCGTTGGGGTGTGTGTAGTGGCGTGTTGTGGACCCGAAGCGGAGTGATCTACCCATGGCCAGGGTGAAGCGCGGGTAAGACCGCGTGGAGGCCCGAACCCACTTAGGTTGAAGACTGAGGGGATGAGTTGTGGGTAGGGGTGAAAGGCCAATCAAACTCCGTGATAGCTGGTTCTCCCCGAAATGCATTTAGGTGCAGCGTTGCGTGTTTCTCACCGGAGGTAGAGCTACTGGATGGCCGATGGGCCCTACTAGGTTACTGACGTCAGCCAAACTCCGAATGCCGGTGAGTGTAAGCGTGGCAGTGAGACGGCGGGGGATAAGCTCCGTGCGTCGAGAGGGAAACAGCCCAGATCGCCGGCTAAGGCCCCTAAGCGTGTGCTAAGTGGAAAAGGATGTGCAGTCGCGAAGACAACCAGGAGGTTGGCTTAGAAGCAGCCACCCTTGAAAGAGTGCGTAATAGCTCACTGGTCAAGTGATTGTGCGCCGATAATGTAGCGGGGCTCAAGCACACCGCCGAAGCCGCGGCAATACGTAAGTATTGGGTAGGGGAGCGTCCTGCATCCGGTGAAGCCACAGAGTGATCTAGTGGTGGAGGGTGTGGGAGCGAGAATGCAGGCATGAGTAGCGATGAGGCAAGTGAGAACCTTGCCCGCCGAAAGACCAAGGGTTCCTGGGCCAGGCCAGTCCTCCCAGGGTGAGTCGGGACCTAAGGCGAGGCCGACAGGCGTAGTCGATGGACAACGGGTTGATATTCCCGTACCCGTGTGTGGGCGTCCCTGATGAATCAGTGGTACTAACCACCCAAAACCGCAATGACTCTGATCCTTCGGGTGAGGAGGGTTGTGGGGCTGCGTGGGACCTTCATTGGTAGTAGTCAAGCGATGGGGTGACGCAGGAAGGTAGCCGTACCAGTCAGTGGTAATACTGGGGCAAGCCCGTAGGAAGTCAGATAGGCAAATCCGTCTGGCATATATTCCGAGAGGTGATGCATAGCCGATTGCGGCGAATTCGGTGATCCTATGCTGCCGAGAAAAGCCTCTAGCGAGCACACACACGGCCCGTACCCCAAACCAACACAGGTGGTCAGGTAGAGAATACCAAGGCGTACGAGTGAACTATGGTTAAGGAACTCGGCAAAATACCCCCGTAACTTCGGGAGAAGGGGGACCCTCACACCGTGAACCGGCATGCCCGGGGCAGCGGGAGGGGGTCGCAGAAACCAGTGAGAAGCGACTGTTTACTAAAAACACAGGTCCGTGCGAAGTCGCAAGACGATGTATACGGACTGACGCCTGCCCGGTGCTGGAAGGTTAAGAGGACCGGTTAACCCTTCGGGGTGAAGCTGAGAATTTAAGCCCCAGTAAACGGCGGTGGTAACTATAACCATCCTAAGGTAGCGAAATTCCTTGTCGGGTAAGTTCCGACCTGCACGAATGGCGTAACGACTTCTCAACTGTCTCAACCATAGACTCGGCGAAATTGCATTACGAGTAAAGATGCTCGTTACGCGCGGCAGGACGAAAAGACCCCGGGACCTTCACTATAGCTTGGTATTGATGTTCGATGCGGTTTGTGTAGGATAGGTGGGAGACTGTGAAACCCGCACGCCAGTGTGGGTGGAGTCGTTGTTGAAATACCACTCTGATCGTATTGGACCTCTAACTTCGAACCATGAAGCTGGTTCAGGGACAGTGCCTGGTGGGTAGTTTAACTGGGGCGGTTGCCTCCTAAAATGTAACGGAGGCGCCCAAAGGTTCCCTCAACCTGGACGGCAATCAGGTGTTGAGTGTAAGTGCACAAGGGAGCTTGACTGTAAGACTGACACGTCAAACAGGGACGAAAGTCGGGACTAGTGATCCGGCACCCCCGAGTGGAAGGGGTGTCGCTCAACGGATAAAAGGTACCCCGGGGATAACAGGCTGATCTTCCCCAAGAGTCCATATCGACGGGATGGTTTGGCA
This sequence comes from Mycolicibacter longobardus, assembly GCF_002102265.1. GTDB lineage: Bacteria > Actinomycetota > Actinomycetes > Mycobacteriales > Mycobacteriaceae > Mycobacterium > Mycobacterium longobardum. The sequence continues at coordinate 715 of NZ_LQPG01000049.1, read as the reverse complement.
CCTCGATGTCGGCTCGTCGCATCCTGGGGCTGGAGCAGGTCCCAAGGGTTGGGCTGTTCGCCCATTAAAGCGGCACGCGAGCTGGGTTTAGAACGTCGTGAGACAGTTCGGTCTCTATCCGCCGCGCGCGTCAGAATCTTGAGGAAACCTGTCCCTAGTACGAGAGGACCGGGACGGACGAACCTCTGGTATACCAGTTGTTCCACCAGGAGCACGGCTGGATAGCTACGTTCGGACAGGATAACCGCTGAAAGCATCTAAGCGGGAAACCCACTCCAAGACCAGGATTCTCACCCTCTAGGAGGGATAAGGCCCCCCGCAGACCACGGGATCGATAGACCAGACCTGGAAGCATCGCAAGGTGTGCAGGGAACTGGCACTAACCGGCCGAAAACTTACCAACACACAACAAACAAAACTGTGTTGACCTCGCAACCACACACCACAACCACACCCCACCCCACCACCAAACAAACCAGGTGACACAGGGTGACCAGGAAAACCAGCCCACCCCAGGGCCGGCCAACCCCACCCCAACAAAAATAAATAGAGTTACGGCGGACATAGCGACAGGGAAACGCCCGGTCCCATCCCGAACCCGGAAGCTAAGCCTGTCAGCGCCGATGATACTGCCCACACGGGTGGAAAAGTAGGACACCGCCGAACACAACCCAAAGAAACGCCCCCCGACACAATCGGGGGGCGTTTCCCATTT
>NZ_LQPG01000048.1 GCF_002102265.1 Mycolicibacter longobardus | reverse complement strand
CCACCATCGCCACGGGGAATCGTGTGGTCGATGTCGCAGTCAACCGCCGGGCGGTCACAACCCGGCCAGCGACAGGTCAGATCCCGGCACCGCACAAAGTCAGCCAACGCCTTCGAGGGCACGTAGCCCGGCTCAGGCGGCGCGTCAGCAGGATGCACCAACGACACCAACCGGGCCGACTTGGCAAGCTCGGCGATCAGTTCCGGCGGGATCAGCCCATCGGCCTCCACCAGCGAGCCCGGCTGCTCACCGGTCCCGTCGACGGTGGCCTGCTCAGCAATGACATGAATGACGACCGGCGTCGCAGCCGGGCGACCGCCCGCAGCACAATCGCGCCGCCCGCAGCGGCAACCCAACCGATCCGCCCGCGCCGCCAACGCACCCATCGCATCAGCACGCCGCTCGTCGCGACTACGCGGATCATGTTCACACACCGTGGCCGCCAAGGCATCCAACGACTTCTCCAAGGCGCGCGCATCAACAGTGAACATACTGCCGCGGATCTCCGAGACGCCGCCCTCCACAAAATCCTGAATCACGATCTCGCGTTCGGCCTGCCGCTCTTTGCGCCGCCGCACCGCATCCACATCGACGTTCGCCACGATCTTGTCGATCTTTCCGGCCAACCGGCTCCTCGTCATCGACGGCCAGCGCCCAACCTTGACCGCCAACTCAGCATCGACCGCCGCCAACACCTCCCGGTCGGTAATCAGATCAACGCGATACACAATGGTCTGAAACAACCGGATATCGATGTCACCGGCCGCAAACACCTGCGCCACCTGCGGCAACTGCTCACGCATCGCCCGGGCATACCGCAGCCGACTAGCCGCCAGCCCCTGACTGATCCGCAACGCCGCCGCCACCTCAGCAGCCACCGCCGCCTCGGTATCGACCGCCCACTCCTCGGTCTCACCACAGCGGCTCAAACGCAGCGCAAACAACTCCCCGATCGCCACCAACTGCGCCGCCGCAGCCCGATTCTCCGCCCGCGCCGAGACACAAATCCGATCCACCAACGCAGCCGACTCCGGCGTTGTCGACGGATAACGCCGCTCAAAGCGCTCACTGAGTCGCGCGATCGACTCCGCAGACGGAACCCTCGACAACTGTTCGAACATACGTTCGATTGTAGCAGCTTCCAC
>NZ_LQPG01000047.1 GCF_002102265.1 Mycolicibacter longobardus | reverse complement strand
GTGTGCTCCTATGTCAAGCAGCGGTGGCGTGGGGTGTAGGGCGTCGTGATTTCTCGTCGGTGTGGAGGCGGTTGTAGATGACGCGGGCGAGGCGTCGTTTGAGGCAGCGTAGGGCTTCGCGGGTGGAGTCGCCGGCGGCCAGTCGCTTGTTGTAGTAGGCGTGTCCGGGGCTGTCGGTGAGGCGGATCTGGGTCAGTGCGATGCGGTGTAGGGCAGCGTTGAGTTGTCGGTTGCCGGATCGGCTGAGCCGCATGCGGCCTGCGGTGTTGCCCGACCAGACGGGGATGGGTGCGGTGCCGCTGTGGCAGGGGAAGGCGGCTTCGCTTTTGAATCGTGCGATGCCGGCGGTTTCGCCGACGAGTTTGGCGGCGGTCAGCGCGCCGCAGCCGGGTAGAGCGAGCAGGTTCTGCGCGACGGCTTGCACGGTGTCGGTGATGCGTTCGGTGAGTTCGTTGATGGCCAGGGTGAGGCGGATGATGTCGCCGAGTTCGTCGGTGGCCAATTCGGCCAGTAGCCCGTCCTGGGTGGCCAACCATGCCGCCAGGGCGGTCTGGGTCTTGGCGCGATCCAGTGAAGCCTTCTTCGGCGCTTGGGTGGGGTCGAGTTCGTGGATGCGTTCCAGCAGTCGGTTGATGGTGGCCGTGCGTTGTCCCACCAGGTCTTCGCGCCGGTCGACAAGTAACTTCAGTTCGCGTGAGACCTCGTCGTGGGCCGCGACGGGAAGGTCGGGATGGCGTAGCACCGCGCGGGCCACCGCCAGTGCGTCGATGGGATCGGACTTGCCGCGCGTGCGGGCGCCGGCACGTTCGTGGGCCATCAGTTTCGGCGCCACCCGCACCACCTTCTGGCCGGCCGAGAGCAGGTCACGCTCGAGGCGTGCCGAGAGATTGCGGCAGTCTTCGATGCCCCACAGCAGGTCGTTGCCGAAGACGGTTTTGGCCCAGGCCAACGCCGCCAGGTGCCCCTCAGTTGTTGCTGGGACCACTTTCTCTGCGGCCTTGCGGCCTCGTTCGTCCACGGCGACGAAGGTGTGGGTGCGCTTGTGTACATCGGCGCCAAGAACAATCATGGACGGTGCCTTCTTTCATCGAACGGGATGGGTAGAAGGTCGGGCCGGCCGGCGGACACATCTCAGTGGGGGCGGTGCCACGCTCCTATCAAGTCACGCCGGTCGGTCCTTCCCATCTGGTGCCGGCAGAATCCTCGAAGGCCAGCCCTGCGCGGACAGGCATGCATGTTTTGAGCCAGACTCCAGATGGGAAAGAACCCAACCACCGCAACAGCGGCAACACCGACAATGACACTGAG
>NZ_LQPG01000046.1 GCF_002102265.1 Mycolicibacter longobardus | reverse complement strand
TCCACTGACTCAAACTTTCTGACAGGGCCGCGTTATTCACAACGCGGCCGTGAGGAGGTTGAGTGGGTCATGGTCCGATCACGACGAACGAAAATCCCTGCGGAGGAGAAAACCCGGCTGGTGCTGGCGGTACTGGCCGGGGAGATGACCGGTGCCGAGGCCGCCCGGCGGGGCGGGGTGTCCTCGACCCAAGTGACGAAGTGGAAGCATCAGTTCCTTGAGGCCGGTGCTCAACGGATGCAGGAAGTGCCCGGTGGAGCCCCAGGGCAGGCCGGTACCCCTGAACAGCGCCGACTCCGGCGCGAGAACGAGGAACTCAAGCTCGCGCTCGCTGAGGCGACGGTGCAACTGCGGATCTGGCAGCGCGGCGCCGCGCTGATCAATCAGGTCCCTTCCAGGACCTCGAAGCCCTAAGAGAGGCAGCTCAACTGCCGGTTTCGAGGTTCGCCTTGCTCGCCGGCATCCCGGAGCGGACCTATCGACGCCGCCTGGCTCGGACGCGCGCCGGTAACCCACCCAAAGGCCCCTGGCCGGCGCCTCAAGTCGACCGTATTGAGGCCCTGGCCGCCAAATACGCCGAAGCCTGGCCAGCCTGGGGCTACCGCAAGATCGCCGCCTTGATGCGTGCCGATGGCCACGAGGTCACCAATTCCTCGGTCCAACGCGCGCTACGACGCCGCGGCCTGCTGCTGCCTCAAGGCTTCCGAGCCGACCGCAAATCATGGGCCGCCTTGCCTCGACAGGTGTTTCACGATCCGCCGACCGAGCGCAACCGGGTCTGGCAGACCGACTTCTCCGAGTTCGAAACAGCACACGGGGGGATCTGGCGCATCAGCGCCGTGATCGACTACGTCTCCAAGTACTGCCTGGCGATCACCGTCACCCCCACCGGTCGCGGCGTCGACGCCGGCACTGCATCCGGCTCGCGGTCGAGGAAGCCGCCCGCGTACTGAACCTGGCCGACCTGCGGCTAGATCGCGGGCAGATGGCGGTCCTCGACACCCAGGACCACGTCATCGGCTACATGCCCGCCCCCATCGCCGTCGTCTCCGACAACGGGCCCTGTTACCGCGGCAAAGACTTCCAAAGCCTCTTCACCGGGCACGATCCACTACTGCGCCACATCCGCACCCGAATCAAAGCACCGCAGACCAACGGTGTCATCGAGCGCTTCTTCGGGACCCTGAAATACGAGCACCTCTTCCGCGGCTACATCGGCGACGGCGACGCACTCGACATGGAAGCCCACCGCTTCCGCATCATCTACAACACCATCCGGCCACACCAAGCCATCCAAGACCGCACCCCGCAGCAGGCCTACCTGAACCCGATCACCCAAACAAACCTGCCAACTTCTTGACTCAAGACA
>NZ_LQPG01000045.1 GCF_002102265.1 Mycolicibacter longobardus | reverse complement strand
CGAGTGGGGGTGCATCCTCCGGGGGCGGAGGTGGCGCGTCCTCCGGCGGAGGAGGTGGTGCGTCCTCCGCCGGTGGCGGCGCGTCGAAGGCCGCCGGAGGCGGGGGTTCGTCGTTGTTTCCCGGCTCGGCGCCGACGCCGGCAGCCAGGAACAGGGCGGCCGGCAATGCAGCCGTCGCCGCCAGAACCCCGGATTTCATGCGCAGATCAACCAGTCCTTGCGTGAGCACGCAGGAAACCGTAACCAAAACGTGATCTCAATACCAAGCCGGCGCGCGATACACGTTCTGTGTCGGATGTAACGATCGCCGCCCCGGTCCAGCGCGGCTGATTGCATTTTGCCTAGTCAATTGGTGGAGTGGGACGCACTATGGCGACCTTCCTGCTACGAAACGCGACTTTGATCGACGGCACCGGAAATGCCCCGATCCACGACGCAGCCGTGCTCGTCGACGGCGAAACGATCAGTTGGGCAGGGCCGGCGGCCGCCATCCCGACCACGTCCGCGGGCGCCGTCACCATCGACGTCGGCGGCAACACGATCTGCCCGGGTTTCTTCGACTGCCATGTCCACTTCAGCCTGCCCGGGCCCAACGGCAGCCCCCTGGAGATGGCGATGCGGCCAGCCTCCTATCGGCACTTCGAGTTGATCCAGCGGCTGCGGACCACCCTGGAGAACGGCGTCACCACCGCGCGCGACCTGATGGGCATCGACGCCGGGGTGCGCGACGCGGTGGCCGCTGGGCTGATCGAGGGCCCGAGGCTGCTGGTGGCCATCAACCTGCTCAGCCAGAGCTGCGGGCATGCCGACTTCCACCTGCCGTGTGGTCCGGACCTGACGCCGCTGGTCGGTGGTTATCTGGTGGACTCCGTGGCGGCCGCGCGGAAGCGGGCCCGTGAGCTGATCAGAGAGGGCGCCGACGTGATCAAGGTGGCCTCCAGCGGTGGGGTGGCTTCGCCCCATGATGACCCGACTTGGCTGGGGATGCGCCGGAAGATGATCGCGGCGATCGTCGAGGAAGGCCAGAATTACGGCGGGCGGCGAGTGGCTGCGCACGCCCAGGGCCTCGCGGGGATCCGCGCGGCGGTGGATGCCGGGGTGCACAGCATCGAACACGGCTACGCCCTCGACGACGAGCTGTGTCACCAGATGGTCGCCCAAGGCACCTTCCTCGTGCCGACCCTGCTGGAGACCATGACCCCGGTTACCGCGACCCCGGCGGGGGCGGCCAAGAGCGCGAAATGGCATGCGCTGTCCCATGAGTCGATCGCCCGGGCGGCCTCAGCCGGGGTCAAGATCGCGGTGGGCACCGACGCCGGTCTGAACCCCGATCACGGTTCAAACCTCAAGGAACTCGGCCTGCTGGTGCGCTTCGGCGGGTTGACGCCGATGCAGGCGATCGTTGCCGGCACCCGTACCTCGGCACAGCTGTGCGGGGTGGACGACGCGCTGGGCACCGTCGAGGCTGGCAAGACCGCCGATTTGGTGGTCGTGCGGGGCAACCCACTCGACGACATCGACTCGGTCGGTGATCCGGACAACATCCTGATGGTGATCAAGGACGGCCGCACGGTGGGCAACCGCGGGGGATTCGCGACGGCGTGAACCGCCCAAACGAACATCGCCCCACCCGTATCTCTACCGGTGAGGCGATGTTTCCAGCTGGGGTGGCTGACGGGACTCGAACCCGCGACACCCAGGATCACAACCTGGTGCTCTACCAACTGAACTACAGCCACCATTGCTGCCCGCCGGGCAAGCCAAGCAAGCAGCGTCGTCGATACTAGCCGCTCGGGCGCTCGGCAACCGAATCGATTACCTCGGGCGCGTCCGTCGGCGGCCCGAGCTCCGCGGCAACCGCGGTGATGTCGCTGGTAGGCGGCCCGGGAGGGGCCACGAACGCGGTGCGTCGGTAGTACTTCAACTCCCGGATGGACTCGTGGATGTCGGCCAGCGCGCGGTGCGCCAGGCCCTTTTCGGGCTGGCCGAAGTAAATCCGCGGATACCAGCGCCGGCACAACTCCTTGATCGAGCTGACGTCGATCATCCGGTAGTGCAGGTAGTCGTCGAGGGCGGGCATGTCCCGGGCCAGGAACCCGCGGTCGGTGCCGATCGAGTTGCCCGCCAGCGGCGCCGTCTTCGCCTGTTTGATGTGGGTTCGGATGTAGTCGAGCGCCATCGCCTCGGCGGTGGCCAGATCGACGGTCGACGCCCTGACCTCCTCGATCAGCCCCGATCGGGTGTGCATGTCGGTCACGATGGGGCTCATCGCGTCCAGGTCCGCGTCGTCGGCATGGATCACCACGTCGATGCCGTCGCCCAGGATGTTCAGCTCACCATCGGTGACCAGGACGGCGATCTCGATCAGCTTGTCCGAGCCCAGATCCAGGCCCGTCATCTCGCAGTCGATCCAGACGAGTTCGTCACGTGCAGCGCTCACAGTTAGCCCACGTTAGCCGCTGAGCGCCCCGGCAGTCGCACGGCGGTACCGACCGGCCAAGTAATGTCGTGGCCTGTGAGTCCCGATTCGGCGGCGAACGCCGCACAGCAGATCGCGGCGGGCTACGCCGCCGACGGTCAGGCCCTCGAGCTGGGCACGGTGGTCATCGACGGCACCACCGACCCGTCGGCGCAGGTCCGCATTCCACTGGCCACCATCAACCGGCACGGGCTGGTGGCCGGCGCCACCGGTACCGGCAAGACCAAGACGCTGCAGGTGATCGCCGAGCAGCTGTCCGCGGCCGGCGTCCCGGTGCTGATGGCCGACGTCAAGGGCGACCTGTCCGGTCTGTCCCGCGCGGGGGAGGCCGGCGACAAGGTCACCCAGCGTGCCACCGAGACCGGTGACGCTTGGGCGCCGACGGCGTTCCCGACGGAGTTTCTGTCGCTGGGCACCGGCGGCATCGGTGTCCCGGTGCGGGCCACCATCTCCAGCTTTGGCCCCATTCTGTTGTCGAAGGTGCTCGGGCTCAATGCCACCCAGGAGTCGACGCTGGGGCTGATCTTCCACTGGGCTGACCAGCAGGGACTGCCGCTGCTGGATCTGAAGGATCTGCGGGCGGTCATCACCTATCTGACCAGTGACGAGGGCAAGCCGGAACTGAAGTCGCTGGGTGCGGTGTCCCCGGCAACCGCCGGGGTGATTCTGCGCGCGCTGGTCAATCTGGAGGCCGAAGGCGCCGACACCTTCTTCGGGGAGCCGGAACTGGACCCCAAGGATCTGCTGCGCCTCGACCCGCAGGGACGCGGCATCATCTCGCTGCTGGAGCTCGGCGAGCAGGCGGCGCGTCCGGTGCTGTTCTCCACCTTCCTGATGTGGGTGCTGGCCGATCTGTTCACCTTCCTGCCGGAGGTCGGCGACATCGACAAACCCAAGCTGGTGTTCTTCTTCGATGAGGCGCACCTGCTGTTCAGCGACGCCTCGAAGGCGTTCCTGGAACAGGTCGAGCAGACCGTCAAGCTGATCCGCTCGAAGGGCGTCGGCGTGTTCTTCTGCACGCAGCTGCCCACCGACGTGCCCAACACGGTGCTTTCGCAGCTGGGCGCGCGTATCCAGCACGCGCTGCGGGCCTTCACCCCCGACGACCAGAAGGCGCTCACCAAGACGGTGCGTACCTACCCGAAAACCGACGTCTACGACCTGGAGTCGGCGCTGACATCGCTGGGGATCGGCGAGGCTGTCATCACCGTGCTCTCCGAGCGGGGCACACCCACCCCGGTCGCCTGGACCCGGCTGCGGGCGCCTCGCTCGCTGATGGCCGCCATCGGCAACGACGCGATCAGGGCTGCCGCCCAGGCGAGTCCGCTGCAGGTGCAGTACGGCCAGACCATCGACCGGGATTCGGCCTACGAGCGGTTGACCGCCAAACTGACTCCGCTGCCGGATCTTCCGGGCGATCTGGACCTGCCGCCACCCCCGCCGCCGGAGCCGGGCTTCTTTGAGAAGGTGCTGGCCAATCCGGCGGTCAAGAGCGCGATGCGTTCCGCCGGAACCGCTTTCGGCCGGGAGATCACCCGCAGCATCTTCGGCACCGGCCGGCGCCGGCGCTGAGTGTTGGCCCCGCCGGACCACCGGCGGGGATAGGTGAGTTGCCCGGCTTTGAGCGACAACCACGGATACGTGAATGAGCGCTTTGCCATCTGTCGCTCGTAGGCGGGCAACTATGCATGCGGGTCCGGCCCGCGTATCCGGCTAACCCCCGCCGAGCTTCTTGTAGACCGCGCCCACGATCGGCGTGACGATGGCGCGGGGTGCATATCCGCTGGCCATAGACATGGCTTTGGACGTGATCCCGGGCACCACGCGCATCTTGTTGCGCACCAGGGCATCCAGCGACAGCCTGGCGGTGTGCTGGGTGGAGATCCACAGGAAGTCCGGGATCAGCTTGTCGACCAGCGATGCCTCGGCGTCGTCAGGCATCTCGGCGCGCACCGGCCCCGGCGCCAGCAACGTCACATGCACCCCGGACTTGAGCAGTTCCCCGCGCAGCGACTCGCTGAAAGTGTTGGCGAAGGCCTTGGTCGCGGCGTAGGTGGCGTTGTTGGGGATCGGCGAGTTGCCGGCCGCCGAACCGGAGATCAGGATGCCGCCGGAGCGGCGCTCCAACATTCCCGGTAGCACCGCCAAGACCAAGTCGTGCACCGCAACCGCGTTGAGCTGCACCTGGGCCCGCTCACCCGCCGGGTCAAGGCCGGAGACCGGCCCGAACGTCGCGGTGCCGGCGTTGGCGCACAGCACCGAGATCTCCCGCTCGGCCAACTCAGCGCAGAGCTTGTCGCGGGCCGGCGGATCGGCCAGGTCGACTGCCCGCACCTCCACGGTGACCCGGTACTTGTCCCGCAATCGTGCCGCCACGTCGTTGAGCACATCTTCGCGGCGTGCGGTGATGATCAGCCCGTAGCCGCGGGCCGCCAGTTCGGTGGCCAGCGCTTCGCCGATCCCTTGGGAAGCTCCGGTGACGACGGCGCGGGCATCGGGGTTGGGAGCAGGCACTGGCATGGGGCAATCGTAGAGTGCCAGGCATGGGTGAGCCTGGGGCGGTCAAACCCGGGCGATCCCGGATCGTGGCGTGGGCGTTGTGGGACACCGGTGCCGCGGGCGTCAGCGCGATTGTGGTGACGTTCGTGTTCTCGGTCTATCTGACCAGCAGCGTCGGCCGTGACCTGCCCGGTGCGGTGTCACCGTCCAGCTGGCTGGGCCGCACCCTGGCGATCTCCGGCCTGACCGTGGCCGCGGTGGCGCCGTTGGTCGGGGTGTGGGTGGCAGCCCCGCACCGCCGCCGGGTGACGCTTGGGGTGCTGACCGGCGCCGCGGTGGTGCTGATCGCCTCGATGAGCCTGATCCGCGACACACCCGCTTACCTGGCTCCGGGGCTGGTGTTGCTGGCGCTGACCGCCGCCTGCGGCGATCTGGCCAGCGTGCCCTACAACGCCATGCTGCGGCAGTTGTCGACGCCGCAGAACTCCGGCCGAATCTCCGGTTTCGGCTGGGCGGCCGGCTATGTCGGCAGCGTGTTGTTGCTGCTGTTGGTCTATGTGGGCTGCATCGCCGGAAGCGGCCCCACCCGCGGCCTGCTGAACCTGCCCACCGAGGGCGGCGAGAACGTTCGGGTGGCCATGCTGCTGGCCGCGGCGTGGATGGCCGTGTTCGCGCTGCCGCTGCTGCTCACCGCGCATCGGTTGGGCGGTGACTCCGAGGCACCGCCGGCGCGGCTGGGCCTGCTCGGCGGCTACCGCCAACTGTGGCGCGACATCACCGCCGAGTGGCATCGCGACCGCAACCTGGTCTTCTATCTGATGGCCAGCGCGATCTTCCGCGACGGGCTGGCCGGCGTGTTCGCGTTCGGCGCGGTGCTCGGCGTCAATGTCTACGGTATTTCGGCCGGTGACGTGCTGATCTTCGGGGTGGCCGCCAGTGTGATCGCCGCGATCGGCGCGGTCGCCGGTGGGCTGCTCGACGACCGGATCGGATCCAAGACGGTGATCGTCGGATCGCTGGTTGTGATGGTCGTCGCCGGTATCACGCTGATGACGCTGTCCGGTCCGGTGGCGTTCTGGGCCTGCGGCCTGGTGCTGTGCCTGTTCATCGGGCCCACCCAGTCCTCGGCGCGCACCCTGTTGCTGCGGATGGCCAACGAAGGTATGGAGGGGGTGGCTTTCGGTCTCTACACGATGACCGGTCGCGCTGTCTCCTTCCTGGCGCCGTGGCTGTTCTCGGTCTTCGTCGATGTCTTTCACACCGATCGGGCCGGCATGGGCGGGCTGTGCACCGTACTGCTGCTCGGCCTGCTGGCGATACTGCCGGTGCGCGTGCCGCGGCGGGCTTGACAGCGTCAGCCGGCCGCCGCGCACACCGTGAGGATCGAGCCGGTGCGCTGACGCACCTGGGCGCCGTCCACCGACACCGAGCAGGTGATCTGCTCGCCGAAGTTGACCACCGTGACCGCGGCCGCCGTTGACGCCGGTGGTGTCAGCGTCACCTGCTTGCTCCAGGGCAGGGCCACGTTGAACTCGGTCTGCAAGATGCCGCCGGTGTCGATGTAGGCGATGCTGAGCGCTCGGCCGGTTCCGGTGACGCTGTAGACGATGGTCTCGGGAGCCCCCGCTGTGGTCGACGTCGTCGGCGGCGGGGTGCTTGGCGTGGTGATGCTGGGCGCCGGTGTTCGCGACGGCGACGGAGTGGTGGTCGGGACGCGCCGGGGAACCGGCGTGCTCGGTGCCGTCGGGAGTGGCGAAACCGGCGTGACCGTCGCCGAATTCCGCCCTGAGCCGTTGGTGATCACCAGTGCGATCACCATGCCGACCACCAGCAGCACCGCAGCGCCGGACACCAGCCAGAGCCAGTTCGGGAACCGTGGGGGCTCAGGGGGCCCGCCCTGGCCGCCACCCCCGGATCCACCGGGCGGGGGCTGGGGTGGTTCCCACTGTTGCCGCGGCAGTTGCGCCGTCGGGTTGGGCGACTGCGGCGGGTAGCCGGGCGGGTATGTCGGAAGCTGTCCGGCATAGGCCGGATCGACGTACGGCGGAGAACCGAAAGTTGACGGCTCAGTCGTTCCTCCGCTCTGCCACGGCTGATCGGAGCCCTCCGGTCGATACGGATCGGTCATGCCCACCTCATGGCTTGCAGGGTACCTGCGCCGGGCGGTCACGACCGTGACGTCGGCCAGCCTGGTCAGATTCCGTCGGCGCCCAGCGCGCTGATCGTCATCGCCCGCAACACCGCTCGCGAGCGCTCCGGTCCGGCGGACTTAGCGCCGGCGGGCTTCATGCTGTACGGCGTCGAGTTCAACAGACCGAACGCCGCGTGGGCCATCAACCGGGCATCGACTTCGGCCAGCCCGGTGTGCAGCGCACGTAGCACACTCACCCACACCTCGACGTACTGGCGCTGGGCGCTGCGGACCTGGCGCTGCGCCGCGGCCGGCAGATGCGCCAGATCCCGGTCCTGGATCTGGATCAGATCCGGCTCGCCGAGCGCGAAATCGAGGTGAAAGTCGACCAGGCCGTCCAGCACCTCCTGCGGGCCGCGTCCACCCGATTCGACCGTGCGCGCCCCGGCCAGTAGCCGGGTGCTGATGCCGACCAGCAATTCGACCAGCAGGGCTTCTTTATTGGGGAAGTGCCGGTAGATGGCTGGACCGCTGACCCCCGCGGCCGCGCCGATGTCCTCCAACCGGACTGCCAGATAGCCGCGCTGGGCGAAGAGGCGTTCGGCGGCCGCGAGCAACTGGGTACGCCGGTCAGACTTGAGCCGGCTGCGCCGGTTGGCCGGTTCGTTGCTACCCGCCGCGTCGGCCGGGATGGACGCCGCCATCATGCCTCCGCTCGTGGACAGTTGAGTTAATGGTCACTAACGTAGCACCCATCGCCCATACCGGTGGAGGCTCGATGGCAACTGCGGTACCCGCGGCGCGCGACGGTCTGTCCTACGCCCGCGGCGAGACCCGGCCGGCCCTGTTGGCGACGACGATCGGTGCCAGCCTGTGTGCCACCGCGAGCGCCTACCCCGATCGCGCTGCGCTGGTTGACGTTCCGTCGGGCCGGCGCTGGAGCTATGCCGAACTGTCCGCCGATGTGCGCGCACTGGCGACCGGCCTGCTGCAGGCCGGCATCCGCACCGGGGAACGGGTGGGCATCTGGGCGCCCAACTGCGCCGAATGGGTGCTGACGCAGTACGCCACTGCCGAGATCGGCGCCGTCCTGGTCAACATCAATCCCGCCTACCGCTCCCACGAACTGGCCTATGCGCTCAAGCAGTCCGGGGTCGCATTGGTCATCTCGGCGTCGCGTTTCAAGACCTCCGACTATGTCGCGCTGCTGCGGGAGGTGGCGCCCGAGTGCCCGGGCCTGCGCGAGGTGGTGTTCATCGGCAGTTCCCGGTGGCAGGAACTGGCCGGTACGCCGATTGATTCGAACGCTCTGACGCAGGTGGCCGCAACGCTGCACGCCCACGACCCGATCAACATCCAATACACCTCGGGCACAACGGGTTATCCCAAGGGCGCGACGCTGAGTCACCACAACATCCTCAACAACGGCTACCTGGTCGGCGAGCTGCTGGGCTACACCGAAGAGGACCGGATCTGCCTGCCGGTGCCCTTCTACCACTGCTTCGGGATGGTGATGGGCAACCTGGCGGCGACCAGCCACGGCGCCGCCATCGTCATCCCGGCGCCCGGCTTCGATCCGGCGGCCACGCTGCGGGCGGTGCAGGACGAGGCGTGCACCAGCCTCTACGGGGTGCCCACCATGTTCATCGCCGAGCTGGGTCTGCCCGACTTCGCCCGCTACGACCTCACCAGCCTGCGCACCGGGATCATGGCGGGCTCGCCGTGCCCGGCGGAGGTGATGCGGAGGGTGATCGACGACATGCACATGGCCGGTGTCGCGATCTGCTACGGCATGACCGAGACGTCTCCGGTGTCGACCCAAACCCGCAGTGCGGACTCGCTGACGCAGCGGGTGGAGACCGTCGGACGGGTGGGCCCGCACCTGGAGATCAAGATGGTCGACCCCGCCACCGGCGAGACGGTGCCACGAGGGCAGGTCGGCGAACTGTGCACCCGGGGCTATTCGGTGATGACCGGTTACTGGAACGACCCGGACAAGACCGACGCGGCCATCGACGCCGACGGCTGGATGCACACCGGCGATCTGGCCGTGATGGACGGCGACGGCTACGTGCGCATCACCGGGCGCATCAAGGACATGGTGATCCGCGGCGGGGAGAACGTCTACCCGCGCGAGATCGAGGAATTCCTACACACCCACCCCGACATCCTCGACGCCCAGGTCATCGGTGTGCCCGACGACACCTACGGTGAGGAACTGATGGCGGTGGTGATGATGCGCGACGGGGCGCCGCCGCTGACCGTCGAGCGGTTGCGCGAGTTCTGCACCGGCCGGCTGGCGCACTTCAAGGTGCCGCGGTATCTGCGGATCGTCAACGACTTTCCGATGACGGTCACCGGCAAGGTCCGCAAGGACGAGATGCGCCGGCAGGCGATCGAACATTTGGATGGCGGCTGACAGGGCAGCGTGAGAATGGTATTCTCTATCGTCAGTTAATCAACATTAACTGAAATGAGGAGGCGCGAGTGGCGATGGACAAGGTCGTGGCGACGGCGGCCGAAGCCGTGGCCGACGTGACCGACGGCGCGTCACTGGCGGTGGGCGGCTTCGGACTCTGCGGCATTCCGGAGGCGTTGATCGAGGCCGTGCTGCAGCTCGGCGCCACCGATCTGGAGACGGTTTCGAACAACTGCGGCGTCGACGGTATCGGGCTGGGAGTGCTGTTGGAGCACAAACGGATCCGCCGCACCGTCAGCTCCTACGTGGGCGAGAACAAGGAGTTCGCCCGGCAGTTCCTGTCCGGCGAGCTCGAGGTGGAGCTGACCCCGCAGGGCACGCTGGCCGAGCGATTGCGCGCGGGCGGCGCCGGAATCCCGGCGTTCTACACGCCCACCGGCGTGGGCACCCAGGTGGCCGACGGCGGCCTGCCGTGGCGCTACGACGGGGCCGGCGGGGTGGCGGTGGCCTCACCGCCCAAGGAGACCCGGGAGTTCGACGGGCGCACCTATGTTCTGGAGCGCGCGATCCGCACCGACTTCGCGCTGGTGCACGCCTGGAAGGGCGACCGGCACGGCAACCTCGTCTACCGCGAGGCCGCCGCCAATTTCAACCCGGACTGCGCCGCGGCGGGCCGGATCACCATCGCCGAGGTCGAGCATCTGGTCGAGCCCGGCGAGATCTGCCCCGCTGAGGTACACACCCCGGGTGTCTTTGTGCACCGCGTGGTGCACGTGCCCAATCCGATCAAGCGAATCGAGCGGGAGACGGTGCGCGCGTCATGACCCTCACCAGAGATGAGCTGGCCGCACGGGTGGCCGCCGAACTGCGCGACGGACAGTACGTCAACCTCGGCATCGGCCTGCCCACTTTGATTCCCAACCACATCCCCGACGGCGTCAGCGTGGTGCTGCACTCGGAGAACGGGATCCTTGGCGTCGGGCCCTACCCGCTGCGCGAGGACCTCGACGCCGACCTGATCAACGCCGGCAAAGAAACAGTGACGGTGCTCCCCGGCGCGTCGTTCTTCTCGTCGTCGGCCTCGTTCGGAGTCATCCGCGGCGGTCACCTCGACGTGGCAGTCCTTGGCGCCATGCAGGTTTCAGCCGCCGGCGACCTGGCCAACTGGATGATCCCCGGCAAGATGATCAAGGGCATGGGCGGGGCGATGGACCTGGTGCACGGGGCGCGGCGGGTGATCGTGATGATGGAGCACGCCGCCAAGGACGGCAGCGCCAAGATCGTGAAGCAGTGCACGCTGCCACTCACCGGCGCCCGCTGCGTCAACCGGATCATCACCGACCTGGCCGTCATCGACGTCACCGAAGCGGGCCTGCAGTTGGTCGAGACCGCGCCGGGTGTGAGCGTCGATGAAGTCGTCGCGAAAACCGATGCACCGATGGATCTTTCGAAGCTGTCATGACAGCACCGACATTCGCCGACGAGCACCGGCGCCTGGTCGCCGAACTCAACACCAAGCTGGCGGCGGCGGCCCTCGGCGGCAGCGAGCACTCCCGGCAGCGCCACGTGGCCCGGGGCAAGCTGTTGCCGCGCGAGCGGGTCGACCGGCTGCTGGATCCGGGTAGCCCGTTCCTGGAGCTGTCCCCGCTGGCGGCCGATGGCATGTACGACGACGAGTGCCCCGGGGCCGGGATCATCACCGGGATCGGACGGGTGTCCGGGCGGGAATGCGTGATCGTCGCCAACGACGCCACCGTCAAAGGCGGCACCTACTACCCGGTCACGGTCAAAAAGCACCTGCGCGCCCAGGAGGTGGCGCTGGGCAACCGGCTGCCGTGTCTGTACCTGGTGGATTCCGGGGGCGCGTTCCTGCCTCGCCAGGACGAGGTGTTTCCCGACCGCGAGCACTTCGGCCGCATCTTCTACAACCAGGCCACCATGAGCGCGGCGGGCATCCCGCAGATCGCGGCGGTGCTGGGCTCCTGTACCGCGGGAGGCGCCTACGTTCCGGCGATGAGCGACGAGGCCGTGATCGTCCGGGAGCAGGGCACCATCTTCCTCGGCGGCCCGCCGCTGGTGAAGGCCGCCACCGGTGAAGTCGTCACCGCCGAAGAACTCGGGGGAGGCGACCTGCACTCGAAGGTCTCCGGGGTCACCGACTACCTTGCCGACGACGACGAGCACGCACTGCGCATCGTGCGGCAGATCGCTGCGACCTTCGGCCCGCAACCCGAAAGCCCCTGGGAAGTCAGCAACTCCGTTGAGCCCCGGCATGATCCGGGCGAGCTCTATGACGTGGTTCCCCCGGATCCGCGGGTGCCCTACGACGTGCGGCAGGTGATCGTTCGGCTGGTCGACGGCAGCGAGTTCAGCGAGTTCAAGGCCGAGTACGGCAAGACATTGGTGACCGCCTTCGCGCGCATCCACGGCCACCCGGTCGGGATCATTGCCAACAACGGGGTGCTGTTCGGTGAGTCGGCGCTTAAGGGGGCGCACTTCATCGAACTGTGCGACAAGCGCTCCATCCCCCTGGTGTTCCTGCAGAACATCGCCGGTTTCATGGTGGGCCGCGACTACGAGGCCGGCGGTATCGCCAAACACGGCGCCAAGATGGTCACCGCGGTCGCCTGTGCGCGGGTGCCCAAGCTGACGGTGGTGATCGGCGGCTCCTACGGGGCGGGCAACTACTCCATGTGCGGGCGGGCGTATTCGCCGCGTTTCCTGTGGATGTGGCCCAACGCCCGGATCTCAGTGATGGGCGGCGAGCAGGCCGCATCGGTGCTGGCCACCGTTCGGGGCGAGCAGCTCGACGCCGCGGGCAAGCCGTGGTCGGCGGCCGACGAGGAAGCGTTCAAGGCCCCGATTCGCGACCAATACGAGGCACAGGGCAACCCCTACTACTCCACCGCACGATTGTGGGACGACGGCATCATCGACCCCGCCGACACCAGAACAGTTCTGGGCCTGGCGCTTTCGGTCTGCTCGAACGCGCCGCTGGACCCGGTCTCCTACGGCGTTTTCCGGATGTGAGCAGCGATGTTTGAGACCGTACTGGTAGCCAACCGCGGTGAGATCGCCGTGCGGGTAATCCGCACCCTGCGCCGGATGGGCATCCGGTCGGTGGCCGTCTACAGCGACGCCGACGCCGGGGCGCGCCACGTGCGTGAAGCCGACACCGCCGTGCGCTTGGGGCCCGCCCCGGTGCTGGAAAGCTATCTGTCGATACCCAAGGTGATCGAGGCCGCCGCCGTCACCGGCGCCCAGGCCATTCACCCCGGCTACGGATTCCTTTCCGAGAACGCCGGATTCGCGGCCGCCTGCGAGCGTGCCGGGGTGGTTTTCATCGGGCCGCCGGCGCGGGCCATCGAGGTGATGGGCGACAAGATCTCCGCGAAGAACACCGTCACCGCCTTTGAGGTGCCGGTGGTTCCGGGCATTGCCAAGCCCGGTTTGTCCGATGACGAACTGGCGGCCGCCGCAGGCGAGATCGGCTACCCGGTGCTGATCAAGCCGTCGGCGGGCGGCGGCGGCAAAGGCATGCACCTGGTCGAGAACCCCGCGCAGCTGCGCGCGGCGCTGGCCACCGCGCGGCGTGAGGCGGCGTCGGCGTTCGGTGACGACACCCTGTTCCTGGAGCGATTCGTGCTGCGGCCCCGCCACATCGAGGTGCAGGTGCTCGCCGACACCCAGGGCAATGTGGTGCACCTCGGCGAGCGGGAATGCAGCCTGCAGCGCCGTCACCAGAAGGTGATCGAGGAGGCGCCGTCGCCGCTGCTGGACGCCGCCACACGGGCCCGGATCGGCGAAGCCGCCTGCAACACCGCCCGCAGCGTCGATTACGTCGGCGCCGGAACCGTGGAGTTCATCGTCTCCGCGGATCGTCCGGATGAGTTCTTCTTCATGGAGATGAACACCCGGCTGCAGGTGGAACACCCGGTCACCGAAGCGATCACCGGCCTGGACCTGGTCGAGTGGCAACTGCGGGTCGCTGCCGGAGGGAAGCTGCTCTTCACCCAGGACGAGATCACCTTCACTGGGCATGCGGTCGAGGCGCGGGTGTACGCCGAGGACCCGGCCCGCGGTTTCCTGCCCACCGGCGGGCGGGTGCTGGCGGTGTACGAACCCGCCGGCCCGGGGGTGCGGGTGGACTCGTCGTTGCAGGACGGCACCGTGGTCGGCAGCGACTACGACCCGATGCTGTCCAAGGTGATCGCGCATGGCGCCGACCGGACTCAGGCGCTGGCGCGCCTGGACGCGGCGCTGGCCGGCACCGCGGTGTTGGGGGTACAGACCAACGTCGAGTTCCTGCGGTTCCTGCTGGCCGACCCGCGGGTGGTCGCCGGTGACCTGGACACCGAACTGCTGGACACACGATCGGCTGACTTCGCGCCGACGCCCGCACCGGATGACGTGCTGGCCGCCGGCGGTCTCTACCGCCAGTGGGCGTTAACCCCGCGATTTCGGCGCGATAATGCCCGCTCAGCGGGCGAAACCGCGCCGAAATCGCTGTGGGCGTCCCCGAGTGGATGGCGAATCGGCGCCGCGGCGCCGGTGCGCACCGAGATGCACACCCCGCTGCGCACGGAGACGGTGTCGGTGTGGGGACTGCCGGAGGCCGCGCGGGTGCAGATCGGCGACGGCGAGATCAACAGCGCGAGCGTGGAAGTCGAGGACGGTCGGCTGACCGCGACCGTGGCCGGGCGGCAGCGCCGATACGCGGTCGCCGAGGAAGGCGGTCAACTGTGGATCTCCGACGAGCGTGGCACCTGGCAGTTGCGGGAAGCCGAAGTGGTGCGGGTGCACCGCGGCGGCGGCCCGCGCAGCGCTGAGATCCTCAGCCCGATGCCGGGCACCGTGATCGCCGTCAGTGCCGAATCGGAATCGACCGTTGGCGAAGGCGATCCGGTGGTCGTGGTGGAGGCGATGAAGATGGAGCACACCCTGACCGCCCCGATAGCTGGCCGGGTGCAGGTGTTGGTGGCGGTGGGCGATCAAGTGAAGGTGGATCAGGTGCTGGCGCGGCTGGTCCCGGACGAAGAGACCGAGGAAGCACAATCATGACGACGATCGAGGCAGGGACACTGCCGAGCCACTACCAGGACCTGCGCGACACCGTCGCCGAATTCGCCCGCACCGTCGTCGCCCCGGTGGCGGCCAAACACGATGAGGAACACAGCTTCCCCTACGAGGTGATCGCCAAGATGGGGGAGATGGGGCTGTTCGGCCTGCCCTTCCCCGAGGAGTACGGCGGCATGGGCGGCGACTACTTCGCCCTGGCGCTCGCCCTGGAAGAACTCGGCAAGATCGACCAGTCGGTGGCGATGACGCTGGAAGCCGGGGTGGGCCTGGGGGCGATGCCGATCTACCGGTTCGGCACCGAGGAACAGAAGCAGACCTGGCTGCCGGACCTGGTGACCGGCCGCGCGCTGGCCGGCTTCGGCCTGACCGAGCCGGGCGCGGGATCCGATGCCGGCGGCACCCGCACCACCGCCCGGCGGGACAACGGTGACTGGGTCATCAACGGCACCAAGCAGTTCATCACCAACTCCGGCACCGACATCACCTCACTGGTGACGGTCACCGCCGTCACCGGAACCCGGCCCGACGGCAAGAAGGAGATCTCCACGATCATCGTTCCGTCCGGCACACCGGGTTTCACCGTCGAACCGGCCTACAACAAGGTGGGCTGGAACGCCTCTGACACCCACCCGCTCACTTTCACCGATGCCCGGGTGCCCGAGGGGAATCTGCTCGGCGAGGAAGGCCGGGGATACGCGAACTTCCTGTCGATCCTGGACGAGGGCCGCATCGCCATCGCCGCGGTGGCCACCGGCGTGGCGCAGGGCTGCGTCGACGAAAGCGTCAAGTATGCCGGCGAACGCGAGGCATTCGGCCAGACGATCGGCTCCTATCAGGCGATCAGCTTCAAGATCGCCCGGATGGAGGCTCGCGCGCACGTCGCCCGCACCGCCTACTACGACGCCGCCGCAAAGATGTTGGCGGGCAAGCCGTTCAAGAAGGAAGCGGCGATCGCCAAGATGGTCTCCTCGGAGGCCGCGATGGAC
The DNA here is from genome assembly GCF_002102265.1 of Mycolicibacter longobardus. Classification (GTDB taxonomy): domain Bacteria; phylum Actinomycetota; class Actinomycetes; order Mycobacteriales; family Mycobacteriaceae; genus Mycobacterium; species Mycobacterium longobardum. The sequence continues at coordinate 16,209 of NZ_LQPG01000045.1, read as the reverse complement.
AACGCACGTGACGCCACCCAGATCCACGGCGGATACGGCTTCATCAACGAATACCCGGTGGCCCGGCACTACCGGGACAGCAAGATTCTGGAGATCGGCGAAGGCACCACCGAAGTGCAGCTGATGCTCATCGCACGATCGCTGGGGTTGTGACGATGGCCTTCGGTGACCGGGAATCCGGCGACGCCGCGTCGGCGCGTCGCGTCGCGGAATTCCCAGTCGGCGAGGGATAAGGAAGGAAAAGCTACGTGAGCAAGACCGTCGAGCAGCGCGGACTGTGGTTCGAGGAATACGAGATCGGCACCATCTACGCCCACCGGCCCGGGCGCACCATCACCGAGGCCGACAACGTGCTGTTCACCACGCTGACCATGAACACCCAATCGCTGCACCTGGATGCGGCCTGGGCGGCGCAGCAACCCGGTTTCCGCGGTGAGCGCCTGGTGAATTCGATGTTCACCCTGTCCACGCTGGTCGGCCTGTCGGTGGCGCAACTGACGCTGGGCACCATCGTGGCCAACCTCGGCTTCTCCGAGGTGTCGTTCCCCAAACCGGTGTTCCACGGTGACACCCTGTACGCCGAGACGGTCTGCACCGACAAGCGGGAGTCCAAGAGCCGCCCCGGCGAGGGCATCGTGACCTTGGAGCACGTCGGGCGCAACCAGAACGGCGATGTGGTGGCCCGCGCGGTACGCACCACGCTGGTGCGCAAGCGTCCCGCCGAGGACCAGCGTTGAGCGCCGGTCCGGCCTGGCTGTTCTGCCCGGCGGATCGCCCGGAGCGATACGGCAAAGCGGCCGCTGTCGCCGACGTGGTGATCTTGGACCTGGAAGACGGTGTGGCCGCGGCAGATCGGCCCGCCGCTCGCGAAGCGCTGCGGAGCACGCCCCTTGACCCGGAGCGCACCGTGGTGCGAGTCAACCCCGCCGGCACCGAGGACCAGGCCCGCGACCTGGAGGCCCTGGCCGACACCGCCTACACGACAGTCATGTTGGCCAAAACCGAATCCGCCGCGCAGGTTGACGCGCTGGCCCCCCGACAGGTGGTCGCCCTGATCGAGACCCCGCGCGGTGCGGTGTTCTGCGCCGACATAGCCGCCGCCGAACAATGCGTCGCGATGATGTGGGGCGCAGAAGATCTGGTGGCCGCCATGGGCGGCGGCTCCAGCCGGCACGCTGACGGCCGGTACCGGGATGTCGCCCGCCACGTGCGCTCGAGCGTGCTGCTGGCGGCATCGACCTTCGGCCGGGCCGCATTGGACGCCGTCTACCTCAACATCGGCGACCTCGACGGGCTCAAAGCCGAGGCACTCGATGGCGCCGCGGTCGGATTCGCTGCTACGGTGTGCATCCACCCGAGCCAGATCGCGGTGGTCCGCGACGCCTACCGTCCCGCCCCGGAGCGGGTCGACTGGGCGCGCAGGGTGCTCGCCGCGGCACAGACCGAGCGCGGGGTGTTCGCGTTCGAGGGACAGATGGTCGACTCCCCGGTGCTGCGGCACGCCGAAGCCATCCTGCGGCGAGCGGAGTAACGCCGCAGGAGGAGCCACAGCGCATGCGCATCACCGAGATCATCGAGACACCGGTACGCCTGCGCGGCGAGATCGCCAACGCCCTGGTGGATTTCTCCCGGCACACGGTCTCGCTGGTCGCCGTGGTCAGCGACCAGATCCGCAACGGCAAGCCGGTGACCGGGGTTGCGTTCAACTCGATCGGCCGGTTCGCCCAAAGCGGAATCCTGGCCGACCGAATGATCCCGCGGATCCTGCGCGCCGACCCCGAATCGCTGCTTGACGACGCGGGCCGTATCGACCCCGCTCGGGTGCTCGGCTGCGCGCTGACCGATGAGAAGCCCGGCGGGCACGGCGATCGCGCCGGTGCGGCGGCCGCGCTGGAACTGGCCTGCTGGGACCTCAACGCCAAACTCGCCGACGAACCCGCCTACCGCACCATCGCCGGGCATTTCAGCCGCGAGACACTCACCACCGCCGTCCCGGTGTACGCGGCGGGGGGCTATTACTACCCGGGTGACGGGCCGGAGGCCGGCCTGGATCGGCTGCGCACCGAGATCCGCGGCTACCTCGACATGGGCTATGACGCGGTCAAGATGAAGATCGGCGGCGCCTCGATGCGCGAAGACCTGGCGCGCATCGAGGCGGTGATCGACATTGTCGGCGGCGGCGCCCGGGTTGCGGTCGACGCGAACGGCAGGTTCGACGCGACGGCGGCGGAGCAGTGGGCGCAGGCGCTGAGCCCGTATGGCCTGCGCTGGTATGAAGAGCCCGGTGATCCACTGGATTTCGCGTTGAACGCCGCGGTCATCGCCGGCTACGGCGGCGCGGTCGCCACCGGGGAGAACCTGTTCTCGGTGCGTGACGCGACCAACCTGGCGCGCTACGCCGGCATGCGGCCGGGCATCGACATCTTCCAGATGGATGCCGGACTCAGTTACGGGTTGACCGAATACGCCCGGATGATCGAGATGCTCGAACGGCACGGGTTTGATCGTCGCTGTGCCTTCCCGCACGGCGGGCACCTGATCAACCTGCACATCGTGGTCGGCATGGGCCTGGGCGGCTGCGAGTCCTACCCCGGGGTGTTCGCACCGTTCGGCGGCTACGCGCCGGGGTGTGCGCTGACCGACGGGACCATCGCACCCACCGACGCCCCGGGCTTCGGGCTGGAGGAGAAACCCGACCTGTCCGCCGTGATCGCCGAACTGGTGGGATGAGCAGATGAAGATCGCGGTTATCGGATGCGGCGCCATGGGTTCCATCTATGCCGCGAAACTGGCGGCGGCCGGAAACGACGTCCTGGCTGTGGACCGCTCGCGCCCACACGTCGACGCCATTGCCACCCACGGCCTGCGGATCAGCGGGCCGGCGCCCGAGCAGGTGGTGGCCATGCGGGCGACCATTGTCGCGCCGGTCGAGCCGATGGACCTGGTGGTGTTGGCGGTCAAAGCCGCCGACGTCGCCACCGGCGCCGCTCAGGCACTGCCGCTGCTCGGTGAGCGCACACCGGTGCTGACCATCCAGAACGGATTGGGATCAGCCGACACCGTCGCCGACATCGTCGGCGAGGCCCGGGTGGCGGTCGGCATCGCCAGTGGATTCGGGGCCTCACGCCCCGCCCCCGGCCACGTCCACCACAACGCGATGCGGGCGGTCCGGTTCGGCGCCTATGGGGCACTGCCGCTTTCGGCTGTCGAAGACATCGCCCGGGTGTGGTCTGAGGCGGGCTTCGACGCGGCCGCGGTCGCCGACATCGCCGCGATGCAGTGGGAGAAGCTGATCTGCAACGTCGCCTACAGCGCACCGTGCGCGCTGACCGGCATGACGGTGGGGCAGGTCATGGACGACGCCGATGTGGGTCCGATCAGCCGCGCCGCCGCAACCGAAGCCTGGACGGTGGCCCGCGCCGCCGGAATCGGTATCGACGTGCCGGACCCGGTCGAGCATGTCCGGGCCTTCGGTGCGCAGATGCCGGACGCCAAACCGTCGGCACTGCTGGACCACCAGGCCCGCCGGGTCAGCGAGATCGACGTCATCAACGGCGCCGTGGTGCGCAAGGCCGCGCAGGTGGGGGAGCAGGCGCCGGTGAACGCCACGCTGACCGCGCTGGTCAAAGCCGTTGAACGTCAGTGGATAACGCCGCAGGACTGAACACCACGCCGTCCGGCGTTCAGCGTCGTCCACGCGGCTCACGGCGGCGCTAGCCTAGGTTGTCATGACCGATGACAAGGCTCGGGTGGATCTGAGTGGCGCTCCGCAGACCATGCTCGCGACGCTGTACGCCAAGGCGCTGGACGCGGACCTGGACGCACCCATCCTGGGTGATCGCTACGCCAAGCAGGTGGTTGAGCGCATCGACTACGACTGGCGCAAGACCACCATCACCGCGGCCCGATCCCCCTCGGTGACCACCCGGTCGGCGCACTTCGACAACTGGGCCCGCCGGTTCCTGGCGGATAACCCCGACGCCGTGGTGCTGCACTTGGGCTGCGGCCTCGACGCCCGATACTTCCGGCTGCAACCCGGCGCCGGAGTCGACTGGTACGACATCGACTACCCGGATGTCGCCGAGCTGCGCGGGCAGCTTCTGCCGAGCAGCGACCATAACCACGTGGTGGCGGCATCGGTGACCGACCCGGCGTGGCTGGCCGAGATCCCCACCGAGCGGCCGACATTGATGATCGGTGAGGGTCTGACCATGTATCTCACCGAACAGGACGGCGTCGCATTGCTGTGCCGGGTGGTGGAGCGGTTCCCGCGCGGGGAGTTGCAGTTCGACGCCTTCAACTGGCTGGGCATCAAGTCGCAGTGGTCCAACGCGGTGGTCCGCAAGTCAGGGGCGAAGCTGCACTGGGCGATCAACGGCCCCGACGACATTCTGGCCGCGGTGCCCGGTACCCGACTGTTGGAGTGGGTGCGCTGGTTCGAGTCGGACACCTACCACCGGATTCCCCGCGCCTACCGGGTGTTGGGAGCGGTGATGGCCATGGTGCCGGCGACGGCGAACATGGCGCAGTACCACCGCTACGGCTTCTGACCCGTCCCGGTCCTCGGGACACCGTTGACTATTTACGTTACGTAATGTAATCGTTTAAATCGTGAGTTCTCGACGGCGGATGCCGCGACAGTGACGGCGAGCCCAGACCCGGCTCCGGCCGGTCGCGGACGCCCGCGGGATCCCCGCACCGAACAGGCGATCACCGAGGCCGCCCGGCGGCTGCTCGCCCGCGACGGTTATGACCAGGTGTCCATCGAGGCGATCGCGCGCGAAGCGGATGTCAGCCGCCCGACGGTGTATCGGCGCTGGCCGTCCAAGACCCACCTGGTGTTCGACGCGGTCTTCGATGCCGCCGAGGTCGATGATGTGCTGACCAGCTCGGGTGATTTCGAGGCCGACCTGCGTCGGCTCGTGGCCGGGGTGTTCGACTTCTGGCGCTCGCCGGAGGTGGCCGCCGCGGCGCTGGGCATTCTGGCCGATCGCCACCGCGACCCGGAACTGTTCATCCGCACCCAAGCGCTGCTCGACGAGAAGACCCGCACCGCGTTCGGTGCGCTGGTCCGCGCCGGGATCGACCAAGGCGTGCTGGACGCCGACGTCGACACCGAGATGGCCTACGACGCGCTGGTGGGCACCAGCTTCTACATCGCCCAGGTTCTGGCTACCGAAACAGTCGACGCCGCCGCCGAGCGGCTGTGCACCTTGCTGCTGCGCGGAATGAGAAAGAAGGAGAACCCTGATGAGTGACGAGCTATCCCAGGCATTCGGCGACCTGCTCGATGAGGTCCGGGCTGTCGAGCAGCGCCTGCTGGGCGCCGATCCGCCGCTGGAGGAGGCCGACATCCTCGACGGCTACCGGTGGGCACTGAGCCTGCTGCGAGTCGCTTCCGAGGCCTACGTCTGGGGAGATGCCGACAAGCCGATCCTGGTCGACGTGATCGGTCCCTACCTGAAGTGGGGCGGCGACAACTCGGATGCGTTCTACCAGCTGGCGCCGGTCGACCCGAGCCGCAGCTACCGGGTCACCGGCAACCGCGGCGACGCGGTCTATCTGTCCATGACCGTCTACGGCGGCCCCGACGACGGCCGGTACAGCGACCGCATCATCGACACCGTCAACGACCGCGACCTGGGATGCGACGCCGACGGCAACTTCGCGTTCATCATCAGTGCCCAAGAGCAGCAGGGCAATTGGCTCAAGCTGGAGCCGGACGCGGTTTTCATCCTGACCCGCGACTACCTCACGGATCCGGGTACGGATCGGCGGGTGCAGTGGAAGATCGAGGCGCTCGACGACACTCCCCGGCGCCCCGACAGCCGTGCCGAGCTGAGCAGGCGGATGCGCGCGGCACGGACCTGGATCCGCGAGCAGGCCGCCATGGCGCCGGTACGGCTGCCGGCCAATGTGCTGCAGGAGCCGTACCCGGTGCCGAGCCGCACCATCGGCTGGGCCGCCGGTGACGCCGCCTACTCGATGGGGGCCTACGAACTGCAACCGGGCCAGGCGCTGGTCATCGAAGGAACCTCACCGGAGTGCGTGTTCTGGAATCTGTGCCTGTGGAATCCGTTCCTGCACACCTATGACTACACCCGCGAACGCGTCACGATCAACGGCGCGCACGTCACCTATCAACCCGACGGGTCCTGGCAGATCGTGATCAGCGAAACCGACCCCGGGCATCCGAACTGGGTGTCGACCGCCGGCCGGTCGAAGGGCCTGATCTGGCTGCGCTGGTTCCTGCCGGAGGCGACCCCCGACCCGCTGAGCTGTCGGGTCGTCGACGTCGCAGAGTTGGCCTCGTGAGCGCCGCCTCGGCCGCCCGTCCGGCGGCACGTCCGGCGCCGATTCGGCTTGATGACCTCGCCAACCCGGTCTATCCCGCGGCGGCCGCCCCGATGCGTGACGGCTTGGCCGGCTACGGAGCCACGCTGCAGCTGACCCCGGAGGCGCTGCTGCAGGCCGCAACCGACAGAACGGGCCTGGACAACTGGGGCGACAACGCATTCCGGGAACGCCTGGACGTGCTGTGCGCGTCGCTGGTCGACGAAGCCGACCTGTCCGACGTCGGGCGGGCGATGGCGTTCGAGCAACTGGCCGGTCACCTGGTCAACCGGCTGCGGCTGGAAGGCCTGATCGCGGCGAACCCCGAGATCGAAAACGTCGAGATCGAGCGCCCGATCATCATCTGCGGACTGCCGCGTACCGGGACCACGCATCTGCACAACCTGATCGCCGCCGATCCGGCGCTGCGCTACCTGCCGTACTGGGAGAGTATGGAGCCGGTCGCCACTCCGGGCGAAGCCGATCCGCAGGCCCGGCGTGACCGCTGCGCCGTCGGCCTGGATCTGATCAACACCTCGATGCCCGAGTTCAAGCGCATGCACGACATGACCGTCGACCACGCGCACGAAGAGATCCAGCTGCTGGCCAACGACATCTCGGGAATGCTGTTCGAGTGCAGCTATTTCTTGCCGACGTTCGCGCAGCACTACAAAGCACACGATCAGAGCGCGTCGTATGCCTATATGAAACGCACGCTGCAGGCGCTGCAATGGTTGCGCGGCGGCACCCGCTGGGTGCTCAAATCGCCACAGCATCTGGAACAGTTCCCGGCACTGTATGCGACCTTCCCCGACGCCACTTTCGTTGTCACCCATCGTGATCCGGTGGAGGTGACACGGTCGATGGCGACCATGATCAGCTACGCCATGCGAATGGGCTGCGACCGACCCGACCCGGTCAAGATCTCGGCGTACTGGCTGGACCGGGCCGATGACCTGCTCACCGGATGCCTGCGCGACCGCGACGTGCTGCCGGCGGAGCAGTCCGTCGACGTGCGGTTCGAGGACTTCATGGCCGACGAGGATGGCACCGTGGCTGCCATCTACGAACTCGCGGGCCAGCCCCTCGACGTCCGGGCGCAAGAAGCGATGACGCAGTTCCGGATCGACCACCCGCGCGGCCGCTACGGCGCAGTTGACTATCGGCCCGCCGACCTGGGACTGGATGCCGACGAGATCGCAGACCGACTGCGCGACTACCGAAACCGATTCGTCGCCGACTAAGGGAGAAACCATGAATCAACCGATCTCCGCTGACGCCTGGGTCGCCACCGAACTCGGTGACCCGGCCAAAGTGCTGGCCCGTCAGACCGTCGAGGTGCGCGCGCCCGGGCCCGGCGAAATCCGGGTCGCCGTCAATGCGTTCTGCCTCAACTTCAACGACATCGACATCATCCAGGGCCGCTACACCACCCTGCCGCTGCAGCCGCCGTTCGTGCCCGGAATGGAGACGGTCGGTGTGGTGGAAAGCGCGGGCCAGGGGGCCGAACATCTCATCGGCCGGCGCATCGTCGGCATCCCGGTGATGGCCTTCGGCGGGTACGCCTCCTACGCGATCGTCGACGCGGCAACCGCGCTGGATCTGCCGGACTGGGTCAGCGACGTCGACGGCGCCGCCCTGCACTACCCGTTCCACCTGGGCTGGTTCGCGCTGCGGGAACGCGGCCGACTGCAGCCCGGGGAGACCCTGCTGGTGCACGCCGCCGCCGGTGGAACCGGCTCGGGCGCACTGGTGCTCGGAAAAGCGCTGGGAGCCCGGGTGATCGCCACCGCCGGCAGCGACGAGAAAGTCGAGTTCTGCAAGGAACTCGGTGCCGACCATGCGATCAACTACCGCGACGGCGACTGGGTGGAACAGGTCGTGGAGCTGACCTACGGCCGCGGGGTCGACGTCGCATTCGACGCGGTCGGCGGCGACGTGGCGGTGCAGACGTTCCGCTGCATGGGCCTGGGCGGCCGGTACCTGATGGCCGGCTTCGCGCAAGACATCTCGCTGGAGGACGGCGACTACCTGTCACCGCGGCCGATCGCCTACAGCAACTTCGACGTGTGCGGCGTCTGCCTGGTCTACGTCAACGACCCGGTGGCAATCCGCCGCACCTTGGGCTTCAACTGGCCGGCCCGCTCGGAAGGACTGGACGCCCACGCGAAGATCCTGGAGATGCTGCGCACCGGCAAGATCCGCACCGTCGTCGGTGCCGAGGTTCCCTGGACAGAGCTGCCGAATGCCTTGGAGCGCATGGCCGCCCGGCAGACCACCGGCCGACTGGTGGTCACCACCGGTTAGGCCGGGTGACACATCTGACTCATCTCGGGGTCCAAGGGCACTTTCTCCCGGTGACGCGGTGACCGTAGCCTGGCGGTCATGATCCAGTTGGGTGCGCCATCACCCGCGGCGCCGGCCGTCAAACCGGGCCGGCGGGGCGGGCCGCGGGGACCGGTGTTCCTGGGCGCCAACATCGTGGTGCTGGGCTGGCTGGCCGTCGCGGTGACGCTGCTGCTCGCGCACAACGCCCTTGCACACCCGATCTGGCTGCCGGTGCACGCCCTCCTGCTCGGCGCCGCCAGCAACGCGATCGTGATCTGGTCGGGCCACTTCACCACCACGCTGTGCCGGGTTCCCGACCCTCCGCGGTGGCATCTGGTGGTCAAGCTGGCACTGCTCAACCTCGCCGTCATCGCGACCCTGGCCGGCGTCGTCTTCAATGCCGAGACCCTGACCGGCATCGGCGGCGCGGGCGTGGCCGTGGTCGCCCTCGCCCACGGCGCCGGGCTGATCCCGATGAAGAAGTCCGCACTGTCGGCGCGCTTCGACTACCTGGTCGGCTTCTACCTGGCCGCCGTCGCGGCCCTGCTGGCCGGATCGGCGGCCGGTGCGGCCATGGCCTCCGGTGTTGCCCGGTGGTACGCGCGGTTGTGGACCACCCATGTGCACGTCATGCTCTACGGCTGGATCGGGCTGACCGTGGTGGGCACACTTTTCACCCTGTGGCCCACCACGATCCGGGAGAAGATCACGCCGCGCAGCTTCGCGATGTCCCGCCGTGCGCTACCCACCCTGACGGCGGCCCTGGCCGTCACCACCATCGGTCTGCTCGCCGGCAGCTGGTGGCTGACGGCGGCGGGTCTGCTGGGCTACGCGGCCGGAGTAGGGCTTTCCATCGTCGGGCTGTGGCCGGGGCGCAGCTTCACCGGACCTGCGGCCTGGATGCTGGTCGGCGCGACGACCTGGCTCGGTATCGCCGTCGTGGTCGAGGTGATCAGGCTGATCGCGGCGCGCTCCGTCGATGTGTTGCCCGCACTTGTGGAGAACACCCTGCTTCCGCTGCTCGCGGTGGGCTTCGTCGCCCAGATCCTGCTCGGCGCGTTGAGCCAGCTGCTGCCAATCCTGGTGGCCAACGGCCCGCCGGTCCGCAAGGCCGTTATCGGCTACCTGGACCAGGGCTGGCAGGTGCGGGTGTGCGCGATCAACGCCGCCGTGCCGCTGGTCGCCGGGCCGTGGCGGGGGGCGCTGCCGCTGATCGGCTGGGTGTTGGCCGCGGTCGCGGTCGCAAGTTTCGTGCTGCTGGCGCTGCGGCTCGCTTTACCCGTGGCATTACGCGGCCCCCTCGACATCGACGCGATCAAGCCGCATTCCGCCGCGGTGACCGGGGCGGTTGCCGTTACGTCGGCGGCCGCGGTCGCCGTGGCGCTGACACTGGGGGTGGGCGGCGCCCCGGGGTCCTCGGGGGCCACCGGAATCTCCGGTGCGGCACGCACCGTCGACGTCACGCTGAACAACATGCGGTTCTCCCCGGACGTGATCGACGTGCCGGCCGGAACCCGGCTGGTGCTGCGGGTCACCAATGTCGACGGACTGCCGCACGACCTGCGCGTGGACACCGGCGAGCACACTCCGCGGCTGCGCCGCGGCCAGACCACCGTGCTGGATCTCGGTGCGGTGCACCAAGACAGGGACGTGTGGTGCGACGTGCCGGGCCATCGGGCCGCCGGAATGACGATGACCATCCATGCCGTCGGCGGCACGCCGCGCCATGCGCACACCGGCGGCGGTTCGCCGGCAGCCACCGCCCTGGACCTGGCCGCCGATCCGTCGCCGGACTGGACACCGCATGATGCGGCGCTGGCCCCGGCGGCGCCGGGCGTGCATCGGGTGGAGCTGCGCGCCGTGGACCGGGAACTGGAGATCGCGCCGGGCCGCCGCGAGATCCGCTGGACCTTCGGCGGTGCCGAGCCGGCGCCGACGCTGCGCGGCCGGGTCGGGGACACCTTCGAGATCACCCTGATCAACGACACGACCATGGGTCACGGCATCGACTTTCACGCCGGAGCCCTGGCCCCGGACCAACCGATGCGCACCTTGGAACCGGGGCAGCGGCTGGTCTACCGGTTCACGGCACGACGGGCCGGCGCCTGGCTCTACCACTGCAGCACGCCGCCGATGACGCTGCACATCGCCAACGGCATGTACGGCGCGGTGATCATCGACCCGCCCGGCCTGCCGCCGGTGGACCGGGAATACGCCCTGGTCGGCGCGCAGCTCTACGCGGGTGCACCGGATTCCGACGCCAAGACCACCGCGATCCGAGCCGGGCAGCCCAACGGCTGGATGTTCAACGGCACCGCGGCGCAGTACATGCGCGCCCCACTGCCGGCGCACACCGGTGAACGGGTGCGCGTCTGGGTGGTCAACGCCGGCCCGGGCGACTCGATCGCGTTCCACGTCGTCGGGACACAGTTCGACACCGTCTACAAGGAGGGCGCCTGGTTGCTGCGGCCCGCAGATCCGGGCGGTTCCCAGGCGTTGGACCTGGCGCCCGCCCAGGGCGGCTTCGTCGAGCTGACCTTCCCCGAGCCCGGCCACTACCCGTTCATGGATCACGACATGCGGCACGCCGAGAACGGGGCGCACGGGGTTTTCGAGGTTGCGGGGTAGCAACCCGACACGGCGGCGCTGCCAACCCGCACAGAACCTGGGCAGTCGGTGCTCGCTGGCATAATGGGATCAGCGTCACAAGGAGGCTCGCATGGGCCAGCTGCCAGGCTTTACCGGTCCCGAGGTTGCCCTTGACCCTGTGCAGCTGATCGGGCCGGATGGCGCGCCCACCACCGAGAATCGCTACAGCCGCGACCTGCCCGAAGAAACCCTGTGCTGGCTGTACGAGCTCATGGTGCTCACCCGCGAGCTCGACACCGAATTCGTCAACCTGCAGCGCCAGGGAGAGCTGGGCCTGTACGCGTCCTGCCGCGGTCAGGAGGCGGCCCAGATCGGTGCCGCCGCGGGCCTGCGCAAAACCGACTGGTTGTTCCCGCAGTACCGCGAGCTGGGGGTTTTCGTGACGCGGGGAATCCCGCCGTGGCACGTGGCGTCCGCCTGGCGCGGCACCTGGAACGGCGGGCTGGAGTTCACCGCGAAATGCTGCGCGCCGATCTCGGTGCCGATCGGCACCCAGGCGCTGCACGCGGTGGGCGCGGCGATGGCCGCCCAGCGCCTGGATGAGGACTCCGTCACCGTGGCCTTCGTCGGTGACGGCGCTACCAGCGAGGGCGACGTACACGAGGCGCTGAATTTCGCCGCGGTGTTCGCCACCCCCTGCGTGTTCTACGTGCAGAACAATCAGTGGGCCATCTCGGTACCACTGCGCAAACAGACCGCCGCGCCGTCGTTGGCCCACAAGGCGATCGGCTACGGCATGCCGGGCATCCGGGTGGACGGCAATGATCCGCTGGCCTGCTACGCGGTGATGGCTGAAGCCGCCGAACGGGCCCGCAGCGGCGGGGGACCGAGCCTGATCGAGGCCGTCACCTACCGGCTCGGCCCGCACACCACCTCCGACGACCCGACCCGCTACCGCAGCGGCGCCGAACTCGAGCACTGGGCGGCGCTGGACCCCATCCCGCGCTACCGCACCTACCTGCGCAACCTCGGCGTGTGGTCGCAGCGCCTGGAGGACCGGGTTGCCGCCCGGGCGAAGCGGGTGCGCACCGAGTTGCGGGACGCCACGGTCGGTGCCGCCGACGCCGACATCGACGAAGTATTCACCGCCGTCTACGCCGACATCACCCCCGAACTGCAGCAGCAGCGCGAGGCGCTGCGTGCCGAGTTGGCCAGGGAGCGCTGATGACCCAGATCCTCGAACCGCCCACCCGCTCGTCGACCCCGGCAACCGGGTCTGCGGGAGCGAGCGCGCGCACCGAACAGCTGACCATGGTGCAGGCACTCAACCGCGCGCTACATGACGCGATGGACGCCGACCCGAAGGTTCTGGTGTTCGGCACCGACGTCGGTGTGCAGGGCGGCGTGTTCCGGGTCACCGAAGGGCTGACCGAAACCTTCGGAGAGCAACGCTGTTTCGACACGCCGCTGGCCGAATCGGCGGTGATCGGCATCGCCATCGGGCTGGCGGTGCGGGGCTTCGTGCCGGTCCCGGAGATCCAGTTCGACGGATTCAGCTACCCGGCATTGGACCAGGTGGTCAGCCACCTGGCCAAGTACCGCACTCGGACCCGCGGCGAGATTGCCATGCCGGTCACCGTGCGCATCCCGTCGTTCGGGGGAATCGGAGCGGCCGAACACCATTCGGAATCCACCGAAACCTACTGGGCGCACACCGCCGGGCTGAAGGTGGTGGTACCCGCCGACCCGTCGGACGCCTACTGGCTGCTGCGGCACGCCATCGTCACACCGGACCCGGTGATGTTCCTGGAACCGAAACGGCGGTACTGGGCCCGTGGGAACGTCGACACCGAGCATCCGGCGCCGGGCATCGGGCATGCCGCGGTACGCCGGTCCGGCACCGACGTCACGGTGCTGACGTACGGCGGCGGAGTCGCCACCGCGCTGTCCGCCGCCGACATCGGTGCGCAGCATCACGGGTGGAGCCTGGAAGTGGTCGACCTGCGTTCCCTGGTCCCGCTCGACTTCGACACCGTCGCGGCGTCGGTCCGGCGCACCGGGCGTTGCGTGGTACTGCACGAGGGGCCGCGCAACCTCGGCTACGGGGCCGAGTTGGCCGCCCGCATCCAGGAGGAACTGTTCTACGAACTGGAGGCACCGGTGTTGCGCGCCAGCGGATTCGACACGCCCTACCCGCCGGCCCGGCTGGAACGGCTGTGGCTGCCGGGGCCCGACCGGCTGCTGGACTGTGTGCAGCGTGTCCTGGAGGCGCCGTGAGCACCGGAGTGATCAAGACCTTCGCCGTTCCCGACCTCGGGGAGGGGCTCGAAGAGGTGACGGTGACCAGCTGGGACGTGGCCGTCGGCGATCAGATCGAACTCAACCAGACGCTGTGCACGGTGGAGACGGCCAAAGCCGAGGTGGAGATCCCCAGCCCGTACGCCGGCCGGGTCGTCGAACTGGGCGGCGCCGAGGGCGACGTGCTGCCGGTCGGCACGCCGCTGGTGCGCATCGACACCGGACCGGCGGCCGAGCCCGCCGACACCGCCGCGGACGGGCGCACCCCGCTGTTGGTCGGCTACGGCGCCGACGACACCTTCGACACCAGCCGCCGCACCTGCACGTCCACTACCGGGCGGCCCAAGGCCAAGCCGGCCGCCCGTAAGCTCGCCGCCGAATTGGGAGTCGACCTGGCCGGGGTACCGCCCGGCCCGAGCGGGGTTATCACCGCCGACGGCGTGCTGGAGGCGGCAGGAACCGCGCCGGCCGGCGACGATCTGCGCCCGCTGAGCCCGGTGCAGGCGGCCATGGCTGAACGGATGGCGCTGTCCCGCAGCAGAATTCCCGATGCTCACGGAAGCGTGCAGGTCGACGGGGCCAACCTGCTGCAGCTGCGGGATCGGCTTGCCGAGGCCGGCGGCGCGGCGATCACGCCGTTCGTGCTGATCCTGCGACTGCTGGTTGTCGCCCTGACCCGGCACCCGGTGCTCAACTCGACGTGGGTCGACGCCCCCGACGGCCCGCGGATCCGCACCCATCACGCCGTGCACCTGGGTTTCGGCGTGGCCGCGCCCCGCGGCCTGCTGGTGCCGGTGGTGTTCGACGCGCAGCGCAAGACCACGCGCGAACTCGCCGACTGCGTGGCCCGGCTGATCGCCGATGCCCGGGCCGGCACCCTCAAACCGGCTGAACTGCAGGGTTCGACGTTCACCGTCTCCAACTTCGGTGCCCTTGGCCTCGACGACGGGGTGCCGGTGATCAACTACCCGGAGGCGGCCATCTTGGGAATGGGTTCGCTGAAACCGCGGCCGGTGGCCGTGGGCGATACCGTCGCCGTCCGTCCGCAGCTGACCCTGACGTGTGCCTTCGACCACCGTGTTGCCGACGGCGCGCAGGTCGCCGAATTCCTCTGTGCGCTGCGCGATCTGATCGAGAAACCGGATCTCGCGCTGTTGGACCTGTAGCCAGAACGCCGTTATCTGCGCCGCGCGGACGCCAGCCGGGCCGCGAAATCCGGTGACTCGACGGAGGCGGCCTGCGGGCCCAGTTCGGTGCGTTTGGCGAACTCGTGCTGGTCGCCCTCGATGGCGCCGGGGCTCGCGGTGGCACGCATCGTCGCCTTGGTCGCCAGGACGACCTCCCGAGGTGCCGACGCCGGCCCGGCGGCCAGCGCCAGCGCCGCGGCGACCGGGTCCTCGTCGGTCTGCAGGGCCAGCCCGTGACGCACCGCGGCCTCGGCGTCGAACCGCATGCCGAACAGCAGGGCGGCGCGGGCCACCTGAGGCCCCACCGCCCGATGCAGCATCCAGGTGGCACCGCCGCCGGGGTGCAGCCCCAGCTGCTGGAAGCGGGCATCGAACAGTGCCGCCGGGCCGGCGATCCGCACGTCGGCCGCCAGCGCCAGGTTCAGTCCCGCGCCCACCGCCGCCCCGTTGACCGCGGCGATGGTGGGCAGCGTGCACTGCGCGACGGCCATGAAGCCGTCGTAGAGCGCCAACAGGCCGGCCTCGGTAGCCACGCCGAGGGCCGACAGGTCCGCGCCGGCGCAGAACGCCCGGCCGGCACCGGTGATCACCACCGCGTGCACCCCGGGGTCGGCTTCGGCCCGTTCGACGGCGGCCCGCAGTTGCGCCGACATGGTGCCGGTGACTGCGTTGCGCCGGTCGGGATCGTTGACGGTGACCAGCGCCACGCGGTCAGCGACGCGGTACAAGACGAGATCGGAAGGTGTCATCACCGATGACGGTACTGCGGCGGGCCGGTCAGCCGATCAAGGCGACGATGATGCCGGACACCACCGCCACGGCGACCATGAAGGCGGTGAAGAGGATGATCGTACGCTCGTGGCTCATTGGCCTACCTTTCCCGATTTAACCGGCATCTTCGCCGTTCTGCGACGCATTGTCACCCCAACGCGGGGTTTTCGTGCTCCGCCCCAGCTGACGTGCCAGCTGACGTGCCCCTGTTCGACCTCGGTTGATCCTTGACGGATCGTCTTCGGTTGATCCTTGACACCCTAGGTTAATGATGGTGCCTGTTCGCGGGTGCGGAAGGCCCGTTTGTTTCTTACCTCGCCGTGGCTGGTTCGCGCGGCGGTCTTGACCAGATCGTCGCCGATGAAAAATCGCAGCAGGTCGCCGTCGACGTGGACATCGCAGCGGGCGCCGGCGTGGTGGGCTCCGACGCTGACTTGCTGCCAGGCCACGCTGACGACCCCGTTGGTGGTGACCCGACGTGACACCCAGTCATCACCGCTGCGATCGACGACCATCGGCGCGCTGGGCCGCGCCGGTGCCCCCGCCGGGCCCGGGGTGAACCGCTCAACCGGGGTGATCATGTCGATTCCTTGGTGCGGGCGGGCGGTGTTGTAATAGTCAACCCACTCGTCCAACGCCTGCTGTGCAGCCTTTAAGTTAGTGAAAGGCATTCGTGTACTGAGGAATTCAGCACGCAAACTGC
>NZ_LQPG01000044.1 GCF_002102265.1 Mycolicibacter longobardus | reverse complement strand
GGTGGTGTTGGTGGTGATGGTGGCGTCGGCGGCAACGGTGGCGTGGGTGGCGCCTCGGCGCAGGGCCTCGCCGGTCTGCATGGTGACGCCGGTGTCGGCGGTGATGGTGGTGCCGGCGGTGCTGCGGGCAATGGCGGCAATGGTGGTGCTGGTGCCGGTGGTGGCACGGGGGCTGCGGCCGGTGCCGGCGGTAAGGGCGGTAGCGCCTTCGGCTCGGGCGGGACTGGCGGCGCTGGTGGTGCTGGTGGCGTCAGTGGCGGAGGTTCGCAGGCCGCTTCGGGTGACGCGGGTGCTGATGGCACCGGTGGCAATGGTGGTAACGGCGGTGTCGGTGGCGCCGGCGAGGTGCTGGGTGATGGCACCGTGCAGGCCGGCGGCGTCGGTGGTGATGGTGGTGACGCCGGCACGGTCGGTAACGGCGGTAACGGTGGCGCCGGCGGCCAGGGCGCAACCGGGATCGGTGGCACCACCGATGTCAGTGGTGACGGCACCAACGGTGGCGTCGGTGGCGCGGGTGGCGCCGGTGGTACCGGTGGCGCGGGTGGCACCACCTCCGGTGATGGCGGTAACGGTGGCGTCGGCGGCGTCGGCGGCACCGGTGGCGCGGGTGGCCACGGCTTCGACGGCGAAGACGGCATCGACGCGGCGGCCGGCAGCGGCGGGACCGGTACTGACGGTGTCGACGCCGGTAGCGGTGGTAACGGTGGCGCGGGTGGTGTCGGTGGCCAGGGTGGTGCCGGCGGCACCGCCACCGCCGGTGACGCGGGCGTCCAGGGCGACGGCGGTGCCGGCGGTCTCGGCGGCGCGGCCGGCAATGGCGGTAACGGCGGCAACGGTGGCGACGGCGCGGGTGGCGGCAACAACGCCACCGCCGGTTCCGGTGGTCAGGGCGGCCAGGGCGGTAACCGCGGCACGGCCGGCGCCGGCGGTGCCGGCGGCTGGAACGCCGACAACACCAGCCAGGCCGACAGCGGTGCTGCCGGCGCGGACGCCACCGGTGGTAACGGCGGCGCGGGCGGTAAGGGCGGCGACGGTGAGCTGCTCGGTGGCATCGTCGCCCAGGCCGGTGGCACGGGCGGTAACGGCGGCGCGGCCGGTAACGACGGTGACGGCGGTGTCGGTGGTGACGGCGGTAGCGGCGCGGCGGGCGTCGACGGCGAAACCGTCGGCATTGACGGCACCACCGGTGGAGCGGGTGCGGCCGGCGGTCACGGTGGTACCGGTGGCGCCGGTGGCGCGAACTCCGGCAACGGCGGCGACGGTGGCGCCGGTGGGCACGGCGGTGCCGGTGGTAACGGTGGTGCGGCGGACGATGCGCCCTTCCTTGACTTCCGGGGTGGCAACGGCGGCGGTGCCGGTGCCGGTGGCGCGGGCGGCAACGGCGGCACTGGTGGTGTAGCGGCCACCGGGACCGGCGGCGCCGGCGGCGCGGCAGGCAACGGTGGCGATGCCGGCACCGCGGCGATTGGCGGCCAGGGTGGTGGTGGCGGCGGCGGCGCCAACGCCGGCAACGGCGGCGACGGCGGCGACGGCGCCGTGGGTGGCGCGGCCGGTAAGGCAGGGGTCGGCGGGCTCGGTGTCACCGGTGGCGCCGCTGGCGCCGACGGCACGGACGGCACCAACACCGACGGCGCCGATGGCGGCCGCGGTGGCGACGGCTTCGGCTTGATCACCGGGTTCGACATCGGCCAGGGCGGCGGCGCGGGTGGCAATGGCGGTAACGCCGGCGCGGTCGGAAACGGCGGCACTGGTGGCACCGGTGGCACCGGTGCGACGGTGGATGGCATCACCGACATCGACGGCAACGGCACCCATGGTGCCGTCGGCGGCGTCGGCGGCGTCGGCGGCAACGGTGGTGCCGGTGGCACCATCTCCGGTGACGGTGGCCACGGCGGCTTCGGCGGTATCGGTGGACAGGGCGGCGCGGGTGGAGCCGGCGCGGACGCCACCGTCGCCGACACCGACGGCGGCCACGGCGGCAACGCCGGTGCCGGCGGTAACGGTGGTAACGGTGGCCAGGGCGGTTCGGCGACCAACGGTGCCGGCGGCACGGGCGGCACCTCCGGCTGGGGCGGCAACGGCGGTGTCGCCGGCGTCGGCGGCAAGGGTCTCGGTGGTGGCGGCGGCGCGGTCGCCGGTAACGGCGGCAACGGCGGCGACGGTGCCGAAGCAGGCGTGGCGGGCGACGCTGGAACCGGCGGAACCGGCACCACCAACGGCGCCAACGGCGCCAACGGACAGGACGGAATCGCCAGCGATGGCGGTACTGGCGGCCAGGGTGGCGCCGGTGAGGGCCTGATCACCGGCTTCGATATCGGCCAGGGCGGCGGTAACGGCGGAACCGGTGGCAACGCGGCATCGGTCGGCAACGGCGGTGCCGGTGGTGCCGGCGGCGTCGGCGCGACCGTGGACGGCATCACCGACATTGACGGCAACGGCACCAACGGCTATGTCGGCGGCGTCGGCGGCGACGGTGGTACCGGTGGCCTCGGTGGCACCACTTCCGGTAACGGTGGAGCCGGCGGTAACGGTGGAGCCGGCGGTAAGGGCGGTTCCGGTGGTGCCGGCGCGGACGCCACGGTCGCAGACACCGCGGGCGGAAACGGCGGCAACGCCGCGAACGGCGGCGCGGGCGGCAACGGTGGCATCGGTGGTGGCGCCAGCGCCGGCGTCGGTGGTGTCGGTGGTGACGCCGGCGACGGTGGCGCCGGCGGTGCCGGTGGCGCCGGTGGTACGGGCCTCGGCGGTGGCGGCGCAGCCAACGCGGGCGCGGGTGGCGCGGGCGGCGACGGCGCCGAGGGCGCTGCGGCGGGCAACGCGGGTATCGGCGGCGCCGGCACGGACGGCGACGGCGCGAACGGCAACGGCGGCGCGGCCGGTCTCGGCAGCGATGGCGGTGCTGGCGGAAACGGCGGCGCGGGCGTGGGCGTGATCGGCGTCTCCGACATCGGCCAGGGCGGCGGTGCGGGCGGCAACGGCGGTAGCGCCGCATTGACCGGCAATGGCGGCGCCGGCGGCGCCGGCGGTGCGGGCGCGGCCGGTGAGGCCGGGATCACCGACATCGACGGTCACGGCACCAACGGCACCCACGGTGGCGCCGGTGGCGCCGGCGGCCTCGGTGGCGCGGGCGGCACGGACGCCGGCGACGGCGGTGCGGGCGGCCAGGGTGGCGCCGGTGGAGCCGGCGGTAACGCCGGCCACGGTGCCAATGGTGCCGACGGCGCCGTGGTCACTTCCGGCACCGGCGCATCCGGCGCCGACGGCGGTCACGGCGGCAACGGCGGCATCGGCGGCAACGGTGGTACCGGTGGCATCGGCGGCAATGGTGGTACTGCCACCAACGGCAACGTCGGTGCAGACGGGTCCGGTGGAGTCGGTGGCGACGCGGGGAACGCAGGTAACGCCGGCAACGGCGGCCGCGGCTCCGACGGCACCGGTGGCGGCGCGAACGCCGTCGCGGGCTCGGGCGGCCATGGCGGCAACGGTGGTGAGCGCGGCGCCGCGGGCACCGCGGGCGACGGCGGCTGGAACGCCGGAAACACCGCTCAGGCGGCCAACGGGGCTGCCGGTACATCGGCGGTGGGCGGCAACGGCGGCGCGGGCGGTAAGGGCGGCACGGGTGTGCTCCTCGGTGACGGCACCGCCCAGGCCGGTGGCGCCGGCGGTCACGGCGGTGACGCTGGATCTGTCGGTAGCGGTGGCGCCGGTGGCAACGGTGGAGCTGGCGCGCATGGCGCAACCGGATCGACGGCGACCGCCAACGGCGGAGCCGGCGGAAACGGTGCGGCCGGTGGTGCTGCGGGCAACGGCGGCAAGGGCGGCTCGATCTCCGGCAACGGCGGTCTGGGCGGCGTCGGCGGTGCCGGCGGTAACGGTGGAACCGGCGGCGCTGGCATCGTGGGTATCGCGGGCGCCGATGCTGCGGCAAACAGCGGCGGCAACGGTGGCGACGGCACCAACGGTGGTAACGGCGGTGCCGGTGGTACCGGCGGTACCGGTGGCGCCGGTGGTAAGGGCGGTAGTGCGACCAACGGCACCGCGGGCCTCAACGGCTCCGGTGGTCTGGGCGGCAACGGTGGCGAGGCCGGGGCCGCGGGCGACGGTGGCCGCGGTGGTCACGGTGCCGGCGGCGGTGCGAACGACACCGCCGGGCACGGTGGCAATGGTGGTGTCGGTGGCGACCGCGGCACCGGCGGGGCCGGCGGCCAGGGCGGCCTGAACGGCGACGGTGTCACCTACCGGGCCGACGGTGCGGCCGGCGGCGACGGCGGCGGCGGCAACGGTGGTGCCGGCGGTAACGGCGGTCACGGTGGGCTGCTGGCCGACGGGGTCACCGGCCAGGCCGGCGGCTACGGCGGTCACGGTGGTGCGGCGGGCGCGATCGGTACCGGCGGCGTCGGCGGCGCGGGCGGTAACGGCGGTAGCGGTGTGGCCGGCGTCACCGACATTGACGGCAACGGCACCACCGGTGGTAACGGTGGCGTCGGTGGCTACGGCGGCAACGGTGGTGCCGGTGGTACCACGTCGGGTGCCGCAGGCGCCGGTGGTGCCGGTGGCACCGGCGGTAGCGGTGGCAACGGTGGCGACGGCGTCGTGGGTGTCGCGGGCAGCACCGGTGGAAACGGTGGCCTGGGCGGCGACGCGGCTGCCGGTGGCGCCGGTGGTCTCGGCGGCGATGCCAGCAACGGCGCCGGTGGCGTCGGCGGTGCGGGTGGCAACGGCGGTACCGCCGGTAACGGTGGCGCGGGTGGCCACGGCGGCGATGGCGGCGTGAGCGCGGTGGCGGGCACCGGTGGTAACGGTGGCGACGGCGGTAACCGTGATCTCGGTGGTGTCGGCGGTGCCGGCGGCACCGGTGTGGGCGGCCAGGCCGCGTCCGGCCAGGACGGCACCAACGGTGGCGGCGGTGACGGCGGCGCCGGTGGTAACGGTGGCCAGGGCCTGACCTTGCCGGACAACTCCGCGCAGGACGGTGGCGCGGGCGGTAAGGGCGGCAACGCGGGCGCGATCGGTACCGGTGGCGCGGGTGGCAACGGAGGCGCCGGCTCGATCGGCATCGACGGCATCACCGACGGCTCCGGCAACGGCACCCACGGCACGGCCGGCGGTAACGGTGGTAGCGGTGGCCAGGGTGGTCTCGGTGGCACCACGTCGGGCAACGGCGGCGCCGGTGGCCTCGGTGGAGTCGGTGGAGCCGGTGGTAACGGCGGTTCCGGCGACAACGGCGCCACGGGCACCAATGCAGCGGGCGGCAGCGGCGACAACGGCGGCGACGGCGGCGACGCCACCAGCACCAACGGCAACGGTGGGGCCGGTGGCAGCGGCGGCAACGGCGGCGCCGGCGGTGCCGCAACCAACGGCAGCGAGGGTGCGGCCGGTGCCGGTGGCCAGGGTGGCGCGGGTGGTAACACCGGCGCCGGCGCCAACGGCGGCAACGGCGGTGCCGGTGCCGGTGGCGGTGCCAACGACTTCGCCGGCAACGGCGGCAACGGTGGTGCCGGTGGTATCGCCGGTACGGCCGGCCAGGGCGGCACGGGCGGTACCGGCGGTGACGGCACTGCGGCCGACAACGGTCTGGACGGCGCCGTGCTCGGCGGTAACGGCGGTGACGGCGGCGCCGGTGGCGCCGGTGAGATCGTGGGCAACGTGAGCCAGACCGGCGGTCACGGCGGTTCCGGTGGCGCGGCGGGCACGTTCGGCCAGGGCGGTAACGGCGGCGACGGCGGGGCTGGGGCTGACGGCCTGGCCGGAACCACGGTCGGCACTGACGGCACCGACGGCACGGCCGGCGCGGCCGGCGGTAACGGCGGCGTGGGCGGTGCCGGTGGCACCAACGGCGGCGACGGCGGCGCCGGTGGCCATGGCGGTATCGGCGGTAACGGCGGCCTGGGCGGCCATGCCGCCAACGGCGCCGCAGGAAACCACGCCACGGCCGGTAGCGGCGCCAACGGCGGCGACGGTGGCGAGGCCACCGGCGTGGCCGGGGCCGGTGGTGCGGGTGGTGCCGGTGGCCAGGGCGGTGGCGGCGGTGTCGCGAACGTCGGAAACAACGGTGCCGACGGTAACGGCGGCCTGGGCGGCGACGGCGGCGCTGGCGGCAACGCCGGCGTGGGCGGCACCGGTGGTAACGGCGCAGGCGGCGGAACCAACGCCATCGCGGGAACCGGCGGCAAGGGCGGCAACAGCAGCAGCATCGCCGGTGCGGGCGGTGCGGCCGGTGCCGGTGGTCTCGGTGGCGACGGCGTCACCGAGGCCGACAGCGGCGCCGACGGCGCCGGCGGCGCAGTCGCCCAAGGTGGTACCGGCGGTAACGGCGGCAACGGCACGACCGTGGGCGGCTTGGCGCAGGCCGGCGGCCACGGCGGTGTCGGCGGCAACGCCACCGGAGAGTTCGGCAACGGCGGCCTCGGTGGCAATGGCGGCAACGGCGCCAACGGCACCTCGGGGACCAACGCCGCGGCCGGCGCAGGCGCGGCCGGCGGCAACGGCGGTAACGGCGGCTCGGCCGGCCAGCACGGCACCGGTGGCACGGGCGGTAACGCCGGTCACGGCGGTACCGCCGGGGCCAACACCTCCGTTGCTGCGAACGGTGGAGCGGGCGTGAATGCGCCCAAGGACCCGCAGGGCCAGGTCATGGGTGGTGGGGTCGGCGGTAACGGCGCCAAGGGTGCCACCGGGTTTGCCGGTGGCGCGGGTGGCACCGGTGGTGTCGGTGGTGCCGGTGGCACGGTCACCGGTGACGGCGGCCAGGGCGGCCTCGGTGGCAACGGCGGGATCGGTGGTACCGGTGGTACCGGCGGCAACGGCGGTGTCGGCGGTAACGGCGGTAACGGCAGCCTCGGCCTGCCCGGTCGCGCCGGCGGCACCGGCGGTGACGGCGGCCAGGGCGGTGACGGTGGCGTCGGCGGCAACGCCGGTCAGGGCGGCGCCGGTGGTGTCGCACTGGGCGACGGCAAGTCCGGTTCGCACGGCTCCGGCGGTGAAGCCGGCAAGGGTGGTAACGGCGGTGCCGCCGGTGTCGGTGGTAACGGCGGCAAGGGCGGCAACCCCTACAACGGCCTCGTCGGTCAGGGCACCGGTGGTGGCGGTAGCGGCGGCCACGGTGGCAACGGTGGAACTGGTGGAACCGGCGGCCAGGGCGGCCTGAACACCGACGGCACCAACGCCCAGGGCGGCTCGGGTGGCATGGGCGGTAAGGGTGGTGCTGGCACTCAGGGTACTGCCAGGAGCAGCAAGTCCAACTGGTCCGGTGCCGGCGGCAACGGTGGCAAGGGTGGTGACGGCGGCACGAATGGTGACGGCGTCACCGGTTCGGCAGGTCAGGCCGGCACCCCCGGCGGCCCACTGAGCAGCACCACCACCGGCGGCAAGGGCGGCGTCGGCGGCGCCGGCGGCGTGGGCGCACCGTGATGGCCTGCTAGTCCGGGTCGCCTCGAACGTGCGAATCCCCGGTTCCGGCACCAACAGTCGGAACCGGGGATTTGTACGTCTGGGCCAGATGATGGCACCAACAGCAAGGGCGGTGACGGATAGTGATCCGTCACCGCCCTTGCTGCAGGGTTACTGCGTACCGCGTTGGGCCGGAATGTCCGCAGGCGTTCTCGGCCAGGCGAACAGCACGATGTTCTGATCCCACTTCGCCATGTAGTGCTCCCCGAGGAACACTCCGCCGCGGCGCTCCCAGAACCGGCGCCCGTACGAGCCCGCGCCCGCATTGGCATCTCCGATGACCCGCCGACACTCCGGTTCAGCCTCGAAAATGCTACGGACCAAGGGGCCGAAGATGTTCTTCCCGTGTCCCTTCTCGACCATGTTGGCGTCGGCCATGGCGCCGTGCAAGCCCACGTCGTAGGGCAGGGCGTCGTACACGGTAGCGAGGTCATCCTTTGCCACCCGGAACAACTCCATGTATCCGAGGGGCTCGCCATTGAGGTTGTAGATGTAGGGACGCGAGTAGGTGCCCTCGAATTGGACCTCCAGGTGGCGGCGCCATTGGTCGGGCGGGTAATCGTAACCCCAGGTTGCGGCCAGGTGCGGCCGGTTCATCCATTCGGAGATCATCTCGGCATCGCCCTCGGGGTCTGCGAAACGAATGCTGTAGGGCTCGTCGAGTATGGGCAGCGGCGTTGCTGGGACGGCGTCGATCTCGTCGCTCAGGCTAATTAGTTGCCGCGGCATACGCGTACTCATAGCGCACCCGAATCCGTTGTAGCGGACGCGGTTTCGATATACATAAGAAGTGCCTCCTGGGAGTCCGCTGACGGCGACGCCGTCGGCAATCGATTCGCGAATAATGCTACGTCGACTTTCGAGCGTCAGCGTCGAATTGCCGATCGGGACCTCGGCGTCAGACCGTCAGTACAACCTTGCCGGTGACCTGTCCGGACGCCAGCAGGCGGTGGCCCTCGCCGGCCTGCTCGATGGGTAGCCGCGCGCCGATCACCGGTTTGATCCGGCCGTCGCCCACCATCGGCCAGACCTCGGTGGCGACCGCGGTGACGATGGCGCCCTTGCCGTTCGGTCCCTCCACCGGCCGGCCCCGCACCGCGGTGCCGATCACCCGGGCGCGCTTGGCGATCAGCTTGCCCAGGTTCAGTTCACCCTTGACCCCGCCCTGCATCCCGATGATGACCAGCCGCCCGTCGTTGGCCAGCGCGTCGATGTTGCGGTCCAGGTAGGCCGCACCCATGATGTCCAGGATCACGTCGGCGCCGCCGGCCTCGCGGACCCGCGCGACGAAGTCCTCGTCGTGATAGTTGACGGTGATCTCGGCGCCCAACTCACGGCAGGTCGCCAGCTTCTCCGCCGACCCGGCGGTGACGGCCACCCACGCCCCGAGCTGACGCGCGACCTGGATCGCGTGGCTGCCCACCCCGCTGGCACCGCCGTGTACCAGCAGCAACTGCCCCTCCGACAGGCCAGCCGTCAGCACCAGGTTCGACCACACGGTGCAGGCCACTTCCGGCAGTCCGGCGGCATCGACCAGATCCACGCCGTAGGGAACCGGAAGGACCTGCGGGGCCGGGACCGTGACGTACTCGGCGTAGCCGCCCCCGGCCAACAACGCGCAGACCTGTTGTCCGACAATCCAATCCGATACCTCATCGCCCACCGCGGCGACAACGCCGGAGACCTCCAGTCCGAGGGTGTCGCTGGCCCCGGGCGGGGGCGGGTACAGGCCCGCCGCCTGCAGCAGATCGGCGCGGTTCACCCCGGCCGCGGCGACCCGGATCAGCACCTCGCCGGGAGCGGGTTGCAGATCGGGGACCTCCCGCCAGGCCAGCGTTTCGGGCGATTCAACGACGATGGCACGCATGCCGGACACGCTACTACCGGCGGCGTCTCCCCGATTCCGCACACTTCTGGCCAGACCTGACCAGACCAGATGCCCTGTCGTCATGGGGGCTGAAACCGTCAACGTCTATGACGCCAAGACGCGCCTATCGCGGCTGCTCGCCCAGGTGGAGGGTGGCGCCGAGATCGTGATCAGCTTATGGAAGGACAAGGTGACGATCGCCGCGGAGTTCGACCGCTTCTCGGACTCAGACGACCGCGACTGGCATGGGGCATGAGGGGGCTGCTGGATACTCATGTCGTGCTTTGGTGGTTGGCCGACGACAAGAACCTCTCGGGTGCGCATCGTGCGGTGATCGCCGAACCCGACAACGAGCTCTTCGTCTCCGCGGTCACCGCCGCGGAAGTGGCCATCGAGGCTTCGCTCGGCAAGCTGCAGGCGCCGGCCGGACTGGACGAGGCGGTGCGTGAGGCAGGGTCGTGAGTTGCCTTTCACCACAGCGCATGCCGAAGCGCTGCGTGAGTTGCCCTGGCACCACCGCGACCCGTTCGACCGGATGCTGGTGGCGCAGGCCATCGCCGAGAGTCTTGATCTCCTCACCACCGATGTGCGGCTGAACGACTATCAGATCAGGTGCGTGTGAGCCGTGACGGGCCGAGTAGTCCTGGGCGCCGAGGTACGATCTCCCGCGGTGGCGTGGCAGAGCGGCCTAATGCACTCGCCTTGAAAGCGAGAGACGGCTAAAACCGTCCGGGGGTTCAAATCCCTCCGCCACCGCAGTGTGCGAGCCCGAACCCGCGAGATGGCGGCTATGCAGGAAAGTGCGAGTGGCGGACTGCGTATGCCCAGTCTCGAGCACGGGCGGTAATGGCACTGACGAAGGAGTGGACCGTGGCCGCGATCACTGTCGCCGACCTCGCCGGAGTCGTGTACAGCTCCGGGAAGGTGTTCAACGGCCTGGCGGCTGGGCGCCTGGACACCGAGAACTTTCTACGCTCCGGGAGCCTCGACGGGATCACCTCGCGTTCCGATCTCGCACTGCTCGAAGACTTGCGTGACTGCGCACAGCTGATCATCGACCGTGGCGGGCAGCGGATCAACGCGGATTTCGTGCGTGCCGTCAACGCGACGATCAGCCGCAGCGGGGCACTGCATCCCGGACAATTCCGCACCACGGATCAGCGGATCGGCGTCGCCACCCGGTACGGCCTCCACACTCCCGACGGAATCACCGAGGACGTCCTACAGCAGTTCCTCGATGCTGCGCTACAGGGAAACGATCCATGCGAAGTCGCACTGGAGCTGTTCGTCGTTCTGGCGAAGGCACAGCCGTTCGAGGACGGTAACAAACGCACCGCGCTGTTCGTCGCCAACGCTGCGTTGATCGGTTCCGGGACGGGCAAGCTGCTCACGATCCCCGTCGATGAACAAGACACGTTCAACGACCTGCTCGCCAGGGCCTATATCTTCGGTGAACACGACGCGCTGAAGAGTCTGTTGCGTGACCAGGGACTGACTGATCTGGGTCACTAGGTCGGCCGCCTTGTCCTGCACGCCCAATCGCGTCGGCCCGCACACAAACTGATTGACATAACGTGCAGAGTCGCTCATAGGCGGGCACATCCCCACATGGTGGAGAGCGGTGACGGCTGCGGCATCTGAGTCTGGGGTCACCCCCGGGGGATCTCCGCGGCAATCCGGTCCATCAATGCGCGATAGCGCTTGGCCTCCGGATCCTGACCGGGCTTGCCGCTGGAGATCAGCCCCGCGGACAGCCTCCGTTCGGGGTCGGTCCAGATGGCACAGCTGACCAGGCCCAGATGCCCGAACGCGGCCGGCGCGCCGCGGCCGAACGGCCCGAACCGCGTCGACCCCAGCATGAAGCCGGTGCCCCAACGCAGCGGCGCCAGACCCGTGGCGACATCGGGCCGCAGCCGCCGGCACTGGCGCACGGCGCCGCGCAGGGTCTCCGGAGCCAGCACCCGCACCCCATCGAGTTCGCCTTCGCCGCGCCAGATTTCGGCGAACCGGGACAGCTCGAACGCGGTGGAGATGGTGTTCGACGACGGCACCACCGTGGTCAGGAAGAACGGGCTGTTGGTCACCGGGATGATCTCGTGGACCGATCCGCCGATCGCCTTGCGGAACACCGCGACCGCCGCGCCGGCCGGCTGCCTTCCGGTGGCGTGGCTGGGCGCCACCAGCGGAATATCCTGCGGCGCAACACCGTAATTGGTCCAGCGGAAGCCCAACGGATCGAGGATCTCGGTCGCCAGCACCTCCCGGATGTCCCTGCCGGTGGCCGCCCGCACGATCTCGCGAGTCAGCGGCCCCCACGTCAGGGCGTGGTACATGTGCATCAGCCCGGGTGGATACACCAGCCGCAGGTCGGCCAGCTGCGCTTGGGCGTACTCCGGGTCGTCGGCCCGGTTGAGGTCGGGTTTGGGCCCGGTCGCGAACGGCACCCCGGCGCTGTGCGTCATCACATGACGAATGGTGGTGCGGTGCTTGCCGTGTCGGCCATAGTCGGGCAGATAGTCGCTGACGCGATCATCCAGGGAGAAGGCGCCGCGTTCGGCCAGCATGTGCATCACCGTGCTGGTGATGGCCTTGGCGGTCGAGTACACGCAGAACGGGGTGTCGACGCCCACCGGTACCAGTTCCGCGTCGTCCGGATCCTCGGGCCCGTTACCCCAGCCGTGCCCGATCGCCCGGTTGAGCACCACCCGGCCGTTGTGGCGCAGGCACAACTGGATGGCGGGGTGCAGGCCACCGGAATACCAGTGCCGCGCGGCCTGCCAGATCCGGTCCACGGCCGCCGGGTCGATACCGGAGTGGTCCTCGTCGCCGATCGCGGTGACGGCGTCGAGGTCGGCGGGGACACGGATCTTGCCGTCGGAGGTCATGCCCGCCAGGTTACGTGGGCGCTTCCTCAGCGTCGCCGTGCTCCGCCCCGGCCGAAATACAGTTCCTGGGTCGCCACGCAGACCAGCTGCCCCGCCCGGTTGTACATCGTGGACGTAGACAGGCCGCGCCCCGCGACGCCGCTGGGCGAGAACTGGTCCGACAGCACCCAATCGGAGAGATCGACGGGCCGCTGAAACCACAGCGCATGGTCGATCAGCGCGTTGAAAGTGCTGGCCGGGGTGGCCCGCCGCATGGCCAGCGCCGCCTCGACCATGGTGGTGCCGGACAGGTAGGTCAGCAGGGCGCTGTGCATCGCGGCGTCGGCCGGCACCGGCCCGGACGGCTTCCACCACAACCGGAGCCGCGGCGACGGGTCGGGCAGCTCGACGGCCAGCCGTGGTGGTGGGTCGACGTAGCGCAGATCGAAGGGGTGGGGCTGCACCCAGTAGCCGCCCAGCTCGTCGGCGTAGTCCGCGAGCTGCTGCTGCGACGACGGCAGCGACTCCGGATCGGGAACCGCCGGCATGGACTGTTGGTACTCGGCTGCGTCGACGGCGGTGGTGAACGACGACAGCACTTCCAGCAGGATCTGGCCGTCCTGGCGCGCGGTGACCTGCCGCGTCGACAGCGTGCCACCGTCGCGGGCCACCTCCACGTGCAGGTCCACCGGGCGGCGGGCGTCCCCGGCCCGCAGGTAGTAGACGTGCACGCTGTGCGGGACGCGATCCGGCGCGGTGCGGC
This sequence comes from Mycolicibacter longobardus, assembly GCF_002102265.1. Classification (GTDB taxonomy): domain Bacteria; phylum Actinomycetota; class Actinomycetes; order Mycobacteriales; family Mycobacteriaceae; genus Mycobacterium; species Mycobacterium longobardum. The sequence continues at coordinate 7,114 of NZ_LQPG01000044.1, read as the reverse complement.
TGGCCGCGATCAGCGCCTGGCCGGCGATGTGGCCGCCGACGATGTGGTGGATCGGGTTGTCGAGTTGGGTGGCCACGAAGTGTTCATCGTCGACGCGGTCGACGTCCAGGGTGGCGAGAATGTCGGCCAGGCTCGGTTGTCGGTGGGGCACGTCGTCGGTCACCCGTGCGCCCCGAGCTCCATCAGATAGACCCCGGCGCCTATCAGCACCACACCACCGGCCATCACCGGTGTGAACGGATCGTTGAACAGGAAGCGGGCCAGCGCCGCGGTCAACGCCACCCCGACCCCCGACCAGACCCCGTAGGCCACCCCGACCGGAATGCCGCGTTTGAGCACCATCGCCAGCAACGTGAACGACACCAGGTAGCCGATGGCCACCGGGATCGTCCACTGCCATCGGCTGAAGCCGTCGGAGGCGCGCATCGACAGCGTTCCGGCGACCTCGAACCCGATCGCCCCGAACAGCAGCAGCCAGGCCATCACTCGCCGGTGAACTCGGGCTTACGTTTGCCCATGATGGCGCCGATACCCTCCATCAGGTCCTTGGACGCCAAGAACGCCGAGTTCCAGGCCGCGACGTAGCGCAGGCTGGCCGCCACCCGGTCGGTGCGCTGCTCGTCGAGCACGTCTTTGACGCCGGCCACGGTCAGCGGCGGGTTGGCGGCGATCTCGGTCGCGGTGGCATGCGCGGCGGCCAGGCAGGCCTCGGCGTCGGCATAGACGTCGTTGACCAGGCCGATCTTCTCCGCCCGCGCGGCGTCGATGTCCTTACCGGTCAGGGCCAGCTCGCGCAGGTGGCCGTCGGACAGGATCAGCGGAAGCCGGGCCAGGCTGCCGACGTCGGCGACGATGGCCAGCTTGACCTCGCGCACGCTGAACTTGGCGTCGGCGGCTGCGTAGCGGATGTCCACCGCGGAGATCAGGTCCACCCCGCCGCCGATACACCAGCCCTGGATCGCCGCGATCGTCGGTGTGCGGCAGTCGGCGACCGCGGTGATCGCACCCTGCATGCGCTGCAGCTCACGGTGGAAATCGGCCCGCGGGCGGGCGAGCGCCCCCTCGGCCAGCATCGGCGTCATGGTCCCGCCCATCGCGGCCAGATCCAGCCCGTAGCTGAAGTTCTTGCCGGAGCCGGTCAGCACGATCGCCCGCACGTCGCGGTCGGCGTCCAACTCGGCGAAGACCTCCGGCAGCTCCGACCAGAACGCCGGGCCCATCGCGTTGCCCTTGCCCGGCCCGATCAGGGTGACCTGGGCGACGTGGTCTTTGGTTTCGACGGTGACGGATTCATAGGTCTCGGCCATATCCAGACCGTAGCGTGGGGCTATGTCTCCCGATCTGCGACCCGGTCCGGACGCACCACCCGCCGACCAACTCGCGGCCGCTGAAGCCGCCTGGGTGGTGCTGAAGCAAGTGTTGGACGGTATCGGCGGCGACCAACTGTCCAATCCGACGCCGTGCTCGGAGTTCGATGTCGCCCAGCTGACCGACCATCTGCTGCACTCCATCACCGTCATCGGCGGTGCGGCGGGTGCGGAGTTTCCCGCCCGCGACACCACCGATTCGCTGGTGGGGCAGGTCCGCGCCGCCGCCCGGCCCGCGCTGGACGCCTGGCACAGTCGCGGCCTGGACGGCACCGTCGGCATCGGCCCCAACGAGCTGCCGGCGAGCATGGTCGCGGGCATTCTGGCGCTGGAGTTCCTGGTGCACGCGTGGGACTACGCGACGGCCACCGGCCGCACCGTGGAAGCGGGCGAACCGCTGGCCGGATACGTGCTGGACCTGGCGCAGGCGACCCTCACCCCGGCGGGCCGGGTGCAGGCCGGCTTCGACGATCCCGTTGAGGTGGCCGACTCCGCGTCGCCCCTGCAGCGCCTGATCGCATTCACCGGACGGTCATAGCGGCGCAACCTGCTGGCCAGGCCGGCGTCGTCAAAACCGCCTAGCCTGGGTGGCACATGGACGTAGCCGGTTGGGTGTGGGGGCTGACGATCGTCGGCCTCGTCGGATTGCTCGCGTTCGACTTCGTTTTTCACGTCCGCAAGGCACACGTTCCGACGCTGGCCGAAGCCGCGGTCTGGTCCGCCGGCTACGTCGGCATAGCGGTGCTTTTCGGGGTCGGCATGTTCGTCCTCGGCGGAGCGAATGCCGGCGTGGAGTACTTCGCGGGCTATGCCACCGAGAAGGCGCTGTCGGTCGACAACCTGTTCGTCTTCCTGGTCATCATGGCCGGCTTCCGGGTACCCCACGCGAATCAGCAGAAGGTGCTGCTGTTCGGGATCGCCTTCGCGCTGATCGCCCGCACCGGATTCATCTTCCTGGGCGCGGCGCTGATCGACGCCTTCACCTGGGCCTTCTACCTGCTGGGACTGATTCTGCTGATGACGGCCGTCGGCACGCTGCGGTCGAAGGCCGCCGAAGACACCCGCAGAACGGGCAACGTCGTCATTCGCCTGGCGAAGAAGTTCGGTGGCACCGCCGACCAGTACGCGGGCGACAAACTGTTCACCGTGGTCGGCGGCCGCCGGGCGATGACCCCGATGCTGCTGGTCATGGTGGCCATCGCCGGCACCGACCTGATCTTCGCGCTCGACTCGATCCCGGCGATCCTGGGCCTCACCCAGAACACCTACATCGTGTTCACCGCGACCGCGTTCTCGCTGCTGGGTCTGCGGCAGCTCTACTTCCTGGTCGACGGGCTGCTGGACCGGCTGGTCTACCTCTCCACCGGTCTGGCCGTGATCCTCGGGTTCATCGGAGTGAAGCTGATGCTGCACGGCCTGCATGAGAACAATGTGCCGTTCATCAACGGCGGCCGGCCAGTGGACGTCACCGAGATCAGCACCGGGGTGTCGCTGCTGGTGATCGTCGGTGTGCTCGCGGTCACCATCGGCGCCTCATTGCTGAGCCGCCGCCGGGGTGTCTCGGACGATCCGGCCCTGATCGAGCTACTCGACCGGGCGGCCGCCGAGCATGAACGAGCCCGGAGCGGTCAGACCCGCTCCAGGTAGAAGTAGAAGTACTTGCCCACCCCGTCCTGGAAATCCAAGACGCCCTTGCCGTTCATGATGCCCAGCACGGTGTCGTCGTCGACGCGCTTGAAGTGGTCGTGGACGGGCTGTCCGTCGTAGACCATGGTGGCCACCACCTCGCCGCGGAACTCCTCGGACCACAGGCTGGCCTCGCCCTTGCCGAGTTTGACGTTGGAGAACTTGTTGCCGTCCTCGTCCAGGCACACCAGTGGCTGCACGTCGGTGACCGAGCGGAACGACTTGCCGAACCAGCGGGACTTCTCCAGCTGGCCGTTCATCTTGTGGCCGGTGACGAACTCCCCGCCGCGCCAGTCGCCGATCATCTGCTCGACGGTGGCCGGCGGCAGCGTCGCCCAGAACTCATCGATCTCAGCGTCGGGAATCTCCCCGGTGCGCTCCTTGAGCTCGCTGAACGTCTTGCGGGCGGCTTCGTCGCTCATGTCGCTACCCCGCCTTCTTGACCGCGCGCTTGAGGGCGAACAGCAGCCCGTGGGCCAGCACCGAGGCAACCCCGGGCAGTGGGTTGTCGGCGCTGACGGTGTAGCTGATCTCGGTGCCGGCTCCGGCTGGACGCAGCGCCACCTCGCCGACGTAATTGCGGAACGGGATGCCGGAGACGCCCCGGTAGCTCATCCGGTGGTCGGGCTCGAAGGCGATGACCTCTTCGACCAGGGGTGCCATCCCCGGCACAGCCTTGATGCGGCGCTGCGCGCCCACCCCGTTGGGCTCGGGTGCGCCGGGCCGGATCACGGTGACCTGCAGGCCGGGTGCCCAGGAGGACATGCCCTCGAAGTCGGTGAGCACCGCCCACACCCGGGACGCGGGCGCGGCGACGGTGGCGGTAGCGGTCGCGTGCATAGAGTTCCTCCTCAGCGGTACGCCTCAGCGAACCGTAACAGCGCGTCGTTCTCCTCCGGCGCGCCGATGGTCACCCGCACGCCGTCCTGTCCGTAGGGGCGGACCACGATGCGGGCCGCGGCGGCGGCGGACACGAAGTCGGCGGTGCGCCCGGCCAGCGGCAGCCACACGAAGTTCGCCTGCGAATCCGGCAGGTCGAACCCGGCGCCACGCAGCGCCGCCGAAACGCGAATCCGCTCGGCGACCACCGCGTCGGTGCGGGCCAGCAGTTCGTCGGCGGCGTCCACCGACGCGATCCCGGCGACCTGCGCCACGCTGGACACCGTGAACGGCACGTAGACCTTGCCCAGCGCGGTGATGATCTCCGGATCGCCGACCGCGTAGCCCAGGCGCAGGCCCGCCAGCCCGTAGGCCTTCGAGAAGGTCCGCAGCACAACCACATTGGGGTGTTTTCGGGCCAGCCCCAGACTGTCGGGTGCCATGTCGTCGCGGATGTACTCCACGTACGCCTCGTCGATGGCGACCAGGATGTGCGGCGGCACCGCGGCCACGAACCGCGCCAGGGCGTCGGGGTCGACGACGGTCGAGGTGGGATTGTTCGGGTTGCAGACGAAGATCAGCCGGGTCCGGTCGGTGATCGCGGCCAGCATCGCGTCCAGGTCGTAGGTGTGCGCGCGCAGCGGCACCTGCACCGGCACGGCACCGGCGGTGCGTACCTGCAGCGGGTAGATCTCGAAGCTGCGCCAGCCGAACATCACCTCGTCGCCGACTCCGGTGCTGATCTGGATGAGTTGCTGGCACAGGCTCACCGACCCGCAACCCGCCGCCACGTGGTCCGGGCTGAATCCGACATGTTCGGCCAGCCGGGCCCGCAGCGCGGCGTAGCCGTTGTCCGGGTACCGGTTGGTGGTGGCCAGGGCCGCTTCGACGGCCTTGGCGACGCTGGGCAGCGGGGGAAACACCGTCTCGTTGCTGGCCAGTTTGATCGATCCCGGGACCGTCTTACCCTCGACGTAGGCCGGCAGTGCGGCGATCTCCGGGCGCAGTCGGACGGTCACGGACCTCAGCATATGTGGGCCGGTCGCCGCTGGGACCGCCGCATGAACCCGGCGGTTTCAACAGCGGGGGATCGATCCGGTACCCTCAACGAGTTCGAGGAGGCGTGCCAGAGCGGCCGAATGGGACTCACTGCTAATGAGTTGTCCTCTTTACGGGGGACCGGAGGTTCAAATCCTCTCGCCTCCGCCACGGCCGAGCCTGCTCGACCGACAACTGAAGACGAGGCGCCCGTAGCTCAACGGATAGAGCATCTGACTACGGATCAGAAGGTTGGGGGTTCGAATCCCTTCGGGCGCACTTTTTGACTCCCAGTCGGTCGCGGTAGACCACTGCGCAGCCCCAACCGCCGTATAGGTTCGGGGGATGCACTTCGACGAGTATCGCGCGCACGACGCCACATCCTTGGCGAAACTGGTTGCTGACAAGCAGGTTTCGGCGGCTGAGCTGCTCGCCACCGCCCGGGAGCGGGCCGCGGCGGTGAACCCGAAGATCAACGCCATCGTGCGTGACGTTCCGGCTTCGCCGTCAGACGATCTGACTGGCCCGTTCGCCGGGGTTCCGTTCTTGATCAAGGATCTTGCGCAGGACTACGCGGGTCTGCCCACGTCGGCCGGTTCGCGTGCGCAGATGTCGCTGATCGCCCCTGAGCACGCCACCGTGGTACAGCGCTGGATCGACGCGGGCCTGGTCATCTTCGGGAAGACCAACACCCCCGAGTTCGGCGCCAAGGCGATCACCGAGCCGGAGGCATGGGGGCCGACCCGCAACCCCTGGGATCTGACGAGGTCGCCGGGTGGCAGTTCCGGGGGATCCGCCGCGGCGGTGGCAGCGGGCATCGTGCCCTGCGCCGGTGCGAACGACGGCGGCGGATCGATTCGTATCCCGGCGGCGAGTTGTGGACTTGTCGGGCTGAAACCGGGCCGCGGGCTGACGCCGTCGGGTCCTGCCGTCGGGGAGTCCATGCACGGCGCGGCCGTTCAAGGCGTCGTCTCGCGGACGGTGCGCGACACGGCGGCCATGCTGGATGTCCTCAGCGGCGGTGAACCCTACGGGCCGTACGTGCCGGGCCTGCCCGGTGAGCCGTTCGCCTCATGTGTGGGGGCCGATCCCGGGCAGCTGCGGATCGGGCTGCGGGTGCCCACGGCGATCAACCAGACACCACATCGTGAGGCGTACGCAGCCGTCGAGGCGACTGCCGCCGCGCTGACCGAGCTCGGCCACCATGTGGAGGAACTGCCCCAAGCGCCCTTCGACGACGCCGCGCTGGCCCGCGACTTCCTGCTGACCTGGTTCGTCTACTGCGCATGGGAGCTCGCCGAGGCCAAACGGCTGACCTGCGCGGGCGACGACGCCTTCGAACGTGACACGCTCGTCATGGCGGCGCTCGGCCGCTCGACGAGCAGTGTCGACTATCTGGACGCGGTGCAGCGGCGCCATGAACACACCCGGCGGCTGAGCACGTTCTTCGAGTCCTACGACCTGCTGTTGACGCCCACCCTGGCAACCCTGCCCCCGCGGATCGGCGAGTTCGATCTACCGGTCGTGCTGCAGCGCGCCGCCGACGCGCTGATCAAGACCCGTACCGCAAGCATGTTGCGCCACACCAAGATCGTCGACGGCATGGTGGACAAGAACCTTGGCTGGGTGCCCTACACGCAGCTGGCGAACATCACCGGCCGCCCGGCGATCTCGCTGCCTCTGCACTGGACGGCAGAGGGTCTGCCACTCGGTGTCCAGTTCGTCGCGCCGCTTGCCGGTGAGGCGCTGTTGCTCAAGCTGGCAGCCCAGCTCGAGCAGGCGCTGCCCTGGGCCGGTCGCTTCGCTCAGGTCTGAACAGGTCCCACGTTGGCTCTGCGCGTACGGCGGGAAAGTGCGAGTAGACCCCACCCTGGGCGCAGAGTCAACGTCGGTCAGTCATCGCTGCGCCGGGTCGGGCGAGAACCACGCCTTTTTGGCCTGCCAGGATCGTGCCAGCCCGTAGGCGAAGGTTCCCACCGACAGGCAGAGGCAGGGCCAGATCACCGGGCCGGCGTAGAAGCCGAGCAGGATCGAGGCGAGCGTGGCCAGGCCGGCCAGCATCGCGAAGGATAGCGTCCCGCTGAGTGGTGGACTTCGGATCTAGCGTGGTTCACGCGTCGAGATCAACGAGTCGTGTTGAACGC
>NZ_LQPG01000043.1 GCF_002102265.1 Mycolicibacter longobardus | reverse complement strand
ACTCGCCTCAGACTCAAGTGATCGCTGCAACACCTGACCAGGAAGGGGTCGGTGCTGCATGGGTCACGAGACGGGGTTTCGGGGTTCGGGTGTTCATCTAGACGTTGAGTCGGCTGGGGCTGTTCGGGCGACGTTTTGGGCGGCAGTGCGCTCTGGGCTGTCACCGACGGCGGCCGCCACGGTCGCTGGTGTGTGTGGCGCTACGGGCCGTAGGTGGGCCAAAGACGCTGGCTATCGACCTGAGAAGGGGCATTCGGGCACCCGGTACTGCCAGCAAGTCAAGGATGCATTCTGGGCCGCGATGCACTCCGGCGCGACGGCGACGCAGGCCGCGGTGGCCGCGGGTGTGTCGGAACACACCGGGCGGCATTGGGTCGATCAGGCTGGTTTCGTGCCAAGAACACCGATTTGTGCTGTTCAAGAGCCTGCAGAGGTATCACGGGCGTTGTCGTTCACCGAGCGCTGTCGTCTCGAAGAGCTGTTCGTCTCGGGGCACTCGCAAGCTGATGCCGCGCGATTGTTGGGACGGTCCCGCTCGACGATCAGCCGGGAGGCGCCTCGGGGAGCGACCAGCTGCGGCTACCGCGCCCGGATAGCCCAGGACACCGTCGATGCTGCCCGTGCTCGCCCGAAGGTACGCAAGCTGGAGTCCAACCCGGCGTTGCTGGCCGAGGTTGTGCGACGCTTGAAATTGCGGCACAGCCCCGAGCAGATCATGCGCCGGCTGCGGCAGGATTTCCCCGACGATCCGGAGATGCGGGTGTCTCACGAGACGATCTACCAGGCCATCTACGTCCAGCCCCGCGGAGAGTTGGCCCGCCTGGTCAAAGCCGCACTGCGAACCGGACGCACCCAGCGAAAGGCTCAGGGCCGCCACCCTATTGACAATCGAGGCCAACTCAAGGACATGGTCAACATCAGCGAACGTCCCGCTGAGGCCGAAGATCGAGCGATCCCCGGGCATTGGGAGGGCGACCTGATCATCGGCGCCGACAGCGCCTCGGCGATCGGCACTCTCGTCGAGCGCACCACCGGATTCACCTTGCTGTTGCACCTACCCGGGGATCGCACCGCCGCGACCCTCGCCGAGGCGATGACCGCCAAGATGCCCGAACTGCCCGAGATCCTGTGGCGCTCGCTGACCTGGGACCAGGGCAAGGAGATGGCCCTGCATACCCAGATCACCGAGGCCACCGGCCTGCCGATCTACTTCTGCGACCCCCACAGCCCCTGGCAGCGCGGCACCAATGAGAACACCAACGGCCTGCTACGCCAGTACTTCCCGAAGGGCACCGACTTGTCGTTCTACGGCCCCGGCTGGCTTGACCAGGTCGCCGCCGAACTCAACGGCCGACCGCGCAAACGACTCAGCTGGCGAACCCCCGCCGAAGAACTCGACCGACTACTGTCAGACCCGTCCACATTCGTTGCAGCGACCGCCTGAATTCAGGCGCACT
>NZ_LQPG01000042.1 GCF_002102265.1 Mycolicibacter longobardus | reverse complement strand
GGATAGCGTCCCGCTGAGTGGTGGACTTCGGATCTAGCGTGGTTCACGCGTCGAGATCAACGAGTCGTGTTGAACGCTAGGCGATTTGGTGTTGTTTGGCAAGTGCTTCCGCAGCGTGTTTCTTCGCGATGACCGCCCGTAGTTCGTCCATGGAGACATCGGAGAGATAACGTCGGGTGACTTGCCATTCGTCGTGGGCTTCGATGACCACGGCGGTGGCCAGGCGCAGAAACGAAGCCGAGTTGGGGAAGATTTCCACGACATCGGCGCGGCGTTTGATTTCCTTGTTCAACCGCTCGATCGGATTGTTCGACCAAATCTTTTGCCAATGGGCCTTGGGGAACGCGGTGAACGCCAGGACATCAGTCTTGGCCTCGGCCATCATGGCGGCGACTTTCGGAAACGACTCGGCCAACGTGTCGGCCACCCGGTCCCACTGCTCGGCGACCCCGGCGGGGTCGGTGTGGGCGAAGATCGTCTTGACCGCCGCCGTCACCGCGGGGGCATGCTTGGCCGAAACCGCGGTGTGCAGGTTGCGCATGAAATGCACCCGGCAACGCTGCCACGATGATCCGCTGAACTGCTGGGCCACCGCAGCTTTGAGCCCAGCGTGGGCATCGGAGATCACCAGATGCACCCCGGAGAGGCCGCGGGCTTTCAGCGAGGCGAGAAACTCCCGCCAGAACTCGTAGGACTCGCTGTCACCGACGGCGGTGCCCAGCACTTCACGGGTGCCGTCGATGGACACCCCGGTGGCCACCACCAGGGCCTGAGAGACCACGTGCGCCCCGATCCGGACCTTGCAGAACGTCGCGTCACAGAACACGTACGGAAACGTCGTGTGAGCCAGGCTGCGGGTACGAAACGCCTCGATCTCTTTGTCGAGGCCGGCGCAGATCCGCGAGACCTCCGACTTCGACACCCCGGACTCAACGCCCATCGCAGTGACCAGGTCATCGACACTGCGGGTCGACACGCCGTGCACGTAGGCCTCCATGATGACCGCGTGCAATGCGCGGTCGATGCGGCGGCGGCGCTCCAGCAGCGACGGGAAGAACGATCCGGCCCGCAGCTTGGGGATGCCCACCTCGACATCACCGGAGGTGGTCGACACCGTCTTGGGCCGATGCCCGTTACGGTGCACCGTGCGCCCATCGGCACGCTCATAGCGACCGGCGCCGATCGCAGCAGTGGCCTCGGCCTCGATCAGCGCCTGCAGCCCGGCACGGATCAGCTCAGCGAACACCGCACCGGCATCAGCGGACTTCAGCGCATCGAGCTGAGCAAGCAGGGCAGAATGATCCTGGGTCATCGCGTCGTGTGTCCTTCTGTGAGTCACTTTGGTCGGTAACTCACTGACCACTACGCGATGGCCCACCCCAGCACCATCAGCGACACACCCGATATCAGGTCCGGCACCATCGGCCCAGCACCCCGAAACCCCACCACGCCAGGGGACTTACCC
>NZ_LQPG01000041.1 GCF_002102265.1 Mycolicibacter longobardus | reverse complement strand
ACTAATGGGAGTCGATCAGCGTGGCGTTGACGGGTTTGGGGTGTTGGTCGCGGGACGCTGATCATCGAGCCGCTGGCCGGTGAGCACTGCGTTCGACCGGGGTGAAGCGTTGATCCCTACGGCTAGATCGTGCCCCGGCCGGTTCGGTGAGGTCGCTTGAAGCGCTGATGGGATGTCGTGCCAACGGGAGCACTGATCCATTAGTCCGCCGCCGGGTGTCCTCGGGCTCAATGGGGAGTCAACGACGACCGCAGGAGGTGGACAGTGGTGATTTTCCTCGGTGACGACTGGGCCGAAGACCATCACGACGTGTATCTGATGGATGAGGCCGGCCAACGCTTGGCAGCCCGGCGATTACCCGAGGGCCTGGCGGGGATCCGGGACTTGCACGAACTGATCGCCGCGCACGCCGAGGAACCCCACGAGGTGATGATCGGCATCGAAACCGATCGTGGCCTGTGGGTCTCGGCATTGGTGGCATCGGGTTATCAAGTGTGGGCGATCAACCCGATGGCCGCGGCCCGCTACCGCGACCGTCACCACGTCTCGGGCGCGAAGTCTGATGCCGGGGACGCCAAACTGCTGGCCGATCTGGTCCGCACCGACCGGCACAACCATCGCCAGATCGCCGGGGATACCCCTGACGCCGAGGCGATCAAGGTGTTGGCCCGCGCCCATCAGAGCCTGATCTGGGCACGGACGCGGCATGCCAACATGCTGCGCAGCGGGCTGCGGGAGTATTACCCCGCAGCCTTGGAGGCCTTTGACTCGCTCACCGACGGTGACGCGTTGGCCGTGTTGAGTCGCGCACCCACTCCTGAACAAGGCGCCCGGTTGAGCCTGTCGAAGATCGGCTCAGCGCTCAAAGCTGCTGGGCGACAACGCAACATCGATGCACGTGCTATCGAGATTCAGGCCATCCTGCGCCGCGAGCACCTCACCGCAACCCCTGCAGTGGCCAGCGCGTTCGGGGCTACCACGACGGCCGCGGTTCATGTCATCGCGACACTGAACACCCAGATCGCCGAACTCGAGACCGTGCTGGCCGACCATTTTGAGAAACACCCGGACGCCGACATCTACCGCTCCCTGCCAGGACTTGGTGTCGTACTCGGCGCCCGGGTGCTCGGTGAGTTCGGGGACGACCCGAACCGATACAGCACTGCCAAGTGTCGCAAGAACTACGCCGGAACCTCACCATTGACCATCGCGTCGGGCCGAAAACGTGCCGTGCTGGCCCGCCACGTCCGCAACAAACGGCTCTACGACGCGCTCGATCAATGGGCCTTCTGCGCACTAACTCGCAGTCCTGGTGCTCGCGCCTTCTACGACCAGCACCGCGCCAACGGCGACACCCACCATCAAGCCCTCCGCGCCCTGGGCAACCGACTCGTCGGCATCCTTCACGGCTGCCTACGCCATCAAACGCTCTACGACGAACACAAAGCCTGGGCACACCGCACGCCCGCAGCCGCTTGACAACTTACGGACCTGGGATGTCTAGCCG
>NZ_LQPG01000040.1 GCF_002102265.1 Mycolicibacter longobardus | reverse complement strand
GCAGTTTGCGTGCTGAATTCCTCAGTACACGAATGCCTTTCACTAACTTAAAGGCTGCACAGCAGGCGTTGGACGAGTGGGTTGACTATTACAACACCGCCCGCCCGCACCAAGGAATCGACATGATCACCCCGGTTGAGCGGTTCACCCCAGGCCCGGCGGGGGCACCGGCGCGGCCCAGCGCGCCGATGGTCGTCGATCGCAGCGGTGATGACTGGGTGTCACGTCGGGTCACCACCAACGGGGTCGTCAGCGTGGCCTGGCAGCAAGTCAGCGTCGGAGCCCACCACGCCGGCGCCCGCTGCGATGTCCACGTCGACGGCGACCTGCTGCGATTTTTCATCGGCGACGATCTGGTCAAGACCGCCGCGCGAACCAGCCACGGCGAGGTAAGAAACAAACGGGCCTTCCGCACCCGCGAACAGGCCCCATCACTAACCTAGGGTGTCAAGGATCAACCGAAGACGATCCGTCAAGGATCAACCGAGGTCGAACAGCGGCTCCAGCTACCAGCAAGTATGACGGTCACAGGGTCGGTTGTACCTCCTTTGGCTCTGGGATCACCGGCCTGTAATGACTCGGCGCTGGCCGAACTGCTGGGGCGGATTTGCCGGCGGGGCACGGCGGGGCCCACGGAGCTTGGGCTTCCGGCGTTCCCGTATCGCTGGTGGTACAGCCATGAGCGTCGGGTTATGCCGCCCGGATACTGTTCGGCTTCCGCTGGCTGTGGCGAGTTTCTGTGGCGAGTGATCAGGTCTTCGACGTCTTCGTGGCCATCCGCAAGTCCGACCGATCTTGTCTTGTAGCCGCGAATCTCACCCTGGTTCATGCAACGAGATAGCCCCAGCGTTCACCATCAGTCCATTCGGGCGGCAGAATCATCTCCGCGACCTCGGCAAGGCTGTAGGGCTTGGATGGGGCGGCGGCACCGTCATCTGGAATGTGGTGTTCCGGCTGTTCATCCATGCTGGTGGATTCTGCACGGCTTGCCCACAATCATGGCTTCAACGTCCGCACTCTTTTTATGCAAAACGCATAGAAGGGCTGGTGGCGGACGGCCTGCGGGGCGGCGACCTGATCGGTCTCGACGGGGTTGGTTGCGCATGAACTGTGGGGCTGAGCGCCGAGCGTGCTCGCGCCGTGGCGGTTCCCACGTTCCTGACCTGCGATTAAGGCGGCTGGCCTGGACGTCTGCTGTGGTTCGATCGGATCGTGTCAGACGTTAGATCTTCGGGGAGGATCTAACGTGATTCGCGATTGACGTTAAATTACATCGCTAGAATTAACGTCAGGCGCTGGAGGTGGCGCCAGATGTAACGCGAGAGGGCTGGTGACGACAAAAATGCAGGTTGAGCTCTTCGAAAACTCGCCAGTCGGCACCTTGGTTCCAATCTCTGGTATGGACCACCTGCTTGGCGAGGCGTACTCGCACTACGCGTTCGTGCCAGAGCCGTTGCCCGACGACATCCAACTTGCAGCACGTTCAGTGAAGGTGTTAGAGGAAGCCGCGCGAGCTTTGGGCAGGCTCGATAGCAAGATTCAACTGCTGCCGAACCCCAACCTGCTGGTTAGGCCATCGCTGCGCAAGGAAGCCGTGTCGACCACTGCGCTCGAAGGCACGTTTGCTCCGCTCTCGGAGGCCCTTGGCGCCGACTATGTCGACGAACAGCACCAAAGTGCCGAGATCAGGGAAGTCATGAACTATGTGCGGGCTGCAACGTTGAGCATGCAGATGCTCGACGAACTTCCCATCTGTCTCAAAATGCTTGGGCAACTTCAAGCGACGCTCGTCCGTGGCACGCGAGGCGATGCATACGACGCCGGTGAACTACGTCAGCGGCAGGTATGTATAGGCCAGCAGGGCGGAGGGGTCGACGCATCACGATTTGTGCCACCGCCGAACGGGGACATCTTGGTCGCTGGAGTGAGTGACTGGGAGAAGTGGGTCAACAAAAGCGACGACCTGCCTTTGCTAGTCAAGGTTGCGTTAGCTCACTACCAGTTCGAGACGCTCCACCCGTTCAGCGACGGTAACGGCCGCCTCGGCCGGCTCATCATCACCCTGCAACTTATGCAGGCCGGCGTGCTGAAGTACCCCATCCTCAACCTGTCTCCCTGGCTCGAGCCTAGGCGGGAGCGCTACATTGACCATTTGCTCGAAGTCAGTATGACGGGCCAATTCGAGCCATGGATCAACTTCTTCTGCCAAGCGGTAGTTGCCAGAGCAGACGCCGCCACAGAAACGATCGCGGCGATGCTCGACGTCAGGGAGCAGTTTGCTGAAGAGTTGCGGGCTGATGGAGCGACTGGGATGGTGCTTCAGCTCGCCTCCGACCTGATCGGATTCCCCTATATCTCTGCTGGTGAAGCCGCTGAGCTCTATGGCGTTGCCTATCCCACGGCCAACAATGCCATTGCAAGACTCGTCAAACTCGGGATCCTCGAGGAGATAACCGGACGTGAATACGGGCGCATTTTCAGATGCCCTCGCGTATACGAAATCATTGCCCGGGCGTAATAAGGCCCGTCCGCAGTAGTCCACGCTCCAAACGTGCAGTTCGCACCGGGTCAATCGACCGGGTGGGGAACCGGGCAGCCGGTCGTGGCCGCCCGGGGCGGGCCGAATCCGCCTCCCGACGTCGAGTCGTCGTGGTGGGTGTACGCCATGGCGATGTCGTGGTAGCGCCGGGCGAAAGACGATATGGCATCCACCAGCTGGTCGACTCCCGGCGGTCCATTGCGATACAGGACACGTCGGGCCAGGTGCACCCCTGGCAGGCGGTCGCGCACGCCCAGGGCACGGGCGTTGAGAACTGCGGTCTGCCGGAACAATTCGCTGTAGATCCGGTATGGCACGTCGAATTCGGGAGCCCCTGCGACGAACTCATGCACTTCGTCAAGGCCGAACACCGGAACCAGCGGCGCGATGGCACTGGCGGCGAAGCCCTTGCAGATCGCGGTCGACAACAGCGAACGGGCCGGCCCCGGGAACCACGGCAGGTAGGTTTCGGACACGGCGTCCAACGGTTGCCGCACGGTGTGCATCAGTTCTTCCCGCCACCCGGACGGGTCGCCGCCGCGCGAGAAGATGTAGTTGAGCGAGCGAATCATCTCGCCGCCATCCCTGGCGCGCAGGCGTTCGGGGGCGCCGATGAGATGGCCGAACCAGCCGGCGAACATCGCTATGTCATCGAGGTCCCGCGCCGACAGGCGGCGGCCCAGCCGGTGATCGACCAGACGAGTCAACAGCGGCCCGTTTCCAAAGCCCAGTAGTGATGTCGCCGCGATCGGCTCCCCGAATTGAAGATAGTGATCGTCGCCCCACGCCCGGCGCAGTCCGCGACTGGCCAAGGCGTGCATGAGACGCACGCGCACGATGGTCTGGAAAACCTCGGTGCGCGGATCGTAGATGTCGGGCTTCATCGCCAGGGCGAACATCCGCAACGTCTCGACATAGCGGCGGACCGAGTCGCGCTTGAACCTGCCGGTCGCGCCGGTGGCGGCCGAGATGTCGGCGGTCATCGCCGTTTCGAACAACGCCCAACCGATGACCAGGCGTTGCGCCGAGAACGACGCGGTGGAGAGGAGCAGCCGGCCCCGGTCGGCGGCCTTGATATCCAGCCATGACGGGCGCGCGGTGACGTGGCCGAAGAAGTCCACGAGCTCGGGGGGAGCGTCGGCCACCGTGTCGATCCCGCGCGTCAACGCCTGCTCGAACATCGGCCGGACCGTCGCGGAGCCGGCGCGGTCGAAGAGATCGACGACCGGGATGACGCGTTCATCGGCCTGCCAGAACATGTCGTCGCGCGTCCTGGTGAAATCGTTCGGCTCCACCGCCTGGTCGATATCGATCCAGGGACCGAACAGGTACTCCCGACTCGGCCGCCACCGGTCGGCGAAGAGATCTCGCCCCGGCGGGATCGGGCGCAGCGGCCGGTCCTCGTGGTCCCGGCGGTTGAAGTCGACGTCGGCGAGGGTCAGCCGAGCCCGTCGAGTGGCCTTCGAGAGTGTCGGCATCTTCTCACGTTTGCACGAATGCAACTAATCCGTCAAGATCATTGCAATTATGCAGACAGCAAATGCGGCCATCATCCCGTTCCCCAGCCTCGCCGAGCGCCTCCCGGTACCGCCGCCGGCGCGGCTTGACCCGCTGCTGGACGCCACCGTGGTGTGCGTGGCCCGCTACGGACTGTCCAAGACGTCGGTCAGCGACATCGCCCGCGAGATGGGTGTCGCGCCCAGCACCGTGTATCGCAACGTCCGCTCGGTCGACAACGCCGTGCTGCTCGCGATCGCCCGTGACGGTCGCCGGCTGATCGACCGCATTCCGGAGGTCGTCGCCGGAATCGACGGGCCTCGGGTGATCACGGTGTTCCTCGCCGAGTCCATCCGGCAGTGCCGCGCACATCCCATGGTCGACAAGATCCTGCGCGACGAGGCCGACTGGGTCGGCAAGCTGGTCACCCGCAAACTCGATGGCATCTTGGAGTCGGGCGCCGAGATGGCCGCACCGCTGCTGGCCGCCGCCATGGAGGTCGGCGTCATCCGCAGGCAGGATCCCTCGGCATTGGCCCACTGGACCGCCCGGCTCGGGTTCACCTGCGTCCTGTCGCCGCCTCCCGGCGATCTGAACGAGGCCCTCGACGCACTGCTCTTGCCGGCGCTGCAGCCCAACTAACGACAATGATTTTCAATAAAACGTGATTCGCGCTACCATCAGACCCGCGCACCTCCCCTGATCCCTGCACCAGCGGTCGTTGCCGGTGCGCGCGACGCCGCGGCGGTGAAGTGAGCAATCCCGTTGTCTACCAACGCCAAACCTAAAGTCTCATCGTTGTTCCGCCACATCGAAATCCTGCACGGCGAGCGGCCATGGGGCAGCATGCTGGATTCCGGCGCCGGGGTGAAGTCCATGCAGTGGATCCAGACACTGGCGACCGACCGCTGGACTGCGGTCACCGCGGCGTCCAACATGGCTGAGTCGACCCGCGCCGCACTGGGCGAGGAGATCCGGCCGCAGGACCGGCTGCTGGTGGGCAACTGGATCGATGAAAGCCTGCTCGCCGGAGAGACCTTCGACACGGTGCTGGCCGACTATCTGGTCGGCGCGATCGAGGGCTTCGCCCCGTACTGGCAGGACCGGGTGTTCGAAAGGCTGCGCCCCCTGGTCGCCGGCGACGGCCGGCTCTATGTCGTCGGTCTGGAGCCCTACGTTCAGTACCGGCCCAGCACCGAGAGCGGCCGCATCGTCTGGGAGATCGGCCGAGTCCGCGACGCGTGCCTGCTCCTGGCCGGCGAGCGGCCCTACCGTGAGTACCCGCTCGAATGGGTGCTCCGGCAGCTGGAGCTGGCGGGTTTCCGGGCCGTGGAGAGCCGGCGCTTCCCGATCCGGTATGGCACCCGATACATCCACGGCCAGCTCGACATGTGCCTGCGGCGGCTCGAACGCTTCAGTTCCCCGGAACTCGGCGACTCGATGCGACAGTACGTCGAAGACCTACGGTCCCAGGCGCTGGCGGTACACGAACGCGAAGGCGGACTCCGGCACGGTCGCGACTACGTGATCGCCGCCGAGCCGATGGCTTGAAAAGCCTCAGATGTGCCTTCAGATATACATCGCCGGGTCGATATAGGTCGTCGGGTCCACCAGCGGCTCACGCTGCTTCTCGGTGCGGTGACGCACCGCGGCTGGGATTCCGGTGGCAATGCAGTCCGCCGGAACATCTTGGGTGACAACGGCATTGGCGCCGATCGCACTGCCGTCGCCGATGCTGATCGGGCCGAGTACCTTGGCGCCGGCGCCGACCGTGACGCCGTTGCCGATGGTCGGGTGGCGTTTGCCGTGACTCAGCGAGCGCCCCCCCAGCGTGACGCCGTGATAGACCATCACGTCATCGCCGATCTCGGTGGTCTCGCCGATCACCACGCCCAGGCCGTGGTCGATGAAGAACCGCCGGCCGATGGTCGCGCCCGGGTGTATCTCGATGCCGGTGGCAAACCGGGTGGCCTGGGCCAGGACTCGGGCCACCCCGCGCAGCGCCGGTCGGGCCCACAGTCGGTGCGCGATCCGATGTGACCAGATCGCGTGCAGGCCGGAATAGACCAGGGCGTTCTCGAAGTCCCCGCGCGCGGCCGGGTCATGATCGCGCGCGTTGCGCAGATCCTCGCGCAGCGTCGCCCATATGCCTGTCATCGACGTGATCATTCCCGAATGTGCTCGAACAGCGCCGTCGAGATGTAGCGCTCGCCGAAGTCGGGGACCACCACCACGATCAGCTTCCCGGCGTTCTCGGGACGTTTGGCCAGCTCCAACGCGGCCCACACGTTGGCGCCGGCCGAGATTCCGCCGAGGATCCCCTCCTCGGTGCCCAGGGCTCGCGACACCCGGATGGCGTCGTCGAACTGCGCGTCGATGATCTCGTCGTAGCAGTCGCGGTCGAGCACCTCGGGCACGAAGTTGGCGCCCAGGCCCTGGATCTTGTGCGGGCCGGGGTCGGCACCGTGCAGGATCGCGGAGTCCTTCGGCTCCACGCCGACGATCTGAACCTCCGGCTTGCGGGCCTTGAGGGCGTGCGAGACGCCGGTCAGCGTGCCGCCGGTGCCGATACCGGCGACAAAGATGTCGACGGCGCCGCCGGTGTCGTTCCACACCTCCTCGCCGGTGGTGCTCTGGTGGATCGCCGGGTTGGCCGGGTTGGCGAACTGGTCTGCGGACAGGGCGTTGTGGGTGTCGGCGACGATCTGCTTGGCCCTTGCCACCGCACCGGCCATGCCCTCGGAGCCGGGAGTCAGCACGATCTCGGCGCCGTAGGCCCGCAACATCACCCGCCGTTCGGTGGACATGGTGTCCGGCATGGTCAGAATCACCTTGTAGCCCCGGGCGGCGCCGACCATCGCCAGCGCAATGCCGGTGTTGCCGCTGGTGGCCTCGACGATGGTGCCGCCGGGGCGCAGCTGACCGGATTTCTCGGCGGCGTCGATGATCGCGACGCCGATACGGTCCTTGACGCTGTTGGCGGGGTTGTAGAACTCGAGTTTGGCCACCACCTGGGCGTCCAGGCCCTCGGTCAGCCGGTTGAGCCGCACCAGCGGGGTGCGGCCCACCAGCTCGGTGACGTTGTCGTAGATCCTGCCCATCAAGCGCCTCCCTCGGCAATGCGCCGCACTGCCCTGATAAACACGTCGATCTCCTCGAAGGTGTTGTAGAACGCGAACGACGGCCGCACGGTCGCCTCCAGGCCGTAACGGCGCAGGATCGGTTGCGCGCAGTGGTGACCCGCGCGCACCGCGATGCCCTCGGTGTTGAGCGCCTTGCCGACGTCGGCCGGGTCATGACCGGCCAGCACGAACGACAAGACACTGGCCTTCTCGTCGGCGGTGCCGATGATCCGCACCCCGGGGATATCGGCAAGGCGCGGCGTGGCGTATTCCAGCAGCGCGTGCTCGTAGGCGGCGATGCGTTCGATGCCCACGCGTTCCACATAGCGCAGCGCTTCGCCCAGGCCGACCGCATCGGCGATGTTGCCGGTGCCCGCCTCGAACTTGTTGGGCGGCTCTTGATACAGCGAGCGTTCCAGGGTGACGTCGGAGATCATGTTGCCTCCACCCTGCCACGGCGGCGTCTCGGCCAACGCCTCCGCGGTGCCGTACAACGCGCCGATCCCGGTGGGTCCGAAGATCTTGTGCCCGGAGAACACGAAGAAATCCGCGCCCAGCGATTGCACGTCGATCGGGATGTGGGGGACCGACTGTGCCCCGTCGATCAGCACCCTGGCGCCGTAACGGTGTCCGAGTTCGACGATGTCGTGTACCGGGGTGATGGTGCCCAGCGCGTTGGAGACGTGCGTGGCGGCCACCAGCTTGGTGCGTGGGCCCAGCAGATCTTCGAACTCACCCAGCAGCAGGTTGCCGGCGTCGTCCACCGGGGCCACCTTCAGGATCGCCCCGGTCTTCTTCGAGATCAATTGCCACGGAACGATATTCGCGTGGTGCTCCAGATGCGTGATGACGATCTCGTCGCCGGGGCCCAAATGCTTGCCGCCCCAGGCGTAGGCGACCAGGTTGATCGCCTCGGTGGTGCCGCGCAGGAAGACGATGTCCTCGCTGCGCGGTGCGCCCAGGAACCGCCGCACGGCGTCGCGGGCGTCCTCGTAGGCATCGGTGGCCCGCGCCGCGAGTTCGTGCGCGGCCCGGTGGATGTTGGAGTTCTCGTGGGTGTAGAAGTGCGACAACCGGTCGATCACGGCCTGCGGCTTCTGGGTGGTGGCGGCGTTGTCGAACCAGATCAACGGCTTCCCGTTGACCGTCTCGCGCAGGATCGGGAAGTCCGCGCGCACCGTGTCGACGTCGAAGACCTCATGGGAGTCCGGGATCTGCGGAACCGGTTCCGCGGTGTGGGCGGACGCCGGTGCGGACAGGAAGTAGTAGTTCGCCTCGTCGCCGCCCCCGGCTGGAGCGGGTGTGCCTCGCCAGTCCAACTGGGGAACCGTGGCGGTGCCCGCCGGCCAACCCGGTGCCGATCCACGCGGTGCGACCGGTGCCGACGCTGTCGCCGGGGCGCCGGCCAGGACAGCGGGCACGGTCGGCACGATGCCGGCCGGCACCGTGAACGCGGTGAGGTCGGCTATCCCGGGGGGCAGCAGCCCGGTGGGGTGCGGAACGGTGCCGCGTGGGGCCACCGCCGTCATCTGCGGCGGTGAGTCCAGGCCGGGCCGGGCGGTGAACAGCTGGTTGGCCAACACCTCCAGCTCGGCCGCGCTGACCGGTAGGCCACCGGTGGCGCCTACCGGTCCCTGGTCACTTGTACTCATGGAACTTGTCCACCGCGACGTCGTCGAGCACGGCAAGCGCATCGTCGGTGAGCACGGCCAGCGAGTTGTACAGCGTGACCAGGTAGGACGCGATCGCCGATCGGTTGATGCCGGTGAACCGCACCGACAGGCCCGGGGCCTGCTCGCCGACCAGGCCGGGCTGGAACAACCCGACGACGCCCTGACGCTCCTCGCCGGTGCGCACCAGCAGGAACTTGGTCTTGGAGCCCTCCACCGGAACCTTGTCGCTGGGCACGATCGGGATGCCGCGCCAGGTGATGAACTGCGCACCGAACAGGCTCACCACCACCGGCGGCACGCCGCGGCGGGTGGCCTCCCGGCCGAACGCGGCCACGCCCAGCGGATGCGTCAAGAAGAACCCCGGGGTCTTCCACACCTTGGTGATCAGCGAATCCAGGTCATCGGGAGTGGGCGGACCGGTCAGCGTGGAGATGGTCTGCTCCGGGGTGACCTGCGACAACAGGCCGTACTCCGGGTTGTTGACCAGCTCGAACTCCTGGCGTTCCTTGATGGTCTCGATGGTGAGCCGCAGCTGCTGGGCGACCTGGTCGTGCGGGCTGGAGTACAGGTCGGAGACCCGGGTGTGCACATCGAGCAGGGTGGAGATGGAGCGCAGCGTGTACTCGCGCGGGCTGGTCTCGTAGTCCACGTACGTCTGGGGGAGCGGCTCCTCCGAGCCGGCTCCCTGCTCGGCCGCAATGGCGACCTGGTCGGGGTTGACCACCCGGTTCACCCGGTAGATGCCGGCCTCGACCGGAACCCAGTTCAGCAGGTGCAACAGCCAGCGCGGGGTGATGGTGGCCAGCTGGGGGACGGTCTTGGTCGCATTGGCGAGTTGCCGTGCTGCGAGATCGCCGAGCGCCTGAGATTCGTTCTGAGCGGACGTCATTGCTTTCCTCCTGATGAGTGCCGGCGCCAATCATGGACCATCTTCCGTGTTTGCCCACCAGTTGCGCTCAGGGCGAATCGAATCCCCCGGTGGTCGCGCCGCTGCGGTACATGACGTAGGGTATGCCCATGTCGTACCTCGCACAGCCGCTGCCGCACGTCTCGTGCCGCCCCGCTGTGTGTTGTTGTTGTTGATTCTCTGACGCCCTGATTCCTCAGCGTTCTCAGCGTCGCAGCCCCGCCCTCCTTGGTGGCGATTCGCTGTCCTGCGCGCATCAGACCAGAAAGTCAACCCGGCATGACACTTGCAACCCCAGATCTGCGGACACGCGGAACCGCCCCCGCGGTGACCGCTCGCCGCAGGGTGCGTCCCCGCCCGGCCGTCGACATCGACCGGCTGACCCGGTACCGGGGCGGCACGTATTCGCACACCGTTGACCGCATCGTGTTCACCGACGGCACCACCGCGCGCACCGACCTGATCCGGCTGAACCCCGGCATCCCGGCGTATTCGCTGGACTTCCACGGCATCGCCCCGACCCGGCCGTCGGCCTACCGGATCGGCACCTGGTCGGCGGTGTCGCACCTGCGCACCTTGGGCCGGGGCGGCCGGGACGGTCGCGAAGTCCAGGTCGACTGGGTCCTGCGCAATTCGGTACCGCGACTCACCACCGTCGAGTTGAGTCGCCGGCTGCGCGCGGCCGGATACCGGCTGGGCAGCGGCAACATCACCGAGCACGAGGCGATCGCCGGCACCCAGGCCGCAATCTGGTGGGTGACCAACGGACTGGAGCTGGACACCCGTGCCCGCACCGAGCCGGTCCGGGTGTGGCGCGATCCAGACGGTGTGACCGTCGAGTTCGCCGAGGCGCTGGAGCTGGGGGGATACCACCTGGAACTGGTCGCGTCCGACTCGGTGACGGTGACTCTGCACAAGTCCGACGACGGCCGCACCTGGCGGGAGGTGCCGTCGTCGCGACTGACCACCGGTGCCGGCGGCAACCACCGCAAGGCGCTCGGAGTGGGAGCCACGGCCGGGGGCCACCGGTACTACCGGATAGCGGTCGAAGGACCGGAGATGCCGGCCACCATCGGCGACGTCGACTTCTGGCCGCACGGCACCAGCACCTATCGCAACGCCGACCGCGTGGTGGCCCTCTACCGGTACCTGCTGGCCGGCGCGGCACGGGCCCGCACCACCGCACCCGCACTGGACGTCTCGGCGGCCACCCTGGCCGACGGTGTGGTCGGGCCGCTGCGGCTGTCGGTCGCTGACTCCGCCGCGCTGAGTGCCGTGGGGGCGGAGCTGCTCGACGCCGAGGGCGCCGAGCTGACCGGGCCGGTGGAACCCGGAGGCGTCTTCTACCTGCGCCCGGATCCGGATGCCGGATCGGCGCGGGTGCGCGTCACGGTGCCCGGAACCGAGGACGGGTACGGCGGACGGGTGCTGACCGCCATCGCCGGTGAGGCGGGGTCGCACATGTTCACCCCGGTGGCGCTGGCGGTTCCGGCGGCGCTGGTCGTCGACTTCTCCGTCACCTGGTCACGGCGGGGGATTGGCCATCGGCAACCGAACCCGGAACACCGTCCAGCCCTCATGTGACTCCGCGCCCACCGAGCCGCGGTGCGCATCCACGATCGAGGCGACGATCGCCAGCCCCAGCCCGGTGCTGCCCAGATGGCCGGAGCGGGCCTTGTCTCCCCGGACGAACCGCTCGAACAGGTGCGGCAGCATCTCGGCGTCGATACCGGGCCCGTCGTTGGCCACCGTCAACTCCGCGGTGGGCCCGCCCACGCCGGCGCGGTCCTCGGTGATGGCCGTCGTGATCGTCACCCCGGGCGGATTGTGCACCCAGGCGTTCTTCAGCAGGTTGGTGACGACCTGGTGCAGCCGGGCCCGATCGCCGCGAACCCACACCGGGATCGCGGGCAGGTCCTTGATCCAGTGGTGGCTCGGGGCGGCCGCCGCCGCGTCGTTGACCGCGTCCAGCACCAGATCGACCAGGTCGACGTCTTCGAGGCGCAGATCCTGACCTTCACCAAGCCGCGACAACAGCAGCAGCTCCTCGACCAGCGACGACATCCGCTGCGCCTCGGACTCGATACGGGCCAGCGCGTATTCGGTGGTCCGCGGCAGGGTCGAACTGTCCTGCCGGGTGAGTTCGGCGTAGCCGTGGATCGCCGCCAGCGGAGTGCGCAGCTCGTGGCTGGCGTCGGTGATGAACTGCCGCATCCGCCGGTCGGCATCACTGCGGTAGGCCAGGGCGCTGTCGACGTTGTCCAGCAGCCGGTTCAGCGCGCCGGCGACGATACCCACCTCGTTTTCGGGGTCGACGTCGCTGTCGTCCACCCGGACGGTGATGCGTTCGTCGCTGTCGGTCAGCGGCATCGCGGCCACCGAGGCGGCGGTGGCGGCGACCCGGCGCAGCGGTCGCAACGCATAGCTGACCACGATGATCGTCAGCCCCGCGGTGATCAACAATGCCAGGGTGTACAGCGCAGCGGCGGCAGCCAGCCGACGCTCGACGGTCCGGTTCGCCAGGTCCAGCGAACCGCCGATGAACAACAGGTCGTCGTCGTCGACGGCGCGAGTGGCCACCCGATAGGAACCCAGGCTGCCCAATTCCACCGTCTGCGGCGGCCCACCGGCCCAGGGCCGCTCCGCGATGGCGGCCACCACGTCGGCAGGCGCGGGGTAGGGATTCTGCTTGGTGAACACCACCGCCCCGATCACCGCGCCGTCGCGCAGCACCGCCAGCACGTTGCCGGGGGTCTGGTCGCTGAAACCGAGCATGGCCTGCCCGATGTTCGACCGGCCGTCGGGTCCGACCACATTGTCGACGTGGCGATAGTCGGCGAAGTAGCGGCTGAAGGCGTTGAGAGACTCATACAGGTCGGCGTCGCTCATCGCGGTGACGTAGGTGCGCAGGCTCAGCACCGACACTGCGCCCACCGCGACGAACACCACGGTCACCACGGCCGACACCCCGAGCACCAACTGCCGTCGCAGGCCGCGCGGACGCCACCGGGGCGGGTTGCTGCTCATTCCGGCGGCTTCAGCATGTACCCCACCCCGCGGACGGTGTGGATCATCGGAGTCCGGCCGGCGTCGATCTTCTTGCGCAGGTAGGAGATGTAGAGGTCGACGATGCTGGTGCGCCCGGCGAAGTCGTAGTTCCAGACCCGGTCCAGGATCTCGGCGCGGCTCAACGCCCGTCCCGGGTTGCGCATCAGGAACCGCAGCAGTTCGAACTCGGTGGTGGTCAGCGCCACCGGCGTGCCGCCGCGGGCGGTCTGCCGGCTCGCGCCATCCAGGGTCAGGTCGCCGACGACGAGCACGTCGTCGACCGGCGGCGCCAACTGGGCGGACCGGCGCAGCAGGCCGCGCAGCCGGGCCACCAACTCCTCCAGGCTGAACGGCTTGGTCATGTAGTCGTCGGCGCCCGAGGTCAGGCCGGTGACCCGGTCGGCGACCGAGTCGCGGGCGGTGAGGAACAGTGTCGGAATGTAGGGGTCGGATTCGCGGACCCGCTCCAGAATCCGCAGCCCGTCGACATCGGGCAGCATGATGTCGAGAACCAGCAGATCGGGTTCGCCACTGTGGAACTTGGCAATCGCATCGCGCCCGTTGTGGGCGACGTCGACAACCCAGCCCTCGTAATGCAGGGCCATCGTCACCAGGTTGGTCAGGGCGGGCTCGTCGTCGACCAGCAGCACCCGGATCGGCGATCCGTCAGGCCGACAGATCCGCGGAAGCTGCCCGAGGATCGCCTTGCGCGGACGCTGATCGTCCGTGTTACCCGCCATCGGTCGCCATTTTCCCCCTCGACGTCTAGGGCAGCGGTGGAACCGCGGTGGAATACAGCCAGGCCTGCCACAACGGCTGCAAGGACTCCGAGGCGTAGCCGGCGGCCAGCCGGGTGAAGTCATCGGTGCCGGCGTTGCCGTGGCGGTAGCGGGTGGTCCAGTCGCGCAGCAGGGCGAAGAAGTCGTCGTCGCCGAGTCGGGTACGCAGCAGGTGCAGGGTGATCGCGCCGCGCTTGTACACCCGGTCGTCGAACATGTCGGCCGGCCCCGGATCGGCCAACAGCAGGTCCTGTGGCAGCCCGGTCAGCTGCCGGTGGTAGCGCCGGGCCAGGTCGTCGGTGCTCGGCCCGCCGGAATGCTCCGACCACAGCCATTCGGCGTAGCAGGCGAACCCTTCATGCAGCCAGATGTCGCGCCAGCGAGCCACGGTGACGCTGTTGCCGAACCACTGGTGGGCCAGCTCGTGGGCGACCAGCCGCTCGGATCCACCGGTCCCGTCGCAGTGATTGGCGCCGAAGATCGAAATCCCCTGTGCCTCAAGGGGGATCTCCAAGCTGTCGTCGGTGACCAACACCGTGTAGCCGGCGGTCAGCGGGTAGGGGCCGAACAGCCGGACGAACAGCTCCATCATCTGCGCCTGCGGTGCGAAATCCCGGTCGAACTCCGCGCCCAGCCGGGCCGGCAGCACCGCGCGGATGGGCACCGCCGAGCCGGGCAGCTGATGGGTGACGTACCGGCCGATCTGCAGGGTGACCAGGTAGGTCGGTGTCGGCTCGGGCTGCTCGTAGGTCCAGGTTGTGCGCGTCGCGCGAACCCGCCGCGACGTCAGCTCGCCGTTGGCGACCGCGTGATAGGGGCTGTCGGTGCTGATCTGGATCAGGTAGCTGGCCTTGGCCGTGGGGTGATCGTCACACGGGAACCAGGACGGTGCGCCGTTGGGCTGCCCGGAGACCAGTACGCCATCGGACAGCTCCTCGAAACCGACTTCCCCCCAAATGGTTTCGCTGGGCCGCGGGGATCCCGAGTACCGGACCGCGATCACCAGCGCGGCACCGGGCGGCAACGGGTTGGCCAGCTTGATCCGCAGTTTGGCCGCCGAATGGGTGAACCGGGCAGGTGGGCGGCCGTTCACCCACACCTTGGTCACCGACAGCGCGTCGGCCAGGTCCAGGGTGACCCCGCGCAGCGTGGCCAGGGCGACCGCGGTGATGGTCGCGGTGCCCGAGAGCCGGTTGCTGTGGACCTTGTACTCCAGATCGAGCTCATAGCGTGACACCCGGTAGCCGCTGTTGCCGCTGCCGGGCAGGTAGGGGTCGACGACAGGCTGGACGGCCTTGGCCGCCTTCGCCGAGGACTTGGCGGGTTTGCTCACGCCGCGGTCTCCTGACCGGTGGCGTCCGACGAGCCACGCTTCTTGCCGGACACCGTCCATGGCGCGATCGGATTGCCCTGCCAGCGGGTCGCCGGGGGCACCTCGTCGCCGCGCATCACCAGCGAGGCCGGCCCGACGGTAGCGCCGGCACCCAGCCGGGCCGCCGGCAACGCCACGCAATTCGGTCCCAGCGTGGCGCCGGCCTCCAGGGTCACGGTGTCCATCTGCATGATCCGATCGTGGAACAGATGGGTCTGCACCACACAGCCCCGGTTGACGGTCGCGCCGGCGGCCAGGGTCACCAGGTCGGCCTCGGGCAGCCAGTACGTCTCGCACCACACTCCCCGGCCGATCGTGGCTCCCAACGCCCGCAGCCACAGGTTTATCACCGGGGTGCCGGTGGCGGCGCGGGCGAACCACGGGGCGGCCACCGTCTCGACGAAGGTGTCGGACACCTCGTTGCGCCACACGAACGACGACCACAGCGGGCGCTGCGTCGCCCGGATCCGGCCGACGGTCAGCCATTTCGCCACCACCGCGACGCCGCCGGCCACCGCGCCCGCGGCCAGCAGCGTCACACCGCTGCCCAGGGCGGTCCAGCCGTAGCCGAACTGCGTTGCCCCCCACTGCAAAACGCCGAGCACCGCCACTCCGATCGCAAAGGTCACCATCACCGGGATCACCCGGAACGTTTCCATGACGGCGCGCATCAGTTTCAGTCGCAGCGGCGGGTGGAACGTCCGCTCGACGTCGAGGTCGGCGGCCTTGCGCCGCAGTCGCACCGGTGGGCTGCCCAACCACGACGAGCCGGTCTTGGCCTTGTGCGGCGCCGTCGACAGCACCGCCACCAAGGAGTTGTCGGGTACCCGCCGGCCCGGCTGGGTGATCCCGGAGTTGCCCAGGAACGCGCGTCTGCCGATGGTGGCCGGCGCGACGTGAATCCAGCCGCCGCCCAGCTCATAGGAGGCGACCATGGTGTCGTCGGCCAGAAAGGCGCCGTCGGCGATCGTGGTGAACTTCGGAATCACCAGCGCGGTGGAGATCTCGGTGCCCTCACCGACCTTCGCGCCCAACAACCGCAGCCACCACGGCGTGATCAGGCTGGCGTACACCGGAAACAGGTAGTCGCGGGCGGCGTCCATCAGGCGTTCGGTCGCCCACAGCTGCCAACCCGACCGGCTGCGCACCGGGTGGTAGCCCTCTTTCAGCCCGATCGACAACAGCCGTACCCCGACGATGGTCAAGATCGCGTAGCTGCCCAGCGCGGTCAGCGCGGCCACCGGTGTCCACAACGCCACCGGGCCGATCACCGCACCCGGTGTGGTGGCGTCGCGGGCGGCCCAACCGAGCACGGCTAGCCCGGCGCCCAGCGCCAGCAACGGCAGGCCGCCAAGCAGGATCGAGGTCAGCCCGTACACCGCCACCCACACCGGGCGCGGCGGCGGCCGGTGATCCGGCCACGGATGGTGCGCCTTGCCGGATTTCACCGCCGGAGAGCCGGTCCAGTACTGGCCCTTCTTCACCTCGCCCACCACGCCTGCCCCGGGGGCGACATCGGCGTCCTTGCCCACCGAGGCACCCGGCAGCAGGGTGCTGCGCGCACCGATGGTGGCGTCGTTGCCCACGGTGACGGGGCCGACGTGGAACTCATCGCCGTCGATCCAGTAGCCGCTCAGGTCCACCTCCGGCTCGATGGAGCAGCGGTGCCCCAGCGTCAGCATCCCGGTCACCGGCGGGGCGGAGTGCAGGTCGACGCCCTTGCCGATCTTGTTGCCCAGCGCCCGCGCGTAGTACACCAGCCACGGCGCCCCGGCCAGATTCTCGGCTCCGCTGGCGGCGGCGAGGCGTTCGGCGATCCACACCCGCAGATGCTCCGGGCCGCCGCGCCGATAGGTTCCCGGCTGCAGGCCGGCCAGCAATGCCCGCGCCCCGATCGCCGCGATGCCCATCCGGCCCAGCGGGGTGACGAACAGCACGAACGCGGTGATCACCCACCACCAGTCCAGCCGTACCAGCCAGCCCACCGGATGCACCGCCGACACCGTGTTGTTGATCAGCGCCAGCCACGTCACCCACTGCAGGCCGGTCAGCGTGGCCAGCGGCACCGACGCCACCACCTGCGCGGCCTGGGCCAGCAGGGGAGTCGGGCGCACCGGGCGCGTGACGGCCTCCGCCGAGGGATCGGTCCGGTCCATGTCGTCGAGGAATCCGGCCAGCGAGCCCAGGCGCGGACGATCGTAGAGCTGGGCGACGGTGGTCTGCGGGTAGCGCTGCCGCAGTGCGGCCACCAGCTGGGCGGCTTGCAGCGATCCACCGCCCAGGGCGAAGAAATCGGCCTGCTCGTCCTCGACCGGGGCACCCAGCACCTCGCGCCACAACCCGGCCAGCCAGCCCAGGGTGGTGTCGGGGTCGCCGGCGCCGGACGACCCGGGTTCCGGCCCCACCGGCCACGGCAGCGCGTCGCGGTCCACCTTGCCCGAGGTTCGGGTGGGCAACTCATCCACCAGCACCAGCCGGGGAATCAGTGCGGCGGGCAGTTGCCGGGCCAGCGCGGCGCGGGCGGCGACCAGATCGAAGTCCGGTTCGGCACTGACCAGATAACCGACCAGCAGCGGTGTGCCGCCGGCACTGGTGCGCACCGCGGCCGCGCCCCCGCTGACCCCGGGCAGCGTCACCAGCGCGGTGTCCACCTCGCCCAGCTCGATGCGCCGCCCGCCGACTTTGACCTGATCGTCGGCGCGTCCGCAGAAGACCAGCCCTTCTGCTTCCAGCCGCACCAGATCGCCGCTGCGGTAGGCGCGCGGCCAATCCAGGGCGGGCAGCGGCGCGTACTTCTCGGCATCCCGGGCGTCGTCGAGATAGCGGCCCAGGCCGACGCCCGCGATCACCAACTCGCCCACCTCGCCGGTGCCCACAGGCTGGCCGTCGGCGCCGATCACGGCCAAGTCCCAGCCGGTCAGCGGCAGCCCGATGCGAACCTGCCCGGAGCCGTCGAGTTGCGCGCCGCAGGCCACCACGGTGGTTTCGGTGGGGCCGTAGGTGTTCCACACTTCGCGGCCGTCGACCACCAGCCGGGCCGCCAGCTCCGGCGGGCAGGCCTCGCCGCCGAAGATCAGCAGCCGCACCGCTTCCAGTGCCTCGGCCGGCCACAATGCGGCCAGGCTGGGCACGGTGGACACCACGGTCACGTCACGCGCCACCAGCCACGGACCCAGGTCCATGCCGCTGCGCACCAGTGACCGCGGTGCGGGCACCAGACACGCGCCGTACCGCCACGCCAGCCACATCTCCTCGCAGGACGCGTCGAACGCGACCGACAGCCCGGCCAGCACTCGGTCGCCGGGACCGATCGGGTTGTCCTGCAGGAACAGCTGTGCCTCGGCGTCGACGAAGGCCGCCGCGTTGCGATGGGTGATCGCCACGCCTTTGGGGGTGCCGGTGGAGCCCGACGTGAAGATGATCCAGGCGTCGTCGCTGGTCGACGGCGCCGTGGCCTGCCACCCGCGCGACACCCCGGGCCCGCGGGTCAGGCCCCGCTCGGTGATCACCGCCGCCACCTGCGCCTCGTTGAACACCAGCTCGGCGCGCTCAAGGGGATCGTCGGCGTCCACCGGCACATAGGCCGCACCGGTGGCCAGCACGGCCAGGATCGCCACGTACAGCGCGTAATTGCCCGACGGCATCCGGATGCCGATGCGGTCACCGCGGCCGAGGCCGCGCGCGGCCAGCCACGCGACGCTGTCGGTGATGTCCTCGATCAGCTCGCCGTAGGTCAACACCACCTTGCCGTCGTCGATGGCGGGAGCGTCGGGGTAGCGGGCCGCGGTCTCTTGCAGGATGTCGATCAGGGTGCGGGGCTGCGGCGCAGAGTCGGCGCGCAGATACTGCGCGGGGACTTGCAGTGTGGGCACGACTGTAGAACGTACCGAGCACGGTCAGGCTGTGCAGCGCGTCGGCGTCACCTCGGCGCGTTGTTGCCGACCCCGGGGGGTGGGACTACCGACGCCCGCTGGGCCGCGCCACCCGACGGTGAGTGCCGTAGGCGGCAACGCCAACGGCGAACACCACAAGACCCGCCAGGACCGAGGTCAGCGGCAAGGCGAAGGCGACAACGGTGCAGCCGAACATGCCGAAGATTGGGATCCAGCGCGGGGGACGGCCCTCGGCGGGGGTCAGGGTCCAGGCCGCGGCGTTGGCCACGGCGTAGTAAACCAGGACCGCGAACGAGGAGAATCCGATGGCGCCACGGATATCGGTCGTGGCGGCCAAGACGGCAATCACCAGACCTACGGCGATCTCGGCGCGGTGCGGCACCCCGAACCGGGGATGCACCGCAGTCAGATACCCGGGCAGATACCGGTCACGGGCCATGGCCAGGGTGGTACGCGAAACCCCCAGAATCAGGGCCAACAAGGACCCGGCCGCGGCGAGTATCGCTCCGATCTGGACCGCTGGAGCCAGGCCTCCCGCTCCCGCGACCGTCACCACCTGCACCAGGGGCGCGGAGGCGCCGGCAAGACCTTCTGGGCCAAGAACATTCAGTGCCGCTATGGCCACCGCCGCGTACACCACCAGCGTGATGGCCAAGGCGATCGGGATCGCGCGCGGAATGGTGCGAGCTGGATCCCGTACCTCCTCGCCCAGTGTGGCGATGCGGGCGTATCCGGCGAAGGCGAAGAACAGCAGGCCCGCCGCCTGCAGCACCCCCGGCACAGACGCACCGGAGTGGTCGAACCGAACGGCTTCGGTACCCGGTCCGCCCAGTGCGGTCACCACAACCGTTGCCAGAACCACCAGCGTCACCACCACGATCACCCGGGTCAGCCATGCCGATTTCCGCACACCCAGCACATTGATGGCGGTCAGCGACAGCACCGCGGCCACCGCGATCGCGTGTCCGTGTGCGGGCCAAGCGTAGAAACCCACGGTCAGTGCCATCGCCGCGCACGAGGCGGTCTTGCCGACGATGAATCCCCACCCGGCCAGATAGCCGAAGAATGGGCCCAGCCGCTCGCGCCCGTAGACGTAGGTACCCCCGGAGGTCGGATACCGGGCAGCCAGCCGCGCCGAGGAAATCGCGTTGCAGTAGGCGATGATCGCCGCCACCACCAGCCCGATCGGCATCGCAGCACCGGCCGCTCGTGCCGCGGGGGCCAACGCGACGAAAATGCCGGCACCGAGCATCGAGCCCAGCCCAATCGTCACCGCGTCGAACATGCCCAGCTGCCGGCGCAGCTCACCGGCAACTGCATTGGTGTCGGGCCGGGGTGCGGACTTCCGCTGCGAATCGGGTGTCCCGTGATCCTCCATCAACCAAACCCGCCGTCTCTTGGCCCCGGTACGTTGAAGGCTAGGCGCAGCAGCGGGGGCAGCGCAGAACTGCTAGCGGGGCGCGACATAGCCGACCGGGCCGACCGCGATGCACACCGACAGCGCCGCGGTGTCGGCCCGCGCGGTCACGCTTGAGCCGGCGCCGGGAAGCCGTACGAAGACACGATTGAGGCCCGGCCGCACCCGGACCCGGACCTCGGGCCCGTCGGACAGCGACAACGTCATCGAACCGTCGACGTTGGCCAGGTAGTTGATCTCGGCGGTCCAGTCCGCCGGCAGCAGCGGACCGTCCAGCCCCATCGTCGCCGGACGGTCCGGCTGGATCAGATAGCCGCATCTGGGCACCGGTCCGGCGTTGATGGACCGAACCCAGGTCACCTGGGCCTCGGCGAGCTCTCCCGAGCTGGTCAGCGTCCGTAATCGCGTTGTGGCCGAAGCAAATTCGGGTCGGTCGCGAACCAGGGCGAACATGTGGCTGGCCAGGTTCTCCGGGTAGACCACCCGCTGCAGCACCAGCGGGTCGACCTCCTGGTCCAGCAGCGGTGCGTCGGATTCGGCCCGGGCAACAGCCAGGCCGTGCCGGGCATTCAGCAGATAGGGGCGAGCCGGGTCGTCACGCCAACGGGACAGGAACGTCGCCGTCGAATACAGGCTGCTCACCGTGAACGCCGCCGCCAGCGCGGTCACGGCCACGGTGCGCAGCGGTGAGGCGTCCAGCCACCGTGACGAATCCCGGTTGGGGGCGCTCAACCCGACGGCGCCCAGGATCGCCAGCACCACGACGAGGTCGGCCAGGTAGCGCAGGGTCTGAGCCAGCTCGAGTGCGGTGAACGCCGAGGACCGCATCAGATAGATCGGGACCTGGCAGGCCGCCGCGTAGCCGACCGCGGCCAGCCACACCGGCACCAGCCGGTGCTTGCGCGCCAGCGACACCGCCACCAGCCCCGCCAGCACCAGCCAGCCCAGCGTCATAACCACCGGTCCCGGCAGCGCCCACGGCGAGGCCGGCGCCCAGCGGGCCCACCGCCACGGCCCACCGGCCAGGCTCGGGATGACGCCGTGGGTGATCGAACGCAGCAGCAGGTCGCGGGTCATCTCCAGGTCGAAACTCCACCGCTTCTGGTTGACCACCGCCAGGTAGACCACGACCCACCCCCCGGTCACCGTCAGCGTCGCGGTCCACAACCGGGTTCCGGCCCGCCACGCCCCGGCCAGCGCGCTGCCCGGCGCCGTGCCGGCCACATAGCGCAGCAGGGCGGTCACCGTGAACGCGACGAACGGGATCACCGCGGCCTTCTCGAAGAACAACAGACCACCCAGATAGGCCAGTGTTCCGGTGAGTGCGTAGCGCCGATTCCCGGTGCGCGCCAACAGGATCGCGTCGGCGCACACCCAGGCCAGCGCCGCGCACATCGGCAGTGAGTTCAGCGCCGCCGCCCACCACGCGAAGGCGGGCAGGCTCAGCGGGCACCACAACGCGAAGGTCAGTGGCACCAGCAGCACCGGTCGCCAGCCCAGGATCACCCACAGCGCACGCAGCAGCGCGGCTGACGCCAGCAGCTGCAGCACCACCAGGCTGACCGCCGGCGCCGCCCACTGCAACGGCCACATCCTGCTGAGCGCGCCCGCCACCAGGAACGCGCCCGGCATCACATGCCCGTCGTGGTCGTCGAACAGATAGGACGGCGACAGCAGCTGGTGAGTGCCGGCCCGGCCGATCAGGATCAGGTCGTCCCAGTAGAAGTAGCCCCCGAACGCCACCACCGCCCGGACCACCAGCTGCGCGGCGATCAACGCAAGCGCCGCCCAGCACACCCACGGCAGGGCGGTGAAACGGGGACGCATTCGTCTTTCTTACCTGTCGGTATGGTGGGCCGGTGCGAGCACTGGTCACCGGGGCAGCCGGGTTCATCGGATCGACGCTGGTCGACCGCCTGCGGGCGGACGGGCATCAGGTGGTCGGGCTGGACAATTTCGCGACCGGGCGGGCCGCCAACATCGAGCACCTGGCCGATGACGCCGACTTCAGCTTCGTCGAGGCCGACATCGTCACCGCCGACCTGAGCGACGTGCTGGCGCGGCACCGCCCCGAGGTCGTCTTCCACCTGGCCGCCCAGATCGACGTGCGCCACTCGGTGGCCGACCCGACCTTCGACGCCTCGGTCAACGTGCTCGGAACGATCCGGCTCGCCGATGCCGCCCGCAGTGCCGGGGTGCGCAAGATCGTGCACACCTCCTCGGGCGGGTCGATCTACGGCACCCCACCGCGCTATCCGACCGGTGAAGACGTTCCGACCGATCCGGCTTCGCCCTATGCCGCCGGGAAGGTGGCCGGCGAGATCTACCTCAACACCTTTGGCCACCTCTACGGGCTGCAGTGCTCCCACATCGCGCCGGCCAACGTCTACGGCCCGCGGCAGGATCCGCACGGCGAGGCCGGGGTGGTGGCGATCTTCGCCCAGGCGCTGCTGGAAGGCCGGCCCACCAAGGTGTTCGGGGACGGATCCAACACCCGCGACTATGTCTTCGTCGACGATGTGGTGGACGCGTTCGTGCGGGCATCCGGCGAGCACGGCGACGGGCAGCGGTTCAACGTCGGCACCGGGGTGGAAACCTCCGACCGGCAACTGCACTCGGCGGTGGCGGCCGCTGTCGGTGCACCCGACGACCCGGAGTTCCACCCGCCGCGGTTGGGCGATCTGAAGCGATCCTGCCTGGACATCTCGCGGGCGGCGGACGTGCTGGGTTGGCAGCCGCAGGTCGCGCTGGCCGACGGCGTGGCCCGCACCGTGGCGTATTTCCGGCAGCTGAAGTCCCGCTGACCGTTGTGGCATACTTGCCCGTCGGAGGGGAGTATTCCCCAAATCGCAGTGTCGTCATCACGTCGCCCGTAACCGGACGACCGGGGCTGCGGGCCGGATAACCGGCGGAAGAGACCTCCAGCGCACCATTGACGCTGGAGGCAATCCATGGACGTTTTCGCGATCGGCCGTTTCGGTCTGGACGCTGTCGGTGCGGTCGCATCGGCCAGCCTGGACCTCGCGGCCATCCCGCTGCGTGAAGGCGCCAAGATCCTCGCCGGTGAGCGTTCCGATCTGACCGGCAGCCGGCGCAGCTGGCGTGGCGCCGGCCGGGCCTGGATCGAGGTTTGCGGGCTGGACGACCAGGACAGCGACGACGTAGCTGCCGAGGTCCTGGAAGCCCTGCGGGCCCAGCCGGGTGTGACCTCGGTGCGGCTGAACCGCCCGTTGTCCCGGGTGATCGTCGAGATCGACGACGAGACCTCGCTGGCCGAGCTGTGCACCATAGTGGAGGCGGCCGAAAAGGGGCTCGAACTGACCGCGCCGCAGACCGCGGCGCTGCCGGGCGACGGCCTGTTGCTGGCCGCCAAGGGTGCTTTGGTGGGCGCCAACGCGGTAGGGCTGGCGATCGCAACCGCGGGCAGCGTGCTGCGCTGGCCCGCCGCCCCCAAGATCTTCGACGCCGCGGCGTCGGTGGCCCGATACCAGCCGCTGGTACGGAACATGCTGGAAAGCCGGATCGGCCCGGCAAACACCGACATGGTGCTCTCGCTGGCCTCGCTCGGCTCACACGTCATCACCATGTCCCCGGTGATCCTGGCGGTGGACCTGATGGTGGAGGGCCTCAAAGCCGCCGAGACCCGTGCCGGAGCGCTGGCCTGGAACCGCTATGAGCCGGAGCTGGCGCGGTATGCCGATCACCCGGACGGGCACCGGGCGCAGCGTCCCGTCCCGATGCCGGAGGGCCCGGCCGAACGCCACCTGAAACGGACGGCGCTCGCGCAGGTGCTCGGCGCCGGGGTGGTGGGCGCGCTGACCCGCAACCTGGACATGACTTCGAACGCGATCCTGGCGGCTTCGCCGAAAGCGGTGCGCACCAGTCGCGAGTCCTTCGCGGCGACGCTGGGGCGCGGGCTGGCGGAGGCGCACGAGGTGCTGCCGCTGCGGCCGGACAGCCTGCGCCGCCTCGACAAGATCGACACCGTGGTCATCGATCCTCGGGTGCTGACCGGCGAGAAGCACCGGGTGGTGCAGATCCGCGGCGCCAACGAGCATGAGCTGCCGCAGGCGTGGAACAACGCGCAGCGTCTGCTGGACAAGCCGGGTCTGCGGCCGGGCTGGCACCGGGTTCCCCGTATGACGACCCGCGGGGCGACCCGCAAGGAGCCGGTGGACGCGCTGATCCTGCCCGCGCACCACGCGCTGGCCTCGGCGGTGGTGCTCGAGGGGCGTGCCTGCGGCGCGGAGCTGGTCACGGTGGACACCGACATCCTCGGTGAGCTGCGCCCCGGTTTCGACGACATCCGCCCCGTTGTCGGCGGAGACGATATGGACGAGATGGACGCCGCACTGGCCGCGGCCGTGACCGACCTGCAGCAGGCCGGGCACACCGTCGCGGTGCTGTCGACTTCCGCGGCGCAGGCACTGTCGGCCGCGGACGTGGCGCTGGGCGTCATGCCGGAGGACGACTCCCTGCCTCCTCCTTTCTATGCCGACCTGCTGCTGGCCGACCTGGCCGGAGCATGGCAGGTGCTGCGCGCGCTGCCGGCCGCCCGGGCGGCCACCGAGCGCGGGGTCGCGATCTCGATCGGGGCGTCGTCCATCGCCGGGCTGCTGCTGGTCCGCGGGGTCCGGGCGACCATCCCCGGTCTCGGGGCGGGACCGAGCCGCGGACCGGGGCCGGTGACGGTCGGTGCGGGCGCCGGAATGCTGTCGGGGTATCTGCTCGCCCGCCGGGTGCTGCGGGCCCACGCGCCGAAGCCGGCACCGGCCTACGAGTGGCATGCCATGACGGTCGAGCAGGCGCGCGAGCTGCTGGCCCCGGACGCGGTGACCCCGCTCGCCGAACGTGCGCCGGTCGACGCGGAGTCGCAGGGCATGTTCTGGCCGTACTTCCACGCCGTGCGTGAGGAACTGTCCGACCCGATGACGCCGATCCTGGCGCTGTGCTCGGCGGCCACCGCCATGCTGGGTTCGCCGATCGACGCCGTGATGGTGGGCACGGTGCTCACCGGCAATGCCATGCTGGCCGCCTACCAGCGGTTGCGGGCCGAGAGCCGGCTGAACGCCCTACTGGCGCAGCAGGCCCCGCCGGCGCGGGTGGTGATGATGGGGCCCGACGGGACTGCGACCTATCACGAGATCGTCGCCGAACAACTGCTGCCCGGTGACCTGATCGAGGTGCGCAGCAACGAGGTGGTGCCCGCGGACGCCCGCGTCATCGAGGTGTCCGACGTCGAGGTCGACGAGTCGTCGCTGACCGGCGAATCGCTGTCGGTCGGCAAGCAGCTGGATCCGACTCCCGGCGCCGAACTGGCCGAGCGCAGCTCCATGCTCTACGCGGGCACCACGGTGATCGCCGGCAAGGCGCTGGCGATGGTGACCGCCGTGGGCGCCGACACCCAGGCCCGCCGCGCCTCGGAACTGGCCTCCGGGGAGCTGTCCGAGGTCGGCCTGCAACACCACTTGTCCCAGCTCATGTACCGGACTTTCCCCTACAGTGCCGCCGGCGGTGTGGCCGTCGGCGCGCTCGGCCTGCTGCGCCAGGGCGGGCTGCGGGTGGCACTCGGCAACGCGATCGCGGTCGCTATCGCCGCCGTCCCGGAGGGCATGCCGTTGATGGCGACCCTGGCCCAGCACGCGTCTTCTCAGCGGTTGACCAAATCCGGTGCACTGGTGCGGATCCCGCGATCCGTGGAGGCACTCGGCCGGGTCGACGTGGTCTGCTTCGACAAGACCGGAACACTCAGCGAGAACCGGCTGCGGGTCACCACGGTGCGCCCGCTAGCCGGATACACCGACGACGACGTGCTCGGTACCGCGGCGCAGGCGGCACCGGCTCCCGAAGGTGCGGCGCATGCGCACGCCACCGACCAGGCCATCGTCGAGGGGGCGGCGGCCGCGCCCGGCGCCCGGGCGTGGATCGAACCGGACGCCCACCTGCCGTTCCGTTCCGGGCGGGCCTTCTCGGCCTCGGTGTTGGGCTCGGAGCTGTTGGTCAAGGGCGCACCGGAAGTGGTGCTGGGAGCGTGCAAGAACGCCACCCCCCGGGTGGAGCAGCAGGTGGCCGAGATGGCGGCCCAGGGGCTGCGGGTGATCGCGGTGGCCCACGGCAAGCTGACCGCCGCTCAGGTACGGGCCGTGAGCGACGATTCCGACCGGCTCGTGGAGGTGAGTGCCTCCGGGCTGACGCTGATCGGGTTCCTCGGTCTGGCCGACACACCCCGGGCCGACGCCCCGCAGTTGCTGGCCGATCTGGCCGCCCGCGGCGTCGACATTCGGATGATCACCGGCGACCATCCGATCACGGCCACCGCGATCGCCGCCGAGATGGGTGTGACCGTCTCCCCCGAGGAGGTCATCACCGGCTCGGAGTGGAACGCGTTGAACCGCAAGGAACAAGAACGGGTGGTCTGCGAACGGGTGATCTTCGCCCGGATGTCGCCGGAGAACAAGGTGCAGATCGTCCAGACCCTGGAGCGCGCCGGCCGGGTCTCGGCGATGGTGGGTGACGGCGCCAACGACGCCGCCGCGATCCGGGCCGCCACGGTGGGGCTCGGTGTGGTGGCGCACGGCAGCGACTCGGCGCACGCCACCGCCGACGTGGTGCTGACCGACGGGAAGATCGGGGCGCTGGTCGACGCGATCGACGAGGGCCGGCGGCTGTGGCGGGGCGTGCAACTCGCCATCTCCGGGCTGCTGGGCGGCAACGCCGGTGAGGTGATGTTCTCCGTTATCGGCACCGCGATCACCGGCAACTCCCCACTGAACACCCGGCAGCTGCTGCTGATGAACACCCTGACCGACGCGCTGCCGGCCACCGCGGTGGCGGTGAGCACACCGGCCGGCCCGATCGGCGGCGCGGTGCCCGGGCTCGATGAGAAGAAACTATGGCGTGCGGTGGCGTTCCGGGGCGGCGTCACCGGCGCGGCGGGCACCGCCGCCTGGGCCATGGCCAGCGTCACCGGCACCCCGCAGCGAGCGTCGACGGTGGGGCTGATCTCGCTGGTGACCGCCGAACTCGGTCAGACCGTGGTGGACTCGCGGGCGCCGCTGGTGCTGGCGACCGCGGCCGGATCCTTCGTGTTGTTCGCCGCGATGGTCTCCACGCCGGGCATCAGCCAGTTGCTGGGTTGCACGCCGGTCGGCCCGATCGGCTGGGCGCAGGGGGTCGGCACGGCCGCGGCGGCCACGGCTGCGGTGGCCGTGGCGAGCCGGTTCTCGGCCCCCGCCCAGGAGATCTCCGCCCCTACGGCGACAGCGGCGCCGGTGACCGAAGCTCCGGTGGCCAGGAAGGCCCCGGTGCAGAAAGCCGTGGCGGCCAAGAAGACCCCGGCGAAGAAAGCGCCGGCGGCCAAGAAGACACCGGCGGCCAAGAACGCCCCGGCTGCCAAGAGGACCCCGGCCAAGAAGACCGCGAAGAAAGGGTCCGCGAAACTGGAACTGGTGCGCTGAGGTGCCGCTGTAGTTGCTTCATCCGGCCGGCCGAAGCTCCTGTATTTCAGATATCTCGGCTGCCGGACGCTTCGCTGCCCGATGCTGAACCTCCAGCAGCCCGGCACGCCAGAGCAGCGCGTACAGCTCTTGTGCGGGCACCGTCAGGAGCATTGCGGTGGCTTCGACCAGTGGATCGGCCAGGATCTCGGTCG
The DNA here is from genome assembly GCF_002102265.1 of Mycolicibacter longobardus. Lineage (GTDB taxonomy): Bacteria > Actinomycetota > Actinomycetes > Mycobacteriales > Mycobacteriaceae > Mycobacterium > Mycobacterium longobardum. The sequence continues at coordinate 83,137 of NZ_LQPG01000040.1, read as the reverse complement.
CCTTCATGTGTCCCAGCGTGACTGTCACAGCGGGACGGGTGGGAAACCTGTTGTTACCACCAGGCCAACTGTCGCCGAATTACTGGGGCTTATGCGGCGGTTGGGCCTGTGCGAGCGCGACTACTCTCGCCAGCCGGGCATAGCGCAGCTCCAGGTCGCGAAAGCGCATGTAGGTGCTCAGGGTGGTGAAGGCGAACACGATGACCAGGACGTACAGCATCAGGTCGGTGCCGCGCCGCACCCCGAGCCAGTTGGCCACCACCGTGGTGTCGTCCGGCCGCAGCACCGCATAGATGCCGGCCACCACGAACCCCAGGTAGCCGACCTTCACCCAGGCCCGGGACTGGGCGGACCCCCGAGACAGCAGCAGGTAGATCAACAGTGCCAGCACCGCCGCGATCAGCAACACCTTGATCCAGTTCATCGCGACATCCTCTTGCGCAGCAATCCGTCGAACATGATGTTGACGCCGTTGAGCAGCGGCTGCCCCTTCGACTTGGAGTAGTCGGTGTAGAGCACCTCGACCGGTTCTTCGCCCACCCGCCAGTCGTTTTCGGCGATCAGAGCGATGAACTCCCCGGCATGGCTCATGCCGTTCATGGTGATGTCGAGGCGGTCGGCCACCCGCCGGTTGAACACCCGCAGGCCGTTGTGGGCGTCGGAGAGCCCCAGCCGGCGGCTCCGCGGACTCAGCCACACCGCGGCCCGCAACACCAGACGTTTGAGCGGGGGTACCGCCGCGGTCGCCGCGGGCGCGGCGAACCGGGTGCCGATGACGATGTCGAGGTCGGCGGCGTCGAGGCGTTCGATCATGCGCACCACATCGGCCACCCGGTGCTGCCCGTCGGCGTCGAAGGTGGCGAACAGCCGGGCGCCCGGCTGGCTGCGGGCGAACTCGACCCCGGTCTGGATGGCCGCACCCTGACCGAGGTTGACCGGATGGCGCACCACGTAGGCACCGGCGTGCCGGGCCTTGACCGAGGTGTCGTCGGCGCTTCCGTCGTCGACGCAGACCACGAAGTCGAAAACCGACCGCAGCCCGGCGATCACATCACCGATGACGGTCGCCTCGTTGAACGCCGGGACGATGATCCAGATATCGGGGTAGCGGGTGTCGATAGCTAAAAACTACACGCCCTGCGGGTTCAGGAATCGCTGCGCAACGCCACCAGATGCACCCCGATTCCCACCAGCGGCCCGCACAGCAGTGCCACCACCGTCCTGGTCGGCAGGTCCAGCGGGAGCAGCAGAAGCAGCGTCGACGCCACCGTGGCACCCACCCAGCCGAGCGCGTAGGCGCGATGCAGCGCCGCGGCCACCGTCGCCACGCCGGTCAGCGTCAGCAGCGCGATCGCCGTCGCCGCCATGGTCAGTCCCGCCAGCAGCAGCCCGCTGGCGCGGTAATCCGAACCGAACACCGTGCGCAGCAGCCACGGTCCGAGCAGTCCCGCCGCCACCGCGCCCACCGCGCCCAGCGCGGCGACGGCCGCCGCCGGTGTGCTCAGCGCCCGCAACCGCCGCCCGCTCTGGTCGACGAAGTGCGCGATCAGGTTGCCCTGCATAGCGGTCAGCGGCACCAGCAACGGCGCCCGGGTCACGGTGACCGCCAGGATCACCACGCCGCCCGCGGCCCCCAGTTCGCCGTAGGTGGCCTGCAACAGCACCGGAAATCCCATCACCAGGATCGCGCTGGCCCCCGCGGCGGTGATCGAATGTGCCGCGCCGCGCAGGAACTCCCTCGTGCTCACCGGGGTCAGCAGTCGTGCCGCCGATCGGGCCGCGGGGGAGGCGGCCAGCAGCAGCAGCCAGGCCACCGCGCCGGTGACGGTGGCCCACAGGAACCCGACCAGACCCCAGCCGATGAAGAACGTCGCGGTGGCCACTGCCACCCGGATGCCCGCATCGGTCACCATCAGCGCCCCGTACTGGGTCCACCGGTTGGCGCCGGCCAGCATGCCCAGCAGGGTGGCGTGCACCGCGAAGTTGGCCAGTCCGAAGCTGAGCAGGCCGACCGACAGCCAGCGTGCCTCGACGAACACGTGGCCGCTCCACAGCGGCGAGCTGGCGGCCACCACCCCTGCTGCCACCAGACCGGCAAGCCCGGCCACCCGCAGTGGCCGGGTGTGCGCCCCGCCCGAGGTGCCCGGCGAGGCCTCCAGGGCTGCGAGGCCGAACCGGACCTCCCGGGTGGTTTCCTGCAGCAGACCGTTCGCGGCGCCGTTGACCAAGCCGAACGCACCCCAGAACACACCGAAAACCGAGAAGCCGGCCGGATCCAGGTCGCGCGCCGCCAGGTACAGCACCGCATACCCGCAGAGCGCGCTGAGCAGGGTCGCGGTGCCGACCCGGGCCATACTGGCCCGGGCGACGGGGCCGGTGGGGAGCCCACCGGGGAACCGGGGGGATCCGGTACCACCGATATCGGTCACCACGGCGAAAATACTAGGCGGGCCGCGGGGTACGGTCGGTCCGCCCGTTAAAGAATCTGGCACCAGCGCCACCTCGACGACCGGAGGCCCACCGTTGGACCCGTCGCTGTTGGAATGGCTGGTGACGTTCGCAGTCCTGGGCGCGGTGCTCGGATTCGACCTGTTTCTGGTCGCCCGCCGGGTGCATGAGCCGTCGATGCGCGAGGTCGCGACCCGGCTGTCCTTCTACATCGCGTGCGCGTTGGGATTCGGCGTCTGGATCTGGCTGCATTACGGAGCGAAGTACGGCATGCAGTTCTACGCCGGCTGGCTGACCGAGTACAGCCTGTCGGTGGACAACCTGTTCGTGTTCGTGATCATCATGAACAGCTTCAACGTGCCCAAGAAGTATCGGCAGGAGGCGCTGTTCGTCGGCATCGTCCTGGCGCTGTCGTTCCGCTCGGTGTTCATCGCGCTGGGCGGGGTCGCCGTGCAACGGCTGTCGTGGACGTTCTACGTGTTCGGCGCGTTCATGGCCTACACCGCGGTCCGACTGCTCCGCCACAGCGACCACACCGGCGAGGGGGGCGACGAGGGCGAGGGCGGCAACAACTTCGTGGTGCGCTTCGCCCGCACCCACTTCAATGCCACCGACCGCTGGGCGGGCGTGCGGTTCTTCGTCCGCGACTCCACCGGGTCCTGGGCCGTCACCCCGATGTTCCTGGTGGCGCTGGCGCTGGGCACCACCGACCTGGTGTTCGCGATGGACTCCATTCCGGCCATCTACGGGCTGACCAGCCAGCCCTACCTGGTGTTCACCGCCAACGTGTTCGCCCTGATGGGACTGCGGCAGCTGTTCTTCATCCTCGGCAGGATGCTGAACCGGCTGGTGTATCTGTCCCAGGGGCTGGCCGTGATCCTGGGATTCATCGGGGTGCGGATGGTGTTGCACGCGCTGCGCACCAATGAGGTGTGGTTCATCAATTCCGGCCGCAATTTCAACGTCCGGGAGATCCCCACGCCGGTGAGCCTGGCCGTCGTGGTGGGAGTGCTGGTGCTGACGACGGTGGCCAGTCTGTACAAGACCCGCAGCGTGGCGGCCGCTGATTAACGCGGCTAAACCGGCGAATCAGTGACCGGAGGTCTTGAACCGCTCGATCGACCGGGCGATCTCGGCCTCGGCCTCGGCGCGACCCACCCAGTCGGCGGCCTTGACGTACTTGCCCGGCTCCAGGTCCTTGTAGTGCACGAAGAAGTGCTTGATCGCGTCCAGCTCGTAGGACGGGACGTCGCCGATGTCGGCGATGTGGTCCCAGCGGTGGTCGCCGGCGGGCACGCACAGCACCTTGTCGTCGCCGCCGGCTTCGTCGGTCATCCGGAACATCCCGACCGGACGCGCCTCGACCAGCACACCGGGAAACACCGACTGCGGCAGCAGCACCATCGCGTCCAGCGGGTCGCCGTCCTCGCCGAGGGTGTCCTCGATGAAGCCGTAGTCGGCCGGGTAGCCCATCGGCGTGTACAGGTAGCGGTCGAGCTTGACCCGCCCGGTGGCGTGGTCGACCTCGTACTTGTTGCGCTGGCCCTTGGGGATTTCGATGGTCACGTCGAATTGCACCGGGACAGTCTAGAGCGGGCCGGATTGACGCCGGGACTCCGCCCGTCGGGCAGAATTGCGCCTGACAGGCAGGAGAGACATGCAGTCCACTCGGTGGCGACACAGCAGCACCCATTTGGGCATCGCGGCCGCGGTACTGGCACTGGCCGCCGCCGCGGTGGTGGTGGCAGCGGTTGTGCTCCCGGACGAATCCGGGGCGGGTGCGCGCGCCGTGCCGCCGGCGCCGGTGGCGACCGCCGATCCCGGGGTGGTGCCGGTCCCCGACGACGCTCCGGTGCCGACGGGAACCGCCCTGGCGGCGGCCATGGCCACCGCGCTGGCCGACCCGAATCTGGGCCATCTGACCGGCCGGATCACCGATGCGCAGACCGGTAAGGCCCTGTGGACGCAGCAGGAAGACCTGCCGATGCAGCCGGCGTCGACCAACAAGGTGCTCACCGCCGCCGCCGCCCTGCTGGCGCTGGATCCGAGCACCCGCGTCACCACCAGGGTGACGGCCGGGGATCAGCCCGGGGTGGTGGTGCTGGTCGGCGGCGGCGACCCGACACTGTCGACGGCCGAGGTCGACCAGGACACCTGGTATCGCGAGGCGGCGCGCATCGGTGATCTGGCCGATCAGGTCCGCCGCAGCGGGTTCACGGCCACCGAGGTCCAGGTCGACGTGTCGGCTTTCACCGGTCCGACCATGGCGACGGGCTGGGATCCCGAAGACATCGAAGGCGGGGACATCGCCCCGATCGAGTCGGTGATGGTCGACGGCGGCCGAATCCAGCCGACCACGGTCGAGTCCCGGCGGTCGACGACTCCCGCGCTGGACGCCGGGCAGGCGCTGGCCGCGGCCCTGGGCGTCGACCCCGACAGGGTGAGCATCACGAGCTCATCGGTGACCGGACGCGAACTGGGCGCGGTTCGCTCGGCGCCGCTGGTGGTCCGGCTCGGCGAGATGATGAACGCCTCCGACAACGTGATGGCCGAATGCATCGCCCGGGAGGTGGCCGCGGCGATGGGCCGGCCCCGGTCCTTCGCCGGCGCGGTCGACGCGGTGATCAACCGGCTGGCCACCGCCCACATCGCGGTCAGCGGAGCCAACCTGCAGGACTCCAGCGGACTGTCCGTCGATGACCGGCTGTCGGCCCGGACCCTGGACGCGGTGGTGCAGGCGGCGGCCGGACCGGACCAACCGGAGCTGCGGCCGCTGCTGGACATGCTGCCGGTCGCCGGCGGCAGCGGCACGCTTTCGGAGCGGTTCCTCAACCCCAAGACCGGACGCGGAGCGGCCGGCTGGCTGCGCGCCAAAACCGGTTCGCTGACCCGCACCAACGCGCTGGCCGGCATCGTCACCGACCGGGACCGGCGGGTGCTGACCTTCGCCTTCATCTCCAACGACGCCGGGCCCACCGGGCGGACCGCCATCGACGCACTGGCCGCGGTCCTGCGGACCTGCGGATGCGGATGAGCGAATTCGACGTCGGGAGTGCGGTGGACTGGGGGTTCGCCGCGACGGTCGGTGGCTGGCTGGCCCGCCCGGCTCCACCCATGACCGACTACACCCGCCGCCAGGTGGTCGAACAACTGCATGGCAGCGCACGGGCCGCCGAACCCCTGGTGCGGGAGGTGACCGGCCTGGGTCTTGAAGGCTCGGCCGGCGCGATTCCGGAAGCCCGGGTCATCGACCGCCGGGAGTGGATCACCGCCGCCGCCCAGTCGATGCGGGTGATGATGGGCGGCACCGACCAGCCCGCCGGTTTCCTCAGCGGCCGGCTCACCGGGGCGCAGACCGGTGCGGTGCTGGCGTTCGTCTCGTCGGGCATCCTCGGCCAGTACGACCCGTTCTGTGTCGAGAGCGCCGATGGTGCGGGGCAGCTGCTGCTGGTCTACCCCAACGTCGTCGCCGTCGAGCGTCAGCTGCAGGTGACGCCGGCGGACTTCCGGTTGTGGGTGTGCCTGCACGAGGTGACCCACCGGGTCCAGTTCAGCGTCAACCCGTGGCTGGCCGGCTACATGTCGGAGGCGTTGGCGGTGCTGACCGGCGAGAGCAGCCCGGATCTCACCCAGGTGGTGGGCCGGCTGGCCGACCATCTACGGGGACGCAACACCGCCGGGGGCCCATCGGGGATCCTGGGCCTGGTTCGGGCGGTGCAGTCCGAGGCCCAGCAAACCGCATTGGATCAGCTGATGACGCTGGGCACCCTGCTCGAGGGCCACGCCGATCACGTGATGGACGCGGTCGGGCCGGTGGCCGTCCCGACTGTGGCGACCATCCGGAGCCGCTTCGAGGCACGTCGTCAGCGCAGCCAGCCGCCGCTGCAGCGGCTGCTGCGGGCGCTGTTGGGCCTCGATGCCAAGCTCAGCCAGTACACCCGCGGCAAGGCTTTCGTCGACGCCGTGGTCGGCCGGGTCGGCATGGACCGGTTCAACGCGGTGTGGTCGGGACCGGACACCCTGCCGCTGCCCGTCGAGATCGAAGAGCCCCAGCGGTGGATCGACCGGGTGCTGTAGCCCGGCTGCGCGCCGCGCTCGGGGCTTTCGCCGAGAAGTATCTGCCGCAGCAGGAGCACTGGGCGGTGGCGTTGTCGGGCGGGCCGGACTCGCTGGCGCTGACCGCCGTCGCCGCCCGGCTGCGGCCCACCAGGGCGCTGATCGTCGACCACGGCCTGCAAGCGGGCTCGGCGCAGGTGGCTCAGGCCGCGCACGGCCAGGCCCTCGAACTGGGATGCGTTGATGCGCAAGTGATCCCGGTGGTCGTCGGAGTGGCGGGTGGTCCGGAGGCGGCGGCGCGCACGGCCCGCTACGCCGCGCTGGCCGACGCCCGCGGTGCGGACCCCGTGCTGCTGGGTCACACGCTGGACGACCAGGCCGAGACGGTGCTGCTTGGGCTGGCCCGCGGCTCGGGTGCCCGTTCGATGGCCGGGATGCGACCGCACGACCCGCCGTGGTGCCGGCCGCTGCTGGGGGTGCGGCGCGCGCTGACCCGAGACGCCTGCGCGGAGCTGGGTCTGACGCCGTGGCTCGACCCGCACAACAGCGATGTTCGCTTCACCCGGGCACGACTGCGCTCGGAGGTGCTGCCGCTGCTGGAGGACGTGCTGGGCGGCGGGGTGGCCGAGGCGCTGGCCCGCACCGCGACCGCGCTGCGGGAGAACACCGAACTGATCGACGCGCTGGCCCAGCAGGCACTACCCGGAGCCACCGCCGGTGTCGGCTTGGACGTCGCGGCCCTCGCGGAGCTGTCGGGCCCGGTGCGACGGGAGGTGATCCGGGTCTGGCTGCTCGCCGGTGGCGGTCGCGGCCTGACCGACCTGCAGATCCGCGCGGTGGACCGGCTGGTCACCGATTGGCGGGGGCAGGGCGGGGTGGCCGTCGGGTCGGACCTGCGCGGCGAGCGGCTGTTCGCGATCCGCCGCGACGGGCAGTTGCGGCTGCGCCGGGAGCCGATCTGAGCGTCGGACGTGAATTTGTCCGCTGGGTTGGTTGTCGAACATCGCGCATGGCACGCTGTTCTGGTGGCTGCGATCTCGCCGGGGGAGACACCCGAGCTGTACGCCGGTGACATCAAATCGGTACTGCTGACCGAGCAGCAGATCCGGACCCGCACCGCCGAACTCGGTGCGCAGATCGCCGCCGACTACAACGGTGGCGAGAGCGAAGACCTGCTGCTGATCACCGTGCTCAAGGGCGCGGTGCTGTTCGTCACCGATCTGGCCCGGGCGATCCCGCTGCCCACCCAGTTCGAGTTCATGGCGGTCAGCTCCTATGGCTCGTCCACCTCGTCGTCGGGGGTGGTGCGCATCCTCAAGGACCTCGACCGTGACATCAGCGACCGCGACGTGCTGATCGTCGAGGATGTCGTCGACTCCGGCCTGACCCTGTCGTGGCTGCTGCGCAACCTGGCGACCCGGCGGCCCCGGTCCCTGCGGGTGTGCACTCTGCTGCGCAAACCCGACGCGCTGGGCGCCGGCGTCGACATCGCCTACGTTGGCTTCGACATCCCGAATGACTTCGTGGTCGGCTATGGCCTGGACTACATCGAGCGCTACCGCGACCTGCCCTACATCGGGACCCTGGATCCGCGGATCTACGAGAGCTGAGCGTTCTGATTTTCTGGATTTGCTGCGCCTGACTTGGAGGACACCTGAAGAAGGCTCCCATTCTCTCCAGTTATGTAGCCGCCGTGATCGTCGGCGTTGCGGGCGCTGTTGCCGTGGCCGCGGGGGTCGCCTCGGCCGAACCCGTGCTGGACGGCCACTACATGTTTTACGCCGACGGGGATCATGGGACGGTCACCGACAAATCGGGGACGCATCCGAGTCTTGTCGATCCCGAGGTTGCCGAGTGGACGATCAGCCCGTGCGGGCCGGGTTGCGCCCACGTGGACTCGAGTTCGGGAAAGACGTTCGAGTACCGTCTTACCAACGGCCGCTGGGAAACGACCGGCGACCTGGCGTACACCCTGCACTGCGCCGAGGGGGCGCACGATGGCCCAAGATTCCCCTCAACGTGGGTGCAATCGTTTGACGCAGTCACACTGACCGGCACCTACACCAGTACCGGCACCATCGACTGCGGCGAGGGGCCCGAGCTCGTGACTTTCCACGCCCCGGTCCGGCTGATCAAGCACTAGGCGGCAAACACAGGCTGTGGTTGCGCCCGCAGCGAACCATTCTGTTACCGTCGGCCAACGCGTCAACGATGCTGCGGGCCAGCGCGCCGGGCTACCCCGGCTGCGGATCTGTAGCACGATCGGTAGGTGTGAACGCCGTGTCAGCATCAACGCGAAATGGTCGGGCCCGCGCCGGTAAGTCGATCTTTGCGGGCTATCAGGCGGGCGGCAGCTATCGCAACAGCTTTGATGAGATGTTCGACCCCAAGGGCAACGCCAGGGCCGCGTATCGGGGTATCCACAGCGCGCTGGCGCCCGCCGACGACGAGCAACTGCAGGCCAGAGTCGATGCGCTGGGCCGGGCATTCATCGAACAGGGTGTCACCTTCTCGCTGTCCGGGCAGGAACGACCGTTTCCTCTTGATGTTGTGCCACGGGTGATTTCGGCCAGCGAGTGGAGCAAACTGGAACGCGGGATCGCGCAGCGGGTGCGGGCGCTGGAGCGGTTCCTGGCCGACATCTATGACGATCAGGAGATCCTGCGCGATGGGGTGGTCCCCAAGCGGTTGGTGACCTCGTGCGCGCATTTCCATCGGCAGGCTGCCGGCATCAAGCCGCCTAACGGGGTGCGCATCCACGTTGCGGGGATCGACCTGGTGCGGGACGAGCTGGGCGAGTTCCGCGTGCTCGAAGACAATCTGCGGTCCCCCTCGGGGGTGTCGTACGTGATGGAGAATCGTCGCACCATGGCCCGGGTGTTTCCAGACCTGTTCGCCACCCACCGGGTGCGGCAGGTGGGTGACTATGCCACCCATCTGTTGCGGGCGCTGCGGGCGGCTGCGGCGTCCAACGAGGCCGACCCGACCGTGGTGGTGATGACGCCCGGGGCGGCGAACTCGGCTTATTTCGAACATTCGCTGCTGGCCCGGCAGATGGGCGTGGAACTGGTCGAGGGGCGGGATCTGTTCTGTCGCGACAACATCGTGTACATGAGCACCACCGAGCGCGAGCAGCGCGTCGACGTCATCTATCGCCGTATCGACGACGAGTATCTCGACCCGCTCCAGTTCCGGGCCGGTTCGGTGCTCGGTGTACCGGGGCTGGTCAACGCTGCCCGTGCCGGGAATGTCGTGATCAGTAGTGCGGTGGGTAACGGGGTGGGCGACGACAAGCTCATCTACACCTATGTGCCTCAAATCATCAAGTACTACCTGGGTGAGAAACCGATCCTTGCCAACGTGGACACGTTGCGCTGCTGGCTGGAAGACGAATGTGATGAAGTTCTTGACCGTATCCACGAGCTGGTGATCAAACCCGTTGAGGGATCGGGTGGCTACGGCATCGTGTTCGGACCGCAGGCATCTCGCCGGGAACTCAATATTCTGGCCAAGAAGATCAGGGCAAATCCGCGTGACTGGATCGCGCAGCCGGTGGTCCAGCTGTCCACCATACCCACCAAGGTCGGAGATCGCTTGGCGCCCAGGCATGTTGATCTGAGACCGTTCGCGGTCAACGATGGTGACGACGTGTGGGTGTTGCCCGGCGGTCTCACCCGCGTGGCGTTGGAGGAGGGTTCGATGGTGGTGAACTCGAGCCAGGGCGGCGGGTCGAAAGACACCTGGGTGCTGGCGCCGCGCCGGACGGACAAGCAGCATGAGCTGTCCGGCGACCAGCTGGTACGCGGCCGGGATCTACCGACCGACAACGTCGCCGATCAAGGGCCGCAGATGTTGGCCACCGATCTGCTGCAGCAGCAACAGCAACAGCAGCAGCAGATATTCGATCGTGGTGATCGCCGATGATGCTGGCTCGCAACGCCGAATCGCTGTTCTGGATCGGCCGTTACGTAGAGCGGGCCGATGACACCGCGCGCATCCTCGATGTGGCAGTGCACCAGCTGCTCGAAGACGCCACCGTCGACCCCGACCGCACTTGCCGCCTGGTGATGCAGGTGCTGGGACTGGACCCGCTGGACGATGACCAAGCTCAGGACTTGTGGACGTTGACCGAGCGGGTGGCGTACGCGGGCGCGGGCTCGGGATCGATCGCCGACAGTATTGCCAGGGCGCGTGAAAATGCCCGCGGCGCCAGGGAAGTCACGTCAAGTGAGATGTGGGAATGTCTGAACACCACGTTCAACGGCCTGACCGACGCCGAACGCGCCGCCAGGCGGTTGGGGCCGCACGAGTACCTGTCCTATGTGAAGAACCGGTCAGCGATGTTCGCCGGCCTGGCCGACGCCACCATGAGTCGCGACGATGGATACCGTTTTCTGTTGCTTGGACGTTCGGTCGAGCGGGTCGACATGACCGTGCGGATGTTGCTCTCCCGTGCCGGCGACCGGTCCGGGTCGCCGGCCTGGGTGACGGTGTTGCGTTCTGCCGGTGCCCACGACACCTATCTGCGCACCTATCGTGGCGCCCTCGATGCGAATCGGGTGGTGGAGTTCATGTTGTTGGACCGGCTGTTTCCACGTTCGGTCTTCCATGCCATCACGCTGGCCGAGCAGTGCCTGATGGCACTCGACAGTCGTAACGACAGTCGGGTCGGGGCCCGGGCCGAAGCGCAGCGCCTGCTCGGCCGGGCGCGCAGCAGTCTGGAGTTCATGCCACCGGGCTTGCTGCTGGAAGACCTGCAACATCGTCTGATCGGTTTGCGAGAGACGTGCAAGGACGTCACCGAGGCGGTGACTCAGCAGTATTTCCATGTGGCATCGTATCTTTCATGGACCGGGGCTCGATCGAGCGGAGGCCGCAACTACGACGGTCAATTGGTCGGGGAGGGTGAACTGTGAGCTGGCGGATGCGCGTGGTGCACTCGACCGGGTTCGCCTATAACGCGCCGGTCACCTCCTCGTACAACGAGGCGCGTCTCACGCCGCACAGCGACAGTCGGCAGAATGTGATTGTCAATCGGGTAGAAACCGTGCCCGCGACCCGGACGTACCGGTATATCGACTACTGGGGAACCGCAGTGACGGCGTTCGATCTGCATGCGCCACATGAAGAACTGGAGGTATCCGGCTCGTCGGTGGTGGAGACCGAGCCCGACGTCTATCCCGACGACGCCGAGCCGGTGGACTGGGATGATCTGACCAGTGAGTACGTCGTGGACAGATTCAACGAATTGCTCACCTACACAGCATATGTACCTCGCAACCGATCATTGGCGGCCACCGCCCGACGTCTGACCAAGGGGATGGCGCCGTGCGAGGCGGTAAAAGCGGTGTGCTCCTGGGTCCATTCGGAAATGCAGTACGTGCCCGGCACCACCGGGGTGCATACCTCGGCGGTCGACGCCTGGATCGAGAAAAAGGGAGTCTGCCAAGACTACGCACACTTGACCTTGGTCTTGTTGCGCAGCGTGGGGATCCCGTCACGTTACGTGTCGGGTTATCTGCATCCCAAGGCCGACGGTGAGATCGGGGAAACCGTGGTGGGGGAGAGCCACGCTTGGATCGAAGCGTGGACCGGGGCGTGGTCGGGCTATGACCCGACCAATGACGTGCCGATCACCGAGCGGCATGTGTCGGTGGGGCTGGGCCGAGACTATTCGGATGTGACTCCGTTGAAAGGCACCTATATAGGTGGCGAGGCAACGGATTTGGACGTGGTGGTGGAGATCACCCGTCTGGCATGAGGCGTTACCGGGGCCGCTAGAAGGGCGGCGGGTCCTCGTCCGCGGTGTTGGGCGCCACCTGGGGGGACCAGCGGGCGTGGCGGGCGGCACGTCGGGCTTCGCGGGCGCGGCGGTTCTGGCTGCGCTCGGCGGCGACGTAGCGGGCGTGGCCGGCCGCGCGGGTGTGGCGGCGCTGAGGGATCCGCAGGGTGCGGTCACCGCCGGGTTCGAGACGTGATTCGACCGGCTTGATTTCGCCTGTCGGGACGCACAGTTGGGGAAACAGCCATGCGCTGCCCGGCGTGGTGACGTAGGTCTGACCCGAGGGGGACCGCCAGATCACGGTGCCGTCTGCCAGCTGCTGATCGGTCCAGCGCAGGAATGTCTTGACCAAATGATGTTGGCGGCACAGCGCTTTCAGATTGGAGGCGTGCGTGGTACCACCCAGGCCGTAGGGCACGGTATGGTCCAGGTCGCAGCCGATCGCCGGTTTGTCGCAGCCGGGGAAGCGACAGGTCAGGTCACGGCAGCGCACGAAGTCGGCCAGGGCCCGCGACGGCACGTAGCCCCGTTCGGGTGGGTTGTCGGCAGGGTGAACCAGGGGCCGCAGCCGCGCGTTGCGGGCCAATTCGGCCAGCAACTCGGCCGGAACCAGAGCATCGTCACCGATGAGGCTGCCCGGTGTCTGGCTGCCGCCGGTCAGGCTGGCCTGCTCGGCGATGACGTGGATGAGTACCGGCCTGGGGGCGGGTTTGCCGGCGGCGGGGCACTCCGGCCGGCCGCAACGACAATCCAGCCGGTCGGCCCCTGCCGCCAGGGCTCCCAGAGCATCGGCACGGCGCTGAGCGCGGGTACGTGGATCCTGGTCGCACACCGTGTCGACCAGCGCGTCGAGCCGGGCGTCGAGCACCCGGGCGTCGGGAGTCAGCAGGCGTCCGAACAGATCGCTGACCCCGTCGCCGGCGTCGTTGATGACCACCTCCCGGCCGGCCTGCCGGCGCCGAACCTGCCGTACCGCATCGCGGTCGGCTCGGGCCACGATCTTGTCGACATAGCCCGCCAGCCGCCCCTGGGTCAGCGACGACCAGCGCGACACCTTGGCCGCCAGCACGGTGTCGACCCGACTCAGGACGTCGGGTTCGGTGATCAGATCGGTGCGAAACACCAATGCCTGAAACATCCAGTAGTCGATATCGCCGGCGACCAGCAGCGCACCGCACTGCGGCAACCGATCCCGCATCGCCCGGGCATAGCGCACAAAACTGGAGGCCAGCGCCTCGGAGACATTCAAAGCCGCGGCCACTTCGGCCGCAACCGCCACAAACGTGTCGGTCACCCACTGCTCGTTGGCGGCGTGTTCGCGGGCCCGCAGGCCGTCCAACTCACCGATCGCGGCCAACCGCTGCCCGGCAGCCTGATTCTGGGCCCGGCTCGCCGCGCAGATCCGGTCCACCAACACCGACGACTCCGGCGTCTGCGACCAAGCTCGTTCGAACATATGTTCATACTACGTGGGCCCACCGACAAGGAACCCGGATCAGAAGGTTGGGGGTCTAGTTCAGCTCCCACACCGCAGTCACCGAGAAGCTCACGGTCTGCTGGCCGGGTTCCACCGGGGGTGCGGCGGCCATGGCGCGCGGCATCGGCATTCCCACCGGTACCGGCGGCGGGCTCGCGTCGGCGGCCTCGGAGATCGAGATCACCCGGCCCAGGTGCAGGCCGGACAGCTGCGCGTACTGCTCGGCGCGGTCCTTGGCGTCGTTGAAGGCTCGCTCGCGGGCGCCGCGCACCAGCTGCGAATCGTCCTCGATGGAGTAGCTGACGCCATTGATCCGGGTGGCGTCCCCGCCGGCCCGCACGATCACCGCCAGCACCTGCGAGGCGGAATCCCGTTCGACCTTGACCCGGATCGTGTTGCCGGCCCGGTAGCCGGTGATGCTCGCCGACCCGCCGGGTTCGGGATTGCCGTACTGCGGCTGCAGGCTGACCTGGGTGGTGCTGATGTCCTTGCGGTCCACTCCGGCGTCCACCAGTGCGTCGATCACCGCCTGCTGGCGCTCGCTGGTCTGGTTCATCGCGCTGGTGACATCGCCGGCGACGAACTCGATGCCCGCCTCGGTGGTCAGCGTGTCCGGAACACCCTGGACCTCACCGGAGCCCACCACCGTCACCTCGCGCGGAATCTCCGCGCCACCGCCGGGCGCGGCGTCGCATCCGGCCAGCGCAGTGGTGGCCAAGCCGGCCAGCCCCAGCGTCATCGACCAGCGGAGAATCATCCGGGCGCGGTGTGTCGGCATGCTTGGCACCCTAGCGGAGTCAGCCGCCATGTCGGGGTAAAGGCCGATGCGGCACACTGAGGAGATGACCGCGGAGACCACCGCAGCTCCGTCGCGAGCATTGTCCAGCGCAATCGAGCCGTTCTCCGGGCAGGTGTACTTCTCCCCGGAGTGTCACCGTGGCTACGCGGCACTCGGTTTCGGCGCCAGCCCGGCCACATCCGACGGCGTCGAGATGCCCGACGGGCCGGCCTATTTCTGCAGCCGTGGCTCGGCGCTGGGGCAGGCGCCCGGGGAGGTGATCGCCGCGACCTTCGCCGTGTTCAACCCCGCCGTGGTGGTGCCGGCGGTCGGATACGGCTGGACGCTGACCGACGCGCAGGCCATCCGCGCGGCCCGCACCGACGGCGCGGCGGGCCAGCTGCGCCGAGTGCTGGGCGCCGCCCCGGACGGCCTCGACCGCGCGGTGCAGCTGCTGCACCGCGCCACCGACGGGCTCTCGTTGGCCGGAAAGCCCCTCTTCGCCGGGCTGGTGGCCGACGGGCTGGTCGGTAAGCCGCTCACCGATGCCTGGCAGCTCACCGACCAGCTGCGTGAGTTCCGCGGCGATGCGCACGTGAACGCTTGGACCGCAGCCGGATTCGACGCCGTCGAGATCGGTCTGATCACCGAGCTCTACCGCGGATTTCCGCGGCGCACTTACGTCCGGACCAGGGCTTGGAGCGATGAGGAGCTGACCGCCGGGGAGGCCCGGCTGGCCGAGCGGGGTTTGGCTCGCGACGGCGTGCTCACCGACGCCGGACGCGCCGCCCGCGAGGCGGTCGAGACGGCCACCGACGCGGCGTGCGCCCCGATCGTCGCCAACCTCGGCGATGACCTGGGCGAGTTGGTCGAGCTGGTGGGCGGCTGGTCGAAGCAACTGCTCGACGCCGGCGCCTTCCCCAGGGGCTAGGGCCATCTGACTACGGCGTGACCAGGATCTTGCAGTGCCGGTCGGGGTCGGCCAGGTCCTCGAAAGCCGCACCCACGCCGTCGAGTCCGACCTCACCGGTGATCAGCGGCGCCACGTCGATCCGCCCCTCGGCGATGGCCTGCAGCGACGCGGTGAACTCCGCGGGCTCGTAGGCCAGGACGAACTGCACGCTGATCTCCTTGGCGATGCCGTAGAACGGATGCACGGTGTCGGGTTCCATGCAGACCCCCGCGACCACCAGCCGGCTGCCCACCGGCGCGCGCCGCAGCACGTCGTCGATGATGCCCGGCACGCCGACCGCCTCGAAGATGACCTTCGGTTTGACCGTGTCGAACGGCGAACCCTGCGCCGGATCCAGTACGCGATGCGCGCCCATGGACGTCGCAAGATCCCGTCGAGCACGTGAATAATCAGCGGCCACAATGTCTTCCACGCCAGAGGTGCGCAGTGCCGCGATGATCGCCATCCCGATCGGGCCGCAGCCCAGCACCAGCGCGGTCTCGCCTGGCAAGACACCGGATTTGTTGACCGCGTGCAGTCCCACCGCCATCGGCTCGGTCAGCGCAGCGTGGCGCAGGTCCAGGCCGTTGGGGATGGGAACCAGCAGCGGAGCCGACAGCAGCATCTTCTCGGCGTAGCCGCCCACCGTGGTGTTCGAGTAGACGATCGGCTCAATGCCTTTGGCGGCCAACAGAACCGGAATCGACGTGACCGGCGTGCCGGAGGGAAAGGTGTCGGTGTCGGGTCCGGCCTCCAACACCCGCGCGCTGAACTCATGGCCCATGAAGATGTCGGCACCCAGGTCGACGGATGTCCGGGAGGAGGGGCTGCCGGACATGGACTGCGTCGCCGCCAGCACCTGGTCTCCGTGCGCGGCGAAGTGCAGGTCGGATCCGCAGATACCGCAGGCCGCCACCTCGACGAGCACCTGGCCCGGGCCGGGCGTCGGATCCGGCACATCGTCCCGGTAGACCATTCGACCGTCGCGCAGCACCGCCGCGCGCATCAGTGGTACCCCATCAGCGGGGCCCGCCAACCTGATCGGCACCCGACTCGGTGACGTGCTCGACGACGGCGTTCTTGATCGCCTCGCCGACCCGGCCGAACAACGTGTCGCGCATGCCCCTGGCCCATTCGTGTGATGCCCTGGGCGCGGCGAGCTGGCCCTTGAAGTGCGGAATAACCTTGCGGGCCAACAGTTCGTAGCTGTGATAGGTGGCTTCGGGGGAGGCCCAGTCATGTCCCAGGAACAGCAGGGTGCCGAACCCGCCGGAGCGCTCCAGCAGGCCGGTGATGTGTTCGATCGCGTCGTCGGGGGTGCCGATGCAGCAGCTTCCGGCCGCGGCGTAGGCCTCGACGAACTCGGTCGGTGTCTGCGGCGAGCCCTCGACCTCGCTGGCCAGCGGGACGAACCCGGCCGCGCCGAAATAGTTCGCGAAATCCTGCAGGCCGTAGGTGCAGTCGGCTATCGCCTGCTCGCGGGTGTCGGCGATGTGCATGATGCTCAGTACCCGCCAGTCGGCCCGGTCCGGTTCGTCGCGGCCGGCCTTGGCGGCCTGATCGCAGACCAACTGCCAGGTGTTCTCCAGCGCGGCGAAGCCACCCGGCACCGACATGGACAGCGACAGCAGCGAGGTGCCCAGCGCACCGGCCAGCCGTGGACCGGACGGGGAGATCATGGCCGCCGAGGAGACTTCCGGGTAGGGCCAGGTGTACGGACGAATGTGCAACGCCGCGTCGCGCAGGGTGAACCAGTCCGAATGCCGGGTGATCAGTTCGCCGGGTTCGGCCCGGAACAACGCCAGGATCGCCTCCAGCGACTCCTGCATCATCCGGCGCTGCTCGACGGGATCGATGCCCATCATGTGGGCGTCGGTGGGCAGTGCACCCGGCCCGGCGCCGAACATCACCCGGCCGCGGGTCAGGTGATCCAGCAGCACCCAGCGGTCGGCCACCATCAGCGGGTGGTGGTAGGGCAGCGAGACGACGCCGGTGCCCAGCCGGATGTGTTTGGTGCGTTCGGCCGCTGCCGCGATGAACACCTCCGGGCAGGCGATCAGTTCATAGCCGCCCGAATGATGCTCACCGAACCAGGCTTCGTCGAAACCCAGCCGGTCCAGAGCGACCACCCGCTCCAGGTCGTATTCCAGGGCGACCGTGGGTGATTGACCCAGCGCGTGAAACGGGGTGATGAACACCCCGAAGCGCAGTGGCCGGCCGGTCATGATGCCGCTCCGGCCGGCAGGCCCGCCAGGAACTCCAGCAGCGCTGCGTTGACCTCGTCGGGCCGCTCCTGCTGCAGCCAGTGGCCGGCGCCGTCGATGAGTATCTCGCGGTAGGGCCCGGTCGCCAGTCTGGTGGACCGGTCGCGGCGGGTGAACGTCAGTACCGGGTCGGCGGTTCCGGCGATGAACAGTGTTGGAACGTCGATGGTGGCGGCGGGCGGGTTGGTCATGATCTCCCAGTTGCGGTCGAGGTTGCGATACCAGTTCAGGCCGCCGGTGAAGCCGGTGCGGGTGAACTCGGCGATGTAGTGGTCCAGTTCGTCGGCGCTGATCCAGTCCGGACGTGCCGCGGGTTCGGGTAGTCGCTCGATGAAACCCATCGGGCCGGGGGCGGCCATTCGTGCCATCGTTTCGGCGTCGGGAGGACGCAGGCCACCGATCATTCGCCGCATGGTGCGGGCCGGGTCGGAATTCAGTTCCGTATCGGCGACGCCGGGTTGCTGGAAATAAAGCATGTAGAAAAAGTTCTCGCCGAATATATTGCGGAACGCCGCTGTGGGCGGGACTTGCGGGCGGGGCACCGGCGGCACGCTGAGCCCCGCCACAGCGACCACCCGGTCGGGGTGCAGCTGCGCGGCGCCCCACGCCACCGGGGCGCCCCAGTCATGGCCGATCCAGACCGCACGCTGCGCGCCGACATCGTCGAGCAGACCGACCAGGTCGCCGGTGAGCGCCGCGATGTCGTAGGCCGCGATCTCATCGGGTCGCGACGAACCGCCGTAGCCGCGCTGATCGGGTGCCAGCACGTGGAATCCGGCGTCGGCCAGCGCCGGTATCTGATGTCGCCAGGAGAAGGCCAGCTCCGGGAAGCCGTGTGCCAGCAACACGACCGGGGCGCCCGGCTCGCCCGCTTCGGTGACCCGCAGGGTCACGCCGTTGGTTTCGACCAGTCGCTGGGTTGCTCGTTGGATTGCGGGGGCCACCGTCACACCAAAGCACAACCGGACTCCGGTGGAGAAGGGATTGCCCGCGCTGTCGGGCGAGGGCGGTAGCCTGAACATGCCCAGCTGCATGTACTGGAAGGATTTGGCCGCGCCCGGCCGATGTCTGATGAATCGCAAAAACGTGATCCGCACCGTCACCGCGATCGCGGTGGTGTTGTTGCTCGGTTGGTCGTTCTTCTATTTCAGCGACGACACCCGCGGATACAAACCCGTCGACACCTCGGTCGCGGTGGCCCAGATCCACAGCGGCAACGTCAAGAGCGCCCAGCTCGACGACCGTGAGCAACAGCTGCGGCTGGTGCTGAAGAACCCGCTCACCAGCGTCGAGGTCACCGACAAGGCCGGACGCAAGGCCGACAACCGGGCCGAGCAGGTCGACAAGCTGATCACCAAGTACCCGACCGGGTACGCGGTACCGCTCTACACCGCGTTGACGGCTAAGAAAGCCGAGATCAACACCGTCGTCAACCAGGGCAGCGTGCTGGGTTCGCTGCTGATCTACATGCTGCCGATGCTGCTGCTGATCGGGCTGTTCGTGATGTTCTCCCGGATGCAGGGCGGCGCCCGGATGGGCTTCGGGTTCGGCAAGTCGCGGGCCAAACAGCTGGGCAAGGACATGCCCAAGACCACCTTCGCCGACGTCGCCGGCGTCGACGAGGCGGTCGAGGAGCTCTACGAGATCAAGGACTTCCTGCAGAACCCTGCCAGGTACCAGGCGCTGGGCGCGAAGATCCCCAAAGGCGTGCTGCTGTACGGCCCGCCGGGTACCGGCAAGACCCTGCTGGCGCGTGCGGTCGCCGGTGAGGCGGGCGTGCCCTTCTTCACCATCTCCGGCTCGGACTTCGTGGAGATGTTCGTCGGGGTGGGCGCCTCCCGGGTGCGGGACCTGTTCGAGCAGGCCAAACAGAACAGCCCCTGCATCGTGTTCGTCGACGAGATCGACGCGGTCGGCCGGCAGCGCGGCGCCGGTATGGGCGGCGGACACGACGAGCGTGAGCAGACCCTCAACCAGTTGCTGGTGGAGATGGACGGGTTCGGTGAGCGGGCCGGAGTCATTCTGATCGCGGCCACCAACCGGCCCGACATCCTCGACCCGGCCCTGCTGCGGCCCGGCCGGTTCGACCGCCAGATCCCGGTCACCAACCCCGACATCGCGGGTCGGCGCGCGGTGCTGAGGGTGCACTCCAAGGGCAAGCCGATCGCACCCGACGCCGATCTCGACGGGCTGGCCAAGCGCACCGTCGGCATGTCCGGCGCCGACCTGGCCAACGTGATCAACGAGGCGGCGCTGCTGACCGCGCGTGAGAACGGCACCGTCATCACCGGCGCCGCGCTGGAGGAAGCCGTGGACCGGGTGATCGGCGGTCCGCGCCGTAAGAGCCGGATCATCAGCGAGCACGAGAAGAAGATCACCGCCTACCACGAGGGCGGACACACCCTGGCGGCGTGGGCGATGCCCGACATCGACCCGGTCTACAAGGTGACGATTCTGGCTCGCGGCCGCACCGGCGGGCACGCGGTGGCGGTGCCCGAGGAGGACAAGGGATTGCGCACCCGCTCGGAGATGATCGCCCAGCTGGTCTTCGCCATGGGTGGGCGGGCTGCCGAGGAACTGGTGTTCCGCGAGCCCACCACCGGCGCGGTCTCCGACATCGAGAAGGCCACCAAGGTCGCCCGCGCCATGGTCACCGAATACGGCATGAGCGCCAAGCTCGGCGCGGTCCGCTACGGCACCGACCACGGCGATCCGTTCTTGGGCCGCACCATGGGCACGGCGTCTGACTACTCCCACGAAGTGGCCCGCGACATCGACGACGAGGTGCGCAAGCTCATCGAGGCCGCGCACACCGAGGCCTGGGAGATTCTCACCGAGTACCGCGACGTCCTGGACGTTCTGGCCGGGGAACTGCTGGAGAAGGAGACGCTGCACCGCGCTGACCTGGAGAAGATCTTCGGCGACGTGGCCAAGCGGCCCCGGTTGACGACGTTCGACGACTTCGGCGGTCGGGTCCCGTCCGACAAACCGCCGATCAAGACGCCCGGCGAGCTGGCCATCGAGCGTGGCGAGCCGTGGCCGCAGCCGACGCCGGAGCCGGCGTTCAAGGCCGCCATCGCGCAGGCGTCCCAGGAGGCGGCGGCCAGGGCGGGCGAGGCCGGTCACACCCCCAACGGCAGCAACGGCGCGCCCGGCGGCGGAGACGCTGCGGCACCGGGAACCCAACCCGACTACGGTGCGCCGGCCGGCTGGCACGCGCCCGGCTGGCCGCCGCAGCATCCGCAACAGCAGCCGCAGCAGGCCGGCTACTGGTATCCACCCCAGCACTGGCAGCAGCAGGGCTATCCGCCTGCCCAGCACCGCCCCCCGTATCAGCCGTACCCCGGTGCGAGCCCGCCCCCGCCCCCGCCGGCGCCGTCCGGTGAGGCCGAAGGCCGCCGCCGAGCGGAGAACCGCGGAGCCGAGAACAACCGATCCGAGCCGCCGTCCGGTGACTGAGAAAGTGGGGTCGGTGATGACGCCGGCAGTCTTCGATCAGGCGCGCGCCGAGGCGGCCGTGCGCGAACTGCTGTTCGCGGTGGGCGAAGATCCGGACCGGGCGGGTCTGCTCGACACCCCGGCGCGGGTGGCCCGGGCGTACAAGGAGATGTTCGCGGGGCTCTACACCGACCCGGACACGGTGCTGGAGACCACCTTCGACGAGGAACACGAAGAGCTGGTGATCGTCAAGGAGATCCCGCTGTACTCGACGTGCGAGCACCATCTGGTGTCCTTCCACGGTGTCGCGCACGTCGGTTACATCCCCGGCTACGACGGCCGGATCACCGGCCTGTCCAAGCTGGCGCGGGTGGTCGATCTGTACGCCAAGCGACCCCAGGTGCAGGAGCGGTTGACCGGGCAGGTCGCCGACGCCCTGATGCGCAAACTCAACCCGCGCGGGGTCATCGTGGTGGTCGAGGCCGAGCATCTGTGCATGGCCATGCGGGGAGTGCGCAAGCCCGGCGCGGTCACCACGACGTCGGCGGTGCGCGGCCAGTTCAAAACCGACAGCGCGTCGCGCGCCGAGGCCCTGGAACTCATCCTGCGCAAGTGAGCCCGACACGCGTGCAGGTAGTCGGGGTGGTCAACGTCACCGCCGACTCCTTCTCCGACGGCGGGCGCTATCTGAGCACCGATCGTGCCGTCGAGCACGGACTGGCGCTGGTGGGCCAGGGCGCGGCGATCATCGACGTCGGGGGTGAATCGACCCGGCCCGGAGCGGTGCGCGCCGATCCGCGGGCAGAGGCGCAGCGGGTTATCCCGGTGGTGAAACAGCTTGTCGAACAGGGAATCACCGTCAGCATCGACACAATGAATGCCGCCGTCGCCGGCGCCGCGCTGGACTGCGGTGCCGGAATCGTCAACGACGTGTCCGGGGGTCAGGCAGACCCGGCCATGGCGCCGCTGCTGGCATCCTCTGGCGCCCGGTGGGTCCTGATGCACTGGCGGCCGGTCGACCCGCAATACCCGCATCGGGTGCCGTGCTACCGAGATGTCGTCGCCGAGGTACGCGAGGACCTGCTCGCCGCCGTCGACGCCGCCATGGCCGCCGGTGTGGACCCGGAGAAGCTGATCATCGACCCGGGCCTGGGCTTCGCCAAAACGGCGCAACACAATTGGGCTCTGCTGCATGCACTGCCGCAACTGGTCGAAGTCGGAATACCGGTTCTGGTCGGGGCGTCTCGCAAGCGGTTTCTGGGTACGCTGCTGTCCGGGGCCGACGGCGCGCCGAGGCCGCCCGACGAGCGGGAAACGGCCACCGCGGTGGTCTCGGCGCTGGCCGGAATGCACGGGGCCTGGGGAGTGCGGGTGCATGACGCGCGCGCTTCGGTCGACGCGCTGCGGGTCGCCGAGGCCTGGACTGCAGCCGGGGAGCAAGGAGGCGCGAGCGATGACTGATCGAATCGAGTTGCGCGGCTTGAAGGTTCGCGGCAACCACGGCGTGTTCGCCCATGAGCGGGCGGACGGTCAGGACTTTGTCGTCGACATCACGGTCTGGATGGACCTATCCCGGGCGGCGGCCAGCGACTCCTTGACCGATACCTACGACTACGGGCTGCTGGCGCAGCGGGCCGCGGCCATCGTCAGCGGTCCGGCACGCGATCTCATCGAAACCGTCGCCGCCGAGATCGCCGAGGACGTGATGGGCGATCCGCGGGTGCAGGCCGTGGAGGTGACGCTGCACAAGCCGAACGCCCCGATCCCGCTGACCTTCGCCGACGTCGCGGTGGTGGCACGGCGCGCACGGACCGACCGGCGCGGCAAGGTGGTCCCGGCGTGAGTCGCGCGGTGCTCTCGGTGGGCTCCAACCTGGGGGACCGGCTCGCCTTGTTGCAGTCGACGGTCGACGGCCTGGGCTCGGCGGTGCGCGAGGTGTCCGGGGTGTATGAGACCGAGGCGTGGGGCGGGGTCGAGCAGGCGCCCTTCCTCAACGCGGTGCTGATCGTCGAGGACCCGGCCGCCGACGGACCCCGCTGGCTGCGCCGGGCCCAGCAACTCGAGCAGGCGGCCGGGCGGGTGCGCGCCGAACGCTGGGGGCCGCGGACCCTGGATGTCGACGTGATCAGCTGCCGCGAGCCCGGGGCGACCGAGGTGCTGTCCGACGATCCTGAGCTGACCCTGCCGCATCCACGGGCACATCTGCGCGCGTTCGTCATGGTTCCCTGGCTGGCGGTGGAGCCGGATGCGCGACTGACGGTGGCCGGCCGACGGTGCGCGGTGGCGGATCTGCTGGACGAGCTGGCACCTGCCGACCGCGCCGGGGTGCGGTTGACCGACCTGGTGCTGCAGCTCTGATGGGCCCGACCCGCAAACGCAACGTGGCCGCCGCCGCCGCGGTGGTCGCCGTCATCAGCTTCCTGGCGGTCCAGCTGCTGTATCGATGGTTCCCGCCGATCACCGTGTGGACCGGGATATCGCTGCTGGCGGTCGCCATCGCCGAGGCGGCCTGGGGCCGCTACGTGGGCGCGAAGATCGACGAGGGCCATATCGGTCCCGGCCCCGGCCGGCTGCACCCGATCGCGGTGGCCCGCACCGTGGTGGTCGCCAAGGCCTCGGCCTGGATGGGTGCGCTGGTGCTGGGCTTCTGGCTGGGCGTGCTCGGCTACCTGCTGCAGCACCGGTCCACGCTGCAGGTGGCCGCCGAGGACACCGGCGGCGCTGTGGTGGCCGCGGTCAGTGCGCTGGCTTTGCTCGTCGCCGCGCTGTGGCTGCAGAACTGCTGCAAGTCCCCGCAGGATCCCGGCCAAACCGGACAGCTCACCGGAAATCAACCCGGGTAAGAATCGCCGAAGCAGGGCGACACGCGGAATGACCTCGTACAGGTACAGTCGGGCAATGCGCGCCAGCAAAGATGCGGTGGGGGCACCTCTCGCTGCACAGCGGCGAGGGGGACAGGGCGACGAGGTGGAGCGGCGCAGATGAATTCGGTCCTGTCCCGCGCCCCGGGTCGGCGTGGCGGTCGCAGGCCGGGCTGGACGTTGATGACGACGTTGCTGATCCTTGCGATCGCGTCGAGTTCGGCACTGGTGTTCACCAGTCGGGTCGAGTTGCTCAAGCTCGCGGTCATCGTGGCGCTGTGGGCCGCGGTCGCGGCAGCCTTCGTGTCGGTGATCTATCGGCGGCAGAGCGACGTGGACCAGGCTCGGGCCCGTGACCTGAAACTGGTCTACGACCTGCAACTGGACCGGGAGATCTCGGCGCGGCGCGAATACGAGCTGACCGTGGAGTCCCAGTTGCGCCGCGAGTTGGCCTCGGAACTGCGGGCGCAGGCCGCCGACGAGGTCGCGGCGCTGCGGGCCGAGTTGTCGGCGTTGCGGACCAACCTGGAGATCCTGTTCGACGCCGACCTGAGTCATCGGCCGGCGCTGGAGACTGACTCCTCTGCGCGCACGACTGTTCGCGCCTACAGCGACTGGGCCCGCACGGGTACGGAATCCGTCACGAGTCGGGTCGCACCTGCCGCTACCCCGCTCTTCCCGGAGGATCCGGTCACCCAGACCGCCGAGAACCCGATCATCGACGTGCCGGAGGTGCGGATTCCCACCGGCGGGATTCCAACTCCCCAGATGCCCCAGATGCCCCAGACGCCGCAGCCGGAGGGCCGCCGGCATCGACGGGCCGCCGAAGAACCGCCCCGCCGAAGCCCCGACGAGACCCCGCAGCCACCGCAGGCGCATCCGGCGCAGCCCGCTGGGGGCCGCTGGTCGCAACCGCCGCAGCCCTTCATCGCACCGGAACCCCGCCGTGAACCCGAACCGCCGCCACCGGTGCCCCAGCAACCCCGGCCCGCGGCCCCGGCTGCATCGGCGCCGGCCGCGTCTACCCCGGCTGCGTCGACCCCGGCCTGGAAGCCCGTCGGCGCCGAGGGGGAATGGCTACCGCCCGGCACACCGGGCAGCAACTGGTCTGCGGAGGCCTCGGCCGACTCCGGCCGGCACAGCGCGCATCGGCGCAGTGACGAGACACCCGCCCGGCACGGCCGCCATGCGGGTCCCACCGAGGCCGCCGACGGTTCGGTCAACGGCACCGAACCCACGCGCCCCGAAGGGGAGGGACGCCGGCGGGCGCGCTCCCGGCACGCGGCGGAGTCGGCCGGCAGCCACTCCCGGCCGGCGGACTCGGTGCCCGAGCCGCCGGTGTCGGAGCCATCGGTATCCGAGTCCCCGGCCCCGGCCCACGCGAGTGCGCCGACGGCTCGGCATTCCACCGGCGCTGAGCCGGGAACCGAGGCCCCGAGCACCGGAGGCCAGTCGGTGGCCGACCTGCTGGCGCGGCTGCAGCCCGGCGCAGGCGAAGGCCGCCGGCGCCGCCGCCGCGAGGACTGACACCCCGCGCGCACCTGCGACCAACGTCACTCCCCGGGCTGCGGCTGATCGGGATAGACTCTCCGGCGACCGTCCGGTACCCGCAGCGCGGGACTGGAACGAATACCAAGAGAACCTGTGAGGTCGTCTGCATGGCGCAGTTCGACGGATTGCGGCCCGCCCGGCTCAAGGTGGGCGTCATCTCCGCCGGCCGGGTCGGCACCGCGTTGGGCGTTGCGCTGGAGCGCGCCGAGCACGTGGTGGTGGGGTGCAGCGCGATCTCCGAGGAGTCCCGGCAGCGCGCCCGGCTCCGGCTGCCCGACACCCTGGTGCTTCCCGCCCCCGATGTCGCCGCGAATGCCGAACTGCTGCTGCTGGCCGTTCCCGACACCGAACTGGCGGGCATGGTGTCCGGCCTGGCCGCCACCGGCGCGGTGCGCGCCGGCACCATCGTCGTGCACACCTCCGGTGCCACCGGGATCGGCGTACTGGCGCCGCTGACCGAGCAGGGCTGCCTGCCGCTGGCCATCCACCCCGCGATGACCTTCACCGGCTCGGACGAGGACATCGACCGGCTGTCGGAAAGCTGCTTCGGTGTCACCGCCGCCGACGAGATCGGCTACGCCATCGCCGAGGCATTGACCCTGGAGATCGGCGCCGAACCGTTCCGCGTCGACGAAACCGCCCGCACCCTCTACCACGCCGCGCTCTGCCACGGCGGAAACCACGTGGTCACCGTGATCGACGATGCGCTGGCGGCGTTGCGCGCGGCGCTTCCCGGCCGCGTCGGCTCCGCGCAGGCCGAGGACCCCGACGGCATCGCTGAACGGGTGCTCGGGCCGCTGGTGCGGGCCGCGCTGGCCAACACCCTGCGCGACGGGCGGGTAGCGCTGACCGGCCCGGTGGCCCGGGGAGACTCGGCCACCCTGGCCCGGCATCTGGATGCGCTGACCGGCGTGGACCCGGACCTGGCCGAGGCCTATCGGACCAATGCGCTGCGCACCGCGCTTCGCGCCGGTGCCGACGACGACGTGCTGGCGGTGCTGGCGCGGTGAGCCCGAACACCGCCCGGGGCGCCCAGCCCACCTTCACCGCCGGTGCACTCAACACCTACGAGCGGCCGGACGACATCGCTCGCGTCAGCCGGGCGCTGCGGTCCACCGGCCGCCGGGTGATGCTGGTGCCGACCATGGGCGCCCTGCACGCCGGGCACCTGTCGCTGGTCCGGGCGGCCCAGCGGGTGCCCGGCTCGGTGGTGGTGGTGTCGATCTTCGTCAACCCGCTGCAGTTCGGCGCCGGCGAAGACCTCGACGCCTATCCGCGCACCCTGGACACCGACCTGGCCCTGCTGCGCGCCGAAGGCGTCGAGCTGGTGTTCACCCCGACCGCCGCGGCGATGTACCCGGGCGGCCCCCGCACCGCCGTGCATCCGGGTCCGCTGGGAGCCGAGCTCGAAGGCGCCGCGCGCCCGACGCACTTCGCCGGAATGCTCACCGTGGTGTGCAAGCTGCTGTCGATCGTGCGCCCCGACCGGGTGTTCTTCGGCGAGAAGGACTATCAGCAGCTGGTGCTGGTGCGCCAGATGGTCGCCGACCTCAACCTCGATGTGAGCGTGGTCGGGGTGCCGACGGTGCGTGAAGCCGACGGCCTGGCGATGTCGTCGCGCAACCGCTACCTCGACCCCGATCAGCGCGAGGCCGCCACGGCGCTGTCGGCGGCCTTGGCGGCCGGCGAGCGTGCGGCTTCGGCCGGGGCGGCCGCGGCGCTCGAGGCGGCTGCCGCGGTGTTGTCCGCGGTGCCGGGCGTCGACGTCGACTACCTGCAGGTGCGCGGGGCCGATCTCGGACCGGCGCCCGCCGATGGTCCGGCCCGGCTGCTCATCGCCGCCCGGGTCGGCTCGACCCGATTGCTCGACAATGCCGCGATCACTCTTGTAACCGACGTACAAAACCG
Source organism: Mycolicibacter longobardus (assembly GCF_002102265.1). Lineage (GTDB taxonomy): Bacteria > Actinomycetota > Actinomycetes > Mycobacteriales > Mycobacteriaceae > Mycobacterium > Mycobacterium longobardum. The sequence goes on along the minus strand of NZ_LQPG01000040.1, from coordinate 55,622 downwards.
GAGGAATTGATGTTTCGGACGATGCTCAAGTCGAAGATCCACCGTGCCACGGTCACCCACGCCGACCTGCACTACGTGGGTTCGGTGACCATCGACGCGGATCTCATGGACGCCGCCGACCTGCTCGAAGGCGAGCAGGTCACGATCGTCGACATCGACAACGGCGCTCGGTTGGTGACCTACGCGATCACCGGTGAGCGGGGTAGCGGCGTTATTGGAATCAACGGTGCGGCAGCGCATCTGGTGCATCCCGGCGACCTGGTGATCCTGATCGCCTACGGCACGATGGAGGACGCCGAGGCTCGGCGCTACCGGCCCCGGATCGTGTTCGTCGACTCCGACAACAAGCAGGTGGACCTCGGCGACGACCCGGCTTTCGTGCCTGACGACGTATCGGATCTGCTGTCCCCCAGAAGCGTGCGATAACCGTGCTGCTGGCGATCGACGTCCGCAACACCCACACCGTCATCGGCCTGATCGCCGGCTCCGGTGACCACGCAAACGTCGTGCAGCAGTGGCGGATTCGCACCGAAGCGGAGATCACCGCCGACGAGCTGGCGCTGACTCTGGACGGTCTGATCGGCGACGACGGTGAACAGCTCACCGGTGCGGCCGCGCTGTCCACCGTGCCGTCGGTGCTGCACGAGGTCCGGCTGATGCTCGATCAGTACTGGCCCTCGGTTCCGTCGGTGCTGATCGAACCGGGTGTGCGCACCGGCATCCCGTTGCTGGTGGACAACCCCAAGGAAGTGGGGGCGGACCGGATCGTCAACAGCCTGGCCGCTTTCCACAAGTTCAAGACCGCGGCGATAGTCGTCGACTTCGGTTCGTCGATCTGCGTCGACGTGGTTTCGGCCAAGGGTGAGTTCCTGGGCGGCGCCATCGCGCCCGGCGTCCAGATCTCCTCAGATGCCGCCGCGGCCCGTTCCGCCGGCCTGCGCCGGGTCGAGCTCACCCGGCCGCGCTCGGTGATCGGCAAGAACACCGTCGAATGCATGCAGGCCGGCGCGGTCTTCGGTTTCGCCGGGCTGGTCGACGGCCTGGTTCGCCGGGTCCGTGAGGAGGCGGCGAGCTCCGGAGACGACGTGACCGTGGTGGCCACCGGACACTCCGCCCCGCTGTTGCTGGCCGACCTGGAGACCGTCGACCACCACGACCCCAACCTCACCCTGGACGGGCTGCGGCTGGTGTTCGAACGCAATCGGGACAGTCAACGGGGCAGGCTCCGGCCGGCGCGCTGAGCGCCGCGGGCTTTTCGCTCTACCGGGGCTGTTCCTCTAAGCTGGCCCGTCGTGAGCTCCGCCGATTCAACCCCCGAGACGCTGGATGAATCCGGCCTGCCTGAGCAGTTCCGGATCCGCCGCGACAAGCGGGCTCGACTGCTGGCGCAGGGCCGTGACCCGTACCCGGTGGCGGTGGAGCGCACCCACACGCTCGCCCAGATCCGGGCGAGCTATCCCGACCTGGCCGCCGACACTGCTACCGGCGACGTCGTCGGCGTGGCCGGACGGGTGGTGTTCGCCCGCAACTCCGGCAAACTGTGCTTCGCGACCCTGCAGGAGGGCGACGGCACCCATCTGCAGGTGATGCTCAGCCTGGCCAGCGTCGGCGAGCAGGAGCTGGAGGCCTGGAAGGCCGACGTCGACCTGGGCGACATCGTCTTCGTGCACGGGGAGGTGATCAGCTCCCGCCGCGGTGAGCTCTCGGTGCTCGCCGACTCCTGGCAGATGGCCTCGAAGTCGCTGCGGCCCCTGCCGGTCGCGCACAAGGAGATGAGCGAGGAGTCGCGGGTCCGGCAGCGCTACGTCGACCTGATCGTGCGCCCGGAGGCGCGCGTGGTGGCCCGCCAGCGGATCGCGGTCATCCGAGCGGTGCGCAATGCGCTGGAGCGGCGCGGATTCCTCGAGGTCGAAACACCGATGTTGCAGACATTGGCCGGCGGCGCGGCGGCCCGGCCGTTCGTCACTCATTCGAACGCCCTCGACGCGGATCTTTACCTGCGAATCGCGCCCGAACTCTTTCTGAAACGGTGTGTTGTAGGCGGTTTCGACCGCGTCTTCGAACTCAATCGAGTGTTCCGGAACGAAGGTGCGGATTCCACCCATTCGCCGGAGTTCTCGATGCTCGAGACCTACCAGGCCTATGGCACCTATGACGACTCGGCCGTGGCCACCCGGGAGATTATTCAAGAGGTCGCCGACGAGGTGATCGGAACCCGTCAACTGCCGCTGCCCGACGGCAGTGTGTACGACATTGGCGGCGAATGGGCGACGGTAGAAATGTATCCATCACTGTCGGAAGCGCTCGGTGAGGAGATCACTCCGGCGACCGCGGTCGAGCACCTGCGCGCGGTGGCGGACCGCCTCGGGGTGGAGATTCCCCACGACCGCGGCTACGGCCACGGCAAGCTGGTCGAGGAACTGTGGGAGCACGCCGTCGGCCACGGTCTGAGCGCCCCCACTTTCGTCCGGGATTTCCCGGTGGAGACGACGCCGCTGACCCGCCAGCACCGCAGTATCGAAGGCGTCACCGAGAAGTGGGACCTGTATATGCGGGGCGTCGAACTCGCCACCGGCTATTCCGAACTCATCGACCCGGTGGTGCAGCGCGACCGGTTCGCCGCCCAGGCCCGGGCGGCGGCCGCCGGAGACGACGAGGCGATGGCCCTCGACGAGGACTTCCTGGCGGCGATGGAACATGCGATGCCGCCCTGTACCGGCACCGGAATGGGCATCGACCGCTTGCTGATGGTGTTGACGGGCCTATCAATTAGGGACACTGTTTTGTTCCCGATTGTTCGCCGTCAAGGCAACTGAACTGCGCCTGACCTGTTGTGTTGAAGCATGCGTATTTTTATGGCACATTGGTCGGCGAGGTCGAATACGGCTTTGCGCAGCTTTGCGGGCAGGAAAGCTAACCGAGGGGGAACCCAATGGCGAAAAAAGTGACCGTCACCTTGATCGATGATTTCGATGGTGAGGGTGCCGCCGACGAAACGGTGGAATTCGGGCTTGACGGGGTCACCTATGAGATCGACCTTTCGAGCAAGAATGCGACGAAACTGCGCGCAGAGTTGAAGAAGTGGGCCGACGCGGGCCGCCGGGTCGGGGGACGCCGGCGTGGGCGGTCGGGTGGCGGCCGCCGCGGAACCATCGACCGGGAACAGAGCGCCGCGATCCGGGAATGGGCTCGCCGCAACGGGCACAACGTGTCGACCCGCGGTCGTATCCCGGCCGACATCATCGACGCATTTCACGCCGCGACCTGACGGGTTGGGCGGGTTAGGTTTCGCTTCTGGCGAACCGGATGAGCCCCCGGAAACGTATTCCGGGGGTTAGGCGTTGCTCTCTTGCATCCGGTGCCAGGCCTTACGGGGCCTGCATCGGTGGGTCGATTCGCCTACGCATTGCAAGGCAGGTCACGGCGCGCTCGCCCGCCCACTAGAGTGGACGGCAGGTACGCCGGGCCGAGCCGGGCCCGACCAAGTACCGATCGTGAGGGAGAGCAGGTAGCCGCCGATGTTCGAGAGATTTACCGACCGCGCCCGCAGGGTTGTCGTCCTGGCCCAGGAAGAGGCCCGGATGCTCAACCACAATTACATCGGGACCGAGCACATCCTGCTGGGCCTGATCCACGAGGGCGAAGGCGTTGCCGCCAAGTCGCTGGAGTCGCTGGGCATCTCCTTGGAGGGAGTGCGCAGCCAGGTCGAGGAGATCATCGGCCAGGGCCAGCAGGCGCCGTCCGGGCACATTCCGTTCACGCCCCGCGCCAAGAAGGTGCTCGAGCTGAGCCTGCGTGAGGCGCTGCAGCTCGGCCACAACTACATCGGCACCGAGCACATTCTGCTCGGCCTGATCCGTGAGGGTGAGGGCGTCGCCGCCCAGGTTCTGGTGAAGCTGGGTGCTGACCTGACCCGGGTTCGCCAGCAGGTGATCCAGCTGCTGAGTGGTTACCAGGGCAAGGAGACCGCGGAGGCCGGCACCGGCGGACGCGGCGGCGAGTCCGGCTCACCGTCCACCTCGCTGGTGCTCGACCAGTTCGGTCGCAACCTGACCGCGGCCGCCATGGAGGGCAAGCTCGACCCCGTCATCGGCCGCGAGAAGGAAATCGAGCGGGTCATGCAGGTGCTTTCCCGGCGCACCAAGAACAACCCGGTGCTGATCGGTGAGCCCGGCGTCGGCAAGACCGCTGTCGTCGAGGGCCTGGCGCAGGCCATCGTGGCCGGTGAGGTTCCGGAAACGCTGAAGGACAAGCAGCTCTACACCCTGGACCTGGGTTCGCTGGTGGCCGGCAGCCGCTACCGCGGTGACTTCGAGGAGCGCCTGAAGAAGGTCCTCAAGGAGATCAACACCCGCGGCGACATCATCCTGTTCATCGACGAGCTGCACACCCTGGTGGGTGCCGGTGCGGCCGAGGGCGCGATCGACGCGGCCTCGATCCTCAAGCCCAAGCTGGCTCGCGGTGAACTGCAGACCATCGGTGCCACCACCCTCGACGAGTACCGCAAGTACATCGAGAAGGACGCCGCGCTGGAGCGTCGGTTCCAGCCGGTGCAGGTCGGCGAGCCCACCGTCGAGCACACCATCGAGATCCTCAAGGGTCTGCGGGACCGTTACGAAGCCCACCACCGGGTCTCGATCAGCGACTCGGCGATCGTGGCGGCGGCCACCCTGGCCGACCGCTACATCAACGACCGGTTCCTGCCGGACAAGGCGATCGACCTGATCGACGAGGCCGGGGCGCGGATGCGGATCCGCCGGATGACCGCGCCGCCGGACCTGCGCGAGTTCGACGAGAAGATCGCCGACGCGCGCCGCGAGAAGGAGTCCGCGATCGACGCGCAGGACTTCGAGAAGGCGGCCAGCCTGCGGGATCGTGAGAAGCAGCTCGTTGCGCAGCGCGCGGAGCGCGAGAAGCAGTGGCGCTCGGGTGATTTGGACGTCGTCGCGGAAGTCGATGACGAGCAGATCGCCGAGGTGCTGGGTAACTGGACCGGTATCCCGGTGTTCAAGCTGACCGAGGCCGAGACCACCCGCCTGCTGCGGATGGAAGACGAGCTGCACAAGCGGATCATCGGCCAGGAGGACGCGGTCAAGGCGGTCAGCAAGGCGATCCGGCGCACCCGTGCCGGGCTGAAGGACCCCAAGCGCCCGTCCGGCTCGTTCATCTTCGCCGGCCCGTCCGGTGTCGGTAAGACCGAGCTGTCCAAGGCGCTGGCGGAGTTCCTGTTCGGCGACGACGACGCACTGATCCAGATCGACATGGGTGAGTTCCACGACCGGTTCACCGCGTCGCGGCTGTTCGGTGCGCCTCCGGGCTACGTCGGCTATGAGGAAGGCGGCCAGCTGACCGAGAAGGTGCGGCGCAAGCCGTTCTCGGTGGTGCTGTTCGACGAGATCGAGAAGGCGCACCAGGAGATCTACAACTCGCTGTTGCAGGTTCTCGAGGACGGTCGGCTCACCGACGGGCAGGGCCGCACGGTGGACTTCAAGAACTGCGTGCTGATCTTCACGTCCAACCTGGGCACCTCCGACATCTCCAAGGCGGTCGGACTGGGCTTCACTCAGGGCGGCGGGGAGAACAACTACGAGCGGATGAAGCTCAAGGTCAACGACGAGCTCAAGAAGCACTTCCGCCCGGAGTTCCTCAACCGCATCGACGACATCATCGTCTTCCACCAGCTCACCAAGGAAGAGATCATCGAGATGGTCGATCTGATGATCGGCCGGGTGGCCAAGCAGCTCAAGGCCAAGGACATGGACATCGCGCTGACCGACAAGGCCAAGTCACTGCTGGCCAAGCGCGGCTTCGATCCGGTGTTGGGGGCCCGCCCGCTGCGGCGCACCATCCAGCGCGAGATCGAGGACCAGCTCTCGGAGAAGATCCTGTTCGAGGAGCTCGGCCCCGGCCAGCTGGTCACCGTCGACGTCGACAACTGGGACGGCGAGGGCGCGCACGAGAACGCGGTGTTCACCTTCGCCGGCAGCCCCAAGCCGGCGGCGGAGGAGTCCGATCTGGCCAAGGCCGGCGCGCCCACCGGGGAGTAGTTCCCGCGACGACCGTGAATCTGGCGACGTAGACCCGGCGGGTCGCGTCGCCAGATTCCGTTTCGGGGCGCTACTTGCTCGCCGGCAGCAGTCCGAAGGCCTGCCCGGCGACCTGCAGCATCCAGCTGCCGACGCTCTTGCCGTGGTCCCGCGGCCAGTTGAGCTGGAAGCTGACCACCCACGGCTGGCCGGTCTTGTCAACGGCGTACCAGCTGAAGGTCAGGTCGCCGGGCAGGCCGCCGGCTTTGGCGCCGATGTAGGGCCAGTCGGCGCGGGGCAGGTCGATGCCGCGGACCGCGGACAGGATCTCCTTGACCGGTGCGGCCTTGCCCACCGCACCGGTCTGCAGGGCGACGTGCACCCGGCAGATGTCTTCGGCGCTGCCGTACCACTCGGCGCCGTACGCGGAAGCCGGGATGTGCGCACGGATCGGATCCGGCTCGTAGGGGCGGGAATTGGCCTGCTGCAGCAGCTTTGCGCGCTCTTGCGCCGAGCCGTGCTGCCACTGCTCGCGCAGGTCCGGTTTGCCCCAGCCGACCGAGAACAGTTCGTGCATGGTGGGAAACGGCGTCATGCTGGCCGGGTCGTGGTGGCCGGCTGCGACCAGTGCCCGCTCCACAGCGCGGGTGCCCACGCGTCCGATCAGCAGGTCGGTCGCCATATTGTCGCTGGTGGCGATCATCTTCTCGGCAGCCCTGCGCACCGACACCTGCGCTCCGTCGGGCAGTTTCTCCAGCCCCGACGATCCGACGGCCTTGGCTTGGCCGGTGATGGTCAGTGGGTCGTCCCAGGACACCGTCCCGGCCTTCACCTCGTTGGCCACCGCCAGCAGCACATACAACTTGAAGATCGACGCCAGCGGCAGGGACTGGGCGGTGTTGGTGCCGGCCACCGGTTTGCAGACGCCGCGCTCGATGCGGGACGCCTGATAGGAGTAACGTGCGCCGGTCCGTTTCAGCACCGCGTCGACGTCGTGCCAGGACCCGATCTCCGGTGCTTCGGTGGTCGGTTTGAACAGATCCACCATGCCGTTGTCGTCGGTGCGGATCCGGATGTCCTGGCGGGCGCCGTAGGACGTGGTCAGGTGCAGGGTGGCCGCCGCGGCGCGGATGTCGACGCTGTCGAGGTGGAACGGGCGGTCCCACCACAGCGATTCCATGGTCGTGACCACCTGCTCGACCTTGTCCGGTGCGGCCAGGGTCGCCACCCCGACCGGACCGATCGGCCAGTCGGAGTTCAGCATGTCCATGGTCTGCTTGGCGCGCAGGCCTGGCGGGGTCTTGGTCGAGATCGTCACCCCGCCGGCGTCGGAGCTACCGGGCGAGGCTGGGGACGGGGCGCACCCGGCGGTCACCAAGGCCAGAGCGGTTGCCAGCGCCGCGGTCACAACCCAGGCGGCCAGCGGTCGCCTCATCGGGTTAGGCCTCGGAGGCGGTTCCGGCAACGTCAAGCACAACCTCGAACTCCAGCAACGACGCCCCGGTCGCCACCGGGTTTGCCCGCTGGCCGGCGTGGGCTTCGATGGCGGGTCCCTGCGCCCACGCCTGGAACGCTTCGTCGGACTCCCAATGCGTCACCACGAAGTAGCGGTCATCACCCTTGATCGGGCGCAGCAGCTGGAAGCCAAGAAAACCGGGCTGGTTCTCCACGGCGTGCGCGCGGTGGGCGAACCGTTTTTCCAGCTCGGGCCCGGCGTCGGCGGGCACCTCGATTGCATTGATCTTCACCACTGACATGTGGCTAGGCTACCGTGCCCCGGGTGGAGACCGCGTCGACCGAGCTGCTGACCTACCGCGGTGGGCACGGGGCGCCGTTGGTCCTGGTGCACGGGCTGATGGGCCGTGGCAGCACCTGGCCGCGGCAGTCGGCGTGGCTGACCCGGCTGGGGGCGGTCTACACCTACGACGCGCCCTGGCACCGTGGCCGCGACGTCGCCGACCCGCATCCGATCAGCACCGAACGCTTCGTGGCCGACCTGGCCACCGCGGTGGGGCAGTTGCCGGGCCCGGTGCGCCTGGTCGGGCACTCGATGGGCGGGTTGCACTCGTGGTGTCTGGCGGCCAGCCATCCCGAGCTGGTCTCCGCGCTGGTGGTCGAGGATATGGCGCCGGACTTCCGGGGCCGCACCACCGGCCCGTGGGAGCCATGGGTGCACGCCCTGCCGGTCGAGTTCGCCTGTGCCGACGAGGTGATCGCCGAATTCGGCGAGATCGCCGGGCGGTACTTCCTGGAGGCTTTCGACCGGACCGAGACCGGCTGGCGCCTGCACGGCCGGCCCGAGCGGTGGGTGCAGATCGCCGCCGAGTGGGGCACCCGCGACTACTGGGACCAGTGGCGGGCGGTGCGCTGCGCGACATTGTTGATCGAGGCCGGCAACTCGGTGACACCCGCGGGCCAGATGCGCGAAATGCACCGCATCGCACCTGGCAGCACCTACCTGCACGTCCCGGCAGCGGGCCACCTGGTGCACGACGACGCGCCGCAGGTTTACCGCGACGCCGTCGAGTCGTTTCTGTCCTGACCGGGCAGCGCGAAAAGGCCGTCGGCGAGCTGTTCCACCAGGCCGTCGTCCAGCAGTGAGGCCAGGGCCCGCTCACGCTGCACCGCGTCCACCGGCCAGGCCACGTCAAGATCGGCTCGGGTCACCGCAACGGCGTTGTCCCGCAACACATCCAGTAGGCGCCCGCGCACCTGACGATCGGTTCCGGCATAGCGCTGGGCGGGCCGCCGTTGTTGCCCGGTGGCCGGCGGCGAGCCGGCCAGCCGCCACCGGCAGCCGTTGCGCAGCGGGCAGCCGCCGCAGCGAGGTGCCCGCGCCGTGCACACGATCGCGCCCAGCTCCATCAACGCCGCGGAGAACCGAGCGGCCCGGTCGGCTGTGGGCAGCAGGGCCAGCAGGGCCTCGACGTCGGCGTGGTCGCGTCTGGCCGACGGGGCGCCGGCATCGGCCCGCCCGTGCACGGCCCGGGCCACCACCCGGCGCACGTTGGTGTCCACCACCGGAACCGGTTTGCGGTAGGCGAAGCTGGCCACCGCCCGTGCGGTGTAGCTGCCCACCCCGGGCAGCTGCTCCAAGACGTCGACCTCGTCGGGAACCACATCGGCGAAGTCGCGGGCGATCACCGTCGCGCACTCGTGGAGCCGTTTGGCGCGGCGGGGATAGCCGAGCTTCCCCCATGCCCGCAGCACGTCGGCTTGGGTCGCGGACGCCGTCGCCGACGGGGTCGGCCAGCGCACCACCCAGTCCGTCCAGATCGGCAGCACCCGTGCCACCGGGGTCTGCTGCAGCATGAATTCGCTGACCATGATCTGCCACGGTGTGACATCGGCTGCCCGCCAGGGCAGATCGCGCTCGGCAACCGCGAACCAGTTGAACAGTTCGTTAAATTCGATGCCGGCCCCGCACGGCGGTCGATTCACAGGCAGAATGTCCGGCATGCCTAACTCCAACCCGGTATCAGCATGGAAAGCACTCAAGGAGGGTAACGAGCGCTTCGTCGCCGACGAGCCCAAGCACCCCTGCCAGGATGTCGCGCGCCGCGCCGCCCTGGCCGACGGTCAGAAGCCGACCGCGGTGGTGTTCGGCTGCGGTGACAGTCGGGTGGCCGCCGAGCTGATTTTCGACCAGGGGCTGGGCGACATGTTCGTGGTTCGCACCGCCGGTCACGTCATCGACTCGGCGGTGCTGGGCTCGATCGAGTTCGCCGTGGCAGTGCTCAATGTTCCGCTGATCGTGGTGCTCGGCCACAACAGCTGCGGCGCGGTGAAGGCAACGCTGGCTGCGCTGGACGAAGGTGCGGTGCCGGGCGGCTACCTGCGCGACATCGTCGAGCGGGTGACGCCGTCGATCCTGCTGGGCCGTCGCGACGGGCTGCGTGCTGTCGACGAGTTCGAGGCCCGCCACGTCAAGGAGACGGTGGCGATGCTGGCGGCTCGATCCACGGTGATCGCCGACCGGATCGCGGACGGCTCGTTGGCGATCGTCGGCGCGACCTACCACCTGGCCGACGGAAAGGTATCGGCGCGCGGCCACCTCGGCGATATCGGCGACTTGGGCGACGACTAGTCGCCGAAGGTCACAACGCGGCTACGACACGCCGCGAAGGGTCGGACAACTCGCGGTGAGGTCGTCCTACCGTGAGAACGTGCTCGATTTGGAACCGCAGGGTCCGCTGCCTTCGCAGATCTATTGGCGACGCCGCGGCCTGGCGCTGGGCATTGCGCTCGCCGTGATTGGAATCGTTTCGGCCATCGTCTTCGCCGTCGTGCACAGCAGCGCGGGCGCCGACAGCTCCGACGGGAAGCAGACGGCCGCCGCGCAGCACGCCAAGCCGCAGAACGCCGCGCCCGAAGAGGCCAAGACCCCGGTGGTGCCCCCCGCCGAGCAGGCCCCGCCGCCGTCGCCGACCCCTACCGCCGCGGTGATTCCCCCGCCGGTGCTCAAGGAGGGCGACGACTGCCCCGATTCGACGTTGGCGGTCAAGGGCATCACCGGTCCGCAGTACGCGGTGGGCGAGCAGCCCCAGTTCACCATGGTGGTCACCAACATCGGCCTGGTGGCCTGCAAGCGGGATGTGGGGGCCGCGGTGCTGGCCGCCTACGTCTACTCACTGGACAACCAGCGGCTGTGGTCCAACCTGGACTGCGCGCCGTCGAATGAGACCCTGGTGAAGACCTTCGATCCCGGAGAGCAGGTCACCACCACGGTGACCTGGACGGGCATGGGTTCGGCGCCGCAGTGCCCGCTGCCGCGGCAGCCGATCGGACCCGGCACCTACAACCTCGTCGTACAACTGGGCAATCTGCGATCGGCGACGGTGCCGTTCATGCTGACCGAACCCTCGCCGGACGCGCCCCCGCCGGTCGAGGACGTGCCCGCGCCCGACGTGCCGCCGCCGGGCAACTAGCCGCCATCCAGCAGCTTCAACGGCGGTGCCGGCTGGCCGGTGCGGCGGTCGGCGATCTCGACCAGGTGATGCAGTGCGGCGACGATGTTGGCGGCTGCCACCGTGCGCAGGCCACCCACGGTGGCAGGAGCGCCCGGTGGAGTCAGCGCGGTGGTGAACCCGAGCCGGGCCGCCTCGGTGAGCCTGCGGTCCATCCCGCTGACCGGGCGCAGGTCCCCGGCCAGGCCCACCTCGCCCACCACCACCGTGGTCGCCGGCAGCGGCAGGCCGCCATACGCCGACGCCAGCGCGATGGCCACGGCCAGGTCCGTCGACGGGTCGGTCAACCGCATACCTCCCACGGTGGACAGGTAGATGTCGCTCGCCGCGATCGGCAACTCCGCGTGTTTGTCGAGCACCGCGGTGATCATGGCGGCCCGGGCGTGGTCGATACCGCTGACGGCTCGGCGCGGTGAGCCGCCCGACGGGGTGGCCAGCAGCGCCTGCACTTCGCCGATCAACGGGCGCTTGCCGTCCAGTGCGACGGTGATCGCGGTGCCGGGCACCGGTTCGCTGCGCTGTTCCAGGAACAGCCCGGACGGGTCGGCGACGCCTTCGATGCCGCTGTCGCACAGCAGGAAACAGCCCACCTCGTCGGTGGCGCCGAAACGGTTCTTCACCGCCCGCACCATTCGCAGCACCGAATTGCGGTCGCCGTCGAAGTGCAGCACCACGTCGACAAGGTGCTCCAGTGAACGCGGGCCGGCGATCGCGCCGTCCTTGGTGACGTGGCCGACCAGGATCAACCCGACGTCGGCGCCCTTCACCGCCGCGGTCAGGGCCGCGGTGACGGCGCGCACCTGGGTGACCCCGCCGGCCACGCCGTCGGTGTCGGCGGCCGCGATCGTCTGCACCGAATCCACCACCACCAGCGTCGGACGCACCGCCTCGATATGGCCCAGCACGGTCTGCAGGTCGGATTCGGCGGCCAGGTAGATCTCGTCGTGGCTGGATCCGGTGCGCTCGGCCCGCAGCCGGATCTGCCCCGCGGACTCCTCCCCGGACACGTAGAGCGCCCGCCGCCCCGCCAGTGCCCACCGGTGCGCGACCTCGAGCAGCAGCGTGGACTTGCCGACGCCGGGATCTCCGGCCAGCAGTGTGACCGAGCCGGGAACCACCCCACCGCCCAGCACCCGATCGAGCTCTGCGACGCCGGTCGGCGCAGGGCGTGCGCAGCCCGCTCTGATCGAGCTGATCGGGACCGCGGGCCGGTCCGGCGCCGCCGGGCGCAGTCCACCTGCCGGCGCGGCCGCTTCGGCTACCGGGTCGATGCCGCCCCAGCTACCGCATTCCGGGCAGCGACCCAGCCACTTTGCGCAGGTGTGCCCACATTCGGCGCAGCGATACAGCGAACGGGGCTTGGAGATCTTGGCCACCCCCCGACGGTATCGGTTGGGTCCGACAGCGACGGCGAGCGACGCGGGGCGTCAGCGGTGCGAAAGCGTGCCGGCCGAGATCGGGACGGCCAGGGTGACCGAGCCGGCCTTCTTGAAGTCGAAGGTGAAGTCGTAGGTGAGCCCGTTCATGATCGCCTGGTCCAGCGTCAGCGTGGCCGCCGCGGTGTTGGCGTCGGCCACCTCGGGCAGGGCCTTGGCGGCGGGCGCTGTCGGCAGCTCGGGGCCCGCCGGGGCGCTGACGATCAGCACACCGCCCACCGGCACGGTCTTGCCGCCGGTCAACGGGGACACCTTGCCGACCGGCGTCTTGATGTCGGTCAGCTCGTCATCGGTCTCCGTCGACTGGTTGCTGACGACGAACACCAGGTCGACCGTCTGGCCGGGCTCCAGGGCGTCGCCGGTCTGCGTCGCCTGGATTCGGACGTCCCGCAGCGCCAGGTTGCCGACGGTGGCCGAGGCGCCGTTGACCGCGGAGGCCTGATCGGCGGTCTGGGAGATCTGGCCGGTACCGCACCCGGCGAGTGCCGCGGCAGCAACCAGGCCGATCGCAGCCTTGTTGAAGGCCCTGCTGAACCAGTTCACGTGTGGTCTCCTGCTCGGCGGTCACGGCTTGTGACTATGCACTGTAGTAGCAACCGCTTCACCGCGGTAGCGCAGGGTTGCGGGTCGCCCGTAACCCTGCGCCACCTGCTGAGATCGGGCTCCGATCAGAATTGGCCAAGCACGCTTCTGGCGCGCTGTCAACCCCCCATCTGGGGTCGCGGTGCCCCTGACCTGCACCGTTGTTAGTCCGGTGTCGGGGCGCCGTGTTAGCATGGGGTAGCGAAAGGGGCTCAAATCAGATGATCTTTAAGGTCGGAGACACCGTCGTATATCCACACCACGGTGCAGCGTTGATCGAGGCGATTGAAACCCGGACCATCAAAGGCGAGCAGAAGGACTATCTGGTCCTCAAGGTGGCGCAGGGCGACCTCACCGTTCGAGTTCCCGCTGAAAATGCCGAATATGTCGGTGTGCGTGACGTTGTCGGCCAGGAAGGTCTGGACAAGGTCTTCCAGGTGCTGCGCGCTCCCCACACCGAGGAGCCGACCAACTGGTCGCGCCGGTACAAGGCCAACCTGGAGAAGCTTGCCTCCGGTGACGTGCACAAGGTAGCCGAAGTGGTTCGTGACCTGTGGCGCCGCGACCAGGAGCGTGGCCTGTCCGCCGGCGAGAAGCGGATGCTGGCCAAGGCCCGTCAGATTCTGGTCGGTGAGCTGGCGCTGGCCGAGAACACCGACGACGCCAAAGCCGAGACCATCCTCGACGAGGTGCTGGCCGCGGCGTCCTGACCGCGGCATTCTTTAGCGACCGGGGAATCGGTGCCAACGACAGTTGCCGTGGTTCCGGCCGCGGGCGCGGGTGTGCGGCTGGGGGCGGGCAAACCCAAAGCCTTCTTCATCCTCGGCGGGCAGACCCTGGTCGAGCGTGCCGTGGCGGGCCTGCGAGAGTCCGGTGTCGTCGACCAGGTGGTGGTCGCGGTGCCACCGGGCCGCACCGATGAGGCGAAGCTGATCCTCGGCGAGAAGGCCACCATCGTCGCCGGCGGCGCCGACCGCGTCGAATCCGTCCGGCTCGCGCTGGCCGCCGCCGGAGAACCCGATTTCGTGCTGGTCCATGACGCCGCACGACCGCTTACCCCGCCCGCCCTGGTGGTCCGGGTGGTGGAGGCCTTGCATGCCGGGCACCGGGCGGTCGTCCCGGGCCTTGCGATACCCGACACGATCAAGGCGGTGGACGCCAACGGCGCGGTACTGGCCACGCCCGAACGGGCCGGCCTTCGGGCCGTGCAGACGCCGCAGGGGTTCGCCGCCGATCTGCTGTTGCGGGCCTACCAGCAGGCGGATCCGGCGGCGCAGTTCACCGACGACGCCTCGATGGTCGAACACATCGGCGGCCAGGTCCAGGTCGTCGAAGGCGACCCGCTGGCCTTTAAGATCACCACCCCGTTGGACGCGTTGCTCGCCGAGGCGGTGGTGAGCCGGTGAACCCGCCGCCGCGGGTCGGGTTGGGCACCGACGTGCATCCGATCGAGCCGGGGCGGCCTTGTTGGCTGCTGGGACTGTTGTTTGCCGACGCCGACGGCTGCGCAGGGCACTCCGACGGCGATGTGGCCGTACACGCCCTGTGCGACGCGCTGCTGTCGGCGGCAGGGTTGGGGGACCTCGGTGCGGTGTTCGGCGTCGACGAGCCACGCTGGGTAGGGGTAACCGGTGCCGTGATGCTCGGCCACGTACGCGAATTGCTCGGTGACAGCGGTTTCGCGATCGGCAATGCCGCGGTGCAGGTCATCGGCAACCGGCCGAAGGTGGGACCGCGCCGCGCCGAGGCGCAGCAGCTGCTGTCGGAATTGTTGGGCGCGCCGGTGTCGGTGTCCGCGACCACCACCGATGGCCTCGGGCTCACCGGTCGAGGCGAGGGCTTGGCCGCGGTCGCTACCGCGCTGGTGGTGCCGCTGTAGTTCGGTCGGCGGGGTTTAGCAGGCGCCGAAGATGACGCCGATGACACCACAGGTGACCTCGGTGCCGACGGTTGCGCCGATGTCGCCGGCTGCCTCGCCGGCCACCTCGGCCAGGGCCGCAGGGTCCAGGGCCAGGCCCAAAGCATCGGTCGCGGCGGCCGCACCGATCTCTGCGCCATCGCCCGCGTCCGCAGCGGCCCCGAAAAGGTCTGTCGCGGCGGCCGCACCGATCTCCGCACCGTTGTTCGCGCCCTGGGCGGCGAAACTGGTCAGCAGGGGCGTAGCCATCGGGATCATCATCGGGGCCATCATCGCGGCCATCGGGGCCATCATCGCCATCGACATACCGATCTGGGGACCCATGGCAGCCATACTGGCGGTGCTGGCGCCGGCGGTGGTGGCGCCGGCAGTGCTGGCCTGGCTCATCTGTTCTGCCTGCTGCTCGGCTTGCTGCCGTTGCTGTTCGGCCTGGACGTCGTCCAGCGCCTCCGTGTCGATCCCAGCCGGCTCAGCCTGCTCGGCCGGCGCAGCCACAGCCTCTTGCTGGGCTTGCTGATTGTTCGGCTCGTCGGCGTAGGCCGTCGCTGTTCCGGCAATTGTGGCCGCAGCCAGGAGCGCTCCAGAGACTGCCGCCAGACGTTTACTCACTGCCGCAATATATGCCACCCGTGACCACCTGTCCACCGATGCGGTCGGCGCACCCGGTCCTGGCAATCGCTGGTAGCGGCGGGTGCGGCCGATGCGCCCGGTAAGCTGGCCCGTCGTGACCGATCGCCCCAGCCTGCGGCTGCACGACACCGCAACCGGCGCCGTGCGTGAATTTGTTCCGCTGCGGCCGGGCCACGTGTCCATCTATCTATGTGGTGCCACCGTTCAGGCCCCGCCCCACATCGGCCATGTCCGCAGCGGCGTCGCGTTCGACGTGTTGCGCCGGTGGCTCACCGCCCGCGGGTACGACGTCGCGTTTGTGCGCAATGTGACCGACATCGACGACAAGATCCTCAACAAGGCCGCCGCCGCGGGCCGGCCGTGGTGGGAGTGGGCCGCCACTTACGAGCGCGAGTTCACCGCCGCCTACGAGGCGCTGGGGGTGCTGCCGCCCTCGGCCGAACCCCGTGCCACCGGCCACATCACCCAGATGGTCGAGCTGATCGAGCGCCTGATCGACACCGGGCACGCCTACACCGGCGGCGGCGACGTGTACTTCGACGTGCTCAGCTACCCCGAATACGGCCAGCTGTCCGGCCACAAGATCGATGACGTGCACCAGGGCGAGGGTGCGGCCACCGGCAAGCGCGATCCGCGCGACTTCACGTTGTGGAAGGGCGCCAAGCCCGGTGAACCCAGCTGGCCCACGCCGTGGGGGCGGGGCCGTCCGGGTTGGCACCTGGAATGTTCGGCGATGGCCCGTACCTACTTGGGCACCGAGTTCGACATCCACTGCGGCGGGATGGACCTGGTCTTCCCGCACCACGAGAATGAGATCGCCCAGAGCCGCGCGGCCGGCGACGGCTTCGCCAACTACTGGCTGCACAACGGCTGGGTCACCCTGGGCGGCGAGAAGATGAGCAAGTCGCTGGGCAACGTGCTGTCGATGTCGGCGGTGCTGCAGCGAGTCCGGCCCGCCGAACTGCGGTACTACCTGGGTAGCGCGCACTACCGGTCCATGCTGGAGTTCTCCGAGACAGCCCTGCAGGACGCGGTCAACGCCTACGTCGGCATCGAGGAGTTCCTGCACCGGGTGCGCAGTCGGGTGGGCGCGGTGGTCCCCGGCGACTGGACGCCGCGTTTCGCTGCCGCGCTCGACGACGATCTGTCGGTGCCGATCGCACTGGCCGAGGTGCACCGGGCCCGTGCGGAGGGCAACCGGGCCCTCGACGCCGGCGACCACGACAACGCGCTGGCCGCCGCCGGTGCGATCCGGGCGATGATGAACGTGCTGGGCTGCGACCCGCTCGACGAGCGCTGGGAATCGCGCGACGAGACCTCGGCGGCGCTGGCCGCGGTCGACGTGCTGGTGCGCGCCGAGTTGGACCGCAGGGAAACGGCCCGCGCCGAACGGGACTGGCAATTGGCCGACGAGATCCGCGGCCGACTCAAGGACGCCGGCATCGACGTCACTGACACCGGGGACGGTCCGCAGTGGTCGCTGCTGGTCGGGGGGGCCGACTGATGGCGGGAAACTCCAAGCGCAAGGGTGCGATTCGCAAGCCCGGCACCAAGAAGGGTCCGACCGTCGGCTCCGGCGGCCAGCGCCGCCGCGGGCTCGAGGGTCGCGGCGCCACCCCGCCGGCACACAAACGGGAATACCACCCGGCGGCCAAGGCGGCCAAACGCGCGGCCAAGCAACGGGCTTACCGGACCACCAAGCGCACCGACGAGAGCGAGACAGTGCTGGGCCGCAACCCGGTTCTGGAGTGTCTGCGCGCCGGAATCCCGGCAACCGCGCTGTATGTCGCGCTCGGCGCTGAGGCAGACGAGCGTCTGACCGAATCGGTAACCCGGGCAGCCGATTCCGGACTGCCGATTCTGGAGGTCCCGCGCTCCGACCTGGACAAGATGACCACCAACGGTCTGCACCAGGGCATCGCGCTTCAGGTTCCGCCGTACCAGTACGCGCATCCCGACGACCTGCTCGCCGCGGCGCGGGCAGATGTCGCACCTGCGCTGCTGGTCGCGCTGGACAACATCTCCGATCCGCGCAATCTCGGCGCCATCGTGCGATCGGTGGCGGCGTTCGGCGGACACGGCGTGCTGATCCCCCAGCGCCGGTCGGCGTCGGTGACCGCCGTGGCATGGCGTACCAGTGCCGGTGCGGCAGCACGGATTCCGGTTGCACGTGCCTCGAACCTGAACCAAACCCTCAAGGCGTGGGCGGATCGCGGCCTACAGGTGGTTGGGCTGGACGCCGGCGGAGACACCGTGGTCGACGAGTTGGACGGCTCCGGCCCGATGGTCTTGGTCGTCGGTTCCGAGGGCAAGGGCCTGTCCCGGTTGGTCCGGCAGAACTGCGACGCGATCGTGTCGATACCGATGTCGGGGCCCACCGAGTCACTCAACGCGTCGGTGGCCGCCGGGGTGGTGCTGGCCGAGATCGCCCGTCAGCGAAGGTGATCCGTCGTGGTCTCGTCGCGTTGTCGGTGCTCACGGCCGCGCTGATGGGGCCTTCGGCATCCGCCGGCGCACAACCGGCGACGTTCGATCTGCAAGCCCACCGCGGGGGGCGGGGCGAGACCACCGAGGAGTCGCTGCGGGCGTTCGCCAAGTCGCTCGGACTGGGCGTCAGCACCCTGGAGTTGGACATCGTGCTGACCCGCGATGCCCAGCCCGCGGTCTGGCATGACCTGTCGGTCGAGCCCGCCAAGTGTGCCGATACCGGACCGGCCTTCGCCGGTGATCCCGATTACCCGTACGTGGGCAAGCGGATAGCCGAGCTCACCCTCGCCCAGCTGCGCACGCTGGACTGCGGACAACCGCTGCCGGAGTTCCCCGACGCGGAAGTGGTGCGGGGAAACGTGATCGCGACGTTGCCGGAAGTCTTCGCGCTCGCCGGTCACACGAGCGTCCGCTACAACATCGAGACCAAGGTCGACTCCGAGAACCACCGGCAGATCGTCGACGTGATCCTGGCCGCGGTGCGCGCCGCCGGCAAGCTGGGCGCCGTCGAGATTCAGAGCTTCGACTGGCGGACCCTGGCGTTGGTGCGTGCCGTCGAGCCGGCCATTCCCCTTGTCGCGCTGTGGGAGCGCGGTCCCGACCCGATCGCCGGGGCGGTGGCCGCCGACGCCGACATCGTGTCCCCGGACTACTCGGTGGTGGATCGGGCATTCGTGGAACGCGCACATGCGGCCGGACTCAAGGTGATTCCGTGGACGGTCAACGAGGCCGAGGACATGCGCCGGCTGATCGCCGCGGGAGTCGACGGACTCATCACCGACTATCCGAGCCGGTTGCGCGCCGTGCTGGCCGAGCTGGGCATGCCGCTGCCGCCGGCCTATCCGACCAGCTAGAGATTCAGCAGCAGCGCAAGAGTCAGGTTCAGGCCCACGGATCCTCGCGGTGCCACACCGTGGGCAGGTGCAGCCCGACTCCATCGGCCTCGGCCAGTTCAGTCAGAACGCGCATCGTGACGTCCAGGTCGTCGCCGGCATAGGGCAAGGCGCGCAACGGCTTTGTCAGCGGACGAAAGAAGTCGTCCCAGTGGGTCAGCACTACCGTCGAAGCGCCCACCGCCCGCACCGTCTCGTTCCAGTAGTCGACCAGATACTGCCGGGGCTGAATGCCGAGCTGGCCGATGCCCAGATAGACCACGTCGGCGCGCCGGTCGGCCAACGCCCCCGGGATGAACCCCGCGCTGCCCACGATCAGCAGGCTGTGCCCCGAATACCGGTGGGCCACCAGCGCCGACCATGCCTCGCCGCACTTGTAGGCCGAGGCCTTCACCGGCGGAACCACCGCGGTGGTGATCACACCGGGGAAGCGGTCCGGTGGGCAGTGCCGCGACTCGATCAGGGTGACGTCGTAGCCGCCCAGCGTCAGGGTCGCCCCGGGAACGGCGACGATCAAGCGGTCGTCCGAGAGTCCATGGCCCCGGCCGATATTGGCCGTCGACTCACCACCCACCAGCGCCGCACCGGTGCGTTCGGCCACCACCGCGGAGTCCAGCGCGTGATCGATGTGGGTGTGCAGTGGGATCACAGCCGCCAGCTCGCGCGCGCCGGCCCGGGCCAGGCAGCCGTCGATGCGGGGGGCTGACGGTGACACCTTGCGCAGCGCCACCCGCGCCAGACCGGGACGCGAGAAGTAGCCGTCGGTCATCAGCGCCGACGACCCGTCGTCGATCAGCATGCTGGTCACGCCGAGCCACGTCACCGACAACGGCGCGCCCGGCTCGGCTGCCGGCACGGTGAACCGGTGCGCGTACCGGCCGATGTCGGGGCGGCCGAGCTTGAGACGCATCAGCGAGAAGGCGGGTCAGACCTTGGGACTGTCCTCGTCACCGATCAGCAACCGGACCGCGAGGTCCAGCCGGGTGCTGAAATCGGTGGCCGAGGCCCGCCGAGTGAGCCAGGCAAGCAGGTTGGACAGCCACACATCCGAGATCACCCGGGAGATGTGGTACTGCTCCTCGGTGGGCTCGCCGTCGCTCATCGCCCCGGCGAACATCGAGTCGATCAGCTTCTGGACGTGGTCCACTTCGCCCGCCGCCGACGCGTCGGCGAAGACATACGCCCGGGTCATGGCCTCGGTGAGCAGCGGGTTGCGCTGCATGGCGCGGTTGAGCTTGTTGACCACCAGATTGAGCCGCTGGTGGCGGGTGGTTCCGGCGTGTGTGACGGGATCTGTCTTGGTGTCCACCCGCGCGATCTCGCGGCCCATCGCCGAGACCAGCAGGTGGACCTTCGACGGGAAGTACCGGTACAGGGTGCCGACGGCGACGTCTGCCCGGTCGGCCACCGCGCGCATCTGCACCGCGTCGTAGCCTCCCTTGGAGGCGATCGCCAGAGTGGCGTCGAGGATGCGTTTGCGCCGTTCCCGCTGCGCTTCGGAGCCGAGGTCGGATTCGGTCAGCACAGCGACGTTGACAACCTCGCGCGGTTGGCTGGTCGATCCGCGGCTTGCGGTGCTGTCGGCTGGTGACGACATGTGCTGTGCAACTCCTTCCTTGACCTACTCGCCGGAAACGATACGCATCACGTAGCGCAATATCGCGGTTCCAACACCGGCCGAACGTGAGGTGTCCAGCCACAACGGTTCGACTTGACGCTCGGACGCTGGCACTATTAGAACACGTTCTAGTGGGTTGCGGGGCCTCCCTGACCCAGTGAAATATCAAGTACTTATCGAGCCGAGGAGCCCAGCGTGTCAGTGACTACCACGGAGACCAGTGCCGCCGACCAGCTCGCCGCCCGCGAGCTGGTCCGCGACTGGGCCGCCGCAGCGGGCACCACGGAGGCGATTCGTGCCGCGGAACTGGGCGAAACCGATTCCTGGCGAACCGTTTTCTCTCGCCTCGCCGAACTGGGTCTGTTCGGCGTGGCCGTAGCCGAGGAGTACGGCGGGGCCGGTGGGCGGCTCGAGGATCTGTGCGCCATGGTCGACGAGGCCGCCAAGGCGCTGGTTCCCGGCCCGGTGGCCACCACCGCGCTGGCCACCCTGGTGGTCACCGATCCGCAACTGGCCGAAGCCCTGGCGTCCGGCGAGCGGGTCGCCGGCGTGGCCACCGACACCGCCACGGTGAAGGTGAGCTTCGACCCCGCGACCGCGCAGGCATCCGGCACCGCCGATCGGGTGCTGGGCGCCACCGCCGACGGGCTGCTGGTGCTGCCGGCCGGGGAGGACAACCAAGCCTGGGTGCTGGTGGACGCCCGCGCGGACGGGGTGGACGTGGAGCCGCTGGCCGCCACCGACTTCTCCCGGCCGCTGGCCAAGGTGACGTTGTCGGCCGCGCCCGCGGTGCTGTTGGAGGCCGGCAGCCGGGTGGAGAACCTGGCGGTCACGGTGCTGTCCGCCGAGGCGGCCGGAGTGGCTCGCTGGGCGCTGGACACCGCCGTCGAATACGCGAAGGTGCGTGAGCAGTTCGGCAAGCCGATCGGCAGCTTCCAGGCCGTCAAGCATCTGTGCGCCGAGATGCTGTGCCGGGCCGACCAGGCCGCGGTGGCCGCCAGCGATGTGGCTCGCGCCGCCTCCGACCCCGATGACCAGCAGTTCGCCATCGCCGCCGCGGTGGCGGCCGCCATCTGCATCGACGCCGCCAAGGCCAATGCCAAGGACTGCATTCAGGTGCTCGGCGGCATCGGCATCACCTGGGAACACGACGCGCACCTGTACCTGCGCCGGGCCTACGGCATCGGGCAGGCGCTGGGCGGACCCGAGCGCTGGCTGCGCCGCACCGCCGAGCTCACCCGGGCCGGGGTGCGGCGCCGGCTGGAGGTCGATCTGGGCGAGGCGACCGATGTCCGGCCCGAGATCGCCGCGGAGGTGGCCCGCATCGCCGCACTGCCCGACGAGCAGCGCCAGGCGGCGCTGGCCGAATCCGGCCTGCTCGCGCCGCACTGGCCGGTGCCGTACGGGCGCGCGGCCAGCCCCGCCGAACAGCTGGTGATCGACCAGGAGCTCGCCGCGGCCGGTGTCGCACGCCCCGACCTGGTGGTCGGCTGGTGGGCGGCGCCGACGATCCTCGAGCACGGCACGCCCGAGCAGATCGAGCGCTTCATCCCGGCCACCCTGACCGGCGAGGTGTTCTGGTGCCAGCTGTTCTCCGAGCCCGGCGCCGGCTCGGACCTGGCGGCGCTGCGCACCAAGGCGGTGAAGGTCGACGGCGGCTGGCGGCTGACCGGGCAGAAGGTCTGGACCTCGCGGGCGCACGATTCGCAGTGGGGGGTCTGCCTGGCCAGGACGGACGCCGAAGCTCCCAAACACAAGGGCATCACCTACTTCCTGGTGGACATGGCCGCTGAGGGCATCGACATCCGGCCGCTGCGGGAGATCACCGGAGACGCTCTGTTCAACGAGGTATTCCTCGACGACGTGTTCGTGCCCGACGAGATGGTGGTCGGCGGCGTCAACGACGGCTGGCGGCTGGCCCGCACCACCCTGGCCAACGAGCGGGTCGCGATCGCCGGCGGCACCGCGCTGGGCAACCCGATGGAAGAGCTGCTGGCGGCCTTGAAAGAGCGGGAGGCGGACACCGCCACCGCCGAGCGGCTGGCCCGGCTGATCATCGCCGCCCAGGCGGGTTCGCTGCTGGACCAGCGCATCGCTCAGCTCGCGGTCGGCGGGCAGGACCCCGGCTCGGAGTCCTCGGTGCGCAAGCTGATCGGCGTGCGCTACCGGCAGGACCTGGCCGAGTTCCGGATGGACGTGTCGGACGGGGCCGGCATGGTGGCCGGCCGCCCGGTGCACGACTTCCTTAACACCCGCTGCCTGTCGATCGCCGGCGGCACCGAGCAGATCCTGTTGACGCTGGCCGCCGAGCGACTGCTGGGGTTGCCGCGGGGGTAAACGGGCCGCAAGGCTCGCCGAACGTGCACTCAGATCGAAAAATCGGCTGGATTTCGCGCTCAGTACACGCTCGGCGAAGGGTCACAGACCTGCCGACGGGCCGGTAAGAATATCGCAACCCGTGGTAATGGCTCTGAAACGATCTTGAAACCTTCTCCGGGCAGGGTGGCGGCAGACCCCCGACCCAAGGAGGTGACCACGCCATGCCCGCCCAAGACGACTCCCACGGCTGCCGGGAGGTGTCGACCCTCTGCGCCTACTGCGGGGTCGGCTGCGGCATGTTGCTGCAGGTCAGCGCCGATGCGGCGACCGGGCGTACCCGGGTGGTCAAATCCGTCGGCGACAAGAGCCATCCGACCAACTTCGGCCGGTTGTGCACCAAAGGCGCCACCACCGTCGACCTGCTGGCCGCGCCCGGCCGGATGGAGTCGGCGTTTCTGCGGCCGGGCCGCGACGAGCCGATCGAGCCAACCGACGTAGCCGCCGCCATCAGCCACTGCGCGACCCGGCTGCGCACGATCATCGATGAGCACGGTCCCGACGCCGTCGCGCTGTATGTCTCCGGTCAGATGTCGCTGGAGGCCCAGTACCTGGCCAACAAGCTGGCCAAGGGTTTCATCGGAACCAACCAGATCGAGTCCAACTCGCGACTGTGCATGGCCAGCGCGGGCAGCGGCTACAAGCAGTCACTCGGCTCGGACGGGCCGCCCGGCTCGTATCAGGATTTCGATCACGCCGACGTATTCTTCGTGACCGGCGCCAATATGGCCGACTGCCACCCGATTCTGTTCCTGCGGATGATGGAGCGCGTCAAGGCCGGCGCCAAGCTGATCGTCGTCGATCCGCGCCGCAGCGCCACCGCGGACAAGGCCGACCTGTTCCTGCAGATCGCCCCCGGCACCGATCTGGCGCTGCTCAACGGACTCCTGCACCTGATCGTCGCCAATGGGCACACCGACGACGAGTTCATCGCCGAGTTCACCGAGGGCTGGGAGGTCATGCCCAGCTTCCTCGAGCAGTTCACCCCGGCGAAGGTGGCCGAGCTCACCGGTATCCCCGAGGCCGACATCCGCACCGCCGCGCAGTGGATCGGCGAAGCGGGCAACTGGATGAGCTGCTGGACCATGGGGCTCAACCAGAGCACCCACGGAACCTGGAACACCAATGCCATCTGCAACCTGCACCTGGCCACCGGTGCGATCTGCAAGACCGGCAGCGGCCCGTTCTCCCTGACCGGCCAGCCCAACGCGATGGGTGGCCGGGAGATGGGCTACATGGGCCCGGGTCTGCCCGGCCAGCGCAGCGTCGTCTCCGCCGACGACCGTGCCTTCGTCGAGGACGTCTGGGGCATCCCGCGCGGCACACTGCGCACCGAGGTGGGCGCCGGCACCATCGACATGTTCTCGCAGATGGCCGACGGCCAGATCAAGGCATGCTGGATCATCTGCACCAATCCCGTTGCCACAGTGGCCAATCGCAAGACCGTACTGGAGGGTCTGGAAGCCGCCGAGTTGGTGATCACCCAGGATGCGTTCGCCGAGACCGAGACCAACGCCTACGCCGACGTGCTGCTCCCGGCGGCGCTGTGGACCGAGTGCGAGGGGGTGATGGTCAACTCCGAGCGCAACCTGACCTTGTTCTCCCAAGCGGTCGACGCACCGGGCCAGGCGCTGCCCGACTGGCAGATCATCGCCCGCATCGCCGCCGAGATGGGGTACGCCGAGGCGTTCGACTACTCGAGTGCCGAGGAGGTGTTCGAAGAGATCAAACGGTTCGCCAACCCCAAGACCGGCTATGACCTGCGCGGCGTCAGTTACCAGCGACTGCGCCAGACACCGATCCAATGGCCGTGCCCGCCGGACAGTGAGGAAGACCGCCACCCGATCCGCTACCTCAACGACGGAGCCAGTCAGACCCAGCTGGTCCGCGCGGACGGCAGCGTGCCGAGGTTGGCGTTCGCCACCGACAGCGGCCGGGCGGTGTTCTTCGCACGTCCCCACCTGCTGCCCGCTGAGATGCCCGACGACGACTATCCGTTCCTGCTCAACACCGGCCGGCTGCCGCACCAATGGCACACCATGACCAAGACCGGAAAGGTCGCCAAGCTCACCAAACTCAACCCCGGCCCGTTCGTGGAGATCCACCCCGACGATGCCGCCCGGCTGGGCATCACCGACGACGACCCGGTGGAGATCGCCTCGCGCCGGGGCCGCGCGGTGCTGCCGGCGGTGGTCACCGAGCGGGTGCGACCCGGGAACTGCTTCGCCCCGTTCCACTGGAACGACACCTTCGGTGAATACCTGTCCATCAACGCCGTCACCAACGACGCCATCGACCCGACATCACAGCAGCCGGAGTTCAAGGCGTGTGCGGTCACCCTGAGCAAAGTCGTGGTCGAGTCGCCGTCCGAACCTGAAACGCCCGGCACGCCGCAGACCGGCGAGATCAGCCTGGACCAGGTGGACACCCTCATCGAATTGTTCGGGCTCAGTGGCGAATCCGTGACCACCGTGCCCCCATTCGCCCCGATGGAGCGCATCTACTTGAGTGGTCTGCTGACCGCGCTCCGCACGGAGGCCGGGCGCAGTGCCTCCGGCGTGCCGACGGTACCGGCCAATGCGCCGCTGGAGCCGGCTACCCGGATGTGGGTCGACGGCCTGCTGGCCGGGTTGTTCTCCCGGCATCCGGCACCGGCGGCCAACCCGCCGCAGGCGGCCCCGGCTGATGACGGATCTCGCCCGGAGCGCGTCGTGGTGTTGTGGGCCTCGCAGACCGGCAATGCCGAAGAGGTGGCCGCCCGCTGTGCGGCACACCTCGGCGAGGCCGGACTGCCGGTCGCGCTGCACACGATGAACGACTTCGCAGTCACCGACCTGTCCACCACCCGGCAACTGATCCTGGTCTCCAGCACCACCGGCGACGGTGACCCGCCCGACAACGGCGCCGTCCTGTGGGAGGAGTTATCCGCCGACGGGACACCACAACTCACCGACACCCGCTACGCGGTACTGGCGCTGGGTGACTCCAACTACGACGATTTCTGTGGCTACGGGCGCAAACTCGACACCCGACTGGCCGAACTCGGCGCCACCCGAATCCTGGACCGTGTCGACTGCGAGCCCGATTACGACGATGCCGTGGATGAGTGGCTCTCCACGATCCGTGGGACGCTGAGCACCGCGCCCGTGCCGGCCGCGTCGGCTCCGGCCGTGCCGCCTGTTGCCGCTCCCATTGCGGCCCGCCCGTCGCGGGAACCGGGGCGGTACAACAGAAAGAACCCGCTGCTCACCAGTCTGGTGTGCAACAACGTGCTCAACGGCCCGGGTTCGACGAAGGAGGTGCGGCAGCTGGCGTTCGCGCTGCCGAAAGGGACGCTGAGCTATCAGGCCGGTGATGCACTCGGGGTGTGGCCACGCAACAGCGCCGCGCTGGTCGACGAATGGCTGACAGTGACCGGCCTGGACGGCGCGCACGTCATCGAGCTGGCCGACCACGGTTCGATGCCGTTGCGGCAGGCCCTGGTTGAGCGATTCGAGATCGCCCGTATCACCGGCGACCTGCTGCGGTTTGTGGCGGAGCGCAGCCAAGACCACGAACTGGTCGAGCTGTTGCAACCGGAGAACAAAGCTGCGCTGTCGGACTGGATGTGGGGCCGCCAGTCGGTGGACGTGCTGGCCGCAAGCCCGGTGCACGCCACGGTCGAAGACTGGCTCGCCGTGCTCAAACCGCTGGCACCGCGGATGTATTCGATTTCGTCGGCATGTGTCGACAACCCCGGCGAGGTGCACCTGACGGTCGGCGCGGTGCGCTATGAGTGTCGGGGGGTGCCGCGCGGCGGTGTGTGCTCGACGTATCTGGCGGATCGGAGTGACGACGCCGAGATCGGGATATTCGTACAGCCCACCAATCATTTCCGGCCGCCGGCGGATCCCAACGCCCCGATGATCATGATCGGGCCGGGGACCGGCGTCGCACCGTTCCGCGGCTTCTTGCAGCAGCGCCGCGCGCTGGGGCACCGCGGGCGGAACTGGTTGTTCTTCGGCGAACGCAATGCCGCCACCGACTTCTACTACCGCGACGAGCTCGAGGAAATGCACACCAGCGGCCTGCTCACCGAGCTCGATCTGGCGTTCTCCCGCGATCAGCCCGAGAAGGTCTACGTACAAGACCTGCTCCGCGCTCGCGGCGCCGAAATCTGGGAGTGGTTGCAGGATGGCGCACACCTCTACGTGTGCGGCGACGCCAGCCAGATGGCCAAGGAAGTCGACCGCGCGATCTGCGATATCGCCGCACGACACGGGCTGCTCGCCCGCGACGCCGCGAAAGCCCATGTGCGGGCGCTGGCCTCGGCGGGCCGGTACCAGCGCGACGTGTACTGACTCGGCTAAAAGACCGTCTGCGCGCAGGTGGACGGCGTGGTCAGGTTGACCCCGCTGTAGACCACCTGCACGTGGGTGCAGACGATCACGTTGGCGTCGGTCTTGGGCCGCCCGGTGGAGTACTCCAGGACGTCGATGCTGCCGTTGGTCTGATATTTCTCCGGCGGGCCCTCGCCGTTGTACATCGACTGGATCACCGCACCGGTGCCGTCCTTGAACACCTTTGTTCCGGGGCCGCCGCGGTCTTTGAACCAGCCCTCGCCGCCGTCGGTGTGCACGTCCAGGTAGGCGGTTCGCTTCGACGAGCGGATCTCGGTGCTCTGCCGGGCCCACAGGTCGGGCGGGAAGCCGGTCATGCCGTCCGGGGTCTGCAGTTGCACCCCGACCGTGAAGCGGCACAGCGGCGGTGCGCTGCAGTCGACCCAGCTGTGGGTCTGCAGTTGGTCGAAGTCGTTGACCGGCAACAGTGATGTCTTGGTATCACTGGCCGCAGACCCGATCGCGGGCGGAACCAGCGCGGTCAGCAGCGTTGACGCTGCCGCTACCATCAGCAACCGTTTCATGTCGCACCAACCTAGACCTGAGATCACTCGTCGTATGTCACTTCCACCGAATCCGTCTCGGGGTGGGCTTGGCAGGCCAGGATCAGCCCCTCGGCGAGGTCCTGGGGTTCCAGCACGTCGTTGATCTCCATGGTGACCTTGCCCTTTTTCAGCTCGCAGGCGCAGGCGCCGCAGTGGCCCTCCCGGCAGGAGAACGGGGCGTCGAGGCCCTTGTCGAGCAGCAGGTCCAGCAGCTTGACGTGACGTGGCCACACCAGCTCGTGCTTTTCGCCGTCCAACTCGACGGTCACGGTTGCCGGCGGGGTCCCTGTGCCCTCCGCGCCCTCCGGAGCATCCTCGATCTTGACGGCGGCGAACGGGTCGCTGTCCAGCGACTTGAACACCTCCAGGTGTACCTGCGTGTCGGGCACTTCCAGCGTCCGCAGGGCGTCGCGGGAGGCATCCATGAACGGCCCCGGCCCGCAGATGAAGACCTGGCTATCGGTGTAGGGGGCGGCCAGCCGGGCCAGCGCCGCGGGGCTCGGCAGGCCCTGTACCGATTCCAGCCAGTGCACGACCGTCAGTCGGTCGGGGTACTTGGCGGCCAGTTCCTGCAGCCGTCGGGCAAAGATCACCGACCGCTCGTCGCGGTTGGCGTAGATCAGCACCACCTGACCGTTGCCCTCGGTCAGTGCCGACTTGCAGATGGACAACATCGGGGTGATCCCGCTGCCGGCGGCCAGCAGCAGGAAGTCGGTGTCCAGCGACTTCGGGACGAACGTGCCGGACGGCGCCAGCACATGGATCCGCATCCCGGCGTGGGCATGGTCGCACAGCCAGTTCGAGGCGTAGCCGTCCGCGGTCCGCTTGACGGTGACCGTCATTGCGTCGTCGGTGAACGGTGAGCTGCACAGCGAGTAACAGCGGGCCACCGAGCCGGTGCGGTCGCTGGGTACCCGCAGCGTCAGGAACTGGCCCGGCGAGTATTTCAACCGCTGGGGCGGGATCTCCGGGTCGTCGGGACCGTCCGGCACGCCGAATACCAGCAGGCACGCATCGTCGGTCTCGGCGACGACGTCGGTGATCTGCAGTTCCAAGACATGACTGCCGAGTGGTTCGTCCGGAATGGTCTCCGTCACGGCCCGCCCTTCTCTTCGGTCATAACTAGAACAGGTTACAGAAAACCGGCCCGGGATTGCTACCAGCCGCAGGAACACCCCGCTCGACACAAATCGGAACGTGTTCTAATCTCACTCTAGGCTGGTTGGAAAACGGGCCGGAAGAACCTGCTCACTCCTGGGAGGCAATCTAGTGACGTCCCTTCAACAGCGCGACGCCCAGTCGGTGCTCGCCGCGATCGACGACATTCTTCCGCAGTTGCGCGAGCGCGCCCAGGAGACCGAGGATCTGCGTCAGATCCCGGACGCCTCCATCAAGACGCTCGAGGACATCGGCTTTTTCCGGCTGCTGCAGCCCGAGCAGTGGGGTGGCCTGCAGTGCGACCCGACGATCTTCTACGAGGCGGTGCGCCGGCTGGCCAGTGCCTGTGGCTCCACCGGCTGGGTTGCCGGGATCATCGGCGTGCACAACTGGCACCTGGCGCTCTTCGACCAGCAGGCCCAGGAAGACGTCTGGGGTGAGGACGCCAGCGTCCGGATCTCGTCGTCGTACGCGCCGATGGGCGCCGGTGTGGTCACCGAGAACGCCGACGGCTACATCGTCAACGGCTCCTGGAACTGGTCGTCGGGCTCGGAGCACGCCACCTGGGCGTTCCTGGGCGGACCGGTGATCAAGGACGGCAAGCCGGTGGACTTCGGCAGCTTCCTGATCCCGCGCACTGACTACACCATCGACGATGTCTGGCACGTGGTCGGCCTGCGGGGCACCGGCAGCAACACCGTCGTGGTCAAGGACGTGTTCGTGCCGCGGCACCGCTTCCTGTCCTACAAGGCGATGAACGACCACACCGCCGGCGGTTATGCGACCAACACCGCGCCGGTCTACAAGATGCCGTGGGGCACCATCCACCCCACCACCATCTCGACCCCGATCATGGGAATGGCCTACGGCGCTTACCAGGCGCACGTCGAGCACCAGGGCAAGCGGGTGCGTGCCGCGTTCGCCGGCGAGAAGGCCAAGGACGACCCGTTCGCCAAGGTCCGGATCGCCGAGGCCGCCAGCGACATCGACGCCGGCTGGCGCCAGCTGATCGGCAACGTCGCCGACGAGTACGCCCTACTGGTGGCCGGCAAGGAGATTCCGTTCGAGCTGCGCGCCCGGGCCCGCCGCGACCAGGTCCGCGCCACCGGCCGGGCGATCGCATCCATCGACCGGCTGTTCGAGGCGGCCGGTGCCACCGCGCTGTCCAACGACGCTCCGGTCCAGCGGTTCTGGCGTGACGCGCACGCCGGCCGGGTGCACGCTGCCAACGACCCGGAGCGGGCGTACCTGATCTTCGGCAACCACGAGTTCGGGTTGCCGCCCGGCGACACCATGGTCTGATCGGTCTGGACCACGCTGGGAGATTGACGAGCTTGCTGGAGGTGTTCCGATGAGTATCCGTTCGCTGGGCTACCTGCGAATTCAGGCCACCGACATGGCGGCCTGGCGGGACTTCGGGCTGAAAGTCCTCGGCATGGTCGAGGGATCCGGCTCATGCGAGGGTGCGCTGTACCTGCGGATGGACGAGTTCCCCGCCCGGCTGGTAATCGTGCCCGGGGACACCGACCGGTTGCTGGTGTCCGGTTGGGAATGCGCCAACGCCGCGGGGCTGCAGGAGATCCGGCAGCGGCTGGAGGCCGAGGGCACGCCGTACAAGGAAGCGACCGCAGCCGAGCTGGCCGAGCGGTGCGTCCAGGAGATGATCGCGTTCGACGACCCGTCGGGCAATCACCTGGAGGTCTTCCACGGTGTGGCGCTGCAGCACCGCCGGGTGGTCAGCCCCTACGGGCACCGGTTCGTCACCGAGGAGCAGGGCCTGGGTCACGTGGTGCTGTCGACCAAGGATGACGCCGAGGCGCTGCACTTCTACCGCGACGTGCTCGGCTTCAAGCTGCGTGACTCGATGCGGCTGCCCCCGCAGATGGTGGGCCGCCCGGCCGACGGCGACCCGGCGTGGCTGCGGTTCTTCGGCTGCAACCCGCGTCACCACAGCCTGGCGTTCCTGCCGATGCCCACCCCGACCGGAATCGTGCACCTGATGGTCGAAGTGGAGGACGCCGACGATGTCGGGCTCTGCCTGGACCGCGTCGCCCGCCGCAAGGTGCCGATGGCCGCCACCCTGGGCCGGCACGTCAATGACAAGATGCTGTCCTTCTACATGAAGGCGCCCAGCGGTTTTCAGATCGAATTCGGTTGCGAGGGACTGGAAGTCGATGACGACGACTGGGTGGCGCGGGAGAGCACCGCGGTCAGTCTGTGGGGTCATGACTTCACGGTTGGTATGAACTGACGGTGACCGAGCTTCCGATCGACCCGCGCGCGTTCCGCAACGCGCTGGGCCAGTTCTGCACCGGCATCACGATCATCACCACCGTGCACGACGATGCGCCGGTCGGCTTCGCCTGCCAGTCGTTCGCCGCGCTGTCGCTGGATCCGCCGCTGGTGCTGTTCTGCCCGACCAAGATGTCGCGGTCCTGGCAGGCCATCGAGGCCAGCGGAAAGTTCTGCGTCAACATCCTGGCCGAACAGCAGAAGGACGTCTGCGCCCGGTTCGGCTCCCGCGAGCCGGACAAGTTCGCCGGCGTGGACTGGGAGCCCTCCCCGCTGGGGTCGCCGATCCTGGCCGGTTCCCTGGCCCACATCGACTGCACGGTGGCCTCGGTGCACGACGGGGGCGACCACTTCGTGGTGTTCGGTGCGGTGCAGTCACTTTCGGATGTCCCGGAGGTCAAGCCCCGGCCACTGCTGTTTTATCGCGGCGACTACACCGGTATCGAGCCGGACAAGACCACACCGGCGCACTGGCGCGACGACCTGGAGGCGTTTCTCACCGCCACCACCGAAGACACCTGGCTGTAGCGTTCCCCCTGCGCCGAGCGGGAATCCGGCGATGCCGCCGCGGCGTGTTACGTCGTGAGATTCACGTTCGCGGGAGAGCTCTGAGCCAGCTCACCTGATCTGCGATGATCTCGGACGAGTGACTGCTGGAGAACGGCTCGAAGTGGTCGACGTCGTAGTTCTTCAGGTCGCCCGTGGCGCCAGACGAGCGAGATGATCGATGGCCCGTGCTGACACCGAGATGTCGCGTTCGCCTGCCTGAATCAGTACCGGACAGGTGAGATTTGGAGCTTGTGTAACCGGTCGCCAGAACGGCAGGGGCAGCACCACACCGGCGTGCACTTCATTGCGCCAATCCGACGTCGCAATCGAACGGAATCCTGCGAACTCACCCGGGAATGTCATGCCGCCATGGGCACTGGCTTAGCGGACACCGGAATCAGCGTGTCCCGCATCGCCCGTATCGTGACCCACGTTGCATTGCGCGGCTGGATTCTCATCCCGTGGATTGTTCGCCACCGGCCGTCCAGAAACGGGCAGAGTAGGATAGCGCCGGCCACGTGTTGGTCCGCGGCGGCTGCCTGCAGCGCGGTCCCGCCGCTCAGTGAGAACCCCCAAACGATGATTCTGTCGGGGTCGATTCCGTCGAGTGTCCGCGCGAATGTGATAGCCGCCAAACGGTCCTCGAGTTGCTCAGTCATGCGAACCCGTTGCCGCGGTTCGCCTTCTGAGTCGCCGAGGTAGCGATGGTCGTAGACTAGCGTCGCGACGCCGGCACGCGTCAGCGCCTCGGCGTAGCTGGACAGTGCATCGTGGCGGGTCAACCCGACGCCGTGAGCCATGACCACGCAGGGCACGTCGCCGGGGGCATCGCTTGGACGATAGAGCCACCCCGCGCAACGTATTCCAGCGGAGAGGAATGTGACATCCGCCCGATTCATCGACGGCGATGGTAGCCGACGCCGTGTCGCTGTAGTCATCGAATCGGTCAGCCGTTCTACTGGTCAGTAGCGCCACGACACTGCGGGGCGATCCGTCGCTGGCGCGACCACAGCGGCGCAATTCGACGTCTACCATGCGTCGGGTGAAGCGCCTCGGTTGGTCGGCGGCGGCCTTTCTTGCCTACAACGCAGTGATGTTGCCGATTGAGCGCGGGATGCGCAAGACGGGCGGTCCCGGGATCATCGCGTTCGAGCTGGCCGGTAGTGCTTCCCGCGCCGAGGAGATCCTGACCGCCTGGGGCGCCGAAGGCCGCCGGTGGGCACGCTGGTCGCTGTGGCTCGACTTCGGCTACATGCTGACCTACGGCACCCTGGTGGGGTTGCTCATCAATGCCGTCCGTGGTCGTCGGGGCGACACCGCGGCACTGCGGCTCCTGCCGATCGGCGCTGTGGCCGGCGATGCCATCGAGGGGGTGGCGCTGCTCAAGGTGCTCGACGGTGTGGACCGCGACGCCAATGCCCGGCGGGCCCGCAGCGCGGCACTTACCAAATTCGCGTTGCTCGCGGTCGCGCTGGCCTATGTCGGAATTCGTTCAGTGCAAAGGGTTTCGCGGGCGTAGCCCGGGGACTCGCGCGGGCAATCACTCTAATCACTTGTGTCACTGTGGTTTTAGTTGTCGGTTTCTTGTCAGTGCGCGCCGCTATGATTCGCACATGCGTTCGAATAGCCGGGCAGAGATCGTCGGAGCCTTCGATGCGCTCTCCGCTGACCTGGATCGGGCGCTGGAACTGGACTTCGAGGCCTTGACACCACGCGAATGCCTGGCGATCTTGCAGCGCTGCGAGAAGCTACGCCGGCGGCTGCCGGCCGTTGAGCATCCGTTGGTCAACCAGCTCGCCACCGCTGATCCCGCCGAGATCGGCGGCAAGGCACGCTGGATCTTGGCCGACACCCTGCACATCACCCGCGGTGAAGCCAAGCGCCGCATCACCGACGCCGCCGAACTCGGGCCACGGCGCGCCATCACCGGCGAACCACTGCAACCGGTGCTACCGGTGGTAGCCGCCGCCCAGCGCGACGGGCGGATCGGGGCCGCCCACATCGCGGTGATCCGCTCCTTCTTCCACTACCTGCCCGACGGTATCGATGCCGGCACCTTGGCCCAGGCCGAAGACCACCTCACCGAACTGGCCACCCAGTGCCGCCCCGACGAACTCACCCAACTGGCGAAGCGACTAGCCGACCATCTCCACCCCGACGGCAACTACAGCGATGAGGAACGCGCCAAACGCCGCGGCATCGTGCTGGGCCCCCAAGACCGCGACGGCATGACCCCCATCACCGGCTACCTCGATCCTCAAGCCCGCGCCACCTGGGATGCCGTGGCGGCCCGCTGGGCCGCACCGGGCATGTGCAACCCCGACGACCCCACCCCGTGCACCAGCGGCACACCGTCGCAAGCCGCGATCGACGCCGATACCCGCAATGCTGGGCAACGCAACCACGACGCGCTGACCGCGATGGGCCGCGCCCTGCTGGCCTCCGGAGAATTGGGCCAGCACAACGGCCTGCCGGCCAGCATCATCGTCTCGGCCACCCTGGCCGACCTGGAGGCCGGCACCGGCAAAGCCCACACCGGCGGCGGCACCTGGCTGCCGATGCGCGACGTGATCGCGATGGCCTCCCACGCCCACCATTACCTGCGGATCTATGACGGCGCCAAAGAACTCGCCCTGTTCCACACCAAACGCCTGGCCTCACCCGGGCAACGCATCGTGCTCTATGACAAGGAGCGTGGCTGTTCGCACCCCAACTGTCCCATCTCCGGCTACAACTGCGAAGTCCACCACGACGACGACTACGCCACCACCAAACGCACCGACATCCACGACCTGACCCTGCGCTGCGGCCCCCACCACCAACTCATC
The DNA here is from genome assembly GCF_002102265.1 of Mycolicibacter longobardus. GTDB lineage: Bacteria > Actinomycetota > Actinomycetes > Mycobacteriales > Mycobacteriaceae > Mycobacterium > Mycobacterium longobardum. The sequence continues at coordinate 20,938 of NZ_LQPG01000040.1, read as the reverse complement.
ACGTCAGGCGGCTTCAAAACCCGCAAACGCCACGACGGCACCACCGAAACCCTGCCACCGGCGCATCTGGACCACGGCCAACCCCGCATCAACCACTACCACCACCCCGAAAAACTACTGAACGACAACAACTCCAGCGACGAAGACGACGAAGATCCGTAACCCGTTGTAGTTCTTAGGGTTAGCCCCGGGGAATGGGGCGGCCTAGGGGGGCAGTATTGTCGCCGATCAACTCGGCGAGCGACTCGGTGTCGTCGAGGTCTACACCGTCCCGCAAGCCTTCACTGCCGTGCGTCGGCAACAGCCAAGCCACGTGCTCATGTCCATCACCCGATGCGCCCATCCAGTCATGATGCTCTTGGACCGGCGTCAATGCCAGCGTTGCTGGTGCTCCGCATGGCTTCGCAGATACGCGCCGGGGGAGTAGAACTCGTCGTAGAAGTCGGTGTCGAGGTGCTGGGCCTGCAGGTACATCAGCACGTGCACGGTCGGGACGGTGCCGGGCAGCTTGCCGAACGTGTCGTAGATGTAGGACGCCTGGCAGGTGACCAGCTCGGCGATGCCGTCCGGGGGCAGCGCCGAACCGCGCACGGCCGGGCTGTTCGACCACGGCCCCGGCGTATCCGGGTGCGATGGACCACCCGGACCGAACTTTCGGGCCACCAGCTTGGCTACGCCGTCGGCCACCGAGGCGACGTGTGGTGGGCTGAGCGTCTCGAAATGCCCCGGCAACCCGGTGACATTCGGGAACGGCCAGCGCGGGTCGTCATCGGCGACGAAACCCAGCCCGGGCGCCCGCGGGTCACCGGAGCCACCCAGCACCGACAGCCGGTCCAGGCCGTCGAAGATCCAGCCGCCCAGACCCATCGCCTGCAGTCCCAGCGCCCCGTTATGGGCGGCGATGGACAACTCGGCGCTGGCCTCGGTCAGGGTGTACTGCTCGACGAACGACAGCGGTATCGGGTCATCGGCGTGTGCCAATCCGGAAAATGCCTGCACGCCGGGGATTTCGCGACCGTTGACGTCATCGCGGACCGGATATCCGTTGGCCGCGAAGAACCACAGATTCTCCAGCAGGTGCTCGGCCAGGTCAGCCACGGCGAACGCCAGCAGGCTGCCCGGATGGTTGCCGATCCAGGTGTTGTGGCCCTCCATGTAGGGCTCTTCACGTGGCAGCTCCAAGCGGGAATCCGAAAGCCGCACATAGGAATCCGCGGTATGGCTGATCCAGCCCTCGATGGTGTCGAACTGCTGTGGTTTCTGGTCGCGGGTGGGCAGCAGGTAACAGCCGGTGTCGTCGGTGAAGAACAGCTGGCTGGTGTGAAAACCCGCCGCCGACGGCACGGCCCGGCCGGTGGCGCTGCCGGGGTAGTTCGGCAGCGCAGGGGCGTACCCGGGGTGGTGCGCGATGCCGTCGTGCCAACCGGTGACGCCGGCCATCAACGACAGCAGCAGGGCACGCTCGACCTCGGACAACGGCTGCACGGGCCGGCGGCTGCGGTAGGCCAGCGCGCCGGCGGGAATGGCGCCGCCGACCGGGAACCGCCGCGACCGGCGCCCGGTGATCGCGGCGAACAGCCCGAAACCCGAAGCCTGCGCCAGCGCGGCCCGTTCGTGTTCGCTGATCACCAGGCCCATGGCCCGGACCTAATTGCTGACGGTCTCCAGCAGTGTGGCCAGCTGGGTCGGTGATACCGCGATCCCGCATTGGCTCTTCAGGTCGGTGAGCGGCTGGGCGATGCCCTGCAGGGTTGACAGCTGGTCGAGGTGGCCGACGAAGTAGCCCTGCACCGAGGACTTGGCCTGGTCCGGGGGCATGGTGGCCGCGGCGGTCAGCACGTCGTTGGCCTCCGGGTGGGCGCCGAGGAATCCACCGGCTTGGCTCAGCACGCCGCTGGCGGTGCTGGCCAGCCCGGCAGCCGTGCAGGGGGAGGGTGCGGCATCGGCTGCCGGCGAGATGGTCCCGGCCATCGCCGCAGCGGCCACCGCACCGAGGATGCCGACGGCCGCGGCGCCGATCGCCAGGCGAGAAGTCGTGATTGTGCTCATTGCAGGGTCCCTTCGATCAGGTATTTCGAGCTTGGGCCTAAACCTACCGGAGCGGCAGCCACCCGCGGATCCGGCGCAGTGCTTCGTCGATGTCGGCGGTCGGGCCGGCGAACGACAACCGGACGAAGGTATGACCGCGCTCGGTGTCGAAGTCGACTCCCGGAGCCAGCGCCACGCCGGTGTCGGCCAGCAGGCGCGCACAGAATTCCAGCGAGTCGTCGGTGTGCTCCGAGACGTCGGCGTAGACGTAGAACGCCCCGTCGGTGGGCGCCAACCGATCGATGCCCAGGTCCCGCAGCCCGTTCAGCAGCAGCGCCCGGTTGGTCGCGTAGTGCCTCAGGTGGCCGTCGGACTCGGCGATGGATTCCGGGGTGAATGCGGCGACCGCCGCGTACTGGGCCAGCACCGGCGGGCAGATGGTGAAGTTGCCGGTCAGGCAGTCCACCGCGCGTCGCAGGGCCGGTGGGACCAGCAGCCAGCCCAGCCGCCAGCCGGTCATCGCGAAGTACTTCGAGAAGCTGTTGGCCACCACCGCGTTGCGTGAGGTCTGCCAGGCGCAGCTGGTCTGCGGGGCTCCGGCGTAGACCAGCCCGTGGTAGACCTCGTCGCTGATCAGCCGAACCCCGGCGGTGTCGCACCATGCGGCGATCGCGGCCAGCTCCGCCGGTTCCAGCACGGTCCCGGTCGGGTTCGCCGGGCTGGCGACGATCACTCCGGCCAGGGGCCCGGTCTCAGCCAGCTCGGCGAGCATGGCCGCGGTGGGTTGGAAGCGGGTGTCCGGTCCGCACGGGATCTCGACCACCTCGCAGCCCAGCGCGGTCAGGATGTTGCGGTAACAGGGATAGCCCGGACTGGCGATCGCCACCCGGTCGCCGGCGTCGAAGCAGGCCAGAAACGCCAGCAGAAAACCGCCCGACGAACCAGTGGTCACCACCACGTCGTCGGGGTCGACGCTCAGCTCGTAGCGATCCGCGTATGAGCCGGCGATGGCCGAACGCAGTTCTGGGATCCCCAGTGCCACTGTGTAACCCAGCTGATTGGTGCTCAGCGCGGCGGCCGCGGCGGCCCGCACCGGCGCGGGGGCGCCCACGCTGGGCTGTCCGGCCGACAGGTTCACCAGGTCGCCGTGGCTGCGCTGGCGTTCGTCGGCGGCCAGCCACACATCCATCACATGGAAGGGTGGGATGCCGGCGCGCAGCGCCGCACGTTCGAGACGGCTGGTCATAGCCTCACTTGCTCAGGTCCAAGAAGGTGAAGGGTTCGGCGGCGGCGAACTGCGCCGAGGACTCGCCCGCGAGCATGTTCGATTCATCGGGGCCGAGGTCCAGCTTGCGTGCCGCCGCGCCCTCGCTGAAGTCGAGCTTGTTGAGATCCACCCAGAAGACGTTGGGGGTCAACGCGGACTCGAAGAAGTACAGCTTGCGGGTGTGGTGGGCGACGGTGCGCCAGCGGGTGGAGGAGATGTTGGGCTCGTCGGGTGTGGAGATGCCGAACGGGACGGATACGTTGCGCACCACGCTCAGCGCCGAGGCGAGCGCGATCTTGGGGTCCTCGGATTTCGGTACCGCGTTGACGTAGAACGAGGCCCGCGCGAACCGGTCCGCGGCCCGGTTGGTGCCCGGCAGCATGACGGTTCCGCCGAGCTGCTCCCAGTAGGCGTTGACGGCAAGCTGCTGATCGAAGACCGGCGAGTTCGTCATCACCTGATAGTCGCGGCTGTGGTGGATGGTCTGCTTTCCACCGATGTATTCCACGATCGCGCTGTCGCCGGTCGCATCCGACAGCGACAGATGCAGGGTGGCCAGCCGGTCCTCTCCGGGAACTCCGTCGGTCACCAGGACGTAGGGCTCAGCGCTGAGATCCGCGACCGCCTCGGCCACGGTGGCGAAGTTGTCCAGTACGTACTGTGCCCAGATGGAGATGGCCAGCCCGGGCCGGGAACCGTCGTAGACCGGATACTCCGACTCGGCCAGCCACAGCAGGTTGACCGAGAGACCAGCCTCGTTCAATCCGTCGGTGGTGCAGATGTCGTAGCCGGTGGCCACCACACTGCCGTATTTGGCAGTCCACTCAAGGGAGTTCGCCCCGGCCCGCCCGTCGCGTTTCACGCCGCGCGGCAGCGCCCAGAGGTTGGTCGCCAGGTCCAGCTTCCAGTCCATCGACCGTCCGGTGATGATGTTGCCGTTGGGTCCCAGATAAACCAGTCGGGTGCACATGCGTCTTACCGTACGGGACTTCTAGAACACTTCGGCCTGCAACCGATGCAGGTATTCGGACGGATGACCGAGCAGTTGTGAACTGCCGTGCGCGCGTTTGAAATACAGCTGGATGTCGCTCTCCCAGGTGATCGCGATGCCGCCGTGCAGCTGAACGGCCTCGCCGGCCACCTTGGAGAATGCCTCGCTGGCAACGACTCTGGCCAGCGCGGCCGATGTCGTGGAGGGTTCGGTGAGCGCGTCGTCGACGACGGCGCGCGCAGCTGAGACCGCGACGTAGAGATCGGCCATCCGGTGCTTGAGCGCCTGGAAGCTGCCGATCGGCCGGCCGAACTGCACCCTGGCCTTGGTGTATTCCACGGTGAGGTCCAGGCAGCGCGTCGCCGCGCCGATCTGCTCGGCGGCCAGCAGGATCGCCGCGTAGTCCGCGATGCCGGGGTCGGCGCCGATCGGCTCGGTCTGTCCGGCGGTGACCCGGCCCAGACGACGGGTGGGGTCCATGGTGGCCGCCGGCTCGCTGGTGAACGTGGTCCACCGGCTGAGCTGGTCGCCGTCGGTGCCGATTACGACGCTGCCGTCCGCACCCACCAGATCACCGTTGACGGCGTAGTCGGTGCCGAAGACGACCGTTCCGATCGCGCTGCCTTCCGCCAGCTGCTCCAGGGCTGTGCCGTCGGGCTCGGGCGCGGCCAGCAAGGCCAGCTCAGCCAGGACGGTGCCCAGCAGCGGGGTGGGCACCAGCGCCTTGCCCAGTTCTTCGAGAACGACCGCGGCGTCGCCCAGTTCGCCACCGGCCCCGCCGAGTTCCTCGGGCACCACCAGGGCGGCGGCGCCGACCTGCTCGCAGAGCAGCTGCCACAGCGTCTCGTCGTAGCCGCGGTCGGACTCCATGGCCGCCCGGACGGCTTCGGGTGTGGCGTGCTTCTCGACCAGCGCCGCGACGGTCTGGCGCAGCAGGTCGCGTTCTTCGTTGCGGGCAGCCATCTAGATCGCCTCCAACACTCGCCGCCGGTGGGCGGTCGGATCACCCCAGGCCGGGCGCAGGGCCTGCACCCGCAACAACCACAGGGACAGGTCGCATTCGCTGGTGAAGCCGATCGCGCCATGGGTCTGCAACGCGGAATGGGCCGCGAGCAATGCCGCATCCGAGGCGGCCACCTTGGCGGCGCTGACGTCGCGGGCGGTGTCGGCGTGGAGCGGTCCGGCCGCGGAATCAGCCAGAGTCAGGGCCGCCCCGTAAACCAGCGGGCGGGCCAGTTCGAGTGCGATGTGCACGTCGGCAAGCTTGTGCTTGATCGCCTGGTAGCCGCCGATCACCCGGCCGAACTGGGTGCGCTGCTTGGCGTAGTCGACGGCGGTATTCAGCATCGCCTGGCCGGCCCCGATGAGCTGTGCGGCGGTTGCCAGTGCACCCACCTCGTAGGCACGGGTGGTGTCGGCCTCCCAGCTCTCCCCGCCCGCGGTGACGTCGAAGACTCCCCGGCTGGGGTCCACCGAGGCGTGGCGGGTGCCGGCCTGTGCCGTGCCGGCCTGGCCGTTGTCGGCCAGCAGGACCAGATCGGCGCGATCGGCATCGACGGCGCGGGGGGTGTGCGGCGGAAGCGCCACGGTGGCGATCAGCTCACCGGCGGCCAGCCCGGCCAGTTGGTCACCGGCATCGGGTGAACCGGCCAGCAGAATCGGCGCCACCGCAATCGATTCCACTACCGGACCGGGCACGCACCAGCGACCCAGCGCCTCGATGGCCAGCATCAGGTCGACCGGATGGGCGCCGATGCCGTCGAACTCCTCCGGCACCGCCAGCGCGGTGACGCCGAGCTCGGTGAGCTGGTTCCACACCGCACGGCCCGGCTCGGGGTTGCCCTGCGCCCAGGCGCGCACCGCGCTCGGGACGTCGGCGGCGCCGAGGGCTGCGTCGATGCTGGCCGCGAAGTCACGCTGCTCTTGGTCTAGATCGAATTTCACTTCTTCTCCCGGGGCAGGCCCAGCAGCCGCTCGGCGATGATATTGCGCTGAATCTCGTTGGTGCCGGCGTAAATCGGTCCGCCGAGCGCGAACAGGTAACCGTGGGTCCAGGCATCGGCGAGCTCGCCGTCGGCGCCGCGGATATCCAGGCCGGTCTGGTGCAGCGCGACGTCCAAATCGGACCAGAACACCTTGGTGACCGAGGATTCCGCGCCCAGCTCGCCGCCGGCGGCCAGCCGGGTGACGGTCCCGAAGGTCTGTAACCGGTAGGCCTGCGCCTTGATCCAGGCGTCGGCAACCCGGTCGGTGAACACCGGGTCGCTGCCGTGGTCCTTCCAGAGTGTGGCCAGTTTCTCGGCACCCACCAGGAAGCGGGCCGGGCTGCGCAGGCTCATGCCGCGCTCGTTGCTCGAGGTGCTCATCGCGGCGCGCCAGCCCTCGTTCGGCACACCGATCACGTCGTTGTCCGGCACGAACACGTCGTCGAGAAAGATCTCACCGAAACCGGTCTCCCCGCCGAGCTGCTCGATGGCACGCACGGTGATCCCGTCGGCCTTGAGGTCGAACATGAAGTAGGTCAGCCCGTGGTGGCGCTGGGCCTGTGGGTCGGAGCGGAACAACCCGAAGCCGCGTTCACCGAACGGGGCGCGCGAGCTCCAGATCTTCTGCCCGTTGAGTTTCCAGCCGCCGTCGACCTTGGTCGCCGTCGAACGCAGCGACGCCAGGTCGCTGCCGGACTCGGGCTCAGACCACGCCTGCGCCCAGATCTCCTCGCCGCTGGCCATCTTCGGCAGCACCCGGTCCAGTTGCTCTTCGGTGCCATGCGCGAACAGGGTGGGCGCCAGCATCGAGGTGCCGTTGGCGCTGGCCCGGCCCGGCGCGCCGGCGCGGAAGTACTCCTCCTCGTACACCACCCACTGCAGCAGGGTGGCGTCGCGCCCGCCGTACTTCTTCGGCCAGGCGATCACCGACAGGCCGGCGTCGAAAAGCACCTTGTCCCAACGGCGATGCTGCTCGAAACCCTCAGCGGTGTCGTAGGACTCAGTCGGGAACTTGTCCTTGTTCGCGGCCAGGAACTCCCGCACCTCGGCACGAAATGCCTCGGTCTCGTCATCGAAATTCAGGTCCATCAGGCCCACTCCCTCAATTCATGCTTGACCACCTTGCCGCCGGGATTGCGCGGTAGGGAGTCGGTGAAGGTCACCGATCTAGGTGCCTTGAAGTTCGCCAGATGTTCACGGGCGTAAGCGATCACTGCCGACTCGTCCAACTCCGAGCCGGCCCGGCGCACGATGAAGGCCCGGCCCACTTCGCCGAGCCGTTCGTCGGGCACCCCGATCACGGCCACGTCGGCCACCCCGTCGAGGCGGGCTAGCGCCTGCTCGATTTCGGCAGGGTAGACGTTGAAACCTCCGCAGATGTACATGTCTTTGAGCCGGTCGGTGATCCGCAGGTTTCCGGCCGCATCCACGGTGCCGACGTCACCGGTGTGCAGCCAGCCCTGTGCGTCGACCGCCGCGGCGGTGGCCTCCGGGTCGTCGAGGTATCCGAGCATGATGTTGGCGCTGCGCAGCAGCACCTCACCGGCTTCTCCGGGCTGAGCGGCGCCGTCGATCTGCAGCTCGAAGTCGGCGATCGGGCGCCCGCAGGTGGTGGCGACGGTGACGGCGTCGTCGTCGGCGCGGCACATGGTGGCGAACCCGCCGGATTCGGTCAGCCCGTACGCGGTGAGCACGATGTCGATGTCGAGCTCGGTCTGCATGCGTTCGATGAGCACCACCGGCACGGTGGCCGCCCCGGTGACCGCGAACCGAAGCGAGCTCAGGTCGTGCCGGTCACGCTCGGGGTGATCCAGCAGGGTCTGGTAGATGGTGGGCGGACCGGGCAGCACGGTGATCCGGTGCTCCTCGATGGCGCGCAGCGCTTGGGCCGGGTCGAAGGTCAGTTGCGGGATCAGGGTTGCCCCGGTCTGCAGGCAGGCCAGGATCCCGGCCTTGTAGCCGAAGTTGTGAAAGAACGGGTTGATGCACAGGTAGCGGTCATCGCCGGTCATCTGGCCGCACGCCGCCCAGGCCGCGGGGCCGGCCAGTGACTGCCGGTGGGCGCAGAGCACCCCTTTGCTGCGACCGGTGGTTCCGGAGGTGAACAGGATGTCGGAGAGGTCGTCGGGGCGCACTGCGGCCGCGCGGGAGTCGATTTCGGTGGCTGCCACCGCTGCGCCGCCGGCGATGAACTCGTCCCAGGTCCCGTCGGTCGCATCGATCGGCACCCGGACCACGTGCGCCAGCTCCGGCAGTGCGCCGCGGTCCAGCTCGGCGAGGCGGTCGGTCTTGAGGAACCGGCCCATCCCGACCAGCACCTTGGCTTTGCTGCGGGCCAGGATGTCGGTGGCCTCCGCGGCGGTATAGCGGGTGTTCAACGGCACCAGCACGCCACCGGCGTAGTGCGTGCCCAGGCAGGTGATGACCCAGTGCCAGGTGTTCGGCGACCACAGCGCGACGCGGTCGCCGGGTCCCACGCCGAGGGTGATCAGCGCGGCGGCCGCCCGACGCACCTCGTCGCGCAGCTGGCTGTAGGTGAGACGTTTGTCCTCGGTGACCAGGGCGTCATGGTCGGGAAGCGCACGCGCGATGTGGTCCAGCGCCGCAGGAGTGGTCTGCGGTTCTGTGCTCATCGGCGCCACTCCTCCTCCTGGGCTTGACGGCCCGTAGCCGAGCAAGTGCTTGGTAGGTTAGCCTACAAGGGTGCAAGCAGTCGAGGAGTTCCGGGCTGAGGTCCGTGCGTGGCTGGCCGACAACCTGGTCGGGGAGTTCGCCAAGCTCAAGGGCCTCGGCGGCCCCGGGCGCGAGCATGAGGCGTTCGAGGAGCGGATGGCGTGGAACCGCCATCTGGCCGACGCCGGGCTGACCTGCCTGGGCTGGCCGGTGGAGCACGGCGGGCGTGGCCTGTCGGTGGCGCACCGGGTGGCGTTCTACGAGGAGTACGCCCGCGCCGACGCGCCCGACAAGGTCAACCACCTGGGCGAGGAGCTGCTGGGGCCGACGCTGATCGCCTTCGGCACGCCTGAGCAGCAGCAGCGATTCCTGCCCGGCATCCGCAATGTCACCGAGCTGTGGTGTCAGGGCTACTCCGAGCCGGGCGCCGGAAGCGACCTGGCCAATGTGGCCACCACCGCGGTGCTCGACGGGGACGCGTGGGTGATAAACGGGCAGAAGGTCTGGACGTCGCTGGCGCACCTGTCGCAGTGGTGCTTCGTGGTGGCCCGCACCGAGAAGGGCTCTAAGCGGCACAACGGGCTGTCCTACCTGCTGGTGCCGCTGGACCAGCCCGGAGTTGAGATCCGGCCGATCGTGCAGCTGACCGGCACCTCGGAGTTCAACGAGGTGTTCTTCGACGACGCCCGCACCGATGCCGACCTGGTGGTCGGCGAGCCCGGCGACGGTTGGAAGGTGGCGATGGGCACGCTCACCTTCGAGCGAGGCGTGTCCACGCTGGGGCAGCAGATCCGTTACGCGCGTGAACTTTCCGCGCTCGCCGAGCTCGCACAACGCAACGGCGCCGCCGAGGACCCGCTGATCCGTGAGCGGCTGACCCGCTCCTGGGTCGGCCTGCGGTCGATGCGGTCCTATGCGCTGGCCACCATGGACGTCGAGCAGCCCGGGCAAGACAACGTCTCGAAACTGCTGTGGGCCAACTGGCATCGCGATCTCGGCGAGCTGGCCATGGACGTGATCGGGCGCGACTCGATGGTGTTGGCCGACGGCGAGTTCGACGAGTGGCAGCGGCTCTACCTGTTCACCCGCAGCGACACCATCTACGGCGGGTCCAACGAGATTCAGCGCAACATCATCGCCGAGCGGGTTCTCGGCCTACCCCGGGAGGCAAAGGGATGAGCTCGACTTCGGATCTGTCCAAGGTGCCGGATGAGGTTGCCGGGCACGGCCTATTGGCGGGCAAGACGGTCCTGGTGACGGCTGCCGCCGGCACCGGTATCGGTTCCACCACCGCGCGACGTGCGCTGCTCGAGGGCGCCGACGTCGTGGTCTCCGACTATCACGAACGCCGCCTCGGCGAGACCCGCGATGAACTGGCCGGCCTCGGGTTGGGTCGGGTGGAGGCGGTGGTCTGCGACGTCACCTCCACCGCCGCGGTGGACGCGCTGTTCGACGAGGCCGTGGCGAAGATGGGCCGGCTCGACGTGCTGGTCAACAACGCCGGGCTCGGTGGGCAGACTCCGGTGATCGACATGACCGACGACGAGTGGGACCGCGTGCTGAACGTGACCCTCAACTCGGTGATGCGGGCGACCCGGGCCGCGTTGCGCTACTTCCGCGGGGTCTCCCACGGTGGGGTGATCGTCAACAACGCCAGCGTATTGGGTTGGCGCGCTCAGCATTCCCAGTCGCACTACGCGGCGGCCAAGGCCGGTGTGATGGCCCTGACCCGGTGCAGCGCGATCGAGGCCGTCGAATACGGGGTGCGGATCAACGCCGTCTCGCCGTCCATCGCCCGGCACAAGTTCCTGGAGAAGACCAGTTCCTCCGAACTGCTGGACCGGCTCGCCGACGGTGAGGCGTTCGGCCGGGCCGCCGAGCCGTGGGAGATCGCCACCACCATCGCGTTTCTGGCCAGCGACTACTCCAGCTACCTGACCGGCGAGGTCATCTCGGTTTCCAGCCAGCGGGCCTGATGCCATGACCCGTCGTGACGAACTGCTGAACCTGGCTGCGGCGATGATCGCCGAGCGTGGCCTGCGTGCCACCACCGTGCGCGACATCGCCGACGCCGCCGGGATCCTGTCGGGGAGTCTGTATCACCACTTCTCGTCCAAGGAGGAGATGGTCGATGAGGTGCTGCGCGACTTCCTGGACTGGCTGTTCGACCGCTACCAGCAGATCATCGATCACGAGACCGATCCGCTGGAGCGCCTCGAGGGACTGTTTCTCGCCTCGTTCGACGCCATCGAGCACCGGCACGCCCAGGTCGTCATCTACCAGGACGAAGCCAAGCGGCTGTCGTCCCATGAGCGGTTCTCCTACGTCGACGAACGCAACCGGCAGCAACGCAAGATGTGGCTGGACGTGCTGGCGCAGGGTATCGAAGCGGGATGTTTCCGGCCCGACCTCGACGTTGACCTGGTGTACCGCTTCATTCGCGACACCACCTGGGTATCGGTGCGCTGGTACCAACCGGGTGGTCCCTTGACGGCCGAGGAAGTCGGCAGGCAGTACCTCGCCATCGTGCTGGGTGGAATCACCAAAGAAGGAGTCTGAAATGGCCGCACAAGTTTCTGAGGCGTATGTCATCGACGCCGTCCGTACCGCCGTCGGCAAGCGCAACGGGTCGCTGGCCGCCTATCACCCGATCGACTTGGGCGCGTTGGCGTTTCGCGGCCTGCTGGACCGGGTGGATGTCGACCCGGCTGCCGTCGACGACGTGATCACCGGCTGCGTGGACGCCATCGGTGGCCAGGCCGGCAACATCGGTCGGCTGGCATGGCTGGCCGCCGGCTACCCCGAAGGGGTCCCCGGGGTCACCGTCGACCGGCAGTGCGGTTCCAGCCAGCAGGCGATCTCCTTCGGGGCGCAGGCGATCATGTCGCGTACCGCGGACCTGATCGTGGCCGGGGGCGTGCAGAACATGAGCTGGATCCCGATCTCGTCGGCGATGATCGTCGGCGAGCAGTTCGGCTTCACCTCGCCGACCAACGAGTCGAAGAAGTGGCTGGAGCGCTACGGCGACGAGGAAGTCTCCCAGTTCCGCGGCGCCGAGATGATCGCCGAGCGCTGGGACATCTCCCGCGAGGACATGGAGCGCTTCGCCCTGCAGAGCCATCAGCGGGCGTTCGCCGCGATCGCCGAGGGGCGTTTCGACAACGAGATCATCGATGTCGACGGCTTCCGGGTCGACGAGTGCCCGCGTGAATCCACGCTGGAGAAGATGGCCGGTCTCAAGACGCTGGTCGAGGGTGGCCGGCTTACCGCCGCGGTGTCCAGCCAGATCTGTGACGGGTCGGCCGCGGTGCTGCTCGCCTCCGATCAGGCCGTCAAGGACCACAAACTGACCCCCCGCGCGCGAATTCATCACATCAGCGCCCGCGGTGACGACCCGGTGATCATGCTGACCGGCCCGATCCCGGCCACCCGTTACGCGCTGGAGAAGACCGGCCTGAGCATCGATGACATTGATGTTGTAGAGATCAACGAGGCGTTCGCGCCGGTGGTCCAGGCCTGGATGAAGGAGTTCCCGATCGACCCGGCCAAGGTCAACCCCAACGGCGGGGCGATCGCGCTGGGTCACCCGTTGGGAGCCACCGGGGCGAAGCTCTTCACCACCATGCTCAACGAGCTGGAGCGCACCGGCGGGAAGTACGGATTGCAGACCATGTGCGAGGGTGGCGGCACTGCCAACGTCACCATCATCGAACGGCTCGGCGGCTAGATTTCGGAGGGCTGCGGCGTCGGTCCCGTCGTAGTCCCGCGGAACCGCCGAATCCGCGCGGCGATTGCCGGAGCGATCGTGATTCCCACCGGGATCCACAGCGGAAGCAGGGTCAGAAGGACGAACGCGATGATGGTCGCGTAGGCGCTGACGAGGTCACTCATTTGCGTGCTCACTTCCTCCGCAAAGCGGAATCGGCGTAGTGGTTTTTCTTGGGTGTCACGCACGCTAGCCAGCGGGCAACCCGGTTGGCTTTGTCGTCGAACGACCAACTGGCGGCGGGCCCTTGTCGTCCGCAGACGAAGGCAGTTGGGCGGCGGGTTCAGTGCACCAGCCCGGAGATGATGTCGTCGACCGTCCGTTGTGCCAGTGCATCCAGATCGGGGCGCGCAGTGCCCCGCAGCGGTCCGCGCAGCGCCAGTTCGGCGAAGCCGTGCACGGCCGACCAGCACGGCCACTCCGCACCGATGCGCCGGTTCCGTTGCAGCACACCAGCATCGGCCATCGCATCGAGGGCATCGATCAGCGCGCGAAGCGGCGGCGGAACCCGGCCGTCGTCGGCTGAAGGGATGCCGGAACCGCTGGGCTGATGCGTCGGTCCCAGTTTCGCCTCTCCTCCGTCGAGGCTCGCTGAACCGACGAAAAAGGCCACGCTGAACCAGCCCGGCTCGTCCAGTGCGAACTCGATGTAGCCGAGGCCGACCGCGCGTAACTGTTTGCGGGCCCGGGTCTGCGCGGAGCCGCGGCCGTTGACCGGTGTGAGCATGCGCTCGGTCATCCGGTCCTGGATGGCCGTCGCCACGGCGTTCAACAGCGCGTCGCGGTCGGCGAAGTGGCGGTATGCGGCGTTGGGGGAGACCCCGGCTCGACGGGTCGCCTCCCGGATGGTGAGTGCTTCCGGGCCACCGAGCCGGGTGAGCTGCAGGCCGGCGTCGATCAGTGCCGCGCACAGATCGCCGTGGTGATAACCGGTCTTGGTGCCAGCCACCTCTTGACAACCCCCTCGAGTTGAAGTGTACGGTGTGAACATAGTCAATGTAGACGCCGTACACATGGCAACTGGGGGTTTTGTGATGACGAGCTTGGCTTTGCCGCCGGTGGTGGATCAGTCGACCTGGCGGAAAGAACTCGACGCCCTACGGGTCCGGGAGAAGGCGGCCACCCGCGAACTCGACGCGATCGCCGCTCAGCGCCGCCGGCTGCCGATGGTCGCGATGGGCGACTATGTCCTCGAAGGTGAGGACGGTCCGGTCGGGTTGGCCGAGGTATTCGACGGCAAGCGCCAGTTGATCGTCTACAACCACATGTGGTTTCCCGGCGAGGAATGGCAGTGCCCAGGGTGCACCGGGTACACCGCGCAGTTCACCCGGCTGGAGTTCCTGGCCGGCTATGACGCGCGGTTCGTCATCGTCACCCAGGGGCCCATCGATGAGGCCATCGAGTACAAACGCCGGGTCGGCAATCAGATGACCTGGTACAGCACCGCCAACAGTCCGTTCGGAGCCGACGTGGACGCTCCGCCCGGCGGTGGATTTGCCGTGAATGTCTTTCTGCGCCAGGGCGACAAGGTGTACCGCACCTGGCACACCAACGGCCGCGGAACCGAACAGCTCAGCCACACCTTCCCGTTGATCGACGTGCTGCCCTACGGGCGTCAGGAAGAGTGGCAGGACTCGCCCGACGGCTGGCCGCAGGATCCCACCTACAGCCGCTGGGTCGGCTCGCAGGAGATCGCCCGGCTGTACGGCACCAATTCGTAGTTGTCTCCAACGTTGTCCCCAACCCAGAAGGAGCAAGATGAGCACCATCAAGACCGGACTGAAGACGCTCAACCTCGTGTGTGTGGCGACACCCGAGCAGGACAAGGCGGTTGCGTTCTATGAGTCGTTGGGCTTCGAGAAGCGCACCGACATCGATATGGGCGATGGCTACCGGTGGATCGAGGTCTACCCGCCGCAGGGTGCGGCTGGTATTGCGCTGGCGCCGCCGGAGCCGGGCCGCGGACCGGTCGAGCCGACCGACACCGGCATCGCGCTGACCACCGACGACGTCGACGCCACGCATGCCGCGATGAAGGAGCTCGGGGTCGATGTCGATGCCGAGGTGTCCCGGATGGGCGATCCCGTTCCGCCGATGTTCTGGTTCCGCGACCCGACCGGGCACACCCTGCTAGTGGTGGAGGCCTGACACGATGCCCAGCATCGTCCCGTCGCTCTGGTTCGACAACAATCTTGAGGAGGCCGCGCAGTTCTACACGGACATCTTCCCCAACTCATCGATCGAGACCATCAACCGCTCCGCACCGACGGGATCCGATGGTCCCGGCGGGGTGGTTTCGGGCATCTTCGTTTTGGACGGAGTGCGGTTCCTTGCCATCAATGGCGGTCCGCAATTCCGCTTCACTGAGGCAGTGTCGTTCATGGTCAGCTGTACCGACCAGGATGAGGTCGACTATTACTGGGCCCGGCTCCTCGACGGCGGCCAGGAATCGCAGTGCGGCTGGCTGAAAGACCGCTTCGGCCTAAGCTGGCAGGTCGTGCCGGTCCGGCTCGGTGAGTTGCTCAGCGATCCCGATCAAGCACGGGCGACCGCCGCCTCGATTGCGATGATGGGCATGCGCAAGATCGTAATCGCCGAATTGGAGGCCGCCGTTCAGGGCGTCTGACCGTTTCGGGCTTGTCACTGCACGAAGGACGACGCCGCGCGCAGGTGCTCGACGGCGTCGGCCACGATGCCCTCGATCAGCTCCGCGCACGACGGCAGACTCTCGAGGATGCCGGCCACCTGGCCCGAGGCCAGCACCCCGGCTTCGGTATTGCCTTCCACCAAGCCGGCTTTGAGCAGCATCGGGGTGTTGGCGGCCATCAGCACCTGCGACCAGGTGAGTTCCTTGCCGTGCCGCATCGCCAGTCCGTCGCGGACCATGGTGGGCCAGCTCATCTGGGACATCTTCTTGAACTTCGCGGCATTGCGGATGGCGGCGGTGAAACCGCGAGCACGCGAACCGCTTTCGAGCTTGTCCACCAACTCGGTGCGCAGCACCCGGTGCGGCATGCCGTCGACCCGGGTGGACACGACGGTGCCGTTCAGGTCGGCCGCCAGGTAGCGCTGCTTGACCGAGTCGGGAACCGTCGAATCACTGGTCAGCAGGAATCGGGTGCCCATGGCCACGCCGGTCGCACCGTACGACAGGGCGGCGGCCAGTCCGCGGCCGTCGAAGAATCCCCCGGCGGCGATCACCTGCACACCGGTGCCGGCAACCGCGTCAAGCACCGACGGCAGCAGCAGCGTGGTGGCCACCGGACCGGTGTGCCCGCCGCCTTCGCCGCCCTGCACGATCACCGCGTCCGCGCCCCAGGACGCCACCTTCTTGGCGTGCTTGGCCGCGCCCACCGACGGGATCACCACCGAGCCGGCCTCTTTGAGCTTGGCGATCAGCTCGGCCTTGGGTGCCAGTGCGAACGAGGCCACCTTGACGCCCTCGCGGATCATCAGATCCACCCGGTCGCCGGCGTCGGCGGCGTCGGCGCGGATGTTCACGCCGAACGGCTTGTCGGTGGCGGCCTTGACCTTCTCGATGGCGGTGGCCAGCTCGTCGATCGTCATGGTTGCCGAGGCCAGGATGCCCAGCCCGCCGGCGTTGGCGGTGGCCGACACCAGCCGTGCGCCGGCCACCCAGCCCATCCCGGTCTGCACCACCGGGTGCTCGATGCCGACCAGCTCGGTCAGCGGGGTGCGCAGCCTGCTCATGCCCGTACTTCTTTGTCCCGCAGTGACTTCGGATCGATGACCTCGCGGATCAGCCGCAGCTCCTCGACCTCCGGCAGTCGGGTCGTAGCGGCCTCGGCCAGGCCGTGCACCTCGAACGAGGTGTTCTCGGCGACCTCGTCGGCGGAGACGCCGGGGTGCAGCGAGACCGCCCGCATCTGGTGGTCCGGACCGCCGAAGTCGAACACCCCGAGGTTGGTCACCACCCCGCCCAGGTTGAAGAAACGAAACGCCGGATTGGCCGGGTCCACCTTGTCGTAGCCGATGCCGGAGACGATGTCGACGGCCTCGCAGAACACCCGCGACGAGTGCGCGCCCACCCAGTAGCTGGTGGTGTGGTTGATGGTGTTGCCCGGTGCGCCCCGGACCCCGAACATCTGCCGGGTGGGCTGTTGCAGGGGACCGAACGCCGAGAGGTTCTGGTTGCCGTAGCGGTCGATCTGGTTGGCGCCCATGATCACATGGCGCCGGCCCCACGACAGGGTTTCGAAGACCCGGTTGAACGGCATCCACCCTTCCAACGCCCCGACCTTGCCGATCGCCGGGGTGTCGGCCAGGATGCGGGCCTCACCGTCGGTGAGCACCAGGTCGGGGGAGAAGGTGAGGCGGGCGAGCCGGGCACCGACCGAGGGCACCGTGGCCATCGGGCTGGCCATGATCTCGCCGGCGTCGCGGAACAGCTCGGCGCAGGCGACGGCGCAGATCTCAGCGCGAGTGGGTGAGTCGGTCATGCTTGTGCCTCCGCTCCGAATGCCTTGACCGCAGCCTGGTAGTCGTCTTCGCTGCCGGACAGGTAGGTGGCCTTGAACTCCGCCCAGGTCTCGTCGGACTTGGCGGCCTCGGCGTAATGCCGCTGGAACTTCTCGTCACGTCCGTAGTCGGCTGCGCCGATGGTGAAATGGGCTCCGTTCGGTGCCTCGACGACGCGATCCACCATCATCCGGTTGATGACCTGGGTCTGCGGCGACGTGGTGGCGATCAGCTCCTCGGTGGGCACGATCTTCTCCACCGACAGGAACCGGCGCTGCGCCGACATCAGGAACAGATCGTCGAAGTACGGGTCGATCCCGGTGTAGGCGGCGTTGCCGCGGGAGTCGCCGAGGTTCATGTGCACGAACGCGGCGTCCAGGTTCAGCGCCGGCATCGCGACCAGCGTCTCGTGACCACCCCCTTCTGCAGCCGAGACCGGATACGGCGAGGTGACGGTCTTGAGCTCACCTTCCCAGAAGTCGATCACCGAGCTGCCCAGACCGGCCCGGATCGGCAGGAACGGCAGCCGCTGAGCGGCAGCCTGCAGACCGCAGCGCAGCATGCCCTCGTCCATCTCCCGGGCCTCGATGGCGCCGGTGGTGCGGGCGCGCGAGAACCATGGGTCGTAGAACGGCGGAGAGTCCAGGGAGACAAAGCCGTAGTAGGCCCGGCGCACCTTGCCCGCCGAACACAGCAGACCCAGATCCGGGCCGCCGTAGGTCACCACGGTCAGGTCCTTGACGTCCGTGCGCAGGATGGCGCGAACGAACGCCATCGGCTTGCGGCGCGATCCCCAGCCGCCGATGCCGATCGTCATGCCATCGCGCAGCTCGGCGACGGCGTCGTCCAGCGTGGTTACCTTGTTCGCCATCACTTCTTCCCCTTCTCGGTGCCGGCGAAGGCGTCGCGGTGCTCGTCGGCCACCCCGGCGAGATTGAGCTCGAAGGTGAAGCCCTGCTCCATCCGGTAGCTGGAGTTGACCTTCTGCACGTCGATGAGGTTCAGAGCCTCCTTGGCGGCCCGGATCACCCGGGTGTCCTTGGCGGCGATGTCGCGGGCCACCCGCAACGCGGCCTCGTCGAGTTCGGCGCGGGGCACTACCTCATGCACCGAGCCGTACTGGTGCAGGGTGGCGGCGTCCACGGTGGCCGCGGTGTAGAACAGCCGGCGCATCATGTGCTGCGGCACCAGCCGGGACAGGTGGGTGGCCGCACCCAGGGCGCCGCGCTCCACCTCCGGAAGGCCGAACTTGGCGTCGTCGGAGGCCACGATCACGTCGGCGTTGCCGACCAACCCGATGCCGCCGCCCACGCAGAAGCCGTTGACCGCGGCGATCACCGGCACCGCGCACTCGTAGACGGCTTTGAACGCGGCGAAGCAGCCGCGGTTGGCGTCGATCAGGGCGGTGAAGCCCTCGGTGTTCTGCATCTCCTTGATGTCCACGCCGGCGTTGAAGCCGCGGCCTTCGGCGCGCAGGATCACCGCGTGGGTGGACATGTCGTTGCCGACTGCGGTGATGACCTCGCCCAGCTCGAACCAGGCTCGGGACGGTAGTGCATTGACCGGTGGGAAGTCGACGGTGACCGCGACGATCCCGGGTTCGACGGTCTTGGATGTGATCGGCATGGGCGAACTTACCTGTCGTTTCGGGGCCATTTGTACCTAAGCAAGCACTTGCTTGGTACGCTAGCACAATGTCTGCTCCTGCACCCGCTGCGCTCTTTCCCGGATTGACCGGCAAAGTGGTCCTGGTGACCGGCGGGGTTCGTGGCGTCGGCGCGGGTATCAGCGCCGTCCTCGCCGACCAGGGCGCGACCGTGGTGACCTGCGCGCGGCGTCCCGTGGAGGGCCTGCGGTATGAGTTCCACGCCTGCGACGTGCGTGACGACGACGCGGTCCAGGGCCTGATCGAGGCGATCGTCGCCAAGCACGGCCGGCTCGACGCGGTGGTCAACAACGCCGGCGGTTCGCCGCACGCGCTGGCCGCGGAGGCCTCGGCCAACTTCAGCCGCAAGATCATCGAGCTCAACCTGCTGGCGCCGCTGCTGGTCGCCCAGCACGCCAACGCCGTCATGCAGACCCAGGCCACCGGCGGCTCGATCGTCAACATCACCAGCGTCAGCGGCCACCGCCCGTCGCCGGGCACCGCTGCCTACAGCGCGGCCAAGGCGGGCGTGGACAACCTGACCGCCACCCTGGCCGTCGAGTGGGCGCCGAAGGTCCGGGTGAACTCGGTAGTGGTCGGCATGGTCGAGACCGAGCAGTCCGAGTTGTTCTACGGCGACGCCGAGTCGGTGGCCGCCGTCGCCGCCACCGTGCCGCTGGGCCGGCTCGCCAAGCCCGCCGATATCGGTTGGGCGGCGGCTTTCCTGTCTTCCGACGCCGCCTCCTATATCAGCGGCGCCAGTCTGGAAGTGCACGGCGGTGGCGAGCCGCCGGCCTACCTGCAAGCTTCGAGCGCCAACAAGTAAGTCGGCCCCAAGAAAAGGAGACAGCACACATGGGACTTCTCGACGGCCGCGTGGTCATCGTCACCGGAGCGGGCGGCGGAATCGGGCGGGCGCATGCGCTGGCCTTCGCCGCCGAGGGCGCCCGGGTGGTGGTCAACGACATCGGTGTGGGTCTGGACGGCTCACCGGCCGGTGGGGGCAGCGCCGCTCAAGGCGTGGTCGATGAGATCGTCGCGGCCGGTGGGGAAGCCGTCGCCAACGGCTCCAACGTGGCCGACTGGGAGCAGGCCGCAGCGCTGATCCAGACCGCGGTGGACACCTTCGGCGGACTCGACGTACTGGTCAACAACGCCGGCATCGTGCGCGACCGGATGTTCGCCAACACCAGCGAAGAGGAGTTCGACGCCGTCATCGCCGTGCACCTCAAGGGGCACTTCGCCACCATGCGGCACGCGGCCGCCTACTGGCGGGCCAAGTCCAAGGCCGGCGAGTCCGTCGATGCGCGCATCATCAACACCAGCTCCGGCGCCGGCCTGCAGGGCAGTGTCGGGCAGGCCAACTACAGCGCCGCCAAAGCCGGCATCGCCGCGATGACGCTGGTCGCCTCGGCCGAGATGGGCCGCTACGGCGTCACGGTGAACGCGATCGCCCCGTCGGCGCGCACCCGGATGACCGAGACCGTGTTCGCCGACATGATGAACACCCAGGAGCAGGCCTTCGACGCGATGGCCCCGGAGAACGTCAGCCCGCTGGTGGTGTGGCTGGGCAGTGTCGAGTCGCGTGACGTGACCGGCAAGGTCTTCGAGGTCGAAGGCGGCAAGATCCGCGTCGCCGAGGGCTGGGCGCACGGCCCGCAGGCCGACAAGGGCGCCCGCTGGGACCCCGCCGAGCTGGGGCCGGTCGTCACCGATCTACTGGCCAACGCACGCCCCGCGGTTCCCGTCTACGGGGCGTAAGCGGCGAGAACCCCGACGTGGCGCGCAATGGCGCGTGGCCACCCGGGGATCGCCGACACCCCAAGGGCCCGTTGGGTTGCGGGACAAGTAAGAAAAATCCATTGTTCGTCAACATTTCCCTGTGCTCCGATTTATCGTTGCCTGAGGATCGCTCGATCCTTCAAACCTGAGCCCAGGGAAAGGCCGGGAAATGTCTGCACGGCAACGCATTCGCAAATTCGGGTTCAATGCACGTTCTCGTGGCCGGTTGATCGGTGCCGGCAGCGCGGTCGGGGCTTTCCTGGCGTTCGGGATGGCGCCGTTGGCGGCTGCACCGGCGGCACAGGCTGACGACTTCGGTCTG
>NZ_LQPG01000039.1 GCF_002102265.1 Mycolicibacter longobardus | reverse complement strand
TGGCTTGGTGTGGCCGCGGCTTCGCCGCAGGGGAGACCGGCGGCTGCGCCGCCGTGCGCGCCGCCGGCCTGCGGCCGGCTATCGGGCGGGTGGCTAGATTGTGTTGTGCGCGTTGCGGTTTCGTTGTTGGCTGGGTGCTGGTCGCGGCTTCGCCGCTTCTGGTGGTGGTGTTCTGTATTGTGTTGTGTTGCTTGGTGTTTCGTTTTCCGTCCGTCGTCGGCGTTGCCGCCGACCGTATTGCATTGCGCGCCTTCATGTTTCCTATTCTACACGTATCTTGTGGCCTGCCAATGCCTTTCGGCATTGCCGTTGTGTACCAATAGATTACGTTCTTACCCCCTCATACTATTTATGCTCACCTCAATGCGTCATCGCGGCGCCGGCCGCCGGCTGACACCGGCGCCCCTCGAGCACACCGCACCCCGCGGTCGGCCACCACCGCCGACAACCCGGCGGCCGCCAGCCGCCTCACCGCCAGACACCCCCGCGCACAGGGCTCACGCCCCCACACAGCCACGCACCAGGCCTCAGCGGCGCAAACCCCCACCGGCCCGCAGGGGATCACCCACGAGCCCGCTCACACAATCTCGACACCACCCCGGCGACACAGCCCACCCCCACCACACCCCCTCATACAATTCATGCGGCGACCCCACCCGCCGCACCCGCCGAACAGACCACCGGCTCCGCCGGCAATACCGCGCGGCCCCCGGCCCCGGGCGCCCAGAAAGCCGGATGGGCCGACCCCGACAGAGCCGACCCACCCTCGCACCCGCTTAGGCCGCCGGCTACGCCGGCCGCCGAACCAACACACTGAACCGATCCCGCTCCACCAGCTCAGCGTTCACCAACAACAGGGCCGTATCGATCACCTCGGCCACCGCCTCCAACAGGGGCGCCCCAGGGGCCGGCGCGAACACCCGATGCGGCTTACTGACATACGCCGACACCAACAGCCCCGGCAGCGCCGCAGCCGCTGGGTCTTCCCAATCAGCGGGCCGCGGGCCAACACGCTGCGGGGTCAAGCACAGCAGCACCTCCGCCCCATCACGTGTGCCATCACCGCCGTAGGCGGCCTCCACACTCACGCTCAACCACCCCGGCACCACCCCCGCCCGCAAACCCTCCACCCGCAGCCACACCGGCACCGGGCCGGCATCCTCAAACACCT
Organism: Mycolicibacter longobardus; assembly: GCF_002102265.1. Classification (GTDB taxonomy): domain Bacteria; phylum Actinomycetota; class Actinomycetes; order Mycobacteriales; family Mycobacteriaceae; genus Mycobacterium; species Mycobacterium longobardum. The sequence goes on along the minus strand of NZ_LQPG01000039.1, from coordinate 146,130 downwards.
CCGAGAGCAACGCCGACAGACCACACTCCGCCTCGCACACATCGCCGATCATGGCGACCAACTCGCCAAGCAGCTCAACATCGGCCCCCCAGGACAACCACCACGCCTCAAACCTCGCTGCATCACGAACCACCCGCAACGGCACCAACCCGACACCAGCAGCACCACCCAGGCCGGGAACCGAAGTCCCCGGCCCTCCCACCGCACTCACGCAACACCACCCAACAACTCCTGCGCCACATCCTCGAACAACTCCCGCGCGTGCTCCACACCCGCCTCCACCACCCGCTCCCGCGCCTCCTCATCCTCCAAACACTCAATACGCTCAGCCACCGCGGCGATCTGCGCCACCAACCGCGCCAACACCGCACGCGCCTCCTCAAGCGACAACTGCTCCACGAACACCACATCGCCCTCATCATCGACAAACACCAACATCTCCAAACAGCCCCTTCCCGGACTCACACCCCAGCTACAAACCGGAGAACACCTGCCGCACAACACAACCCCTCGCCCGACACCACCCACACTACAAACACCCACCGACAACCAACCCCCTCATACAATCAATGCGCGTCCCCAGCAGCGGGTTAGACCGCCGGGGTGGCGAGCAGTTGGTCGAACACACCGGCCGCCCGCGCAACGTCGTCGTCATCGCGATGATCGGCCCACGCGGAGCCGGTGTGCGCGTCGGCCAGAACGGTGAGATGGCAGCGGTGCCGCGACAGCATCACGCACAGCCGCGCCGCGTCGATCGAAAACGGGTCCGGGGTCCGCTTGCCGACCATCGGGTGCACAGCGACCACCGCCGCCCTTTCCAGCCCCTGCAGCGCGTTAGCGGTCCCGCAGAGCACCCCGGGGTGATCGGCCAGCATGGCGCGGATCGCAGCCGCCTGGGCCACGTGTGGCACCACTACGGCCACGTCATCGTCGGTGAGCTGCCTGGTGCCGGCACTGGTGGTGAGGGTGCCGCCCGCCAGCAAGTCCCGGACCCGATCGACTGCAGCGACCGCGACCGATGCCGAGGTCGGACCATCGGCGGCGGTGAGCACCCGGTGCGAAAACTCCGGCAACGCCGCCCCGTCCAGCGACACGTGCTCGGCGGGGCGCCGCGAGGTAAACGGCATGTCGGCGTAGAACGCCGACGACACCAGGGCCGTGGTGACCGGCCCAAGCCGCCATGTGTGCCGCAGCGCAATCGTGGTCACCGCATCACCATGCGCAGCCGCCAGGGCGATCGGCGCAGGCAAGTGCGGGCCGGTTGGGCTATCCGCCCACCGAGACACATCCCCGGTGACAACGGGGTCGATCTGCCCCGAATCCCCCACCAGTACAACCTGTCCCGCCGTCATCGCCCCCAGCGCACACAAGTCGGCATAGGTGCATTGGTAGGCCTCATCAACGATCAGGACGTCCGCGGCGAGCCGTTCCGGCTCCGAGGACAGCCACTTGGCGCTGGTCGCCACGCGCACCGCGCCGCCACCGGACGGCCACACCTGGCCGCGGCCACTGATGATCGGGCAGTCCCCGCAGTCGGGGCGCACACCCCCGGCCTTCCACAACAGTCCCACCATCGCGCGGTCGCAACTCTTCGCAAGCCGCCGAGCTATCTCGATGGCCTGTGCCCGGGTCTGTGCCGCGATCCCGATTCGCAAGTCCGCGCTGTCGGCCAGCAGCCCTGACAGTTCCACCGTCAGCCGGGTCTTGCCGCTTCCCGGAGGGGCAGGTACGACGACGGCCGGGTCGCCCGACCAGACCCCCAGCACCACTTCGGCGGTAATCGCGTCCCGCAACAGGGCTCTACCGGGCCGCACCCGAGCCGCCTCCGGCTCACCGCCATCAGCACCGAACGTCACCGTGGGCGCTTCGCTGCCTTCACCCACGGCTATCTGACTGGCAGCGTTAGCCCCACTGCTGTTGCGTGGCTTGAAAATACGCATCTGTTCCCACTGCCCCTTCCCGGGCTCCCACCCCGGCTACAGACCGGGTGTGAAACACACTTCCAGGTTGTTCTACCTGATGTCAGCCACACTACAACCGGCCACCGACAAGTTCCGTCGGCGGCCGATTGCGTGGGCCGCGGCGCCCTGCACAGCGGCGCGAGACCGGTACGGCCAGCGGGATGTTCCGCTAGCCCCCGGCGGAGGCGGGTTCTGTCATGTCGTGCGTCCCGTCAGCAAAGAACCAGCCCTGGTCTGCCGAAGGCTTGGACTCACCCCGGTAGTCGGTGGGTGAGCCGGCCGCAGCCCAACAGGCCTGATGCCAGACCGTCGCATCCTCGATCGCATAGTCATAGTTACCAAGCTGGCCGTAGCCGTCATAGGCACCCTTGAGGATCGACCCGTCACGTTTGATCGCCACACCCAAGTTCATCCATGCGTTGACCGTCTCCGTCGCCATCTGCGACAGCAGCGGATGCCCGCACCCTTCACAATCCGAGCTGAAAAACCCCACCGCACACCCCTATTCATCGATTCGCGCCATTTACCCGTTCACACCTCGCGCCGAGCACAACGCGGCTGCACCGCCCAGAGCTACATCGGTTCGCTGAGGTGCTCGGCCCACTCGTCGGGCGTCACTCCCGACACCAGAAACTCCCGTTCGCTGGCGGTCAGGTGGGGCAGCGCGTCTTGAATCAACTCACCCCCGGCCTTCCACGCCTCCAGCTGTTCGGCCGTGACCGCCAGCTCCAGCGTGCGTTCCACCCCCGTCAAAAGCGATCGCCTCGTCACCTTCACTGCCTAACCCCCTCCCCTTTCGAGGCTAGGGACGCGGCTCGCCGCACCCCGGCTGCGACACCCACCGCCGGCCACTTCGCCCTCGATCGGCACGCCGCAACCACTCGCACCCGACCCCGGCCCCCCGGGTTCGGGAGGGCCAGGGCCGGGTGCGCGTCATTCGGTTTCCGCCGCCGCGATCAGCACGTCCAACGGCACATCACGCCGCGCGCGAGTGGGCGGTTTACCCGAGGCGATCCACGACCCGCCGCCCGTGAGCAAGCGGCGATAGGTGAACAGGGACGACCGCACACGCGAGACGTTGGGCGCCGCAGGCATCAGCGATACCCACCCCCCTACCGGTGGCCGAGAGTCGGCCCGCACCCCGGCGACCGTCAACACCAGCGCCCCTTCGACGGCCTCGGCGGTGATGACCTCACCCACGAACGTCATTGCGCGGCCGTAGCTGTCGATTCCACCCGCCCAGCCACGCACCGCGGTGCCCTCACGCAGCCGAGAATCCATCCGCGAACACTGCACACTGAACCGAGTGCGATCCCCCCAGTCCACAAGCCCACCGGACACATTGCCGGTGTGCACCGCACGGTGCCGCCACAACCGATCTTCCAACAGGATCGACTCAAACAATTCCGCAGCATCACAGCGACGACGCAGCCCAAGGGCGGCCCGCGGCGCACCATCGGGAGCCGTCCAATCCTGCCCCTTGCCGAACGCCTGCCCAGCCGACTCGTAGCTGTAGGCGTCATCTTCGGCCATCACTGCCAAGCCCTCGGCGGGCGTTCCCGCCGTCACGGCCTGCGCCCACCCGGCCAGGCCCGCCACCCCGGCGCCGACCCCGAACACCTTGCGCCAGTATGTCCCCGACCGCTCATCGGTCGGCAGTCCAGCTGTGACGAACCGTTGCCGCGACTGCGCCAGCGCGTCCACCACCGCGCCACTGCCCGGGTAGCCCAGCCGGTCGGCCCACCACCCGATCACCGCCGATGCCTCGGCCACCACCGGATCGCCGTGGCCCGCCAGCTTGCGGGCAACACCGGCCAGCAGTGACACCCCCGCCGCGTCAGCCACCACCACCTGACACGGGGACTCAAGTCCGAACCGCGCACCGGCACCATGCAACGCCGAAAGGATGCTCGCACCGCCGGTCACGGTACGCGCCGAGCTGGTCGCGGTGGCTACCGTCGCGGTCAGCGTGTCACCACCGCGGCGAGCCTCGACAAACACCGCACTTGGCGACAGGGCCACCAGAGCGTCGGCAACCCGCAGGACCGGCCGACCAGAGCGCGCCGCATACAGCCGCTGAGCCAGGTCGTAGAACTCGACGGTCACAAGACCACCTGCCCAGCCCGACGCGCCATATCCCAGCCGTCCTGCAGCGCCGCGGCCGCCGACCCTGACACCGGCAGCTCGCCTTCGACCGCATCGGGGTCCGCATCAGCCACGGTCAAACCCGTGCCGGCCAGCACCCGCTCCGCATACGCGGCCAACCGGCCCACCTCATCACCATCTTGTGCCACCACAATCGCCCCTTCCCGGGCTCACTTCCCGGCTACCGACCGGGACTCCACCTGCTGTCAGGCACTGCCTCGCCCTGACAACACGCACGCTACCGCGACCCACCGACAACCCGTTTGAACACCGACCTGCGGGCCGCATCACCAGGTTGGCAATGCGCGCCGGCGGCCCGCTACGTCAGCGGTTCAGGTCTGCGATCGGCTCCAATTCACCCGGCAAAGCCGTTGCGGCCCTCCCGGTGTCTACGTTGCGAACCTTGTAGACGATCCCTGTCGTGGAGGCCCGATGATGTCGGCGTGCCACGATGCGCACCACCCCGGCGGCATGGCGGTCAGGCCCCTCGGTAACCGGCTCGAAGTGGTATCGCATCGCTGGTCCTCCTTTCTCGCAGACCCACTCTCGGCCCTGCGAACCGGGTGCTGGCCGGGAAGAACCCGCACCCGGCCCGCAGGTCGGAGGTTGGTGGCCGCCACCGGCAGTGGTGGTGTGCCGCTGGCCGGCCACCGGCATGGCGGGGCCGCCGCTTAGGCGGCCGCCGCAGCTTGGGAGGGGATAGTCACCGTGGTGGCGAACTCCGGTACCGCTGTCGCGGCACGCTCGTTGCCGATGATGACGCAGACAAGCTTCGCTGTGCCCGCCGCATCCGGCCACGGGCTGTCGCCATCGGTGAGCACCACCACCACGTGCGGCGCGGGCCGCAACGCTTCTGCAGCGGCGATACCGACCCGCATATCGGTCCCGCCGCCACCGATCAACGCAATGTCCTGAACCCGGCTGATCCGCTGCGGAGCGGCAGCGGCCGCGTCGACCGTCAGGACCGTCACGTGCTCGCGGGCGACCGCCGCCGTCCGCAGCACACCTTGGACTTCCGACAGTGCCGCGGCCAGGTCACCCGCACTCATCGATCCCGACGTGTCCACCACGACCGCGACACGAATCTTCGGGCCGCGCAGCCCCGGGAACAGTACGTCGCGGGAGCGCCGCGACGGACGGGCCATGCTGTAGTCGGTGCGTCCCGCGGCCTGGCCGATGGCGCGGCGGATCGCCACCCGCAGCACCCGGCGCCACGGCACAGCTGGCGGGGTGAGCACCTTGTCAGCCCACCGCTGCACGCCAGCGGGAACACTGCCGCGGCCCTTGCCTTCGGCGTGGTCGCGCACCGCGACGGCGACCTGCTCGCGGATCAGATCGGCCGTGGCAGAATCGATTCCAGCACGCCCACCCATTGCATCTTCGGCAATCAGCTCGCCGGGGTTGGCTTCACAGCCCGAACCCGAGCCGCACCCGAACTCGCCACCGCTATCCGCCGCGCCGTCACCGCCAGCGCCCGCGGACCCGTCCCCACCGGCCTGCGAACCGTTCCCGGCCCCACCGACGGCAGGCTCGTCGTGGTAGTCGTCGGCGATCGCCGCGTAGTAGTCCTCGGCGAACCCTCCCGGCTCACAGCCGAGCACGGCCGGGGTGACCGGGTCGACCGGCAAAACCACCCCGGCGTCGATCAGGTCATCGTTGATTTCGGCGTCGGCAGCGTAGTTCCACGCCAGGTGCGCCAGCGGCTGCGCCAGGACCGCAGCGCGGTCGGCGTGCACCCGCAACAGGTGCCCGACCTCATGTAGCAGCGCCGCGGCGACCTGCTGCACCGACCACGCCCCTTTGCCGATCAGACGAGCCGGGTCCAGGTAGAGACGCCAATTCTTGTCGACCGCGAACGTACCCATTCCTATTGCAGCGACCGGGATTACCGAGAACAGCGCATCCGCGAAGTAGGGCATGGCCTCGAATGCCACCAGATTCGCCGTGTGGTACACGCCGCGCTCATCGGCGCTCAACTCCCGCACCGTCACCTGATTCGTCATAACAATCCCCTTCCCGGGCTCATGCCCCGGCTACCCGCCAGGGCCACATCGACCGAGCCGCTCGGCCCGATACCCCACACACTAACCACCCCCACCGACAAACCCCCGTCCCCAACGGCGGGAGCACCGCCACCGGGGCGGGGTGGGTACCACCACCGCGGCGAGCACCCACCCCACGCAGAACGCCTACGCGGCGTCCTCGCCGGCCATCAGACCGGCAGCGGTCAGGATCGGGACGAAAACCCGTGCAGTTGCCGGGACTTTCGCCCCGTTCGGGCGCACCTTTGCCAGCGACCTGGCCGCAGCGGCAGCCACATCGGCACGACCAGCACCAGCGCAGGCCGACAGCGGCCCCCAGGCACGCCGCCAGGCGTCCTGCGTGCCCGCCGTGGCAGCCAGGGTGGCAACGCCGTTGAGGACCGCCCACAGCCGGTCGGGACGCTCACCCTCCCAGTCCACGATGGCCGGGTCGGCGATCACCGCGGCGGCATCGGGCAGATCGCGGGCCGTCAGCCAGGCCAGGAACTCCCGTCCCGCCTTGGCGCCGATCAGACCGAACACCGCGGACTGCACCGCCGCCGTGTCATCGTTGCGCAGCCGCACCAGGACCCGAGCCAGCATGTCCCAGGTACGGTCGGACGGCCAGGCTCCACCCAACCCGTCGGCCTCACCTTCCGGGCACGCCCGCAGCAGGCCGGGGCGGGACTGCACGAAGGCGGTCACCGCCGCGACGATCGCCGCGGTGTGCACTTCGGTCGGGACAACCGCCCGAGACACCGGGACAGCCGCCCAGCCAGTCAGCATGCCTTCAACCCACTCATCAACGGTGGGTGCGTAGTCCACGTGGCAGAACCGGTTTGCCATCGGCGCAGCCAGCTCGAAACCGCCCGCCGACAGCTCGGGAGGGTTGGCCGCGGCGAACACCCACACATCGGCGGGCAGTCGCAGGTCCTCGCCCACCTGCTTGTCCAGTGCGACCGCCAGCATCGCCGCCTGCGTCGACTCCGGCACGGTCGTCAACTCTTCGAGCAGCAGGATTCCTGCGCCCGCCTCCACCAACCGCTTAGCCCACGCCTTGGGCTCGGTACGCACACCATCGCCTTCGGGCGAAATGAACGGCATACCAACGAAATCGGTGGGATCAGAGTTAGCGCCCGAAACGATCTCGACCGCAACGTCCAATGCCTCGGCCAGTGAACGCACCAGGGCCGACTTACCCATGCCCGGACCCGACCGCAGAAGCAGGGGCACACCAGCCCGACCGCAGGCTTCCATCAACGTCACAGCCGTCGCCTTATCCACCATCACAAAACCCCTTCCCGGGCTCTTGCCCCGGCTACTTACCAGGGCCACTTCACCGAGCCGTTCCGACCCGATGCGCCACACTCTAAGTACACCCACCGACAAGTCACCGATTCATCGCTCTACCTGCACATATCCACCAGTTGAGAGGGCATCGCGCAGACCGCCACCGCACGCCGCTGCTCTGGTCCGCGCCGGCCATCCGGTTCAGGCTGGGCCTGCCCACATATCGACGGCGCCGCCTCCGGCAGCAACAACTTGTCAGACCCCCTCGATACCATTGCCTACATCGGGACGCATTGATCCCGGTACCGATTCGCCCCGGCCCGCAGCCGAGGCATGAGCCCGAGGAAGGGGCATCGCATGGCTACCTACACCGGAGTTGGCCGCACCAACACCTTCGCCGTCAAAGACATTGCGGCACTACAGGAGACGGTCGGCGCAGAGTTCACCGTGATACCCGAGGCCAACGCGCAGGGACCCGGTCGCGTCACCCTTCTGGCCAACGGCGGCGAGAGCGGCGACTGGTCAAGCTACGACTGGGACTCCGAGGATTGTGACCTGCCGATCTTCGTCCCGGACGTGATCGCCGAACATCTCCAAGACGGCGAGGTCGCGGTATTCATCCACGTCGGCAATGAGAAGCTGCGCTACCTCGGCGGTTTCAGTGTCGCGGTGCACTCCGACGGCCGTCAGGTGCGGGTGAATCTCGACGACATCTACGACGCGATCGGCCCCACGTTCGGGGTGCCACCCGAGTCCGTCGACAAAGCCTAGGTGTACTGATCCGGCCGCCGGGCTGGGGTTCCTCTGGCCGGCCCGGCGGCGAAGCCGCCAGCCGGTCGCGGGGCCGGCCGACACGGCCACCGTTATCCGGCTGGCGCCTGGGCCTTCTCGAAGGCCGACGCGTATTCCAGGATCGTGAGCTGATCGTCCTGGCTCCGGGAGTAGTCGCGGCCGGCCACCTGCTCAAAGAGTTGGTAGATGTCGAACGGAATCCCCTCGTCCAGGTCTACGGCTTGGCCCGATAGTTACGTCCCAGGCGCGCGGCCACGGCCTGCCCTTGCGGATCGATGTTGCTCATGTGCCTGTTGCCTCCTGCGTCTCCTACCGTGGCACCGTGGCGGTCAGCACGGCGCTGGCGTCGGTTCCGGGGTCGTAATCCAGGGCTTCGCTGCCGACGTAGAGCGTGTATCTCCCGGCGACGGATCCTGCGATCAGCTCGGCGCCGTAGTCGGCCAGTTCGTTGTTGAGGCGCCGGACCCCGTCGTCGGTGAACGGCGCGGTGCGGGTCACCGTGAGCGTCACTTGGTCAGATCCACAGTGATCGTCTGCGGTCAGCGTGAAGTCACCGCGACTGTATGTGGTGATCGTCATGCAACTGTCCTCTCAGAGCCATCCGTGAGCGTAGCCGGTCTGCGCCATGCGTTCGTAGATGCCCATGAACTCAGGCCCCATCACGTCGGCATCCACCCACGCGAATTCCTCACCGGCGCTGTCCACGTCGATCCGCAGAGCCCCCTTGTCACGTATCTGTGTGTTCATGTCCTCGAACTGGCGACAGAACGTCTCGCGGGTGGAGACACCGGCGGTAGTCACGGCTGCGCTCCGGGTGCCCATTCGTCGCCGTATCGGGCGATATCGGCTTCGATCGCGGCGACGCCATCGCCGCGGGTATCGAACTGCCTGAATCCGCCAAACTGGTTCTCCGCGTAGAAAGATCCGCCTCGTTCGGCAACATGCCAGATGCGCTTCGCGCGTTGCGCTTTCACGCCGCCCTCCGGTACACATCGCCTTCGATGTACTCGATCGCGCTGCCGTCCACCTTGGACACCGCTTTCCACCAGTAGTCGTACTCGATCCTGCTGATCGCCCAGTGGCCGCTGGCACGCACGGCTCCTATCAGCTGGTCGTCGCCACCGGATCCGGCGAAGAAGGCATCGCCCGAGCCGGCCCCCTGGTCGGGACCGGTGCGCACGGCCGAAATCAGCTCGTCGGCTGTTTTCGCTTGCGTCGCCGCGGCGAGCACCTGCTGGATCTCATCCCAGAACCCCATCGGTCTTAAGCCCCCTCCCTTGACACGTCGACCGTTCGGCGGTTGTCCCACCGGGTCCCCGTCGACGCCCTCCCTGTCTTCGGCCCCAGGCGTCGGCCGTCATCGACGCCGCACTCGACGCTCCTCCACGCCGTGGTGCTGCTCAGCACAGTACGCACGGTCGACGCAGTTTCAGCGCCGCGACGTGCACCGCACCCGACTATCGCCGAAAGGTGGTGCAGGCGAGTGTCGTGCAGCAATTTCGCCCAGCGCAGGGCGCTACCGTGCGCTCATGTGGACTGTTCGCTTTATTCCTGAGGCATGGGTCAACGACTGCGCAGTTCGCGTTGATCCGGACGGCGCCGACACCTTCACTATCAGCGATAGCGAGGCCCTGCAGGCGTTGCAGGGTGCATCGCAGCACCGCGACTGGGACCACCTGCAGGATCACGCCAACGCCCCGGAGTGGATCCGGCGTTGGCGCGGCCCGTTCACCATCGAGTTGATCGACGCGGACGGCGAGACCTGGTCGGCACGTCCCGCCCTGTGGCCGGCGCGGGCTAACGAACTGTTGGGAGTTCAGTAGATGTCGCAAACCATTGGATCGATCGCCGCGATGATCCCGCCTCACGAGGCCCAGCTTGCGGTGGCGAAAGTGCTTGCTGCCCTTGGCGGCCAGTTCGATTGGGATTCCGATACAACCGCGAACGTCGCTGATGCGGTCGCTCATATCGGCCAGTATCTCCCCGGTGTTCCTAGCTACTTCAACCAGAACGACGAAGCGGTCACGTTCTGGCAGAACCTCCACTAGGCGCAGGCAGTTCGGCGCACGCTCGCCTGCGAATTTTTGTCGGTGCCAACGCGTACGGTCAGGAGCAACACGAAAGGCACCGGGCATGAAGCGACCGATCACACTAGGCGGCTACCCGGCCAAGCAGTGCCCTCGCCGCACCCACAACCAGTTCTCGCCTACAGCGCCGCCGCGGCCCGCGCCCAGCCCGGAGCTGCAGGCACTGTTCGACGCCGGCATTGCCTTCGAAGCCCTAGTGGTCGATCTACTCCGCGATCAGTTCGCCGGCACCCCCACCGGTCTGCTCGTCTTCGACCCAGACCTGGACTGGGATCAGTGCAAAGCCCTGACCGTCGATGCGATGTGCGCCGGCGTGCCGGTCATCGTCGGTGGCCGACTCCCTGACACCAACGGCCGCGTAGGCGCACCAGACGTCCTCCTCCAGCACGCCGGCGGCTATCTGCCGGTCGACGTCAAACACCACCGCACCATGAAACCTGCCGGGCCAGCGAAATCCGTGACCGTCTCAGCGTTGGCCTCCCCAACCCATCGCTACCAGCACGGCGGATTCAGCAACGCCGCCAGCCACTGGCGCGACGACACGTTGCAGCTCGCGCACTACACGCGCATGCTTCAAGAGCTTGGCCATCACCCGTCCTCGCTCCCCGGCGCCGCCGGCACGGAACTGCTGGTCGGGGGCATCATCGGCACCAGCGACCTGACCGACCTCGTCGCCGCATCCCACGGCATCGTCTGGTACGACCTGGCCACCCCGGTCCAGCCCACCTACTCCGCCTCAGCCCCCGAACATCGCGCCTTGCGCTCCCCGCTGCAACGGTACGACCACGAGTTCGCCTTCCGCCTCAAAGTGGCGGCCGCCGCCCAAGCAGGCGGCGAGATCGTGCGCCCCTATCGAACCGCCGAGTGCGGCAGCTGCGAATGGTTCGACTACTGCAACCAAGTCGCCGGTCCCGCCGACGCATCCTTTGCACTGCACACCGGCCACCTCAACGCACGCCAGTGGCACCACCTTTACCGCGTTTCCGGCACCAACGGACACCTGACGGTCCAACAGCTCGCCGACACCGCTCCCGCCCAACACGCAGAGACGTTCCGTGACCACTCTGTCGGCACCACCACCCCACAGCGCACCCTCGAGAACGCCGTGCGGCGAGCACAGATGACCGTCGCCGGCCTGAACCTACAGCCACGCACCGGCACCTGGCCCGCCCCGCCGGCCGCCGACATCGAAGTTGATTTCGACATCGAGTGGGACACCGACGACCGTATCTACCAGTGGGGGCTGCGCATCCGCGACGGCCACGACGACACCACCGCGCGCTACCAACCGATCATCTCATTCGAGCCGCTCGACGACCAACGAGAAGCCGCCCTGGCTGAGCAGTTCGCCGACACGATCATCACCCTCCGCCGCAGCGCAACTCTCGCCGGCAAATCCGTCACCATCTTCCACTGGAGCCACCCGGAAATCAGCAAGACCGGCAAGTTCCCGCGAGTCGCCGAAGCCCTCGACGGCATCACCGTCGACCTGCTCTCGTGGTTCAACACCGAATTCTTCGCAGTGAAGTCCTCATCCCTGAAAAACGTGGCGCCACTGTTCGGATTCCATTGGGGTGTCGAGGATCCCGGTGGGCGGGCATCGCAGGTCAAGATCGCCCAAGCCCGCGCGGCCGGGCCGATCGCCGACGCCGCACGCAAATGGTGTCTGGACTACAACGAGTCCGACGTGCACGCCCAGGCCGCTATTCGTGACGGTATTCGCCGGCGATCGCCCGCAGGCGCGCACCCGGTCTAGCCAACTGTGGTCTGCGAACCCATCTAGTGGTGCTCCACCGCGTTGGTTATGCGAAACCGCTCGGGCTGTAGGTCGTAGATCGATACGGATATGGCCCCATCTGCCAGAGCATCGGCATCCCGGCGCAGTGGCTTGACGCCCCGCCGGCCGCAGAAGTCGACGTATCTCCGCCAGGTGGCCTCGTCGACGTGGCAGAACGGACAATTCTCTGGGTCGGCGTCTTTCGGGCCGTGGGCGCTGCATTCCTCGAAATACTGCATGCGGCGGGCGAGGGTGGCGACGACCTCTTGCCAGGAACAGCTGTCCTGGCCGGACGCCTTGGCCTGATATACCTGCAACGCAGCTGTGTCCCGGCAGTACGGGCAATCATCGCGCAGCTCAACGTGGTCGGTACAAGTTCTGTCGTGCAGTCTCGCCGCGAGGACCATCGCCAGGCGCTTCCACGTTGTCCGAGCCACCGACATCGTTACGCCTTGCGAGGGCAGGCGTTAACCATGCTCAGAGTCCCCGCAGGGCGGGTCGACTTATCCGTAAGAACAGCTGCACTCAGCACCATTCGCGCTCGTCGGCACGTGGGTTACATGGGTTCGACCTTGCGTGATTACCGTCGTCGTCCTACACATGTAGCTCCCGATGGTCGGCGTTTTCGTGCGATGGGCCTGCGGGGCAGAAGAGTGTGCGCGGGGACGGTTGGGGTGACTTCGAAGCCGAGTGGCGCACGGCAATCGGCGGCGACGTCAGCGTCGACGGGAGCGGGTGTCCGATGAATTTCCAAGAGAAGTACGGTCCGTGGGCACTGGTCGCCGGGGCCTCTGACGGTGTTGGTGCAGCCTTCGCCCACGCTTTGGCCCGACGCGGTCTCAATGTTGTCTTGGTGGCACGGCGGCAATCGGTCCTGGAAGAGGTCGCGGAGGGCATTGGTGGTGGGACCGGTGTGCAGACCCGGGTGTTGGCGGTCGACCTCTCGGCAACCACAGCATGGCGCGACATAGCCGAGGCGACTCAGGATCTCGATATCGGGTTTCTGGTGTATTGCGCTGGCGCCGATCCCACGTTCGCGCCGTTTCTCGACACGCCCATCGAGGTGGCCGAGTTGCTGGTACAGCGCAACTGCGTGACTCCGATGCAGCTGTGTCATCACTTCGCAGTGCCGATGGTGGAGCGTGGACGAGGTGGAATCGTTGTCTTCGGCTCGGGCGCTGGCTTGGTTGGTGGCGCGAACATGGTGGCCTACGGCCCGAGCAAGGCCTTCGACATGGTTTTCGCTGAGGCGTTGTGGAGTGAGTTGAGTCCCAAGGGTATTGACGTTGTGGGGCTGATTCTGGGCAAGACGGATACTCCGGCGCTGCGCCAACTTGAGTATGAGCGCGGCCAGATTTCGTCGCTGGACCAGGCTCCGGCGGAGTCGGGCTCGGTTGACGCCGTGGTTGCCGAGGCGTTCGAGCACTTGGGTGACGGGCCCACGGTGTTCGTGGGTGACCAGATGCGCAACGCGGTAACGATGTTGAGTCAGGTCAGCCGCAACGACGCGGTCCGGTTGATGGCGATGGCAAGTGCGGCAGCGATGGGCAACGCACCGGACTGAACTGGCGGCGGGGTGGCTATTCTTCTTTGCCGACACCCAGGAGGTCGGCGAGGGCGTTGAAGGCCGAAACGTGTTCTACGGAAACGGTAATTGGGTCTCCCTCGAACAGTTCGTTGTAGCCGTCCGCGGTGACGGTGTAGGTGACGTTCACGTCGTCGATGTCGTCCTCGCGGAGCATGAGCACGATGTCGTGTTCGGCGCTGGTCCATTTCTTGCGTGGCCGCAGCGTCGTCAGAGTGATTGTGACTTCGAGGTCACCGTCGTCGTTGTGGTCGTAGGTGACCGGGTAGTCCTTGAGGCGTAGCGTGCCGTAGTCGAGGCCGGTGATGTGCCAGTTGGGCGGCTTCCAGTGCCGGTCCTGCATCTTGTCGAGTTCGAAGGAGTCAGGCGCGGTCCAGTCGACGCCGCGTGCACCGCCAAAGGTCAAGACGATCTCGACGTTGTTGAGGAACGAGGTTTCAAGGTTCTCGATGGTGAATTTCAGTCCTGCGCCGGCTGCGGCGGCCAGGTAGTCGCGTGACCAATCCCAGTCCTGCTGTAGTGCCTCGCGGAAGGCTTGGGCACTGTCGGTGATCTCGTTTTCGGTCAACGCTTTTGGCGGCTCTGGCGACTTTGGGCCCAGGCTTTGATACAGGCTGACGGGTTCGAGCGGCGCGAACAGGGGGAGACGTCCCGCGCCGCGCTCTTGGGCCTCCTCGGAGCGTTTCCGGATTTGGTGCTCGTGGATGTCGACGAGCACGTCGATCACGGCGTCCTCGTCGGTGAAGGACATTGCGGTGCCGGCGACAGATGCCCGGACGATCATGGGTGGGCGGCCAGGTGAGATCTTGAGGAACTGCTGCCGGGTTGCTGCCATCCGCGGCCGGTCCAGGATGGTGGCCAGCCGTTCCAGGTGGTAGATGTCGATGTCAAGGTCCCCGCCGAGCTCGCGCAGATCCCGTCGCTCGGCAAGCCGTAGTTCCTGGTTGGTGACGAACGCGATGCCGACCGGCTTGTGTTTCCGGGCGGCCGCGATGTCGTCCTTCAGCTTTTTCTCGATGGTGGTGAAGTCCTGTTGGCCGCGGGGGAAGTACACCGCCCAGGTCCACTTGCTGCTGTCGCGGGTGCATTCGCCGTCTCGGCCACCGTCCTTGCCGCCCAACGGATGCGAGGGGTCGATATCGGTGAACCCTTCCTCGTCCAGCATCAACGCCGCGAGGCGTTCTGACGGCGTCTGCCCGTAGGACCACTCCCGCAGTCGGTGCCAGGTTTCGTCGGTGCGGGCCTCATCCTCGGGAGTCGTCATGTCCTCATCCTTTCCTGTCCTGTGACGTCGCATCGAGCATCGAACACACCTGCGACACGCGGTGCGGCCGCGGTATCCATCGCCACATGGATCTCATCCGCCACACTCGTCCCATGGACACCAACTGCGGCCTCGTGACGGTTTGCCGACCTCTGCACAACGCGGATCCGGACGAACTCTGTGACTGGGTTAAATTTTTCGATCACGCGGACTGCGTAACCGTTGCGAATGCTGGCGTATTTCAGCACGTCATAACATCTTCTACATGTAGAATCATCGCATGAGCACGGGTCACGTTTTGCCACCCCGACATGCGGCGCGGCGCCGCGGTGATGTAGATAAATGCGTGCAGTATTACGGTCATGTTGTTTCCGTTGGAGTTGCTGACCCGGCTGATGAATCAGCACGGCCTGGCGTTCGCGAGGCTGCTCGGCGAGTTCGATCTGGCATTGGATCAGTCCTGGGCCAACTGGTCGAGGGTCTATCCCAGCCCGATGCACGTGCCGGGCGGGACACTGTTCGGCGACGTACGGGCCCGTGTGCTGGCGATGAACGGGATCGACGCACAATGCCGCAGCGACAAGTCGCCGCGGCCGGTGATCGCCAACGCGTCGTGCGGGCCGGGTTCGACGCTGCACATGTCAACGGGGCCGAGCGCCTCGGTGCGCCTGGGCGATTCAAACTTGGCCTGGACGCGAGTGCGGCATATGAGCCCCAAGCGGGCCGAGGAAGTCCGATTGATGGTCCCGCAAGCCCTTTCGGAGCCAAAGGCTGGCACGCAGATGCCCCTGGACGACGGGCTTCCCGAGTCGCAGAGGGTGATGGGGCCGCCGGGGATCGTCGAGGATTACGACCTGATCACCTACTGGTGGGAGAACCCGGGGCGGTTGTCGGTGGCCGGTGGCATCCTGACGATCGTCGAGGAACTGGACGAAGAGGACGAACGGGTGGTGGCGTTCGTCGACCTGCCGGCGGCGATCCGCCCGAAGAGCGAGACCGAAACGAAGCTGGCCAGCATTCGCGACGACGGGGAGCAACGGCAGTTCGACGAGCGTTTCCCCCACATCCGTTCCGAGCAAGACGAATCGGGGGCGTAGGGCATGGCGTTGCACCGGCCGGCGGACACCGGGGACGAGGTGGTCGGTGATGTCAACGGCAGAGGTGTTCGGCGCGCGGGTCCGCCAGGCCAGGATCCTGCGGCACATGACCGGAGCGGCCGTCATGGAACACATGGGGTGGCGCTCCCCGCGGCAGACACGGTTGGAGCAGTCCGACGCCGCGCTGCTCGACCCGGCCGAGCTCGACAAGCTGGCGTCGGTATTACGTTTCCCGGCAGCGTTTTTCACCACGCCTCCGGTATCGCGGGTGAGCGCGCAGGATCTGTTGTTCCGAGCTCCCAAGTCCACGACGGTCGCTGAGAAAGAGTACCTAGCGGTGTTCGCGAACGTGGTGGGAGATCTGGCCGTCGATCTCAACGACCGCACCAAACTGCCGGCTGTGCTGATCGAGCCGCTCGCCGCCGGCACAGACGTCGTCGCGGCCGCCGCCCAGACTCGCAGATGGCTCGGGTTGAAACCTTTGACGCCGATCACGTCGCTTGTTTACGAGTTGGAATGCGCCGGCGTTCCGGTGGTGTTGCGCACCCGACTGTCTCGTTCCAGCGGTCGAGTGGATTGGGACGCACCCACTGATGAGCCGGTTGGACTGTCCACCGAAAAGCATCTTGGTTGCTCGGCTCGAACCGGGGCTTATCGTGAGCGTCCGGTGGTGTTGCTGCGGGGTCAGGGGTCGTGGGAGCGCACCCGCTGGACGGTTGCTCATGAGATCGGGCACTTGGTGCTGCACCGCTACGGCGACGTCACCGGTCAGGAGGAACGCGAAGCGTCACGGTTTGCCTCGGAGTTGCTGGCGCCGGCGCAGGCACTGGCCGCCGAGATCTCCGATGCCCCGACACTCAACGAGTTGGTGGAGTTGAAGTTGAAATGGCGTCTGTCGTTGGGGGCGTTGATCATTCACCTTCGCGAATCGAAGCTCATCGACGCGGCCCGGGCCGACACACTGCAGCGTCAGCTCTACACCAGAGTCAACACTGATACCGGGCACACTTGGGGTAAGACCGAGCCGGGGTGGGACGCCTATGCCCCGGAGCGGCCCCGGCTGCTGAGCCGGTGGATCGAAATCTGTTACGGGACTTCGTCGGCCGAGGCGTTGTCGGCGCATGCCCTGATCTACCCGACCGATCTGCTCGCCGACATGCTGGCCGGCCAGCGTGGTGACGCCCCAGCGGCGCCCTCGGCACCCCCGCCCGTTTCGAGCACAGGGGTGGTCAGCGGGGACAACGTGGTGGCGCTGCGCCGGAAACAGCAGCAGGCCTGAAGGATTTGGTCGAGGTCGGTCGATGGCACGCACACAGCGAATCGCATTGACCGACGCTCCGGACACGTACACAGTGCTGGGCTGTGACGGCTTGCCGATCGGCCCGGCCGAGGAGTATCTGCAGTTCCTGCGGGATGATCAAGCTTCCCCGAACACGGTCAAGGCCTACGCAGCGGGACTGGCCTCCTGGTGGAAACTGCTGGAACACACCGGGGTTGACTGGCGAGAGGTGTCCACGGCGCTGTTCGGGCAGTTCCTGGTGTTTCTACGCAGCGCCGACCTACCTGGTACCGCGCGGATCGGTGAACCCGAAGGCGGGTTGAGTCCGGCCAGTGTGCAGCTGCGGGCCGCGGCGGTGCTGGCGTTCTACCGCTACCACGCCGATGCACACGGCTTGGCGGGTCCATACCAACGGTTGTTCACCACACGGGGCAGTGGGCGCCGGTCTCGGTATGTGCCGATGCTGGCCGGGGTGGGACCGGCACGTAGCAAGCCCCGACCGGTATACACGATGCGCCGCGGCAACAAGGACAACACCCCGGTGCTCACGCCCGGGCAGGTCAGCGCCATCCTTGACGGTTGTGCGACCCAGTCCGGGCAGGTGTGGTCGGGACCAGCCTCAGGGCTGCGGGACCGGCTGCTGTTCGCAGTGATGGCCGAAACCGGGATGCGCCTCGGTGAGGCGTTGTCGTTGCGGCACTACGACATTCATATCGGCGCCGGCGGTACCCCGTTCGTCGATGTGGCAGCGCGACAGGATCATCCGCGAGGGGTGCGTGGCAAGACCCTGCTGGCACGGCGGATCTACATCGGCGATGACCTCGAAGCGCTGTACTCGTCCTACGTGTGGCACCTGGTGGACATGGGCGCCGATGTGGATGTACCGGATCTGGACCGCCATTTCGTGTTCGTGAACCTGGTTCACGGCGTGCTGTTCGCGCCGATGCGCCCGGAAACGGTCTACGCCAAGGTTAATTCGGTGACAAGGCGATCCCACGGAGTCCTGCCCGGAGATTGGTCTCCGCACTGGCTGCGTCACACCCACGCCACGGCTCTCCTGTTGTCGGGGGCGGCCCCGCATGTGGTGATGCGCCGCCTGGGCCACGCCGACATCCAGACCACCCTGTCCACGTACGGGTGGGTCACCGAGGACGCCGAGATGCGCACCCTGGGTCAGTGGAAAAACTACGTCGCCGGGTGGAAGGGGCTGCACGAATGACCACGCCCACCGAGCCACCGGGTAACCCCGCCACGACGCTGGCCCTGGTGGGTTCCTGGGACCAGCAGTGGGCCGCGGTGCCCGAGCTGTGGCGCGACCCGGTCTACCGGGTTGGCGCGGAACCGTTCAAG
This sequence comes from Mycolicibacter longobardus, assembly GCF_002102265.1. Lineage (GTDB taxonomy): Bacteria > Actinomycetota > Actinomycetes > Mycobacteriales > Mycobacteriaceae > Mycobacterium > Mycobacterium longobardum. The sequence continues at coordinate 127,482 of NZ_LQPG01000039.1, read as the reverse complement.
GAGGTGTTCGTCCGTAGCCGCTCCTACTGCAAACCCAGGCACAGTGACGTCGCCACCGACTTCACCCCCGACGCGCCAGCGCGGTTCGCCCGAGAGATCGCGTGGTGGGTGTGGTGGTGCTGGAACCGCCAGACACGCAAGATCGACCCGTCTCTGCTGGCCTGGCTGGTGGCGACGCTACCGGCCGCGATCACCGATCACACCACCGCGACGGGGCAGCCACCCACCGGGATCGCCGATATGGACCCCAATGCCATAGTCCGCCAGGCGATCCTGGTGTTCCAGCGGCGCAATCACCGCCTTCCCTCTGCCGGGTCACGGCGCAACTTCACGCAGATGATCGAGCACCTGCACCTGCGCGTGGCGGTGCATTGCACCGATGTCCCGTGGTGGGCCCACGACGTCTGGGACTTGCGCGCCGACCCGCGAATTCCGCAACGACCGCACGAACCGGCCCACGACAAGATCGTGCGACTGCGCGATATCGAACCGGTGTGGCTGCGTGAAGGGCTGCGTTTCTGGCTGCGCAGCGCGTTGACCTACGAGATGCTGGCCTGGTCCTCGGTGGCTGACCGCTGCCGCAACGTCGGTACCCAACTGGGCCGGTTCGTGCGCACGCACGGTCACCAGGATGATCCGTTGATCGCAACCGATCCCGACGAGTTGCGGGCGGTGTTCGTCGGCTACCTGGACTATCTGCGGTCACCGGCCGCGGCGACACGCTGCGATCACCTCTCGGTCAGCGGAATCGCCTATCTGCAGGCGCAGACCCAAGCGTTCTATACGTTCATGTACGACAACGCCGCTGATGCCGCGGCGGCCACCGGCAATCCGCGCTGGCGCGACATCACCGCGACCCATACCGCGCTATGGTCGCCCCTCAACGTATCCAAGTACCGCAGCGGTCAGCGGGCACTGACCTGGTACTCCACCGGTGACCTGCAAAGCATGCTCGATTACCTCGACGTGCTGGCCGCCGGTCCGAAACAGAAAGTGGTGCTGACACATCCCGACGGCACGATCACCGTCGCCACCGGACTGGGAGATCCGCAAGCCGCCCGGACGTGGCTGCTGCAGGCCCTCACGGGGCGCCGCGCCTCGGAAATCCTGATGCTCGACTACGACCCGATCGAAGCGATCCCCGGACAGGACCGACCGGCAGGCGCAACGGCCGATGAGGGGGCGTTCGTCGCCCGGCTGCGGTATCAGCAGACGAAGGTCGACGGGGTGGTGCCCACCATCCTGGTGGAGCAAGCTGTCGTCGACGTGATCCGCGAGCAGCAGCGCTGGCTCAACGAGACCTATCCACAGCTGGACTCCAAGTATCTGTTCGTTGGAGTGAGAAATCAGCACCAGGGACGGCGGCCCCGGTCCTACACCACCTATCGGGTGGTGTTGAGCAAGCTCGATGCGATGCACAACCTCATCGACAGCGCGGGCAATCCGTTGCAGTTCACTCAGACCCATCGGCTGCGCCATACCCGTGCCACCGAGCTGCTCAACGACGGGGTGCCCTTCCATGTGGTGCAGCGCTATCTCGGACATAAGAGTCCCGAGATGACCGCGCGCTACGCCGCCACCCTGGCCGCGACCGCCGAAGCGGAATTCCTCAAGCACAAGAAGATCGGCGCCCACGGCGCCGATATTGGTATCAGCCCGCACGACATCTACGAGATGACCCAACTGGCCCAGCGCACCGGCCGGGTGCTGCCCAACGGTGTATGCCTGCTGCCGCCACTCAAGTCGTGCGACAAGGGCAACGCCTGCCTGTCCTGCGGGCATTTCGCCACCGACGCCACCCACCTGAGCGAACTACGCCAACAACTGGCTGCCACCGAATCGCTCATCAACCAACGCCAGAACCAGTACCGCCAGCGCAGCGGCCGTGAACTCGGCGAGGACAACGTCTGGATCATCGAACGGCGCAGAGAGATCGCCTCTCTGCAAGCAATCATCTACCGTCTGACCGCCACCGCTGATGCCGCGTCGGTGGCCGGAGCGGGGACAGGAAAGCGGTTGCCCCTGCTGCCGATACAAACCCGTGGTGCACACCAATCCGCCCTGGACAAAGCCACCGACCCGCAGCGTGCTGAGCAATGAGCGCACCCCGATCCATCGACGGTCTGCGCAAGAGCACCGACGAACGCAGAACCACTGCCCGCAAGAAGATCACCGATGCCCTGCGTGACATGAAACGCAAAGGCATGGTGATCAACACCAACGCCGTCGCGCGGTACGCCAACGTTGCCCGAAAGACGATCTACAACCACCCCGATCTGTTCGACAAGATCCAAGCCGCCAGAACCGCACCGCGACCACGACTCAGCGCACCAACGGACGATCCGGGCAGCCAATCCAGCATTGTGGCGGCGCTCCGCGAGCAGTTGCGGACCGTAAAGCATCAATACGAAACCGAACTCACCACTCGAAGGGCCGAGATCAAACAGCTCAACGCCGATCTGGCCGCCGCCCACGGCGAGATTCACCGACTGCGCAGCGCGGGGGCCGGAAACTCAGCCTAGAAATTGCATCCGATCTCTCACGTGTCAGATGGCAGTCAACTACGTGGACCTGGTCGCTGGCAGTGACCTATACGACGTAGGAGGGGTTCGTCGTTGACGTCGATGTTGTCCATCAGATCGGTGATCGCGCTGTGCACCGCCGACCCACCCCTCGGATACAGGGGTCGGCGGTGCCGAGCTATCTGCCGGGTCGGTGCTCGGCAATCCGCCACATCCTCAGCGCCGCGGGCACAGCTTCAGCGCAGCAGGGCACGCGACATCACGACGCGCTGGATCTGGTTGGTGCCCTCGTAGATCTGGGTGATCTTGGCGTCGCGCATCATCCGCTCTACCGGGAAGTCGGTGGTGTAGCCCGCGCCGCCGAACAACTGCACGGCGTCGGTGGTGACCGACATCGCCACGTCGGAGGCGAAACACTTCGACGCCGCCGAAATGAATCCCAGCTCGCCCTGACCGCGCTCGGCACGTGCCGCCGCGCTGTACACCATCAGCCGGGCGGCCTCGATCTTCATCGCCATGTCGGCCAGCATGAACTGCACAGCCTGGAACTCGGCGATGCTCTTGCCGAACTGTTTGCGGTCCTTGACGTATTCGATCGCGGCATCCAGCGCCCCCTGCGCGATACCCACGGCCTGGGCGCCGATCGTCGGGCGGGTGTGATCGAGAGTCGCCAGCGCGGTCTTGAACCCGGTACCCGGCTCACCGATGATGCGGTCACCGGGGATCCGGCAGTTCTCGAAGTACAACTCGGCGGTCGGTGAACCCTTGATGCCCAGCTTCTTCTCCTTGGGCCCGATGGTGAAGCCCTCGTCGTCGATGTGCACCATGAACGCCGAGATCCCGTTGGCGCCCTTGTCCGGGTCGGTCACCGCCATCACGGTGTACCAACTCGACTTACCACCGTTGGTGATCCAGCACTTGGCGCCGTTGAGAATCCAATCCTCACCGTCGGCCTTGGCCCGGGTCCGCATCCCCGCGGCGTCGCTGCCCGCCTCCCGCTCAGACAGCGCGTAGGAGGCCATCGCCTCGCCGGAGGCGATCGACGGCAGCACTTGCTTTTTGAGTTCCTCGGAACCGCGCAGGATCAGGCCCATGGTGCCCAGCTTGTTGACCCCGGGGATCAACGACGCCGAACAATCGACCCGGGCGACCTCCTCGACGACGATGCAGGCGGCCACCGAGTCCGCGCCCTGACCGCCGTACTCCTCAGGCACATGCACCGCATTGAAGCCGGAGGCGTTCAGCGCCTGCAGGGCCTCCTCGGGGAAACGGGCGTTCCCGTCGACATCGGCGGCGTGCGGCGCGATCTCCTTCTCGGCGAGCGCACGGATCGCGTCGCGCAACAGCTGGTGTTCCTCGGGCAGCTGAAACAGATCAAACGTTGGGTTTCCGGCCCAATTGGACATGATGGTCTCCTTCATCTGGTGGTGATGGTGTTGGATACTTCTCGGGCTATGCCGCCCGCCTGCAGATTCGGCGAGGCCGAGTGACGTTGCGTCGTTGGCCGTTACTTGGTCAGGCTTTCGCGGCGGGATCGATGAGGACCCCCGGGTTGAGGATTCCGTTTGGGTCGAGCGCGTTCTTGGCGGCGCGCAGTGCGTTGGCGAACGGTTCTGGGCGTTGGCGGTCGTACCACGGGCGGTGGTCCCGTCCTACGGCGTGATGATGGGTGATAGTGGCTCCGTTGGTTGTGATCGCCTCCGACACAGCGGCTTTGATGTCGTCCCACTGCGCAAGAGTGCTTCCCCAGCGGCCGGCGGCATAGATCCCGAAGTAGGGGGCCGGTCCGTCAGGGTAAACGTGGGTGAAGCGGCACGTCACGATCCCGGTCGCGCCGACGGCGGTGATCGCCTGGCGTGCGGCGTCGGTGATGGCGGCATGCACGGCCGCAAACCGGTCCCACGTGCAGGCGGTTTCGAAGGTCTCCACGATCATCGACTGGGCCGCCAGTGCATCGCGCTGATAGGGCATGCGCAGAAACGACGCACGCCAATTCTCAGCGGCCCGTTGCATTCTCGGTATGCCGCCGTGGTCGGCGCAGATTTCCAGCGCACGGTCTAGCAACGATTGCACCGGATGGTCGGCGGATTCGAATGCCAGCACCAGCACCCCGCCTGCGGCGTTCGTACCGGCGCTGAGATGAGCCTCCATCGGGTCGAGCAGCCGGCAGTTAGCCGGATGGAGTCCAGATTGCGCGATCGCACGGGTGGCGGTGACGGCGCGCTCGAACTCAGCGAAATGTACCGATGCGCCCGCCCGCCATTGCGGCCGGTCCTGCAGGCGCATCCATGCTTCGGTGATGACGCCGAGCGCCCCTTCCGAGCCCAGGAACATCCGGTCGGGCGAGGGGCCCGCACCGGAACCGGGCAGGCGCCGCGATTCGCTGGCCCCTGCCGGGGTGAGCACGCGCATCGATTCAACGAGGTCGTCGATGTGGGTGTAGAGGGTGGCGAAGTGGCCGCCGGCGCGGGTCGCCAACCAGCCACCGAGCGTGGAGAACTCGAATGACTGCGGAAAGTGACGCAGCGTCAGGGAGTGCTCGCGCAGCTGATCCTCGAGGTGCGGACCGTACACGCCGGCCCGGATCCGGGCCGCACGGCTGGTGCGGTCGATTTCGAGCACCCGGTCGAACCGCTCCATATCCAGACTGACTACTCCGGTGTAGCGGTCGTCAATACGCGGCTCCACCCCGCCGACCACCGAACTGCCGCCCCCGTAGGCGATGACCGCAATGTCAGCCGCGCCGCACCAGTCCAGCACGTCGAGAACGTCGCGTTCTGTTGCCGGGCGGACGACGAGATCCGGTACGTGCGGGATGTCGCCGTGCAGGTTGCGCACCACGTCGCGGAACGCTTTGCCGTGCGCGTGGGCGATTCGGTCGGTGACGTCACCGGAGCACAGCGCCGCCAGGGTAGCTGGCGCCGTTATGCGCGGTGAGGCAAGTCCGAGGCTTGTCAGATCCGGTGGCCGGTGCACCGTGGGGTCGGCTTCGGGCACCAGTGCCCGGACGCGTTCGGTGAGTGTTACACGCTCAGCCCCTTCGACGGCGTCCTCCGTATAACCCCATCCCCACCATGATCGCGTTTTCATCGCTGCCCCCGATCCGCCGACAGATACGGATTCGGACCGGGCAGCCCAGCGGGCACCACGGCGACATCGGCGCGGATTATCATCCGCGTAGTGCCGAGGCGAAGATGGCCGGCAATGCACTCCAGCGCGGCCGGGCGGCGAATGAGGTCAGCAGCTTGCCCGTCGTTGCGGCAGTTCGGTTGTCGACGAACCACGGCGGCTTGGGTGAGATGGTCCACTCACCGTGCAGCAACGCCCTCGGGGTGGGCCGGAACGGTCCGTCCACGACGGTGCGCTCGGTGCGCTCCAGCAGCAGCGCATTGTGCACGACGCCGATCCCGCTCTGCACGTCGTCAAGTGTGTGTCCGGGGAAGGCGCCCCAGGTCGCGTAGGGGGTCAGGTACCCGACCCCGGTCCAGGCGTTGATGCCGATCGTGCCGTACCGCAGGTCGGCGATGGCGCGCGCGAAGGCCGGCCCCAACTCCTTTCTGGTCATCGGGTGGATGATGATGTTTGCGCCGAGCGTCCCCCGCAGCCTCTGGTTACTTGCGGCGATAGCCGACCGGAGAAAGTCCGCTCCGGTTCCCGGCAGCTCACTGACCCCGAGAACGGGTGCAAAGTACTCGGTGTCGAAGGCGTCTTCGGCAGCGTCGCCGAGGTGCAGGCCGGTGAGCAATGTCCGCGCCGGGGTACCGCCGGCGGCCGCGGCGGCCTCGGGGTGCCGCTCGCGGGCCTGCCGAATGCGGTCGTCCGACCCCGGATACCAGGCCGGCCGCGCGGGGGCAGCGGCCATGGCGGCACGCAACTCGGCCAGGAACGCATCCTTCTGCTCCCAGTCGGAGCTCACCAGAACGATCTGTGCCGCAATGCAGTTGGAGCCGGAGTTGTGCAGACGTTGGGTGGCCACGTGGCGGGCCTGAAACGTCAGGTCCGCTTGTGACCACCGGCCCGGCACGATGATGACGGGCGCGACGCCGCCGAGTTCGCTGGTGATCGGCTTGTCCAGCTTGGGCCGGCCGGACTCCTTGGCGGCTCGAGCCTCGTCGGCCGATCCCCAGACGATGGCGTCATGGGTGTGTTCGCTGCCGGTCATGTGCACCGCCGAAATCTGTTCGTGGTAGGCTAGTTCGCTGCCGATCTGCACGCCGCCGGTGACGATCTCCAGCACGCCCAGGTCGATGAATGGCGCGAAGATCTTGTCGAAGACCGGCTTGAGCGGGTCCGTGATCGGATTCAGCTTGAGCACGACGGCCCGGTTCTCGGCGTAGAGCTGATACAGGGCGTCCAGCGGCGCGATCGAGAAGATGTTTCCGGCCCCGAGGACCAGGACAACGCCGCGAGTCTGCGCCGGGTCGCGCTGACCGAGCCCGGCGGTGCGGCGCAGCTCGTTCTCGGTGACGCCGGGCTGCATCCACACCTCGGCGGTAAACCCATTGAGCAACAGCCGGTCATAGATTCCGGCCGGCAACACTTTGACCGCCAATTGGTCGTTCACCAGCGTGCGGATCGGAAATCCCGCGAGGACATCTTCACGGTTCTCGAGGCGTTGCAGAGTCTGCCGCAGGGCGCCCACGTAGCCCAGAACCGCCCACGGGCCGCTGATCCATTCCTCCCCGATCAACGGGCTGCCCTCGGACAACCCCTTGACGCGCGCCGCCGCTTGGATCCATTCCGACGCATGCCGTGCGGTGAGTTCACCGAAGCGCTCCAACAGTTTCCGACGGTCAACAAGCGACATTCGTCCCCAAGCGGCCTCGCCGTCGTGCAACCGTCCGGTGATCTCATCGGCCTGTCGTGATACCGCGTCCTCAACCATTGCTTCTTTCCCTTATCGAGCGTCGCGGATGAGGTCGGCTGCCTTCTCGCCGACCATCACCGTGGGTGCGTGGGTGTTGCCGTGCGGTATCACCGGGAAGACGGACGCATCGGCCACTCGTAGCCCCTGCATGCCGTGTACGCGGAGTTCGGGGTCGACCACCCCGTCGTATTCGGTTCCGATGCGGGCGGTACAGCTCGGGTGATAGGTGTGCTCGACGTTGCGGCGAATCTCCCGCTCGATCTCGCTGCGGTCGGCGGCTTGGGGCCCCGGGTGAATCTCGCGGCCGACAAACGGTGCGAGCGGAGCGCTGGCGGCGACGTCGCGAGCGCGCTCGACGCCGGCAACCATCGCGTCGATGTCGTCTGACTCCGCGAAGTAGTTGAAGGTGACCGCTGCCCGCTGTCGTGGGTCGGCATTGCGCAGCCGCACGTGTCCCGTGCTTTGGGCGCCCACCATGGAACAACCGATGGCGAACGCCGGCCCGGCGTTCTTGCCGAACCCGTGGTCCCAGAAATACCCGGGGGCGCAGATGAATTGCATGTAGGGCGCCGCATCGCCCGACCGGGTGTGGAAGAAGGCCCCGGCTTCACCGATGTTGGAGGTCAGCAGGCCGCGTCGACGCACACCGTAGTTGAGCAGCTGAAGCGGGCTCTCGGCACCGGCAAGTGTGCCCTTGGCGGTCGTCTCGAAGTTGAGCAGGTACATCGGATGGTCCATCAGGTGGCTGCCGACATTCGGGTTGTCCACGAGGACTGGAATCCCGTGTTCACGCAGATGCTCGGCCGGTCCGATGCCCGACAACATCAACAGCTGCGGGGTGTTGAAGGCACCGGCGGCCAGAACCACCTCCCGCTCGGCGCGGACGGTCTCGATCCTGCCCGAGCGTTCCACCTCGACGCCGGTGACTCGGTTCCCCTCGATCCGCAGCCGACGGGCCAGGGTGTCGGTCCACACGTCGAGATTGTCTCGCTTGCGCGCAGGCGTGAGGTAACCGTCGGCCGTGGTCCACCGCCGACCGCGGCGCTGCGTCACCTGGTACAGACCGGTCCCCAGCTGTTCGGCGCCGTTGAAGTCGTGGTTGCGTGGCAGCCCGGTCGCAGCCATCGCCTCGACGATGCGCCGGCTCAGCTCATTCGGCGATCGCGGATCCTCGATGTGCAGGGGTCCGCCGGATCCGTGGAAGTCATTGGCGCCGCGGGAGTTTCGCTCGGACCGCCTGAACAGCGGCAGCACTTCGTCGTAGGACCAACCCACCGCTCCGCTTTTGGCCCATCCGTCGTAATCGTGGCGGCTGCCGCGAATGTAGATCATCGCGTTCATGCCGCTGCAGCCCCCGAGATACTTGGCTCGCGGGTGGTACACCGTGCGGCCATGGAGGTGCGGTTCGGGCTCGGTGTAGTACTCCCAGTCGTGCTTCGTCGTGAACTGCTTGGAGAACGCGGCCGGGATCTGAATATTCAGGTGTCGACCCGTTCCGCCGGCCTCGATGAGCAGGACCCGATTGGCGGGATCTTCCGACAACCGGCCGGCCACGACGGCGCCGCCGGATCCGGACCCGACGACGATGTAGTCGTAGCCAAGCACGTCCATCGGGGCAGCCAGGCCGCCTCGCGATTTCCTCGTTGTTGCCATGTTCACCGCTTGTTTTCGCTTGTTGGAATAGTGATGTCGCGTTTGAGGATCTTGCCGGTGGGCCCCTTCGGTAGCGCGTCGACCAGCCAGACCCGGCGCGGATACTTGTAGGCGGCCACTCGGGCCTTGACGTACTCGCGCAACTCATCCGGGTCCGTGGTCGCCCCATGCTTCAATGCGACAGCGGCGCCGACTTCTTCGCCGAGGGAGTCGTCCGGGAGGCCGATGACGGCGGCCTCGGCTACCCCGGGATGCTCATAGAGCACCTCTTCGATCTCGCGCGGGTAGACGTTGTAGCCACCACGGATGATCATGTCCTTGGTCCGATCCACGATGTAGAAGTAGCCGTCCTCGTCGATGCGTCCCACATCTCCGGTGGCGAGCCAGCCATTGGGGGTGATAGCGGCTTGCGTCGCGTCCGGTTGGTTCCAATAGCCTTTCATCACGTTGTGGCCGCGGATCTGGATTTCGCCGGGTTGCCCCTGCGGCACTTCGGCTCCGTCGGTGCCGATCACCCGCATCGCGACACCCTCGATCGGAGTGCCGACCGATCCCGGCTTGCGGGGCCGATCCGGATGGTTGAACGCGGCGACCGGTGAACTTTCCGACAACCCGTAGCCCTCGAGAACGGTGCAGCCGAAGGCCTTTTCGAAGTCGGTGAGAACCTGCACCGGCAACGCCGCGCCGCCGGAGATGCAGGTCCGCAGACTGCCCGTCGACGCCGGCGCGGCGTCGTGCGCCACGCCGAGCAGTGCGGAGTACATGGTCGGCACTCCCTCGAACACCGTGACCGCGTCGCGCGCGATCACGTTTAGTACCTTATGCGGGTCGAACTGCGGGATCAGCGTCAGCGTCGCGCCGGCCAGTACCGCAGAGTTGAGGCCGCAGGTCAACCCGAAGACATGGAACAGCGGTAGACAGCCGATCACCACGTCGTCCGGCCCGACCTGCAGGAGTGTGCGAACACAGACCTCGGCGTTGCGGCCTAGGCCACCGTGGGTGAGCATGGCCCCCTTGGGTTTACCGGTTGTTCCCGAGGTGTGCAGGACAACCGCGACGTCGTCGTCGGCGCGATACACCGGGGCGTCCCGCTCAGGCAGTTCGGCGATCAGTTCCGCCAGCCCGGTGTCGTCGACGACCCAGCACTGTGCGCCCACCGCCGCGGCAGCGGCCTCGGCCTCCCCGGCGAAGGTAGGTGTCGCGAACAGCGCTGCGGCGCCGGTATTGGACAGGCAGAACTCGACCTCGCGCGTCTTGAGCAGCGGATTCATCGGTACGGCCACCGCACCCCGGTGCATGATGCCGTAGAACACGATGGCGAACGCCGGTGAGTTCGGCAGCATCACGCCGACACGATCGCCGGCCTTGATCCCAGACTGTTCCAGAAAGGTGGCGAAACAGGCTGCAGCACTGTTGAATTCAGCGTAGGTGAGTGTCCGTTCGTCAACCCGGATGGCAACGCGGTCGGGGTAGTGGCTGCTGGCCGCAAGTAGGTTTCCGCTCAGGCTCGCCATGCTCGGACTTTCGGGTGGGCCATGTTGGCGAGGTCATCTCTGGGGTGGGAATGGTCCCTCACAGCTCACCGATCAGCGCGGTCAGCACGCGGCTGCTACGTTCGCTCATCGACGCCGCGCTGTGCTCGGGGTGACGCAGCCAGTAGTCCACCAGCGCGGTAACCATGCTGATCCACACGTCGGTCAGCACCGCAGCGTCCTCGGGGTCGGTGAGCTCATGCAGGTTGGCGAGGTTCGCGACACCACGAGCTGCCTGGTCCTCGATCACCGCGCGGATTCCTTGTGCAGCGGTGTCAGCGGTCCCGTCCACCGGTTGGGTGCGGTCCATGATGACGTTCCAGTCTTGCGGCCGGTGTTCGAGCGCCTCGAAGATCGCGGCCAGCGTCGCGGTGGCCATCTGCCTGGGCGGTTCGCCCGCGGCAACGACCCGCTCGATGCGGTCGATCAGATTGGATCCGGCGCGCTCGACACACGCGACATACAGCCCGTCCTTGGAACCGAAGTAGCTCAGGACCAGTTGCCTGGAGACCCCCGCCAATGCGGCGACGCCGGAGAGGGCGGCGCCGGCGAATCCGTACCGGCTGAATTCGCTGGCCGCGGCATCGAGGATCTGCTGCTCACGTTGCGCACGCGGAACACCCTTGGAGCCGGCTGCACTGGTTTTCGGCACGACAGCATTGTGCCTCTGCAGGCCCTGTGGGCAGAGCGTTGACCTCATTCGCCGACGGCAGCTTTCTCGAACGTCGGGGTTTGGGGCACAGCGATACCCGCCTCGTGTGCAGGCAACCAGCCGGGCGGGCCGAAGACGAAGCCCAACTTGTCGCGCCAGCGGCGCGCCCGCCGCACATCGGAGATGATCTTGCCGTACTCGCCGTACTGCAGTTTGAACACGTTGTAGGTATCGACCGGCTTGGTGAGCCCGTAGGTCGGAGTGCGCTCTTCCTGCCGGAACGTACCGAACATCCGATCCCAGATGATCAAGATTCCGCCGTAGTTGCGGTCCAGGTACTCGGGATCGCTGGCGTGGTGCACACGGTGATGCGACGGTGTGTTCAGGATGAACTCAACCGGGCGCGGCAATCGCCCGATCGCCTCGGTGTGGGTGAAGAATTGATAGATCAAGTTGACCGCGAACGCGATGTAGATCGCCCACGGCGCGAAGCCGAGCACCGGCAGCGGCATCCAGAACAGCGCGTCGAACCATGGGTTCCACTTCTGCCGCAACGCCGTGCCGAAGTTGAAGTACTCGCTGGAATGATGCGCCTGATGGCCGGCCCACCCGATCCGTACGCGGTGGGCGAACCGGTGGTACCCGTACCAGGCCAGGTCGACCACCACGAACAGCAGCACCCAACTCCACCAGGTGTCGGTCGGAATATGCCAGGGCGCCACATACTGATGCAAGAACACCAGCAGAATCAGCGTAGCCGCTTTGGAAACCGCGGTGAACAGCAATGACACCACGCCCATTGAAACGCTGGTCCGGGTATCGATCGCGGAGTATCCACGCAGGTCCTGGCGCTGTTCATGGCGCAACAGAAACGCCTCGATCCCGACGAACAGCGCAAAGACCGGAAGCGCGTAGAGAACAGGATTCTGGATCTCATGCCAGACCGATTCGGCGAAACCCATCGCCAACCCCTTTCGTCGACCGATCGGTAAATTACCAATCGGTCAAATCGGTGTCAAGGCCGGCTCGGTGGGATTTGCCGGGCGGGGACACACCCATACCGGCGCTTGGCTGCTGGAATCGGCTGCTGAACGACGCCGGACTCGTACGGGTCAGGCCGCGGGTAACGGAGGAATCCCGATCGGGTTGACCAGTTCCTCTGCGCGTGCGGTGAGTCGTCGTGGGTGGGGGGCGCTCGGGTTGCCCATCGAGAACAAAGCGCTTCGCAGCAGAGTCCTCGGGCACGAGCCAACCTCAGTGCCTGAACCTTCAGGCCAGCACCCCATCCAGTCGCCAGCTAGCCTCGGCGTTTCATGAAGTGTGCCTGTGACACGGGCCTGTAATGCACGGAAGTGCCTGTCCTACTTGGAAAACTTGGGATTGCGACGTCCAAAGTAATCCGAGAGAAAAGGCACTCCGTAGGTGAAGCGTAGCCCAGTTGGTTCTGTGGTGGTCGGGGCGACCCGCGAGTCGTTGGTGTCCTCGGCGGGTGGGGTTCTGCTGAAGCAGACGTTGCGCTGCTCGGGACTGGATACGGCGATGTCAGCAGCGTTGGCGCCGTGGCGGGCATCGCGAGCGGTGTACGACCCGGCCAAGGTGCTGGTGGACCTCGCGATCGCGGTGGCTCTCGGCGGTGACTGCGCTGCCGATATCGCGGTCGTGCGGGCGCAGCCGGACCTGTTCGGGACGGTGGCTTCAGACGCCACGGTGTCACGACTGATTGCCGCCCTGGCTGATGATGCTGATGCCGCCCTGGCCGCGATCCGCACCGCCCGATCAGCTGCACGTGCACAGGTGTGGGCAGCTCAGCGCCCGATCGCCGGACCGGCAGGCAGTCAGGTGATCATCGACTTAGACGCCACCCTGGTCACCGCGCACAGCGACAAGGAACACGCGACACCGACGTTCAAGTACGGGTTCGGGTTTCACCCGATGCTGGCGTTCTGCGATCACGGCGAGGCCGGCTCCGGGGAGGTCCTGGCAGGGCTGCTGCGCCCCGGCTCGGCCGGGTCCAACAGCGCCGCCGATCACATCGCCGTGCTGGATGCCGCGCTGGCGCAGCTGCCCGCCGACGAGCGTGCCGCGGTGGTGGTGCGCACCGACACCGGCGGTGGGGTTAAGGACTTCTTGCATCACATCACCGACCTGGGCCTGCACTACAGCGTCGGGTTCTACGGCATGCCCCCGATCGTCGAAGCCCTCACGAAGGTGCCGCGCCAGGCGTGGCGGGCCGCTCTCGACGGGGACGGGACACCGCGCGAGGGCGCCCAGGTCGTCGAGTTGACCCGGTATCTGCCCGACACGCTGCGGGGTTGGCCGGCCGGGATGCGGGTCATCGCCCGACGCGAACGCCCCCATCCCGGAGCGCAGCTGCGACTGACCGACGACAACGGCTGGCGCGTCACCTGCTTTGCCACCAACACCGTCGGCTGGTCGATCCCGGATTTGGAGGTCCGCCACCGCCAGCGTGCCCGCGCCGAGGACCGCATTCGCAACCTCAAAGACACCGGCCTGACCAACCTGCCCTTTCACGGGTTCGACCACAACCAGATCTGGCTCGAGATCATCAGCCTGGCCGCTGACCTGCTGGTCTGGACCCAAACCCTGGCTTTCACCCACCATCCGGTACGACGGTGGGAACCCAAACGCCTCCGACTACGGCTCCTGGCAGTGGCCGGGCGCATCATCAGATCAGGGTGCGCCGTGAGGCGCGTGTGTTCCGAATGGGGGTGAGAGACCCCGATCCTCGGGTTATCGCAGTGATCTGAGTGAAGCTGAGGGCAGCCGGACCTGTTGGGAATGAGCGGGTTTGGTGGCAAGCGGCCCTGACAAAGCCGCGGCGGTCCAGTACTGCCAGATGGGCTGTGCGCGCGGCGAGCAAGACGAGAAGGCATACACAAGGAACCAGTGGTTGAGGCCTCGTTAGGTGGAGCCGACCCGGAATCTGGCGGATGGGGGTCGGTGTGTGACGCGCGGTCGGAGACTTTTGATTCACGACCGCCCGGTTTGCGTCCCGGCCAGGGACGTGGGCCTGCCGGCAGGGAAGGTGCTGCGGGGTACCTGTCGGGGTCACCGGGGTATAGCTGGGTGCCGCCCTCGTCGATCGGAAACACGTGAACACGGGAACTGTTGCACGGCTTCCCTTCCCGCATCCCGGCCAGGGGTGCGGCGGGTAGGTGTCATTGCCCACTGAGGGCGTGCAGCGGGGCGGAGCCGCCGTAGTACTCCGAGACTCGGGAAAGCCGGTCACATGGGGAAGGGCGGCAGTAGATCAGCAGTAAGGAGTGCAATGTCAGAAGATGCGCCGGTGAATATCGGTGCCGCTCTGCAGCGGCCGTTCGCGGCGGCCCAGAAGGTACTGAGTATGCAGACCAAGCTGCATCGTTGGGCGGCCACCGATGGTGGTCGTCGGTTTGATGATGTGTTCAACCTCGTGGCGGATCCGTGTTTCCTCGTGACGGCGTGGGAACGGGTCCGGGACAACCGGGGGGCCAAGACAGCGGGCGTTGATCGGGCGACGGTGCGCTCGATCGAAGATTCCGCTGGCGGCGCACAGGGGTTCTTGGAGGATCTGCGGGAGCAGTTGAAGTCCCGCAGCTTTGTCCCGGCCCCGGCGCGGCGGGTCGAGATTCCGAAGTCCGGCGGCAAGGTCCGCAAGCTGGGAATCCCGACTATCGCCGACCGCGTCGTGCAGGCCTCGCTCAAACAGGTGCTGGAACCGCTCTTTGAAGCCGATTTCACGGCGGCAAGTTATGGGTTCCGGCCCGGGCGACGCGCCCAGGACGCAATCGAGGCGATCCGCCTCTACGCCCACCGCGGATATGGATGGGTGCTGGAGGCTGATATCGCCTCGTGTTTCGACGAGATCGACCACACCGCCCTGATGGGTCGGGTCCGTGGCCGCATCGCCGATAAACGCGTGCTGGGATTGGTCAAAGCGTTTCTGAAGGCCGGTGTGCTAGACGAATCAGCTTTTGTCCGTCACAGCGTCTCGGGCACTCCCCAGGGCGGCATCCTCTCGCCGCTGCTGGCCAATATCGCCTTGTCGGCTCTCGATGACCACTTCGAGACCCGGTGGAATGCCCACACCAACGAAACCGCCCGCCGGCGGCATCGCCGCCGCGGCGGCGCAACATATCGGCTGGTCCGCTACGCCGATGACTTCGTGGTGATGGTGTTCGGCACCCGCGAACACGCGGTGCACGTGCAAGACGAGGTGGCCGACCTGCTGGCCACGATGGGGCTGCGTCTGGCCCCGGAGAAAACCCAGGTCGTCTCCATCGACGAGGGGTTTGACTTCCTGGGCTTCCGCATCCAGCGGCACACCCAGAAAGGCAGCCACCGGTCATATGTCTACAGCTATCCGTCGCGCAAGTCGATGCAATCGATTCGCCGCCGGATCAAGGCAATGACCACACGTCAATCCACCTACCAATCCCCGGCCGTGCTGTTTCACCGGCTCAACAGGGTCGTCCGGGGCTGGGCGCAGTATTTCCGGCACGGCAGTTCCAGCGCCGCCTACCACGACCTCGGGCATTACCTGCGGTGGCGGGTCTGGGGATGGATGCGGGACAAACACCCCCGCACCCGCAGGCGCGAACTGTTCCGGCTCTACCACGTAGACCGGAAACCGGAATACGCAGGAGTGCGGCTCTACCACCCGGCAGCGATGACCATCCAGCGCTATCGCTTCCGCGGCAACAAGATCCCCACCCCTTGGAACCCACTCGCCGTCCCAGCGTGATCTATGGAGAGCCGGATGCGGCGAAAGTCGCACGTCCGGTTCGGGGGCGCGGCCCCGGGAAATAGCTCCGGCGAAATCCGGAACACTACGCCCGGGGTCGACGCCTACACGTCGTCGGCGGCTGCGACTGCCACGGAACTGGCCATGGAGCCACCTCATCGAACATGGCTGGGCCACATTACAACCCGGCTAAAACCACACCCCGTACCCCGACGACCAGGATCAGGAGAACCGGCGGAACTCAGCGCCGGGGTACAAACCTGCACCCCTCTCGATCACCCAGCCCGACCACAAACATTCAACACATCGCAGGCCTGATGAAAGATCGAGGCTAGGGCGTGACGATGTTGAACCAGAACGGGAAGGTGTCGAGCAGGCCGACGAAGTCCTCCACCGATTGGCGATTGCCGTCCAGGGTGACCTGATTCTGATCGATACCGTCGGTCAGCTTGAGGTTGCCCATCTGGATCTGGTTCATGGTGTCCTTGGTCAGCGTGAGGCTGGCATCGGCATCGCCGATGGTGCCCGGCGCGTAGTTGAGCACCCCGTTCTCGACGACCAGCGTGTAGTCCTGGTTCAGATCGTCGAATGTGACGTTGAGTTTGATGTTCTTGCCCGCGGCATTGGGGCCGTTGAGCCGCACACCGAGGTAGTCGAACATCATTTCCGGTGGCATCGCCTCGATGGTGTCGGGACTCGCGGTGTCGACCCCGCCGGCCGTGGGCACACCGTTGCGCAACTCGTAGGCGCCCTGCAGATACACCGAGCGCCACGGTCCCGATTCGGCCTGATAGCCCATCTGTTCGTAGCTGTCGGCCAGCAGGTTCTTGGCATCGACATTCTCCGGGTTCGCGAACACCACCTGCTTGAGCACCGTCGCCGTCCAGCGGTACTCACCCTTGTCGAAATCCGCCTTGGCCTTCTCCAGGACAGCGTCCGCACCGCCCATGTACTCGACGTACTTCTTGGCCGCCGGTTCCGGCGGCAGATCGTCGAGATCTGAGGGGTTGCCGTCGTACCACCCCATGTAGCGCTGGTACACCGCCCGCGAATTGTGCTTCAACGTGCCGTAATACCCACGGTCCGGCCAGAAATCGTTGATCTCCGGCGGGAACGAGATCTCCTCGGCGATCTCCGAGCCGATGTAACCCTCGTTCATCAACCGCACCGACTGGTCGTGGATGTACTTGTACATGTCCCGCTGGCGCTTCCAGTAGTCGATGATCTTTTCGTTGCTCCACATCGGCCAATGGTGGCTCTGAAACTTCACCTCGGTGTTCGGCCCGTAGGTGCGGATGGTCTCATCCAGGTACTGCGCCCAGATCCGGGCATCGCGCACCACGGCGCCACGCAGCGTGAGGATGTTGTGCATGGTGTTGGTGGTGTTCTCGGCCATCCACATCGCCTTGAACTGCGGGAAGAAGGTGTTCATCTCCGACGGTGCCTCGGTGCCCGGCGTCATCTGGAACTCCATCTCGACGCCGTCGATCGTCATCTTGGTGCCGGTGGTGCTGATGATGTCGGTCGGGATGATCAGGGTGGGCTCGCCGGTCGAGGTCGTTTGGCCGAGCCCACCGTTGACGCCGCCCTGGGCATTGCGTGGCAGCAACGCACCGTACATGTAGATCGCGCGACGCGACATCGCATTGCCGGCGATCACGTTCTCGCTCACGGAGTGCTCGACGAACCCTTCCGGCGCGATGATCTTGACTCGGCCCGAGTCCACATCGGCCTGGTTGACGATGCCGCGCACACCGCCGTAGTGGTCGACGTGCGAATGACTGTGCACCACCGCGTGAATCGGCCGGTCGCCACGGTTCTTGGTGACCAATTCATGTGCGGCCCTCGCAGTCTCCGGTGAGATCAACGGGTCGAACACGATCCATCCGGTGTCACCCTGCACATAGGTGATGTTGGACAGGTCGTAGCCACGCACCTGGTAGACCTTGTCCGGCACCACCTCGAACAGCCCGTAGTGCATGCACAACTGGGCGTTGCGCCACAGGCTCGGGTTGACGGTGTCGGGCGCATCCTTGTCATCGGCGATGTAGGTCTTGTACTCCTCCATGTCCCAGATGACGTCGCCGTTGTCGTTTTTGATCGTCAGCGTCTGCGGGCGGTCGATCAGACCACGGGCGGCGTCCTCGAAATCGGACCGGTCGTTGAACGGCAGCGAGTCGAGCACCTTCTGGTTGGCGGCCTTGGTCGCATCGCTGGCGCCCTTGACGGTGTTGTCGAACTGCAGCGCTTCCACGCCGTCCGACGACGAACCGCCGCCATTGGAGTTGCACGCACTGAGCACACTGCCGGCGGCGACCGTACCGACACCGACCAGGCCCAGCCGGGCCAACATCGAGCGGCGGGACAATCGCCCACCGAATTCAGCGACGCCAGCATCATTCACAGACTGCGAAGAATTCGTCGGTTCCATGTCTGCAGACGTTATGCCCAACCGCGCCGCCCACATAGCCGAAACACGCAGACGCACAGATTCCGGTCAGGCGTCATCAATAGTGGTGCGCCGAATAGCGATATTCGGGTCCGCGTTGGCCGTAACGTCTGAAACAACTTCCGCGCTCCAACAGCCCAAGGAGAGTACGGACGTGAGTGGTATCGACGCGCATTACGACGTCATCGTCGTCGGATCGGGGTTCGGCGGCAGCGTGGCCGCCCTGCGGGCCGCCGAAAAGGGATACTCCGTCGCGGTGATGGAGTCCGGCAAACGCTGGGCCGACGAGGACATCCCGAACACCAACTGGGAGGTCGGCAAGTTCGTCTGGCAGCCCGAACTGGAGATGTTCGGCATCCAGCGCGTCGAGTTCCTCGACGACGTGCTGGTGCTGTCCGGAGCCGGAGTCGGCGGTGGCTCCCACGTGTACGGCAACACCCTTTACGTGCCGCCCAAGCAGTTCTTCGACGCCCGCGAGTGGGCGTCGATCACCGACTGGGCCGACGAGATGGCCCCCTACATCGATCAGGCCCGCCGCATGCTCGGCGTGGTCCGTGCCCTACCTGCCAACCGACGTCGACCGGCACATGCGCAAAGTCGCCACCGACATGGGCATGGGGCAAACGTTCAACCGGGCACCGGTCGGGGTCTACTTCGGCCAACCCGGTGTAGAGGCTGACGACCCCTACTTCGGCGGTGCCGGCCCGCGCCGCACCGGCTGCGTGAACTGCGGCGACTGCATGATCGGCGGCGGACGAAACTCCAAGAACAAACTGACCGTCAACTACCTGTACCTGGCCGAGAAACTCGGCGCCCAGATCCATGAGCTCAGCGAGGTCTACGAACGCACCCCACTCGACGCCGGCGGGTTCGAGGTCCGCACCCGCCACCCCGGATGGGCCCAGCGCGCCGTGCACCTGCACCACCACCATTACACCGCCGATCAAGTGATCGT
The DNA here is from genome assembly GCF_002102265.1 of Mycolicibacter longobardus. Classification (GTDB taxonomy): domain Bacteria; phylum Actinomycetota; class Actinomycetes; order Mycobacteriales; family Mycobacteriaceae; genus Mycobacterium; species Mycobacterium longobardum. The sequence continues at coordinate 108,108 of NZ_LQPG01000039.1, read as the reverse complement.
GGCGGCGCACGCCTACGGTACCGCCAAACTGCTGCTGCACATGCAGGCTGACGGCAAGCTCACCGGCATGTCCAGTGAGCTCGGGCAGCGGGCCCGCACCAACTCCGAGCAGTTGCTGAACGTGATCCGCCCCCATGGCGAATGGCGGGAACATCCCGAACAGATCCACATCACCCCGGGCTCGGTGTCGATCACCTCCGGGGTGTGGCCGGACGCCCAGACCAGCATCGAACCCGTCTATTACGGGCCCGGCAGCAACATCATGGCCTTCCTGTTCACCTATCACCAGCACGGTGAACAGCAACACCCCACCCGGGAATGGTTCAAGAAGATGATCAGCGATCCCGCGGAGGTGTTCAGCGCCAACGACATCCGGCACTGGTCCGAACGGATGGCCGTGCTGTTGTGCATGCAGGCCGGCGACACCTCGATCGAGCTGTACTGGAAGCACGGCATGCTGCGCAGCCGAAAGAGCGGCGGCACCCCACCACCACCCGTGCACATCCCGGTCGTCGAAGAGTTCGCCAGCCGACTCGCCGCCGACATGGACAGCAGACAGAACGCGCTGCTGTTCGAAGTGGTCAACCGCACCGCCTCCGCGCATTTCATCGGCGGCGTCCCCATCGGCGACAGTCCGGACAGTGGTGCCGTCGACCCGTATCAGCGGGTGTTCGGCCATCCCGGACTGCACGTGATGGACGGCAGCGTCATGCCCGCCAACCCCGGCGTGAACCCCTCCCTGATGATCACCGCGATGGCCGAACGCGCAATGTCGTTGTGGCCCAACAAAGGCGAACCCGACACCCGCCCACCACTGGGATCGGGCTACCAGCGCATCGCCGCGGTCGTGCCTCATCGGCCGGTCGTCCCCGCCGGCGCACCCGCCGAACTGCGCCTGGACGCCCGCCACGAAGACGTCATCCCCGACTACCTCTACTAGCTACTTCGACCTGAAAAAGGATTGATGGTCGGTGCGGCTCGATGGTGGTTCTGGCGTCGAGGGGACTCTGGCGCTGACATCGGTTGTCATCCGGCCAGAGCGCTGATCTTGACCAGGTTGTGGGCGAGGACTCCATGTCCGCACCAGGTGCGGGCTCCGGTCAGGGTGGTCAGTTCAGTGCGGTTCCATCCGTAGCTGCGCTTGAGGTGATTGATCCGCCCTTCGCATCCGGTCCGCCATTTGATCTTGGCCCGGAAAGCCTTTCGATGTTCGAACTCCCGCCGGGCAGCGCCGGGTCTACTGGCACGTGGGATGGCCACCCTGCGGACTCCGAGCTCATGCAGGTCGTTGTCGACGGAGGCGTAGCCGTAGCCGCGGTCGGCGGTCACCGCCGTTGGGGCACGCCCGGTCCGGTCGGTGATGCGGGCGATCGCCGGAGCCAACTGTGGCGCGTCAGCCGGGTTACCGATCTGCACGCTGTGGTCGAGGATGACTCCGTCGGCGTTATCGACGACCTGGGCCTTGTAGCCGAATTCCACCGGCTTGCCGAGCCGGCCCTTGCGGATCGGGCGCGCGTCGACGTCGTGGAAGCTCACGATCCGGCTCGCCGAATCCGGCATCACCCCGGCCAGCCGACTGCGAGTCTGCGCGATCACCTGCCCGGTGCGTATTAGCAGGGTGGCCAGGTCGTTGATCGCCCGCTGCAGCCGTCCGCGGCGACGACCCGTCGCAGTGCGTAATCCTCTGCGTGCGTTGCGCAAGACCGCGTCGGCGTCGGCGATGGCCGCTGCGGCGACGTCGGCCAACTGGCCGGTGATCCGCAGCACCGCGGCCTGACCCTCCTCACGGGCGGCCGCACCGCGCAGCCGCAGCTTGGCTGCGATCGCCCGGGCCCGCTGACCTGCCGAACGACTGCGATCACGCACCCGAGTGCGGGTGGCTCCGCCGGCGGCCTGAATCCGTCTGACCGTCGTGGCGATCCCGCCGACGGCCTTGGCCAACAACCCTGAATCGGTCGGATAGGCCACCGCGGCTTCCACCACCGTGGTGTCGGCGCGGACCTTGTCAGTGCGGATCAGCTTCGCCGTAGCCGCCTTGGCCAGCAAGGCGTCGTTGAGCCCGGCGACCGCTGCCTCACCGCAACGGCTGGTCAGCTTCATCAGCGTGGTCGGATGCGGCACCCGTGTCCCGAACGGGATACGGCAGAACCGCTGCCAAGAAATCGAATCGCCCACCTCACGGCACAATGACTCAAAGCCCAGCCGGTAGCGGAACTTCAAAAACATCATCCGTAGATAGGTTTCCATCGGCACCGACGGACGCCCGATCCGCGGATCGAAGTACGGCGTGAACGGCGCGAAGAACACCGGATCATCCAGCAGAGCGTCCACCCGGGCCAACTCGGCGGGCAACACCAACAGCTCCGCAGGCAGGATTGCATCCCACAACGACAGCTGGTCATTTACAGTTCTGAGCACGATGGCCTCGATCCCTTCTACCCAAGGGTTCGAGGCCATCATCGCGTCAAATCACCGCCCGCTCAGCCACCGCCACGCCACGACTTTTTCAGGTCGAAGTAGCTAGTCCGAAAGCGAGGACACCATGAGCATGCCGACGACAAGCACACCGCGCCGTCTCGGGGTGCCGCCGACCTCGACGAAGGTGCGGTCAACCCCTACTACCTGCACGACCTCAAACGACGCATCTCGGTGGCCCGCGTCGACGGCCGTCTCTACGCCTTCGACGACCTGTGTCCCAACGACGAGGTCCCGCTCTCCTCGGGCCTACTCACCGGCACCACGATCATGTGCCAGTGCGACGGATCACGCTTCGACATCACCACCGGTGCCGTACTCAACGGACCCGCCACCACGCCACTGACCACCTACCAAGCTTCTGGAACAGACGGGGCCATCGTCGCCGCACTCTGACACGGCGACCGCGGGCACGTCGGCGTGGAATCACCCTGCATCTCCACACCGGTCGCAGCCGAAAACTGAACCCAGCTTCCACCGCCCGCAGCGATCTGGGACCGCCCGCTCATCTCACGGCAACTCGACCTTGCCGGCCAACCAGCGACCGTCCACCTTCTCCATCGTCATCTTGATGCGGCTGCGGTCGATCCGTGGGTCGGGGACTGCCAGGTTGCTCACCGATTGATCCACGAACAGCAGTACTTCGACCTTGTCGATGGTCGCTGATCTGATCGCCGCGTCGACCACGGTGCCGTGCGCGGACGCCTTGTTGTCGGCGAGGAGTTGATGCAACTGCGTGCTCGATTTGGCGTACATATCCTTGAACTCGCCAGTCGCACCGTCGAGGACGGCCGAGAAGTTCTGGTCCAGGCTCTTGGTGTCGATACTGGTGAGCGTGACGGCATAGGTCTTGGCCGTGTTCAGTGCCTGCGCTGCGGCCACATCTGCTTGATGCTGTCGATACAGTAGCCAGCCTTCGTAACCGGCCACAGCCCCCGCGGCGAGCACCATGATCGCCGCGACCCAGCGCACGGCGCGGCCACTGTCCCAGCGGCCGGGCACCGGCACCGACACTTCGGGCTGGTCGGGCACAGCGCTGTCATCGGTGTCGGCGCCTTCGAGGTCGCCGTCAGTGCGTGAGGTCATAGGTGTCCTTGGTGGTCGTCGAGTCATCGTGATGGTGGCCTCGGTTCCGGTGGTGGCGGGGCGTCACCGGGAATTGGCATCGGCCAAACAGGTCCCCCGTAGGGGGTCGGTGCGGTCCATCGTGTCTGCGGCGTGGGATCGGCCGTCTGGTTCAGGTCGGCGCCGGGCGGCGGGCCCGCGGTGTCGTCGCCGGCGGGACGCGGCGCGTTGCGCGCGCCCCGGACCAGCACCGACGGGTCCGCATTCGGGCAGAACGTGTTTCGCCGTGGCTCTGGATAGTCGGCCGCCGACGGTACCCCGCGGGGTGTCATGTAGTCGCACGTGTATCGGGGGTAGATGTCGGCGATCGCCCATGCCGCGTGCTCATGGAAGATGGTCGTGAGGTTCTCCAGCATCGACCCCCGCACCTCGGGCCCGGGGAACAACGCGTTGAGCGCTGGCACCCGGACATAGGACAGTTGCGCGACGGTGGCCAGATTTCCCAGCAGCTGGATCATGGTTTCGGAGTTGTTCGCGAAGAGGCTGTCGACGGCACCGAGGGTGCGGGGGGTTTGCGTCAGCAGGGTGCGGTACCCGCCGTCCATCTGCCGCATTCCGGCGAACACACTGCCCAACTGGGAACCAGTGGCCGCCAATCCGGGATTCGTGTCGACCAGCGTCGAGAACGACATGCGGCTCGTTTTCAGTAGGTCCACTGTCTGAGGCAGCACGCCGTCGAGGGTGGAGATCAGGAACGTTCCGCCGTCGAGGATCGCCCCCAGCTTGTCGGGGCCCTCCGCGCTGACGCCGAGTTCGTGACGGATGACGGCCAGCTTCGCGGGATCCAATTGGGCCAGCGCACCGTCGGCGTCGGCCAGCACCTGGGCGAGGGTGACGGGTGTGGTGGCTCGACCGGGTTCGATGACGGCGCCGTCGGTCAGAAAGGGTGGGCCGCTGGACTGCGGCCGGAAGTCGAGGTACTGCTCACCGGCCGGCGAGAGACCGGACACCCGAACCGCGGTGTCGACGGGGATGTGCACGCGCTGTTCGATTGACACCCGCGCGGTCACGCCGCCGTTCTCCAAAGTCAACGACGTGACCCGACCGATCGGCACCCCGCGCAGGGTGACGTCCTGGTTGGGCAGTAGGCCACCCGACTCTGCCAGTGGCACAACCACTTCGAACGTGCGGCTGGCTGGGTTGATGCGCAACGCTCCGAAGTACAGGTAGGCTATACCGGCCACCAGGATTACGACCAGCGACAGGACCGAGAGCTTCGTCCGGATGCCGGTCATGGGCCCTGCCCCACGACGCGTTCCTGCAGTCGGAAGAGAACGTACTTCAGGCTGCCGACCAGATAGTTCCAGTCGGCCCGCTTCGGGCCGTGGAACGCCGGGTCGCCGGGATAGCCGATGTCGGGCCAGTTACCGAGCGCCAGCTTGGAGATCGTGACATCGACACCGATTGAGGTTCCCGACGTGGCTCTGGTGATTACGGGAAGTAGCCGATTCAGCGCGGCCAGGCTCGTGTCCGGGTGCAGCGCAACGTCGTTGAAGGCACGGGAGATGGCGTTGAGGTCGGCGATGGTGCTGCGCGTGTCGGTGCCCTGAATCGAGGGGAACTTCGACACCTGCGCGGCGATGCCGCCCAGCGAGTCGGCCAGGTCGGCCAGCTGGGTGGTGTCCAGAGCACCCAGCGCGGGTGCGGAGGCGTCGAGCAGGTCGTCGATGGTGTCCTGGCGACTGTTCAGGGTGTCGATGAGGCGCGACGTGGCCTCCAGGGTGGACTGGATCTGCGCGGACCGCCCGGCGAGCGTGCCCAGCAAGCGGTTCGATTGGTCGATCAGATCGCCGAACACCTCGCCGTGGTCACCGGCGCTCTTTCCGAGTCCGTTGACGAGTTTGGACAGGTCGCGAACCACGCCGCCGTTGACCAGTACCGCCGCCGAGGTCAGGACACCTTCGACGGTGGCGGCCGACGCGGTGGACGGCAATCCCAGTCGCTCGCCGTCGGCGAGGTAGCCGTCGCGCGGGGTCACCGGTGGTTTCACCGCGACGAACACATCGCCGAGCGGCGTGGCGGTGCGCAACTCGGCGGTCGACCCGATCGGCAGCCGGACGCCGTCGCGGATACGCAGGGTGACGACTGCCGTGTAGTCAACGGCCGCCATGGACTGGACCTCGCCGATGTCAGCGCCGGACAACCGCACCTTGGCCTTGGCGGGCAGATTCAGCGCATCGGCGAAGGTCGCGGTGAGCGTGTACGAATCGGCACCCAACGTGGGAGCCGGCAGCGGCAGTTTGTCCAGGCCCGGTGCGGCGCATCCGGCGAGAACCAGCGCAACCGCTGCCGCCGCGGCGATGCGCCGTACCTGCGCCGCGGGTCTCCGATCCGGCGTCATTGGCCCATCCGCGTCATCGAATCGAGCATGAAGCTCAGGCCGAAATCCGGCCCGTAGTCCTGCAATGTTCCGGTACTGCAGCCCAGTTGGCGCAAACCCATCATGTTGCACAGTTCCTTGGCGAACTGGCTGTCGAACAGGATCTTGTCGACCAGGGCATGCACCCGCAGTGTCCCGGTGTGCGGGTCGATCGCATTGTCGACGTTGTCGATCATCAGCGGCAGCACGTCGAACGTCTCGGCTAGTTCGCGCTGATTGTCGTTCACGGACTTCGTCACCGCGGCACCGTTCTGCAGCAGTCCCTTGATGGTGTCCTCGTTGTCCTCCAGCAGTGCGGCGGCCTGCTCGAGCACCTCGTTCATTTTCCTTCCGGTGGTCCCGGTGCCGAACCGTTCGGCGGCGAGGATCTCACTGGTGGCACGTACCATCGACCCGAACTGCCGCACCGTTGCATCGTTGTCCGACATGGCTTTCGTCAGCGAGTGCAGCCCGGTGATGATCGTGCTGAGGTCGTCGTTGGTGTCCGCGCCGTCGGATGTCATCCGCAAGGCCTTCGACAACTCCCCGAGGGCGGACTTGATGTTCTCGCCGTTGCCGGCCGCTGCCGAGGCCCCGGCGTTGACCAATTCTGCCAGCGGCCCGCCACCTTGGCCGTCGCCACCCATGTCCGAGGCAAGCCGGTCGATCATGGCCAGCACCCGGTCGAAACCGACCGGTGTTCGGGTCCGGTCCGGTGGAATCAGATCGTGGTTCTGCAGCGTCGGACCCTCGGTGTAGGGCGGCGACAGGGCAACCCGGCGGTCGGTCAGCACCGACGTCGAGATCGTCGCCGCCATCACATCCGCGGGCACCTGGACATCGCGGTCGATGCTGAGTTCGACTTCGACGTACATGTCCTTCGGTGTGACACGGGTGACCGAACCGACCTGGATGCCGAGGATTTCGACGGCGTTGCCTTCGTAGAGGCCGGAGGCCTCGTCGAACAGTGCCGTGACGGTGATCGGACCGCGCTCGCCCGTGGATCTGGAGACGACGAGGTAGCCGAATCCCGCCAGCATGAGCAGTATCGCGAGGCCGGCCATGAAGATCTTCCTCATGCGCAATCCTTGAAGTATTCGATCATGTGGAATTGCTTGGCCCGGCCGCTGATCGCGCACATCCAGTCGTCGACGAGCAGTCCGTTGGTGAGATTGAACTCGAGCGACGGTGAGTAGCCGGTCGCGTTCGTGATGTTTCGGATCGGGAGCGGAAGTGCCTGCAGCAGGTTGCGGAACAGGTCGTCGTGTTCGCTGATCATCGCGGTCAGGTCACGCATGCTGACCAGCATCTCCTCGAACGCTGCGCGGTCCGGCCCGACAGCGCGGCTGAGCAGGTCGACGATCCGGGTCAGTGCGGCCATCATCTGGCTGAAAGCCGCCCTGCGAGAAACGAACTCGCCCAGCAGGTCCCGCCCCTGGTACACCAGTTGACCGAGGCCGGCCTGCTGGCGCTGCAGGGTGCTGGTGATGGTCTGCGTTGCTTCCAGCAGGGCGCCGATCTGATCACGGCGGTCGGCGATGATCTCGGACAGCGTGCGCAGATTGGTCATCGCCGGGGGCAGTGCGGCCGGCAACCCGTCGAGTTGGTTGGCGAGAACGCCCATCGCGCTGGCCATCTGCGCGGTGTCCAGAGTTTCGACGGTGGTGGTCGCGTCGGCCAGCAACGCCTGCAGATCGTAGGGAACCTCGGTGTAGGACATCCCAATCCGGTTGTTCTGGAGGCGATTCGGCCCGGCCGGCCGCAGTTCGAGGTAGCGCGAACCCAACAACGTCGTCAACTTGATCGCAGCCCGCGTCTGGCTGCCCAGCGGGACATCGCTTCGTACCCGCAGGTCCACGACGACCTTGGTCCCGGCCAGACTCACCCGTTGGACTTCACCCACGCTCACGCCCGCCACCGTCACATTGTCACCAGCCCGCAATTGAGCGGCCTGCAGGAAATCGGCCTGATAGTGCGTGTAGCCGGCCCCGGCGGATCGGCCGATCAGCAGCCCGGCCAGCAGCACCACCACCAGCGACAGCGCAATCACACCGACCCACAGCGGAGGGTAGGACTCCAGCGGGCGATCGCGCACCGTTCGGATCGTTGCGGACATTCGTTGCTTGAATCTCATTCGGCCGGTCTGCATTTCTGTGAGTTCTTCACGTCGTCGCCCGGTGAGGCACGTCGCACGATCGCGGGCACCAGATCGTTGAGTCCGGGGAAGAAGCCCATGAGGTTGAGGCTGCACGCGTAGGCGTTGCCGTAGCTGCCGTCCTGCGACACCCGCGCCAGACCCTTGAGCAGCAGCGGCAGATTCGAACCCAGAAACGCTATCTGGTCGTGGTTCTCGACCATGTGTGCGGCGAATCCCGGTTCCCGGTGCACCATCTCGCTGAACTGCGGGTAGGTGTTGTCGCCGATGGCCGCGAGGCGTTCGGAAACGTGTCGCAGCGCGCCGACCGACGAGACCACGGTGTCGCGACGCTGGTTCAGCTCGGTCACCACCCGGCGTGCGTTGTCGATGACGCTGTTGAGGTTGTCGTCTTGGCGTGCCAGATCCGTCGCGACGGAGTTGAGGCCGTCGATGAGGTCACCGAGCATCTGGTCGCGGCCGGCGAAGGCGGCGGTGAGTTCGGTGCTCTGGGAGACAAAATGGGCGATGGCGGCCGAATCGCCCTGAAAGGCGTCCAGCAGGGCCTTCGACAGTTTGTCGGCTTCCGCGGGGTCGAGCAGGGTGAACAGTGGTTCGAATCCGTTCAGCAGGGCTCCGACGTCGAACGACGGTTCGGTGTGGTCCACCGGCAGTTCAGCACCCGGGGACAGCCGCCGGGCGGGGTCGCCGATCCGGCCCCGGGACAGCCCCAGATATCGCTGACCCACGATGTTCTGATACCGCACCGAGGCCACGGTGTTCCCGTAGATCACCTGGTCGCTGTGGATGCGGAAGGTCACCTTCGCGAGGCTCCCGGCGAGGGAAACCGATTCGACCCGGCCCACCCGCACCCCGGCGGTGCGCACGTCGTCTCCTTCGCGCAAACCGGTTGCGTCGGTGAACATGGCCGAGTACTCATCGGTGCGTCCGGTGGTGTCCCGGCTCAGCGTGCCGTACACCAGAGTGGTCGCCACGGCCGCCACCACCAGGAACAACGCGAAGCCGATACCGGCGGATCGGGATCTCAAGACCCACCCGCCGCATCCGGATCCGGACTGACACTCACCTGGGTTCCGCGCGCCACCGGCCCGAGCAGCAGTTGCTGGGCCGGGCTGACCTGCCCGCCGAGGATCGCCGAAAGTGCGTCGCGCTCACCGGGACTGCCCACCGGGCCGACGTTGCCGCCGTAGGAGGCCGGTGCGACAACCCCGGCGGGCGACGGCGCGGGGGCGTCGGGGTCGGCGATCAGGTCCGGTGCCGGCAGCACCGCGTCCGGCGGCGGCGCCAGATCCGGCGGTGGTCGGTAGCTTTCCGGCAGCAGCTTGTCCGGCAGGGCGTAACGGGCGGGTACATCGGGGGCGGATTGGCAACTGGGCCCCTTGAGTGGCCCGAAGCGCGGACAGTCGGCACGCAGGTACGTCCATACCGGCGTGAAGGACACGATCACCTTGATCGCGAACAGTTGACGTTCAGAATTCCACCCCTGGGTCAGCACGGCGTCGGACAGTCGGCGTATTCGGGTCGCGATGGGCACGAACTGGTCCTGGTTCATAGCCAATACGCCGATCACCGGTTCGAGATGGGTGGTGATACCGATCAGTCGGTCGATGTGGTTGTTGATCGCCGTCGACACGGTTCCGGAGGTTCGTAGTCCCGCCGACAGCAGACTGTCCAGTTGCGCCTCCTGCTCGGCGACCGTCCGCAGCGGAACGACGGCTTGCTCCAACGAGTCCAGCAGGCCCGGGGCAGTGGAATTGAGTGCGCGCGTCATTTCGTTGAGCGCCGTAACGGTGGACGGCCCGTGTGGGTCGGCCGATACGAGTTGGTTCAACTCGGTGAGGATGCGCTGTAGGCGCGCCCCCGAGCGCAGCAGTTCGTCGCCGCGTCCGTCGGTGGCCTGGGCAGCCAATCTCATGATCCCCACGGGCGGGTCGGTGTCGGAGCGTTCGGTCGCCGCCAGGATCTGGCGCAGCCGATCGGTGGTGTTCTGGAACAACACCGTCGGTAGTTCGGCGTCCTCGGCGAGGACCGCGCCGTCGTGCAGGTGTTCGCCGTAACCATGGTCGACAAGCTGAACCGACGAGACTGCGAACACATTGCTCGGTACTACCCGCGCGGTGACGGTGTTTGGTATCCCCAGCGCTGCTTCGGGTTTGAGGTCGATGTGCACGATGTTGGGTTGACCGTCCTGGGCCGGTTCCACCCTGTTGACCGCGCCGACCAGCAGCCCGCGGAACTTCACGTCGGCCCGTTCCGGCAGGCCATCGCCGACGTTGACCATTTCGGCGCGCACCCGGACCCGCTGGTCAAGTCGTCCCTGCGACTTGGCCAGCAGTACACCGGTGACGAGCGCGATGACGACAAGCACGATCGCACCGCCGAGCAACAGTTGGCGGTCGGACCAGCCGCGTCCACTGACATCGAACGAATTCGCCATACCTAACCGCCGAACCTCGCCCCGGCGTCTATCCCCCACAGCGCCATGGTCAACAGCATGTTCAAGGTGACGACGACGGTGATGGCCGATCGCATGGCATGACCGGCGGCCACCCCGACACCTTCGGGTCCACCCCTCGCGAAGAACCCGAAGTAACATTGGATGGCCGCGGCAATCCACACGAAGACGACCGCCTTGAGCACCGAGAGCACCACGTCGTTGGGGCTCAACATCATTGAGAAGTAATGAAGGTACGCCCCGGAGGAGCCACCGCCGGAGAACCGGACCACGACCTGGGCCGACACATAGCTCATACCCAGACACATGATGTACAGCGGTACCACCGCCACCGCCGATGCCAGCAGCCTTGTGGTCACCAGGTAGGGAATCGGCCGGATGGCCAGCGAGTCCAGCGCGTCGATCTCCTCGTTGATCCGCATCGCCCCGAGTTGTGCGGTGAATCGGCAACCTGCCTGCATGGCGAACGCCAGCGCGGCCATCATCGGAGCCAGTTCGCGGGTGGACACCAACGAGGAGACGAATCCCGTCGCCGGACCCAAGCCCAACAGATCCAGCAGGTTGTACCCTTCGATCCCGATCAACGCCCCGGCGGTGATACCGAGAACCGCGGCGACTCCGGCTGTTCCGCCGCCGGCAACCAAGGATCCGTTACCCCACGTCACATCCGAGAGCAGCCGGAAGAACTCATGCCGGTAGTGGCGCAGCGCCACCGGGATCGATGCGATGGCCTCGATGAAGTAGGACAGCATGTGGCCGAGCCTGCGCATGCTCTGCGCGACGGTGCCTGCCGCCGTGAGCAGCACCTGCGCACCGGGCGGCCGGTAGGTTGCTAGCGCCATGCCGAGACGCCCTGTGTGCCCATCAGGTCACAACCCGTGCCGTGGTACCAGGAGCACATACGCCTGGCTGATCGCGACGTTGATGACCATCAACACCAGAATCGACTCCACCACCGCCGCGTTCACCGAGTTGGCCACCCCCGCAGGGCCGCCGGTGGTGCGCAGTCCCTTGTCACAGGCGACGACCGCCACGATCAGCCCGAACAGCACAGCCTTCAGTAACGCGATCAGCAGATCGCCGGATGTGGCGAACGATGAGAAAGTGGCCACGAAACTGCCCGGCGCCCCATGCTGGAAGTAGATGTTGAACAGGTAACTCGCCAAAAACCCCACCAGGCAGGTGATTCCGGTGAGGCCGACGCCCACGAGCATCGCCGCCGCCGCCCGTGGGACCACCAATCGACGAATCGGCGACACCCCCATCACTTCCAGCGCGTCGATCTCTTCGCGCATGGTCCGCGATCCCAGGTCAGCGCAGATCGCGGATCCGACGGCCGATGCCATCAACACCGCTGCCACCAACGAGGCCCCCTGGCGCACCACCGCCAGTCCGCTGGCCGCACCGGCCAGTGAGGTAGCGCCCACCTGCCCGGCCAACAACGCGAACTGGATGGACAGCGTGACCGCGATCGGGATCGCGACCAACAGTGTTGGCAGCACAGCACTTCCGGCCATGAACGCACCCTGGCGGACGAACTCCTTGGCCGGAAAGCGCCTGGCGAGGACGTCGACGACGAGGTATTGCAGACAGCGCACCCCCAGCACCGCCTGGCTTCCCACCGTCTCGATGGCAGCGACCGGATGCGCACGCAGATACGACCGTGCGGCATCGACGGCCACTGCTCCCCGGCTGGGACTCAACAGCCCGATAGCCGGCATCATGCGTCCCGGGCGGACAGCACGTGCATGCGGTGCCGGTGGCTGATCGTCAGGGATGGGTCGTAGACGATCCGCGGCGGCCTCTCGGCGTCCACGAGGCGGATCTGGAAGTGGTGGACGATGGATGCCACCGCCGTATGGAGCAGGGCATCGCCCATGCTGGCACCCAGGCAGATGTGCGGACCGGCGCCGTACGGGGCGAAGGAGCGCCCCTTGTACTCACTACGTTCCAGCCGTCCTACGTCCAAGCGCATGGGAGAGGGGAACTTCTCGGCGTCGAAATGGTCGGCCGTGGTGTACAGCAAGACGTCCTGCCCGCGACGGATGCGGCAGCCGGCGAAGTCGAAATCGTCGACAGCGGTGCGATACATCGCGAACGCGGCGGGGTAGAGCCGCAGACACTCGTGGATGAGGCCGGACAGGTTCGGACATGCCCGCAGGGCGGTTACATCTGGTGAACCGCCTGCGGCCGTGTAGCATTCGTCCACTTCGGCCCGGACCAGGGCAAGAAGTTCGGGGCGGCGGTGCAGTTCGTAGAGCGCGAAACCAAGGGTCGCGCCCACCGTGTCCACGCCGGCGATGAAGGGTAGCGCGGCTGCCGTGCGGGTATCTGCGGCGCCGAACGATTCGGGAAGTTGCTGCCTCCCAGTGCGGACACGGGCGAACCAGCCGTCCGTCGCGGGTGTATCACCGTCGATCTCCCGGGCGGTCAGGTCGGACAGGAACGCGTCCCAGACCTGCTTGCTCCGCTTGTAGGCGGGAAGCCGCAGCGCAGCACTCGGCCACTTCCCGAGTAGCAGGGCGTTCGACTGCCAGCGGAAGGTCTCGATCATGGCCCTGGCCACGGGTTCTTCCACCGCCTCGGCAGCGCCGGTGGTCACATGGTGGACCAGCCGGGTCACCAGAAGTCGTGTGGTGGAGTTGATTTCGACTGGAGCACCGCCCACGGCGGAATCGAGGGTCTCCCGGATCCGCACGTCGGCGGTCTGCTGGTACTCGCCGACGGCCTTGCGGGACAGCACGTCGCCGTAGAGCCGTCGCTGTGCCTGGTGCTCCGGCCCGTCCAGGGCGACGATCTGGTGCACGGCCTGATGCTCTTTCAGAAGTCGGTTCCAGAACGGGCCGCTGATGAGCGCACTCTTGCCTTCCTTTTGGGCGAATCGGTTCGCCTCGGCACCGGCGAGAACGACGAAGTCGCGCCCCGGGGCATGCAGCGCGAACACCGGGCCGGCCTGTTGGTAGGCGGCACGGAGCAGGCCCAGTGGATCCCGCAGCAAGGGCAGGGCATGCCCAAGCGCAGGCAAACGGCCGAGTCCTTGCACCTCCGGGGGATTCATCACCGTTAAACTGATACCATCAGGTTTCTGAATGTGCAAGGATCGGATTCGTCCGCCGAGTTAGGAGGGCCATGGCACGACCACGCAAAGCCGAACGCCCGGAGTCGCTTCGGCAGCGCATCGTCGACGTGGCCACTGAACTCTTCGCCGATCAGGGCTACGCCGATACGTCACTCGCCCAAATCGCGAAAGGGGTGGGCATCCGAGCCCAATCGATCGCGAATCACTTCGCATCCAAGGAAGACCTTTACGACGCAGTGGTGTCGGCCTTCTACCAACGGCAGATTGCCGACCTCGATCCGGCCGAATTCGGTTCCGCCGGTGACGGCGCGGCCGTTCTCGCCAAACGCATCTCGGCGTTTTCGGTTCGAGATCGGAACATGTTGGTCACCATCACGGCCGAAGCACTGGTTGCGGGCCGGGGCGCCGAGGTCATCGACCGGGAGTTCGGCCCGGTGATCGACGTCATCGTGTCGGCGCTGGGCACCGATGCGGACTTCCCCGCCAGAGAGTTGGTCTCGCTGGCCGTCCTGGGAATGGTTTTCGCGCTGGACGCACCGCGGCTACCACCGGCCACCCGCGCCCTGCGTGACCGCGTGCTGGGCGAGCGGCCGAGAATGGAAGAAGCGGGACGACTCCTCCTCGACGCCGTCCTCCCGGCTACTGCAGATCCCACACCACCACGCTGATCAACGCGGACCACCTCGAGCCCATGCGCCCGAATTCCGGCGCAGATCGTTGAGCAGAGGTCGATATCTCGCCGAGGAATGGGCCGCGAGCGTCTACGCGGCAGCAGGTATAGCTGAAGCGCAGGCATGACCGAAGCCCGCACCCGCTAGCCGGTTACACCGTTACAGATAACGCCGTGTTCGACGTGGAAACTCCATAGCGGACCGCACGTCGGTAACAGTCCTACACACCCCGCGACCCGTTACAGATAAAGCTATCAACCATGTAGTAGGAGATCGTGCCGTCGTCGGTGTCCCAATCGACGCCGATGCGGCTGCCGATGGGCTCTCCGGCGATCACCCCTACCGTGCCAACACGTCCGGTCGCAATTTCCTGAACTGGCTGGTTGATGGTAAAACTCTGGTCCATCGCTGCCTCCGTTGTGGATTGGTACTTCCGGTACTTCCGGTACTTTCGTGACGCTGATGGCTGGGTTGGGAGCCTCAGCAGAACTCGCAGGCAAGGAACGGCACACCGCGCGTCGCCATGTCATAGGTGTAGCCGGTTGCCGTTGCCGACAAAGTGCGGATGTGCGTCTTCACTGTTGGGTCGTCGGCCGGGCGCCTCGTCGCCATTTCAAAGAAGGCGTTGACGTCTTGTACCTCGTGGTACTCCGATACGATCGCCCGCCCTGCGCTGGCAACGAACTCGCGCCACTGGGCAACCGAATCCAGCTGGAGCAGTGGGTGCGCCCGGAACAAGAAGTCCCACCCCGCCGACTTCTTACCGATGTGCAGTCCGGCCGTTTCAGCGCCGGCCAGTTCGGCGATATCAGGTCCAGTGACGTAGTAGTTGGTCCCCATCGTGATGCTCCCGGTGGCTAGGTCGGCGCAGCGCCGAGAGTGCGTAGCAGTTGTTGATAGGCGTCGCCACCGTCTGTTATCTCGAGATTGATGATGGCCCAGACTGTTTCATCGACCGGCGGCGGCTGTCCGGTGTCCATATAGGTGCCGTCACGATAGATGACACGATACGTTTCGCCCATGGTGTCAGCCCTGCCCCAGGCCAGGGGCAGCGAAGCGCCCACGGATCGCGGCGAGGCCCGCGAGGTCACCCATCAACGAACACATCCTTCCCGTGCACCTCGGCCCAGGCCATGACCTGGTCCTGCGGGTCATCGAGTCGCAGGAGCGGGCACCAGCGGACGTTGGTACCGATCACGGCGCCGGTGTCCATATCGATGAGGACTCCGTCGGACCCGTATTCGAGCTTCCTCACGGTACGTACACCTCCACTCCGTTGCGCTCCGCCTCGTCGCTGATCTCCGAGTCCGACTGGTCGACGTCGACGCCCTCGGCCACGTAGCGGACATTCGTGCCGATCACAGTGCCGGTGTCGAGGTCGACGATGACGCCGGCTGATCGGTTGTCGAGCTTCTGCACGAGGTCTCCTTGGCTGCGGGTAGTTCCGCTTCGCGCGGTACATCAACCTTCACCGTACGCAGCAGGAAGGCGGAATCTGCCGCCGCGACGCGCCCAGGCGGCAGATCCCGCGCACTTCAGAAAACCGTGCCGGAAAGCATTCTCAGGCTTCCCAGCAATGCGATCGATCAATCGGCCAATTGCCCTGGTGGGTGCCGTGTCTCCCGCAGCGGTTGGCACGTCGCGGACAGGTTGTTCGACGACTGCCGCGATGAGCGCGCGGCCCGGGGCGGCGGGGGGGATGCCGACTTATCGTTCATCCATCCCCGCCGGCCGCTAGGTGTTCAGATGAGAAACTCGAATGCTGCGGCGACGTCGTCGAGCGTCACGTCCGCCGAGGAGCCTTGTTCGTCAATGCTGGAACGCAGGAGCGCTTGGGCGATGGCCTTGTCAGCGAGGTCATGGGCCTGATCGGCGGTTCCCTGCAGCACAGTTCTGCTTGGTTTCCGGGAGAGTCTGGCGTCGATGACATCTTGGATGGTGAAGCCGAGGGCGGTCCCGGTCATCTCGCCGATGCGCTGCATTGTGATGGCGACGAGGTCCTCGTCTGACAGATAGATAAGCTCGATCGGGGTAGTGCCCTGCCATCGATATGTAATCTCGACTGCCAGACCGCACTTCGCGCGGTTACGGTCCAAATACGCCGGGTCGTAGATGGCGGTCCCACCAATCCGAATGATCTGACTCGGCAATGGTGAGGCATTTCGCGCTGGTTCGATTTCAGCGGCCGGTATCGAGCCCGTGGTTCCTAGCACCCAGGCTTGCGCGAACGCCGTGGCGATCTTCGTTTCCCAGAGCCCTTGCTCGGGAGCAAAGATCCGGACTGTGAGATCGAGTGCAGGTGATTCGCTGCAGCCTGCCCCGACCATGACGTACTGGATCAGCAGGGTGCGTAGCTTTTGCAGCGCGTCACCCTGGCCCACAACGGCGGCGGTGGCTTCGTCGAAGTGACGCACGGCCTGGACGGCTGCCGCCGCGGTATCCGTGGTTGGTACTGGCGGCGTTTGGTGTGCTGCGGCTGCTGCTTCCTCTGAAACGGCCGCGAGGGCCGCGGTGTAGGAACCACCGTTTTCGCTCTGGTGTTTGCGGGCGGCTTCTTTGCGCGCGCTTGGGGTGTTGGACATGTCAGTGACCCTCCTGATCATGGGCGCAGCCGTGTTCCGCACTCACGCCTCGCCCCTGCGGAATCAGGATGGTGGTGGCACTGCCGCGTTGCCCGAGGGACATTCCTCCGTGACGCCGGGATGCGAGTGCGGTTCGCTTTCCCGTCTGGAGTGGCCGCATCGCGGTGAGGCGGCTGCTGTCGATGCTACCCACTCGCATCGTGCTCAACGGACCGCGACACCAGCGCCCTACACCTTCCCCGCGGGTCATGAAGCCATCGCCTCTCGTGCAGTCTCCGCCTGGTAAAGGGCGTCGAGGTACCGGCGGGGGGCGGAGCTCCAGGGGGACCCTGTGGCGGCTGCGAGGACTGCGGCGGCCGCCGGCGGAGCGACGACGTCAGCGAGTTGGTGGAACTGTCGGGTGCGGCTTCCCTGCCACGGGTAGTTCCGCGGGAAACCTTGCAGCAGCCCGGCTTCGGAGGCTGAGAACTGTTCGCCGGTGGACTCGCGGACCCATGATCGGGCTTTTTCGGTGAGACACCAGCCGGTCTTGTCGGCCGAGAACAGGTTGCCGCCGGTGGCACGCCGGTTACCGCGAGTGCGGATTTCCTCGCCGGCGGGCCACCCGAGGACGTCGGCGATGCTGCGCTGAGGCCAGCGAACCAATGGCGGGTAGTGGTCGGCGCCGCACACCGGGCGCCACCGGTTTGCGACCAGAAAGACCCTGTTCCGGCGAACCGGCATTCCCAGGTTGGCCGCGTCAAGAGTGAAGACGTCCACGCCTTCCCACCCTTGGGACAGCAGTTCGGCGGCGATGTCTTCGAACATGAACTCCGCTGTCGGAACTTGTTCGAGAGCAATCCATTCCAGGTCCGGCAGACCAAGGCCGAAACGGATGGTCTGCGCTGCCAGCGCGGTACGCGGGTCTGATGCGGCCCGCAACTCTTCGGCAATGTCGTCCCATGAGCACGTGCATTCATGGCTTCCCGCGTGCGTGATGACATCGAGGATGATCTGCATGTCGTGGGTGCCACTGCGGAGGCCGCCGGTACTGAACGTGGGGCACGGACTCGAGCAGATGTAGCCGGTGATCCCCGGAAAGTCGGCGGGCTCCAGTGTGGTGATGTCGGCAACGATGCGGCGGTGGCCGGCGGCGGTGGCCGCCCTTGCCGCCAGGTGATCGATCTCGACGCCAAGGATGCCGGCCGGATCCATGCCGATGATCGCGGCACCGACGTCCCAGCCACCGGGGCCGGCGAAGGCATCGAGCACCCGCGCCGCCGCTCCGCGGCGACCCTCATGCTCCCGCAGGTTCCGAAGTCTGGTCATCGTGAGCTACGCCCCTTCCCGGGCTCACATCCCGGCTACTGGCCGGAATCAAGGTGGACCCCAAGGGCCCCTGTAGTGGGGAGCGTACCGCCGGCGCAGCCAGCGGGCTCCGAGCGACGCGCTGCGCATGCCACCACCGCGCACTACCCCGGCCCCTACAGTTGAGCGGTGACGACAGCGCCCGACGACTCCCTCGCCGACGCTTTCCCATGCACCGGCAGCGCGCTGCCTCCAGGCGCTGTCGCCGCGTGGCTGGCCGAACACGTCGCCGACGGGCGTCGTGCCGGGCTGGCCGTGATCGGCAGCCACCGCAGCTTCGACAGCGACGCCACCGGGTTGGCGATCGCCACCGCCGCCGGTGAGGGTGGCTACATCGACGCCGCGGCGCTGACCACCGACGCCGACGCCGCGCTGAGCGCCTGGCTTGCCGACTCGACCAAGCCCAAGGCGCTACACGAGGCGAAGCTGGCCATGCACGCTCTGGCCGGGCGCGGATGGACGCTAAACGGTGTCACCTGCGACACCGCCCTGGCCGCCTACCTGGTTCGGCCCGGGCAACGCAGCGTCAGCCTCGACGACCTCGCGGCGCACTACCTACCGGAGCAGCACCACGCGGCCACCACGATCGGACCGACAGACTTCGGCGGCCATGATGCACCGGAAAGACACACCGCGCTGCGTCACGCACAGACCGTGCTGACTCTCGCCGGCGCCCTGGACGCCGAGCTGGCCCGCATCGACTCCGTGGCCCTGCTCGCCGACATCGAACTGCCGTTGCAGCGGGTACTGGCCGATTTGGAGCGCACCGGGATCGCCATCGACCTCGACCGGCTCGACGAGCTGCACGAACAGCTCTGCGCTGCCATCGATACAACCGAGCTCAACGCTTTCACCGCGATCGGTAACCGGCGAATCAATCTCGGCTCACCCAAGCAGCTGCAGGCCGTACTCTTCGACCAGCTCCGCATGCCTAAGACCAAACGCACCAAGACCGGCTACACCACCGACGCCGACGCGCTGCAGACCCTGTTCGACAAGACCGGCCACCCGTTCCTAGACCACCTGCTGACCCACCGCGACGTCACCCGGCTGAAGGTGACCGTCGACGGGCTGCTGAAATCCGTTGCCTCCGATGGCCGTATCCACACCACGCTGAATCAGACCATCGCTGCGACTGGCAGGCTTTCTTCTACCGAACCCAACCTGCAGAACATCCCGATCCGCACCGATGCCGGCCGGCAGATCCGCGACGCCTTCGTGGTCGGTGCCGGCTACACGGAGCTGATGACCGTCGACTACAGCCAGATCGAGATGCGCATCATGGCGCACCTGTCGGGCGATGCGGGCCTGATCGAGGCGTTCAACACCGGCGAGGACCTGCACTCGTTCGTCGGGTCGCGCGCCTTCGGCGTGCCCATCGACGAGGTCACCCCGGATATGCGGCGCCGCGTCAAGGCGATGTCCTACGGCCTGGCCTACGGGTTGAGCGCCTACGGGCTGGCCTCCCAGCTCAAGATCTCCACCGAAGAGGCCAAAGAGCAGATGGACGCCTACTTCGAGCGATTCGGGCGGGTGCGCGACTACCTGCACGAGGTCGTCGAGCAGGCCCGCAAGGACGGCTACACCTCGACCGTGCTGGGCCGGCGGCGCTACCTGCCGGAGCTCGACAGCAGCAACCGCCAGGTCCGGGAATCCGCCGAACGCGCGGCACTCAACGCCCCGATCCAGGGCAGCGCCGCCGACATCATCAAGGTCGCGATGATCAACGTCGACCAGGCGTTGAAGGCCTCCGGGCTGCGGTCGCGGATGCTGCTGCAGGTGCACGACGAACTGCTCTTCGAGGTCGCCGACGGCGAACGCGAACCGTTGGAGGCACTCGTGCGCGACAAGATGGGCAGCGCCCACGAGCTCAGCGTTCCCCTGGAGGTGGCGGTCGGTTACGGGCGCAGTTGGGACGCCGCCGCACACTAGTTGCCGGCGGGCCCATTAGCCGCGCCCAGCCGTGCTGGCCGGCGCGGCGTCAGGCTCGCCCACCCACTAGGCGTTGATGACGAAGGTTCCCAGGCAATCGAGTGCCCGCTTGTCCGAGGGCAGCATGTCGAACGTGTGGTAGCCGTGGGCGTTTCGGGTGGCGGCGATGTCATCAAGCAGATCACTCTTGGACACCGCGGCCCCGCTGGCGAAAGCCGCCAGGACATGGCCGATGGACCCAGGTGATTGCCACCACGACGCGATGGTGACAG
Source organism: Mycolicibacter longobardus (assembly GCF_002102265.1). Taxonomy (GTDB): domain Bacteria; phylum Actinomycetota; class Actinomycetes; order Mycobacteriales; family Mycobacteriaceae; genus Mycobacterium; species Mycobacterium longobardum. The sequence goes on along the minus strand of NZ_LQPG01000039.1, from coordinate 87,656 downwards.
CGGTTTCCGGCTCGACCTCACGGCCACCGCCGGCGAATACGCTCTCGACGTCGCGGCGGGCCTGATCTTCACTCACGTGAGAAGCCCGGACTCGAATTGTGTCGCTCATGATCCCCCAAGAACTTGTCGTGGCTGTTGCGACCGGTTGCCTGATCGGAGTGGGCGCTGACCTCCGAGCGCGTCGGCGATAGTTTCGAAACGCCCGAGACCCCTATGCGGGGTAGATGCACAGGGCGTAGGCGGCGTAGGGCTCGAGGAATACGCCCAGCTCCTCGGCTCGCTGCCTGATGCTGGTGTCGTAGGCCGCCTCGATGGCCCAGGAGTCGGGCCCACCTTCCAGCAGCACCGACGGCGTCGGCCGGCCAGGCCAGTCCCAGTCCATCACCAACTCAGGACCTAGCGCACGCCTGGCGGCCTCCGGACCGGTCGGGACCGGTACCCCCGGTTCGTCGCCCCACCCACGATCACCCAGCCATGCTGCGACCGCAGCCAGAACTGCCTCGGCTTGCCCCTTTCTCACTGCCCCCATTGCTCCCCCAGTTTCGAACGCTCCCAATCAATCGGTCAGCTGCGCCAGCCGGTCATCCTGGTCAGCTCGATCCAGTGTTGCTCGCCACGCCCGCCCATTTCGGTCTGCGACACGTCGAAGTCGGCACTACCGCAACCGCATCCACTGCCCTCCCGACAACCGACACACCGCCCACCAGTGGCGCGCCCGCGTTCACCTCAGCCGACCCGACGCCGCGACTACACAGCGCGACTACGCCCCCATGCGGGCTGGATGCTGCACGACACCCGATTTCCCTCAGTGCCCGGGAAACAGGCGTGCGGCAGCCGCGTCCGCAACCGCCATCGCCGCGGCCAGACCCGCATCGCCATCCACCGACCCGTAGTCGAGCTTCCTGCCGCAGGATCCATCGCTGACCTGCCACTGGTACTCGAGCGGCGCGTCTTCGTCGTCCCACTGTTCAAAGTCGACGTACACCCTGATTCGGTCCAAGCCTTCCAACTTGCGCACATACGATCGCCGAAATCCATAGCCCCCGTTCGGCTCCCACGTACCCACGAGACCTCCCCTTTTGTCGTCACTCCCCCTGGCGCACCGTGCGCCCGGATGGTACGCACGGTGCCTGACACCCGCGGCCCGTGTTCTACGCGGTCCCGGACCGCCAGCTCGCTGGCCCTACTGCGTCGGGCCGCCGACCGGGACAACCGGCTCGCCGGTGTCGAGGTCATAGGCCCGCGTGATTGCTGACGGCGGAACAGCTTCGAACACGACCGCTTCAAACCCGATCCGAAGATCGACGTGCACCATCTCCTCGTCTACGTCCGCGACGAGCACGATCAGGTCCTCGTCGACGTGCTCGAATGCTTCGCTGAGCCAGTTCCAGCACGCATCGCTCAGCGCCTGCTCGTCGGTGAAGAAGTACGTCGCAGGCTCGGTCTCCAGGTACACAGACCGAAGTCCTATCCGCGGCTCGAACCCGTGCCGCAGGATCGACTCCGCCGACGAGCGTGGTGTCACATGCAGTAACCGCACCGCACCCCCAGGTCAGGAACGCGCATCGAGGGCCGGGACGCACAACCACGACGCTGCTTCTGGAAGCATTTCGCCGCCGGCGGACCACCTGGCCGCGCATCTGGGCGACATCCCTCACCGTCGCTACCAGTCCGGTATCTCTATCCCGTGCTCAGTAGCCAAGGCCCGCCCGACATCCGTGAACCGGACCCAGGTGCTGCCTGGTTCGTCGCTGAAGGTGGTGATGAGCCCAGCCTGCTTGAGCTGAGTGAGATTCCCCCGATCTTCCTTTGCACCACCGACATTCCCACCCACGAGTGGACTGCCACCCCAATTCCCGGCATCCGCGGCATAGGCGAGGAACAGCTCCATGGAGCGCGGCGTGATGCCACTGACTTTGCTCATGCAATCCAACATACGAATCAGCCCATCCGAAACAGCTGCGCGACGCGGAGGGGCCCCGGAGTTTCAATGAACAACGGCCAGGAGCTGTTCAGCAGCCACAGCTGAGCACTCAGGACAGCATCACCGCCTGCAGGTAGCTCTGCCGGCCAACTAAACCCCGGGCCCTTCAGTGCCGGGGAAACAAGGCAGCGCCCGCACCCCGCCCAGCTAGCTACCGCGCCGACCCCACAACAGCAGCGCACCGCTGATGCAACGCATCCGCGGCACGGCGCCCGAGCATGAGGTTTCGTCCCATTGGATCGTGAAGATGCCGGGCCGCAGGCCGTGGTCGACTCATCGGATTCGCGTCCGGCGTCGGAACCAATAAGGGGCAGCAGCTCTGCGGGTATTGTCCGTGCTCGTTCCCCTGCGCAGTTATAGGAATGCCCATTCCACGGAGGGCTCCGATGCCACCACCTGGCCGCCGACCACGATGCTCAGGCCCTCGGATGTCGCTTCGTATCGGGTGCCATCAGCAGGGTTGATCGCGGTGAAGCCGTTCGAGTTCGAGGTGACCGTGTCGACACGGATCGCCGCTGAGTCACTCAGCCGCACTCCCTTGTAATAGAGGCTTTCGCCCGGTCCGTAACAAATCACCACGAGTGACGAAGCAGTTCGCAGGAGCATCGCCGCATGATCTGCGATATCGCAGCGCGCGGAAGGGGACCCCAGAAATCCTTGAGTGTCCGCACCGGAGACGGGGAGCGGCGGGGTTGATCCGGGAACCGATACGTTCGGCGGGGGCGGTGGAGGAGGTTCCGGCCACGGCGGGGGCTGAGCTGTTTCTGGTGACGGAGGCGATTGCCGGCGCTCAGGAGCCGGAGGCGGCGTGTTCCAATGACACTCAAGCGTGCGGAAGAAAAGGCTGTCCAGATCGCCGTCTGAGTCCTGCCGCCCAAACACCGCTGGTTGTACGTCTACGTTAGCTTTGAATGGTCCACTGCCGAGTATCTCGCGCTGGCCAGCCAAATCGAGGACCAGGGTGAGGACCTGTCCATCGGCCGTGGATGAGACCAACACGTTCTTGGGAGCCGATTTGTCAAACTCTGAAACATCGGCCTTCCAGCCCCAACCTACGCTCGGCGCCGGCGACGTTACATAGATCGGCCGGTCGTCGTGCGCTGGGATAATTTCGAACACAATATCGATGCTGCCGGGTGCTTCTACGGGACCGAAGGGGCCCCGAACCACCCGCGGAGGGCGCGGCACCTTTACGGCAAAAGTCACTTCCAACTGCAGGCGTTGTCCACCCGCATGGGACAGCGTTACCTGCTGGACCCGCGTGACCGCGGGACCCATGGGGCTGGGATCATTACCCTTTGGCTGGCAACCCATGGTGTGAGGAAGCGCTGACCATCGGGTCGAACCGGGATCATCCTTTGCGCACCCAGCGGCGGCAACGGTGGCGCCAACCACGAGAACCACGATTCGCACTGCACGCACCACCCAACCGGTGACCATCATGAAAATGATTACAGCAAACGCCCGGCAGCCGCGTGCTGCAGCGGCGACATCCGACATCGTCACCACGTCGACGCGGGCAAGCGCAACTATCTGACCTCGAGCGAGAAGAAGGCGTTGACTGCAACCGGCTACCGCCGGGGCCCTAGGCCAAGCGAGACGCAACCTGCAGGTTCAGCGAATCGACGGCCTGGGCGACACCGCCACGGGGGCAACCGTCTGGCGGCGGGTCCAAGCAGGGCAGGCCGGGCACCCTTAGTTCAATGTCCCGCGGCGTAGCCGAGGATGCTTGCCCTGTTATGCGGCGTGGGCCGCAATTGGGGCGGGTTCGGCGCGGCCTTGCAGAAGAAGGACGACTCCCGTGTCGGGGCCGGTGCTGCCGGGTTCCCACGACGTTGGCACGACGTGAAGGTGGTGGACGGCCTGCAGCCAGTGGTCGACGGCCGCCAAGACGTCGGGCACGGGTTGGGGTAGCAGCGTCTCCGAGACCACGGTCTCGATGACGTCCGGTGTGGGGTCGTCCGGCCACTGTCGCGTTTCTTCCCGGATCAGGGCGGCCTGCAGGGGGCTGTCCGGTGTTTCCTGGGATACCTCGCAGACCATCGTCACTTCGACGGTCGGGGAATCATCTTCTGCGCCTGAAATCGTGTTGGTGCGGTCGTCGATAAGCATTGGTTGCCCCCAATTGGAGTGGGATCGTCCTTGATTTCGTGATCCCATCGTCAGCAACCAGCCAAGGGGCCGTCAATGGACGCAAGCACCCTTGAGCAGGGTTTGAGCCATTTTGTGCCATAGTGAGCCAATGGTTAACAGTCACTGTCCACGCTGGCGTTAACCATGCAACCCGCGGTAACTGGGGAGGCAGGCTGACTGACGACGACGCTCTTGATGATCTGGACCCGCGCCTGACCTTTTTGCGCAGTGAGCTCTACCGGCTGCGATTGGCGGCGGGTGAGCCGAGCCTGCGCTCGGTGGCCCAGAAAACGGGGTGGAGTCGGGCCACGGTCAGCAGGATCTTCACCTGCGCCGCGCTACCGAAGTGGGATCCCCTAGAAGCCGTTGTCGCGCACCTGGGCGGCGATTCGGACAGATTCCGGCAGCTCTGGATGGCCTGCAAGTCGATCGACATCCCCGTACCGCCCGTTGCGCCCACCCTGCCAGCGCCACCACCCGATGTGCCGCCCTCCCAGCGCCCGCTGGTGGCGCCCTCCAAGCGCCCGACACGCCGCCGCAACATGGTGGCGCTGTCCGCGGCCGGGTTGGCCGTGGTTATTGCCGCCGTGATCACCACCAGCTGGATCGCCGGGCGACATCCCGACAGTGCCACCGGCCAACCCCCCAGCAGTCGGCCAGCAGCCACGGTGGCGCGCATCGTCACGACCATTCCTGTCGGGAAGCGCCCTGAAGCTGTGGCCGTCGACCCAACGTCCCGCACCATCTACACCGTCAACTACGGAGACGGCACGGTGTCAGTGATCGATGCCGGGAAACAGGCGGTGACCGCGACCATCCCTGTGGGCTCCGGACCAGCTGACGTGGCACTCGATCCTGCCAGCCACACCGCCGTCGTCACGAACAATCGTGACGACACCGCATCGATCATCGACACTGCTCACAACACCGTTGTCGCCAGTGTGAAGGTCGGTACGAACCCGTGGGGCGTGGCGATCGATCCGACGGATCGCGCAGCGTATGTGGCCAACATGTGGGATTACAGCGTGTCGGTAGTCAACCTCGATAGCCACACCGTGACCGCAACGATCCCAGTCGGGAAAAACCCGTACGGCATCGCCATTGATCACGCTTCACACACGGCCTATGTCGCAAACAGCAGCGACGGCACTGTCTCGGTAATCAACACCCTCACACGCGCCGTTGAGGCGACCATTCCGGTCGGCAACGATCCGCGAGGCGTGGCTATCGATACCGCTCACCACACTGCGCTCGTCACCAACGAAGCGGAGGGGGCCGTTACCGTTGTCGACCTCGCGACGCGGCGTGTGGCCGCAACACTTCATGTCGGCAACAGTCCGTTCGGGGTGACCGTCGATCGCGGATACCATACGGCGTACACCGCCAATCACGACAGCAGCCTGACGGTGATCGACACCGACAAATTGGTGGTCGCCGGCGCTATCCGGATCGGCAAGGAAACCTTCACCGTCGACGTTGATCCCGTCACCCACACCGTGTACACCGCCAACGACGACAACACTGTCTCGGTGATCGACCCGTCCCAGCCCTGAAACGAGAAGAGGCACGTGAGGCAACGACAGGTTCCACGCAGCGCGATCATCGGCGCCGGCATGGTCGGATCGGTACATGCACACGCCGTTCACCGTGCCGGCGGCCAGCTCACAGCGATCGCCGCCAGCACGCCGCACAACAGCGACGTGGCCGCCGCCCGGCTTGGCGCCGGCAGGGCAGCCACCCCCGAAGAGATATTCGTTGCCGACGACGTCGACGTCGTGCACATCTGTACACCCAACAACTTGCACTTCGAGCAAGTCCTGACCGCACTGGCCGCTGGCAAACATGTCATCTGCGAAAAGCCTTTAGCAACAAACGTTGCCGACGCTCAAGCCCTGGCAACTGCCGCACGCGAAGCCGGCACGGTGGCCGCAGTGTCGTTCATCTACCGGTTCTACCCGATGGTCAGAGAGGCCCGACACCGCCTGTCCGGGACGCAGGTGTGGATGCTTCATGGTGGCTACGTTCAGGACCACCAGGCCGAGGCCGAGCCCACTGGGTGGCGTTCGGACCCCGCCCAGTCCGGGGTGTCGGCTACCTTCGCCGACATCGGCTCGCATTGGTGCGATCTGGCCGAGTTTGTCACCGGGCAACGCATCACCGAAGTCGTCGCCGCCGAGGCCTGCGCCCCGCGCAGCACCATCCGCCAAGACGACGGCGCAGTCGTGGCCTTCCGTACCGACTGCGGTGCCATCGGCAGTATCGTGGTCACTCAGTCTTCACCTGGGAGGAAGAACCAGCTCGCGTTCTCCTTCGATGCCCGCGATATCGCGATCCAGTTCGACGGTGAACGTCCCGACGAATTGATCATCGGCGGCCTGGCCTCGACTACGACGCTGCTGCGTGACGCCGCGATTCTCGACCCCGCCGCGGCCCGCTACTCGCTGCTGCCCGCCGGGCACCCACAGGGCTACCAAGACTGCTTCAACGCGTTCGTCGCTGACGTTTACGACGCCATTGCGACCGGGACCGCGCCCGACGGTCTACCGCAGTTCGCCGATGGGGTCCGTGCAGCCACCATCCACGCCGCCATCGCCGAATCCGTGGCCAATGGCACGTGGGCGCGGGTCCCAGCGCCCATGATCGCAGGAGCCACGCAATGACGGTCGATCCAATCCGGGTGGCGCTGATCGGGCTCGGTGGCATGGGCAATACCCACCTAAAGATCGTCGCCGGCCTCCCGCAAGCCACGATCACCGCGATCGCCGATACCCACGTCCCGTTCGCAGACCGCGCTGCTCACCTCGTGCCGGCCGCCGGGGTCTTCTACGACCCGATCGACTGCGTCAACAACGCCGACATCGACGCAGTATTGATCGCAACCGCCGACGACACTCACTTCGCCATCACGCAGGCCTGCATCAAGCGAGGCCTTCCCACGCTGTGCGAAAAGCCGCTCACTACAACTGCCCACGAATCGCGCCAGATTGTCGAATCCGAACATGCCGCCGGCCGCCCTCTCGTGCAGGTCGGCTGGATGCGCCGCTTCGACCCCGACTACCTCGCCCTGCATTCTCAACTGCACGCCGCCGGCAGTGGCTCACCCGTGCTCATCAGCCAACGGCACCGAAACCCGCTGTCGGTCATCACTTTCGACGAACGCGAACTCATCACCAGCTCCGCCTCTCACGACATCGACATTTTCCGGTGGCTGACCGGCGATGACATCGCCGAGGTTTCGACAGCCAGTACCACCAGCAGCGACGGCAACACCGTGCTCGTCGTCCTCACCTTGACTTCCCAGACCGGCATCGTTGGAGTCATCGAGCTCGTCCGGGGCCCCGGCCTGTCCTACGACATCGGCTGTGAGATCGTCACCGGAACCGGCCCCCTAGCTCTGACCCCCACCGAACCTGACCCATCCGACCCGGCCCCCCTCGACGTGGAGGCCGAAGCATGGATGCAACGCTTTGCTCACGCCTACCGGGCACAGGACGCCGGCTGGCTCGCTGCAATCGCCGCCGGCACCAACGTCGTCGGCGCAACCGCTAACGACGGTTACGCGGTCAATGCGGTTATCGACGCTGCTCTGGCATCACTCGACAGCGGTCGCCCCACCGCCGTCCAGCGCTAGTTGTCCTGAGACACACCAGACCTAGCGCCACCACCACCACTGCTACCGCTTATCGACGGCGTTGTTCCATGATCCGTCATCGGTGTAGTCCGTGGCATCGAGGTCCCAGAGTTCCCCGTCGGGCCCAAGGACGGTGTCGTGGCCGCAGTGTGGGCATCGGAAGGCGGTCATGACGCCGACCAGCTGACGCCCTGCCAACAGTCGAGCGCGGCTGATCGCAGGCGGCGCGGTCGCGGGATCAGTCCAGATCCGCCCGACGTTCATGGCCGGCGGCCGGGTATCACCGCAGCGGGTACAGCACTGCGGCGCACGGGGCGGCGGGCACACGAATACTTCCAGGGGCGGCCGCCAATCACCCCACTGCACGGCCAGTCCGTCCCAGCGCGGCGGCAGGTCGTGTTCGCGGGGCCACAGATCCAAGCCGATCTGCTCGCTGCTCATGGCGTCACGCCTGGGTGCGGGACCGACGCGTCGAGGAACGCCGGCGGTTCCAGGTTGCGACTCAGATCGCCGATACGGCCCTCGAGGTCTTGTATGTCCCAGTCCAGCTGCTCTCGTTCAGAGCTGCCCGCTGACGCTTCCTGGTACCGCCGTTCCAGGGCCATCTTGATGTACATCGCCTCATCGAGATCCATATCCTCGACATACATGCCAACGGTCTCCTCAGTTGTCGGTGTTGTGATGCAGTCTGGCTGCGTGATTCGCGCGCTCGACACGCCTGCATCGCTTGGCGGGGCTCCCGACACGGTGGGGTCATCGGTCAACCACGCATTTCCCAATGGGGCTCACACAGCGTCGTCGCGCTGCTGCGGAGATCGCGTAGTTCTCCTGGCAGACCGCATCTCTCGCACACCGCAGCGGCGCGGATCTGCGCCTGGGCGATCAACGCCCGCACCTGAAGTTCGCTACTGGTGGTGTCGATGGTCAGATTCCCATCCGCTTGCGCGATGTGCAGGTATTGCGCCGCGGGATCGGCGGCGGCGATCTCTTGGTCAAGGTCAGCAATGACGCGATACCAGCCGGGCCCGCACACAATCGTGTGCGGCGCGTCTGCTGCGAAGCGAGCCCGCACAGATGCCAGCGCGTCCCAGTTGAGTAGGGCACGGCATTCGGCCAGCACCGCGCCAGCGCCATCGGACAACGTCGCGCCGGCGGGCACTGAGTCGAGGATCTCTTGGGCCGCGGCCCGCCGTTGCACGCCGTCCGGGTCTCTCGCCTGCAGGTGGGCGCGAACAACGTCACGTGGCGTAGACGGTGTGTCCGTGGCGTTGATTCGGTGCAGCCAGGTGTAGTCCAGCAGGCCGAGGTCGAACTCGACCCATCCACCTGCTATCAGGTAGACGTCGTCCGGAAATCTGATGTCAGCCATCGTGGTCGAGCTAGCCGCAGTCCCACTCCGGATGTCCCGGGTAGCTGACCCGAACGCACCCCATGGCCGGCGCTCCGTAGTCACGCAGCGGCATGTAGGTGACCTCGAATTCCGGGTCACCGTTCCAGTACAGGGTTCCGGTCACGTAGAGGATTCCGTCATCATCGCGCATCTCGAACGTGTGGTGGTGTTCGTAGTTGGCGTCCAGGGCGGCTTTGGTGTCGCCGTTGGCACCCCGTGGCCCGTAAACCCCTTCACACCCGACGGGCTCGTTGTGGTTGAACTCGTTCAGTGAGCGTTCGAGATGATCACGGTCGATGATCCAAGCGTAGAGCGAAGTCGTCATGTCTGTCAGTCTGGCGAGACTGCCCTGACGGAACTGCGGCACGACACGCGACCGGCCGGACTTTCACCGCGCTGCTCGCAGGGCAGGGTTCGCGCGTCAGCCGACGCAGGCAAGGTCGTAGGCGCGAGCGCGGGCAACGAGTTTGCCGATGGCGGTGCTGATCAAACGTGGCCGCTCGAGTTCCAGCATGTGCCCAGCGCCTGGGACGCGCACGAATTCCGAATAGGGAAGCACCTTGGCTAGCGCCGCGGAGTGGGCCAATGGGGTGATCGGATCCTGCTCACCGCAGGCAACGAGCGCAGGCAGGTGCGTCAGCGCAGATACGCCTTGCTTCTGGTCGTAGGCCCGGAACTCCATCAGCAGCGCGGCGATGGTCGAGATCGCCGTTTGCCCAATCATGCGACAACACTGCGAGTTAGCCGCCATCGCGGGCGATTTCATCGCCGGAATGCCCAGCAATGGCGCCAGACTGGTGCGGGCCATCGCCCAGGCCTGAGTGGTTCGGCGGGGAAACCGCTGAGCAGCCAGCTGCAGCAAGGGCACTGCCGGAGTGTGCAGAGCGCGCCCGATCCCGTGACTGCCTAGTTCGTCGGCGGCGGTCGATACCAGCGCCACCCCGGCCACTCGTCGCAGCGTTTCGGCGTGCCGTGCGGCGAACGCCAGAATCGCCATGCCTCCCATCGAATGTCCGGCCAGCACGACCCGCCCTTGCGGTGCGGTTTGTGAGATCACCGTGTCCAGGTCATCGCCGAGCTGGTTGATCGTGTACGTCTCAGCTGGCGCCGGGGCCGAGGCGCCGTGACCGCGGTGGTCGTAGAACACCATCCGCACATCGTCTCCGACATGCTCGGGCAGGTGGTGGCGCTGGGGAGCCCAGGCGGCCTTGCTCAGACAGAAGCCGTGGCTGAAGATCACGGTCAGGGCCGCGTCGGGCGGACCGATTTCTTCGACGGCCAGCTCGGTTCCATCTGCCGCGCTGATGCGCTGCGTTCGCTGCCCCCTCATGGTCCCCCCTGAGATCGCGCTATGCGGCCTCGCCGTGGCCTTCGTTTGGAAAGGAAGGCGCACTGTCAGCGGCGATCTGAAACCTGCTCGCAGTCTCGCGAATTGACACGGGCGCCGCCGAAACGCCGGCTCGGTGCTCGCCCCGCCAGACTGCTCTCATGCCCACTGTGCCCCCCTCATTTCCGATGATGGCACCGGCATAGGAGCCAGTCTGGGCATCGCCACGCCGCCCGGCGGATTTTCGCTGCCGATCCACGCGGCCGGAGCGCAGCTCGACGCTGGGCCTAATAGAGCCCGGCTCGGCGGCACCGCAGAGGGGGGTCTGCGATCGAGCCGAGCCGGGTCGCGTGTGCTCGCCACACGCGCTGCGCCGAGATCACGAAGAAGGGGGGGGTATCGGCCCCGGCGCCGTACCGAGTTTATCGCCGCGCACCGTGTTCGCTGGGATGCTAGCGGCGCGCCGCAGGGGTCCCTGGCGGGTCAAACCGGGGGCATCGACGTGTCGCGGCCAGAGCGGCGCCCTCAGGGCACGTTAGCGTGGATTTCGATGGCAAAGCCGCAGCGTGCGGCATGCGAATCGGGGGGCAAGACGGTATGGCCAATTGGCGCATCGACGACCTGGCGATGGATCAGGTTTCCATTATCGAAGCCGACACCCAGGAAGCTGCAGTCCAGGCCTATCTGGAGTGCCGTGAGTCGAATCTGCTCGTATGCCCTGCTACCGACGTCGACGTCGCCAACTTCGGCCGCGACTAGTGCTACCGCGACGGTGACCAGGGGGATGTGTCTATGAGCTACCGCTGGGACGATCGGGAGCCCAACCCGATTCACGAGGCCGAGCGTGACGAATACCGGGCCGCCCTTGCGGCCGCTCCAGAGCCTGACCCGCTCACCTGCACGCACCGCTACGTTCGCACGCGTGGCGGCGGCGGGCGGTGCCACTGCGGCGATTCCATCTCTCTTGAGGACCTCTGCAGCGGGGAAGCCGACTACTGCAACGGGTTCGACGATGAGTGAATGCGTGATATGGCTGCGATGCGAGCCGGGTTCGGGAGGCACCAGGATCGACGAGGTGTCCAGTGGCGGTGGTCGCGTCTTGCTGGGCACCACCGCGCAGTGCACAACGGATCCGGAGCGCATTGCGCTGGCTCTGCAGCACGGGTTCGTCACGCGGGCAGAGCGCGAATATGCCCGCCTGATTTCGATCGAGCCACCTTCGGTCGAGCCCGGAACAGAACAGGACTGGACCTACTGGGCACTGCGCTTCGACCTGACCGACTACCTAGACGCGCTGGCCAAACTGTGAACGCTCCAGCGAAGCACAAGGAGCACCGGCACAGTGAATGATCTTGTCTGGATGGTTGCGCGCTACAGCGCTCGACACGGCCTGAGCTGTACCGCGCACCAAACCGAGGCCGCCGCACTGGGTTACGTGCGCTACCTCTACTGCATTCCTGCCGACGTCGCAGACAGTGACGTCGTTTCGTGGGTGAGCCTCAATACCGGCGACCAGGCTCTGGTCACCTACGACGATCCGGCACAGGAGCCCCGATGAACGCACTACTGGACCTTGCCCACGCCCACGCCGACTACCTCGCGGCGACAGCTTCCGCTGGCGCAACTGGCCATGTGACTCTGTCGTCGGTGCGGGCCCTGCGCCGCCGCGTCCTACGCCCGCTGCAGGCCGCGCGACGTGCCCTGCGGGCAGTGCTGTTCTACGCGCTGGGCCTGGGCGCACTGTGGGTAACGCTGTCCTACCTCGTTCAGACGCACCCCGCCGTGTAGCAGCAAGCCGCCGCGGGCCCGCCGCGCGCTACCAGGCGGGTTCAGCAGCCGTACGACCAGAATCGGATCGAGGTGTTGTCGTAAAGACGCTGCAGCATACCGGTGTCGGGTAGCTCAGCGACGGCGTAGAGGAAGCCGTGGTCCGCGTCGTAGAACACGACCGATCGTCCGACGTCGAGACTGGCCCGCTCGAGCAGTTCAGCGTTGATGAATGTGACCATCAGGCCGTGGTTGATCTCCCGGCGCATGGCATCGATCTGTTGCGGGTCGAGCTGCTGGATCGAACTCATTGGTGACTCCTCCCAAAGTCGGTGAACATGGTGTTGCGGTGCGGGCCGGTCATTGAAGCGACGTGACCTTGTTGTCGCAACGGCAGCAGATCGGCACTTGGCCGAGCGGGCCGGCGTCGCGCAATCCGTTGGCCGGGTTGCTGCACCGCGCGAACCACTGACAGGCAACCGGTTCCCCGGTTCCGCTGGCGTTTGCGTACACCCGGTCGTCAGGGTCGAGGCTCATCCGACCGGGCTCTCGGATGCACGGTTGGTGATCTGTTCGGCGACAAGCGCTACCGGCGCCCAGCCGCAGCTCTCCACCGCGTAGGCGAGCTCGCCGACGATGACGACGTCGCCCACACTGAGGCTTCGGTTGCGGTTAAGGCGGTACCGCAGCGCCCACTCCGCGGTGGGGGTGTCGATATTGAGTTCACGAAACACGGATTCGAGTGCCTGCACCGGAACTCCGTCGGCGATCTGACTGACGAGTTCCTCGGGTAGCTCGAAGGCGGCAACCTCGCTCAGTGTGGCGCCGTGCCGGTACCCGCGGAAATTCTCCTCCGATTGGTTCAACAGCACGCGGACGTCAATTGCCATAGTTCCCCCCATTTTTGGCGGGCCGCTGATGCGGTCCCGCCGGTCATTCCCCCTATGAATCGACGTTAGCGAGCAGGCCCATCTTCATCAGGTAGTGACGCGTCCGGACCCCGACTTCCTCGACGCCGGATTCTCCGGGGACTCGTGCCCCTGAATGCTGCGGCGGTCAGGATCATCCGTAGCGCCGGTCGGCGCAGTTCCCGCAGTAACCGTCGTAGCTGTCGCCGCTGTCAGCGTCCCCGTCGCATCCCTCAGTGCCGCACTGCGAGAACTCGTGCTCCTCACACCGGTCCTCGGCGTCGGCCTTCGGCTCGCGGCAGCCGTTCCACCCGCACACCGTGCCCATCGCACCGCTCCTCCCCTGTTGGTCCTCAGTGCCCGCTGTAGCAGAGTCGGATTCCGTCGTGGGTGCGTGAGTGGGCCCGCTCGTCGAAGGCGTCGAATACGCGGACGGAGAAGACTTCTGTCATGGCGTCGGCTACTTGTTCGCGGTCCATCCAGCGGACAGCACGAGCTTCAGCGGTCGGATGCGCCGTACCCTCTACCGCCCGGCAGCGGTAGACCAGGGCGACGACTCCTTTAGCGAGATTCTGATAGACGCCCGTGAGGCGTTCCACGTCGACGGTGACGCCGGTTTCCTCGAAGACCTCGCGGCGGACGCCTTCCTCCAAGGTCTCGTTGAGTTCCAGGACGCCTCCTGGCGGCTCCCAATGCCCGTTGTCGGCGCGCTGAATCGTCAGGACCCGGCCGGCGGGGTCGATGACGATTCCGGCGACGCTCACCGAGTGCTTTGGCAATGCTGTGGGGTTCATTGGCCCAGGCGCAGATTGTCGATGGCCATGACGAGCTGCGCGCCGGCGGCTGTGAGGCTGCCGCCGTGGCCCAACTCGCGGTGGCGGTCGACGGCCGCCTGTAGCCGGTCCCTCAGATCTTTCAATACCGTTGGGTCACCGGTGCTTTCACCGCCTGCGGCCTCGAGTGCGTCCAGCCCATCGAGGGCTGCTGCGGCAGCGTCGAGGCATTCCCCGGCGTAGCCTTGGCGATACCACCGGCTGACGACGGACCGCAGGAGTTCGCACGCGGCCGCCAGCTCGGTCTGCTCAGCCATGGGCTACCTCATATTCTGCGCGCACTGCGGCAATCGCCTCTTCCACGGTGTGGCCTTGGCCGGATGCGGCGAAGAGGCCTTCATCCCAGTAGCCGGTATCGATGCGCGGGTCTTGGTGGTCGCCTTCCACCACGTACTCGACGACGATCTCGCCGCACTCCCAGTGCCCCACGACACTCCAGGTCGTCAGGTCCTGCTCCTCGCTGGCGCTCATCTCAGGTCCTCCGTGCTGCCTGGGTGGACGTCGACGCGGCGCACCGGTTCGTCGGCCGCTGCCGCATTCTCGGCATGCCAGCCGCGATTGAAGGCGTGCATGAGGTGGGTCTTCTCGCCGACTTGGGAGTTTTCGACCTCGGCGTAGATGAGGGGATCCGCCACGGGCACATTGCCTCGCTCGTCGCGGCGGGCCTGGCGGCCGAGCTCTTCGGCCTCGGCCTCGGTCATCTGACTCTCCTTCTGTCCATTGCCTATAGGTCAGCTGGCTGGTCAGCCGGCTGTTTCTGGTGTGATGCGGAAGTACATGGCGACGTCGATATCCGCCCACTGTTCGCCGGGGGCCTGCTGGCAGTCCAGAGCCGGGTCAGGGGTGTTTCGGGGTTCAGCGAACGGGTCGCCGAGCATGACGCCCGCGGCTAGGTTGTAGCGCCACCCGTAGGTGGCGCAGATGCTGTTGACCGCGGCCAGTGCGTCGTCGTAGGAGTCGTAGACGCCGTCGCAGCTGTCGGTGCGATCGTGGCTGATGGTCACCAGCGCATGTTTCATGGTGGGGCCATCGGTGGCTCCGGTCATCACGCGGATTCCTGGTGCCCGACGGGCGTGAGCTCTGACAGTGGACGCGGGCAGCCGCGGCCGAAGCTGTGATACCGGCCGACGGGATCGATGGCGGTGACTACTACGTCCCCGGCGAATCTGACCAGCCACGGCTTGATGCTGTTACCGACGGTGACGACATCTCCTTCACGCAGGTCGTGGACCTTGTCGCAGCGGTGGCCGGGACCCCACCGCCGGGTACAGGCTGCGCAGTCAGGGCACGCCGCTGCATTGTGGGTGTGCTGATAGCGCATTCGGGTGGTTCCTCTCGCCGGTTTCCGCGGGGCCGCGCAGGCCCAGCCATGGTGTTGGGGTTCAGGCCTGTTGGCGCGCCAGCTGCGCAGCGGGGCAGTCGCAGGGATCGCCGTTGCCGGTCACTTCGTCGCGACGCCTCAGGCCCCACTCCTGCCCTTGGGGATGGTCGTGGTACACGACCATCGGGTCGCCGAAGTGGTTGTAGCCCATGAAGTGGCCGGTCAGTGGTGCTGCACCCGACCTCGGTCTGATGATCACTCGCTCCAACGCTGTGAACACGTTCCTTCGCCTCCCCGCTGCCTCGACCTAGACAGCCTGGCTGGACCCGTAGGTTCGCTCGAGGGCTCGCTCACGGAGTTGGTTGGCCACCACGGCCGCCTGGTCACCGAAGTAGGCGGCCAACCGGTCCTGATACTGCTTCCACGATGCGGGGTCGTCGACCATCCAGGCGTTCCCGATCTCCGGGTCGATATCGCAGTAGCACGCCCTGCACACCACCCCGGTCGAACCGTTGGCCGATCCTTTTGCGCTGGCACCGCAGCACCGGGTCAGGTAGTGCATCATGCCGTCAGTGACGGTGAGCAGTCCGCCGATCGGGTCGTCGGCAAGGGCCCCTGTGGACTGGACATCTGCCATGTTCGTGTTCCCCCCCTTGTTGTGGTGCCGATGGATTGCGTGGCGCGGTCTACGCCCGGAACCTGAGTACGGCGTCCACGTGGATCCCGTGGTAGGCGTTGCTGGCACGGTCCTGAAGTACCAACGCGTTTCCAGATCGGCTGGCCAATTCACCGGTGAAGGTGACGCCGTCGTCTCGGGTGATTTCGACCGGGCCATAGGGGCCGTCGGCGAGGAAATCATCGGCGGTGGCCACGATCAGGGCAGCGAACGTGCCTGCCCAACCATCGCCGCTGCAGGACAAATCAAGGTCATAGGTGCCGGCCATCACTCGCCCACCCGGTCGAGGTCGAATCCGTCGTTGCGCTGGATCCTCTCAACGGCGATCGCGCGCGCTTCGTCTTCGGTTTCGGCCTTGATCTGCATGGCCAGTTCGTAGATGTGCATGAGTGTTCTCTCCCCCGTTACCTAGCACCAGCCGGCCAGGGAGCCGGCACGCTCTGCGCCGAGTGCGGTTGGGCGGTTCATCGCCTTCCGCCCCTGCCTAGGGTCTTGACCGCTTCGATGCGTTCACGGAGCTGGTCGACGCTGGCGGCCGCGACCGGTGGGCCGCCGCGCAGTCTGCGCAGCTCGTTGTGGATTGCGCCGTGAGGCAAACCTGTTCGGTGGTGGGCTACTGACACCAGGACGTTGAGGTCCTGGCGCAACTGACGCAGTTGGTCGTGCACCAGGGCCCGGGCCGGCGCTTGGCCTACGGCTGGCGGCTCTGCGGGTTGTTGGTGTCGGTGTCGAGTCAGCAGTTCCCGGATCTGGCCGGCGTCGAGCAGGCCGGGGATGCCGAGGTAGTCGGCCTCCTCGTCGCTGCCGGCCGCGGCCGTGGTGCCGAACGAGGCTCCGTCGAAGATGACCTGGTCGAGCTCTGCGTCGGCGCCGAGCGCTTCGAAGCCGTCGTCGGGATCCGCCGGCTCGCCGCGGCGGGCCGGCTGTGCGTCTGGGAGTTCGTTGTCACGGTGTGGCTTTCCCAGAACGTGATCCCGTTGCTGCTCGATTTCGCTGGCCAGCTTCAGCAGGCTCGGCACCGACGGAAGGAAGATGCTGGCGGTCTCCCCAGGGCGCCGCGAGCGAACGAACCGGCCAATGGCCTGAGCGAAGAACAGTGGTGTGGAGGCGCTTGTGGCGTAGACACCTACCGACAGCCGCGGCACGTCGACGCCTTCGGAGACCATGCGCACCGCTACCAGCCAGCGGCTGGTGCCCCGCGCGAATTCGGCGATCCGATCCGATGACCCTGGATCGTCGGAGAGCACTACCGTAGGGGCTTCGCCGGTGATCGTGGTCAGCAGGTCGGCGTAGGCGCGGGCGGCGGCTTGGTCTGACGCGATGATCATGCCGCCGGCGTCGGGGATGTGTTCGCGCAGTCGCCGCAGCCGGGTGTCGGCGGCGGTGATCACCGCGGGAATCCATTCACCGGCGGGGTTGAGCGCGGTGCGCCAGGCACGCGCGATCTGTTCGGTGCTCTGTGTTTCGCCGAGCCTGGCGACGTGTTCGGCGCCGGCGCTGTCACGCCAGCGGGACTCACCTGAGTAGGCCAGGAAGACCACAGGCCGCACCACACCGTCAGCCAAGGCCTCGGCGTAGCCGTAGGCATGGTCTGCGCGGGAGCGCATCATGCCGTGGTTATCGGGGGCATATGTGACGTACGGGATGGTGCTGTCATCGCTACGAAATGGCGTGCCGGTCAACGCGAGTCGGCGGGTGGCGTCATCGAACGCCTCTCGGATCGCATCCCCCCAGGACTTGGCGTCGCCCCCGTGGTGGATCTCGTCGAAGATCACCAGGGTGCTGCGATTCTCGGTGCGAATTCGGTGCAGGCTGGGGTGACTGGCGACCTGGGCGTAGGTAACGACAACGCCGTTGTAGTCCGGGGCAGTGTGGCCGGCCGAGTTACTGAACCTCGGGTCCAAGGCGATACCCAAGCTGGCGGCCGCATGGGCCCACTGGATCTTGAGGTGCTCCGTGGGTACCACGACAGTGACGTGATCGACTGTGCCCTCGACCAACAGCTCGGCGGCGATCCGCAGCGCGAAGGTGGTCTTTCCTGAGCCTGGGGTTGCCACCGCGAGAATGGCGGTGACAGTCTGATTCGGGACCAGTGTGACGGTCTGATTCGGGACCCACCCGGGCTTCGGCGTGGCGTCGTGACGGCTTGATCTGGACCCACTTCCGTGGCGTCAGGAGGACCCGCATCCAGCGGTCCTCGCGGCACCGGAAGTGGGTTTCGGGATGAGGGTGCGTGTGGAACTGTTCGCTGCGATCCGTCGGGACGCCCGGGTCGAGGGCATGTCGATCCGAGCGCTCGCACGCAAGCACCAAGTCGGACGCGGCACCGTTCGCCGGGCCCTCACGTCCGCGGAACCACCGCCGCGGAAGACCCCGGTGCGTTCCTCGCCCCGGTTGGATCCGTTCAAGTCGGCCATCGACGACATGCTCCGCGCCGACCTTGAGGCGCCGCGGAAGCAACGGCACACCGCCCGCCGGATCCACGTCCGCCTCATCGAGGAACACGACGCCATTGAGGTGTCGTACTCGACGGTTCGCGACTACGTCCGCATCCGCCGCACGCAGATCGGCCTCGAAGCTGGCCGCCGGGTCGAAGTCATGATCCCCCAGGAGCACGCGCCAGGCGCAGAAGCAGAAGTCGACTTCGGCGAGCTCTACGTCATCCTGGCCGGGGTGAAGACGAAGGTCTTCCTCTTCACATTCAGGTTGAGTTACTCCGGGAAGGCGGTGCACCGGATCTACGCCACCCAAGGCCAAGAGGCGTTCCTCGAGGGCCACATCGCCGCGTTCAACGAGATCGGCGGCATCCCCGCCCGGCACGTCCGGTACGACAACCTCACCGCCGCAGTCACCCGGGTCGTCAACGCGCGCGGTCGTGAGCGGGTAGAGAACGACCGCTGGGTGCTGTTCCGCTCTCACTTCGGGTTCGACGCGTTCTACTGCCAGCCGGGCATCGCCGGGGCACATGAGAAGGGCGGTGTGGAAGGCGACGTCGGCCGGTTCCGCCGCCAGCACCTCGTGCCCATGCCCGTCGTCGACTCGCTCGACGAGCTGAACGAGAAGGTCCGTGCCTTGGACGCCGCCGACGACCGCCGACGGATCTCGTCGCGGATCCGGACCGTCGGCGAGGACTTCGCGACCGAACGCGAGAACCTCGCGCCGCTCCCGGTCGAGGGGTTCGACCCCGGGCTGATGCTGAACCCGATGGTCGACCGCTCCGCGATGATCACCGTCCGCATGGCCCGGTACTCCGTCCCGGCGCGGTTCATCCACCGCCGCGTCCGCGTCTCCTTGCGCGCATCCGAGGTCGTCGTGTTCGACGGCCGACTCCAGATCGCCCGGCACGCCCGCGTCATCACAAGGGGTGGCCAGTCGGTGAACCTCGACCACTACCTCGAGGTGCTCAAGGGTAAGCCGGGCGCATTGCCAGGCTCCACCGCGTTGGCGCAGGCCCGCGAATCGGGGGCGTTCACGCCTGCGCATGAGGCGTTCTGGGCGAACGCCCGCAGGCGGCTCGGGGATGCGGTCGGCACCCGGGAACTGATCGACGTGCTCCTACTGCACCGCGCCATGGCCGCCGACGAAGTCGAAGCCGGGCTGCTCGCCGCAGTGAGCGTCGGTGCAGTCTCAGCTGATGTGGTCGCGGTCGAAGCACGCCTGCACACCACCCTCGCAGCGCCCACCGGGGCCAGTTCAGACCGTCATCCCGTTGCGCAGCCCAGCGATGGCGAACGACGAGATGGCGACGCCAAGCGCAGCCGGAAGGTCGTGTCCCTCACCGAACGCCTGCTGCTCGACCCGGCCGCGGTCATCGCCGGCCTCCCGCCCGACACCCGGCCGCTGCCGTCGATGGAGAAATACCAGCAACTGCTCGGCCGCCGCACCGGCACCGACCACCACCCCGACCCGATGAGTCCCGATGAGAGCGGAGCACCCCGATGAGCACAGTCACCAGCGTGACCACCACCTTGCGCCGCCGCCGCGGCCTGACCGAGGAAGCCGCCGTAGCGGCGGTCGACCAGGCCTGCCGGAGGCTCCGGCTCCCGACCATGCGGGCCCTGCTTGGCGACGCGGTCGCGGCGGCGAACAAGGACCAGTTGACCTACACCGGATTCCTCGCCGAGCTGCTCCTGGCCGAGTGCGACGACCGCGACCGTCGGTCCACCATCCGGCGCGTGAACGGCGCCGGGTTCCCGCGGAGCAAGTTCCTCGCGGACTTCGACTTCGACGCCAACTCGAACATCAACCCCGCCACCATCCACCAGTTGGCGACCGGCGAGTGGGTGCGGAAGGGCCAGCCGCTGTGCCTGATCGGGGATTCCGGCACCGGCAAGTCTCACCTGCTCATCGGCATGGGGACCGCAGCCGCGGAAAAGGGATTCCGGGTAAAGTACACCCTCGCCACGAGGCTGGTGAACGAGCTTGTAGAAGCAGCCGATGAGAAGCAGTTGGCCCGCACGATCGCTCGTTACGGCCGCGTCGACCTGCTCTGCATTGACGAGCTCGGCTACATGGAACTGGACCGCCGCGGCGCCGAACTCCTCTTCCAGGTCCTCACCGAGCGAGAGGAGAAGAACAGCGTGGCAATCGCGTCCAACGAGGGCTTCGCCGGCTGGACCAAGACCTTCACGGACCCGCGCCTGTGCGCGGCCATCGTCGACCGCCTCACCTTCGGCGGCAACATCATCGAAACTGGTACCGACTCCTACCGGCTGGCGTCGACCCGGTCAGGGAACGCGTCGCGGTGACGCAATCAACCGAGCCTGTTTCGTGCGCACGCCGCACCCGGTGGGCTGTCACTGCGTGCTGTCCCGCGTGGTCATCGGGCGCCCCCGAAGGATCCGGCGGCGTCGCTGGAGAACCCCGAGCGCCAGCACTACCAGCGCAGACGCGGCAGCGAGCGCGCCGATGAGTGTCGCCCGTGTCTGGATCCAGCTGGAGACCACCGCGGAGACGTCAGTGAGTCCGCCACCACGGCCCGCGGCGACCGGGGCGTCGCTGGTGGCCGCCGGGTACCAGTACCAGGCCAGATAGGCGCCGGTGAGCAGCAGGACGACAGCGGTGACCCGTGGGCCATGGCGGGCCAATCGCGCGACGTGGCGGGTGAGTCCGCTGCCTGCCGCGGCGGTGGCCAGGGCGAGCAGCAGCAGGACGGTCGCCGAGCCAGCAGCGTAGACACCGAAGACGAGCAGGAGCCCGGCATAGCTGTAGGTGGCCTGCGCCTGCGCGATGACCGCGAGGATCACCCCGAACGTGCACGACAGCGAAGCCAGCGCGTAGCCGACCCCAAACGCAGCCATCCGGGCAGTGGGTGGGAGTCCCGCGGCTGCCCGGCCGGGGATCCGAGGCACCCGCACCGAGACCGAGCGTCCGGCTAGCATCCACAGGCCGAGAACCACCAGCAGGATGCCGACGGCCAGGCCAAGCGACGGCGCGGCGCGAATCAGCCCTCGGGCGCCGGCGCTGACTACCAGGCCAGCTGCCGCGAGGGTGCCGGCGAACCCCACCGCCAACACGAGACCGGCCCGCAGCGCCCGCAGCAGCCGCACCGGGACCGTTGAGGCATCGGTGTCGCCGAGGGTGTGGGTGATCCAGGCCGGGAGTAGCGCGAACCCGCACGGGTTCACGGGCGCGACCATGCCGGCCGCGAAGGCGAGGGTGAGCAGTCCGCCCATGGGTCAGGCTCCGGCCTTTGCCAGTTCGGCGGTGATCGTCGCGGCGTCGGGGTCGGTGGCGCGGAAGGTCACCGTGCCGTCGGCGTCGACGACGATCAGGGTGGACAGAGCGGCCACCTCGAATCGCCGGGAGAGTGCCGCGCCATCGTCGATTGCGGCCGGTACGTGTTCGGCGTCGACGGACTCCATGAAGTCGCCGATCAGGGCCTTGGATTCGCCGGGGTCCATGTCGACGGCGAGGAAGCTTGCCACGGTGCCGGCGTTCTCGGCGGTGGTGGCGGCCTCGCCGAGGGACCGGACGCCGTTGACGCATTCGCCGCACCCGACGGAGAAGAAGAACACCGCGGTGGGCTTCCCGTTGGCGGGCAGGCTGATCTGCTGGCCATCGACGCTGGTCACGGTGGCGGGTGAACCGGAACCGGCGGTCGCGGGGTCGGCACTGTTGCCGCAGGCGGTCAGGGTCAGCGATCCGGCGGCGAGTACGGCGGCGATCGAGAGCGCGGCGTGGTGGCGGCGGGTGATTCTCATCGGTTCTGCTCGTCCTTCGGGTCGACGTTTTCGTTGGTGGGCATGGGCGGGCAGCAGCCGTGGCCGGCGGTGCCGCCGCCGCGGCGGGAGATGGCAATCAGCGCGAGGATCGCCAGGGCGATCCCGGCGCCGATGACCCACGGGTTGCGGAGGAACGCGCCGATACCGGCGATCGCGCCACCGGCGATGAGGATGGGGAGCAAGGCGCAACAGGCGACCATGAGCAGCGCGGCGCCGGCTCCGAGGAGCAGGCCGCTGCCTCCCGGGCGATCGTCGTGGTTGGACATCATCGGTGTTCTCATTCCCTTCAGTGGGTATGGGTCAGCAGCAGCTGTGGCTGTCGTCGGCCGCGGCGGGCGCCTGGAGGCGGTTGAGCAGGCCGGTGGCGAGGGCGGCCCCGATCCGGCACGCCTCGGCCACCGGGACCACCTCCGCGCCGGGGTGCTCGGCCAGCCAGCCCGCGGCGTCCTCGGGGGAGGTGAAGTAGTGCACCTGGTTGCAGAAGGAGGAACGGATCGAGGTGATCTGCTCCGG
Source organism: Mycolicibacter longobardus (assembly GCF_002102265.1). Lineage (GTDB taxonomy): Bacteria > Actinomycetota > Actinomycetes > Mycobacteriales > Mycobacteriaceae > Mycobacterium > Mycobacterium longobardum. The sequence continues at coordinate 64,949 of NZ_LQPG01000039.1, read as the reverse complement.
GTTCACCAGCGACACCACCGCGGTGGGCGGATCGACGCTGGTTGCACCTTCTGTGGGGTCGACGTTGACCCGAACCGGCTCGCCGCTGACCGGGGAGGCCGACTCCACCTTTGCCGGGCGGTCCAGCAGGGCGGGGAAGATCAGCGTGTCCAGCGCACACCAGGTGTAGAGCTCCTCACCGGCCACGGTGAACCGGTGCGGGGTGGGGCGCAGGGTGAGGCCCTGGCCGATGATCCGGCCCTGATCGTCGTACTCGGTGTCCGGCACCGCCGCGAGACCGCGCCGTACGTCATCGAGGGTGCGGCTCCCGGCCGCGGCGAGTTGCTCGACGGTGACGGGGTCGCCGTCGACGAGCAGCCGCAGCAGCGGGATCAGCAGGCCGGCGTCAAGGCCGGTCTCCTCGGGTCGGGTGAGTCGTTGGGGCAGTTGGGTGCTGAGGTCCGACATCGCGGATGCCTCCTTCGTTGAGTGGGGTGGGTGCGGGTCAGGCGCAGCAGGAGAGCTTGGAGACGTCGGTGGTGAAGGCCTTCGCGACGATCCGGATGCCCTCGGTCATGGTCAGGTAAGGCGCCCAGGCGTCGGCGACCTCGGCGATGGTCTTGCCGATGATGTGGACGCCCGCGGCGGCCAGTTCGCCGGCGTCCTTGGCGACCGCGGTCAGGCCGAGGATCTCGCCGGTGTCGGCGTTGGCGACCATCTTGATGAAGCCGCGGGTGTCCCGGTTGACCAGCGTTCGCGGCACGTATTCCAGCGGGAGCACCCGGCAGTCGCAGCGGATCCCGGCCGCGAGGACTTGGGCCTCAGTCATCCCGACTGCGCCGATCGCGGGACTGGTGAACGTGACCCGGGGCAGCCGCATGTAGTCCACCGACCGCTCGGCGTCGGTGAAGGCGTTCTCGGCGACCACGGTGCCGTGGTGGGCGGCGACATAGACGAACTCGGGGTGCCCGGTCACGTCACCGGCCGCCCAGATCCGCGGGTTGGAGGACTGCAGCTGGTCGGTGACCACGATCTCGCCGACCTCGCCAGTCTTCACCTCGACCGCGTCGAGGTTGAGCCCGTCGGTCACCGGTCGGCGGCCGAGAGCGACCAGAACCTCGTCGGCGCGGAACTCCTGCGCGCCACCGGAGACGTCCGCGGTCACCACCACCTGGCCGGTGGCGGCGTCGCGGGTCACGCGGGTCGGGACCGCTCGGCGGACCACCCGGATGCCCTCATCGGCGAAGACCTCCTGCAGCGCCTTGGAGACCTCCGACTCCTCCTTCGACGCGAGCCGGGACCGAACCAGCAGGGTCACCGTCGACCCGAGCCGGGCGAACAGCTGCGCCTGCTCCAGGGCCACGTAGCCACCACCGAGCACCAGCAGCGAGTCGGGGACCTCGGTCAACTCCATCGCCGTAGTCGAGGTCAGGTACCCGGCCTCCTCCAACCCTTGGATCGGCGGGGCCCAGGGACGGGACCCGGTGGCCACCAGGTACTGCGCTGCCTCGATGGTCTCGACGCTGCCATCCGCCGCGGCGACCTCGAGCAGGGGCGAATCCGGAGTGCCGGCGAACGCGGCGTTGCCGCGGCGGACCTGCCAACCGTAGGAGTCGGCGACGTCGACGTACTTCTCACCCCGCAGGGCCTCGACGAGATCCTGCTTTCCGCCGATCAGGGCCGGCATGTCCACCGCGCCCGCGACGCTGGCGATGCCCGGGAACCGGGTCGGCGCGTCCGCGGCCACGTGCCGGGCCTCCGCGGCTGCGATCAGTGCCTTCGACGGCACGCAGCCGGTGTTCACACACGTGCCGCCGAACGTGCCACGCTCGACCATCACCACCGACTTGCCCAGAGAGGTCGCACGAATGGCCGCCGCGAACGCACCGCCGCCGGATCCGATGATCGCGAGGTCGTACCTGGTCTGCATCCCGATTCCTCCCAGAACTGTTGGGAAACGCTCCTGATGCAGCGATACTGGACCTTCCAGTAAAGGGGAAGGTCAAGCGAGACCTGCGACACGATGGAGGCCGGGATGCGGATCGGAGAACTCGCCGAGGCGGCAGGCACGACCACCAAGACTCTGCGGTTCTACGAAGAGCAAGGGCTGCTGCCCCCGGCCGAACGCACACCGGCCGGCTACCGCGACTACACCCCCGACGCGGTCAGCCGGATCGACTTCGTCCACCGCGGCCAAGCGGCCGGGCTCACCCTCGCCCAGATCAAGCAGATCCTCGACATCCGCGACCACGGCCAAGCTCCCTGCGGCCACGTACGTGACCTGCTGGACGCGCGCCTTGCCGACATCGACGCGCAGATCGCCGACCTCACAACACTTCGCGACAACGTGGCTGCGCTCCGCGACGATGCAGCCCTCCCAGAGCCCGAAACCTGTAGCCCCGATCAGGTCTGCAGATACCTATAGCCCTCGCCACTCGGCAGTGACCACCGAGACCAAGGGCGTGATTAGCCGGTGCCAGGTGGGTCCCAGTCAGGCCGTCATCGTGGTCCCAGATCGGGTTGACACAGCCACGAGAAAGTCCCGGGGCTTGGCCGCCAGGTACTTGACCAGGGCCCGGCGTTGCCATCCCCGCAACGGCGGGCCGGCGCCGACATCCTGCGTGCGGTCCGGGAGCGCCGAGACTGCCGCGGTCACCGCGCCGCCGCCCCGATGGCCCGACGTGCCGCCACCAGTTCGCGGCCGAGGCGACCCGGTCCGGATTGGGCAGCATGTTTCCTCGCTGCACTGCGGTACGTGCCGGCGTCCTCACGACTGGCCTCGAACTGCACCTGCTCCCCCTGACCTCCGCTGGGACGCCTGGCCGACTCCCCCGGTTGGCCGTCACTTCACCCAGCTGCTCGTTTCATCGTGGCGCGCCGTCTGTGGGGTTCGCGGCTGCAACACGGGCACGGGCCGACTAACTGCGGTGTTCCGTGGGGAGGGGTTGGTTGCCCGGATGCAATCCAGGCCTGTTGTTTCACCCCCCTTGTCGCCAGCCATTTTCGGCATGGCTTTGACACCGGAGCGATCAAGCCAGCTTGTCTGACATGAAAGGGGAAGACCATGAGTAGAGAAGCCATGTTGCCCTGCTTTGCATGCGGCAAAACGTTGTTGAACACCTTCGTAGAGTCGGAGAACCAGCCCCAGGAGGGCACCGAGTTTCGGACGTACGGCCACTACGGTTCGACGTTCTGGGACAGCTTCGACGGCGAGGAGTTGGTCCTCAATATCTGCGACGATTGCTTGGGTAGGCACACCGCCCGGCTCGCGCAGCAGAAGCGGTTCCTCCCGGTCACCGTTCACGCCGTTGGCGTGGTCGGCCGGCATTGGGTGGATCGACCGATGGTGCCCTACACCGGCAATACCGACGCCGGCGCGGTGAGAATTGATCCGGAGGAGATCGGTACTGACCTGCCGAATACTGAGTGGCTGGGCGACGCGTACGCTATCGAAGCTGACGAGCGGTTGCGTCAGGTCGGGGAATAGCGCAGCTAAACGGTGCTCAGTCGCGGAGTTCTGCTGGGCGGCTGTCGCCGCGCTCGACGTCGCCTTCGGCGTAGGTCAACAGGTCACCGTTCTTGTCGCTGGCAACGAAGTAGTAGTCGGCTTCGGCCCAAACAATTCGCCACCCGGCCTCACGCAGCGCGTGGATGAGTTGGCGGTCGCCGCCGGAGCCTCCGAAGAATGCTTCGCCGCTAGACGGCAGGAAGTGGTGGTTCAGGATCGACATGACTTCGTCGACAGTTGAGGCCATTTCGACTGCGTCCAGGCAGGCGTCGACGTTCGCCCAGAATTCATCCATTGCTGATTCCCCCTGTGCTGGAACATGTTCCGGTCAGCCGGGCCGCGTGCGTGTGAGCAGGTTGGTTTGGCCCGGTTCTAGTGACCGTATGCGCCGCGTTGGTGGCCAGGGGTGCAGCGACACCAGGCGGGGCAGACTTTGTGCGCCGGGCGATGTGGTTGATGTAGGCCAGGTTAGGGGCGCAGTTGTTGGCTGGGGAGCCAGATCCCTGAGCCGGGCAGCCATTCGGTGTAGGCGGGGGCGCCGGTACCGGTTTGGGTACTGGGCCCGAGTGCACCTGGGCTGAGGAACTGAGCGCCGGGGAAGTCGCTCTGAGGTGCCCATACCCCAGAGCCCGGGATGAGTTCCATGTAGGGATCGTCCGGGTAGACCGGGGGGCCTAGGGCGCCGGGGCTGTAGACCTTGACGCCGGGCAGCTCGTTCTCGGGGACGAAGATGCCTGATCGGGGACCGACCTCGATCAGCGGGTCATGCGGGTTCACCGGCGGGCCAAGTGCTCCGGGTTCGACCAGGTAGGGCCGGCGGCGTTTGTCGCCGGGCTTCCACGACAGGCCCGATGCACCGCCGCCGTCCTGGGGAAGGCGAGGGCCCGACGGCCCGTTTCGGCCTTTCATCCCATCTAGGTCGGACTTGACGGCCTCAACCTTGCCGCGGTTGGCCCTGTCTTGCTCGCCGAGTGCCTCTGCGGCCGATTTACTCTTGTCAGAAGTCTTGGACGCGGCGGTGACCAGCTCACGGCTGGTCTGGACCTGCTGGCTCACCGCGGCAGCGATGCGGGAGTCGATGCCGGACCCGGCGGTGCTGGAGACCTGGCCGGCGGTGCTTTCGAGCTTGCCGCCGATCGTTGTCATTTGCGCGGCCGCTTCTGCTGGAGTCAGCCGGATTCGCGGATCGGCCATCGCGCCCCCCTCCTCGCAGTTCCGTTGTGCCCTGGCCCGCTGTTGCCGTTGTGACCTGATCTGACTGTACCGGCGGCCAAGCACTGTGACGAGGCTGCGGTGACGAGTCCAGGCTCGGGTGTGGCGGTGCTTCGCGCCGAGCGTGGCAGCGGCGATGCTGTGTACTGGGTGGCGTAGTTCGCAGGTGATAGGAGCACTGGGTGGCGGGTGTGGGTGGTGAGCTGTTCTACGCGGTGCCGGCCGAGTGCATCGAGCCGGGCACGTCGACCAGTGATGGTTATGACGTGCAGGCGGTCCACCTCTGGGATGGCCATGTTGCGGTGACGGTTCATATCCGCCGCGGTGAGGCCGCGTTGCACCCGGCGGCGAGGGTGGAGGCTGAGACCCGCGTCCACCTGCGTCGCGAACTTGTCGAACTGGGCGTGTTCGCCGATACCGAGGTCAACATGTCCACCCATCCCGAAGCGACGAACCTGCGGCGCTGGAATGGTCGCATCCACTGCTGGGACGCGGTCGCCGCCCCTTGACGCTCCGGGGCCGTCTTAGAGGGACTTAGGCGGCATGGGTCGTAGTGGGGTGTGCAGTGACAATGGCACTGTCGTTGCCACCCCACTTGTTCCCCGCGATCCATTCACCGTCGACGATGTCGTTGTCCTGCAACCATTTTGTCAGCCACTCGGTGAGGTTGGACACCGTGACGTCGACTGAGGCCTGGAGTCGCCAGTACACACCGCCGACCGGCCTGGAGAAGATCTCGACCGTCTCATCTTCGATCGGTGCTACTGAACCGGTCGACACAAGTCGCATTCCCATCCCATTTCCTCCTGTGTGCAGGTGCGGCGTTCTGTGCATAGCCAGCACGTTTGATTGCGGCGACGCGGTTTTGCATCCTGTTGTGCAACACCAAGTTCCGTGGCGGCCTGTTGTTCGTACGCGTGCCGCAGTCGCGCATCGGCGGCGGCGACCTCAGCGGAGGTCGGCCTTTGCCCCTCGGGGTTGTAGACCATGTAGCCGTCGAACACCGCGCGGCAGTCAGTGCACACGTCGCCCTGCTGTTCGACCGCCCCCGTGCAGCCCTGAGCAATGCACTGGTAGGTGGCGATGCTGCTCACGTTTCCCCCGGGTTGTTCTTCGTACCAACCTCTTCCCTAAGGAGAGGCGCATCTTCGAGGCTATGGCGGCGGTCTGACACTTCAGCGGCCACGACACGCCGGGGTGTCAGTTATCTGAGCGTGGTGAGGTAAGAGACGATTCCTGCCACGACGGCGTCGGCGTAGCGTTGCCGGCCCTCGGGGCTTTCCATCGCCGCCGCGTCCTGGGGGTTGCGCATGTTTCCCAACTCAACCAGCACGGCCGGGTATTGGGCGAGGTTGAGGCCAGCGAGGTCAGCCCGACCGTAGAGGCCTGCTGTGCCGATGTAGCCCGCGGGGGTCAGTCCCGCTTCGACGAGTTGGTCGCGCATCGTCTTGGCCAGAACCGGGGCCTGGACCCTCTGGACGCCGTTGAGTGGCGGGTCGGAGTAGTTGACGTGGAATCCCCTACCGGCTAGCGGGCCTCCGTCGGCGTGAATGCTGATGATCGCCGCCGGCACAACGGCATTGGCTGCGGAGGCGCGGGCGTCAACGCACGGGCCTGAGCTTGCGTCGTCGCCGCGTGACATCGCGCTGCGTACGCCGCGGTCGGTCAGTGCTGCACGGATCCGCAAGGTGGTGTCCCAGGTGAAGGTGTGCTCGGGATAGCCCGATGCTGTTGCAGTCCCGCTTGTCTGGCATTCCTTGGTTCCTCCGCGACCGGTGGGGACCTGGCGGCTGTTGCCCTCGTTGGCGCCGTTGTGTCCGGGGTCGAGGAAGACGATCAGTCCCGCGATGTTCGGTGATGCGTTCGCCGGCGGCGAGAGTGGGAGGGTGACGGCAGCCACCAGCAGGGCCACTGCGCTGACGTATCGCATCATCCGCCCTCCCCCCGATTCTTACCGCGCAGTTTAAGTATGCGCGATGGGGGTGGCGATTCAGGGCGTTAGACGCGGTGGACCGGTGGCCAGAACCGAGGCCAGATAGTCCTGCCGGTCCACCTCGCTGTCGACTGACAGCCACACCGTAGGAGGATCCGCCGGCTGGTCACGCCCGACCGGCTCGACGATCGGTTGTTCCCTGGCCTGCAGCCACTGTCGCCACCGCGATCGGGCCTGCTGGTGAGCTGCGATTCTGGCGGCCCGCTGCTCGGCGACGCCCAATTGCACGGCCAGGTCATCCAGGCTGGTGTCGGTCACTTCGACTCGACTGCCGTTCTTGCGCAGCAGCCCGACCCGGCACAGTTCAGCGATGCCGTCATAGCCGCTGCTGCGCGACACTGCAGCCGCTGTGGCGATCTCCGCAGCCTCAACGGCCCCGTCGAGCACCGTCTCGTAGAGCCTCCGGTATTGCAGTCCGAGAATCGACCAGACCGGGTGCACCCCGGCGACCGGCGGCCGGCCCGGCCCCTCCGGATACTCGTCGCGCACGTCCGGAGTGACTAACGCGTAGCGATCCGCACCCAGCCCCGTCCCCCGCGCAACCAGCAACACCGGAGATCCTGGGGTGTCTCGAAGCAGCCGCAGCGCCGACCACACCGCCGACTCGCTGATCAGTCCGCACGCAAGTGATAGCGACCGGCCACCGACACCCACCACCGGCACCCCATTGATCACCTGACCCGCACGTACCGCCGAGACCGCCAGCCCCTGTAAGACTGCAGCGATCACCCAGCGCCGCGGACTCGAACGTAGCGTCACGTCGCACCAGCGCACCGCGTGAGCCAGCCAGGCTTGGTGGACCGCCCGGGAGGGAGTGGGTCCCCTACCCCCTGTGTGCTCTTGACTCTTGTGCGTACCTAGCTGGACAGTCGGCAGGATCGATTCCAGCCACGCTCTGGCGGCCTCCCAGTCACGGACTAAGGCCTCGTCGGAACGCTGTCCGTAGCGCTCGTAAGCAGCGCTGAAGCCTGCGTGCCAGGGCTGCCCGCGACCCGTTAGAGAGCGCACGTCAGCGAGGCTGTGCCCTCGCCACAGGGCATGCACGAGAACGGACATGCGGGCCTCGGATCGGCTCTGCCACCGGCTCCCCGCCTTGAGCTGGCCGCTCTCCGCGAAGGCGATCACCGGGGCAGGTATCGGTGTGCGGCGCTGGTAGCGCTCCCGGAGGGTCATGTGTGCGCCGGTGCCGGTGAAGTACCAACTGGCAGGTGAAGCAGACGGTGCTACGGGCGCCTCGACAGGCGAGGCGCCCAGGTGTCTGGTGAGCCGCTCAATGAGGTCAGTTGGGTTCGGGCTGGCTAAGACGGCTAGTGCTTGGGTGAGTGTCTGGCCGAGCAGTTGACGGTGGCCGCCCTCGCGGCATGGTGAGCCAGGGACGGTGATGCAGCCCGAGGCCGGGTTGAGCATCGGCGAGGTGTCCAGTGAAGGGCAGGCCGCGGCGGCCTGCCCCAGCAGTGGCCGAAGCGTCTCCAAGCCGACCCACCCGGCTAGGGGTACCAGGATGTGGCTGCCTCCGCTGGTGGAACGGTCGACGACAGCACGCGCGCCGCAGGTGGTGAGCCAGTGCAGGATTCGCTGCCGGTCAGCTGCCACAGCCGCCGAGCCGCCATGCTTGGCGTCGAGGTCGAACGCCAGGAGCCGGGTGCGGCCGCGTACGTAGATCGGTACCGCTGCCGGAGCGCTGGGAACCTTCGCGGTGAGCCGGCGGATCTGGCCGAACCGGCGCTGAGGCGACCACAAGCGCATGGTGGGGCGCGCTGCAATACGGGGTGCCAGGGCCGCCCACAGCTGGTCGGGGCCAGGTCCAGGTGAGGTGTCGTCTACCGGGCGCGCCGGAGCGAGAGTGGTCACCGCGTGTCGGCTCGATTGTCCCGAACCTGCATATGGGCATGCGGTATCGTCAGAGGTGTCATTGAGCAGTTCCCTTTGTCAGAGGGCAGTGCGCGTGATCATCCCGGCCGAGCGGTAACTCGGCGGTGGACTCTCAACCCTCGGTTCCAGCCGGGGGTTGAAGTCTTTTCTGGGGGTGTCCGCGTGAGATCTGCAACGAATGTGCCTGTGGGAATGCGGCGGAGCATCGACAGGTATTTCGTGCGGTAGGGGTGCCGGCCGGGCGGCAGGTGTCACCGTGATTGGTGACGTGGGGTCATCGAATACCTCCCTCGCGTGGGTGTTTCACGAGGAATGGTCGCATGACTGCGATGGTTAACCACGTAGGACACGCGCATGGTTAACCATCGCTGCGTTCCGGCGGCGCGACGCCGGCGGAGCCGATTAGGAGGCTGTAGCCAGTGATTCTTCTTGGTTAGCCGAACGCATTTCGGCCACGGCCTGCTCGATCTCGGGCATCATCCGGTCCCGGATCCAGTCCTGCGCCGTCTTGTAGCCCAGCTGCTTGGCCTTCCAGTCCAGCGCCTTTTGGTGATCGCTTTGCAGCCGTAGCCCGATCAAGGCATCGAGCACGCGATTCTCAACACGCCGGGGCGTGGCCGCCGGGGCGCTGCTGTGCGTCCGGCGCCGGGCACCGTAGGCCACTGCTCGTGAACTCGCCACGATCCGCTCCTACTCCGTCGATGATTCCGCCACTACTGAAGGCCACTGTAGAGCAAAAAATGTCCTTCGGTGTCCTAGATGGCCTTCGTGTCGGGTAATCGGCATGCAACGATTAAGATCACATAGCGACATTTTGTAGCTGGCCATCCACGAGAGGCGGTGCCGTGACACACAGCCTCAAGTACCCGCCGCCTGGCGTAGAAACAGTCCCGACCAGCACCGATATCGTTTCCCTGCGCGCCGCCGCGCGCATCCTGGGCCGTGACCACCGCACGGTGCGGGCCATGATCATCAAGGGCACACTGCGTGGTGGCGCTGAGCCGCAACCCCAACGCCTGCGCTGGTACGTCTACCGCGATGCGCTACCGGCCAGCGCCACACCGTCGCCAGATCCTCAGATTGACGATCTGACCTCCGTCGTCGCCGACCAGGCCGCCCGCATCCTCGCCCTGGAACACAACAACCGGCTACTGGCCGGCGCCGTCGAAGATCTCCTGGATGGAGTCGAGCACTACAAGGCCGGCGCCGAGGCCGCCCTGACCGCAGCCCACCACTTCGAGGCCGCGGCAGCGAAATACGGCGATTCACTGCGCGCCCATCGCGATGCCCTGGCCCAACACATGACCCCGAGCAACATCAGCGCACTAGACATCCCACCGGCCTAAGTGAGCTACGTGCTGCACCCGTGAATCCCGGCTCAGTCCCGTTCGAGCTCGGCGAGATATTCCCAGTACGGATTAGCTTCGCCGTCCCAGACGACTTGCACCATTGCCAGGTCCGGAGCGCATGTGGTGAGGTCGTTCGGAGTCCAGGCAGCGACCCGTTGCACGACCGTGCCAGGCTCCGCGTGCTCCGGGTGACGGACACGGTCACCGGTGCGCAGCGCGCCTTCCAGGCGGTCCGCTAAGGCCTTGTCGTGCAACCATCTTCGTTTCCCCTATCCATCCGGCCGCCGCCGTCCACGGTCACGGTCGATGTAGGGCACCCGCATCGTCAAGCCATGCCACAGGATGGTCGGATGCCAGCCCTTGAACCGATTCGGCGACCCGGCGCTCCGAATCGGCGTTGTAGCCATAGACCAGTCGAATCAGATGTGTGGCACCGAACAACGCGTCGTTGATCTGGGGGTAGCCCTCGTAATCAGCCAGCGTGCGCGCGCGATAGGCCTCGTCGAGCTGGCCGACGCGAATCCAGGCCGGAAAACCCTGCTCGGCTTCGTACCCGTGGTAGTCAGTCCCCCGCGGGATCGCAAATCCAGGCTCCTCGGTGGCCGCCGACCGGAACTGCGCGTTGGCGATCTCCTCCGCCGAAACACCCATGCCCGCAAGAAAACGCTCGGCCATATCACGCGCGGAAACCCCTGGTGCAGAAACGAATACACTGCCCATTGCAGCCATCTTCAATCCCCCTCTTGGCATTAGCCCTCGCCGGACATTGAGCGGTGCCCGACGGCGCAAAGATCAGCAGCCCGTGTTCAGGCCGCCGGTGAACACGCCCCTCGAACATTCCCGCGCTCGCCGGCTGGCCGGTCGGCGCTGGTGTGGGAGGTTGGCCCACCAATGGACCGCCGCCGCAGGGGGCGATCATTGTCTAGCTCTGACGCCAACTGCTCGATGGTGCGGTGCCCGACCGGCCGGCGCTTCGTCGCCGTTCGTCGGCCTGTGCGGCTCGGGTCCGCGGTGAGGTGATACACCCCGCACCCACACAGATAGGCGAACTGCTGCTTGAGCGCCGCAGCGCGAAAGGCAGTGCCTCGGTTCGGGAAGGAGTCCTGGCCCGGGGTTGGGCAGGCGATCCGCCGGCGGCTCTTCATCTTGGCGCGATGCTCACGCTGCTTGGTGCTGTGCCCGGCGCTGCAGTACAGCTGGCCTGGAAAGTCGGGGTTGTTGAGCGTGCTCCCACACCACAGGCAGTGTGTGCCGTTGATCTCGTCCATCGGATTCGACATGTCCTCACTCCTGGTTGTCGAAGGGTCAGTGGTGGTGGTGTGTGACTAGTCCCCGCCGTGCTCGCCTGTCGTGCCGATTAGTCACTGTGACGGATGGCGACGTGCGCGATCGGCGAGAGCAGGTAGCTGGCCGGTTGATCACTGTCGGTGCGAACCCCGTCGATACGGATGAACCCGCCCGGTTCTTCACTGACCGCAGTCACGCGAATCTGAGCCCACCCATCGGGGATGTCGATGATCCACCCCGGGCGTACTCCTGCTGCTGTGGTCCGACAAATGTCAGTGCTCAAATCAGTTCTCCCCCGAGCGCGCGGCAATTCATGCGTGTCTTGTCTTCCATCGTGCCGGTTCCGGTTTGCCCGATTGGTCGGCGACACGTCAGGCCCCCGACCAATCGCGCCGGCCGGGCACCGCTAGGGGGTAGGACAGCCGGCGGTCAGGATCCGCGCGATCGCATCGTGTTCGGCCTGCGTCACCGACAGGTTGTAGGTCGCTTTGACCTCGACGATCCGGGAGACATAGGTGCACCGGTAGGCCTTGTTGGCCGGCAGCCACGTGGCAGCGTCACCGGCCCCCTTTTGTTGGTTGCTCGGCCCATCGACTGCCTGCAGGTTGAGCGGGTCGTTGGCGAAGTTGCGGCGCGTAGCGGCATCCCATAATTGGGCGCCCTTCTGCCACGCATCAGCCAGCGCAACGATGTGGTCGATCTGCACTGCGCTGGAGGTGCCCTGGCCGCGCTGGAAGTCGATGGCGGTGCCGGTGTAGGGATCGTTGAGCGTCCCGGCCAGAACGACGCAGCCCCTGGTCCCCGGCTTGACGTCGATGTTGGTCAGGTCGCGGCGCAGGATGTCGTTGCGTGTGTCGCAGCCGTTGTGCCCGCCGGCAACGGTGACGTCATCGCTCCAGGCTTGACCGAATTGGCTGCGTTCGTAGCCGGTCTTGGGGGCTCGGCCCTTGATCGCCAGGCTGTCCAGTGTCGCCAGCGCGGATCCCGTCGGGAGGGCTTCCCAGGTCGCGCGGGTCGCGACCTGCGACATCGGTGTGTGGTCGCCGCTGAAGCCGATGGCCCCGGCGACCAATGTCGCCAAGGCAGTGATGGCTGCGCCCAGCAACGGGCCATTATTGAATCGTGTTCTCCCCCTCATGAGTTCGACTCTCTCACGCCCGTATCCTGTTTTTGGGCGGTGCCGCGCCGACCCGGCACTCTATGCGCCTAAAGTTCCGTCCTCAGGTCGATCACGTCCTCCACGGTGAAGTCGACGTCGTAGAACTGCGCGGGATTCCAGTCGGCGATCACCTGGTCGGCGATCGCCGCCCCGAGGATCTCCTTGACGCGGTCCATCTCATGGTTGATCCATGCCTCGAAAAACCCTGAGCTGACGAGGATCTGCAGTTCCTGGAATTCCTCGTCAGCACTGGTTGGCACCCTCTTGTCGATCCGCGTCGTGCCGATCGTTGCGAACCCGTCGACGATGACCCAAATGGCCTGCACCTCCCCTGGCGGCACCACAGAGACCGGCGCCGGCGGCGGGGCGTTCGGGTCCAGAGAGTCCCTCCACGTCACCACGCGCCGCGGCGTCGAACCTAACGCCTCCGCCAGCGCGCGGATCCCGCCGGCGCGGTCGATGGCAGCCCACCGTTCCAGCCAGAACGTGTCGACCCCCGGCGGCCACTGCTGATGCACGGCCCAGCGCGCAATCGTCGAAGCCGCGTAGCGGCGACCTGTGCGGGTCTCGATCCTGCGGATCATCTCCTCACGGCCGCGCCGGCCCGCTTCAGCGCGTCGACTGCGCGCATTGACGCCATCCCAGGCCGCCCCGAATTCGCGGCCTTTACGGTCAGCCAGATCCAGGAAGCATTCCCGGAACCCCCGTTGCGGGCCTGCCGATCCGGCCATGCGTGCTCTTCTCATGAGCGCGGCGGGTTGACGTTCTTGATCCGGTAAGCACCGTTGGTCCGGACCCCGTCACGCAGCGGGTCCTCAAGCTGGGTGAGGTCGAAGTCGGCCGGCACCCGGTAGAACCAGGCGTCAGCCCACCATCCAGTCGGGTAGAGGTCGAACTCACGGGCAATGCGCGTCGCGTACTTCATGGCCCGGGCCCGCGTGACGGCTTCGATGGAGGCATACCAGGCCGGTTGCGTCAGGTGCAGCAGCGGGTACTTCCAGGCACTATCGCCGACGGCGGCCATGCGGCCAAGGAAGCTGGTGTAGATCGCCTTGATCATCGACTCATAGTCGTTGCGGCCCGCAGCAGTGGCTTCGATGCGCCGGCTACGCAGCTCCTTGCCGAATCCCTTGAGCCACTGGTGTTGTTCAGGCCAGACCCACGCCGCGTCGAGCTGCAACTCCGCCCATGAAATTCCAGCACCACCAATCTCCGGGGCTGCGGTCAGATGACGTATGTCGGCGGTCGTCGCCCACCACGTTGTAGCGTCGTCCCAACTCATCTCAGGATGCGGCAGGGGCAGCTTTCGGTGTAGACCGTCGAGTTCGCTGCCCGGTGGCGTGGTGATCTGATAAACCCCGAACGGTGGGTTCGGCTGGTTGAATACCTCCGGGTCCGGCTCCACCCAGTCCGGCGCCCCGTAGCCGAGGTAGAGGCCCTCAGCTGAGGGCAGATACGCCGCCTGCTGGTCGACTTCGACGTCGATCGTGTTGCCCCGTGCGCGGTGCGGTGCCTTCTTGACTTTGGCCGCGGGCCGCTCCTGCTGCTCGGCCTCGGCGCCGGCGCGGGCCTCGACCCCGTGTGGACCCCACCACTGATTGGTGAGTCGACCAGTGGGCGTGATCTCACTAGGCAGAGGACAGGGCTTGAGCTCCGGGGCGGGCCCGGTGGAGTTCTTGGGCTTCGGTTTTGCGGTTCGCATCTTGGCGACCGCGAGCTGGGCGCCGACCATCGGCCAGCGTGAGGCCGGCAGAGTGCCCTCAATGCTGTGGAGCCAGGCGATGCGGTCGCCAAGTAGGTGTGCCGCGGCGTCCTCGTCATCAGGCAACTCGGTCTCGGTTCCCTCGACCCCAGCGATCCCGCGGTCCATGGGCCGCGCGGTCGACGGATCCAGCATCAGGTACGGCATCAAGATGATGTCAGCCGCACGAGACTCACCGCCGTACACCGCGGAGTCGAACTCGCATCCGAACCAGCCCGACAGGTGGTAGGTCACGGTGCATCCGAAGAAGTCCGCGACAACGTCAGGCAACTCGCTTTCGACCTGATCGTCAATCTGGAATCCGATGGCCTCCAACGCCTCAGCCGTCACCCAGATCTGCGGGGCAGCGCCCCCGGGTGTTGCGGCCCAACGGCGATTGCAGACGATGGCCCCCAGGCGCTCCGGTGCGGCCAGAGGTGCGGACTTGACCACACCAGAGGGGGTGACGATGCCCTTGCTGGTGGCCAGTAGTACCCGCTGGTCGACACCGCTGAGGTTGACGTCGGTCCACTGCTGGGATTTCAACGGCCACGCCCCGTCGACCGCCGGCTCCTGCTGGTCGACACTCTCCGCCGCGGGTGCCGGTCCAGGCTGGCTCGTCTCACCGCCCGGTGTCGCAGGCGCGTTCTGCTCACTCAGATAGCGTTGGATGGTCCACGCCCACCATCCCCGCGTCCCGCCCTGATGCGGATCACCCGTCACGACGTCCTCAGCCGGGAAATCCGCCGGAATCCCCCGTCCAAGCTGCGTAGCGACCTGCTGACGAGACATCGCCAACAGCGGCTCACCGACCGGGTCCGCGTACTGCTCGGTCAGCACGCACATCACATCGGCGGCTTCGTCGACGTCATGGATCACGAACGTCCCTGAAGGAGTGACCAGGTAGCTAGGCCCCGCCGGCGCGCTCATCGCCGCAACCCACTCCCGCTCAGCGAGCCCTCACGGCTTGCCTTCATTGCGAACATCCCTGCCACTCCCTCCATCACCAGAACGCTGCTGACGTTCCGAAATGCGCTACCGCACACCACCATCTCGTGCCCGTCCGACATACTTACTTCCTCAACACCGGTGACGGCGCTGGAGGCAGTTGGTCAGCCAAGGCCGACGACAACTCACCGGCACGCCAGCGGGCCCGCAGCCCCTCCACCGCCGCTGCCGTTCTCCCCAACATCAGGGCCACCTCGGGAACGCTCAGAGAGGTGTCCAACGCGGTGCGGGCATCGTCGATCGACCAACGAGAACCCTTCATCGGCGCCTTCGCGGTGCGCTCGGCGCGACGCTGCGTGTAGGCCGCGCGTTCCGCTCGGCTCTTGCCGGTCGTCGATCGTGGTGCCATCCCACCATCGTACCCTCATACATATCGGTTTAGCTGTATGAGTGGTCGCGCCGCGTCTACCGCGTTGCCGCGACAGTGACTAGGGTGGCCGACTATGGCGGCGGCGGTAGGCGATCTGGTGCGCGGCGTGGATGGCGCCTGGATGGCCAGGCCCCCCACTCGGTGCGCCGCCGGCCATGAGCTGGGGCCCAACCGTGTTGTCGTGCTTCACCAGCCGTGTGGATGCGGCGGACACACCACCTGGTGCTGCGTGAGGTGTGACGACGCGACGTCCTCGCCACCGCTGGCTGAGGGCTGCCAGGTGCTCGTAGGGCCGGCCGCAGTTCGCGTCCTATAGCCCGTCGTTGATCACAGAACTGGGGATTGAGCCCCAGGGTGCGCCAGGGCCTGGCGGGGCCGGCTAGTTTTCCGGAGCCTTCCGGGCGAGATCCTCGTGGATCCGCCAGTCCTGGCCGTCGATCGCCCACGTGTCGTGCCGGGTCCGCCGCTTGTTCCTGCTCTGGTGCCTCGCCGTGCACTCGGCACACAGGCACCAGGCTTGCTGCCCTTTGTGATTGCGATAGACCGTCTTGCCCGCGGCCCGCGCTGCCAATTCGCCAATCATGAGGACCGGATCCTCCTGTCCCGCTGCTGAGGTGCGCCCTAGTTTCCCACGGCCACGGAGTCGACGTCCCGCTTTCGGGGCGCGCCCGACTTGGCCTTACGCGGTGGCGTCCTCGGCTTTGGCCACACGCAGCAGGCGGTGTGACAACACCGCGCCGGCGAGCAGCGCCGCGGCCGCGCCCGCCCACCCGAACGCGTCGATCGCGGCTTGGCTCGCCAGCGCCCAGCCGATCACCGCAGCCCAGATTCGCCACGGTGCCGGCCGCACGATCCACAGGGCTGCTCCGGCGGCAAATACCGGGATGCCGACAGGCCAGGCATATGCGGCGTTGAGGGCCAGGACGCTGATCGCGGTCCAGCCGCAGAGGCCCAACACCCCCAGTGCCACAAGGGCATAGAACATCACGGTGGTGCTGATTGCCTGCTGGGGCTTCGAGGAGGTCATCTGCCGATTACCCATCTTCGTGGTCTTTCCTGTTGATGGTTTCCGGCCCCATTGGTGGAATCCGTCGAGCGGGCCGCTCGGGGAGTTCGTCGGTGTCGCCCACCAGCCACCGGAGGAACTCGATGATGTGGCGGTTCAGTGAGGAATTCACCTCGGATACGGCCTGTTTGGCGCGGTCCCGCAGTTCGGGTGCGGGGCGCGGCGTGATGGCCGGATACCGGTGTTTCGACGGCATGTCCCCAGTATGTCCGGTGGCTAGCCACCCACACAAGAGATCTGCCGCCGCGGCGGCCAGTCACCAGCGTCTGCGGGTCCACGACCGACCACCGCGATCGCCGAGACCACCGCGCCACGCTGGCCCCGAATGATCTAACAGCCACCGCGCCAAACGCCGGCCCACCTCAACGGCCGGCGAATTAAGATCGCCGCCATGACGGCGCAACCAGGCGAAGTATTCGCCGGCTACACCATCGTGCGCCAGCTCGGCAGCGGTGGCATGGGTGAGGTCTACCTGGCCCAGCACCCACGACTTCCCCGCCAGGAAGCCCTCAAGATCCTGTTACCGCAGATCTCCACCGACGACACCTTCCGGCAACGGTTCATCCGTGAGGCCGACTCCATCGCCGCTCTCGAGCACCCCAACATCGTCACAGTCCACGACCGCGGCGACGACGCCGGCCAGCTCTGGATCGCCACCCAATTCGTGGACGGCAACGACGCCGCCACGCTGCTCGCCCGCCATCAAACAGGCCTGCCCGCCGACGAAGTCACGCAACTGACAACGGCCATCGCCCAAGCTCTGGACCACGCCCACGAACGCGGCGTACTGCACCGCGACGTCAAGCCCGCCAACATCCTGCTCGCCAAGCCCGACCGGGACGGCAGCCGGCGCATCTATCTCGCCGATTTCGGCATCGCCCGGCCCCTCGACGACCCGGCCGGGCTCACCGCCACCAACTTCACGCTGGGAACCGTTGCCTACGCCGCGCCCGAGCAGTTGATGGGCAAGCCCCTCGACGGCCGAGCCGACCAATACGCACTGGCCGCTACCGCCTACAACCTGCTCACCGGCAAAGCCGTGTTCCCCGACTCGAATCCGATCGCCGTGATCAGTCACCACCTCACCGAAGCCCCCGCGGCGCCCTCCACCGTTGATCCGAAACTGGCCCCATTCGATGCGGTCTTCGCCCGCGCCCTGGACAAGGACCCCGACCAACGCTTCCCGCGCTGCCAAGACTTCGCACGCGAGTTAACGGCGGCGGCCGAACTGACGGGCATCGGCTCCCCCACAGCAATCACCCAAGAGGCCAAGGCGGCCAGTACACCCCACCGCAGGCGCTTTTCGCCGGCATTGTCGGGCGTGGCCGCCGCGGCCGGGCTGGCACTGCTCGCCGGCGGCTTTGCCCTGACCCGTCCTGGACACACCGATCACAACCAGGAACCCACGCCAAGCCCCTCAGCTACAGCCACAACCGCAGCACCGCCGCCGGCTTCGTCCTCCATGACCACCCAACCCCAGCCACCGCCGCTGACCACGAGCAGCGCACCACCGCCGCCACAGACAACATCGAGATACCCGCCCGCAGGTGCACTCGGCTCGGGGTGCTCAGACATCAACGGCATCGGCGCCGGACCGAACGGCACGCTCTATTACTGCTCACGGCTGGCATTCACCGACAGCTACCAGTGGGCACTTACCCCAGACGACATCCCCAACCCAACCGTCAAGCCATACACCCCACCGCAACCGGAGGAAATCGATCCCGCAGGCCCCATGCCCATGCGTCCGTGCACAGTCCCAGACGCCGTCGCGCCGGGACCACTGGGGCTTATGGAGTGCAAATGGATCGACCTCAGCGAGATCGGCGCCGGCCGCGGCTACGTGTGGGGACTGGTTCCACGATGACCCGTACGCAGAATCTCACTAGCCTGCGTCCGCATTCTTACCGACCGAGGTCCACCATCAATGCGTGCGTCGGGCAGCACCGCAATCAGCTTGTCGAGTTCGCTCGCGGATTCACGGAAAAGCGCCTTCAAATCCGACTCCAAATGTATTGGCCAACATGTACTGCGGGTGGCCAATGTCGGCGCATTGCCGTGCCACATGTCCGGCCTTTGGTCCATGCTAGGAGCCGCACCTCCCAAGGGACAGGAGACCTGAGTGACAGCACCTTCGCTCGCGGAGCTCTTCGAGTCGAACAAGCTCCTTCAGGAGTCTGCTTCGGTGCGCCTATTCGCCGCGAAGAACCTCGCCCCGTATGTCACGCTCATGGATCGCCACCTTGACCAGAGCGCCAAGGTCCCCGAGGGGGAACTCGTCTCGCGGTTGGAACGCGACCTTGATGAGGTCGGCCTGTCTGACCAAACCGGCACCAGCCTAGTCAAGACGTGGGCAAGCTCCGGTTGGCTCAACCGCGTCTCCGACGGATCAGGCCAAGGCGGGCAAAACATGTGCTCCTTGACCGAGGACGCGCGCAGCGCACTGGCTTTCCTTCGGCGCCTACGCAGGGCAGACACTGTCGCCACCGGCGGGTCCATCGTCAACATCGCCAGCGGCCTCAAACGCATCGCCTCACAACTCGACGACGATCCGGCGCGGCTGCGCGCCGACCTTGAAGCGCAGATCGAAGAACTGTTCGCCCAGATGACTGAACTCGACGCCGGCGTACGGCCGGCGCCAAACCTTATCGACCTGGCCGATGAGGCCCGCGCGATTGCCTACCAGATGGAACAAGTCATCACCGACATCGTCCGGTACGGGGGCATGCAGGACGCCATCACCTCCCGGCTGATCGAAGAGACTGACGAATCCGACACCGACTTCCGCGACCGGACCCGACGGATGTTCTCCGACTTCGATGCCCTGTGGGCCTCCCCGGAGAAGGCCTCCTACCTAGCCTTCACACGCGCGGTCCAAGATCCCGAACAGCGTGCGCGGCTCCGATCGGACATCACGACCGTCGTTGAAGCCTTGCCCGATATCGACCCGGAACTACGCGACGTGATGCTGCGGTTTTTCCAGCGCGTCTCAGCCCAGATCAGCGAAGTGGGCCGGGTCGAGCAGCGCTGCAATCAGCGCATCAAACGGTTCTTCGCCGCCGGGACAGCCGAGCAGGCACGCGGCTTATCTCGCCAGATCAACGATGCTCTAGCCGCCGGGCACAGCCTGCTTCGGGCCGCTGTCGCGGATTCCCCCACCGCCGCCGAACTGCCGTTCAGCCCGCCGGCGGCCGCCAGCATCGGCGCGGTGTCCTTCAGCATCCAGGACCCTTCACCACCCAAGCCGGCCGCGGCAGCGCCGCCGCCTGAGGACCTCGCCGGGTTTGGGGGACTGATCACCCAGGTGGACGTCCCTGCGCTGACCCAAATAGTCAACGCCGCAGTGGCCGCCGGACCCATCTCACTGCCGGAAGTCGTCGGTATGGTCGACGCGCCCTATCTGGGTGACGTCGTGGTCCTCTGGGCGTTGGCGCTACGCCAGGACTCCACTGCCGCGGCGACGGCCCGGCCGCGGCCGGTACGGTTCCAGTCCGTCGACGGCGACGACCTCGTGATCGAGGTTCCCGATCTTGTTTTCACACAGCACATCTCGGCAGGAATCGAATGATGACGACCACACACGCCGGCGGACCCAACTTCGACGACCTCCCCGAAGTCGCCCCCATCGACAGCGTGGAAACCATGGCCGCGAGGCTGCCGCGGTTTGACGGCGACACCAGCGACATTCCTAACCAGGCCTGCTGGGTACTACAGAACCTCCTCACGCGGCGGTATCTCACCAAGCCCGCGAAACCAGATCTCTGGGCGTGGCTGATCGAACACCGGCGGGTTCTTGCCTCACGACTATGCGAATTGGACCTGCGCCTGCGAATCTTCGAGGACCTGGAAGTCGCCTACGCCGAGCCCGCGATCCTGGAATCACCCAGCACTCATAGCCGTAAGGTCCTTCGCCGTGAGCCGCTGGGCACTTACGCCTCCATCGTCGCGCTACACCTGGCCAAGATCGCACGGACCTCCCGCGACGACGTCGTCCTCATCGGCCGAGCCGACATCCACGACCTGTTCGCCGCCGACCGCCACAAGGTCGACCGGGACGAGGCCATGCTGCGCGGCCGCGTCGACGAAGCCATCAACAAGCTCGAGCGGAACAAGATCCTGCTGCGCTCCGGCGATGAGGAGAACTTCATCATCAGCCCGGTCATCCTGGCCATCATGGACGGCCACATGGTCGACACACTCACCGCTGAATACGAGCGCCTCTACCAGCGCAATGCCAACAGTGAGACAGACGACGAACCGCTGGACGACGCCGCTCCCATCGATGGCGACCAGGAGTCCGACGATGACCTCCACTAGCACCCAGCGGCAGGTGTGGCTCTCACGCCTGCAGGTCATCAATTGGGGAGTCTTCGACGGCTACCACGACATCCGGTTCAGCCGCAACGGCACCTTGATCACCGGCGACTCTGGCACAGGCAAATCCTCGCTACTGGACGCCGTGTCGCTGGCATTCCTGTCGGCTCAACGCCGGAACTTCAACGCCTCCAGCGACGACACCGCGGCCGGATCACGGTCGGGAATGGGGAAACGCACCGTCGACAAGTACGTCCGCGGGCTGTGGGGCGAGCGTCAGGAGCCCGGGAAGCGCCCCGAACCAATGTTCCTGCGCGGCGAAGGCCCCGCCTGGTCGGCGGTCGCTGTCACCTACACCGGAACCGACGACTCGGTGATCACCGGACTGGTCCTCAAATGGCTGGCCGCCGGCGCAGCCACCGACTCTTCCAGCTCATATCACCTCATCGACGCCGACGCCGACATTCTCGACCTGTGCAACACATGGAGCGACAGCGGCTACGCGAGATCCGTGTTCGAATCAGCCGGGTGGCAAGGCAAACGCGACCGCGAGGGCTGGTACCTCGACCGCCTCTACGCCGCCACCGGAATCGGGCAGCAGACCGCCGCCCTACAACTGCTCGGAAAAGCCAAATCACTGAAGAACGTCGGCGGCCTGGAACAGTTCGTGCGGGTCTACATGCTCGATGAACCCGAGTCCTACACCGCAATCCGCGGAGCGGTCGACCAGATCACCCCACTGGTCGACGCCCGCAACGCCCTTTCTATCGCTCACCGCAAGAGCACGGTCCTCGGCAGCATCGCCGAGGACCACCAGCATTACGTCAGCGAATCCGCCGAACTGGCCTGCATCGACGTCATCGACCCGCAGATGGCCCGCGACTGGGTCGATGAACACCGCCTGGCACTCATCGACCCCCATGTCACCGCGCTGGACGCTGAGATCGAAAGAATCGGAGAGCAGTGCCGCTCGTTGACCACCGAACGAAGACGAGCCACCGCCCAGCGCGACGCCTTGATGGAACGGATCAACTCCGCCGGCAGTGGGCTGGCCACTCTGCAATCAGAGCTGGCCACAGCCGAAGCCCGCTCAGAAGCGACATCCCGGGAACGCGCGCGCTATAACACCATTCTCTGGGACCTGGATTTCCCCGTCGAGGTCGACGACGCCAGCGAGTTCGAGGCCATGCGCATCACCGGCCGCGAAGAGTTGACCCGGATCACCAGCGCTGTAGCGGCGTTGGATGAGAAGTGGGGAAACCAGTTAGGCCCGCAGAAAAAAGCCGCCCGGGAACGGATGGACGCTGCCGGCAGGCTGCTGCGGCGCGCTGAAGTCGAGGGCATTACCGTTCCTGAGGACGCGTACCGAGTTCGGGGCGAAGTGGCCGAGGCCCTGGGTGTTTCACCCCAGCACTTGCCCTATGTGTGCGAGTTGATGGACCTACGGCCGGAATTCGCATCGTGGCGCACCGCAGTTGAGCGCACCCTACGCTCCACCGGGCTGGTGCTGCTGGTACCCGTGCGTCATCACGGCGCGGCCCTGAGCTACCTCAACGACCACAACATGCGGGCCCTGGTCCGCGTCGAACAGGTACCGGCCGCCGCGCCCCCGGCGGGGCCGCCGAAAACAGGAACTCTCGCGGAGTGCCTCCACCTCACCGAATCTCAGCACGAGTGCGCCAGCACGGCCCAGGCGCTGATCAACCGTGCCGGGGACTACGTTCGGGTGAGCCACACCAGCGAGTTCAGCGTCCATCCGCGTGCCGTCACCGTCCAGGGTCTGCGCCAGGAGAACAAGACCCGTGCAGTCAAGGACGACCGATCCGAACTCCGCCGATCCCAGTACATCTTCCAGGGCAATATCGAGAGCAAGATCGAGGCGCTGCAGGCCGAACTCGCCGAAGCCACAGCGGACTTCGAGATGTGTGAGGCCGCGATCAGCGAACTGACTGCCCAGAAGAATGCGCTCGAGCGCAGCAAGGAGCTGTGGCAGAGCCTGCTGAATGGATTCGAGCGCTACGACGACATCGACACCGCAACAGCCGAAGCCGAAGCCGCACGCCTGCAACAACAGCTAGACGAGCTCGAAGCCGCCCACCCCGATCTGGCCAAACTGAAGCAGCAAGCCACAGACCTTCTGGAGCACGAGCAGACACTCAGTGGGCGCATCTCGCTCCTGAAGACGACGGAATCTGACTGCGACACCCGCCGGACCCGCCTGCTCACACTCCAAGAAACCCTGCACCCCGGCACGGTGGGGGCCGCCGCCCGCGGCGCTCTGGACCAATACCGAGCTGCAATGCAGACCACCCTCGACGTCTTGGAGCCTGCGCCCTACCGGGCCGAACTGATCCGGCTAGTCAACGCCGACCAGGAGCGACTGCGAGAGAACGTCCGCCGGCAAGTCGTAGCCCTGAATCGGATCATCACCACCTTCGACGAACAATTCCCCGACGACATCCCCAACAACAGCGCGGTCCTCGACGAGAAGATCCACGACTACGTCGCCCTGGCGCAGCGCATCAAGGCCCGCGAACTGCCCCTGGCCTACGAACGAATGCACCGACTGATCACAGAGCAGGCCCCCACCGCCGCACTGCACCTGCACCAACTCGCCGAGGACGAAGCCCTACGTATCCACGAACAGATCGTGCGTGTGAGCCTCGGGCTGAGCTCCGTAGAATTCAACCGCGGCACCCGACTCACCTTGCACGCCGACGAGAAGCCCCTGCCCGCGGTAACCGACCTCAACGACCGCGCCCGCAGGATCTCGGCCCGAGCCACCGCTGTCACATTCGGTGACGAACAGGCGATCCATGAGCAGTACCGCGACATCCTGGAACTACGCAATCTGCTGGCCGCCGACACCGCCGAGGCACGCCAGTGGCGACGAGACGCCCTCGACGTCCGCAACCGGTTCACCTTCTACTGCGCCGAACGTCGCGCCGACGACCCAGACGCACTCATCCGTACCTACAGCAACGCCGGCGCGAACTCCGGCGGCGAACAAGAGAAGCTGATGGCCTTCTGCCTCGCCGGCGCGCTGAGTTTCAACCTGGCCGACCCCGCCACCGGAGACAACCGACCCGTCTTCTCCCAACTCATGCTCGACGAAGCGTTCTCCAAATCAGATCCGGTGTTCGCCCACCAGGCACTCTCGGCGTTCCGCCAGTTCGGGTTCCAGCTCCTGATCGTCGCCGCTGTTCAAAACACCACAACCATCCAGCCCTATATCGACAGCGTTGCGATGGTGTCCAAGCGCGACGAACCTGGCCAGAACCCCACCTCCTCGGTCCGAGCCTTCACCGTCTCAGAATTCGCCGACACCGTCCATGACCGAGCAGCCGAGAACAAAGCCGCCCGACGCGCCCATGCTCACCGTTGACCAAGCCGTGCGCTACCTGCGCGCTCAATGCGAGGACCACTGGCTGGAATGGCTCCTCGGCAGAGGCCGCTGGCCAATCAGCGTCACGCTCGGAGCACCCAGAGGCGACCAATTCGACCGCAACGTCATCGCAGCAAAAGCCTGGGCCGGCACCTGGGAATCCGCCATCACCACCGGCCGCATCCCAGGGCAACTACGCACCGAATCCCGCCGGGCCCGCAAACTCGGCCTCCATGACCTGCCCACCACCTGGATCCTCCCAACCCCCGGTGACGCGCTCGCCGTCGCACCCGAGACGGCCACCCGGCACGCAGCGGCGAATGCACGCCTCCAGCAAGCCATCGCCCTACCCGGCTCTGTGTGGGCGTCCATGGACCAGATCCCCGTCAAGACCGCCCGCGCGATCGCCGACCTCGGCGACGACGACTGGACCAACGCCACCGCTGCCGCCACACACTTGGCCGTCCTCGGCCCCGGCGAGGCCTCTATGGTCCGCCAGCTCGCCATCCCCGGCGTGCACAGCAAATGGATCGAATCCAACGCAACCCTGCTTGGCGCGCTGCTCGGCGTACCCGCCGACCCCACCCTCGGCCCCCCATTGGTTCGACTCATCAACCACATCGGCCTGCGCCCAAAGCCCACGGCTGTGCACGTCACCCTCGCCTGTCCACGCCTGCGCGCCCAAGCCGCCGGATTGACCCGGCTCTCAGCGACTATCGCCGACCTCAACACCACCACCCTGCGGCCGCGCGTCGTTCTCATCATCGAGAACCTTGAACTCGCCCACACCCTGACCGCCGACTTACCTGGCGTCGCAGCAATCTGTGGCCTTGGCGCCGGAGCCCCCACGCTCACCGAACTAGCCTGGACGCACACCGCAGATACGGTGCTTTATTGGGGCGACATCGACCGCGCCGGATTAGCAATCCTGGCCACCACGCGCCGCGCCGGTATCCCGGCCAAATCCCTCCTGATGGACGAAGCCACCCTCGACGCCTACCCCGCCGCGCATCACGAAACATCAACGCAGACCGACTCGTATGAAATCCCGGGCGGATTAGACCTCGCCGAGACCAAGTTGTACGGCCGACTCAACGCCCACCATGCAAATACCGGCCAAGACCTGCAGCTCGAACAGGAACACATCCCAATATCCACCGCCCACGCCGCGATCCTGAAGCAGTCCGCCGGAGCAGGCACGTAGACCTTGAACTGGACATTGTTGCAACGTCGGCCGGGGTACCGCAGCTTCCGCAAAGTTTGGGGCACAGCCATTGGGGGTATCCCGCGCCACGTGCCCCGTCGTGAAATCTGGCCTTTAGAACTCGTGCCACCCACTGGGTTGGCTAACGGACACGATGCCGACCTTGCGGCGGGAATGGCGGATCCGTCATCACCACGGGCGAAAACCCGCCACGTCGCGACATTTAGCACCTGCGATGTCCGCGGCAGCCGCCGGCAGCCGGCGCCTGGCTTGTAGAACAAATGCCGCTACGGCTGGCTGACATTGGACCATGCCGACGCCGGCGCGGCGGCACCCCACCCAGGAGTCGAGCATGACCATTGTGATTGGTGTCGACGCCCACAAAAAAAGCCACACTCTGGTAGCCGTAGACGCCACCGGGCGCAAACTGGCGCAAAAGACCATTGCCACCACCAGTGAAGACCACGCCCTCGCTGTGCAGTGGGCGCGAATAGCCTTCGGCGATGACCTGGTATGGGCCGTCGAAGACTGCCGCACGCTGACTGCCCGCCTCGAGCGTGACCTACTAACTTCCGGGCACAAGGTCATTCGAGTGCCCCCACACCTGATGAGTCGTTCCCGTGCCTCCTCCCGAGAACGCGGCAAATCTGATCCCATCGACGCCCTGGCCGTTGCCCGGGTGACACAACGCGAACCCGATCTCCCCATCGCCAGCCACGACCCGATCTCCATAGAACTCCGGTTATTGATCGACCGCCGTGAGGACCTCGTAGCCCAGCGCACCGCAACGATCAACCGGCTCGTCTGGCGGATTCACCTGCTCGATCCCCTGCACCAGACACCAGCAAACTGGAATGTGCAGAAAGCGCACAAAATACTGGGAGAATGGTTGGCCACGCATCACGGATTAGTCGCCGAACTGGCCCGCGACGAACTGGAGGACGTCGTACGACTCAGCGGCGAAATACTAGCTCTCCGCCGCAGAATTGAGAAGAATGTCCGACCCATCGCACCCCGCCTGATCGCCCTACAAGGGTGCGGTGAGCTGACTGCGGCCCGAATCATCGCCGAAGTCGCAAACATCAAGCGATTTCGTAGCGAAGCGGCCTTCGCCCGCTACGCCGGATTGGCCCCCATCCCCCACACCTCAGGGTCGGCTACCGTCCGCCTGCGCCCGAGCCGACACGGCAATCGCCGACTCAACTCCGCCATCCACCGGATAGCCATCACCCAGACAGTCCACGGAGGCCTCGGCCAAGACTACTTCCGGCGGCGAGTCGCCGAAGGCGATAACCGCCAGCGCGCGTTGCACGCATTGAAACGCCGCCTGGCCCGAGTCGTTTTCAGCTGCCTCCAGGCCCAAGCTACCTAGGGTGGTTCTCGGTGAAAGATGTCGCCGGAACGGCTGTCTCCGAGTTCGCGGCATGCGGTGTGGGTAGCGGTTCTTGCATCTCCCTGGGCGGGACTGGATGCCGAAGCTGGGCGGGGCGCCCGCTGTAAAATCGTTGTGTGAGTGATTTTCCCGACGCCGTCAGGGCGATGATGGAGCAGTTTTTTGCCGATATTAAGGCAGCTAATGCTAATGGGCCTAAGCCCTTGGATATTGTGCGCTCGGCTTTTCCCTTCGATGTGCAGCCCGATCACCAGGCCGACGCGTTCCACTACGCCCTACGTGAGCATGGCGACTACGTCGCAACCGGAGGGCGAGACTGGCACGATGACCGACGTCGCGGCCTGCGCTCCTTCTACGCGATGTTGCGCCAGGAAAACCTGGTGATCACCTACTGCCCCAGCCAAGGTTGGGGGTATGAACAGCGCCTACCCAAAGACGACGACCTGATCGTCCGCATCGAGGACCCCACCGACGAGCAGGAGATCATCTGGCGCTTCCTCCCCGATCATCTCGAGCCGTAGAAGATCCCAGCACGCCTGCCTCACGAACTTGGCGGATTACGCACACTTTTGCTACATCAGCAATCGGGGCCGACCTGGTCTTTGCCAGTTCGTCTCGCGGCGACTTCACGGGCGTTTGTCTCACGAACCGCTTCAATTTCCCACGATGATCTCGGCTCGTTCTTCTTGTTCCGTTTTGTCGCTCCACTTCTCTGGAAGCTAGCCGTGGCTCCGCGACCTGGCCTGGCCGGGCACGGACAGGTCAGGCCGCGGAGATAGACCTCGTTATGTGCGTTGCTCTGCGAGGTCAACCGCGGGCATTCCCGATACCGCGACGCGCAGGCCGTGGGCCGCAGCCAGGTGCAGGTCGCGGCCGGAGATGGAGCTTCCGGGCAGCGTTGTGACCAGCCCGTACACGTCGGGGGAGCAAACCTCGAGGGGAGGAATTGTCAATACCTGTGGATCGGGGTGTTTCAGGCGACCTCCGTTTCGGTTGATTCGGCCGGCTCGGGCGGTGTGATGTCGGCGGGGCGTTCGAGTAGCTTGCCTTTGTGGAAGACGGCGCCGGCACGGACGAGGGCGACCAGGTGGGGTGCGTTGACTGCCCGCCACCGGGCTTGTGCGGCGTCGATAAGCTTGTAGGCCATGGCAATTCCGGCCGCGCGGGATCCCGGCCCCTTGGTGACCTTCGTCCGCAATCGCACGGTGGCGAAGGTTGATTCGATCGGATTCGTGGTGCGCAAGTGGATCCAGTGTTCGGCTGGGTATTTGTAGAACTCCAACAGCACGTCGGCGTCGTCGACGATCTTGGCGACCGCCTTGGGGTACTTGGCGCCGTAGTCGATCTCGAAGGCCTTGATCGCGACCTGCGCGTGGTCGAGGTCCTCGGCGTTGTAGATCTCCCGCATCGCCGCGACCGCACCGGGTTGCGCCGATTTGGGCAGGCAGGAAAGGACATTGGCCTGTTTGTGAAACCAGCAGCGCTGCTCGCGGGTAGCCGGGAACACCTCGCGCATCGCCTTCCAAAAGCCCAGTGCACCGTCACCGACGGCCAACACCGGGGCGATCATCCCGCGGCGGCGACACGACCGCAGCAGATCGGCCCACGACTCGGTCGATTCTCGATACCCGTCGGCCAGGGCGACGAGTTCCTTGCGGCCATCGGAGCGGACCCCGATCATCACCAACAGGCACAGCTTCTCCTGCTCGAGGCGGACCTTGAGGTGAATGCCGTCGACCCACAGGTAGACGAAGTCAGTGCCCGACAGATCCCGGGCCCCGAAGGCCTTGGCCTCCTCCTGCCACTGGCTGGTCAGCCGTGTGATCGTCGTCGCCGAGAGCCCGGCACTGGACCCGAGGAACTGCTCCAAGGCCGGCCCGAAGTCACTGGTCGACAGGCCGTGCAGGTACAGCAGCGGCAGCACCTCAGTCATCTGCGGGGACTTGCGCGCCCACGCCGGCAGGATCGCCGAGGAAAACCGCTGCCGCTCACCGGTATCGGCGTCGATACGCTTGTCGTTGACCCGCGGCGCGGTCACCGCCACCGCGCCCGCGGCGGTCAACACCTCACGCCCGGCGTGGGAGCCGTTGCGGACCACCAGCCGGCGACCGCTCTCATCGAGCTCACCGGCGTGGGCATCGATGTAGGCGGCCACCTCAGCCTTCAGCGCCGCGGCCAGCATCTGCCGGGCGCCGTCGCGCACGATCTCATCCAACAACGACCGACCACCGCCGTCATTGGCGTTGGCCTCATCGGTGTCGTGAACTACGGTGAGCATGGGCGTACCTTCCCAACCAGCGCGTCAACGCCGGTCTTGATCAGAGAACCTTGGACTTCAGATCATCCCCGGGAAGGTGCGCCCACTTTCATGCCGCCCCACCGAGGGTCATCCACAGGTTCTGATCATTGCTCAACCTCGAGCGCATGGGCTGCGAGGTCGTCGTCGAGGGGCAGGATACGGACATCGCTGCCGGTTGGGTCCAACTCCACCACGGCCCGCAATCTGTCTGAGCCGTTGAGCAGCTCTGGCCGGGTGAGCGCCGCGTAGCCAAGCAGTGCCGCCGGCAGTAGGTGGCGCGGATCAGACGGGCGGATGCGCGCCCGACTAGGCTGTCCCCGGCCCATCAGCGGGCAGGGCTGAACGATCCACGTGGGACGCGAGCCCTCTATGAGCACCAGCATGTGGCTGGGGCAGAACAGCTTTCGGTCGCCGTGGGGCTGTCCGTGATAAGAGTTGGCGTCGATCGGTCCGATGACGACGGTGGCGGTGACTTCGGTGGGCATAAGGTGTTCCTTTCCGATAGGGGCGGCGGATTCCGCCCTAGCCCCTAGGGTCCGGAGAGTTAGGACATTGCCCAGGTCACCGCTCTAATTCGACTCTCCACTCCGACAACTTGCGGCACGCGCGGCAGAGCGCCTCGTGCATCTCGTCGGGGATCTGATTACCGCTGGTAAGGGCCCGGTTGATGAGGTCAATTCTGTCGTTGGTCTCGGCCGACGAGTACGGGAAGAAGCCCAGTTCGTCCATTCCGCGTGCCCGGGTGGGACTACTACGTCGGTTGCGGCCACGGAGAACCCAGACGGTACATGGACGCGGGTCCTCCTGTTCCTCGTCGTCGTACCCGAACTCGACGGTCGCCACCAGGCCTTCAGCGAACACACCGTCGGCGGCAAGGACATCAACTAATTCAAACGCCCGCTGTTCCGGGACATGTAACCATTGGGCCAGTTGAGCGAGTGAAACTTCGTCTTCGCTCTCCTCCAGGAAGCGAAGAATGCGGGTCACGTCATCGACCTCTCTGTAATCACCGCCCATCTGCTCACCCAGCGGGGACGCTTCGGAGATTCCGACGCGAAGCATTTCCCGCGCTCGTTTGATTGCATCGTGTTCCTGCCAGGTGAGGTGGAGTCGCTCGGGTTTGCGGGGTCCCGCCAGTCGAATGCCTTTCCTGTTCGGAGGCAGGTCGGTTTGGATGAGACTGCGGTCGCGGAGAGCTTGGATGTCGCGGCGCCACTTGCGTTTACCCGACCGCCCCCGATATACACCATCCATCGCCTCCTGAATCACCGCACTGGTGCCTGCATCGACCGCGCCGCTTTCGCCTGCCTCCTTCAGGTGGCGAAGGATCGTCAATAGCCGCTCAGTCGGCGTCATACTGCACTACACTGCCCCCCGAATCTGGCTGGCACAACAACGATGCAGGTTCTCAGGCTCGGCTGCGCCCCAACCTCTATGACTTGGTCCCTTTCAGCTTGTCCCACGACCACTGCACCTGGGTTTGTCTAAACCGCCGCATTTCTTCACTGGATGGCCCACCTCACCTGGTAACCAAGCCATGCCGGCGGTGCAGTGCCCATCCGCTCCGTAGACTCACTTCGGTGTCAGACACAGCATCAGAAGGCACCAGGAGGAATACCGACGCCCGCTATCTCGCACCTCCGCCGGAGCCGGGCAGCTCAGTCGTTACAGCCTGGGCCGATGATTACATCCACTTCGAGAACGAGCCCGAGTGGCAAAAGCTGTTGCGTAAAACCATTACAGCTCGATGCGCGCAGCTAGACCCGTCTCCCGACGAAGTCGTACACGCCACGTTCTACGGCGACAAACCACCGCGCATGGATATCGAGAACCTTGCGCTCTGCAACCTCCACTACTCGTTCATGCAACCTGGCCGCAACGGGATCCGCTTCGAACACGGACTTGATATACCTGCGGCACCTAACGGGGAGGCGTATCGAGTCGGTTACCGCTACTCACTCGCACCCCGCGATGGCGGATTCGCCGACTGGGATCAGGGCCGCACGGTGGCGTCGTTTGATTGGACCGACCTCGGCGAATTCCGTCGCGATAAAATTCCGGCTCAGGTCTGGCTGGCGCTCGCCCGCCGCCGCAGCGGACAGCCAGAACCAACTCTCGCGGCGGGAACCCCCTTCGCCGTCAAAACGCAAATCCGGCCACCTCATGTCCACTCACCCGGGCCGAATACTGAACTGGTGAAACAAATCATCGACGGCGTCGTCTGCGCTTTCCAAGCCCACACTGACCGTTCGAGCTCAGGCGAGGTCGCGGCACGCCTAGCAAAAGTTATCCCTGCCGATCCCGCAGAGATCGAGACCCTGCTACTCGACCGTCGATGGTCGGTGCTCGGTGCCGTACCTCGACTGGTCTTTCTGCGGGGTGCCGCTGTGCAGTGGAATCCCGCCGACGACTGGTGTACCGCTGGCGAGCTCCTAACTGCAGCACCGGAATCGACCGGCACGAGCTGGGCGATCAGCGGGCAGATCGTCGAACTTTCACGCCGGCCAAACGGACTCGCATAAAGTCCTACGCCCGACATCTCCGATACCGGCTCTTGGCTCTTTGGGGCGCCCATGGTCGCTGACGCTCCTTGGGGCTGAACAACCGCTTGTCTCACGAGCCTGGTGGTTCCACTATCACTCGGCCAGCACTCGTGAGATTCCGCTACGATTCCTGCGAATTTGCCGCCTCTGCTGATGTGTAGGTTCTCCCACTGGGTTGCACTTGGTTACATGTCTGAACTGCGACTATTCGATTTGTCTCACGCCGCCAGAATCGGGGTTTGTCTCACGAACCGCTGCATTCCCTGCAATCGGCTCGGCCGACACAGCCGGGATGATGTGGCCTCACCCGTTGGTCACGTCGCAGACGGGAAGCACAATGTTTGGAGCCGGTGAGGCGGTATCTGGCAAATAGTCTCAAACTGGTTGTTGTGGATCGTCGACCTCTGGGAGGGAGATTTCGTAGGTCGCTCCGATGAGCCGGGCCAAAAGCCCCATAATTGGAGCGTCTCGACGCAAAGTGAGGTCACCGCTCTTCAAGCTTTCGACCACTAAGACGCCGTAGGTGCGACCCTGACTGCTCGATACAGGGTATGCGAAAAAGGTCTCGTATCCCGCTGTCACACCCTCAGGCGTGTGTAACTCATCGATGTTATTCACGAAGTACATGCTCCCAGCATTCGCTAAATCAAAAAATTTGTCGCCACCGCGGGGGATTCGTTGTGACGGCATTCCACGGCCGTAGGAAATCTCCGGCGCCATCTCAGTGCCGTCGTCTAATAAGCGAAAGACGTTCACTCGATTCCGGCTCGCATCTTCACCCACAAGCAGGGCAGTGGCTAACACAGCAGTCTCGCGCGCAGACGACGCCAATTGGCGCCGCTCATATTCGTTGGCGGCTGCGGACGCCTCGCCGAAGACCTTTGTAAGAGAACGGAGGACATTAGCGCTGGCTGTTAGAGAAGGAGAACCAGATATCTCGGCGGTGAGGGTGTTAAGCGGTGGCATAGGGCCTTCACCACTCCAAGCCAGCAAGCGCTCACCTAGCACGATGAGCGTCGTCGGGTGGGCCCCAAGTACCGACTGAACCAATTCCCTGCCATTTCGCGAGTTGAAGACACTGCCAATGTGCGCAAGGGCCCAAATCTCCGCTACTAGGTCGACCAAGGCACGAACACTGCCAATACTCCCGGGCGGCAAGATGGGTGCAGCAACTCGTATCACATCGTTGATTACCTCGTATTGTGGCCAATGTGCGGAAAGCCAAAAGGCGTCGAAAGGTTGGCTTTTGGCCAACTGAGTTCCAGATTTGATGAGTACCTCACCCAACTCGCCCGCTGCGTCTCGCCTATGATCGGCGCGGCGGAGCTCGCGATCACTGCGTAGCTGTTGCCGGAGAAAGAGGAACGCGACCATGAGACCAACTAGCGTTGCCATCAACGGTATTCCGGTGTTCGCGAACCACTCGGCTGTCTTCAGAATTTTCACAACGTGGCGCGTTCCTTCACGCAGCGACGAGAGGTCGATACGCGACGATCGTGTGAGATCGACCCCGATCCAAGTCGCCGCGGCGATAGCTACCAACGAGGCGAGCACCACCGTCTTACTTACTGGCAAACGCACCGATGCAGTGTCTCATGAAACAACGAAGAAGCAGCAGCCCGCGACAGACGACAAACTGATGACGGCTCTGCTGGCCGCAGCTTCCGTCCGACGTTTCTCAAGTTCGCTGCACAAGTGCAGTGTTGGTGCAGTCAGTCGTGAGAAAGCACAGTCAAAATTGAGAACCTACATGATGCTGCTGATGCTCGGGGGCCATGTCGACTATGCGACTGAAATGTAGCTGCGCGGCAAGGTTAAATTTACGTGTCGGACCATTGCGATGTTTCGCTAGATGCACTTCTATTTCGCCGCTTCGAGGGTCGTTGAAATCGACAAGGTCAGGGCGGTGTAGCAACATCACCATATCGCTATCTTGTTCGATACTTCCGCTCTCACGTAGGTCAGATAGTATGGGGCGCTTATCTGTTCGTTGCTCCGGGCCCCGGTTCAGCTGACTCAGCGCGACCACCGGAACCTCTAATTCTTTTGCCAATAGTTTGATATTTCGCGAAAGCTCGGAAACTTCCTGTTGTCGAGATTCAAATCGTTTGCCAGATGTCATTAATTGCAGGTAGTCGATCACGATGAGTTTCAGGTTCTGGCGTTGCGCCAGCCGACGCGCTTTGGCTCTGATCTCCATCATCGTCAGGTTCGGGGAATCATCGATATACAACGGCGCATCACTGATCCGCCCCATGCACCTGGCCAACGCGGCCCAGTTCTCATCGGAGAGCCGGCCGGACCGAAGGTCGGCCAACTTGATCTTGGCCTCGGCTGACAGCAGGCGCATCACAATTTCGGACTTGCTCATCTCCAAGGAGAACATCACGCTGGACTGCCCGTGCCGGATCGAACAGGACCGAAGGAAATCCAGTCCCAGAGTGGAGTTGTGGGTCGGGACCATCCCTACCCCGGCCAGATACAGGTGATCAGAGTTGTCGACCTGAACGCAACGCACCGGCACCGACGGGCGCGGCCGCACACCTGCCACTACGTGCGCCCGCCCCACCCGCGCGCCGGCCGCACCGCCACCATCCCCAGGGACCCAGCCCAGAGTGCGCCGCACCTCGAAAAACGCTTCCCGACAGGTCTGGTCGCGCCACCGTGGCCACTCCCCCACCCCGATGCGACCAGAGCCCGCCAGCTGCCGCCGTAGCTCAGCATCCACAGCGCGCACCAGCGCGCGCCGCTGCGCCAACGATCCCCGTAAATATCGGCGAAGAGCATCCTCGGGAATTGACGGCGTATCGGCGCCGGTTATCCAGCGGGCGACGTCACCCGCCTCGGGCACCTCGGCTGCGGCGGCGAGCTCAACAGCGCGGGCCTGCACCATGACGGCGCCCTCACGCAGCTGCTCAGTGTGCACAATTCCGTGCGTGGTGGGCCATTGATGTAGCGCGTCAGCGGTGATCGTCGTGCCGTCGCGGAATTCGACGTCGAAGCACGGACGACCGACCATCACCTCGGTCACGGCCACCACCCGAGTGGGGCGGCCGTCGGCGCCCAGGAGTTCCTGGCCGACCTGTACATCGCCCATCGTGGTCCACCCGGTCGGTGTAGGCAGGGGCGTCTCGAGCGCCAAGGCCTTGCCCACACCAGGCCGGGCCGCCACGACGATCATTTGGCCCGGGTGCAGCCCGTTGGTGATGTGATCGATGTCGGTGAAACCAGTCGGCACTCCGCGCGCCAGTCCACCCCCGCTGGCAATAGCGTCGATTTCGTCCATAGTCGGCTGCAGCAGGTCATATAGCGCCACGGTGTCTTCGGAGTTGACATGGTTTGTCACGTCATAGATTTCGGCTTGGGCGCGGTCGACAACGTCGGCGACCTCGGCGCCTTCAGCGCCGGCATACCCGTACTGCACCACGCGGGTGCCTGCCTGGACCAGCCGCCGCAAGATCGCCTTCTCCGCGACGATCCCCGCGTAGTAGCCGGCGTTGGCCGCCGTCGGCACTATCGAGATCAGAGTGTGTAGGTACGGGGCACCACCTACCCGGCGCAGCAGGTTGCGACGATCGAGCTCAGCGGCCACCGTGACCGCGTCAGCAGGCTCACCGCGACCGTAAAGGTCCAGGATGGCATCGAAGATGTTCTGGTGGACCGGGCGGTAGAAGTCATCAGGCCGCAGCCGCTCCAGCACGTCAGCGATGGCGTCCTTGCTCAGTAGCATCCCCCCGAGCACCGACTGCTCGGCGTGCAGATCCTGGGGCGGCTGGCGCAGCGTAGCGTCGCCGGCGT
The DNA here is from genome assembly GCF_002102265.1 of Mycolicibacter longobardus. Lineage (GTDB taxonomy): Bacteria > Actinomycetota > Actinomycetes > Mycobacteriales > Mycobacteriaceae > Mycobacterium > Mycobacterium longobardum. The sequence continues at coordinate 29,469 of NZ_LQPG01000039.1, read as the reverse complement.
CTGATTCGGGCGCGGGGCGGTTGCGTTCGTGGATCGCAGTCATCTACTGCTCCTCACCGTCGTTGCTGCCCAGCACGAGCTCAGGGGCAGCCAGCGCGGCCCAGCAGTGCTCGCACACCACCGACTTCAGTGGCAGCTCGTCACGCACCACACCTGGGTTCTCCAGGCACGACACGCAGGTCGAGTCGTGCTGGGCGCCGTCGTGGTGCCCACCAACCTCGGGCTCGGCTTCGGTGGCCGTCGGGGTCCAGCGGTCCAGCCAGCGCCGCAATGAGCCGGCCAGGTCTGTGCCGGGGAACTCCCGGGAGGCCATCCGGCCAACGTGGGCCAGCGCGTGGCGCTCATCGCTGACGTCCGTACGAAGGCGCGCCTTCAGGGCAGCCAGGAGCCGTGCCCGCATCGGGGCCGTCGTTGTGCCGGTGACCTCGCCGTACCAGCGATCGGTGGCATCGCAGGCAGCCGTGCGGGCGGTGGAGATCTCCTGCTGATCCCACTGCCGCTGCAGCGGGGCTAAACGTGGACCTGATCCGGGCATGTTGGTGCGCAGACGCCACAGCGCCAACCTCCATGGCCGTTGCACCTCGGCAGGTAACGGTGCGGCCAGGACGGCCAGAATCTGCTCCGGCTCGAACCCAGCCGCTAGGCGTGTGCGGATCTCCCTGCCCAGCTTCCAGCGCAACCGGGTCGGCAGCTCGGCGAAGACTGCGGGCAGGCGGTCCAGGATCAGTTTCACCTCGGCGGGATGAACATCGACCTCAGTCGGTCGCTGGCGGTCGTCGCTGCCGGGTCTGCGTAGGAGGGTAGGGAGGTAGTTGTTTGGCCTATAAGAGGTATCGGGTCCAGAAAAGGTGACGGATTCGGCGACGACGCGCCCATCGCTGCCGCGCTTGAGGACCTCGATGTCGGCGGTGAACTGGCCGTCGATGGCGATGCTGGCGCGAGCTCCGCGGCCGCACGCGGGCATGTAGGTGATGAGTCCGGCTTCGACGAGCCGACTCAATGCGCGCCCAACGGTTTTCAGGTCGTAGCGGCGGCCGCCGGCGCTGACGACCTCCTCGACGATCTGGGAGAGCCGTACGGTGTCGTCAGCGATCCGCGACCAGCCGCACAGCAGCCGCAGAACGGCCCCCAGAACGTGTTGGGGAGCCCCCTGCAGACTCAGTGACTCGGCGTGGCTTTCGACGCGCTGACGCACCCGTGAGGCGTCAGCGAAGCGCACTCGTGGACGAGCGCCGGCGATCGCAGTGCGTGGCCCGCGTCGGGCTGGCCGGTGGCGATCAGTGGGGGTGTCGAACAGCGTTGCGGTAGGCATGGCTCACCGCCCGCCGGGACGGGTGATGCTCGGCGAGAGGCGCCCGCGCCCAGAGCTAAGCGCATGACCAAGCACATGACCAAGCGCATGTGCGGTTTGCTGACGCGACGGTAGCGCGGACGGCAAACCGTGATCGTGCGCAGACACGAAAACACGGTGGGGTGCACTGCATTGAGTGCTTGAACTTGTTTCAGGGTATGAGCTACCCTGGAACTGCCTACCCTGCACGGTGGAAGTCCCTTCAGTTAAGGAAGGGGCGCTGAGATCGGAAGTTCAAGTTCCATCTCATGGGCCGGAGTGCTCGCTCCGGTGTCGCAAGGAGATTTGCTGACTCCCCCCCACACGGGGGGACCATCCCTGTCTCATTGCCCCGCTATCTAGTTATGGGCCCGCCATCTAGCCGCGGCGAACCACACGATTCGGCGGGCATCCCCTCCCCTCGTCAGTAACGTGAATTCTGTTGTCACACATGGATAGTCAAAACGCCGTACTGTCCGGCGCGGAAACGAGCCGCGGCACCGGGACGCCGCCCCGGCCACGACCCACCGAGCGCCGCCGCACCCGGCCTGTTGCCCCACCAAGATGCGTTCCCACGCACGGCGCACTACGCGCCAGGCCACCGGGAATCACGGTCAGGTGAGGCCGTGGCGGGCCAGGAGGACACCACTGCGGCGCCGGCCTGCGATCAGGGTCAGCCCACCGATAAAGAGCGGTCCAGTCAGCCTGGAAGTACCGAGGCAGCAGCCCGCCGGTGTTCGGCGGCGGACTGGGGCGACCGTTGTCCACCCATGCCCGGTAACGAAGCCGCCGCTGCTCATGTCGAGCAGGATCGGAATGGCCGCGACAGTAGGCAAGCCATGTCCCCTCACCAGTCACCGGGTCGTAGTCGATGAAGTGCGCACCGACCGTCGCCTTACCGCACGGATCACCAGCACGCCGGCCAGACCCCCTCGGCACTGGGCAACGAAGTCGCTCGGCCCCCAGGGCTGGAACCTCGTAGTGAGGGATGTCCTTGGCAATGATGCTGCGACACAAGCTCACAGAGTCACGAGCCGAGCGATCAACCCCATGACGAGACAACATCTCCCCCACCGCAGCGGCCCAATCCCCGCGGTCGTGACCGTCCCGGCGCTGACCAGCCAAGAACGCCAACAGGCACAAGGAAAACAGCTTCACGTCCGAGTCCAGATCATCCGCGCCAGCGATCTGCAGCATCTGATCACGCGCATACACCGCGCCAGCGACATCCTCGTTCACGCTGCCACCGCCATCAGTCGCGACCACCGCGGATCCTCGTCCTGGTGAAGATCACCACTGGAGGTAAACGTCAAGCACTCCAGCATGGTGTGATTCGGAACGAACAGCGGATGCCGCGGCTGCCCGCCCTGAGTCCACCCCAGAACGGCCACTGCTCCACCGTGCTTGCGAGAACTTCGCCGCAACAACTGCATGACGTGAGCAGCCCGGTCCTGCCGAGCACTGGCACCCCAGGCCAACAGCACCAGATCATGTGACCTGCTCAACTGCTCCAGGTGCGCATCGTTGTCCGGACCGACCGGATCGGCGTGCCGCCACAACTCCTTCGGATCACGTGATCGCAGCCCATAAAGATTGCCGACATCGATACCGCCATAACCATTTTGCCGCGCGAAGCCGACCACACGACGGATCGTGGCATCGTCACCGTGCTCGTCGGCAGTCGACGGATTGAGCATCACCACACCGAGCGTGGGCAGCTCGCAATCCCACCGACGACCCAACCGGTAGCGGTACCGGCGATCCCCACTCAGAACAGCCGACAGCGTCCCGCGATGCCTATGCAGAAGGAGGGGCAGGTGCAAGGAGGCAGTCATGGCTCACGCACCGCACACAAATGAACCGCCGAGCTATCCCGCACTGCCCGGCCGCACCCCTCGTGACGGGCCCGTGCAGGGGCTCCGTCGTAGCGGCCGGACAGTGCGGGACAACTCCCCCCCGCGACGTAGGCGCCCCGATCAGCGCCCCCTCGACGACCAACAAACACACCGCGCCCAGCGAAGCCGCTACCCCCACGACTCATGCGCACCACGACCCGGCCCGGCAAGGCCAGCTCCACGAAAATCCCGACGCCGCTCATGCCACGTCCCAGACCAGATCGGGATAGGCCGTCGCACACCGCATGCACAACACGGCACCGTCGACACTGAGATGCGCGCAGCACGAACACCGTTGCCCGTCGGAGACCGCGGCAGCATCCAAATCGACACCGGCGCCGAACCCGCTAAACACCGCACACCTGCCGAACGGACACACCGCAGACCAAAGCTGCAGGCACAGAACGCAACCGCCAAACAAAAGCGAACATGTCGACCCCCCCGCGACTCGCAGCCGAGCCGTGGCAAGCCCGGCGCACCGGGTCCGCAACCCCCCTGGTCACCGCCCGCGCGCCCTGATCGTAGAAGGCACCCCCGACAGACTCAGCTCGCCGAACGACACGCCCGGTCATGACGCCACCCGCTTCAGCAAGACGCCGCCAGATGGCCCACCGGCGCCGGCGCCCACAGTGGCGGCCCAGTACACCCTGCGATCCCCGGCCGGGCGAGATCGCTCAACTAGCCCGTCCGCAACCAGGCGCTGCAGGTGCGGGTGGATGTCGTGGCCAGTACGGGGCCGCTCGATGACGTGCCAACTGCCGTGGCACTCCAGGACGTTCCACGGTGTGGCCTGCCCCTCGGGATGGCAAGACGCGCAGCCGGAACGAACGCTGTGGACATGCCACGGAGCCAACTGCGCCAGCGCGTTGGTGCTCAGCACCGCGCCATCGGCGGCAAGTGCCGCCAACAGGTGCTCACGCATCTGGGTCCCGTCGACACGGGACCCGCGCACATGGCTGTCAGGCGCCCCGAGCCGGGATGCGGCCGAAGCAATCGATCGAGGTTGGGGGCACGGGATCGCCGCCGAAGACTCCCCCATCCGGCGGCGTCCCGTACCTGAGCCGTTCACCGGTCCCCTCCCCCGGTGAACGACGCACTCATGGCGCGCGGCAGCTGCTGCGACTCACCCAGCTCGCGCGCTGTGGCTCGGGCGAACACCGCCGAGATCTCCTTCGCAGTGCGGCCAGGGGCGTCGTTATAGGCGTAGAGGTCTCCCCCAGGCAGGACCTTCCGGGTCGCGCGGACCACGGTGGCAAAGGCCACGGCCCGTCCGCGCACCGACCAGGAGCGCTTCACACATTCGTAGATGTCGAAGTCCTCACGGTCCCAGAAGTTCGTTGCGATGATCGCGGCCCCGGCCAGGATCTGGACCAGATCGCTGTAGTGCTGTTCGCCGGCCGGCTGAACGGGCGGCTCGACGGTGGGGGCGCTCATCCGACTCGCCTCACAGGCAGCTGCGCCGGGGCGGCGTCGACGGTGTGGCCCGGCCGGAGCTTGCGACGTTCCCGCTCCGAGAGCCCGCCCCAGATACCGAAGCGCTCGTCGTTGTCCAGGGCGTGGTTGAGGCATTCCTGGCGAACCGGGCATGCCCGGCAGATCCGCTTGGCTGCGCTGGTGGCACCACCCTTTTCAGGGAAGAACATCTCGGGGTCAGACTGATGGCACAGGGCTTGTTCCTGCCAGCTGTTGCGGGCCTTCTCAGCCAAGGCGGCCAAGACACGCGGCGTCGCGGTGAGCCGGTAGGTGTCGATGAGTTCAATGACGGTCTGCGGGGCGATCCGCACGTCGAGGGCGATGCCGCCGTCGAGCGTGTCGCGGACGTTGACCGAGAGTTCACGCAGAGTGTCGAAGAGATCGGTGGCCGTTCGACCGGGCAGGTGCTCGAACTTCTCGGGCACATCACGCAGGACGATCCAGTTGCCGACCAGAAGGACGTTGGGGCGTACGGTCTGGGCCGTCGGCAGCTTGTGGACGTTGGACCTGGATGCGCTGGTGGACCTGCCTACCGTGTTGGACTGCGATGTTGCGATACGATCGGATTTGTCTGGCAAAGACACGATTCCCTCCTTAGGGAAGTCCGGTCGAGGTGGCACTCGATCGGAGAAAGCGGTTCGTACAGGCCCCCGGTGAACCCCCCTTCGCCGGGGGCCTGTCGATTTCACGGGCCCAGTCCAGGTCGCCTGCCAACTTTCGTGGCCGGTCTGGGACTGGTGGTTTTCACCTCCCGGAAAGTTCAGGAACCCAGCGGCTTTGGGGGGCCAGGTTCACGAATACGTCCGTCTGAACGCTGACAGTAACGACTGGACGGTCCCCCGTCAACCATTTGAAGGGCATTGCGCCAAAGTAGACGCCACTGCGGTCTACGCGGCGGACGTAATCAAGCGCACGGCACCAGACAAAGCCCAACTGATCGTCGGCGAATCGCCGACAAATACCTGCATATATGTCCTGCTAGACGCCACAACCGGACAAACCTGCCCGGGTATCCTCAAAGTTATGACCGCATCAGCCGACGGCAACGTCCGACTGCGCGCGGCCCGGGAAAGTATCGGCCTCGGCTCGCAGACAGCCTTCGTCAAAGCACTGAACGCCACAGCAGAAAAACTCGGCTACCAACTCACCGTCACCACCCGAACCGTCAGCCGCTGGGAATCAACCGACCCGCCGTGGCCGCACTCCCCCCACATCAAAGCCCTGGAAGAACTATTCGGTCGCCCCCTCACCGAGCTCGGCTTCACCCCCAGAAAGACCACCAACCCCGACAACCCGGTCAAGGCCCGCCGGCCACTACGCCTCAATGCCTCACGCCGGATCCACCACGACCTACCGGACTCCGTCGCCGACGACTACGCCCAGCTCACTGCGTGCTACCGCCGCCTCTACGGCGTACTGCCGGTCAACCCCCTGCAACACGCAGCCAACAACCACAGCCAGCTCGGCCTCGACATACTCGACGCCGTCTCCCCCACAACGCGCACCGCCCTGGCCGACTCCGTCGCCGAGGCCTGCCTCATCTCCGGACGCATCGCCCTATTCGACCGCCACGACCCCGAAGAGGCTCACACCCACTTCATCTGGGCACTCGAATGCGCCCAAGAGGCCACCAACGACGCCCTTGGCGCCGCCGTCCTCGGCCACATGGCCCTCGGCCCCGCCGCCTCCGACGACCCCAACCGCGCCGACGAGGCCCGAGACCACGTCCGCGCCGCCCGAGCATTCGCCAAACGAGCAGAGACACCCGTAGTCCTGGGCGCCTGGATCGATGCGGTAGACGCTGAAGTCGAAACCAGGCTGGGAAACACCACCCGCGCACTACAACTCATCCGCCGAGCCGAGGAAACCTTCGACCCCACAGCCCCAACCCCGGACTGGCTGGACTGGTTCTCCCCCGCTCAACTCAACGGCTTCAAAGGCAACGCGCTACTGGCCGCCGGCCACAGCAACGAGGCCCGCCTCACCCTCGAACGCGTCCTGACCGAGCTGCCGGCCACCGCACACAAACAACGCGCCATCACCTACGCAGATCTCGGCGCCGCCGCCGCCGTCCTCAAAGAACCCGAGAAGGCCTGCTACATGTTGGTCTGCGCCCTTGATGAACTCGCACTGACCTGGTACGCCACAGCAATGGCACGCATCAAAGCCGTCAGAACCGAATTACGCCCCTGGGAGGGCACGCCCGCCGTGCGCAGCCTCGACGAGCGCCTTTACGACTGGACCTCGACCATTAACGCACTCACATGAGCCCCACCGGATGGGCAGGATCCGAGATCATCCGGGCCCGCCGCCTCGAACTCGACCTGACCCAGGCCAAGGTCTCCGAGGCAGCGGGACTACTGCTGCGCCAGTACCAGCGCTTCGAACGAGGCGAACGCGAACCCTCACTGAGCACCGCGCGGGCCCTCGCTGAAGCCCTCGACCTGCCACTTTCAGAACTGGCAGGCCAAACGGACGCCATACCGACAACCACCACGGCCGCCCCCGCCAGCGCGGTCGCCGAAGCGATCCAGAACCGCCGGCGCCGCATCGGCCTCACCCAACTGACCGTCGCCACCACCGCCGGCCTCGAGATCGATCAGTACCAACGCTACGAATCCGGCACCGAAGAACTGACCCTGGCCGCGGCCACGGCTATCGCGACCGCCCTTGACATGCCACTGCCGGAACTAGCCGGCACAGTCCCCCGCCCCGTCGACCTCAACGGCCAGTGGTGGGCCAGCTGGCAAGGCGCACAAGGCCCCGCCAACAGCATCGACACCCACACTGTCGCCATCCTGCAAGCCGGCGATCGCATCCTGCTCGACTCGGGCTGGCGCGGAGAACTACAGATGTGGAACAACGAAGTCCTCATCGGCTGGTACCGCCCACCCGTACCCGTGACCCGAACCCGTCAAGGCGTCTTCTTGTGGCTGCCAACCCACGAGAACTACCTCTTCGGCCGATGGAACGGTGTCAGCGCCAACAACACGGTCATCTCCGGTTGGTGCGCCCTGGCCCCCGGCGAAGACGAGTCCCGCCAACTCGCCGACAACCTCGTCAGCGGAAAACTCCAACCCCGCCCGACCTTGCGCCTGCCTGGCCTCAGCAACTGGGGCTGACCGCGCGGCGCGTACGGCGGTGGCACCCACTGTGGCCTGCAGAAACCCGTCAGGCGTGCCGCCAAGCTCCGAAACAGTCTCAGCTAGATAGACGACACCGCGCAGGCCACTCGACGCGTCACAGAGCCACACAGGCCGCAAAAACGACGTCGGCCGTCACCGAGGCTTCGGGCGGCCGGGTAAAAGCCCAGGTCAGCGCGCGAGAAGGGACGGAAGCGTGCCAGGCCCCCTCGAAGACCCCAGATCTAAAACCGGCCCACGGGATGCCACCTACCCCACCGAGAAACGAACCCGAGGGAGCCGGCAGAGCCCACCCGCCCGGCCAGCACCCGAGGGCCCGCGTCAGGCAAGCCGGGACAGGTCAAGTCAGCGTTACGCCAACGTGATTGGCCACCAAGCCAACCCGCGCGGCACAACGTCAGCAGCAGTCAGTACCGATGCACTCATCCGCCGCGACTGCCATCCCGGGAGCCGAAACCGTGCACTGACCAAAGATCCCGACCAACGCACTAGACACGCTGACCACGGCCAGGCAACCCCGATCAGCGCCCACACCATGCCCCGTGTGGACAGCAAACAGAGCGCAAAGCAACCCCTGTAACCCAATCGATACCGCCACTATCAAGGCACTCGACTCGGGCCGGTACCACAGTGAAACTTCCGCAGTAGATGATCACCAACCCCTGAACACGGTTGCGTCGATAAGCGCCTACTCGACGTGAAATCAGCGGCACCTATCAGGCAGGTGTGGACCCGCAAACGCGCGCAGAGAGTGCCCCGAAAACGGTTAATGCGTGAGCGGCTAGCCGGTGAACCAAACGTGCACAGTGCGGTCAGGGCGGCGGAGCCCCGGCATCTCAAGCGCGCCTAATTGCATCAATGAGGCGCGGCAGTCGAGGACGACGAAGGGCTGATGCCGGGGCGGTGCCGCTACGTCGCTTCGGCCATAAAGACGCCCCAATCCAGAGATCGGAAACCCAGAAACGGAAGCACTGAAAGAGGGCCAGATCGCGGCAGGGACAGGGTCACCAGCGATGCGAGCCGGCGAGGCGAATTTGGGGTCGCAGTCCAGATTGCCTGGCACCACGGACACGTCGGCGGATCGCAGAGTCCACCCAGTGAGTACACGACGCGACACGCCACGCCGGGTCACCGCAGCGGTGCCCACAGCTATCCACTATCCCCTACCCTGGAAGTCGAGAAAGTGCTGGTAAAGGCCTATAGACCAGGGGTAACGACATGCGGCAACCGGCGGACCACTGGGAAGGGCCCACGGCGGACCAGACCAGTGGCCACCAGCTGGGTAACGCGCCTGCCCCTGCGGAACTACAAGCGGCGCGAACAGGGCTAACCAAGACGTCCGGCAAAGCCTCACGGAACACCCGAGTCAATACACATGGCGCGACCATGCCGCAGGGGCCATGTATCGCGCATGAGAACGCGGTACGCCAAACGCAAAGACCCGCTATTGCAAACACCCCAGGTGACGGGCTACGCCAAGCGCATGACCAAGCGCATGGACAAGCGCATGACAACACTACAGGCGCAGCGACAGAAGGAGTGCGAGCGCACACGCATGGCAGCGCGGTAGGCAGGACGGCAGCAAACAGGCGACAGCAGCCGCGAGCAAGTACGCGAGGCACAGCAGCACGGCAGGCGGTCGGGACGCCGCAGGTGACCCCGCATGGCCAGACGGAAAGCACACCGGGTGGCACGCCACGACTACAAGCGGACGAACGCACGGGACGACAGGGGTGGGGGATAACGAGGTGGCACGAGGCGCGCCAACCGCAGGGCAACAAACACGGCCATGCAAGAGGCCACGCGGCGCGCCAGCAGGCATGGGTAGCGGCAGGAGACGGGGGAGGGAACACGTAAGGCACCGGGTAGGACGCGCCGCACGAGCAGCCGCGGTAGCAGACGCGACGTCAGCCGGAATGGCACACACGACGCCACGCGGCATACACAGCGCGAGGACAAACCACGCGACACGCCGATGACAAGGCCCGAGACAAAGGGTTGCGGCCGTTACGATTGCCGACATGACAGAGTCGCTTCTGCCCCCCACGATCCTCATCGGCAGCCAGAAGGGTGGCGTCGGAAAGTCCTCGATAGTGGCCAACGTGGGGATCTCCATTGCCCGCCGTGGCCGTCGCGTCCTGCTCGTCGACGCTGACCAGCAAGGCGATCTCAGCGTCGAGAACGTCGGCGTCCCCGAAGATGCCTGGGACAAGGGTCGAAACCTCGCCTCAGCGCTGCAATACGGCGCGAAACTCGAGCCTTACCGCAACGCGCGCCCTAATCTCGACATCGTCATGGGGGGCGCCAGCCTGGCCCTGGTGTCATCCCAGGAGGACTTGACCGCCGACGCCGGCATCGACGTCGCCGAGAACCTCCGCCTCGCCCTGCAGGACCTGTGCGAACGCGAGCGCTACGACATCGTGATCGTCGACTCCGGCCACGGCAACATCATGCTGCTCCTAGCGCTACTGCAGGTTTGCACCTACCTGGTCGTCCCGACCCGGGAGGACATGGCATCCATCAAGGGCGTGCAGCGCCTCGCCACCTCGTACGCTCGCGCTAAGTCCCGCGGCTCCCAGATCTCCCTGCTCGGCGTCGCGCTTTTCCAGGTCAACCCGCGGGCGACGGCCCGCAACAGCGTGATCACCAAGCAGATCAGCGAGATGCTCGACGGGTCCGACGTCGAACCCTTTACCGCCGCGATCCGCCACGCACCCGGCCCAGCCCTGGCCGAACGACACCGACACATGGCAGCCGAGGAACTTGTCGCGCAAGCCGACAAGGACAAATCCGAGCTTCTGGAGGCCCTCCGGGAAGGCCGCAGCGAGGACATTCCGCGACTGCACGCCGCCGACCCGATCGCCGTCGCGAACGACTACCAGAACCTGACGCGGGAGATCCTGCTCCGCGTCCAAGCCACGCTTGCTGCCAACGCGAGCTGAAAGAGGGAGTGACACATCATGGCCAGCAAGATGAAGGGCGTCTTCAGCTCACAGCTCGACGGTGATCTCGACGACCTCCTGCCGAAGATCCCCGTCCCAACCGCCGCGGCCAAGCCGGCCGCCGCAAACAAGCCGGCTGAAGCCGCCCCCACGCCGTCCACCCCGACTGAGGCGGCACCGTCGGCGCCTGTGGCGCCCGCAGCAACCACCGGGGGAGTGCAGCGCCCACGCCGCCGGCGCGCCACCGGCAGCACCCCGACCGCCGAAGTCGCCCCCGAGGTCTACAAGGCACTCCGGAGGTTCACCAGCCGCGAGAAGGCCCGCGACCCCATCACAGCCCGGAAGTACGCCGAGGTCGTGCTCGACGCCATCGAGCACAGCCAGGAGGAGTTGTCGACCTTCTGGAAGCAGCCGGAGGCCGCAGCGGCTGGGGGAGGGCTGTTCTCCCGCCAGCCCGCGGCCCCGGTGCGTCGCCGCCGGCACTCTGAACCGCCCGGCCGTGTTCCCCTCACCGGCCTCAACCCCGCCGATGCCGCGATCCTCGAGAACCTGATCGAGGAGTGGCAGGCACCGTCGCGGTCTGCGCTCGTGGAGCAGGCCCTGCGGCTCTACGAGCCTCTGTGGCCCGCTGCTCGACGCAGCCGGCGTGGTGCCGCTGCTGACGGGGATGACGACCTCGACGACGAGAGCTCGCTAGTCAGCGCCTAGCTGATCACGTGCGGGCCACACAGGCATGTGGCGTCACGTGACGAAACCTAGCGTGACGAGCAGCGCCAAGCCTGCCATGAAGCGCGACTACGCAAACCGGTGGGATGCACCAAACTGCATTTCCATGCCCCCGCCGCGCTGGTTGATCAACTGATGAAACCAGGCACAAAACAGGCCACAGTGAGGCGTCCAGCCACGGACCGGCACAGCGGGGGATAGGCGCGCCCGCTGTCCGTTGACATCCGATGTGATGTATTGCCACCGTATCTGCGGTATCGGCGTGTCTTTGCCAATCTATCCGAGGTACCGCCGGTAGCGTTGTTTAGGTGAGTGTGGCGCCGGCGGCGCTATGGCCGCAGGTCAACGGTGGCGTTGAGGTGGAATTCAACTCCTCCGGGGGTTCTTCGCGCTTGCCGCTGGCGGAGTGTGCCGCAGTGGCCTTTGAGTTGGACTGCTCACCCGTGCGTGGTTTCCCAGCGTTTCGCGGGCAGGGCAATTATCCAGGCCTGTGGTGGTTTTCGACGACTCGTGAGCACGTTGGGTACGAGTCGTGGTCGGAGCGTGACCATTTGATCGCGCTGGACGCCGATCCCGCGGTGGTTGGTGTTGCGTCGCAGCCGTTCCGGCTCCATTGGGGTGACGGCAGGCACCACGTGCCTGATTACTTCGTGCGGTTGTCCGACGGAACGGCGACGGTTCTTGACGTGCGGGCCGATGACCGAATATCGGATGCTGATGCTGAGTTGTTCGACCGGTCCGAGCAGGCGTGCCGTTCCCTGGGATGGGCCTATCGGCGAGCGGGCGTTGCGGATCCGGTCGTGACGGCGAATTTGCGCTGGTTGTCTGGGTATCGGCATCCACGGGTGTACCGCCCGGCGGTCGCCGCAGCGTTGGAGGCGGTGTTCGACTCGGCGCGGCCGCTGATGACCGGGGTGAGACCGGTCGGTGAAGCGATCATGGTGTTGCCGGTGCTGTTTCACCTGTTGTGGCACCGGCGACTGGGCGTGGATCTTTCCGCGGCTGTCTTGACCGAGGAGTCGATCGTCGGGCCCGCGTTGTCACGATGACGGGTATGCGGTCGGGTGTCATCCGCGAGGGCGATGAAATCCGGTTATCCGACGGCGTATTCACGGTTGTCACACTTTCGGGCAGTTCAGCCAGGCTGACCGATGCGGTCGGCGGGCAGTCGGTGGTACCGCTGTCTCGGCTGCTGGGCGACCCGGCGTTGGAGTTGGTGTCAGGATCGCGACCGGCTTTGTGTTCCGAAGAAGCGTTGGCCGGGGTGCCCGAGGCTGCCGCCGAGCGGGCCCGCTGGTGGGAACGGCACTTGATCGAGGTGTTGACGGGTCGACGGGTTGATTCCGAGGCGGGTAGCCGGCCGCGGCCGGAGTTCGATCCGGCGTCGCGTTCGTTGCGGCAGCGCGAATTGGCCAAGCTCGCCGAGCTGCGCTCGGCTGGCCACGAGATCAGCTTGTACACGTTGCAGCGGCAACGCTATGCCTACGAACGAGACGGCCTGCTGGGGGTTGTGGATCGCCGGCACATTCCCCGGCGGGCGATGTTCGGCCGCGTCGACGAGCGGCTGGTGGCCGCAGTGCGGCAGGCCATCGATGACGAGACCGACGTGTCGACCGGGACGGTGAGCCGCCTGCAGCGACGGGTGACCAAATCGCTGGTGGCTCAATACGGTGCCCAGGACGCACCGGCGATGCCGTCTCAGCGGACGTTCTATCGTCTGGTGAAGAGGCTGTCGGAGGGCCGGCACACGTTCGGGTCCGCGCGCACCCGGCGTTCGTTGTCCAAACAGCCCGACGGCCCGTTCGGTGCGCTGACGGTGGCGCGCCCCGGCGAGGTGGTCGAGATCGATTCGACCCCCCTGGATGTGCGGGTGGTCCTCGATGACGGCACGGTGGACCGGGTCGAGCTGACCGGCATGGTTGACGACGCGACCTGCTCGATTCCGGCCGCGGTGTTGCGGCCCACGACCAAAGCGGTCGACGCGGCGCTGCTGCTGGCCCGAGCGTTGACGCCAGAACCGATGCGGCCGGAGTGGTCCGATGCGCTGCGGATGTCGCGGTCGGTGCTGCCGTATCGCTGTTTGACCGGCGTGGATCAACGGTTGGCCGATGCGGCCGCCCGGCCGGTGATCGCCCCGGAGACCGTAGTGTGCGACCACGGGAAGGCGTATCTGTCGCAAACCTTCCGGCAGGCGTGTTGCACGTTGGGGATCAATCTGCAGCCCGCCCACCCGGATACGCCGACCGACAAACCCAAGATCGAGCGGACCCTGCAGTCGGTGGCCACCTTGTTCGCCCAGCATGTCGCCGGGTATGTCGGCTCCAGCGTCGAGCGGCGCGGCAAGAACGCCGAACAGGACGCAGTGTGGTCGATCGTGGAGCTGCAAGCCCTGCTGGATGAGTGGATCGTCGCGGTATGGCAAAACCGGCCCCACGACGGCCTGCGTGACCCCGTCACCCCGGGCAAGGCGTTGACGCCCAACGAAAAGTACGCCGCCTTGGTCGAGGTCGCCGGGTATGTTCCGGTGCCGCTGTCGGCCGAGGACTACATCGAGTTACTGCCGTCGTGCTGGCGGCGCATCAATTCCTACGGGATCCGGGTCAACAACCGCAGCTACGACGCTAAGGCACTCAACCCCTACCGCCGCCAGCACTCGGGGGTGGAATCCAAGAAGGGCCAGTGGGAGGTGCACTACGACCCCTACGACGTGTCGCGGATCTGGGTGCGCAACCATCACGACGAGGGCTGGCTGGCCGCGACCTGGACGCATTTGCGCAGCCACCCGGTACCGTTCGGCGAATTGGTATGGCAGCATGCGCGGTCCGTGCTGGCCCAGCGCGGATGCGATCAGGCCACCGAAGCCGAGATCGCCCGCGCGGCCGATGACCTGCTCGACCGGGCCGCGCAAGGCCCCGCCCCCACCCGACAGGAATCCAAGGATCGCAGGGTGGCGGGTCGAACGCGAGCCACCGCGACACCGGCCTGGCCCCGCCCGCCGGATACCGCAGAACCCTGCGATGAGGAGCCGCCGCCAGGCGGTGACGAGGACGCCGACGACATCGAGATCGCCCAAGTCATTCCACTACCGGTGTTCGATGCACGCAAGGAGGCTGAATCGTGGCGGCTGTGAACACTTTTGCCCCGGTGAGCCAACTCGAGGACCGGCGCCAACCCACCACCACGCTCGAGGGTTGGCGCCGTTTCGTCGATGCCGATCCACCCGAGTTCACCCTGTTACCCGATGAGCAGTGGAGCACCCTGTCGGAGACCGAACGGACCAACTACAACGAAGCCCGGGTAGCGCATCACAGTGAACTGGTCGTGGTCACCACGTCGGCGATCCAGCGCATCACCAACGAAGGCCGGCTGCTGACCCTGCTCAACCAACGCGAGATCGGCGCCCGGCGCGGGCTGATCATTTCCGGGGCGGCCGCGACCGGCAAGACCACCGCGGTCAAACAACTCGGCCGATTCCACGAACTGCGTATCAGGACACGATTCGCCGACAAGTCCCGGATCCCGATCGTATACGTGACCGCGCCCCCGAAAGGCTCGGCGCGCAAACTCGCGATGGAGTTCGCGCGATTCCTGGGCCTTCCGCCGATGCAACCGCGGATGAATGTCACCGATATCGCCGACGCTGTCTGCCAGGTCCTCATCGACGCCCGAACCGACATCGTGATCGTCGACGAGATCCACAACCTCAACCTCGATACCCGGGCCGGCGAGGAACTGTCCGATCACCTGAAGTACTTCACCGAACACCTGCCCGCCACGTTCGTCTACGCCGGCATCGACGTCGAGCGCTCCGGTGTGTTCACCGGCACCCGCGGACGCCAGCTCGCCGGGCGCTGCGGTGTGATCAACACCAGCCCGTTCCCGTACGCCGGGGAATGGAAGTCGCTGGTGGCCGCGATGGAAGGCACCCTGCGGTTGCACCATCACACCGCGGGAACGCTGGTCGCCGAAGCCAAATACCTGCATCGACGCACCGGCGGAATGATCGGCAGCCTGGCGCACCTGATCCGCTCGGCTGCGATCCGCAGCATGCTCGACGAAACCGAGAACCTCACCAGGGATCTGATGGACACGGTGCTCATCGACTACGCAGCCCAAACATCGGCGCAACGCCATGCCAGCTGACGTATCAACCCCACCGGCGTGGCCGCAGGGGCCTGCCGCGCCACTACCGCGCACCGTCACACCGTTTCGTGGCGAAACGGTGCAGTCCTATCTTGATCGGCTCGCGCACGCCAACCACCTAGAACCCCGAGGTCTGCGGCGCTACCTGGCCGACGGTCCAGCGATCTGCCGTCCCCGGCCGGACTGGTTGGCAACCGCCAGCGGCCAGCCCGTGGGCATCCTTCACGCCCGGCTCATCGGGCTGGCCGCCCCCGACCGCGACACCACCCGCCAACGCCGCCACGCCCGGCCCGCATGCCGCCTGTGCATGGCACGCCGCGGTGTCTATGAGCCGGTCTACTGCTGGTTGCCCGACTACGCGACCGTCTGCTGCCGCCACCGCCGATGGATCGGTGCAGGCACCTCCACCCTCGACGATCAACGCGATCTGCGCTGCGCCCCCGCGGTGATCGCCGCAGCGCAGCGCCATGCCCGACTGGATCGGTGTCACGGCGACGCTGCGCGCTTCGCGGTCAGGGATGCCGCGCGGATTCACCGCTGCTGGGCACGCAGCACCAGCCCGTTTACGCTGCCGCCTGCCCGCGCCGACGCCGACACGCACATCGGCGCCTACCCGGACCTGATCGCCTTGGCCGCCATCCTGGCCGGCGCTCATCGCCGGATCTGGGGCACCGCGCCAGCCACACCCGCCCGTGCCCGCGCCGTCGATGCGGTCTACGTCAACGTCAGCGCCCGGTTTCCCCAGCACCGCGACCAAACCCGCCCCATCGAACAGTGGATCCACGATCAACAACTCAGCGCCACCCGCCGCGCACACCACTTCGACGCGTGGAAACCACGACCAGGTCAATCCCCGCGATCACCGTGCCCGGCTGGGCCAGCTGGGCGGCGTCAGGGCTGACGGCGGCGTGTGGAGCCATGGCACAATTCAGCCCTTGCTGACATATCAGTATCGGCTGTACTGTTTGGTGCATGCTGACGTGTGAGACGCGGGAATCGGCGCTGGCTCGGCTGGGCCGAGCGCTGGCGGATCCGACGCGGTGTCGGATTCTGGTGGCACTGCTCGATGGGGTGTGCTACCCGGGCCAGTTGGCTGCGCAGCTGGGGTTGACACGGTCGAATGTGTCCAATCATTTGTCGTGTTTGCGGGGCTGCGGGCTGGTCATCGCGACCTATGAGGGCCGGCAGGTTCGCTACGCGCTGGCCGACCCTCACCTCGCCCGTGCTCTGGGCGAGCTGGTCCAGGTTGTTTTGGCGGTGGATACCGACCAGCCCTGTGTCGGCGAGGACGCCGCATCGGGCGCAGCCGAGGCCACCGTTGGTCGATGACCATCAGTGGCAGCGATCCGGTGACCTTGAAGATCGCGGTCGCTCAATCGTAGTGAGTTGGCAGAACAGAAGGGATAAGCAGTGGCTATACATGGGTTCGTGGCCAAAGCAGCCGGGACAGTGTTCACCGGGCTGGTCGGGGTGAGCGCCTACGAGGTGCTGCGCAAGGCGGTGGGCACGGCGCCGGTTCACCGGGCAGCGGTGACCGTGACGGAGTGGGGACTGCGCGGAACTCGGAGCGCAGAGGTAGCAGCGGAGTCGGCCCGGCTGAAAGTCGCCGACGTGGTCGCCGAAGCCCGCGGACGCATCGGCGACGATGCCCCTCGGCCGCCCGCCGCCAAGGCTGACGATGACGACTGCTGCCAAGTGATGGGTTAGCCGTTTTCACGGGGAAAGGTCGATTGTGCCTACTGCTGAGGTTTCCTCCGATCACGGGGCCGCGCTGGTTGTCGTGTCTGCGGGTGCGCGACGAATACGGGTGCGTGCTAACTGGTTTCGGTTCGACGCGGTGCGGGCTGTCGCGATCGAGGACTCGGTCGCCACGGTGGCTGGTGTGGATGCGGTCCGCGCGTATCCGCGCACGGCTTCCGTGGTGGTCTGGTATTCACCCGAGCGCTGCGACACCGCTGCCATTTTGTCGGCGATCGCCGCCGCCGAGCACATCCCTGCCGAGTCGGTGCCCGCCCGGGCGCCGCACTCGGTCGAGGGAGGCAACCCCGGTGTGGTGCAGAGAATCCTCGACTGGAGCGAGCGGACGCTATCCGGCGAGCAAGCTGACAGGGTTTCACAACGACCAGTGCAACGAAGCGATGGCTGCTGCGACCACGACGACAGCCACCCTGAGTCGGAGCGGCTGTGGGGCGTTGTCAAGCTGCGGCGGGCCGCGTTCTCCGGGGTGGTGCTGACAGCCTCACTGGTGACGGCGTGGCTGACTCCATTCGGGCCGGTGGCGTTGGGATTGAAAGTCGTGGCGCTCGCGGTGGGCGCTTCGACGTTCGTGCCCTCAACCGTTAGGCGACTGACCGAGGGCCGTGTCGGTGTCGGCACGTTGATGACGATCGCCGCGCTCGGCGCTGTTGGACTCGGTCAGGTCGGCGAGGCCGCGATGCTGGCGTTTTTGTTCTCCATCAGCGAGGGTTTGGAGGAATACGCGGTGGCCCGTACCCGCCGCGGCCTGCGTGCTCTGCTGGCGCTGGTGCCGGATCAGGCCACGGTCTTGCGCGCAGGTGTCGAAACCGTGGTGGCCGCAGCCGAACTGCGCGTCGGTGATCAGATGATTGTCAAACCCGGGGAACGCCTGGCCACCGACGGCATCATTGTTGCCGGGCGCACCGCCCTGGACGTCTCGGCGATTACCGGCGAATCGGTGCCGGTAGAGGCCGGACCCGGTGATGAGGTGTTCGCCGGGTCGATCAACGGGTCCGGAGTGCTGCAGGTGGAGGTCACCGCGACCGTTGAGGACAACTCGTTGGCGCGAATCGTGCAGATCGTGGAAGCCGAACAGGCCCGCAAGGGCGCCAGCCAGCGCCTGGCCGATCGGATCGCGCAGCCGTTGGTGCCGGGCATCATGATCGCCGGGGCGCTGATCGCCGGGACGGGCAGCATCTTCGGTAACCCGCTGGTGTGGATCGAACGCGCTCTGGTGGTGCTCGTCGCCGCGTCCCCGTGCGCGCTCGCCATCGCCGTGCCGGTGACCGTCGTGGCGGCAGTCGGTGCCGCCTCGAAGATCGGGGTACTGATCAAGGGCGGTGCCGCGCTGGAAGCCCTGGGCACCATCAGTGGGATCGCGCTGGACAAAACCGGAACTTTGACCGCCAACCGGCCCACCGTCATCGACATCGCCACCACCAACGACGCCACCCGCGAAGAGGTGCTGGCGGTCGCGGCCGCGCTGGAAACCCGCAGTGAACACCCGCTGGCCGCGGCCGTCCTGGCCGCTACCCAAGCGCCGGTGGCCGCCGCGAGTGACGTGCACGCCGTTGCCGGAGCTGGGCTGACCGGCCACCTCGACGGGCAAGCCATCCGGCTGGGCCGGCCCGGCTGGATCGACCCCGCCGACCTCGCCGATCACGTAGCGCACATGCAACAAGCCGGGGCCACAGCGGTGCTCGTAGAACGCGATGACCGGCTGCTCGGTGCCATCGCCGTGCGCGACGAACTACGCCCAGAAGCTCCCGAGGTCATCACCGCGCTACGTGCCGGCGGCTACCAGGTGACGATGCTCACCGGCGACAATCACGCCACCGCGGCGGCGCTCGCCGCCCAAGCCGGCATCGAGCACGTCTATGCCGAACTGCGCCCCGAGGACAAGGCTCACCTGATCGCAGAACTGGGCGCTCACCGGCCCACCGCGATGGTCGGCGACGGCGTCAACGATGCTCCGGCCCTGGCCGCCGCCGACCTGGGAATCGCGATGGGCGCCATGGGAACCGATGTCGCGATCGAAACCGCCGACGTCGCCCTGATGGGCCAAGACCTGCGGCACCTGCCCCACGCACTAGCACATGCTCGACGCTCCCGGCAGATCATGGTGCAAAACGTCGGACTCTCCCTGGGCATCATCACCGTGCTCATGCCGCTGGCGATGTTCGGAACCCTCGGCCTGGCCACGGTCGTACTGGTGCACGAGCTTGCCGAAGTCGTCGTCATCGCCAACGGCGTACGCGCCGGACGCATAACGCCTCTTGCGGGGCCAGCACGAGACACCCGGCGGCAGGACAACTCAAGGTAGCGGCGGCCGTCACTGAATCCGAGGCATCGCAGGTCAGGCCCTCAAGCGCTGCCTCAGCCACAACGACAACGGACAACAAACACCCCGCCGAGCGCATCCAGGGCCGCGGGCACCAGCCGGTAGTACGCCCACTTGCCGCGCTGGGTTCGGTCGAGCAGGCCGGCCTCGACCAGGATCTTGAGGTGATGCGACACCGTCGGCTGGGATAGCCCCACAGTAGCGGTCAGGTCGCATACACACGCCTCGGCGCCCTCATGGCCCGCGATCATTGACACAAGCCGTAGCCGGGTCGGTTCGGCCAGCGCCTTGAGCACGCCGGCCAGCCGCTCGGCGGCGGCCGCGTCGAGTACGCCGTCGGTGATCGGGCTGCAGCACGCCGCAACGTCAGCGACCAGCAACGAGTCATCGCGTTCGGTCGGGGAGGCGATCGCGGCGGGCATGGCCCCAGTATGACACACGCATTGACAGTCATCGATGTTTCCCGCACACTGCTCACATAGATGTCTGTCGATGGAAAGAGTAGGTGCGATGACCGCCGAACACAATGAGCTGCGTGATCAGGTCCGGGCCAGCTACGGCGCCGCCGCCACCGCGATCAGCGGGGGCGCTACCAACAGCGATGTGCTGACCGCCGCGAGCTGCTGCGGGTCCAGCGACTCAGCCGATATCGGGACCATCTTCGGCGCCGGTCTCTACGGCGACGACGAGCACTCCGAGATTCCCGCTGAAGCGGTTGCGGCCAGCCTGGGTTGCGGTAACCCGACCGCGGTCGCTGACTTGCACCCCGGAGAGCGGGTGCTTGACCTGGGTTCTGGCGGCGGGATCGACGTTTTGTTGTCGGCGCGCCGGGTCGGCCCGGACGGGTTTGCTTACGGCGTCGACATGACCGACGAGATGCTGGCCTTGGCGAGGCGGAACGCCGAAGAATTCCGAGCCAAGGCCGGTGTCACCAACGTCGAGTTCCGCAAGGGCACCATCGAAGACATCCCGCTGCCCGATGCCGCCGTCGATGTGGTGATCTCCAACTGCGTGATCAACCTGTCCGCCGACAAACCGGCCGTGATCGCCGAGATGTTCCGGGTGCTGGTCCCCGGCGGGCGGATCGGGATCTCCGACGTCGTCGCCGAAGACCACCTCAGTTCGGCCGAGCGCGCCGAACGCGGCTCCTACGTCGGCTGCATCGCCGGAGCGCTGTCCCGCCAGGAGTACCTCGACGGACTGGCCGCGGCCGGGTTCACCGATGCCACGGTCACGTTCACCCACCAGGTGGCCGAAGGGATGCACGGCGCGATCATCCACGCCACCAAACCCGCCGCATCGTCTGATTGAGACAGCCGCAGCGAACGACCGCGCCACCGCGCCCCGACCCACCTCACGTTGACAGCTGCCAGTGAAGCGGTACGCCGCTCGCGCCACGGGAGAGAAACCTCATGAGTGACACCGCCATATCGACTGCTGCACCCGCAGTGGCCGCCAAGCTGTCCACCCTGGACCGGCTCTTGCCGGTATGGATCGGGGTAGCGATGGCCGCCGGCCTGCTGCTGGGGCGGCTGGTGCCCGGCCTGGGCGCGGGCCTAAGTGCCATTGAGGTCGACGGAGTCTCGCTGCCCATCGCCCTTGGGCTGTTGGTGATGATGTATCCGGTGCTGGCCAAAGTCCGCTACGACCAGCTCGGCGAGGTCACCGCCGACCGCAAACTGCTGGCGTCCTCGCTGGTGTTGAACTGGCTGATCGGGCCGGCGGTGATGTTTGCCCTGGCGTGGCTGCTACTTCCCGATCTGCCCGAATACCGCACCGGGTTGATCATCGTCGGGCTGGCCCGCTGCATCGCCATGGTCATCATCTGGAACGACCTGGCCTGCGGGGACCGCGAGGCCGCCGCAGTGCTGGTCGCGTTGAACTCGATCTTTCAGGTTCTCATGTTCGCCGCGCTGGGCTGGTTTTACCTGTCGGTGCTGCCGGGCTGGCTGGGCCTGTCCCAGACCGGGATCGAGGTCTCCCCGTGGCAGATCGCCAAATCGGTGTTGATCTTCCTCGGCGTCCCACTGTTGGCCGGGTACCTGTCCCGCCGCCTAGGCGAACGCGCCAAAGGCCGCACCTGGTACGAGTCGCAATTCCTGCCCCGCATCGGCCCCTGGGCACTCTATGGACTGCTGTTCACCATCGTCATCCTGTTTGCCCTTCAAGGTGATCAGATCACCTCCCGGCCTTTCGATGTCGCCCGCATCGCGGTGCCGCTGCTGGCCTACTTCGCGATCATGTGGGCCGGCGGCTACCTGCTCGGCGCCCTCCTCAACGTCGGGTACGAGCGCACCACCACGTTGGCGTTCACCGCTGCCGGCAATAACTTCGAACTCGCGATTGCCGTCGCGATCGCCACCTACGGCGCCACCTCCGGGCAGGCCCTGGCCGGGGTCGTGGGCCCGCTCATCGAAGTACCGGTGCTGGTCGGACTCGTCTACGTGTCCCTGGCGCTGCGTACCCGCCTCTTCGGACCCGAGTCCCAATCACGCAGTGCCCGCTGATGGCCGACAAACCCAGCGTCCTGTTCGTCTGCGTGCACAACGCCGGTCGCTCCCAGATGGCGGCCGCACTGCTGATCCACCAGTCCGGTGGCCGCATCGAGGTCCGTTCCGCGGGCACCGAACCCGCCGACCAAGTCAACCCGGCGGCCGTTGCCGCGATGGCCGAACTGGGCATCGACATCACAGCCAACAGCCCCGCGGTGCTCACCGCCGACACGGTGCAAGCCAGCGACGTCGTGATCACCATGGGCTGCGGAGACACCTGCCCATACTTCCCGGGAGTCACCTACCGGGACTGGAAACTGCCCGACCCCGCCGGCCAAGCCCTTGAGGTCGTCCGCTCCATCCGCGACGACATCGCCAACCGCGTCCAGACCCTGATCGCCGAACTGCTACCTGGCACCACTACATAACCCAAACCCACAGTCACCGAAACCTGTTGCGCCACTGAGATCCCCCCGGGTTATCCAACGCGGCAACGGCCCATGAAATGCTGGTCGACTGTCTGGCCGTACCCGGGATCGATACGGCGATCGCTGAGCGTGCCGGCCCGTCTCCGTCACCGTCGATACTGATCGGCGGGGCCGAGGTGATGCGTCCCGATCCGCCCCCGATGGGTCGGTTTGGGCCTGCCCGGCCGCCACGTGATGCTGAGCTAGTGGCCGCGAGGGGCGTACATGATCACGGCAACGCCTACCAGGCAGGCCAGGGCGCCGATCACATCCCAACGGTCGGGTCGGAACCCGTCGAGGGCCATGCCCCACGCCAGCGAGCCGGCGACGAATACGCCGCCGTAGGCGGCCAAGATCCGGCCGAAATGGGCATCGGGCTGCAGGGTGGCGACGAACCCGTACATTCCTAGCGCGATGACGCCGAGTCCCGCCCAGAGCCAACCACGTTGCTCGCGGACGCCTTGCCAGACAAGCCAGGCACCGCCGATTTCGGCGACCGCAGCCAGGACGAATAACAGGATTGAACGCGCCACCATGATTGCTGATCTTAGGAGACCGTGCCGGGGCATCGGGGCGTCCCCGGCTTCCGGACGCGGCAGCCCCACAACCCGATCGTCGACCCGTGCGCGTACCCGTGACAGACACCTGCCCCGCACACCATACTCAGAGAGCCAACCCACGGGAACCGACGTGAACACGGCAATGCGTTGGCGTTCAAATCGAATGCCGCACTGCCGGTTCAGTCAGTTCTTCGAGAACTGGGCACTCGGCACTGGACCCGCTCACGCAGGCAGCACCGGCATCCTCGATCAACCCCGCAATACTGTGCTCAAGCGCACGGATCTGAGGCGCCGCAGGTCAAACGGCCAGCAGCGCCTCAGATCAAACGACAGCGGACAGCCAGATCAAAATGTCGCCGCTAAAGCGCAGGGGCGGGTGCGTGGTTGTGTCGTCGTCGTCATGACTTAACTCCTCGCTAGACAAGGTTGATGACCAACGCGGGGTGCACCAGCAGCACAACGCCAAGGATTACGAGCACCGCCCCCGTGACGCGCGTGAGCCAATCGCCGAAGGAGGCGACTCGCTCCAGCCAGATCACCACCGAGAGCGCCAGCATCCACGCCAATTGCATGGTGCCGAAGGCGATCATGACTACGAACAGCATCCAGCAGCTGCCCAGACAAAAGACGCCGTAGCGCCCACCGGCACGAAGCGCCCGGGCCGGGCTGTCGTGGTACTTGCCGCACGGCGGGGAAACCGACAATGGCCAGTAGCAGTGCCGCAGGCACGCTGCTTTCAGCGGCGTGAGCTGATAGATCCCGGCGGCCAGCGCTATGGCGCCGGCCAGGCGGCCGACCCACGGTGATCCGTGTGCCAGTGGCCCGTTGAGGTGGCTCCACGCCCAGAAGGCGGGGATCCCGGTGGCGCTCCACAGGGCCAGGTATCCGGCGACGAAGACGATCGCTGGAGCGGCGCTGCCGGTGGCGGCGCGGGCGTAGGCGCGAACGACGGGCAGGACCGCAGGAAGCATCATCGCGGCCATCATGGCCACCCACGCGATGAGGAAACCGGCGAACGACATCATTGGCGCGGTCTCCATGGGCATTCCTGGCTCGGTGTCCATAGACATGGCGTCGCCGGTCATGCTGACCACTGACCACCACCAGCCCACCCCCGCCACACCCAGCAGGGCGGCCGGCAACCACGCATCAGTCCATGACCACTCACGCATTTCGGTGCTGTTCATGGTCTAGTGGCCGGGACCGACGGTGGCGTCGGCATCCAGGTCGCTTTCCAGAATCCAGCACACCGTGGACTGGTCATGTTCGGTGGGCGCGGCGTGCGCCGCGTGGTCGAGAAGGGTCTGCAGGTGGCCTTCGAGGGCGACCAGTTCGGCGATCTGCGCGCGGACTTGGTCCAGACGGGTGTGCAGGACCTGTTGCACGTGCCCGCACGGCACCTCACCGCGGTCGTGGATCGCCAGGATTTGGCGCACCTTCTGCAAGGTCAGCCCGGCGGCTTGGCCCCGATGGATGAACCGCAGCCGATCCACGACCTCGGGCCCGTAGTCGCGGTACCCCGACGCCGTGCGTGCCGGTGGCGGGAGCAGCCCCGCGTTCTCGTAGAAGCGAATGGTTTTCGCGCTGGTATTGCTGAGTTTCGCTAGTTCGCCGATCTGCATGGAACCCATCCTTGACCTTCCACTGTACTGGAAGGTCAAGGATGGGTTCGTGTCGCTCCGCAGCGACCGTGGCCGACTGGTCACCGTTTGGCGGTGCAACGACGGGAAGGGAGTGCTTGGTATGGCGTGGCATGGGTTCTTGATGAAGGCGGCGCCCACGGTGGTAACCGGGGTGGTGGGGGTTGCGGCGTATGAGGCAGTGCGCACGGCCGTGGCGAAGGTTCCGTTGCGCACGGCAACCGTTGCTGTGACCGCGTGGGGCATCCGGGCCGCCCGCGAAGCGCAGCGCACGGCCGAAACGAACACGGAACAGATCCGATTGACGGTCGCCGACGTGGTTGCCGAGGCACGAGAGCGCGCCGGAGAGGACACCGAACCGGCGATCGTGACGAGCCCGGGCGACGGCCATGACGACTGAGGTCCTGCCGGCCGCCGACGCCACGGCGACGGTCGTATCGGACGCGTCCGGGCGGATGCGGCTGCGCATCACCGGATTTCATGTCGATGCGGTCCGGGCCGTCGCGATCGAGGAGACTCTGGCCACGGTGCCCGGTGTGCAGGCGGTGACGGCCTATCCGCGCACGGCATCGGTGGTGATCCAGTATTCGCCGCAGCGCTGCGACACCGCGGCGGTGCTGTCGGCGATCGGCGTAGCCGAGCACATCCCTGCAGAGTTGGTGCCCACCCGTGCCCCGCATTCCGGCGATGCGCGCACCCCCGGGGTGGTGCGCAAGGCCATCGGTGGACTCCGCCGATTACTGGGCGCCCGGCCCGATAGCGACGCGCCGCGCGACACCGAGGGTAGTGGCGGCTGCGGGCAGGGACAGGGCGGTGCGTGCGGCACGGCGTCCTCGGGTGAACTGAACAGGCGTGAGCAGCGGAACTGGTTGCGGCGGTTGTGGCTGGCCATGCCGTTGGCGCTGCTGGCGTCGGTGTCGACGATGGTGTTCGGCGCCTATCCGTGGGCGGGGTGGTTGGCGTTCGCGGCGACGGTACCGGTGCAATTCGTCGCCGGGTGGCCGTTCCTGCGCGGCGCGGTGCAGCAGGCGCGGGCGGGAAGCGCCAACATGGACACGCTGATCACACTGGGCACATTGACCGCATTCGGCTACTCCACGTATGAGTTGTTCGCCGGTGGCGCACTGTTCTTCGAGACGGCGGCGCTGATCATTGCGTTCGTGGTGCTGGGTCGCTATTTCGAGGCCAGATCCACGAGCAAGGCGTCGGAGGCGATCGGCAAGCTTTTGGAGATGGGCGCCAAGGAAGCCTGCCTGCTCGTCGGCGGGCAAGAAATTCTCGTGCCGGTTGATCAGGTACAAGTCGGAGACCTGGTACGGGTACGGCCTGGGGAGAAGATCCCGGTCGACGGCGAGATCACCGACGGGCGCGCCGTCGTCGATGAGTCAATGCTGACCGGCGAGTCCGTCCCGGTCGAAAAATCGGTGGGCGACCGTGTTGCCGGTGCGACGGTCAACATCGACGGGCTGCTGACCGTGCGCGCCACCGCCGTCGGCGCCGATACCGCACTGGCGCAGATTGTGCGCCTGGTCGAGCAGGCACAGGGCGGCAAGGCGCCGGTACAGCGACTGGCTGACCGCGTCTCGGCGGTGTTCGTCCCGGCCGTCGTCGGGGTTGCCGCGGTGACATTTGCCGGGTGGACGCTGATCGCCGCCAACCCAGTCGCCGGTATGACCGCCGCGGTCGCGGTGCTGATCATCGCGTGCCCCTGTGCGCTGGGCCTGGCCACCCCGACGGCGATCACGGTCGGCACCGGCCGCGGCGCGGAACTGGGGATCCTGGTCAAAGGCGGCGAGGTAATGGAAGCCTCGAAGAAGATCGACACCGTGGTCTTCGACAAAACCGGCACGCTGACCCGCGCCCAGATGCGGGTCACCGATGTGATTGCCGGCAAGCGGCGCCAGCCCAATCTGGTGCTGCGAATCGCCGCCGCGGTCGAGTCGGGCTCCGAGCACCCCATCGGCACAGCGATCGTCGCGGCCGCGCGCGAGCTGGGGTTGCAGATTCCGGCCACGACGGCGTTCACCAGCCTCGCCGGCCACGGGGTGCAGGCCCAGATCGACGGCCGCACCGTGCTGGTCGGACGTCGCACACTTGTCGACGATCACGATTTGGTTCTGCCTGAGCACCTTTCTGCGGCGGCCGCCGAACTCGAAGAGCAAGGCCGCACCGCGGTGTTCGTCGGCCGCGACGACCACGTTGTGGGCGTGCTCGCCGTCGCTGACACGGTCAAGGACGACGCCGCCGACGTGGTCGCTCAACTGCAAGCCATGGGCCTGCAGGTCGCCATGATCACCGGCGACAACGCCCGCACGGCCGCCGCGATCGCCACGCAGGTCGGCATCGATCACGTCCTGGCTGAGGTGCTGCCGCAGGACAAGGTCACCGAAATCGAGCGGCTACAAGACCAGGGGCGGGTGGTCGCGATGGTGGGCGACGGCGTCAACGACGCCCCCGCGCTGGTGCAGGCCGATCTGGGCATCGCGATCGGCACCGGCACCGACGTGGCCATCGAGGCCTCCGACATCACGCTGATGTCCGACCGGCTCGACGGTGTTGTGGAGGCGATCGCGCTCTCCCGGCAGACGCTGCGCACCATCCACCAGAACCTTGGCTGGGCCTTCGGCTACAACACCGCCGCGATCCCCCTAGCCGCACTCGGTCTGCTCAACCCGATCATCGCGGGAGCGGCGATGGGGCTCTCCTCGGTCAGCGTGGTCACCAACTCGCTGCGGCTACGCCGCTTCGGCCGCCACACCCGACAAGGATCGCCCCAGACCGCCCACATGGTGGACATCCCAGATAGCGCGACGTGGGATTCGTGAAGCCAGTAGGTATGCCACAACATCGGCGCTCATTCACCCCGCAGTATCGAGTCACGGCCGCGCACATGGTGATCGACGGGCAGCGGCGAGTCGCTGAGGTAGCCCGCCAGCTAAACGTGGACACGAGCCTGCTGCATACATGGGTGCGCGATGAGCGGTGGCTGATGTCCCAGGCCCGCAGCGGTGACGGCCAGCGGCCAGATGTCGCTGGCGAACAGCCGCTTTCGGTCCAGGAGCGAGCGGATTTGGTCCGGCTAGGGCAGACCGCAGCCGAGCAGGCGCAAGAAATGGCCGGCATAGACGCGTCTCGGCACACTTTGCGACCGCAGCAGCGGCGAGCCGCGGCTTGAACTCGCCGCAAGGGAGTGCGCCTGCCACGGCGTACCCGAAATCGCCGAGCTACCGGGCGCGTCGAACTCCGGCTGCAACTGTCACCGGGTCGCGAAAATTGACCCACCTGAGATGCTAATGACGGGTGTTGGGAGACCGTGGGATGCGGATTGAGATTCTGAGCAGCCCGGGCTGTCCGAACGCGGCAACGGCCCATGAAATGCTGGTCGACTGTTTGGCCGTGGTCGGGATCAACACGGCGATCGTTGAGCGGGTCGGACCCTTTCCGTCACCGTCGATACTGATTGACGGCACCGATGTGATGCGTCCCGATCGGCCGCCGACGGGTGACGTCTGTCGGTTGGATCTGCCCAGCCGTGACGTCATACTGACCGCGCTGCGACGGGCGATTGCGGCCGAAAGCTAGTGGCCGCGAGGAGCGTACATGTTCACGGCAACGCCGGCCAGGAAAACCAGGGGCGCCAAGCACGTCCCAGCGGCCGGGTCGGAACCCCCCGAGGGCCATACCCCACGCCAGCGAGCCGCCGACGAACACGCCTCCCCGTAGGCGGCCAGGATCCGGCCCATTTACCTCAGATTAGATGACAAACCACCCGCAACAGGATCGCCATTTGAACTGAGGCACCGCAGGTCAGACGCCCGCACCTGCCTCAGATAGAACGACAACGGACACCCGCGCCCCACCCGGAGAACGCAACCCAAACCACCGTCCATTCCCGCCGCACCGGCCGAGCCGTGCGCACCCTCTGGGTGGCACCGCGCACGCAACAGCGGCGCGACTGCCTGTGCGGCAGCCCGGCGACGCAACCCGATACCCGGCTTGCCGCATTGAGACGGGGGAGAGGCTCTGGTGGGACCGGCGTCAATTACTCGCCGGAGTTACCGGGCAACATGCGCGCCCGCCGGCGTGGCAGCAAACGCCCGGGAGTCCCCGCCTACGGCGCCTCCCATTAGCCGCCCCGTACAGCTGGTCGACCGACGCACTGGCCACCGCCGGCAACCGTCGGCACATTCCTGGAAGCGATCCCTCAGCAGGCGTCGACGGCCTCAGTCCCGCTGAGCCCTGCCCTAGGTCGACACGCGGCAGCTAGCTCCCGCTCCCGATACACGCCTGGCCGCCCGGGGCGGGGTGAGGCCCTTTCAGGGGCGTACAGGGGCCTAGAAATGGCGTTGATGGGGCCGTGGCAACGTCGATGCCACAGTGGCAGTGGTTAACGCCAGGACCAGCCCCCGACCCCGACGAGGTTAACCACGAGACTATTCCCGCGGACTCATCGGAACACACACAGAAACCCGCAGGTCACTGTGTCTGTAACTGTGCCGACGGGCACCCGATCGTCGCCCGTATAACCCCCCGACCCGCCCCACAATGGGCCGAGCGAGCCCCCCGGGCACGGCCCGCAT
>NZ_LQPG01000038.1 GCF_002102265.1 Mycolicibacter longobardus | reverse complement strand
TCACCATCAGCATGCGCAACAGGCGCCGCAGCCAACGGCGACAACCCAAACGTCAAAAACGCCCCAACCGCACTACCGGCACCGAACAGTCGCCGGCTGCTACGCCGACCCTGCCGACCGTTGCTCGAAGTGTTACGCCCTACAGCCATTTGGGTTTTCCTATCTGTGCGGCCCACAGTTTGTGCTAGCTCTGGTTATCTATTGGTTCTGAAACATCGGGTTGCTGGTCAGCAGGCTCAGCCGAAGTAGCCCAACGCCTCGGCGATCTGCTGCGGAATCTCGTTGAGCCACTGGGGAAGCAGCCCGTAGAAGTCGCTGGTGAAGTCGAGCAGGCCGAGGTCGGACAAGCCCATCGCTTCGAACAGAGTGCTGATGTCCACGCTGCCGAAGCCGAGGTCGGTGAGCAGCGAGTTGATCGTCACGCCATCGAGGCCAAGGTTGCCGATGATGGTGTTCAGGTCGTAGTTGTCCAGACCCAGCCAACCGAGGAAGGTGCCCAGACTCGGGTCGCCCAGCACGCTGGTCATCACGTCGGTGATGAAGCTGTCGAGGTACACCTCGTCCAGGCCCAGACCGCCGAGCATGCTGCCGATCGAGACACCGCCCAACAGCTCTTCGATGACCTGGTCCAGGTGCCGGGTGTCGAAGCCCAGGTCGCTGAGCAGGCCGGCGATCGAGATGCCGCTCAACCCGAATCGGTCGATCACCATGTCCAGGTCGATGTTGTTCAGCCCGAGGTTGTCGAGCATCGCCCGGATGTTCAGGTCGTCCAGACCGAGGGCGTCGATCAGGTTGCCCAGAGGAATGCTGCCCATGCCCCAGTCCTCGAACAGGGAGTTCAGCGTGGTGTCGGTCAGCCCCAGCCCGTCGAAGATGCTCGTCATGAGCTCCGCCAACGTCGGGTTGAAGCCCAGGTCGGTGAAGAACTCCTCCAAGGTGACATTGCCGCTCAGGTTGCCCAGCCCGTCGAACAGCGCCTGCATGTCGAAGTTGATGATGCCCATGGCCTGGAGCATCTGGGCCATGGTGATGTTGTAGAAGCCCAGGTTCTGCACCGTTTGGCCAACAGTGTTGGGGCCCAACAGTGCGTTGAGGGTGGGGTTTCCGATCTTATTGATCAGGCTGGCGTTCTCCGGGGAGAGCTCGGCCAGCGGCGTGTCGCCCATACCGGCGATCGTCATCAGCTGGGTGAACCTGATGTCGGTCAGCGGGGTGAGCGGGTCGATGCCGAGTTCGTTCTCACCGACCGGCATCGACTCCAGCAACTCGCCGACTGTCTGAGTGGCCATGGGGCCGAGCAGGTCACCGAGGGTGCTGCCGGGCGGGAAGAAGGAAGACAACAGCTCGAGCAGTCCGGTGCCACCGGTGATATCCGGGCCGAGGAAGCCTTCGTTCATCAGCTCGATCAGCGTCTGGTCGCCGTACTCGCCCAAGATGCCGGTGAGCGAGCCGACAGTGATGCCGCCCAGGCCGATCTGCTCGAAGAACTCGGTCAGCGGCGGGTTGCCCATCGAGTCCCGCAGCAGGCCACCGACAGTCCAGGTCGGGTCGACCAGGCTGGACAGGGACTCGCTGCCCTGAGCGCCGAGCAGATCCTTGATCAGCCCGCCCACGGTCTGGTCGTCGCCGCCGACCAAGCCGAGGATCAGCTCGGAGAGGGTGGGGTTGCCGATCCCGACTTCCGGGGAGTTGAGCAGGGCGATCAACAGGCTCGCGATCGAGTCGTCCGGGCTGATGCCGCCGAGGTCGGTCAGCAGGTCGGCGATCGTCGGGTTGCCGATTCCCGCCTCGTTGAACAGTCCGATCAGCAGGTTGGACAGGCTCTCCGTGCCGATCCCGAACTCTTCGAGCAGGTCCACCGGCGTCATGTGGCCATAGCCGACCTGGTCGAGCAGATCGATGATCAACGTGTCCAGCGGCGTGTCGCCGATACCGGCCTGGGTGAGCAGGTCGGTAATGGTCGAGTTGCCCAGGCCGGAGGCGTCGACAATGGTGCCGATGTCAATGCTGATGCCGGGCTGAGCCGGGGTGAGGATCCCGTTGAACAGCGGGATGCTGAAGCCCAGAAAGTCGAAGCTGGAGGAGCCGTTGAGGAAGGCGTCCAGCAGGGTCGCCGGCGCGCCCATCAGGGCGGAGAGCGCCCCCATCGGGTCGCTGAAGTCGAAGATCTGCTGTATCAGCTGCTGCATCGCGTTGAAGACGTTGATCATCGGGCCCATGCTGGTGAGCAGCGAAGTCGCCCAGAGCGGCAGTTGCAGGTCGACATCGACCGGGAAGGGCAATGCCTGAACGTCAAGGCCGGGCAGCGGGTTGGTGAAGATGTTGATGACGTCCGGGATGCCGGCCAGCGCCTGCTGGGGGTTGGTGAAGATATGAACCATCAGCCCCCACATGTCGACTGAGTTCTGGTTCAGCGCCTGCAGGTTGGCGGTGGTGTTGGCGAACAGGTCCGTCCAGGGCGAGAAGAAGTCCGTCAGCACCACGTCCCGCTGCTGGACGACCGCAAGCTCATGCTGCAGCTGCGGCAGGTGCGACGCGACCGGCGGCGCGGCGACCAGGCCCACACCGACGATCGCCAGCCCGGTGGTGACGTACGGACGAAGTGTTTGCTGCATGATGCCCTCCCGGACAGAAGTTCCGAAGTTGTCTTGTCGCTTAGCCACCGAGGATCTCCGCAATCTGGTTCGGCAGGCCGTCGATGAAGTAGGCCATCGAGCCGAAGAACTCTTCGATCTGCGCGTTGATCAGGGTGAGATCACCCAGGCCCAGCGAGGCGAGCAACTCGTCGACGGTCTGGGCGCCGAAGTCGCCGAGCAGTGAACTCAGGGTCGCGGACCCGAACAGCGAGTCGACCAGCTCGTTCAGGGTCTGGCTGCCCAGGCCGGCGAACGCCTCACTGATGGTCGTGGTGCCGAAGAACTGGTCGAACAGGTCGCTGAGCGACTGACCGCCGATGCCGAACTCGTTGAGCATGTCGTTGAGGCTCTGGGTGCCCAGCGCCTGGCTGATGATGTCGTTGAGGTGCATGCTGCCCAGGCCGCCGTCGTCGAGCGCGTTGGCCACGGTCTGGTCACCGAGGAACTGGTTGAGCAGGTCGGACAGGTGCTGGTCGCCGATGCCCGCGTCGTTGAGCATGTCGACGATGGTCACGTTGGACGGCACCATCTGGTCGATCAGCTGG
This sequence comes from Mycolicibacter longobardus, assembly GCF_002102265.1. Lineage (GTDB taxonomy): Bacteria > Actinomycetota > Actinomycetes > Mycobacteriales > Mycobacteriaceae > Mycobacterium > Mycobacterium longobardum. Next base: position 29,911 of record NZ_LQPG01000038.1, on the reverse strand, counting down.
GCGAGGGTGGTGTTGCCCATCACTCCGAGCAACTCCGACAGCGGCTGGTTGGGCAGGCTCGACAGCACCAGCTCGCTCAGGGTCTGGTCGCCCATACCGCCCTGAAGGAGCATGTCGCCCAGCGTCATCGAGAAGTTGGCCTGGATCACTTCGACCAGCGATTGGTTGCCCATGTCGCCGAGCAGCGAAATGAGTGGCGAGTTCAACATGCCCTGGTCTTCCAGAATGCTGCCGATGGTCGTTCCGGCCAGCGCTGAGGCCAGCGTTGTGTCGCCGCCCTTGTCCAGCGGCGTGGCGCCGGAGGCGGCGAGGAAGTCGTCGATGGTGAGGTTGCCGATCAGCCCCATGCTGTTCAGGTTGCCGACCAGCGCGCCCAGCGAGAAGTTGGTGAGGCCCATCAGGTCGGTGAGGTCCTTGACCGTGACGGTGCCGAAGCCCGCATAGTCGAGAACGTCGGCCATCGAGGTGTCGCCCGCAGGGCCGAGGACAGCGGCAGCCAGTGCGCCGAGGTCGGCGTCGGCCAGGCCGGCCTGACTCAGCAGGTCCATGATGGTCTGGTTGCCCAGGCCCAAGCCGTTGAGGAGCGAGCCCACGAACTCGTGGGTGGTCTGTTGGCCGATGCCCATCGCGTCGAGCAGGGTCGCCGGTGTGGAGCCGCCGAGGCCCAGCGCGTCGACCGCGGTGGTCAGCAGGCCGTTCAGCGTCAGGTCGCCGGCGCCGATCGTGTCGAGCAGGCCGCTGACCGTCGGGTCACCGATGCCCAGGGCGTTGAACACCGTCATACCCAGGTCGGCCAACTTGAGGTCGGCCAGGCCGACGTCGCCGGCGATGTCGTTGATGGTCGGGTTGTTGAAGCCCAGCGCCTCGGTGAAGTCGATCACCAGGTCGGCGACCTGAACGTTGCCGATGCCGATCTGGTCCATGATGTCGGCGATGGTGGGGTTGCCGATGCCCAGCGCGTCGGTCAAGGTCGACAACACGCTGGCGACCTCCAGGTCGCCGAGCCCGAGCGTGTCGAGCAGGTCGACAGGGGTCTGGTCGCCGAGACCGACGGCGTCCAGCACGCCGGTCAGCATGTCCGCGATCGACAGGGTGCCGATCCCGGTCTGGTCGAGCAGGCTGGAGATGGTCTCGTTGCCGATGTTCAGCTCGTTGACCAGATCGCCCGCGGTCATGTCGATGACCAGGTTCTGGCCGGGGACCAGGATTCCGTTGAAGGCGGGGACCTGGATGCCGAGCACATCGACGGTGCTCGTGCCGTTGAGGTAGGCGTCGAGCAGTCGCGCCGGCGCGGTGAACATCGCCGCGAACGGGTCGAGCGGGTCACTCGGGTTGAAGATCTGGTTGAGGATGTCCTGATAGGCGTCGTGCACCGTGATCATCGGGCCGATGAAGCCCATCCCGATCGTCAGGATCGGCGAGAGCAGGATCATGATCGGGTCGCTGCCGCTGACCTGCGGCATGATGCTGCCCAGCCAGTCGAAGACCTCGGGCAGCCGGCTCAGCGAGCTCGGGTCGGTGAAGATCTGCTCGAACAGATTTCCCCAGCCGTTGTCGGACCCCATCGCCACCAGGTTGGCGGTGGTGTTGGTGAACAGGTCCGTCCACGGCCCAAAGAAGTCCGCCGTGAGCTGGACAGCATGGCGCTCGACGCTCTGTAGCGCCTGGCGGGCCTCGGCGGGGTGCCTCAGGACCGCGGTGGGGACCGCGGCGTTAACCGCAATTAAGGCGGCACCCGCAATGGCGACGCCGGGGGTGACGTACGGGCGAAGCGCCAACTGCATCATGCTCTCCTATGACCACTGACTACGGACGTTGCTTAAACTTACATGAGTTTTCCGTTTTGTCTAACCGAAATTTTGTAAGGAACGAGTTCATCAAAACCCGGGCCATATTGCTCGTGATGCGATAGATGTCCATGGCGCCGGAAACCTGTATTCCCATGTCGCAACAGAGTCCATGTGATAGGGGTCGCAGGACTTATGCCCTGCTCATGTGACCCAGGACATGCTGAGGCAACGAGATGTCTCTACTTGGGAGATCTCAGATCTGTTAGACGTCTCAGGAATGCTGAGCTGTGGCTTCTACTAGCCTTGCAGGCCCTTAGATTCCCGCAGACGCTTCGCCAACCCGGTCGCTGCGAGCTGCATCAGGCCGGATAGCAGCGCACCCTTGACGTCGGGGGTGTCGTCCGGCGCCATCGGCTCCTGCCAGTGCGCCAGCGCAACCAGCTCGCCGGCGACGTACTGGTCGCGGCACGCACTGCGCTGGATCTTGCCGCTGGTGGTGGTCGGTATCCGCATCGGCTTGAGCAGCATGACGGCCTGTGCGTCGATGCCGTGGTTGGTGCGGACCGCCGTCCGGATCGCTTCGATCAGGTCGTTCGGGTCGACTCCCGCGGCTTCGTGCCGGTGCACCTCCTGCACCACCACCAGGTACTCCGGGGCGTGGCGCTTGGTCGGCAGCTGGAACGCCGCACCGCGTCCGGGCAGCAGCGCCGGGTGGCAGTCCTGCACGGTCATCTCGATGTCGTTGGGGTAATGGCTGCAACCGCCGATGGTCATCAGGTCCTTGCACCGGCCGGTTATGAACAGTTCGTCGGCGCGGAAGAATCCCAGGTCGCCGGTGCGCAGGTAGGGGCCGCTGGATTCTTGGCCGGGGTCGGCCAGCCGAGCGTGGAAGGCATGCTCGGTCTCCTCCGGCCGCTCCCAGTAGCCCACCGCGACGCTGGGCCCGGCGACCCAGATCTCGCCGACCTCGTCGGGCCCGCACCGCAGCCGGGTCTCCGGGTCCACGATGAGAACGTCTTGGCCGCCCTGCCGACTGCCGCAACCCACCAGGGTGACCACGGAGTCGGCCGCCATGTTTTCAGAGGCGTCGATGGCCGCCTCCACAACCCGGTCCTCGCCGAGCGCGGTGCGGTCGATGTGCCGGATCACCGGCACCGCGGAGTCCGACATTCCCGACACCCCCAGCGTCGCCTCGGCCAGGCCATAGGCCGGGCGGAACGCCTCCGCCCGGAAACCGGCCGGCGCGAACTTCTCGCTGAATGCCTGCAGTGTCGCCGCGCTGATCGGACCGCCGCCGATAATCGCTTCCGACCAGTGCGACAGATCCAGTTCGGCGACTTGCTCCGCGGTGGTGCGCTTGACGCATGCGTCGTAGGCGAAGTTGGGTCCGGCGCTGATCCCCGCCCGGGACCTCGAGATCGCCTGCAGCCAGCGGATGGGGCGCATCATGAAGGCGCTCGGTGACATCAACACGGTGGTACCGCCGCCGTAGAGCGTGCCCAGGATGCCGCCGACAAAGCCCATGTCGTGGTACTGCGGTAGCCAGGACACCCCGCTGATCGCGCTGTCGAACACCGGATCGTCGGACTGCGGGTCCCACGCCTGCAGGATGCCCTGCAGGTTGTGCAGGTAGTTGCGGTGCGTGAGCACGCAGCCCTTCGGCACCCCGGTGGAACCCGAGGTGTACTGGATCATCGCGACGGTGTCTCCGTCGATCTCCGGCGGCACCCAGGCCGCCGGGTCACCCTGGCTGTCATCCATCAGCAACCAAGTCAAGCCCGGCCCCTCGGCCAGCTCGTCCACCGCGGCCTGCAACTTGGCTTGGGTCTTGGTGGTGGCCAGCGCGAAACGTGCGTGCGCTTCGGGGACGACGGTCTCGACCCGCCGGGCCGCCCAGTGCTCGTCGACCGGAACCGCGACGGCACCGGCGTAGAAACAGCCGAACAGTCCGGCGATGCTGTCTATCCCGGGACGGCACAGCACGAGGACTCGCTCACCGGCGGCGCCCTGGCTCTGCAGCCTCGCTGCGATCGAGCGGGCGCGCCTGTCCAGTTCGCGGTAGGTGACGCGGCTTTCTTCTATGTCGCCTTCCGGGCAGAAGATGAACGCCGGCATGTCCTGAAGACTTGCGGACCGCTGGCGCAGCAGATCGACCAGAGTGTCTGGGACGGAAGAGGTCGTGGATGTCGTCAGTTCTGCCATCTTCTGGTTCTGCCTTAGGGGTGGGTCGGTGATCGCCCACAGCGTAGCGGCGATCGCAAGGCCGGCGGAGCCGGACGAAGCGGATCGACGCCATCGGGTCAGCGGCGATCGCAAGGCCCGCGGAGCCGGACGAAGCGGATCGACGCCGGCGGCGGATCCAGGACCATGCAGTGATGTGCCCGCCTACGAGCGACTATGCCGCTACCGGGAGCTGATTGACCTGACATAACGGCGGTTGTCGCGCGTAGCCGGGCAAACACCACACCCCGAGCCCTCGGTTACGGGTGAAGCGGATGAGATTGCGGAGAGATTCCAGGGGACCGAAAAGCGTCAGCCCAGCGATGCCAGCGCCCGGACCAACTGGTCGACCTCGGCCATCGTGGAGTAGTGGCTCAACCCGATGGTCACCGCTCCCCCGATGTCGTTGACCCCGATCACGTCGAGCACCCGGGACCCGACGTTGGCGATCGCCAACACGCCGTTGTCGGCCAGCCGCTGCACCACCCGCTCGGCTGGCACCTTCTGTACCGCGAAGCTGACCACCGGGATACGCACGTCGGGCTGGCCGATCAGCATCACCAGCGGCAGCGACCGCAGCGAGCTCAGCAGATACTCGAACAGCCGGCTCAGATACGCCCCGGCCGACTGCATGGAGATGGCGAGCCGCTCGGGCCGACTACCCCGAGCGGACTCGTCGAGCGAGGCCAGGTATTCGACGCTGGCCACCAACCCGGCCAGCAGGCCGAACTGGTGCAGGCCGACCTCCAGGCGCGCCGGCCCGACGGCATGCGGGTTCAGCGACACCGATCCGAAGGTGTCGATCAGCGCCGGGTCGCGGAACACCAGCGCGCCCACCGGCGGCCCACCCCAACCGGCCGCGTTGACGGCCACCACGTCGGCCTCGACGTCGTTGATGTCGAGCAGCTGGTAGGGCGCAGTCGCGGAATGGTCGACCACGGCCACCCCACCCACATCGTGGATCAGTTTGGTGACCGGCCGAATGTCGGTGACGGTACCCAGGACACCGGACCCGGAGGACAGCGCCACCAGCCGGGTCGACGGGGTGATCAGGTTCGCCCACTGCCAGCTCGGCAGCTCACCGGTCTCGATATCCACCTCGGCCCATTTGAGCTTGGCGCCGTAGCGGTTGGCGGCCCGCACCCAGGGGGCGATGTTGGCCTCGTCGTCGAGCCGGGTAACCACCGTCTCGTAGCCCAGGCTCACCCGCGACGAGGCGGCGTCGGCCAGTGCGCTCAGCAGCACCGCACGGTCGGGGCCCAGCACCACCCCGGACGGATCGGCGCCCAGCAGGTCGGCCACCGCCTGGCGGGCTGCGACCAGCACCGCGGCACTGCGCCGCGCCGCCGGGTGCGGGCCCGCCGCGGTGGCCAGCGATCCGCGGAACGCGGTCGAGACCGTGGTGGCCACCGAGTCCGGTATCAACATGCCCGTCGGTGCGTCGAAATGCACCCATCCGTCACCGAGCGTCGGGTGCAACCCGCGCACTCGGGCGACGTCGTAGGCCATGGCAGCCACCTCAAAAGTTCTCAAGATCGGCGATCGGTGAACGTCTCGGATAACCGGATAGCTCCCCCACAGCGCTGAGCCGCGTCACCTTGGCAGACATACTAGTGCAGTGCTTCTGGGGTTCGGAATGGTCACAGCGCTTCTGCTGATGGTCCTGCCGGGCACCCTCGTCGCGGCCGGCGCGGGGCTGACCTGGCCACTGGCGGTGACAGTTGGCCCGGCGCTGACCTACGGCGTGGTCGGCCTGGCCGTCGTCCCATTCGGCGCAGCCGGAATCCCGTGGAACGCGGCCACTGCACTGGTTGCGCTGGTGGCGGTCGGCGCGCTGGCGGGAGGCCTGTCCAAGGGGCTGCGGGCGTTGCTGGACCGGCGCCCGGGCATCCATGTGGCGGCACCGTCATCCGCCGTCGGGCCGACACTCATAGTGGCCGCCGGAGCATTGCTCGGTGTACTGCTGATCGGCTGGGCGGCGGTGCGGGGCATCCCGAATTGGCAGAGTATTCCCAGCACCTGGGACGCGGTGTGGCACGCCAACACCGTCCGTTTCATCCTGGACACCGGCCAGGCGTCACCGACCCACATGGGCGAACTGCGCAACGTCGAAACCCACGCCCAGCTCTACTACCCGACGGCGTTTCACGCCCTGACCGCGGTGCTGTGCCAGCTGACCGGCGCCGCCCCCACCACCGCCTACACCCTGGCCGGCCTGGCCGCCTCGGTCTGGCTGTTCCCGGTCAGCGCCGCGCTGCTCACCTGGAACCTGCTGCAGCGGGTCACCACGAGCACCGTGACTGCGGTCTGCGCGGGCACCGCCGCCGCGCTGTCGGCGTCGTTCACCGCGCTGCCCTACGTCGAGTTCGGCACCGCGGCCATGCCCAACCTGGTGGCCTACGGGCTGGTGGTGCCGGCCTTCGCGCTGATCACCGCCGTCCGTACCGTGCGGGACCGGATCCCGGTGGCGGTGCTGGCGCTGTTGGGGGTCTTCTCGGTGCACCTGACCGGCGGTGTGGTGACGGTGTTGCTGGTGACGGCCTGGTGGCTGTGCCCCAGGGACGGCGCGCTGTGGAACCCGCTGCGCGGGAAGCGGCGTGACGCGTTGGCGCTGTTCGGGGTGCTGGCCCCGACCGGGCTGCTGCTGATGCCGCAGCTGCTCAGCGTGCGCAAGCAGGCCGAGATCATCGCCGGGCATGCGTTTCTGACCCACGAGGGCCGCAAGTCGGGTCTGCGTGACGCGCTGCTGCTGCACACCCGCCACCTCAATGACTTTCCGATCCAGTACGCGCTGGTCGGGCTGACCGCGGTCGGGGCGGCGCTGCTGCTCTACAAGAAGGTGTGGTGGCCGCTGGCGCTGTGGGCGGTGCTGGTGGTGGGGGTGGTGCAGTCCTCGGCTCCGCTGGGAGGTCCGGCGGGCGCCGTGGTGGGTGCCTTCACGGACCTGTTCTACAGCGATCCGCGCCGGATCATGGCGGCGATGACGCTGCTGCTGATTCCGATGGCCGGCGTGGGACTGGCAGCGCTGGCGGGGCTGGTGTCCAAGCCGGTGGGTGCGCGTGCCCGGCCGGCGCTGACCGCGCTGCTGGCGGCGACTGTGCTGGTCGGGCTGGCCTGGCACTACCTGCCGCGGCACGCGTTCCTGTTCGGCGACAAGTACGACTCGGTGATAGTCGACTCCCGCGACCTGGAGGCGTTCGCCCACCTGGCGGCCCTGCCCGGGGCCCACGACACCGTGATCGGCAACGCCAACGTCGACGGCAGCGCCTGGATGTACGCCGTCGCGGGCCTGCACCCGCTGTGGACGCACTACGACTATCCGCAGCAGCAGGGCCCGGGTCCGCAGCGGTTCACCTTCTGGGCCTACGCCGACGACGCCGACACCGATCCGCGCGTGGCGCAGGCAGTCCAGGGCCTCAATATCCGCTACGTGCTGATCAGCAGCCCAACGGTGCGCGGGTTCTCGCTGCCCGACGGACTAGTGTCACTGGGGAAATCGCGGTCATGGGCCAAGATCTACGACAATGGCGGGGCCAGCATCTACGAATGGCAGGGAGGCGGAGGGCGTTGACCACCGGCAACAACAATGCAGCCGAGGCAGACGGTGTCGAGATCATCAGCGGCTCCGACCCGCGGATGCTGACCGCCGGTGAGCAGGCCGAGACCGACGACGAGAAGTCGGTGACCGACCTGATCGAACAGCCCGCCAAGGTGATGCGGATCGGCACGATGATCAAGCAGCTGCTCGAGGAGGTGCGGGCCGCTCCGCTCGATGACGCCAGCCGCGTGCGGCTGCGCGAGATCCACTCCGCCAGCATCCGTGAGCTCGAAGACGGGCTGGCCCCGGAGCTGCGCGAGGAGCTGGACCGGCTGACGCTGCCGCTGCGCGAGGACGCCACGCCGTCGGACGCCGAGCTGCGGGTCGCCCAGGCCCAGCTGGTCGGTTGGCTGGAGGGCCTGTTCCACGGAATCCAGACGGCGTTGTTCGCCCAGCAGATGGCGGCCCGGGCGCAGCTCGAGCAGATGCGCCACGGCGCGCTGCCGCCAGGTGCCGCCCCCGGCGGGCACGCCCACGGCCACGGCTCCGGCCAATATCTCTAGGCCCACAACGGTATTGCCGTGTCCAGCACCGAGCCGCATATCGAGACCCATGACGCGTGGGTCGAGTTCCCCATCTTCGACGCCAAGTCACGTTCACTGAAGAAAGCGTTCCTCGGCAAGGCCGGCGGGGCGATCGGACGCAACAGCTCCAACGTGGTGGTGGTCGAGGCGCTGCGCAACATCACCATGTCACTGTCGCTGGGCGACCGGGTGGGTTTGGTCGGGCACAACGGCGCCGGCAAATCCACACTACTGCGGCTGCTTTCGGGTATCTACGAGCCGACGCGCGGATCGGCATCGGTGGTCGGGCGGGTGGCGCCGGTGTTCGACCTCGGGGTGGGCATGGACCCGGAGATCTCCGGCTACGAGAACATCATCATCCGGGGGCTGTTCCTCGGACAGACGCGTAAGCAGATGGCCGCCAAGGTCGACGAGATCGCCGAATTCACCGAGCTGGGCGACTATCTGGCGATGCCGTTGCGCACCTACTCCACCGGGATGCGGGTGCGGTTGGCGATGGGAGTGGTCACCAGCATCGACCCGGAGATCCTGTTGCTGGACGAGGGAATCGGCGCGGTGGACGCCGAGTTCCTGAAGAAGGCCCAGACTCGGCTGCAGAAGCTGGTGGAGCGGTCCGGGATCCTGGTGTTCGCCAGTCACTCCAACGAATTCCTGGCCCGGCTGTGCAAGACCGCGATGTGGATCGACCACGGCACCGTCAAGATGACCGGTGGTATCGAGGAGGTGGTCGGCGCCTACGAGGGCCCGGACGCCGCCCGGCACGTGCGCGAGGTGCTGGCCGAGACGCAGGCCGGGGATCAGGTGTGACCGAAACCGTCTACGCCGTCTATGCAGTTGTGGTCACCCACCGACGGCCGCAGCAACTGGCCGAGTCGCTGAAGGCACTGGTGACCCAGACCCGTGCGCCCGACCACGTGATCGTCGTCGACAACGACAACGATGCCGCGGTGGCCGAGTTGGTGGCCGGGCAACCGGTGCCGTGCACCTACCTGGGATCGCAGCGAAACCTGGGTGGCGCAGGGGGTTTCGCGCTGGGAATGCTGCACGCCCTGGCGGCGGGCGCGGACTGGGTGTGGCTGGCCGACGACGACGGGCGCCCGGCGGACCCGGGTGTGCTGTCTGCGCTGCTGGCCTGCGCCGCCAAACACGGGCTGGATGAGGTGTCGCCGATGGTCTGCAACATCGACGACCCGTCCCGACTGGCGTTCCCGCTGCGACGCGGGCTGGTGTGGCGGCGCGAGGTCAGCGAATTGCGCAGTGGCGATGACGACCTGCTGCCGGGGATCGCCTCGCTGTTCAACGGGGCACTGTTCACCGCCGACGCCCTGGACGCGGTGGGGGTGCCGGACCTTCGGTTGTTCATGCGGGGCGACGAGGTGGAGGTGCACCGCCGGCTGGCGCGGTCCGGTCTGGCGTTCGGCACCTGTCTGAAGGCGGCCTACCTGCACCCGTGCGGATCGGATGAGTTCAAGCCGATCCTGGCCGGCCAGATGCACGCGCAATACCCGGACAGCGCCACCAAACGTTTCTATACCTACCGCAATCGCGGCTACCTGATGTCCCAGCCCGGGATGCGCCGGCTGCTGATCCAGGAGTGGCTGCGGTTCGGCTGGTTCTTTCTGGTGACGCGCCGCGATCCGGCCGGCCTGATCGAATGGGCCCGGCTGCGCCGGCTGGGGCGTCGGGAGCAGTTCACCAAACCCGGGGAGCAGCAATGAGTTTCACCGATGTCGCCGCCCAGTCCAAGACGTTTGCGCGGGCGCGGGCCGACCTGGTAGACGGGTTCCGCCGCCATGAGCTGTGGCTGCACCTGGGGTGGCAGGACATCAAGCAGCGCTACCGGCGCAGCGTGCTGGGCCCGTTCTGGATCACCATCGGCACCGCCACCACGGCGGTGGCGATGGGCGGGCTGTACTCCAAGCTGTTCCACCTGGACCTGGCGGTGCACCTGCCGTACGTGACGCTGGGACTGATCGTCTGGAACCTTTTGAACGCGGCCATCCTGGAGGGCGCGGATGTGTTCGTCGCCAACGAAGGGCTGATCAAACAGCTGCCGACACCGTTGAGCGTGCACGTCTACCGGTTGGTGTGGCGGCAGATGATCCTGTTCGCCCACAACATCGTCATTTACCTGCCGATCGCGTTGATCTTCCCCAAACCCTGGTCCTGGGCCGATCTTTCGGTGATACCGGCGTTGTTGCTGATCGCGCTGAACTGCGTGTGGGTGTCGCTGTGCTTCGGGATTCTGGCCACCCGCTACCGCGACATAGCGCCGCTGCTGTTCTCGGTGGTGCAGCTGCTGTTCCTGATGACGCCGATCATCTGGAACTACGACACGCTGCGGGCACAGGGGGCGTCGCGCTGGACGACGGTGGTGGAGTTCAACCCACTGATGCACTACCTGGAGATAGTGCGGGCGCCGCTGCTCGGGGCACACCAGCCGCTGCGGCACTGGGCGGTGGTGCTGGTGCTGACCGCGGTCGGCTGGGCGGTGGCCGCGGCGGTGATGCGCCAGTACCGGGCGCGGGTGGCGTACTGGGTGTAGGCGTTTTCGCTCGGCCCGGCATGAGCCGCGGAGCGTAGGACGCTGCTTAAACTTTTCAGGTGGCCGAGACGAAACCCAGTCATCTGCACCTGTCCACCCAAGTGTGGCGATTCCTGATCACCGGGGCGCTGTCGGCGGTGGTGGACTTCGGGCTGTACCTGCTGCTGTACCTGGGCGCCGGCATCAAAGTCGACCTGGCCAAGGCGTGCAGCTTCATCGCCGGCACCACTACCGCGTACCTGATCAACCGGCGCTGGACCTTCCAATCCTCGGCCAGTACCGGTCGATTCGCGGCGGTAATGGCGTTGTACGCCTTGACGTTCGCGGTCCAGGTGGGGATCAACCATCTGGTTCTGCGGCTGCTGGACTATCAGCATTGGGCGCTGCCGGTGGCGTTCGTCATCGCGCAGGGCACCGCGACCGTCATCAACTTCGTCGTGCAACGGACGCTGATCTTTCGAGTGCGCTGATCTCAGTCGAGCTCGCGGGCCTGAAATCCAGGCCGCACCTGGGCAATTCGGGCATAGTCGCGATCTCGGTGCAATACGCCGGCACCGTGGTAGATGGCGGTTTCAGCAATGAACAGATCCGGCAGCGGTGTCCGATGCCACATCCCGCGGTGGTGGGCCAGATCGTGCTGTAGAAGATGGACCCGCTGGAAAATATCGGTTGGCGCAGCCAAAACCCGAAACGCGCTACGCAAAGATGCGCGTTGGCTGTCGTAATCGGAGGCCGATCGCGCCGAATACAACCACTCCAGTTCGCCAATCTCGCAGATCACGAGGTCGGCCAAGTCGATATCCGGCGGCGGTGACTTCCCGGCCAACAGTCGCACGTGTGCGCTCTTGTCCAGTAGCCAGACTGTCATCGCCAGGCCTGGTCGGCGCGCAACACATCGACGTCAACCTGCGCTTCGGCCTGTGCGATGTGGTCGGCGACCCGGCGGCGGCGTGCACTCGTTTGACGCTCAGCATCTGCCACCAGGAGCCGCAGCGCCTCTTCGACAGTTGAGCGCAATGTCTGCCCGGTCGCGGATTGCGCAGCACGCACCAGGTCTTCATCCAACTCGATCGTCGTCCGCCGAACCGTCATGCATACATACTATGCATTCTACGTACATATAAAACCATCCGAGGGACCAGCCGGGACCATATGTGGGAAATTGCCCGCCTATGAGCGACTCAACGCGGCCACGATCGATGGGGCTGCGGTAAGAGCCGGCCGGGTCCGCTGACCTCATGCCGGCGTGAAGGGCGGTTCCAGGCCGGGGAACATCGGGAAGTGCCGCACGTTCAGGGTGGCCAACTCCAGCCCGTTGACATCAGCTGTTGCGGCGATCAGGTAACCACCCAGTCCGATACCGTTGTGGCCACGACGGTACTGGCGCATCAGCTCACCGGCGCGACGGGCCACCAACTCGGTTGCCGGCTCGATGTGAAACGCCGAGAACAAGCGCCACACCGCACTTCGCTCCGCAGAGCGCATTCCGCCTGAGACTTCGGTGACGGAGACCACGCTGAGAGCCACCGGACCGGTGCGCCGAGCCCGGATCAACCAGTCGCGGGCCGTCGAATACCCCCGAAGATGCGCGATGAGCACATCCGAGTCGACAAGGATCACCGCTGGCGATCCCAGATCCGCGTCAGGTGCCGCTGGCGTTCACCAGGGCCTCGTTCCGGCGCCTCAAGATCGACCAAGATACCGAAGGACTGCTCGATCGCGGAAACATCGGCGTTCACGGTGGGGTTTGCGCCGGCGAGTGCCCGGTCGACGAACCGGCGGATCAGCTCTGCGCGGGAGACACCTTCCTGCTTCGCCAGGAGATCGAGGCTCGCAGTCTGCTCCTCGTCGAGATAGATGTTGGTCCGGCGCATACACCAGAATATACATCATAGTGGGCGTAGGGGAGCCAGACAGGCAAACGCACCACGGCCCGGTCTTGCAACCGGGCCGTGGCGTTGGCGGTTGGAGGTTACGGGTTGTCCGCCCCATTGGCGCCGGGCAGGCCGGGAGTTCCGTTCCCGCCGTCCTCGCCGTTGCCACCATTGCCACCGTTGCCGAGCGTGCCGTTCACGTCGCCACCGACGCCGCCGTTGCCGCCCTTGCCGCCAACGCCGCCGACGCCGTCACCACCGGCACCACCGTTACCGCCGAGGCCACCAGAGTTGACCCCACCGGTAGAGGTCTGGCCACCAGACATCCAGAAAGTGCTGTTGCCGCCGTTGCCGCCGTTGCCGCCGACCGCGCCGTTGGTGCCGTCGACACCGCCGTCGCCACCGTTACCACCGGCCGAGGTGCCGTTGATGATCTCAGTTCCGGCCGCTCCGGACGGGTCATAGGCCTGAATCCAGCCCATACCGCCATCGCCACCGTTACCGCCGAGACCGTCGCCACCGTTGCCGGAGGTCGCGACCCCGCCGGTGATGCTCCCGTTCAAGCCGGCGACGTTGGTGAACCCACCGGCGCCACCAATAGCCCCCGCAACGCTGGCGTCGCCGCCGTTACCGCCCGTGGCCTGAGCGTCGGCAACACCGGTAGGCCCGGCAGCCATCACCAGTGCAGCACCGCCGTTACCGGCCTGCCCACCGTTGGTGGCGACACCACCGTTGCCGGCGGTAGCGCTACCGCTCACGGTCCCACCGGTGGGAGGCGTGTTACCGGAGTAGCCAGCCTGCATCTCGGCCCAACCGCCGCCGCCACCGATGCTGCCGGCGCCGGTGCCGCTCCCACCACTGCCGCCGGTAGCGGTGCCGGTGACTGTGCCGCCGGTAGCGGTAACACCCGCTGCGCCGCCGGCGCCACCCTGGCCGCCGTCGCTGCCGGCGCCACCGGAACCGCCGGCGGCCGTGGCGGCGTTGACCTCACCACCGCCACTTGCCGTGATGGTGCCCGCACCACCCTGGCCGCCGACGCCGCCGTTGCCATCACCCGCACCGGCGTTACCGCCGATCGCGTCCGAGTCGGTGACGGCGCTGCCGGCACCGGTCGCGGTGATCGTCGCCGCGCCGCCGACGGCGGTGTCGGAGCCGACCCCGGCGGTCGCGGAACTGTCCTCGATGCTGGTACCACTGTTGGCGACCACCGAAGCGGTGCTGCCGTTACCGCCAGCGCTGCCGTTCCCGCCGGTGGCGCTGCTGTCAAGGACAGTGCTTCCAACGCCGTTGGCCCTTACCTCGCCTAGCCCGCCGTTGGCGCCGGTGGCACCGTGCCCACCGGTCGCGGTGCTGCCGCTGATGGTGTTGTTGGCGGTCGAGGTGCCACTGACCGAGATGATGCCCTGTCCACCCTTGCCGCCATCGACGCCACCCAGGCCAGCCCCACCGTTACCACCGGTCGAGGTGCCCTCGACGGAGCTGCCGTTACCGCCGTTGCCGTTCGAGCTGCCCACACCGATGACGCCGCGACCGCCATCACCGCCCGTGTTGCCGGCACCGGTGCCACTGCCGCCGTCACCGCCGGTCGCGGTGCCGGCTGCCTCGGAGTTGTTACCCATGGCGACCACCTGGCCGAGCCCGCCCGCACCGCCCTTGCCGCCGTCGATGCCCGCACCGCCGATACCGCCGTAGGTGTTGCCCGAGACCTCGGAGTCATTTCCGGTGGCCAGTGTGCTGGCCCCGCCGCCGACACCACCGGTGCCGCCACCAGTCGCCTCGCCGCCGACACCACCAAGGGCATACCCGGTGGCAGTGCTGTCCACGCCGCCCGCATAGAAGCCGGTCTGGATCCAGGCGCCGCCGCCGGCGCCGCCCTTACTGCCGGCACCGTCGGCGTTTCCGCCGGCGCCACCGATCCCGGTGCCGTCCGCGGTGCTGTCGACCCGCTGGGCGAACGCCCCACCCTGAGCGCCCGCACCGCCGACACCGCCGTTGGTACCGGCACCACCGGCACCACCGGTGCCCGTGCCGCTGGCCGTAGCACCGGCCGCTGTGGCGGAAATGGCGCCCTGACCACCGGCACCACCAGTTCCACCGGTGCTGCCGGCGCCACCGACACCGCCGGTGGCCTCACCGTCAGCCGTGGCGCCGTCGGCTATCGCCCTCACCAGGCCCTCACCGCCAGCGCCGCCCTTGCCGCCGTCGCTGCCGTTACCACCGGCACCACCAGTGGCCGTGGCGTCGCTGACCCCGCCGCCATTGCTCGCCGTGATGGTGCCCGCACCGCCGACACCGCCGACACCGCCATTGGCGTCGCCCGCACCCGCGTTACCGCCGATCGCGTCCGAGTCAACGACCGTACTACCGGCACCGGTCGCGGTGATCGTGGCCGTACCACCGGCCTTGCCATCGACGCTGTCAGCGGCAGTAGCGGTGCTGTTGGTGATCACACCACCGTTGGTGGCTGTCACCGAGCCGGTGCTACCGGCCGCCCCGGCACCCAGGACGCCATTGCCGCCGTCACCGCCGGCTGCGCCACCACTGGCCGCGCTGTTGCTCCCGTCGGCCGACAGGGTCGCGGCGCCACCGGCACCGCCGACGGCGCCGGTCACGGCACCACCGTCACCGCCGTCACCTGCGACGACACCGCTGGTGGCGTTAGCTGTACCACCGTTGGTGCCGCTGACCGTGGCGGAACCACCCGCACCGCCGGCCAAGCCGGCCACGGTCGCGGTGGCGTCGCCACCGGTACCACCGGAGCCGCCGGTCGCCGCACCGCCGGAAGTGCCGACGTTAGCCGTGATGGTGGCCGTGCCAGCCGCACCACCATTACCTCCGGCCTTGCCGCCGAGGGCGTCACCACCGTTACCGCCGTTGCCGCCGGTAGCCGTGGTGGTGTCATCGCCATTGCCGTCAACGGTGTTGGTCACCGTGCCGCCGTTCTGCGCCCTGATGGAGGCGGCGCCACCGGCCACGCCGGCGCCACCGTTCGCGCTGGCGCTGGCGGTGCCGCCGACACCA
Organism: Mycolicibacter longobardus; assembly: GCF_002102265.1. GTDB lineage: Bacteria > Actinomycetota > Actinomycetes > Mycobacteriales > Mycobacteriaceae > Mycobacterium > Mycobacterium longobardum. The sequence goes on along the minus strand of NZ_LQPG01000038.1, from coordinate 14,339 downwards.
CCGGCGCCGCCGGTCGCGGTTCCGCCCTCGACGATGCTGGCACCGTCGGCGGAGATCGTCGCAGCACCACCGACTCCGGAGGCGGTGCCTGCCAAGGCACCCGTCCCGCCGGCGCCACCGACAGCCGTGCCCGTGGCGCTGCTGGTGTCGAGTGCCGTGATCGACGCGGCACCGCCCGTGGCACCGTTGGCCCCGGCCTTGCCCGCATTGGCATCGCCGCCGTCGCCGCCGCGGCCGCCGGTGGCCGCACCATCGGCCGTGCCACCGTTACCCGTGATGGTGGCCGTGCCGCCGCTACCACCGTTGCCGCCGGCGAGGCCGCTGTTACCGGCACCACCGTCGCCGCCGTGGCCGCCTTCCGCTGAACCGCCGGCGGTGCCACCGTTGCTGGCAGCGATCGTGGCGACACCACCAGCACCAGCCTTGCCGGCGATGCCGTCGTTGGCCGCACCGTTGTTGCCGGCGTTACCACCGGTGGCATGGCCGTCAATGATCTGGCCGCCCGTGGTGGCGTTCAAAGTGGCATTTGCGCCGCCAACGCCGCCGGCGTCACCACCGGTGGCCGAGCTGTCCTCGATCGTGCTGCCGGTGCCGCTGGCGGTCAAGGTCGCTCCACCACCGGCGGCGGTGGCACTGGCGTCACCACCGGTCAGGTGGGTGTTGGAGACCTCGCCGCCACCGGTGACGTTCATGTTGGCGCCGCCGCCGCTGGCGCCGTCGGTGCTGGCACCGGCGATCACGCTGCTGTCGGTGACCGTTCCGCCACTGGTGGTGACGTTCGAGCTGCTGCCCTGACCGCCGGTCCAGCCGTGAGCGGCCTCGCCGGTGATGCCAGTAGCGACGTCACCGACACCATTGGTCCGAATGACGCTCTCACCGCCGCCACCGCCGTTGACACCGCCCTGACCCGTCCCACCGTTACCGCCGGTCATGTTGCCGTCGGCCTTGCTGAAGGCGCCATTCGCGTAGACCGCACCCGGCCGGCCCGCACCACCGTCGTTGCCGGCGCCGATACCGTCGCCGCCGTTGCCACCGGTGCCGGACCCGCTGGCCTGCGAACCTTCGCCACCCAGGGTGCGCACCTGCCCGGTCCAGCCGGCACCACCCTTGCCGCCGTCGATGCCCGCACCACCGGTGCCGCCGTACCCGCTGCCGGTAGCCGTCGAGTTGTCGGCGGCGGTGAGCACGTTGCCGGAGCCGCCGACACCGCCGGTGCCGCCGCCGGTCGCCCAGCCACCGGCACCGCCGAGGGCAAATCCGCTGGCGGTGCTGTTGGTCGCGCTGTAGGACAGGAAGCCGGCCTGGATCGAGCCGCTGCCGCCGGCACCGCCCTTGCTGCCGGCTCCGTCGGCGCTGCCGCCGGCACCACCGATCCCGGTGCCGCTGGCGGTGCTGTCGACCCGCTGGGCGAACACCCCGCCCTGAGCGCCGGCGCCACCGACACCGCCGTCGCTGCCGGCGCCCCCGGCCCCACCGGTGCCAATACCGCTGGCCGTGGCACCAGCAGACGAGGCGGAGATGGCGCCCTGACCACCGGCACCACCAGTACCACCCGTGCTGCCGGCACCACCGGCACCACCGGTGGCCGTGCCGCTGGCTGTCGCATCGGCGGCCGTGGCCGAAACCCTGCCTTCGCCGCCGACACCGCCGGTTCCGCCGTCGCTGCCGGCGCCACCGGCGCCGCCGGTGGCCGTGGCGTCGCTGACGTCACCACCGCCACTTGCCGTGATGGTGCCCGCGCCACCCTTGCCGCCGAGGCCGCCGTTGGCGTCGCCCGCACCGGCGTTGCCGCCGATCGCATCCGAGTCGGTGACGGTACTGCCGACACCGGTCGCGGTGACGGTGGCCCCGCCGCCCACTGCGGTGTCGGAGCCGACCCCCGCGGTCGCGGAGCTGTTCGTGATCTCACCACCACTGGCAGCCGTCACCGTGGCATTGGTGCCCGCACCGCCGGCGCTGCCGTCACCGCCGGCGGCGCTGCCGCCGGAAACGGTGCTTCCGGCGCCGGTGGTCGAAACCCTGCCCTCACCGCCGTTCGCGCCGGTCACGCCGTGACCGCCGGTCGCGGTGCTGTCGCTGATGCTGCTGTTGCCACCCGCGGCGCCGCCGACCGTGAGGATGCCCTGCCCACCGTTGCCGCCGACGACCCCGCCCAGGCCGGCCCCGCCGTTACCGCCGGTCGCGGTGCCCTGGACGGAGCTGTCGACACCAAGACCGGCCGAGCTCCCCACACTGACGATGCCGCGGCCGCCGTCGCCGCCGGTGTTGCCCGCGCCGGTGCCGCTGCCGCCGTCACCGCCGGTGGCGGTGCCGATGGCCTCGCTTTCGTTGCCCTGGGCAACCACCTGGCCGAGCGCCCCCGCACCGCCCTTACCGCCGTCGATGCCCGCACCGCCGACGCCACCGTAGGTGGTGCCCGAGGCATCGGAGTCGTTCCCGAAGGCGAGCACGGTGGACATGCCACCGGCACCGCCGGTGCCGCCGCCCGTCGCCTCGCCGCCGGCACCACCGAGGGCATATCCAGTGGCAGTGCTGTTCACGCCTTGCGTCGGTTGGGGGGAGTAGCCGGTCTGGATCCAGCCGCCGCCGCCGACGCCGCCCTTACTGCCGACTCCGTCGGCGTTCCCGCCGGCGCCACCGATCCCAGTACCGTCCGCGGTGCTGTCGACCCGCTGGGCGAACGCCCCACCCTGAGCACCCGCACCACCGACACCGCCGTCGCTGCCGGCGCCCCCGGCCCCACCGGTGCCGATACCGCCGGCCGTGGCACCGGCAGCCGAAGCAGAAATGGCACCCTGGCCACCGGCACCACCAGTACCACCCGTGCTGCCCGCGCCACCGGCACCACCGGTAGCGGTGCCGTCAGCCGTGGCACCGGCGGCCGTGGCCGAAACCCTGCCTTCACCACCGCCACCACCGGCACCGCCGTCGCTGCCGACACCACCGGCACCACCGGTGGCCGTGGCATCGCTCACCGCGCCGCCGTCACTGGCCACGATGGTGCCCGCGCCGCCCTTGCCGCCGACGCCGCCATTGGCGTCACCCACACCGGCGTCACCGCCGATCGCATCCGAGTCGGCGACGGTACTGCCGGCACCGGTCGCGGTGATGGTGGCCGTGCCGCCGGTCGCGGTCTCTGAGCTCTGCCCGGCGGTCGCCGAGCTGTTCGTGATGGTGCCAGTGTCGGTCGCGGACACCGACGCGTTGGCGCCGTCGTAGCCAGGGTTGGCACCGACCGCCGCGCCGCCATCACCGGCGACGGCCGAGCTGCCGTCGATGGAGCTTCCGGCGCCGTCGGCGTTGACGTCGGCGTAGCCGCCGGTACCCCCGTGGGCGCCGGCCTCGGTGGTGGTGCCGTTAGAGCCATTGCCACCGGCACCACCGTTGGCAGTGCTGTCGGTGACGACGCCGCCGTTGGTGCCCTCGACGCGGGCGCCACCGCCACCACCGCCGCCACCACCGCCGTAGCCGCCACCGGTAGCGCCGGTTCCGCCGGTTCCGCCGGCTCCGGCGACGGCGCCGGTACCGATCGCGGCACCGTCACCACCGTTGCCGCCGCTGCCGCCGTCGCCGGTGGCGCCACCGTCAGTTCCGGCGCCGCCGCGACCGCCGGTCCCACCGGTGCCACCGCTCTGTGCGTGGTCGTTGACCACTCCCTGACCTTCACCGCCGTGACCGCCGCGACCACCGGTGCCGCCCTCGCCGCCCCCGACGCCTCCGATTCCGGAACCGCCCTGGCCGCCGTCACCGCCGTCGCCACCGGTTCCGGCTTGGTCGCCGGTGCCCCCGTCACCGCCGTAGCCACCAATGCCGCCGTCGCCGCCCCTGCCGCCGGTGCCGTTGTCACCGTCCGTGCCTGCCGCGCCGTTACCGGCACCGCCGGTGCCGACAGCTCCGGCCTGACCACCGAGCCCGGCGCCGCCGCCGTTGCCGCCGGCCCCGCCGTTCCCGGCCGCCTGGATGCCGTCGCCGTCAGCGCCATCGGCTCCGTTGCCGCCGCTACCGCCCACGCCACCAGCACCACCGTTGCCGGCGTTGCCGCCGGTGCCGGTCGCGCCGCCGGAGCCGCCGTTGCCGCCGATACCGCCGGCACCACCACTGCTGCCGTCTTCACCGCTTTCGCCCGCGGCAACACCGTTTTGGCCGTTGTAGCCCGCACCGCCGGCACCGCCGGTGCCACCGTCACCGCCGTCGCCATCGGTGGCGTTACCGCCACCGACCTCTAGACCGCCGGCGCCACCATCGCCGCCGTTACCACCGGCACCGCCCTTGCCGCCGTCGACGCCGAGGGTGCCTTGTGCACCGTCGAAACCGGTACCACCAGCGCCACCATTGCCACCAACACCAGCCTTGCCATCGGCACCGCCGTTGGCCGGACCGCCCAAACCGGTACCACCGCTACCACCAGCGCCCGCGTTACCGCCAGCGCCACCGGAACCACCTTCGAAGCCATCAATGTGACCGGCATTGCCGTCATCACCGGCGGCGCCATGACCGCCGCGCCCACCGGAACCACCAGCGCCACCGACGCCGCCAACACCCTGGACACCGTCGTTGGTACCGGTACCGCCCTGGCCGCCATTACCGCCGTTACCACCGTTGGTACCCGACTCACCGGCACCGCCCGCACCGCCCGGCGTGGTCGCATCCGTCCCGTTGTCACCGTCGTAACCCGCGCCGCCCTTGCCGCCGGCGCCACCGTTACCACCATCACCCTGGGCGGCATTGCCGCCACCAACCTGGAGGCCACCGGCGCCACCGTTACCGCCGGCACCACCGGAACCACCGTTTTCACCGGAAGCGCCTGCGCTGGTGGAGGCTGCACCGTTGTAGCCCGCACCGCCGGCACCACCGTCGCCTCCGACACCGGCCGTGCCATTGCCACCGTTGGCAGCCGGACCGCCCAGGCCCGCACCGCCGACGCCACCTTGTCCGGCGTTACCACCCGCGCCACCGGCGCCACCGTTGCCACCGTCGACATGCGCCGCGGTGCCCCCCGCGCCATCTGCACCATCACCGCCAGCACCGCCGGAGCCACCGGCACCACCAGCGCCGCCGACACCCTGCTGGCCCGCCGTCGAGCCCGAGCCGCCGGCACCACCGGAACCGCCATTACCGCCATTGGTGCCCGACTCACCGGCACCACCGGCAGCACCTGCGACCGTCGCGTTGTCACCATCTTGACCGTTGTAACCGGCACCACCGGTACCGCCGGCACCACCATTACCGCCGACACCATCGGCGACACGTGTGACGCCGTCGGCCTTCAGACCACCCTGGCCACCGTTACCGCCGGCACCACCGGAACCACCATTCTCACCGGAAGCACCGGCACTGGTGGAGGCGGCGCCGGTGTAGCCCTTACCGCCCTGGCCACCGGCGCCACCGGCGCCGGCATTGCCGTCGGTTCCGTTGCCGGCCTGGGTGACACCATCGCCGCCGAGGCCACCGGTACCGGCCTTGCCAGCGTTACCACCCGCACCACCGTTACCGCCGGCGGTGCCATCCACGTGGCTGGCCGTGCCGTCGGTGCCGGCCGCACCGGCGGCACCCGCGCCACCGTTACCACCGTTACCACCGGCGCCGCCGAGACCGTCCGTGCCGTCGACGTTGCCCTGGCCGCCGGCGCCACCGACGCCACCGTTACCGCCGACGCCACCGTTGGTGCCGCTGGCACCCGGCGTCGATCCGGCCAGACCGTTGCCGCCGTTGCCGCCCTTACCGCCGGCGCCACCGGCGCCGCCATCGCCCTGGGTCGCCCGGGTCACACCGTCGACCTGCAGGCCGCCGAGACCGCCGTCGCCACCGGCACCACCGGCACCACCGTTGGTGCCGTCGATGCGCCCGACGCCAGTGTTGGAGCCGTGGAGACCGTCGTAGCCCTTGCCGCCGGCGCCACCCTCACCGCCGACGCCGGCCTGACCGTCGTTGCCGGCATTGGCGGTGGTGGTGCCGTCACCGCCGACGCCACCGGCGCCGCCCTTACCGGCGTTACCACCGGCGCCACCGGCCTGACCCGCCGTGCCGTCCACGTGAGTTTCGGTGCCGTCATTGCCGTTTGCACCCGCGGCGCCATCACCGCCGGACCCGCCGTTCCCACCGACGCCGCCGGCGCCGTGCGTCCCTGCGTTGGTCCCGGTGCCACCGACACCGCCGGCGCCACCGGCCCCACCGTTACCGCCATGCTCGCCGGCCTCGCCGGGGGCGGTCCCATTCTCGCCCTCGTAGCCGTTGCCGCCCTGACCGCCGGCGCCGCCGTTACCGCCATCGCCATCAGCGGCGCGGGTGCTGTCGGCGTTCAGGCCGCCCTGACCGCCGTTGCCGCCGGCGCCACCGGCCTGGCCGGCCGTGCCGTCGGGGTCGGACTGGGTGCCATGGTTGCCGTCCGCGCCGTCCTTGCCGTCGCCGCCGTTACCACCGACAGCGGCGTTGCCCGCCGCCGCCCGCGTGGTGCCATCGGCCTGCAGACCACCCAGGCCGGCGTTACCGCCGACACCACCGTTGCCGCCCGCGGTGCCCGCGGCCGCGGCGAGGTCGGCGGCGGCGTTGTAGCCATCACCGCCGACGCCACCGTTGCCGCCCTTACCGGCCGCACCGTCGGCACCGCTGGCGGCGTAGTTGCCACCACCGGAAGAACCGCCCGCGCCACCCACGCCGGCGTTACCGCCGTTGCCACCATGGCCACCGGCCCCGCCGTCGGGGTTGAGGGCGTCACCGTCCGTACCGGCTGCGCCGTGGGCCCCATCGGTGCCCGATCCGCCCTTGCCGCCGACGCCACCGGCGCCGTGCTGGCCCGCCGTGGAACCGGTGCCACCGACACCACCATCGCCACCGACACCACCGTTACCACCCGAGGTACCGGCAGCCGCGCCGATGTCGGAGGCAGCGTCATACCCCGCGCCGCCCTTGCCGCCGGCACCGCCGTCACCACCGGCGCCATCGACGGCACGGGTGCCATTGGCCTGCAGGCCGCCCTGGCCACCGTTACCGCCGGCACCACCGGCACTGCCGGCCTTGCCGTCCGGGTTCAACGCGGTGCCCGCGGCACCGGCCGCACCGTCCTTACCGTCGCCGCCATCACCACCGACACCGGCTACACCCGAAGCCGCGCGCGAGCCGTCGGCCTCCAGGCCACCCACGCCCGCGTTGCCACCGACACCACCGTTGCCGCCTGCGGTGCCCGCAAGCGCGTCACTGTCGGAGGCGGCGTCATAGCCGGCGCCGCCGACCCCGCCGCTACCGCCGGTACCGGCCGAGCCCGCCGTACCGCTGGCGGCCTGACCGCCTGCGCCCTGGCCACCGGCACCGGCCAGACCGGCGTTGCCGCCGTTGCCGCCGGCCTGACCGTCGGTGCCGTCGGGGCTCGCCGCGGTCCCTGCGTCACCGTCGGCACCGTCGACGCCGTCGCCACCCTCGCCGCCGTTACCACCGATGCCACCATCGCCTTGGGCGCCGGCCGCGCCCGCTGCGCCGCTACTGGCGAACCACCCGCCCGCGCCGCCCGCACCGGCCACGCCGGCCGCGCCGCCGTTACCGCCGGCACCACCGTTACCGCCATGGGTGCCATCAACGTCGGAGGTGGTGCCATCAGCGCCATCGGCACCGTGACCACCGACACCGCCGTTACCGCCCTCACCGGCCGCGCCGCCCTTACCGCCGGCGCCGAACCAGTTCGAGCCCCGACCGCCGGCGCCACCGTTACCGCCGGCACCACCATTGCCACCGTTGCCGCCGTTGCCGTCGCCACCGTTGGCGAAGCTGCCGGCCGCACCCGCGACACCGGTGAAGCCGTCGCCGCCGGCACCACCGGCACCGGCCGTGCTGAACAGACCCCACAACGCGGCGTCACCACCGGCACCACCGTTGCCGCCGGGTGTGCCCAGCGTGACGGCGTTGCCGCCGTTGCCACCGTCACCGCCGCGGCTGAACCACGAGTACGTGCCGGCGCTACCACCGTCGCCGCCGTTACCAACGGTGCCGTTACCGCCGGCACCGCCGTTGCTCCACCAGCCGAAGAGGCTGCCGTCGGCACCGTTGCCGCCGTTGTAGCCGTCACCACCGGCGCCACCGTGACTGAACGAGGAGAGCCAGCCGACACCACCACCGTCGCCACCGTTGCCACCGGTGCCGTTACCACCGGCACCACCGTGGCTCCACAGCGCCCACAGGCCGCCGCTGCCACCGTCGCCGCCGTTGTAGCCGTCACCGCCGACGCCGCCGTTGCTGAACCAGGCGAACCAGCCGGCGCTGCCGCCGTCACCGCCGTCGCCAGTGCCGAAGCCGTCACCACCGGCGCCGCCCCCGCCGCCGAACAGACCGCCCTGGCCGCCGTTACCACCAACAATGCCGTCGATACCGTCGGCGTCCCAACCCGCACCACCGGTGCCGTAGATCCATCCACCGGCGCCGCCATCGGGGTTGGCGGCCGTGCCGTCGGCACCGTTGCCGAACGGCATCAGCCAGTTGATGTCGTTCCAGTTGAAGGCCGCCGAGCCCGGCAGGCTGAAGTCGGCCGCACCGGCCAGGGCGTTGAAGTCCAGGTCGGCCAGCAGCGAGTCCCAGATGGCGGTATCACCGAGACCGTCGAAGAAGGGCGTCCAGCTGACCGGGTCCAGGATCACCTGCCAGGAGTCCAGATCGACGAAGTTGGCGCTGAGGCCGGCGAAGGCGTCATTCAACCCCTGTCCGAACAGGTCGAACAGCACATCCTCGATGTCGGCGTTCGCCGCGGGCGCGGCCGCCAGTGGAGCCATCCCGAACGTGAGGAACGCGCCCACCGCGCTTCCAGCTCCGAGAACCCGATTGCTGCGACGACGGTCCTGACGATGACGAGCCACGGGAGCCCCCCCTTAATAACTGATGGCTAACGAATGCGTAGCGACTTATGTGAGACTTAGGTTAACAGCGATTCAGATCGCGTCAACCGCAGTCCATGATCGCGGACTACCGGTTAGTAACCCCACATGAGCTGGGAAGATAGCTTTTTGAAACCCTTTGTTCTCAGATACTGCGAGGATTTCTCAGAAAAAAGTTTCGCGGAAGGCTGACCACCTGCGCGGGACGTTCGTCCGCAGATAAGGACCAAACAATCATCTGGGAGCGCTGCGGCGGTGTCGCGCGGCCGTCGACAGGTTTTCTTCAGATACCCCGCCGGGTGTGAAACACGTCATCGCCACCGCCCGCCCGACCCGGTCGACGTCGCCAACGTACTCCGCTGCCGACATATAGCTGCAGGTGAAAGGTAATATCCGGACGGCCTGCCGGGTGCGGGTGCGATGGCGGCCGACGACGTGAGCGGTAGGGCGACCATCGCGTCGGGACGCTCCGGCCCCGCGGCCCTGTCAGCTTGACGAGAGTTGTCACAGCTTTATCACAGGAACGGCATCTGATACCGGTGTGTTGCCAGGTCAGAGCCGCGATGTGAATGGTGAGAACTCCTCCCACGGGCTCCCGCCTCGGGCGGCCAGGGGTGCGTTCCTGACCGTCTTCACGGCAAAAAGACCAACGCGGCCACCCCGTAGCCGGGGTGACCGCGTTGGTCTATCGAGCGGGACTCAGCCGTTGGGGCCGGATCCGTTCGGACCGTCACCGCCCTGGCCACCGTCACCACCGTTGCCGAGGTTGCCGCCGTCGCCACCATGACCGCCGGCGCCGCCGGTTCCGGATGGACCGGTGTTGTTCCAACCATCACCGCCCTTGCCGCCGTTACCGACCGGGCCGGTGGGAGTGCTACCGGAGTCACCGTCCGTCGGGGTGCCGGAACCGGTCCCGGCGTTGCCGCCGCCGGCGCCCGGGTAGCCGACGTCGCCGCCGTCACCGCCGTCGCCACCGTGCTGGTTGGTGGAGTCGCCGTTTGCGCCGGCACCGCCGTCACCCGGGGTGCCGGTGGCTCCACCGTCGCCACCGTTGCCACCGGTTCCGGTGCTGCCCGCGGTGCCGTTTGTCGCGGTTCCGCCGGCGCCACCGTTGCCGCCGTTACCGCCCTTACCGCCGCTGGCGCCATCACCGCCGTCCTGGCCGTTGTTGGCCTTCCCGGCTACCCCGGATGCCAGCGCGCCGTCCGCGCCATTGGCTCCGCTGCCGCCGGCACCGCCGTCGGCGCCCTCGCCGCCGGCACCACCGTTGCCGCCGTCGCCGGACAGCGAACCGCCCAGGCCGCCCGCGCCGCCGTCGCCGCCCGCGCCACCGTCCTGGCCCTCGGTGCCGGACTGACCCGCGACGGTGGCGCTGAGGCCGGCCGTCCCGGCCGTGCCGCTACCACCGGCACCGCCGTCGCCACCATTGCCGATCGCTCCGCCGTCACCACCCCTGCCGCCGGCACCACCGGAAGCGCCTGCGGCAGCGTTCGGGTCGGTCGACGGGTCATACCCGGCACCGCCGTTGCCGCCGTTACCCGACGGCCCCACCGCGGGTGTTCCGGTGCTGCCGTCGGTGCCGTCGGTGCCGCCGCCGTTGGCGGTGGTTCCTGCTGTTCCGCCGTTGCCGCCCGTGCCGGCGACATTGCCCGGATCGCCACCATTGCCGCCGTCGCCACCGTTGGGGGTGGTGGCGTCGCCAGCTGCGCCGTGGCCGCCTTGGCCGCCTTCGCCCGCGGTTCCGGCGTTGCCGCCGTTGCCACCGTTGCCGTTGGCGCCGACGGTGCCGTGGCTGGTGGTGCCGGCATTGCCGCCGTTGCCTCCGGTTCCACCGGAGCCGGCCTCGCCGCCGTTACCGCCGTTGCCGCCGTTGGCGCCGGCCACCGATCCGGTGCTGGCGTCATACCCGGCGCCACCGGTACCACCGGAGCCGCCGGCCCCACCGTTGCCACCGGCACCGCCGTTGCCCGCCACGTTGGCCACCAATGAACCGCCGTTGCCACCGGCACCGCCGTTGCCGCCATTGCCGCCGGCCAGACCCTGGCCGCCGGCGCCACCGTTGGGAGCGGCGCTGGTGCCCGCGGTGCCGGCCGCACCGGTTCCGCCGACACCGGTCTTGCCGTCACCGCCGACGCCGCCGTGGCCACCATTGCCGATGTTGCCGCCGTTGCCGCCGGTGCCGCCGTTGCCGCCGCTGGTACCGCCGGCCGCTCCGGCATCGTCGGCGGCGTTGTAGCCGTCACCGCCGGCACCGCCATTGCCGGCCGGGCCGGTGATGCCGGCCCCGTCGGCGCCGTCGCCGCCGTTGACGCCACCGGTTCCACCGGTGCCGTGCGCGCCACCGGCTCCGCCGTTGCCCGCGGTACCGGCGTTGCCGCCGTCGCCGCCCTTGCCCCCGTTGACGGCCGATGCGTCGCCGTTGGCGCCGTTGCCACCATCACCTGGCGTGCCGGCGTCACCGCCCGCGCCGCCGGCGCCGCCGTTGCCGTTGGCTCCCGCGGTCCCGTTGGTGGCAGCGCCGCCGTTGCCGCCGGCACCGCCGTAGCCGCCCGCCTGGCCGTTGCCGCCGGATCCGCCGTCGGTGCCCGCACCGCCGGCCACGGTGGCGTTAGTGCCGGCCAGGCCGTCGCCGCCGGATCCACCCCTGCCGCCGGAACCACCGACACCACCGGCGCCACCGTTGCCCGAGGTCGAGCCGCCTGCGCCGCCGTCACCGCCGATGCCACCGTGGAAACCGGCCGTGCCATCGGTGCCACTGATGTGAGCCAGGGTGCCCTGGTTGCCGTCGGTACCGTGGCCGCCGGATCCGCCGGCACCACCTGTGCCACCGTTGCCGATATTGCCGCCGTCACCGCCCCTGCCGCCGTCGCCACCGATGCCGGTCGCGTTGTCATAGCCGGCGCCGCCGTTGCCGCCGTTGCCGGCCGGCCCAGACACATCCGCACCGTTGGTCCCGGCGCCACCGATCGCCGAGCCAGTACCGGCCGTGCCCGCGGCACCGCCCTGACTGGAGTCACCACCGCGGCCACCGTTGCCACCGTTGATATTGGCTGCGTCGCCGTTGGCACCCGTGCCACCGTCGCCGCCGGCGGCGCCGTCACCACCGCTGCCGGCATTGCCGCCGACACCGGTGGCCGCCGAGCTGCCGTCGCCGTTGGTGCCGCCCACACCTCCGTTCCCGCCGTTACCGCCGGCGCCGGCCGTACCGGCGTTGCCGCCCGTACCGCCGTCGCCGTCACCGGTGGCGAACGAACCCGCCGCACCGGCCAAGCCGGCCGCGGCATTGCCGCCGTCGGCGCCCGAACCACCATTGCCGCCGACACCACCGGTCAGCGAGGCCGAACCCGTACCGGCGTTGCCGCCCTTACCGCCGGAGCCGCCCGCGCCACCACTGGTGCCGGAGTTGCCGTTGCCGGTGGCATCGGTGCCGACGCCGTTGGTGCCGGCCACGCCGTTACCACCCTGGCCGCCGTTGCCTCCGTTGCCGTAGTTGCCGCCATCACCACCGGAACCACCGTTGCCACCAGACGCACCCGCCGTGGTGGAGGTGAAGCCGTCACCACCAGCGCCGCCGTTGCCGGCCGGACCAGACACATCCGCACCGTTGGTCCCGGCGCCACCGGTCACCGAGCCGGTACCGGCCGTGCCCGCGGCACCGCCCTGACTGGAGTCACCACCGCGGCCACCGTTGCCACCGTTGATGTTGTTCGCGTCACCGTGGGCACCGGCACCGCCGTCGCCGCCCGCGGCACCGTCACCACCGCTACCGGCGTTGCCACCGGTGCCGGCAGCAGCCGAGGTGCTGTCGCCGTTGATGCCGCCCAGGCCGCCATTGCCGCCGTTACCGCCGGCGCCGGCCGTACCGGCGTTGCCACCGGCACCACCATTGCCATCACCGGTGGCGAAATCACCGGCCGCACCGGCATTGCCCGCCGCGGCGTCGCCACCGTCGGCGCCCGAACCACCGTTGCCGCCGACACCACCGGTCAGGCTCGCCGAACCGGTACCGGCGTTGCCGCCCCTACCGCCGGCGCCACCGGAACCACCACTGGTGCCGGAGTTGCCGTTGCCGCTGGCATCGGTGCCGACACCGTTGGTGCCGGCCACGCCGTTACCGCCCTGGCCGCCGTTGCCGCCGTTGCCGTAGTTGCCGCCATCACCACCGGAACCACCGTTGCCGCCAGACGCACCGGCCGCAGTGGAGGTGAAACCGTCGCCGCCGTCGCCGCCATTGCCGCCGCTGGTCACGCTGTTGCCCTCGGTGCCCTGGGCGCCGGCATTGCCCCCGGTGCCGCCGGTGCCTACCGCGCCGCCGTTGCCACCGGCTCCCGCGGTTCCGGCGTTACCGCCGTTACCGCCGTTGCCGCCGTTGAGGTTTGCGGCGTCGCCGTCGGCGCCGCGGCCGCCGTCTCCACCGGCACCGGCGTCACCGCCCTTGCCGCCGGCACCACCATTGCCGTTGCCACCGTTGCTGGTGGCGCCGTGGCCCGCGTTACCGCCCGCACCGCCCTCACCACCGGCGCCGCCAGCACCACCGTTGCCGCCGTCCTCACCGGCGCCGTCATGGGTGCCCTGCACGCCGGCCTGGCCGGTGTATCCGGCACCACCGGCACCACCCAGACCGCCCTTACCGCCGGTACCGCCGTCGCCACCGGTTCCGGAGTTGGGGTTCAGCGCATCGCCGCCGGCGCCGCCGGCGCCGCCCTTGCCGCCGATACCACCGGCGCCGCCGTGCCCGGCCTCCCAACCGCCGGCGCCGCCGGCGCCGCCGTTACCACCGTTGCCACCGGCGCCGCCTTTACCGGCTTGGCCGTTCTCCAACAGGACACCGCTGTTTCCGCCCTTGCCACCGTCGCCGCCATTACCACCGTTTCCGCCGGCGCCGCCGTTACCCGCCGAGCCGGCGTTGCCCCCGGCGCCGCCGTTGCCGCCGGCGATCGTGAGTGCCTTGAAGCCAATGTCATTGGCATGGGCGGCGTTGTAAGCCGCCACGTCAAAACCGTCACCACCGTTGCCGCCGTTGCCGCCGTGATCGGCCTTCAGGCCGTCCGCGCCGTCGGCCGAACGCTCGGTGGTCGAACCACCATTGAGACCACCCTGGCCGCCGTGACCGATCGCACCCGAATCGCCACCGTCGCCACCGTGACCGCCGGTGGTGTGCTCACTGGTCGCATCCAGGCCGGCGCCGCCATCACCGGCGATTCCGGCGTCACCGCCCCTACCACCGACACCACCGAGGCCATCGACACCCGAGGAGCCCATGCTCGTTCCGGCACCCGCGACACCACCGGAGCCACCCTGGCCACCGTTGGCGCCATCACCACCATTGGCACCGTCGCCCCCATTGCCGTTGCTGGCGACCCAGTCACCCTCGGCTCCGTCACCACCCCGGCCACCGTTACCGCCGGCACCACCAGCACCACCGGCACCACCATTGCCACCGTTGCCGAAGAATCCGGAGGCCTTACCCCCGGCACCACCCTG
>NZ_LQPG01000037.1 GCF_002102265.1 Mycolicibacter longobardus | reverse complement strand
TGGATGGTCTCGTAGGTGATCGAGATGTTCGGGGTGGCACCGACCGGCCCGGAGGGGCCGGGCAGCACCTTGTTCCATTTGGTGCCGTCCCAGATGTAGACCAGGGACTTGGTGGGATTGTCCTTGTCATCGACCAGCCACACCCCGTGGTTGATCTTCGTCTCATCCCAGTCCGGCAAAAGGGGGTGCCGAGGTCGAAGTCGTAGAAGATCGAGTATGGCCGCCGATTCCAGATCGACACTTTGAACGCCTGATACGGTCTGGCCTTCCAATGCCTCTGCCGCATGGCCAGGGCTGAGCTGACGGTGTAGGCGGTGCCGCCGGCGTGTTATGTCCTGAGACATCACAGGGGAGGAGTCGTCAGCTGTCGTGATTGGTGGCTCGGTCGATGAGGGCGGCGGTCGCCCACCCGAGCACTCCGGCCACTAGGCCGAATCCGAGGTGGAAGGCGACCTTGTCGCCGATGTCCGCGAATGCGAGTCCATGGCCGCCCATGAGCGCCGTCGTAATCGGAACAACAAGCGCGACAAGGTGAATCGGAGCTGCAGCCAGTGCGACGAGCCACCGGCGGGACCGTATCGCCGGGCTGGTGGTCAGCAGGCAGAGCAACGCCGCGGCGCCCAGATAGCGCGCGCTGGCCCACGGCCCCGGGCCGGACTGCAACAACACGGTAGCCGTCGTCGAAACCGCGCCCACCGCAAGCACAGTCGGCGGTTTACGTGCGGTGAGTGCAACCGCCACCAGCAGGGTCAGCCACACCAGGCCGCGGTGCCCGGGCAGTCCCAGCGGCATCCGGACATCGGCCGACATCACGATCACCGCCGCCGCAGCAGCCGGGAAGACGACCTCGCGGGCCAGGGACATGCCGCCCGGTCGCTGAACGGTCCAAGGCATCACGGTCATCGCCTCAAGGTAGACGTGACCGCCAGGTCGCACAACCTCAACTAAGGGACGAACTGCCTGCCACACCGCTTGAATGCGTATCGAAGGGGGCATACGGTCATGCACATGCGGTCATCAGTCAAGCGCTTGTTCGCAACGGGTTTGGCGGCCCTCGTGGTCGGTGCCGGCGGCTGCACCACCGTCACCGACACCGCGACGGGGTATCACCTGACCGTCCGGGAGGGCGGCCGCATGCTGGACGAATTCGATCTCGCGCGGCTGGGCGAACTACCGCAGACCGAGATCACCACCCCGCAATCCCGCGGAAACCCGGTGCAGCGCGGCCCCACGGTGCGCGCGGTCCTCGACGCGGCGGGCGCCACCGACGTCCGCAGCGTCCGGTTCGAGGGAAGCGACCCGGCGCAGACACTGACCGCCGCCGAACTGAGCGACCGGGTCGTTTTGAGTTTCACCAGGCGCGACACCCTCAAGCTGGCCGGGGTCGACCTCGACCGTGACCGTTGGGTGCGTGACGTCAATACGGTGGTCGTCAACCCGTGACGGTCTTTGCCGGCGTCGATCTGCTGATCGGCATCGACGACACCGATGACCTGTTCAGTCCCGGCACCGGCCGACGCGTCCGAGCGCTGCTGGTCGAGTTGGCGGCCGCAGGGTTGGGGAAGGAGGCCGGGGCCACCCGGCACCAGCTTCTCGTCGACGACCGCGTTCCCTATACCTCGCACAACTCCAGCGCCTGCCTGGCCTGGCGGAGCCCCGGCGGAAACCCGCATGCGGTGCGCAGCAAGATCATCGAGTTCGTCGCCGGTTTCCTGGAACGGGTCTGCCCGCCGGCCGCCGACCCCGGTCTCGCGGTGGCGATTCCGGCGGACTTGACCGACATCCGACCGCTGGTGGACTTCGGCCGGCGGGCCAAACGTGAAGTGCTGCAGCGGGCTCAGGCCCGGCGGCTCGGCGACGAACTCGGCGTACACGTGTCCGGGCACGGTGGCACCCACGACGGGATACTGGGCGCATTGGCGGCAGTCGGCTTACAGCTCTCCGGTGACGACGGTCTGTTCATCACGCTGCCCGGTCTCGGGAACCTCCCTCATGAGGCCACCGTCGACGAACTTCTGGCGAGCGTGCCCATCGACGACGCGCGCGACGGCCAGCACCGGCGGCCCGCAGCCGGGGAGCTGATCGAGTTGGGTGACTGGGTCCGTCCCGTTCTGCTGGAGGGGCGTGCCGTGCTGTTGCTGGACCCGCCACTGCAGCACCCCGACGGCCGTCGCAGCTGGCGGACCGCGCCCCGAGCGGTGGTCAAGAAACACTGACCAGGAATCCGCAGTTACGGGATTGTTAAAAGCCTATCTAGGAATATCGTGACTATATCGGCGTGATTGTTCCGCAGATATGGTTGACGTCGACGTTCTGGGGAAGGAGCTCGCCATGGTCCTGCACGTCGTACCCGAGGGCCTGGCCGCGACGAGCGCGGCGGTGGAAGCGATCACCGCGGCGCTGGCCGCGGCACATGCCGCCGCGGCCCCGTTGATCACCGCGGTGGCGCCGCCGGCGATCGATCCGGTGTCGCTGCAAGCCGCGGCCGAACTCAGCCTGCAGGCCGGCCAGCATGAGGCCGTCGCCGCGCGCGGCACGGAGGTGTTGGGCCGGGCCGGCGTCGGGGTCGCTCAAGCAGGGGTGAACTACCAGGTCGCGGACACGCTGGCCGCGTCGGTGTTCGCGCGGTAGCGGTGCGGTGATGTCGGCCCCCGCCTCCTGGATGGCGGCCCCGCCGGAGGTGCATTCGGCCATGCTGAGCACCGGGCCCGGGCCTGGGCCACTGCTTGCCGCGTCGGTGGCGTGGGCCACGCTGAGCAGTGAATACTTTAGTGCCGCAACCGAACTCACTGCGGTGCTGGCTGACGCTCAAGTGGTATGGACAGGCCCGACCGCCGAGGCCTATGCGGCCGCGCATCTGCCCTACCTGTCGTGGCTGCAGTTGGCCGGCACCCTCAGCGCCCGAACCGCCGCTCAGCACGAGGTGATCGCGGCGGCCTACACCAGCGCCCTGGCGGCGATGCCCACCCTTGCGGAGCTGGCCGCCAACCATGCCGCCCACGCGGTACTGGTGGCGACCAACTTCTTCGGGATCAACACCGTGCCGATCGCGATCAACGAAGCCGACTACGCCCGGATGTGGACCCAGGCGGCCACCGTCATGAGCGCCTACCAGGCCACCACCGAGACCGCGCGCAGCCTGGGCCACACCAGCGGCAGCGCGCAGGCCGGCGTTGCGGCAGACGGTGGCGGTGGTGGCGGCGGAGGCAACGGTGGTGGCGGCGGTGGAGGCAACGGCGGTGGCCCCGGCGGCACCGGAAACTTCGACCTACCGACACCGGCGGAGATCTGGCAGATGCTGTTCGGTTCCGATGGTCAGCAGGTGCCCGGCCAGGGACAGCCCAACTGGAGTCCCGCGGAATTCCTGCAGAACCTCTCGAATTTCGCCAACGGCAACGAGCGGGCACTGCTCTGGTTGCAGGAGAACTTCCAGGGCTCGCTGACGCCCTCCCAGTGGTTTCAGCTGGTGACCTACTTCGTCGCGTGGCAGACCTACCGCGCGGTCAACTGGACGCTGCGCAGCCTGCGTTTTTTGGCGCAACTGTCCCCGCTGCTGGCGGGGGTCGGATTGAACCTGGCGATCGGCAGCCTGGCCACCCTGACGCCGGTGGCCGGTCTGACCGGGCTGGCGGGACTGGCCGGTGTCCCCGCGCCGGCGGTGACCGCGCTTCCCCCGGTGCTGCCGGCGCCCGGTGTCGTGTCGCCTGTCCTGCCCGGAGGCATGACGCCACCGGCGCCGAGCCCGGCCGCCGTGCCGGCCTCGGCGGCGCCATCCGCCCCCGCGGCGGCGCCGCCCGCACCGCCTGCGCCCGCGGGTGCGGCGCCACCCCCGGCGGCACCCCCACTGATCGGCACCGAGGGCACATTCCACAGCTACCTGGTGGGCTGGCTGCCCTCGTCGCAGAGCGCTGCCGGCGGCGCCGGCGCGCGGTCGGCCCGGCCCGCCGCAGGTGTCGCGGCGGCCACGGCGGCCGGCGAGCCGGCGCCGGCCGCGGTGCGGCACGGCAGCCGCCGGCACGGCAGGTTGATCGACCCCGGTTACCGCTACGAGTACCTCGAGGGCCACGATCCGGGTGAGGTGGCGCAGACCCGCTACAGCGAGGCAGGGTTCGCGGGGACCCTCGGCAAGACCGGGGTGGTGCGCGCCGCCGGTCTGGCGGAGCTGACCGGAGACGAGTTCGGAGGCGGACCCACGATCCCGATGCTGCCCGAATCCTGGGATCCGCCGGCCGGGCCGAAGTAAATCCGCATTAGCGGTTATCTACCTGGCTAAAGGTTCGTATAACGAGGTAAATACCGTAGAATCGTCCTCAGTTATTGACCGGACTGACTCCACCGGCGTTTGGCCCGGAGTGCCGTAACCGCTCTCAGCGATGCGAGCAGCGGACCGGTCGTGGCCTCGAGGGAACCCGAACCGTGCGGTTCGCGACTAATCGATAGTTGAGAGGAGTGCGGGGATGAGTTTGTTGGATGCGCATATTCCGCAGTTGGTGGCGTCGGAGTCGGCGTTTGCGGCGAAGGCGGCGTTGATGCGGTCGACGATGGCGCAGGCGGAGCAGGCGGCGTTGTCGGCGCAGGCGTTTCATGTGGGTGAGGCGGCTGCGGCGTTTCAGGGGTCGCATGCGCGGTTTGTGGCGTTGGCGGCGCGGGTGAATGCGTTGCTGGATATGGCGCAGGTGAATCTGGCGGATGCGGGTAGCACGTATGTGGCGGCTGATGCTGCTGCTGCGTCGGGTTACACCGGGGTTTAGGGCTCGCGTCCGGAAAAATTGAGCCCAGAAATAGGAGCACAGTGATGTCGCAGATTATGTACAACTACCCGGCGATGTTGGCTCATGCCGGGGAGATGAATGGGTATGCGGGCACGTTGCAGGCGGTGGGTGCGGATATCGCCAGTGAGCAGGCGGCGTTGCAGGCGGCGTGGCAGGGCGATACGGGTATGACGTATCAGGCGTGGCAGGCGCAGTGGAATCAGGCGATGGAGGAGTTGGTGCGGGCGTATCACGCGATGGCGATGACGCATGAGACCAACACCTTGATGATGAACGCCCGCGACACCGCCGAAGCCGCCAAGTGGGGTTAGCGGGCCCGGAAGCGCGACGAGCCGGGCCGGCCGCCCTGCTGGTTACTCCGGCGTAGGGTCACTGGAATGCCTGTAATGCGTAGTGACGGTGACAGCTGGGACATCACCACCAGCGTCGGTTCGACCGCCTTGTTCGTGGCCACCGCCCGAGCCCTGGAAGCCCGTAAACCCGACCCATTGGCGGTCGATCCCTATGCCGAGTTGTTCTGCCGGACGGCCGGCGGCGACTGGGAAGCCGTGGTCGAGGGCAAC
This sequence comes from Mycolicibacter longobardus, assembly GCF_002102265.1. Classification (GTDB taxonomy): domain Bacteria; phylum Actinomycetota; class Actinomycetes; order Mycobacteriales; family Mycobacteriaceae; genus Mycobacterium; species Mycobacterium longobardum. The sequence continues at coordinate 45,459 of NZ_LQPG01000037.1, read as the reverse complement.
CTCCCCGACCATCAACTGCTGAGCAGTGACTTCGGGGAGCACTTCGTCAACTTCCAGGGCGCGCGGACCCGTTACTTCGACGACTACTTCACCCGCGCCGCCGAGGCCGGGGTGCACCAGGTCGTGATTCTGGCGGCCGGGCTGGACTCCCGCGCCTATCGGCTGTCCTGGCCGGACGGAACGAAGATCTTCGAGCTGGACCAGCCCCAGGTGCTCGCCTTCAAGAGTTACGTGCTCTCCCAGCGCGGTATCCGGGCAGGCGCGGAACGGCGGGAGGTCGCCGTCGACCTGCGTGAGGACTGGCCGCAGGCGCTCCGCGACGCCGGCTTCGACCCGGACCAACCCTCGGCGTGGATCGCCGAGGGCCTACTTATCTACCTTCCCGCCGACGCGCAGGACCAGCTGTTCTCCGGCATCGACAGCCTGGCTGCTCCCGGCAGCCACGTCGCGGTCGAGGACGGCGCCCCGATGCCGGCGGAGGCGTTCGAAGCCGCGGTGGAGGCAGAGGTCGCGGCTGACGACGACAGCCGTATCTTCCATCGTCTGGTCTACAACGAGCGCCACGCACCGGCCGATCAGTGGTTCGGTGAACGAGGTTGGACCGCGGTGGCGACGCCGTTGGCGGACTACCTGCGTGAGCTGGGCCGCCCCGTCCCGGGTCCGGACACCGAAGCGGGACAGATGATTGCGCGGAACTCACTGGTCCGAGCCGTCAAAGGATAGGGCCGGGCGACAACGTCGGCCCCTGTCGTCAACAGCCCCCGGGTGGGGTAACGTACCAACAATCGAAAATGATTTTCAATAAGGAGTCGGGCATGGGTTGGAGCGACGTCGGCGGGTTGCGTGCCGGTGGAGTGCGGACCGCGGTGACGGAGGACACCCGACAGCTGTCTCGATCGACCTCGACAGTTAGCTTATGCAATGCTAACTTCAGCCGGGTTGGCTTAGGCAGAACTAGCGGAGGGGCAAGCCACTCATGAACAACGGTGACGCGGCTCTGTTGACCCCCCAAACCCGGGTTGACGAGGAAACCGTCAGCCGGTTCGCCACCTGCTGTCGTGCCCTCGGTATCACCGTTTACCAGCGGCAACGGCCCGCCGATCTGGCGGCGGCCCGCACCGGTTTCGCGGCGCTGACCCGAGTCGCGCATGAGCAGTGCGACGCCTGGACCGGCCTGGCTGCCGCAGGCGACCAGTCGCCCGGGGTGCTGGCCGCCATCTCGCAGACCTCCGCCAACGCCGGGGCGCTGCAGCGCCGCCTGGACCTGAAGCCGGGTGCGCTCGGCTTCCACTACGACACCGGGCTGTACCTGAAGTTCCGCGCCACCGAAGCCGACGACTTCCACCTGGCCCACGCCGCGCAACTGGCGATGGCGGGCCGCTGCGCCGAGGCGAACGAGCTGGTTGCCGAGATCACCGCGCGGCGCCCCAACTGGAACGACGCCCGCTGGATGGCGATCGCGGTCAACCACCACGCCGGGCGCTGGTCGGACATGGTCAAGCTGCTGACCCCGATCGTCAACGACCCCGACCGTGACGAGCTGTTCACGCACGCCGCCAAGATCGCCTTGGGTATCGCACTGGCCCGGCTGGGCATGTATGCGCCGGCGTTGTCCTACCTGGAAGAGCCGGCCGGGCCGATCGCGGTCGCCGCCTCCGACGGGGCGCTGGCCAAGGGATTGATCCTGCGGGCGCAGGGCGAGGACGAGACGGCCGAAGAGGTGCTGCAGGACCTCTACGCCGCCAACCCGGAGAACGAGCAGGTCGAGCACGCGCTGCTGGACACCAGCTTCGGGATCGTCACCACCACCGCGGCCCGGATCGCCGCCCGAACCGACCCGTGGGACCCCGAGACCGAGCCGAGTGCCGAGGACTTCATCGACCCGGCGGCCAACGAACGCAAGGCCGAGCTGCTGGCTGAGGCCGAGCGCGAACTCGGTGAGTTCATCGGCCTGTCCGAGGTCAAGAACCAGGTGCAGCGGCTCAAGAGCTCGGTCGCCATGGAGGTGGTGCGCAAGCAGCACGGGCTGGCCGTCGGCCAGCGCACCCACCACCTGGTGTTCGCCGGGCCTCCCGGGACCGGTAAGACGACGATCGCCCGTGTGGTGGCCAAGATCTACTGCGGTCTGGGGCTGTTGAAGAAGGAGAACATCAAAGAGGTGCACCGTGCCGACCTGATCGGTCAGCACATCGGTGAGACCGAGGCCAAGACCAACGCGATCATCGACAGTGCCCTCGACGGTGTGCTGTTCCTCGATGAGGCCTATGCGTTGGTGGCCACCGGCGCCAAGAACGACTTCGGCCTGGTCGCCATCGACACCCTGCTGGCGCGGATGGAGAACGACCGCGACCGCCTGGTGGTGATCGTCGCGGGTTATCGCGCCGACCTGGACCGGTTCCTGGACACCAACGAGGGTCTGCGGTCGCGGTTCACCCGCAGCATCGACTTCCCGTCCTACCAGCCCCCGGAGCTGGTCGAGATCGCCTACAAGATGGCCGAGCAGCGCGACAGCCGCTTCGAGCAGACCGCGCTCGAAGAGATGCAGTCGCTGTTCGCTCAGTTGGCCGCCGCGTCTCACCCCGATGCCAACGGGATCGCCCGCCGCAGTCTCGACATCGCCGGCAACGGCCGTTTTGTGCGAAACCTCGTCGAACGCTCGGAGGAGGAGCGCGAGTTCCGGCTCGACCACTCCGAGCAGTCCGGTACCGGGGTGTTCACCGATGAGGAGCTCATGACCATCACGACCGAAGACGTCCGTAACTCGGTGGCGCCGTTGCTGCGTGGCCTGGGCCTGGAGGCCAACGCATGAGCGCGGCTCAATCCGACCGGTCCGACGACGAGCGGCGCTCGTTCGCGTCGCGCACCCCGGTCAACGAGAATCCCGACCGGGTGGAGTACCGGCGCGGGTTCGTCACCAAACATCAGGTCAGCGGCTGGCGCTTCGTGATGCGGCGGATCGCCTCGGGTGTGGCCCTGCATGACACCCGGATGCTGGTCGAGCCGCTGCGCTCGCAGGCGCGGGCGGTGCTCATGGGTCTGCTGGTGCTGGCGACCGTGGCCGGCGGCTGCTTCGTGTTCACCCTGATCTGGCCCAACGGTGCAGCCGCCAACGACCCGGTGCTGGCGGATCGGTCCACCTCGGCGCTGTACGTGCGAGTCGGCGATCAGTTGCACCCGGTGCTGAACCTGACCTCCGCGCGGCTGATCGTCGGCCGCCCGGTCAACCCGACCGGGGTGAAAAGCACTGCGCTGGACAAGATTCCGCGTGGCAACCTGATCGGCATTCCCGGTGCCCCGGAGCGGATGGTGCAGAACGCCAGCCGCGACGCGGATTGGACGGTGTGCGACTCGGTGGCCGGTTCGGGTGCCGGAGTGACGGTGATCGCCGGGCCGCTGGCCGACGGCGGGTCCCGGGCCGCGGCGCTCGGCGCCCAGCAGGCGGTGCTGGCCGACAACGGCGCCGGCGCGTGGCTGCTGTGGAACGGCAAGCGCAGCCGCATCGATCTCGGCGACCGTGCCATCACCGGCGCCTTGGGCCTCAGCGAGCGGGGTTCGGCGGTGCCCAAGCCGCGTTCGATCGCGACCGGGCTGTTCAACACGATCCCCGAGGCGCCTGCGCTGACCGCGCCGGTCATTCCCGGTGCCGGTGACAAGCCGTCGTTCGACCTTCGGCCGGACGTGCCGGTGGGCGGCGTCGTGTCGGCGCACTCGCTGGAGGGCAACTCGGACGGAACCGTGCGGTACTACGCGGTGTTGTCGGATGGGTTGCAGCCCATCTCCGAGGTGGTTGCCGCGGTGTTGCGCAACACCGACTCTCACGGGTTGGACAGGCCCCCGCTACTCGGCGCTGATGATGTTGCGCGGCTGCCGGTGTCGCATGCCCTGGATGTCTCGCGTTTCCCGGAGCATCCGGTCAGTGTCACCGAGTCGGTGTCGGATCCGGTGACCTGCGCGCATTGGAGCAGGGCCGCCGGGGCCAGCACCAGCTCGCTGACCCTGCTGTCCGGCTCGTCTCTGCCGCTGCGCGACGGTGTCCGCACCCTGGACCTGGTCGGTGCCGGAGTGGGCGGGACCGCCGCGAGGGTCGCCCTGAGCCCGGGTACCGGATACTTCGCCCAGAGCGTCAGCAGTGATCCGACCGCCGACGCAAACGCGGGACCCCTGTTCTGGATCTCCGACACCGGGGTGCGCTACGGCGTCAACACGGAGGCTGGCGCCAACGGAGGTGACGGTGACACCGTCTCCGCCCTTGGCCTGAGTGAGCCGGCGTTGCCGATTCCGTGGGCGGTGTTGTCGCAGTTCGCTGTTGGACCTACTTTGTCGCGTGCCGATGCGCTGTTGGCGCATGACGGGCTGGCGCCGGATCAACGGCCGGGTCGTCGTGCTGCCGCGGAGCTGGGTGCTGGATCTAGCGGGGGAGAGACCCGATGAGTCGTTTGATCTTTGAGGCCCGTCGCCGGTTGCCTGCTCCGCCTGTCGATAAGGGCACCATCACGATCGAGCCGCCGCCGGAGTTGCCGCGGGTGGTTCCGGCGTCGTTCTTGCAGCGGGCGCTGCCGGTGGTGATCGTGATTCTGATCGTCGGCATGGTGATCGCGATGGTGGCCACCGGGATGCGACTGATCTCCCCGGTGATGCTGTTCTTCCCGTTCGCGTTGTTGGTGGCTGCCGCGGGTATCTACCGTGGTGGGGATAAGAAGGCCCGCACTGTCGAGGTGGATGCCGAGCGCGCCGACTACCTGCGTTACCTGTCGGTGGTGCGTGACAACATCCGCGGGGCGGCGGCTAAGCAGCGCGCGGCCGCGGAGTGGTCGCATCCGGACCCGGTCGAGCTGGCTGCGGTGCCGGGCTCGCGTCGCCAGTGGGAACGCGACCCTCATGATGAGGATTTCCTGGTGGTGCGCACCGGGCGGCATGCGGTGGCGTTGGCCAGTGCGGTGCGGGTGACCGACACCGCTGATGAGATCGATCTGGAGCCGGTGTCGCACAGCGCATTACGCAGCCTGTTGGATACCCAGCGCACGGTGCGCGATGTGCCGGTGGGGTTGGATTTGGCGGCGGTGTCGCGGGTCACCGTGCTCGGTGAGGGTGATGCGGCCGCGCAGGATGTGCGTGGCGCGGTGCGGGCTTGGGTGGCCCAGGCCGTGACCTGGCATGACCCGACCATGATGGGGGTGGCTTTGGCGTCGCCGGAGTTGGAGTCACCGGCGTGGTCGTGGTTGAAGTGGTTGCCGCACGCCGACATTGCCGGCCAGGTTGATGGGGTGGGCCCGGCCCGCTACCTGACCTCCAGTGCGGAGGAGTTGGTCGGGTTGTTGGCGCCGGTGCTCGCGGAGCGTCCGGCGTTCACCGGGGACCCGGTGGAGTCGGGCCGGCATTTGTTGGTGATCGTCGATGACCCGGACTTCGACCTGGCGGCCTCCTCGCTGGGGGTGGCACGGGCCGGGGTCACTGTTGTGCAGCGCGGCGCGAGTGCACCGAGCCGCGAACAGTACTCGGATCCTGAGCGCCCGATCCTGCGCATCAGTACGGGCGGGGAGTCGATTGATCGGTGGCAGACCGGCGGTTGGCAGCGTTACGTCGATGCCGCCGACCAGCTCGGCACCGATGACGCGGCGCACTTGGCGCGGCGGTTGTCACGCTGGGATTCCAACCCGACCCATGCCGGGTTGCGTTCGGCCAGCACCCGCGGCGCCACTTTCACGACGTTGTTGGGGATCGCGGATGCCTCCCGGTTGGATGTGCCGGCGTTGTGGGCGCCGCGCAGCCGGGAGGAGGAGTTGCGGGTTCCGATCGGGGTGACCGCGACCGGCGAGCCGTTGATCTTCGACCTCAAGGATGAGGCCGAGGGTGGGATGGGCCCGCACGGGTTGATGATCGGCATGACCGGCTCGGGCAAATCCCAGACCCTGATGGCGATCTTGCTGTCGCTGCTGACCACGCATTCGGCGGATCGGCTGATCGTGATCTACGCCGACTTCAAGGGCGAGGCCGGAGCGGATATCTTCCGGCATTTCCCGCAGGTGGTTGCGGTGATCTCGAACATGGCCGAGAAGCGCTCGCTGGCGGATCGCTTCGCCGACACCCTGCGCGGTGAGGTGGCGCGGCGTGAGTTGTTGCTGCGGGAGGCGGGCCGGCGGGTCCAGGGCAGTGCGTTCAACTCGGTGACCGAGTATGAGGCGGCGATCGCCGCCGGTCATGATCTGGCGCCGATCCCGACGTTGTTCATCGTGGCCGATGAGTTCACCCTGATGCTGGCCGATCACCCGGAGTACGCCGAGTTGTTCGACTACGTGGCGCGCAAGGGTCGTTCGTTCCGGATCCATATTCTGTTCGCCTCGCAGACCTTGGATGTGGGCCGGATCAAGGACATCGACAAGAACACCTCGTATCGGATCGGCCTGAAGGTCGCCAGCCCCAGCGTCTCTCGTCAGATCATCGGGGTCGAGGACGCCTACCACATCGAATCCGGCAAGGAGCACAAGGGCGAGGGCTTCCTGGTGCCGGCGCCGGGTGCTGCACCGATCAAGTTCCGCAGCACCTATGTCGACGGCATCTATGACCCGCCGCGGGCCGCGAAATCGGTGGTGATGCATGCGTTGCCGGAGCCGAAACTGTTCACCGCCGCGGTGGTGGATTCCGGAGCCGAGACCGTCGTGCTGGCACCCGATGAGGAGCAGACCTATGCGCCACCGCGCAAGCTGATCGCCACCATCGGGGATCAGTTGGCCAACTACGGGCCCCAAGCCCCGGCGTTGTGGTTGCCGCCGCTGGACGAGCCGATCCCGCTGGCCGCGACCTTGGCGACCGCGGGGATCGGGGAACGGCAGCTGCGGTGGCCGTTGGGCGAGATCGACAAACCCTTCGACATGCGCCGGGATCCGCTGGTCTTCGATGCCCGCTCGGCCAGCGGCAACATGCTCATCCACGGCGGACCCAAGTCCGGCAAGACGACCGCGCTGCAGACGTTCATCCTTTCGGCGGCCAGCCTGCATTCGCCGCGTGAGGTCAGTTTCTACTGCCTGGACTACGGCGGCGGCCAACTGCGCACCCTGGAGGACCTGGCCCATGTGGGCAGTGTGGCTTCGGGCTTGGAGCCGGAGAAGATCCGCCGCACGTTCGGGGAGCTCGAACAACTGCTGGCGGCGCGTCAGGCGCGGGAAGCCTTCCGCGATGGCAGCATCGGTTCGCTCAACGACGGGTACGGCGAGGTCTTTTTGATCATCGACAACCTGTATGCGTTCAGCCGCGACAACACTGACCAATTCAATACCCGTAACCCGTTGTTGGCGAAGGTGACCGAGCTGGTCAACGTCGGCCTGGCCTACGGGATTCATGTCATCGTCACCACCCCGAGTTGGTTGGAGGTGCCGCTGGCCATGCGTGACGGGCTGGGGTTGCGCCTGGAACTCAAACTGCACGACCCGCGCGACAGCAACGTGCGGGTGGCCGGAGCCTTGACGCGTCCGGCCGAAGCGGTGCCGGCCAACCAGCCGGGACGTGGTTTGACGATGGCCGCCGAGCACTTCCTGATCGCGCAACCAGATCTGGGTCAGATCGGCGAGCTCAACGCCCGCCACCCCGGCCTGGCCGCCCCGCCGGTGCGGCTGCTGCCGACCAACCTGGCACCCGAAGAACTCGGCACCCTCTATCCCGGACCCGAACGGGTCGTCATCGGTGTCCGCGAAGAAGACCTGGCGCCGGTGGAGATCGACTTCACCGCCAACCCGCTGCTGATGGCGCTCGGGGACGCCAAGTCCGGCAAGACCACCCTGCTTCGCCACCTCATCCGCACCGTGCGGGAGAACAACAGCGCCGAGCAGGTGGCGTTCACGGTGATCGATCGCCGACTGCACCTGGTCGACGAACCACTGTTCGCCGATAACGAGTACACCGCCAACGTGGATCGGGTGATCCCGGCCATGCTCGGGCTCTCAGCGCTGATCGGATCCCGCCGCCCGCCGGCCGGGCTGTCGGCAGCCGATCTGGCCGCCTGGTCCTATCAGGGTCACACCCACTACCTGATCATCGACGACGTCGACTCCATCCCGGACTCCCCGGCCCTGTCGGGTCCGTATGCGGGTCAACGCCCCTGGACCACCCTGATCGAGTTGCTGGCCCAAGCCGGCGACCTCGGATTGCGGGTGATCGTCACCGGCCGGGCCACCGGCTCAGCGCACGCGTTGATGACCAACCCACTGCTGCGTCGCCTCAACGACCTGCAGGCCACCACCCTGATGCTCTCCGGCAACCCCGCCGACAGCGGCAAGATCCGCGGCCACCGGTTCGGGCGCCTGCCCGCAGGCCGAGCCATGCTCCTCGGCGACACCGACGAACCCACCTACCTACAACTCGTCAACCCACTGTTCAGCGAAAGCCTCACGCGCTAAGGCGCACCGAAACGGGGAAGGGAGAAACTGTCATGACGCTCAATGTGGTTCCCGAAGGTCTGGCCGCCGCCAGTGCAGCCGTCGAGGCGTTGACCGCCCGTCTGGCGGCCGCACAGGCCAGTGCCGCTCCGCTGATCACCGCGGTGGTGCCGCCGGCGGCCGACCCGGTGTCGCTGCAGACCGCCGCCGGTTTCAGCGCGCAGGGCGCCGAGCATTCTGCGGTGGCGGCCCAGGGGGCCGTAGAGCTGGGCCGCGCCGGGGTCGGAGTCGGTGAGTCCGGCGTCAACTACGCGGCGGGTGATGCAGCGGGCGCCTCGAGGTACTTCTTGGGGGCGCGCGGCTGATGATGTCCGCCCCGGTCTGGATCGCCTCCCCGCCGGAGGTGCATTCAGCATTGCTGAGCAGCGGCCCCGGACCGGGTCCGTTGTTGTCGGCTGCCGGGGTGTGGAGTGCACTGAGCGCCGAGTACGCGTCGGTTGCAGATGAGCTCACCGCGCTGCTGGGCGCGGTGCAGTCCGGTGCCTGGCAGGGCCCGAGCGCCGAGCAGTACCTGGCGGCGCACGTGCCCTACCTGGCGTGGCTGGGCCAGGCCAGCGCGGACAGCGCCGGGGTGGCTGCCCAACATGAGGTGGCCGCAGCGGCATACACCAGTGCGCTGGCGTCGATGCCGACACTGGCCGAGTTGGCCGCCAACCATATGACGCACGGGGTCTTGGTCGCCACCAACTTCTTCGGGATCAACACGATCCCGATCGCGCTCAACGAAGCCGACTATGTCCGGATGTGGGTCCAGGCCGCCACCACCATGAGCACCTACCATGCGGTGTCCGGTGCGGCGCTGGCGTCGGCGCCGCGAACGGTGGAAGCACCCCCGGTGGTCAAGGCCGATTCGGCGCTGCCCGCGCAGGACACGTCGTCGGACATCGGGGATTTCTTCACCGAGCTCTGGAACCAGCTGGTCCGGCTCGTCGAGGATCCGATTGGGACGATCAACGCCATCCTCGCGAACCCGTCCGCCTGGTTTCCGTTGTTGTTCTTCATCGGGTATCAGGCGATCTTCCAGCCCGTCGGCTGGACGACCTGGTCGCTGGTTTTCGCCAGCCCGGCCCTGCTCGCGATCATTCTCGGAGCGGCTCTGAACCAACTGACCGAACCGGGCGAGGAGGCTGCGTCGCCGGAGGAGATCGCCGCGCCGGTGATACCGGGCTCGGCCCCGTCGGTTGACCGGTCGGTGCCGGTGGTGGCGGGCTTCTCTTCCGGAATCACCGCACCCGGTGCGGCGGGTGCCCCCGCGGCATCGGCCACCTCGGTGGCGGCGGCGCCCCCGCCTGCACCCGGGGCGATGGCCTTCGGCTACCTGGTCGCCGGGGCCAATCCGGGCCGCGGAGTGGGGCCGACCCTGACCGACCGGGACAGGGCGCAGGCCCCGGCGTCGCGGGTGCCTGCCGCCGCGGCTGCGGTGGGCGTCTCGGCTCGGGAACGGTCGCGGGCGCGTCGGCGCCGGCGCGCCGTGATGCGTGATCACGCCGACGAGTTCATGGATCTGGATTCCGGTCCCGCCGGCGAGGCGCCGGCGGCCGATCCGGCTACGAACTCCGCGGCGGGCTCGGACCGTGGTGCCGGGACATTCGGATTCACCGGAACGGTGGGAAAGCGTGCCGACAGTACGGCATCCGGGCTCACCACGCTGACCGGCGACGGGTTCGGTGGTGGACCCAGCATGCCGATGTTGCCCGATACCTGGGGCGAAAAGGATCTTGGCGACTCCGCTGGGGAGTCGGAATCGGAACCGAAGTAGTAGTCAAGAAAGGAGTGCGGGGATGAGTTTGTTGGATGCGCATATTCCGCAGTTGGTGGCGTCGGAGTCGGCGTTTGCGGCGAAGGCGGCGTTGATGCGGTCGACGATGGCGCAGGCGGAGCAGGCGGCGTTGTCGGCGCAGGCGTTTCATGTGGGTGAGGCGGCTGCGGCGTTTCAGGGGTCGCATGCGCGGTTTGTGGCGTTGGCGGCGCGGGTGAATGCGTTGCTGGATATGGCGCAGGTGAATCTGGCGGATGCGGGTAGCACGTATGTGGCGGCTGATGCTGCTGCTGCGTCGGGTTACACCGGGGTTTAAGGGAGGGATTGTTCGATGTCGCAGATTATGTACAACTACCCGGCGATGTTGGCTCATGCCGGGGAGATGAATGGGTATGCGGGCACGTTGCAGGCGGTGGGTGCGGATATCGCCAGTGAGCAGGCGGCGTTGCAGGCGGCGTGGCAGGGCGATACGGGTATGACGTATCAGGCGTGGCAGGCGCAGTGGAATCAGGCGATGGAGGAGTTGGTGCGGGCGTATCACGCGATGGCGATGACGCATGAGACCAACACCTTGATGATGAACGCCCGCGACACCGCCGAAGCGGCCAAGTGGGGTTGAGCCAGTTGTTCTGCTCGGTGAAGGAAGGCTACTTGCGTGCACAGGGGCACTGAACCCAACGCTGCCGAACTGACCGTCGAGCAGGCCTGGTACATCGCGGAAACCATTGGCGCCGGGTCTTTCCCGTGGGTATTGGCGATCACCATGCCCTACACCGACGCCGGGGAACGCGGTGCGTTCATGGCGCGCCAGCGCGATGAGCTGACAAAGATGGGAGTCGTCTCGCCGGAGGGCACGGTCAATCCGGCCGTGGCCGAATGGATCCGGGTGGTTTGCTTCCCGGACCGGTGGCTGGACCTGCGTTACGTGGGTCCGGCCGCCGGCGGGGCTCCCGAGATGTTGCGGGGCATCGTCGCGCGCCGCGACCAAGGCACCGCCAAGCGCGGCCGGACGGTGGTGGCGCTGCGCAATGCGCAACTGGTGACGTTCACCGCCATGGAGATCGACGACCCGCGGCTGCTGGTCCCGGTGCTCGGCGCCGGGCTGCGGCAGCGTCCGCCGGCCCGGTTTGACGAGTTCACCTTGCCCGCCCGGGTCGGCGCGCGTGCCGACGAACGGCTGCGCGCCGGTGCTCCACTCACCGAAGTACTTGACTACCTGGGCATTCCCGCTTCCGCCCGTACGGTCGTGGAGTCGGTGTTCTCCGGCTCGCGCACCTACGTCGAGGTCGTTGCGGGCTGCGCGCACAATGGCCGGCACACCACCACCGAAGTGGGGATGAGCCTCGTCGACACCGACGAGGGCCGCATCCTGGTCACCCCGTCGCGAGCCTTCGACGGCGAATGGGTATCGACCTTCCGGCCTGGAACCGACTTCGCGACTGCCGTCGCGATCGAACAGTTGACCGCCACCCTGCCCGATGGCCAGTGGTTCCCCGGTCAGCGACTGTCCCGAGATTTCACCACCCAGCTGTCCTGAAGCAGCGAACAGAACGCCTCGTAGAAAAAAAGACAGGAAAGACCAATGACCGAAGCCCCGGTGCTGACCAGCGCCGTCATGCCGATCGTCCGCATCGCGGTCCTGGCCGACAGCCGGCTGACCGAGATCGCCGTGCCTGCGGAGCTGCCGCTGCGCGAAATCCTGCCTGCGGTGCAACGCCTGGTGGCCCCGGATGCCGGCGATGACGCCGATCCCACCGACGGCGCGACAACCCGGCTGAGCCTGGCGCCCGTCGGCGGCGCGCCGTTCAGCCTGGACGCCAGCCTGGACACCGTCGGCGTGGTGGACGGCGACCTGCTGGCGCTGCGTCCGGTGCCGGTCGGCCCGGCCGCCCCCGGCATCGTCGAGGACATCGCCGATGCCGCCGTCATCTTCTCGGCGTCCCGGCGTAAGCCCTGGGGAGCCAAGCACATTCGGCGCGGCGCGTTGGCCGCCGGAGTGGGGCTGATCTTCGCGGCCACCGGCCTGGCCGCCGCGCACCGCGCGCTCACCGGCGAACCGGCCGGGCTGTTCGCGGCCGGGGCCATCGCGCTGCTCACCGTACTGGCGGCGCTGCTGTGCCGGACGCGTTCGGCTGAAGCCGCGCTGACGCTGTCGATCGCGGCGCTGGTGCCGGTCGCAGCCGCGGGCACCCTGGCGGTGCCGGGGCTGTTCAGCCCGGCGCATGTGGTGCTGGGCGCGGCCGCCGTGAGTGCGTGGTCCCTGATCTGCCTGATCCTGCCGCCGGGCGGACGCGGTGAGCGCGGCATCGCCTTCTTCACCGCCGCGGTGGTCGCCGGGCTCGGGGTGCTGGCGGCGGCTGCCGTCAAGACCTTCTGGGAGCTGCCGTTCGTCAGCCTGGGCTGTGGCCTGATCACCGCATCCCTGCTGCTGACCGTTGCGGCTCCGCAGGTTTCGGCCCTGTGGGCGCGGCTGCCGTTGCCGGTGATCCCGGCGCCGGGCGACCCCACGCCGTCGGCTCTGCCGCAGAGCGTGCTCGAAGACCTGCCGCGCCGTGTCCGGGTCACCGACGCTCACCAGACCGGCTTGATCGCCGGCGCCGTGCTGCTGGCCGTCATCGGTTCGGTGGCGATCGCCTTTGCGCCCGAGGGGCTTTCGGGCTGGGCGTGGTACGTGGTCGCCGGTATCGCGGTGGCCTCGGTGCTGCGGGCCCGGGTGTGGGACTCGGCGTGGTGCAAGGCCTGGCTGCTGGCCGAGCCGCACCTGACCGCGCTCGCGCTGCTGGTCGGCTACGCCGCGACCGGCCGGTACACCGCCGCTTTCGGGGCGGTGCTGGTGCTGGCCGCGCTGGTGGCGGTGTGGGCGGTGGTCGCGTTGAGCCCGACGGTCGCGTCGCCGGAGAGCTACTCGCTGCCGGTGCGGCGGCTGGTGGGCTTCCTGGCCTCCGGCGTCGATGCCACCCTGATTCCGGTCATGGCCTACCTGGTCGGCATCTTCGCCTGGGTTCTGTCTCGATGACATTGTCGGTCAAGTCGGCTAAGAAGGCCGGAATCGTCGGCGCAGCAGCGACTTTAGCGCTGCTGTTGACCAGCGCGCCGGCCCTGGCGATCACCCCGCCGAAGATCGACCCGACGGTGCCGCCGCCCAGCGGGGCCCCGGGTCCCGTCGCGGCCATGGAGCAGCGCGGCGACTGCGCCAGTTCGGGTTTGTTGCCGGGCAGCGACGTCAGCGCCGCGACAGTCGGGCAGCGGATGCTCGACCTGCCGGCGGCATGGCAGTTCTCCCGCGGCGAAGGCCAGACGGTGGCCGTCATCGACACCGGCGTGCGGCCGGGTCCGCGACTGCCGGCGGTGGACGCCGGCGGCGACTACATCGGGACGTCCGACGGACTGACCGACTGCGACGGGCACGGAACGCTGGTCGCCGGAATCGTCGCCGGCCAGCCCGGCGACGATGGCTTCACCGGGGTCGCCCCGGAGGCACGGCTGCTGTCACTGCGGACCGCTTCGGCCACCATCTCGCCGCGGCTGGGCGGGGACGACCCCCGAGCCACCCGCGTGATCACCGACATCACCGCCCTGGCGCGGGCCATCGTGCACGCCGCCGACCTCGGTGCGCGGGTCATCACCGTCTCCACCACGACATGCGTGCCGGCCGACCGCAATGTCGACCAGACCGCCCTGGGCGCGGCACTGCGCTACGCGGCGGTGGAGAAGGACGCGCTGATCGTCGCGGCCGCCGGCGACACCGGACAGACCGGATCGGTCGGCGGTGGCGGCGAGGCGTGCGAGTCCAACCCGCTCACCGACCTGAGCCGGCCGCAGGACCCGCGCAACTGGGCCGGTGTCACCTCGCTGTCGGTGCCGTCGTGGTGGCACCCCTACGTGCTGTCGGTGGCATCGCTGTCCTCGACCGGGCAGCCCTCCGGATTCACCATGGCCGGACCCTGGGTCGGCGTTGCCGCCCCCGGCGAGCAGATCCTCTCGGTCAGCAACCGCGAGGACGGCGGCCTGGCCAACGGGCTTCCCGGCAACCAGGGCAAATTGGTGCCGCTCAGCGGCACCGGCTACGCCGCCGGCTACGTGGCCGGGGTGGCTGCTCTGGTTCGCAGTCGCTACCCCGACCTGAACGCGATGCAGGTGGCGCACCGGATCGTCTCGACCGCCCACAACTCCGCGCGGGCGCCGTCGGATGTGGTGGGCGCCGGAATCATCGACCCGGTGGCAGCCCTGACCTGGGAGTTGACGCCGGCCGCGGATCCGGCCAATTCGCCCGCGAAGAAAATCTCGCCTCCCCCGGCGCCGCAACCCGAGGACCCGGCGCCACGGATCGTGGCCTTCGCCGGGACCGCGCTGCTGGCCGGGTTGGTCGTCGCTGTCGCCACCGGCGCCGCGGCTGCCGCCCGCCGACGAAAGGAAAACCAGCTGTGAGCCCGCACCGAACCACCATTCCCCGGCCCGGACCGGCTCGGATCAGCCTGGTGCTGCTGGCCGTCGTGCCGGCGCTGATGGCCTACCCGTGGGCGACCAGCGGGGAGCGTTGGGCGCTCGCCGTGGGCGTCATCGTCGCGATCCTGTTGCTCGGCTGGTGGCGTGGCCTGCACTTCACCACGATCGCCCGCCGCCGGCTCGCGATGTCGCGCTCGCACGGCGGCGTGCACACCGACCGGCGAACCCCTTCCGGCGTGCGGGCCACCGCGGCGCTGCGGATCGCGCCTTCGGCGGCCGGAGATGCGTTGCCGCTGGCCCTGATCGCGGGCTACCTGAACCGGTACGGTCTGCAGGCCGAGGCCGTTCGCATCACCACTCGCGGCGCCCAGGCCGACAGTGGTGCGGCGACCGACACCTGGATCGGTCTGACCTATTCGGCCGCAAAGAATCTGGCGGCGTTGCAGGCCCGCTCGGCGAGTATCCCGCTACAGCAGACCGCCGACATCGCGGTCCGGCGCCTCGCCGACCATCTCCGCGAGATCGGCTGGGACACCGTGATTGTCGCCGAAGATGAGATTCCCTCGTTGATCGACGCGAGTGCCCGGGAGACGTGGCGGTCCGTTGTCGACGGCTCGGGTGACCACGTCGCCGCCTACCAGATCGGTATCGACGCGGCGCTGGCCGACACGCTGAGCCGGATCCGCGCTGCCAATGCCGGGGAGACCTGGACTGCACTGGAATTCGCCGACGACGGTGGTCAGCGGACCGTCGCGGCGGCGTGCGCGCTGCGTACCGGGTCCGCACCCGACGGCACCGCCCCGCTGGCCGGCCTGCTGCCGCAGCAGGGCAACCACCGCAGCGCGCTGTCGGCCCTGCATCCGCTGTCCGGGACTCGCCTGGACGGCCACATCGCGGTCGCCGACGATGATCTCGCCGGTCTGCGGTGGCCTGTCGCGGCGGCTGCCCGGGTCTAGAACATGTACGGCCGCAGGAATGCGGTCATCCGGCGCAGGTAGGCCGGCTGGCTGACGTGCAGCACGTGGTTTCCCGGGAACCAGTGCAGCGCGCACTTATCCCAGTGGTGCCATAGCATTTCGGCCTGCTCCGGGGGCGCGAGCCGGTCGCCCAGGCCGGTGATGATCAGTCGCCGGTCCTTGGCCACCAGCGGCGCGTAGTTCAGCGGCGAGTGGTAGGCCGTCGCGGCGGCGAACTCGTCGTGGTCGATCCGGCCCAGCAGTTGTCCGCCGTGCATCACCAGGTTGGCCGGGAACCAGTCGCGGATCTCCGATTCGACGGAAACCACCGGCACATTCGGGATCACCGCCTGCAGGCGCGGCTCGACGGCGGCCAGCAGGGCGCTGGTGTACCCACCCAACGACAGGCCGGTCAACGCGACGCGCTCGACGCCGGTGGACTCCAGATAGTCGACCATCGAGCGGAAATCGTGGACGGCTTGGGCCATCGCCTCGGCGAAACCCGACATGCCATGCGAGAAGTAGCCGTATCCGCTGAACGGGGAGTATTTTTCGGCGCGTCGGCTGTGGAACGGCAAGGTGAACAGGGCGACGTCGTAGCCCGACCTGAAGAACCAGGGCAGCGAGAAGAACAGACCGTTGAACAGGTACGCGGACCCCATGAACCCGTGGATGACACACAGTGTCGGCCGCGGTCCGTCGTCGTGCCGCCAATGCTGGAACCGTGCGGTGTTGTTGTTGCCCAGCGCTCGCCAGGAGTCGCGCATTGCCGGGTTGACGGCTTCGAAACCACTGCGGAACGAGACGTTTTCGACCACACCGCGGGCAATCCGCTCCGCGATCGGATTGGCTCGTCGTGCCGACACCCTGGGCAGCTCAGTCGGCGCCGGGAAGGAGAGGGCCGGGTCGTGTTCGCCGGCCAACTCGGTGTAGAACGCCAGCCGTTCGCGCTCCTGTCGTGACTGTTGACGGCCGACCGCCGTGGTGAGCACCGACGGGATCATCGCCGCGGCGACCATGGACGCGACGGCGGTGCGCAGACCGATATCGGCGAAGGCCGAAGCGTCCACGATCACCTTCTCCCGCAACGACAACTCGCTGCGGTCCGGCAGGCCGCGCGCATCGGCGTCGGCACTGGGAACGTCGGGAATCGGAATCGGCGGATTGAGCGGGGTCGTGTCAGAGGTCACCACCCGGATGCTAGCGCCCAAGCGGGCGGTTCACCGGAAATCGATTGCGAACAGCCGGGCCGCATTGTCGTGCAGAACCCCCCGCAGCCAGGCGTCGTCGATGCCGGGAACTGCAGAGATTGCCGCCAGCGCATCGCGGTAGCCGTACGGAATGTTCGGGAAATCGCTTCCGAAGAGGATCCGCTCACCGGCGGCGCGCAACCGGCCCGCCTCGGCGGACGGGAACGGCATGAGTTCATCGACGAACGCGGTGAATGCCATCGTGGTGTCCAGGTGCACGCCAACCGAATCCAGGCAGATGTCCAGGAAATCGCCGTATTCCGGCATACCCATGTGCGCGACGATCAGCGTCAGCCGCGGATAGTGGCGCAGCAGCCGCCGAATCGGCTCGGGACCGGTGAACCGGCCGGGCTGCGGACCGGAGCCGCAGTGGATGACGACCGGGGTGCCGTGGTCCTCGATCAACCCCCAGACATCTTCGAGCAGTGGGTCATTCGGGTCATAGTCACCGACCTGAATGTGCGCCTTGAAAAGTCGGGTGCCGTTGCGGATCGCCTCCGCCACGTAGCCGGCCGCACCGGGCTCGGGGTAGAACGTCGCCGTCGACAGACAATCCGGTGTCTGGCGGGCGAATTCGGCTGACCATTGGTTCAGCCACGCCGCCATGTCCGGCTTGTGCGGATAGACCAACGAGGTGAATCGGCGCACCCCGAAGGACCGCAGGGCTTCGACCCGCCGCACCTCGTCCATGCGGTAGGTGATCGGCCAGGAGCGTCCCAGCATCGGGCCGGCCGAGTCGAAGTAGTTCCACACCTTGTCCATCACCGACTTGGGCATGAAATGGGTGTGGACATCGATGATCCCCGGCAGCCCCAGCGCCGACCACACCTGCCGCACCGCTGCCGCTTCGTCGTCTGCCATAGGCGCGGGTGTCATGGTTGTTCCCAGCTGTTCTCGGACACGAACTCGCTCAAGGGTTGTCGGTATGCCCAGTCGTCGAGCTCCAATGCCGGCCGGTCCGGAAACTCCGGAACCGGGCCCAGACACAGGATCGCCACCGGTTCGGCATCGGCGGGCATCCCCAACAGCTGCGCCAGGGCGCGCGGTTCGAACAGCGACACCCACCCCATGCCGAGGCCCTCGGCACGGGCGGCCAGCCATAAGTTCTGGATCGCACACGAGACCGACGCCAGATCCATCTGCGGCAGCGTGCGACGGCCGAAGATGTGCGCCTGCCTGCCTTCTCGCAACGCCACCACCAACAGCTCGGCGCAGTCGCGGATGCCTTCCACCTTCAGTGCCAGGAACTCCTGTTCGCGGTGGCCCAGCGCGCGGGCGGTGCGATGACGCTCCTCGTCGACCAGGGCGTGGATCCGTTGGCGAAGGGTGCCGTCGGTGATCCGGATGAACCGCCACGGCTGCATGAGCCCCACACTGGGTGCGGCGTGTGCGGCGGCCAACAGGCGTGCCAGTATGTCCGCATCCACGGTGCTGTCGGGCACGAAACGGCGCATGTCTCGCCGTTCGGCGATCGCCCGGTACACGGCTTGCCGCTCCCGCCCGGTGAAGGATGGATCAGCCACGCGATCATCGTAGGAGCCACACGAAGGGACGCTCGTCATGAAACGTTCGGAACTGCTCGACCACTTCGCCACCGACTCGGCCGGGAGCCTGGTCTACGGCGAACCTCATCAGACCCCCGACGGCACCACGATCATCACCGCCGCTCGCGTCAACAGCGGCCGCGACGGTTCGCAGGTGACCGCCACTCCGCTGGGGGTGATGGTGATCCGCGGTGAGCACGCCAAGTGGGTGGCCGCGGTCGACGCCAACCGGATCGCGCTGGTGGGGGTGCTCACCGGACTGCTGTCGGCGGTCATCGCCTCGCTGGCGGTGTTGCGCCGCCCGCCCTGGCCGGACCTGCGGGGCACCGGAACCCACCGGGACGGTAACTGAACTGTGACGATGTCTTCGACGGTGCGCACGGCGGCGCTGGGCTCGGTCGCGGCCGCGGTGGCGGTCTATGTGCTGATGTTGCTGGGCTATCGGCAGGGCTGGGGTTGGTTGTCCTCGGTCGACGCCGCCGCGCTGGACGCGAGCTACGACATCGCGATGAAACACCCGTTCTGGATTCGATTCTGGGACGGCATCTCCACGGTCTTCGCGCCGATGGTGTTCCGGACGGTGGGCATGGTGGCGGCCGTTGTCGCGGCGGTATGCCGCCGGTGGCGGGCGGCGCTGTTCCTGCTGGTGGCGGTGGAGACCAGCAGGCAGCTCACGGTGCTGGCCAAGGGCTCGGTCGGCCGGCCCCGCCCGGTGACCGCGCTGGTCGCGGCGTCGTCGAGTTCGTTTCCGTCTGGGCATGCGCTGGGGGTGATGGTCGGCGTCGGCGCGCTGCTGGTGCTGACGCTGCCGCTGCTGCGGCGGAACGCCCGGCTGGTGGCGCTGGGCGCCGGCGGGCTGGTGGTGGCCGCGGTCGGGATCTCCCGGGTGACGCTCAACGTGCACCACCCTTCCGACGTGCTGGCCGGCTGGGCGCTGGGGTGGACGTATCTGATGGTGTGGGCGTTGGCGATCCAACCGTGGAAGCACGAGGTTGACCGGGCTTCCGGCTCATCGCAGGATGATCGTGATGAGCAGCTGTCACGCTGATCCGGTAGGCGCGCTCGTCTGTTCCCGCAAGGGCTGCAGTGCCGACGCGGTATTCGGCATGCTGTGGAACAACCCGAAGCTGCACACTCCCGAACGCCGCAAGGTCTGGCTGAGCTGTCCGGAACACCGCGAGTACTTCCGGGAGTATCTGTCCTCGCGCGGCCTGCTCAGGGGCGAGGTGCCGGTCGATGAGCTGGAGCGCCGAGCGGAGCCTTGAACCGCATGAACCCGCATCAACACGGCGCGCCGTGGTCGGTGTTTGACCCGCTCCCGGCGCGCGCAGATGATGAGTCAATGCGCCGACCGCTGAGCCTGTTCTGTGCTGCCCTGTGCGCGGTTGCCGCGACTCTGGCTGCGGCGCCGGGCGCCCAAGCCGACCTCACACCGTGGTTCGGTGCCTCCGTCGGCAACGCCAACCAGGTGATTTCCGTTGTCGGGACCGGGGGTTCGGACGCCAAGATGGACGTCTACCAGCGCGGGCCGACGGGCTGGCAGGCCGTGGCTGCCGGGATCCCCACCCATGTCGGTTCGGCCGGGATGGCGCCGAAGGCCAAGAGCGGCTATCCGGCCACCCCGATGGGCGTCTACACCCTGCCGTATGCGTTCGGCACCGCCCCGAACCCCGGCGGCGGACTGCAGTATGTGCAGGTCGGCCCCGACCACTGGTGGGACGGCGACGGCAACAGCCCGACCTTCAACACCATGCAGGTCTGCAAGCGCGCGCAGTGCCCGTTCGACACCAACGAGAGTGAGAACCTCGAGATCCCGCAGTACAAGCACGCCGTGGTGATGGGCGTCAACACCGCCCGCAAACCGGGCGACGGCGGGGCCTTCTTCTTCCACACCACCGACGGCGGACCGACCGCCGGTTGTGTGGCCATCGACGACGCCAAGCTGGTGCAGATCATCCAGTGGCTGCGCCCCGGCGCGGTCATCGCGATCGCGCAGTAAGGGGCCTCAGGCCTGATCGCAGTACGTCGCTCGGGCGATGGCGACGAACTGCGAGGCCCTGGTCAGTGTCAGGCTGGGATTGGCGTTCTTCACGCCTTTGGCTGCCTGATTGGGGCTGTGGCCCTCGGCGATGTACCGGCAGACCGCGAGACCGCCGGCGACGGCGTCGGCGGCGTTCGGGTAGGAGATCCCCATCTTGTCCAGGGCGCTGAGAAAACCGCCGTCGGCGGGTTCGGCGGCCGCCGGAGCCGCCGGGCCCAGCAGAGCGACTGCGGCGAGAGCGGCCAATGCGGGTTTGCGAGCGGTCATCATGTCTTTGAAGTCAGCCCGCCATTTTCTCGGGGCAATACGCCGTTTCTGCGAATGCGACGAACCGGGCGGCGTTCTTTGCCGAAATGCTGCGATTGGAGATCTTGAGGGCGCGCGCGGCTGAATCAGGTCCATGCCCGGCGTACAGGTAATCGCAGACCTGATGGCCGACCGCGACAGCGTCTTGGGGATCGGTGTACTCAATACCGGCCTTGTCGACCGCGCTGAGGAACGTGGCGTCGGCGTCGGTGTCGGCGTGTGCCGGTGCGGCAAGGCTGACCAGGGCAGCGGCGCTGATCGCGGGGGTAATCCATCGGGAGTGCTTCACAGTGGGGAAAGCATGCTTGCCGCGAATTAACCGGCAGCAGCCACAAAATGAATTGCAGATGAATGTCAGAAGACTGCCAAACCCCTGTGAGATGGCTGCAAAAAGAACAGTTCATCGCCGCTACACCATATTGACCACTCAGATTTAACCTCTGATTAACCTACGCCGCGTTTCGTGGGCAGCCGCAAGCCGCCTGATACCCGCCGAAGACGGGCGCTCTGAATCGCGAGGGGATGTCTATGGACTATGGGGTCTTGCCGCCGGAGATCAACTCCGGACGCATGTACACCGGCCCCGGCTCCGGGTCGATGCTGACCGCCGCCGCCGAATGGGAAAAGCTGGCCGCCGAGTTGCAGACCGCGGCGGCCGCCTATGACTCGGTGACGTCTGGATTGGCCGCCGGACCCTGGACCGGACGGGCGGCGACGGCGATGGTGGCCGCCGCATCGCCGTATGTGACATGGCTGCGCGGCACCGGCGCCCAGGCCGAACAGACGGCTCGCCAGGCGGTGGCCGCTGCGGAGGCCTATTCGACGGCGGTGGCCGCGGTCGTTCCCCCGGCGGTGATCACCGCCAACCGTGTTCTGCTGCAGCAGCTGGTCGCCACGAACTTCTTCGGACAGAACTCGCCGGCGATCGGTGAAGCCGAGCGCCAGTACGCCGAGATGTGGGCGCAGGACGCCGCCGCGATGTACCGCTACGCCGGCTCCTCGGCGGCCGCGTCGGCATTGACCGCGTTCAGTCAGCCTCCGCAGACCACCAACGCGGCGGGGCAGGCCGCCCAGTCCGCGGCGGTCGCCCAGGCTAGTTCCGCAGCCGCGGGCAACGGCGCGTCCGATGCGTTGGCCTCTCTGACATCGATCATCGGTCAGATATCGCCGTTCACCGGCCTGGCCACCCAGGGGGCGAGCGCCACGATGACGAGCTGGTCCGGTACGGCGAACATGCTCAGCAACATCAACAACGGGATAGGCCTGGTCGCCTTCAACGCCGAAAACCCCGGGGGGCTGGGGGAAATCCTCAACCCGCCGATGATCGGGCCGGCCGGCCTGGGGCTGCCCAAGGCGGGCTTGAGCAGCGCGGGTTCGGGTGGTGCCGGCCTGTCGGCGAGCGCCGGCAACGCACTGCGGATCGGCGCGCTGTCGGTGCCCCACGGCTGGGCGATGCCGACCACTCTGACATCGGCGGTGACGCCGGCCGGCATGGCCATTCCGGCCCCCGGCGTGCCGACGGGTCCGGCCGGCATGCCGGGAACGGCGTTCGGCGAGACCATGCTCGGCACCCTGGCCGGCCGCGGACTGGGCGCTGCCACATCACGCGTCGCCGCCAACCGCCGAACCGTGGTGCCTCGCCCGCCGGCCGCGGGCTGAGGTCAACCGATGGACTTCGCACTGCTTCCCCCGGAGGTCAACTCCGGACGGTTGTATGCCGGCCCCGGGGCGGCGCCGATGCTCGCCGCGGCGACGGCCTGGGCCGCTCTGGCCGCCGAACTGGAGACCGCCGCCGTCGGTTACTCCGAGGTGATCGCGAGCATGGTCGGCCACGAGTGGTCCGGCCCGGCATCCGCGGCGATGGTCAACGCGGCGACTCCGTACGTGGCGTGGCTGCAGTCCGGTGCCGCCAACGCCGAACAGACTGCGCTGCAGGCCAAGTCGATCGCTGCCGCCTACGAGGCCGCGTTCGCCGCCACGGTGCCGCCGACCGTGGTGGCCGCCAATCGGACCCTGCTCGCCACCCTGGTCGCCACGAATTTCTTCGGGCAGAACTCCCTGGCCATCGCCGCCACCGAGGCCGCCTACGCCGAAATGTGGGCACAGGACGTCGCCGCGATGTACGGGTACGCGGCGGTGGCGGGACCCGCCAGCGCCCTGCCGGCGCTCAAGCAGGCGCCACCGACCACCAAGTCGTCCGGGCTGGCCGCCCAGTCCACCGCTGCATCGCACGCCGGAACCAAGGGTCTGTCGCAGCTGAACAGCGCCATCCAGACGACGCTGCATCAGTTGGTGAATCCGGCCGCCCCGTCGGATCCGTCGTCGGGGCTGGAAGGGCTGCCCGAGGCATTGGGCGAGGTGACGCCCTTTACCAGCATTGCCGCCAGTGGGATCAGTTTCGACTCGAGCATGTACACCGTGGTGAGCAACGGGGCCGGCTGGGGACGGTTGGTCTACGTCCGCGGTGGGGTGGAAGGCGCGTTGACGTTCGAGGGGCTGGGGCCGCGCGGGGTGCTGTCGGCGTCCACCAAGCCGATGGTCGGCATCGGGAGGGCGATCCCGGTCGGCGGTCTCTCGGCGCCGCCGAGTTGGGCCACCGCGGCACCGGAGATGAAACCGGCCGCATTCACCCTGGCCGCCGCCCAGACCCGGTCGCCGGCCGCCGTAGGTCTGCCACCCGGAACGGCGTTCCAAGAAGCGATGATGGGAACGACCGCCGGGCAGGGCGCGACGACCGATACCACTGGCCGCCGCAGCCAGAAGACCGGCGACAAGAACCGGGACCAGGACTCCAAGCCGATCACGACGCTGACCAACGGCAGCGGCTGGCTGGCCTCGTCCTGGGCGTATCACACCCGGCCGCGTGAGGGACAGCCGCTTCCGACGCATTGGCGGACGGGTTAGCGCAGCAGCTAAACCCGGTCGCGCTGCAGATAGTGGGTGACCATATCGATCAACACCCGGCGCTCGGTCTGCCAGTCGAACGGCCCGCCGATGATCATCTGCGCCAACACGATTCCCCGCAGAGCTGCCCAGATCACTTCGGCCACACCGGCATCTGCGGGATCGTCGGAGACCAGCCGGCCCAATCTGTTGATCGCCTCATTGGTCTGCAGCAGGTGTTCGTGGGACTGTTCGCCGAGGCTGCCGCGGGTGGCGCGCAGGATCTCGAACGCGGCCAGTGAGGTCGGGCCGGCGTAGCAGCGCCACGCGGTGTCGACGACAGCCGCGATCCGCTGTTGCAGCCCCAGCTCGCCGACCTCGACCGCGGACAGGCTGGTCAGCAGCTCGGCCACCCCGTCGTCGACCACGGCCATCAGCAGGCCGTTGCGGTCCCCGAAGTGGTACTGGATGACCCCCCACGTCACCCCGGCCCGCTCGGCGACGTGCTTGGCCGTCGCCGCGCCGAAACCCTCCTCCAGGATGCAGCGCACCGTCTCGTCGATGATCCGCGCCCGGGTGTCGTCGCCGCGCTTGCGGGGCGCACTGGTTCGCCGGGTGGGGCCGGATGACTGCGTGGGACCAGCGGAAATAGCCATTGTTGACTTTATAACATAGTCACGACTATTTTTTAGTCCGTGACCGAGTCCAGGTATGCGTCGCTGTCGCGTGACGAGTTGGCCGTGTTGGTGCCCGAACTGCTGCTGATCGGGCACATGATCGACCGTTCCGGCATGGCCTGGTGCATCTCGGAGTTCGGCCGCGAGGAGATGGTGCAGATCGCCATCGAGGAGTGGGCGGGCTCCAGTCCCATCTACACCCGGCGGATGCAGCGGGCGCTGGGCTACACCGGCAACGACGTGTTCACCATCTTCAAGGGTCTGCAGTTCGACATCGGCTCACCGCCGCAGTTCATGGACTTCCGCTTCACCGTCCACGATCGCTGGAACGGCGAGTTCGAGCTGGCCAGCTGTGGCGCGCTGCTCGATGTGGAGCCGATGGGAGACGAGTACGTCTTCGGTATGTGCCACACCATCGAAGACCCGACGTTTGACGCCACCGCGGTGGCGACCAATGCCCACGCGCAGTGCCGGCCGGTGCACCGGCCGCCCCGCGCGCCGTCGGATCGGCAGCCGCACTGCCACTGGACCGTCATCATCGACGAGTCCTACCCCCCGGCTCAGCCGATTCCCGCCTTGGCGGTGGTCAGCGAAACCAACGCCGCCACTTGGGAACTCGATGAGATCGACGTGGCGGACGAGGGACTGTCGGACTACACCGGGCCGCTGCTGTCCGACGTCGACTTCACCGCGTTCTCCCATTCGGCGTTGGTTCGGATAGCCGACGAGATCTGCCTGCAGATGCACCTGTTGTACCTGTCGTTCGCGCTGGCGGTGCGTGCCCGGGCCAGCTCCGACGAGCTGGCCGCGTCGGTGGGACGCCGTCAGCTCACCGGTTTGGCCGGGCTGGGCGCGATGCGTATCAAGAACGCGCTGCGGCTCTCCGAGGACATCGACGGCGCGTTGCGAACCTTCGAACTACACCCGCTGTTCAATCCGATCGGCTATGTCAATGCCGACATCGGCGAGAACGCAATCGTGGTGCGTCACTCGCCCGCGCACGACGACGGCGCCTGGATCACGCTGTGTTCGCCGCAGGATCTCAACCCGTTGCAGGCCATCGCGACCGCCGTCAACCCGCACCTGCGGGTGGAGGCCGAGGGGACCGACACCGAGTGGACGGCCCGGATGGTCCAGACCGACACCGAGGCGAAGGAACTGCCCGAGGTGATGGTGACCAAGGTCAGCAGCGGCGCGAATTTCGCGTTCCGCCCGCGCAAGTCACTACCCCTGACAGTGGTGTAAATCCGGGCGGGGCCGGTGTGTCGGCCGTGCCGAACGATGCGGGCGCACCTATGGTGGGGACGGTCCCCAGCCGTTGTCGATCCAAGGTGTTCAGCTATGTATGACCCGCAGGACGACGAGGCCACCCGGGAAGCGGGCGCTGTCGACGCAACCGACATGGCGCCGACAGTGACGTCTGCCCCGGCAACCGGTTCCGTCGTGGATGCCTACGCATGGTCGCAGGAGGACGGCAGCGCCGGTGCCGAACCGGTGCCCTACAACCCCTATGCCGAAGACCCCTACGAGCGGGACCTGGGCACCGGATATCGCCCGACGGTATCGGTACCCGCCAGGCCGGTCCCTGCCCGACGAGCGCCCTCGCGGCTGCTGCGGTTCGCACTCGGTCTCGGCATCCTGGTGGCGCTGATCGCCATCGCCGGGATGCTGTACGGCTTTACCCGCGGCCACCACGACGAAGCGCCCGTCGCGCCCGAGACCAGCGCCGTGGTGCCGCCGGTCCCGTCGCCCACCGCACCTCCGGAGCCCGCCTCTCCCGCACCGCCGCCGCCGGTGGCCACGACGTCGGCGCCGCCGCCGACCACCACCACGGCACCGCCGGCCACCACCACCACCACGGCACCGCCCACGACCACCACCGAGGCGCCGACCAGCACCACGACGACAACGACGGCGCCGCCCACCACGACCACGACTGCGCCGCCGACCACCACCGAACCGCCGACCTCCACAGTGCCGCCGACCTCCACAGTGCCGCCGACCTCCACGGTGCCGATGACGACGGAGTACCTGACGATTCCGTTGGTCCCGGTCCCGATCCCGATCACGGTTCCGCAGAACTAACCGCGCGCCTGCCCCCGGATCAGGGGCACCAGCACGGTCGCAGCGAACGCGGCTATCTCTTCGCGGGTCCGAATCTGCGGTGGGCCGTCCGGTGTCAGCAGCAGTGACTGGGTCAGCCGGGCCAGAACCGCTGACAGCGAACCGATCTCGCTGGGATCGGTGGATCCGCCGGAGCGCTCCCGCACCATCCGGATGCGTTCGGAGAGAAACGCCGACGCCAACTCGACCACGTTGCCCGCCCCGACGGTCAGGGCTCGCAGCGTCTCGTCGCCGTCCACCTGGAGTAGTTGGTGCAGTAGCCGGTTCTCCCGCACGGTGATCAGAGTGATGGTGCAGAACCGCACGATGTAGTCGTCGATCTCGGTGTCTGTCGGCTGCTCGGCCAAAGCTCCGGTGCCGGAGTCGATCTGGGTCAGCACCCGGCCCGCCTCGTAGACGAAGGCCGCCGCGACGATCTCCTTCTTGGCGCCGAGTCGCCGGTACACGGTGGCGCGGTTGACCCCGGCGCGGCGGGCGATGTCGTCCGTGCTGGTCCGGCGCACCCCGGTGAGGGCGAACTGCTCCAGCGCCGCCTGCAGGATGCGGGCGTCGGCGCCCGGCTCGTCTGAGGCGCCGAGCAGCGCAAACAACGGGTTGGCGGGCATCGGCGTCGAATCTACCGCCCGGATAGGGCCGAAAGACCATTCCCAATCGCAGGCAACGATGCAACGATCATTGCTAGATTGTTGCATACAAGGGAGCGGTCATGGCGATCCGGAAAACACGGGAACCGGTCGATCGGGGCTTGAACCTGGCTGACTACGTCGGCGAGGGCTTTCTGTTTCTCGGGGCGGGTGTGACCGTGCTGCTGCAACTGGCCGAACCGGGCGTCGGGCACGGCGTCGCCAACCACAGCACCGTGCTCAACCGACCGCTCGACCGGCTGCGCACCACCATGACCTACATCTACTGCGTCACCCTCGGCACCGACGAGGAGCGGCGCGCGTTGGTCAAGCTGGTCAACCAGGCGCACGTCCCGGTGAAGTCCGGGCCGGACAGCCCGGTGCGCTACAACGGATTCGACCCCGACCTACAGCTGTGGGTGGCGGCCACGCTGTACAAGAACGGCCAGGACCTCTACGAGCGCTTCCTGGGCCCGATGGACGACGCCACCGCCGAGCGCCTCTACCAGCAGGCGGCGATCTACGGGACCGCGCTGCAGGTCAAGCCCGAGATGTGGCCGCCGACCCGGGCCGATTTCGAGCAGTACTGGCAGGCCAAGCTCGACGAGCTGACCATCGATGACCACGTGCGGGCGTTCGCGCACGAGCTCTTCCGCGGCGGCGACTCGCCGCTGCTGATCCGGCTGGCCATGCCGTTCAACCGGTGGCTCACCCGCGGCCTGCTGCCGACCCGGATCCGCGAGGAACTGCACTGGGAATGGAGCCCCCGCGACCAACGGCTGTTCGACGCACTGATGACTGCGCTGCCGCCGGTGTACCGGCTGGTGCCGCGGCCGGTCCGCTGGCTGCCGTCGCGCTACTACCTGTGGGAGATGCGGCGCCGGCTGACCAGTGGCCGCCGGCTGATCGACGAACGCGAACGGGTCGCCGTCGCCTGACGCTGGCCGGACCCGCTCGGCGCAGGCACACTGGGGTGTGACCATCGGGGTCGAGAGGGGTTAGCAATGGGCGACGACGGCGCGTTCGGATTCGATTCCGAAGATTTGGACCGGATGATGCGCGAGGCGGGCGAGGGCCTGCGGGCGGCATTCGACCGGTTCTCCGGAACCTTCGGCTCGGCCGGAGAGCGGGCCGGCTGGGGCGCGATCTTCGCCGATCTGGCGCGGGCGGCGCGGCCGGGGCCGGCGACCACCGGCGAGACCGGTGACGGCGTGTGGGCCATTTACACCGTCGGCGACGACGGGGCGGCGCGCGTCGAGCAGGTGTACGCCAGCGAGATCGACGCGCTGCGCGCCAGCCAGCGCAATCCCGACCCGAAACGCAGGGTGCGGTTCGTGCCGTACGGGATCGCCGTCGGCGTGCTGGACGACAATGCCGACAGCGACGAAGCGAGCTAGCGGCGGCTTAGCGGTGACCTGGAGGTGACATAGCCCACGCTGGGGGGCTTGCCTGGTTTGACACGAGTCCGGCTTGGGTTACATTGCCACCGTGCCCGAGATGAACCGCCGCAAGGCGATGATGATGCTGGGTGCCGGCGCATTGGCCGCCGCAGCCCCCAAGCCCCAGGCCAGAGCCGTTCCTGCGCCTCCCGGAGCGCCCGGTGACCCGGCTCAGCCCCCGGCCGTCGACCCCGCTGCCCCGGCCGCGCCCGCCACACCCCCGGCGGCCGGCGCTAAGTCCGGTGCCTTCATCTGGCATGACGAGTTCGACGGTCCGGCCGGCTCAGCCCCCGATCGCTCGAAGTGGACGATCTCCAATCACCGCACCCCGATCCGGCGCCCCGTCGGCTGGGACCGGCCCGAGTACTTCTACCAGTACCGCGACAGCCGGGCGAACGTATTCCTGGACGGCAACTCCAACCTCGTCATCCGGGGTACCCGCGAGGGCAACACCTTCTTCGGTGGTCTGGTGCACGGCAACTGGCGTGGCGGTATCGGCACCACCTGGGAAGCCCGCATCAAGCTGAACTGCCAGACCGCGGGCTGCTGGCCCGGATGGTGGCTGTCCAACGACGACCCGGGCCGCGAAGGCGAGATCGACCTGATGGAGTGGTACGGCAACGGCGAATGGCCGTCCGGCACCACCGTGCACGCCAACCCCTACGGCACCGCGTTCGAAACCTTCGCGTTCCCGGTGGACGGCAACTGGCACAACTGGCGGGTCACCTGGAACCAGAGCGGGATGTACTTCTGGCAGGACTACGTCGAGGGCATGGAGCCCTACTTCAGCGTCCCGGCCGTGGGCATCGAGAACATCGACGAGCCGGGCCGGGAGTGGCCGTTCAACGACCCGGGCTACACGGTGTTCCCGATCCTGAACCTCGCCATCGGCGGGTCGGGCGGCGGGGATGCCCGTCAGGGGTCCTACCCGGCGGACATGCTGATCGACTGGGTGCGGGTCTTCTAGAGGGGGCTTACCTCTCCGGGTTCCTCGGCGTCGGCTTCTGCGCTGTTCTCCTTCGCCTCCAGCCAGGCCACGCCCGCCCGGGCCGCGCGTATCAGCGCGCCCCGCTCGCCGAAGTAGGAGGCGACCAATCCGAGGCCGGGCAGCGTGCCCAGGCGCTGGTACCACTTGTTCGGATGTGGCCGCCTGGTCACTTCGTCGAACGTTGCCCGCAGGATGCCGGCCAGCTGCCAGACGGTTCGGGTGATCACCACCGGGGTGGACGACGTGATGGCCTTCAGCGGTTTCCAGCCCGGTGGCGGCGTTTCGGGCAGCGGCTCGGGATCCGGCGGCGGCGGAACGTCGAAGTCTTCGGGCAGCTGCCGCTGGCACAGCACCTCGGCGAGCAACCGCACCTGCTCGCGCTGATCGGTGACGCCGTACTCGCGGGCCAGCGCGCACAACACGATGGCGTGGTTGACGAATCCCGCCAGCTCGCCCACCGGCACCACCCGCGACAGCCAGCCGAACGCCCCGGGGGAGGCCACCACAAGGGTGTTCAGCGCGCCGACCCGGTGCACCCACCAGTGCACGCGTTGGTCGCGGCTCATCCGATCCCAGGCCGCGGTTCCGGGCAGGTCGGCGGCGTTGATCAGCTGCGCCCCGGCGTTGAGGGCCCGATTGGAGACGCTGGGGCCGCGACCGGCCTCACGGCGACGCCGCCTCAGCTGGATTCGGCGGATCCGCTGGGTTATCCCGCGAGCCGGGGTGAGCAGGCGCCGAGTGCGCTTACGCAGGCTGATCGGGTCGGCCTCCGAGAGCAGGTCGAGCAACGGGTTGATGACGGCCACCGCACGGCTCAGGGCGTCGGCGACGTCGGCGTCGGACAGGGTGGCGTGTGGTTTCGGGAACAGACACATACCGGTGATTGTGCTGTGCGTTGGCCCGGAAACTGTCACTGGCCACGCGTAGCGTCGGCAAGGTGACTCGGATCAGCACACTGGCAGTGGCCGTCTGCGCCGTCTTCGGCGTCGCGGGACTCGCCGCAGCCCCCGCCCAAGCCGCGCCGCGATGCCTGTTCCAAGGGGACTGGAACTGCGAAGGCACCCCGCCCTATCACGGCCCCCTCATGCCGACCTGGAACACACCCGGCACCTACGGTGGTTGGACCACCAATCCTGTCCAATGCGACGTTGTCACCCGGCAATGCCGGCAGGTGACGACCTACTCGTGATGGCGCGACCGGCCGGGCGGGCGGCATTCGATGCCCGGGTTCTGGCAGAACATCCCGATGCCGCCCCGGATCACGTTGCCGCCCTGGACATTGGATTGCGAAGTCTGATTGCCCGGCTGGTGGATTGCCGGAATCTGTGCCGTAACGAAGTCCTCGATCAGCGGTGGCGGATCCGGAAGAGGGCCCGGGTCAGAGGGATCGGCGTTTGCAGGCACTGCGCCCGCCAACGCGACAAGCACACCTATCGCTCCGGCCACCACTGTAGGGGCGAGTCGTTGTCGCATCGTCGCCTCCCGTGGACTCGTCATCGACAATCGGCGTAAAGCCCAGGATACCGTCGGTTGCCGACCCGAACCACGGTGCAGTATTTCGGAGCAATCACAACGGCGCAACGATGTCTGTCGACGTCATCGACGAAATCCGAGTTCGCTCGCGAGTCGCCCTAGCGTGTTTGCCATGGTGCCGATCACCAGCGGTCTACGTCGCGTGATAACGCTGATGACCTGCATGGTCTGTCTGGTGATACCCCCGGCGGTCGCCGAACCACCTGCCGAGCCGGTTACCGAACCACCTGCCGAGCCGGTTGCCGATACCGCCGTGATCACCAAGTCGGGATTCGCCAACCCTCCCGCCACGGTCCGAAGCCCCGATGGGTGGACGCTGGTCGTCGGCACCCAGGACGAGACCCAGATTCCGGTGCCACCGCTGACCACCGCGATCTCGTCTCGCGAATACGAGGCGAGCGGAACCTACTTCGCCGAGTTGGTGGGACCGGCAGGTGAAACTCCAGAGGGGGTGCTGGAGGCGGGGTTCCAGATCGGCTGCGGGATCGACCAGAGCACCGCCAACGGTGTCACGATATCCGGTTCGGTCGGTACGATCCCGGCGTTGGGCGCGATGCTGCCGGTGCCGCCGGGGCCGGCTGCGCCGTTCCAGTTGCTCCCGGGTACGGCCACCCCGATCACCGGCGTGGTCACCGTCGGGCTCAAGCCCGGCCTGGTGTTCATCGTGCCGGTGCACCAGAAGGAGTTCAGGGGGGCCCACCCGTGGGTCATGATCAGCGACTTCCACGTCAAGATCGACGGCTGCGTCGGTGAGTCGTACATCCGCTCCTACGCGGTGTTGACTCGCGTGACCGACGAGTCCGACGTGGTGCTGTCCTACGTCGGGCCGACGAAATCCGTCTGATCGGAGCCGTGGCGTCGGGTCCTGCGCTGGTCGCGTCATTGCGCGACTTTGGCGGAGCCGATGACACGCGCTCTGACCGACTGGTCGCCCGCTACCACCGCGAGGACTACCAGGTCGCGCCGGCGTTACCGTCGCTTCCGAAGTACTGACCGCCGGCACCACCGGCTCCGCCGGGTTGACCGGCGCCGCCGGCACCACCAATGCCGACGTAGGCGACACTGCCACCGGCGCCACCGGAACCGCCGTCGACACCGTTGCCACCGGCACCACCATTACCGAAGTACGCCGCGCCACCTGCACCGCCGACACCGTCGATCGAGGTGCCGCCGGCCCCGCCGTCACCGAACCACAACCCGCCGGGCCCGCCGGCGGCCTGCTCCAACGTGCCGCCGGTCATACCGACGTAGCCATTGCCGATCAGCATTTCCCCGTTGCCGAACCACTGGTCGAGTAGGGCGCGGACGACTATCCAAAAGTCGTGCTGCATCACGTCCTGGATCATCGTGTGCAACGGCTGGTAGATCCACGTCTCAACCAAGTCGTTGAGGTCGAGAGCGTCCCACGTCGACACCGCGCCACCCGGCAGACTGTCCAGGCCCCAAGCGGCCGGGTCCAACCAGTTCACGGCGTCTGAAGCGCCGCCGTCGTCAGCCGGGCCCCAGGTCGACACGTCGAACAGGTCCACGATCCAGTCGAACTCGTCGGCCTGGGCCGCCGGTGCGGGGGTCAACGGCATCACGCCGAACGCCAGGAACGCCGCCACCGACGCCGCGGCCCCCACCGCGCGATCCTGCCGGCGCGACCGCAGCTGCGCAGTGCCCTTACCGATGCTCCCCCGGCTCGCCATGCCCCCGTTTCCCTTCCTTACCTGCCCCAGATCCGGTCGATCTTCTGGAGCATGCCGGAGACCCGACACTAAGTTTTCTCTAAGGTACGACCGGACGAACTTCTTGTCAATGAAACCTCATATTGCCACCCGATTTTCTTGATATCGCGCGGCAAGCAATGACTACTGGTGCATTAGAGGTCGGATTAACCCACTATTAGATCGATTCTGGCGGGTCGCTGACGGGAGATCATTGCTAGTGCCAGCGCGGAAGGTTCCACCTACCGGGCTCAACGTCATCTCAGCTATGAGGCGCCCGCGGCCTACCTCGCCGGCCGGCGATCCTCAGCCGAGGCGCCCACGAAAAAAGCCCTGAATCCACCAACGAGGGTTCAGAGCTATTCCGATGTCTTGCGACATCACATGGAGCCGATGACGGGAATCGAACCCGCGTATTCAGCTTGGGAAGCTATTTCCATGGCCGAACACAGGTTCGGATAGGCCCAGCTAGACGGCGTTCTCGCTGATCTAAATTGCAGGTCTACCAGCGTTTTTAGTACGTTTGGCATACGGC
This sequence comes from Mycolicibacter longobardus, assembly GCF_002102265.1. Lineage (GTDB taxonomy): Bacteria > Actinomycetota > Actinomycetes > Mycobacteriales > Mycobacteriaceae > Mycobacterium > Mycobacterium longobardum. The sequence continues at coordinate 12,217 of NZ_LQPG01000037.1, read as the reverse complement.
TGGGGTACGGCTCCGGTACGGGCGCAGTTCGACTGGGTACGAGGGACCGATAAGGGACCGTGGAACCCACACGCCCCGGCGCCCATGTGGGCTTTGGCGACAGGCGCGAGCTTGCGCGTGGCAGTCAGGGTGCCGTCAGCGAGGCATTACTTCTTGCCGCAAACCAGGAGACGCTGCAATCCGTTCAGCTATCGTTTAGGTTTTGATCAGGCTGCGCTGAGTCAGGAGGCAATCAGATGGGGCGTCGGACAAGTACACGCGCGATTGGCCGGGTGGTTGTCGCCGCCGGTGCGGCGGGGGCATTCGCGGCTTTCGGATTGTTGGCGCCGGCTGCTCAGCCCATCGCGGTTGCCGATGTCGATGACCTGCTCGACAGCTTCAGCTTCATCGATCCGGGTGTCGCGGTCGGTGCCTCACCCAATCTGGCGGAGACGTTTGATCTGTTTTGGGTCGGCGCTAACGGGATGGGTGGCTTCCATGGCCGTCTCGATGACTTCATCAACGACAACTTGTGGTGGCTGAACCCGATCAACGCATGGTTCGCCTTTGACAACCGCTGCGGGCTGATCTGCGATGGCGCCGACTCGACGGTGATTACCGACGAGTCGGGTCAGATCATCGGCGGCACCGTGGCTCAACACGGCGGTTGGTGGTTCGGCGACGGCGGCGACGGCGCAGCCGGCACTACGGGTGGCTCGGCCGGGATGCTCGGCAATGGCGGTCGCGGCGGCGACGGCTATCTCCAGGAAATAGCTGGCGACACCGACGGTGAAGCGGCCAGCTACCTGGCCACTGCTGGCGGTACGGGCGGCGCTGGCGGCTGGCTGTTCGGCAACGGTGGTGATGGCGGCACCGGCGGGATCGGCGCGACCGCCCCGTCAATCGGCGGAGGGGTCGGTGGTCTCGGCGGCAATGGTGGTGCCGGTGGTAGCGCGGGTCTTTTCGGTAGTGGTGGTAGCGGTGGTGTTGGTGGCACGGGCGGAAACCCCGCAATCTTCGACTTACTTGGCTTCGTCGGTAGTGGCGGAAACGGTGGGACGGGTGGCACTGGCGGTGCCGGGGGCTCGTTCGTCGGCAACGGCGGGAGCGGCGGTACCGGTGGTACCGGCGGCAGTAGTGGCGTTGGCGGTGTTGGTGGAGCCGGTGGCAATGGAGGTGCCGGTGGAACTGGTATCGGTCTGAGCGGCAACGGCGGGAGCGGCGGTACCGGTGGTACCGGGGGAACCGCCTCTTTCCAGAGCGGCGCGGCGGGCGATGGTGGCATTGGCGGAGGTGGCGGTGACGCAACGGCACGCGGTGCTGGCGGCAATGGTGGTGCCGGGGGCACCGGGGGTAGCGGTAGTAGTAGCTGGTCAGGCGAGGGCGGCCCAGCTGGCGATGGCGGGGCTGGGGGCGACGGCGGCAGCTCCGGGGGTCGCGCTGGTGGTGCCGGCCTTGAAGGCGGCCTACACGTTGGCAACACACCCGGCGTCGGAGGCAAGGGCGGCGCGGGCGCACAGCCGTGATGTAGATCCGGCAGTCGTGGCCGGTCACATCTCTCGGGCCTCACCTGCTGACAGGGGGACGATCCTCCTTGCGGCGTCATTGGCACATCCAGTGGGCGCCGCTCCGGGCGGCCGGAAGGCGTTTGGGGGCGAGAGATCGGCGGCTCGGCGACGGATCGGGTACGCTTGCGGGATAACCGAATACCGTTTCGACGGGGACACATAGAACCGACAGACAGCGTTCTACGGAACCCCTAGCGACGCGCTAAACCGACTTGTACTGGCGTGCGTCGAAGGCAGACCCTCACAGGCTTCAGAGGGTCCACCTTCGACGCGCGCCAGTTTTTGTTGTCTAAGCAACATGTCTAGGAGAAGCAACCGATGGACGACTCGGATCGCCCGAACTTGAGCGAGCAGGAACTCTACGAATATCTGTACTACGAAGAGGATTTGCCAGTTACTCGCCGCGGCATCAGAGATGCGGTGCTGCGACGTGAAATCTTGCCGACGCGGATCGGGCGAGGCAATTACTTCAGCAAGCGGGACGGGCTCAACTGGATCGCATCGCGACGCCAGTCAGGACGATACCGATTGAACACTGGCATGAACAGTTGAACACCCCCAGCCGATTTGGCGGGCGGCTAGGGGTGTCTTCAACGAACCTGACTGATCAAGCTCTGGAGAACTAGTGAGTCTATCTGAAAACAAGTCCCGCCGAAAGTCGTTACTGGACAACGAGTTGCACCTACCTGACGTGGCCGGCCTGTCGTTGCTGAAAGCTGCGCTGATGTATGCGGAGGCCGGTTGGTATGTGCTTCCGACTGATCCCGCCGATCTCAAGAATCCCGGCAGCGTCGTGAAGGGCAAGTGGCATGAGAAGTCCAGCCGCGACCCCGAACAGATACGTCGGTGGTGGACCGCAAACCCCAACTATGGCATCGCGCTGCACTGCGGCCGGTCGGGCGCGGGTGTGTTCGACCTCGACATGGACAGCCTCAACTGCATTGACGGGTATGGACTATCAGGTGTCGCGGATGCCCTTCGCGCTGCCGGGGCGGTACAGGGAACACGGCGAGACGGTGACCGCGGGCACTACATGTTCCTGTTGCCCGACGACGGCAAGGAGTACGGGAACAGCGCGGGCGCTTTCACGGTCGCGGGAGAGTTCCGGGGCAAGAACGGCGTCATCATCGCCGCACCCACACCGCACCCCGACGCGGACACCAAAGGCGGCTACTACCGACAGGTCAGGACTGGCCCGCTGGGCCCGCTGCCCGACGTATTGCGGGAGTGCCTGACCGAGGCCGGGGAGAACGCCGACCCGCTGACCGACGCGGAGATGGATGCGTTCCTAGATACCCATACCGGCGACGGGTGCGGCCGGGAAGGCTGCCGACACACCATCGCTGGCCAGGTGACCCAGCTACGGCAGCGCATCGCAGACGGCGCCAGCCGCCACGACAGCCTGGTGAGCGTTGCGCCCTGGGCGTTCGCGGAGGCGATGGCCGGCTGCTACCCGGCACGCGAAGCGTTCGGCACCTTGCACCGGGTCTACGCCGAACACTTCGACCCCGACACCGAACCGCAGCGGGTTGCGTCCCTGGGTGCCGAGTACAGGCGCATCGTCCAGTGGGCAATGGCCGTCGCTGTCGCGGACCCCGACCGAGCACACCGCAACGATGGATCACCCACCGACGCCGAGTTGGAGGCGTTCTGGTCGGCGCGGCCGGAGCTAGAGAGGCTGCGGACCTTTGCGCGGGCACGCTGCGTGGGTCCGTGGTCGACCTTCGGGGCAGTTCTGGCGAGGGTGATAGCGACCATCCCACCCAACGTCGTATTACCGCCGACGATTGGATCCGAGGGAAGCCTGAATCTATTCGTCGCACTGGTGGCGCGGTCGGGGTTCGGCAAGAACACCTCCGAAGCGGCGGCCGAGGATTTCGTGGCCGGTGAGACCTATGTGCATGTAGCGACCCCCGGCAGCGGCGAGGGAATCCCGAAGCAATACGCCTACAAGAAAAAGGCCGACCAGATCAACCTGCGCAACGCGGTCATGTTCACGGCAGGTGAGGTTGACACCTTCGCCGCTCTCGCAGGCCGCAGCGGTTCAACGCTAATGCCCGAGCTACGTAAAGCGTGGATGGGTGAGCGGTTGGGGTTCGGGTGGGCGAACATTGAGAAGGCCGTGGCGATCATGGCCCACCGCTACCGCATGACGATGATCGTCGGGGTTCAGCCGGGCCGTGGGGGCACGCTTTTGCAGGATGCGGACGGCGGGACACCGCAACGGTTCATCTGGTTGCCGACGACCGACGCCGACGCGCCGGATGAACCACCCGAAGAACCCGAGCCGCTAGCACTTCCGGCATGGCCCACTCCCAGCCCCGACAGCGACGACGACGCGGTGAAGCTGAAACTGGATACGTACCGGCTCGATACTCCCGCCAACAAGGCCGAGTTCCATGTGCTGGGTCTGCCACCGAGTGTTGTTGAGGCTATCCGTCAAGAGCAGCGGGCGAAGCTGCGCGGTGAAGTGCCCGAGACCAAGGCGCTGGACGCACACGCGACCCTCGCACGCTTGAAGGTTGCGGTCGGACTGATGTGGATGAATGGGCGCACCGACAAAGTCACAGAAGAGGACTGGGACTTGGCGGGCGTGGTGATGGGCGTGTCGAATACGGTACGGGCCGAGGTGCAGGCCGCGCTCAAGGTCAAGCGGGAAGCGGCCAGTCATGCGCGTGGACTCCAGGACGCTGAACGTGAAGCTGTGAAGGCGGATGTCCTGCGGGAGAAGGCTATTGCCCGTGTCGCCGAGGGGATATGCCGAAAGCTGCGGCTGGAAAACGACCGCACCCTCAACCAGATCAAGAAGTGCTTCCGCAGCGACGACCGGAAATACGTTGAGCCTGCCCTTGATTCTCTGCGGCTGGTGGGGTCGGTCGAAGTGAATGCGATTGAGTACCAGGGCAATGACGGCTATCGGTTCCGCCTCAAGGAGGGCCGATGATGTCCGCTGGCCAGACGGGGACAGGGGGACGAGGTTCCCCGTCTGCGGTGAGAATCTGCGGCGTAGTTGATCCTACGAAGTCCTGGTCATTGGCAATCCACCATTCGGGAGATACGCGCGGGACACGAGCTTTCGTGCGCCAGGCGGGGAAGCGTTCCCCACTTTCCCCGTCTAAAGCCCGCCCTGGCCAACCGCCCCGGCACGAACGCCGCCATCCGCTAGCGGACTCGCAGCCTGTTCATCGTCGCTGGGACGTGGATTTGCAACGGCGGCGCACGCGACGCCGAACGGTCCCCACAGTACGACCAGCGTCAGCAAGAAGAATTCCAAGCGGCGGCCCTCTGGCGCGACTAATGCCGCGATCAACGGACACCAGATCAACAAGAGGATGGCCGCCGCAGAGAGCAGTAACCCGAGATATGGAGTCAAGTCTGGAAGTTGGATCTCGTTATTCATGGCGGGATTCTTCCACCCGATGAAAGGAGAGAACTATGCCTACCTCTGAACGCGCCGACCTTAAACGTATGGGCTTCGATGGCAAGTGCGCCGCGCGCCGTCAGCGCGATGGGCAGCCATGCCGCAGACCTGCCGCCAGGGGAGCCACAGTTTGCCCTGTACATGGTGGAGCAGCGCCGCAAGTTCGCGCAGCCGCAAAGCGCCGACTTGACCAAGCCGCCGACGCCCTCGTGCAGCGGCTACTGGGGATTGCGCTCGACGGTGACGCACCGGATCACGTTGCTTTGGCGGCGATCCGAGACGCCTTGGACCGGGCGGGGGTGGGCGCGAAGCAGGCCGTGGAGGTAGGCGTGGAGCTGAAGCCCTACGAACAGGTGCTCAACGACATAGTCGGTGTCGCGCCGATCACTCAAGCGGAGTCCCGCGCCCGTCAGGGCTTGCCGCCGGACCGGCCCGCCTTGGCCCCGCCGGAACCCATCGAAGTCGTGGACGCGGAACTCGTAGACGAGCCGGAATCGCGGCCCGGTCGTGGCGGAGCGGCGCGAGCGCCCGGTGATCGGCCCGCCGGGTCGGGAGCTGGCGACGTTGGAGGACGCGACCGCGGACGCCGCCCGAGCGAACAGGGCAGCCGCGCGGCTAGGGCGGGTACGCCGAATGCGTTAGCCATAGAAGATAAATGTGCAGGCCAGCGCATTTATAGAGTGTGCTGACTGGCGTAGAGTCGAGGCGTAAGGCGGAACCGAACGGTCACGCCCCAGCTACGAGGTCAGGAGGCGACATGAGACCCGACGCCGACCGCGACACCACCCAACTATGGGCCGAGCTGCGGCGGCTCCTCAGCGCGACAGACAGTGACGAGCTTGCCCACTTATCGCCCGACTTCGGGGCGCTGCTGACATTTCTCCTGGAGCACTCCGGCTTCGGGGCCACCGTCATCTTCTGCTCCTACTGCGGCCACCCCGATATGCCGGTCGCCATGGTCGATGACAGTGGGTCTAAGCCGAAGTACGCCTGCCCAATTTGCTATGCGCAGAACATTGTTGATCAGGACCAGGAGGCGCAGCGATGAGCGCCGATGGCCGGCTGTTCTTCGGGTACTGCCGGGTCAGCACCGAAGAACAAGCCGACAGCCGCAACGGCCTAGAAGCCCAGCGCGCCGCTATCGACGCCGATGCCAACCGGCGCGGGTGGACCGTGGAGCACTACGTCGACGAAGCCGCCAGCGGCAAGTACATCAATGGCAACCTGCGGGAAGTCCTGCAACTCTTAGCCTCTGGGCAAGGTGACGGCCTGATCGTGGCGAAGCTCGACCGGCTGGCACGGTCAGTCGTTCACGCCGCCAACATCATCGAAGATGCCCAGGCGCAGGGCTGGTCACTGGTCGTGCTGGACCTCAACCTCGACCTGACGACGGCGGCGGGCCGCATGATGGCGCGGACCGTGGTCAACTTCGCCGAGTACGAACGCGAGCTGATCAGCGAGCGCACCAAGGCCGGGTTAGCCGCCAAGAAGGCTCGCGGTGAGCCGATCGGGCGGCCACGGCTAGCCAAGCCCGGTGTCGTGCGGCGGATCGTCATGGACCGCAACACCGGCCTGAGCTTCGGTGCTATCGCCAAGGCGCTGGAGTCCGATGGTGTGCTCAGCCCAGCGGGCCGACCGAACTGGCAGACCTCCACCGTGCGCCGCATCTACCAGAGCGCCACAGCCGCAATAGAAATGTGAGCAGCATCATGAACAACAAACTCATCACCGCCCTGGCCATCGCGGGCGCTGCGCTAGTCGCTCCGGCGGCGGCCAGCGGGGACCCCGTGCCGTTTCCGTATTGCGCGTTCGACCCGACCGGTAACGCCGGCCAGTGGTACGACCCGTGTCTACGCGTCGGCCCGCAACCCGGCCAACCCATCGGCGGCAACCCCGGTATCGGCACCTACAACCAGCCGAACATGCCCTGGCAGAACGCCCCCAAGGACGATGTCGCCAACCCGTTCGCGCCTGGCGGGGCGCTGTGGTGACCACACCCCGCAGGGCGCTGGTTCGACGGACCCCGCTCGGCGTCCCGTACGCCGCGCCTACACCGGTGCACCGCCGCCCCGGTACGCGGACGCCGAACCGGCCCCGCAGCCACGCAGCGGCCACGACGGCCCGCCGGAACCAACACCGGCGCGCAACTACCGCTGGCGGCCCAAGCTCACCGAGGACGACGTGCGCGAGATTCGCGCCGACTACGCGGCGCGGCGCTGGGGCGTGAACGACTTGGCGGACATCTACGGCGTGACTCAGGCAACCATGAGCGCGGTAGTCCACCGGCGCACCTGGCGGCATGTGACTGACCAACCAACCGAAGGGAATTGACCGATGGCGAGTATTCAGAAGCGCGTACGCGCTAGCGGCACAACAACGTACGTGGTGCGCTGGTACACGCCGGACGGTGAACAGCTGACAAGGGGCGGGTTCCGCACCCGCAAGGAGGCCAAGGCATTCGCGGCCAAGGCCGACGCCGCAGTGGTGGCCGGCGACGACTTCAACCCCGGGCGGGGCAAGGTGTTGTTCCGTGACGCAGCGGCGCGGTGGTTGGAGTCGCGGGCCGACCTCAAGAGCGCCACCCACAACAACCACGCCTACGCCCTCGCCCCGGCGGCGACCCGTCGCGGCGACGGCAAGACACTGGGAATTGATGCGGTGTTCGGCGGCTACCCGCTGAACAAGATCACCCGCGAATACATCCAGGATTGGGTCAACGCGCTGACCGACGCAGGAAAGAAGCCAAGCACTGTCCGCCACGCGTTCTTCACGGTCCGAATGGTGTTGGAGCAGGCTGTGGTTGATGGTCGGCTGAGCAAGAACCCCGCCGAGCACGTCAAGCTTCCCAAAGAGCACGCACGCAAGGGTGGGCCGGTTGGGGTGGTGGACGACCCGAAGCAGTTCCTCACCCCGGCACAGGTTTCCGCTCTCATGGCGGATACGCCTTGGCCCTACAACGTGCTGGTGCACACGGCGGCATGGGCGGGGTTGCGGGCGGGGGAGCTGGCCGGACTGACGGTAGGCGACGTGGAGTTGCCCGAGCCGGCACTGAACCCGAATGCGCCCGCGAAGCCGGGTACCTTGTGGGTGCGCCGCGCCGCGCGGGTGATCGGGGCCGAGTTGGTCTACGTGACCCCAAAGACGCCGGGGTCCAATCGGCGCGTGTCGCTGACGTCCGAGACGACGGCGTTGTTGCGCGACTACCTCGCGGAGCACCCGCGCGCCGACGAGCCGACAGCGCCCCTGTGGCCGTCGATGGCGCTAACTCGGCCCAAGCCCACCGGAGTAGCTGCGCAGCCTGCCGATGGCGCGGCGGCTACAGGAGACGGCAGCGCCGCCACCCCGACCGCGAGAGCGAAAGCCCGCCGACAAGCCGATGTCCTCGCTGCACTTTCGGTGGCTGACGCTGAGGCGAGGTTGGTGCTCGACTGGACTTCGCCGTTGCGGCACCCGACGTTCTATAAGGCGGTGTACCGGCCCGCTGTGTTGCGGGCGAACCGGCTGACGCCGACCGCCGGGTTGTCGCCCGCGCAGTCGTTCCACTCGCTCCGCCACACCTACGCGAGCATGTGTATCGCGGCGGGGATACGGCCTATCGACATCGCGGAACTCATGGGCCACCGAGACGTCAAGACGACGTTGACCGTCTACGCCCACCTGATCAATACCGATGACCACGCGGGCAACATGGCCGCGCTCGGGGCGTTGGCTACGCCGAAGCCGACGTACACCGGAAATGTTGTGCCGCTTATAGGTTAGCCCTGCACCGGGCCGTACAACCAGCCCCTATCGCCACGTTGCTTGGCGTAGGAGTGGAGCTGACGAGCAAATCGCTCTTGCTGGCCGCGAGACAGGTTGTCGGGGAACCAGATTGTCACATGGAACGGCGGGTGCTCATCAAGGTGCTCGTCGTCGTAAGCTTCGAGTCCCGCGTCACAAGTTTCTTGGACTGTTACACCCCATGTGCCAAGGGATTGCCCGCCTTCGGCAAGGTAGGCGTCGTGTGCGCCCTTCGCTGTGATTGCTTCTCGACGCGTCGACAGACAGCGATGGTCCTCGGGCAAAAAATTGGACTTGCCAGGGCCGTCAGAATTTAACTTGCCGGGGCTAATTTGGCGGTAAAGGAGCATTCCGCTCGGCGGCATCGCATTGCCCCGCTCGTCCTCTTCAGCTGACAATCGTGCCAACCTCGAAGAACTGGATGAGCAGGTCGAAATCTGTGTAGGGGAGCTCGATCTCGCGGTCGTCGATTGGGCTTGAACCTAGCTTGCAGAGGAACATGCCACCGTTGCCCTCGATCTCGGCAACGTAGCTGTTCTCGCCACGGTCCCATTCCATTCGGATGCCACCGTTCGGCGTAGCCATCGGCTCAGCGTCAAGCCGAACGCGCGGACCCAACAGGTCGATGAAGTGGGTGTAGTTGGTGAGGGCCTGTTTGGAAACGGAGATACTTCCAGGGCCGTCCCAGCCGTCTGTCAAGGACAGCAGAGAGTCGAGTCGTGACATAGCGACCCTCCTCACTGCGGCGATGTTCGGAACCCTGCTGTTCGTCGCAATTAAACGCGACACGCCGACGATAGTGCTTGACAGAGCCGATTGTAGGTCTCTTTTTACGTGATAACTCCTGTGAGGTGCGACTTGGACGCTCCACACACCCCTTGCGCCTGTTGCTAGTGTGACGCTTGAGATTGTGATTTCCCGACCATTTGTAGCTGTGGGGACGGCGTACAGGGTCACTGGGGAGCTTGCTCGTTTGGAATCTTGCCGAGATGGCGGCCAAGGACGGTCCAAATCTCTTCTGCCCGAGACCTGCTGAGGATGAATGAGCCCCTCGGCTGAACAGCCAGTGCCTCGCCGAACTCGGCGGCATGCTGCCTAGCGACTTCTGGTGTTAACCAGAGCGGTGGGCCGAGGTGCCCAAACATCGCGTACACCACGTCGCGGTTCTCTTGGTCCCAAGCGAACAGCACCTGATTCACCGGCACTGCCTGCGAAGCAAGGTCCACTGGCCAAGCCAACGGCACCTGAAATTCTTCGATGCCTTCCGTTCCGGATGTGCTCATGTCGGCCATTTTGTCAGAGCGCGCCCGGGACGCGCGTTTGTATCACCCGGGTAGAGATCGAGTCGTGACAGTTCCCGCCCTGGTTGGGAGCCGAAAACAAGGGACCGTTAAGGGACCATCGCGCCGACCAGGCGGGCCATCCGAGGTAAAACCCCTGCTCAAACGTGGAGCCGATGACGGGAATCGAACCCGCGTATTCAGCTTGGGAAGCTGATGTTCTGCCATTGAACTACATCGGCATTGCTGCGCTAGCAGGCTAGCATCCCGGCCGAACCCTTAGCCCACCCCGACGAGCAGACGCAGAATCGCACGTGCACGGAGTGCTCCGTGCGATTCTGCGTCTGCTCGCCTAGGGACCGAGCGCAGCGGATACGCTCGTGCGGTGCTGCTCTCCGATCGCGACCTGCGGGCCGAAATCGCCGCCGGCCGGCTGGGCATCGACCCTTTCGACGACGCCCTGGTCCAGCCGTCCAGCGTGGACGTTCGCCTCGACAGCCTGTTCCGGGTGTTCAACAACACCCGCTACACCCACATCGACCCGGCCAAACAGCAGGACGAGCTGACCACGCTCGTGCAGCCCGACCCCGGTGAGCCGTTCGTGCTGCATCCCGGCGAGTTCGTCCTGGGTTCCACCCTGGAGTGCTGCACCCTGCCCGAGGATCTGGCCGGCCGCCTGGAGGGCAAGTCCAGCCTGGGCCGCCTCGGCCTGTTGACCCACTCCACCGCCGGATTCATCGATCCGGGCTTTTCCGGACACATCACCCTGGAGCTGTCCAACGTGGCGAATCTGCCGATCACGTTATGGCCGGGAATGAAGATCGGTCAGCTGTGCCTGCTGCGGTTGACCAGTCCGGCGGAACACCCTTACGGCAGTACGCGCGTAGGGTCGAAGTATCAGGGCCAGCGCGGGCCGACGCCGTCCCGCTCATACCAGAACTTCATCAAGTCCGGTTAGCCCTCGGATCTGACGGCCGCCGCGCGGCTGCGATGAAGCCGGTATTGCCAGCCCTGGCAGGGGTTCGGCCCGCTTACCTGGCCGATCAGCAGCAGGGGAGGTTTCGTGGACATCGTTCTCGGGGTGTCGGTCGCACCCTCGACGGTGCGCATGGTGGTGGTGGAAGGCGAAAGCGCCGACGGGGCCACGGTCGAGCACGACGACTTTCAGGTTGGGGCCGGCACTCAGAGCGCCCCGGAGCGGGTGGTCTCGGCCATCCTGGGCACCCAAGAGGCCGCTCGCGAGGGCGGTTATCAGCTCAGTTCGACCGGGGTGACCTGGAGCGACCCAGCCGAGGCCAACGCACTGCGAGCCGCTTTGGAGGGCCGCAAGGTCGAGAACGTGATGCTGGTGTCGGCGTTCTTGGCTTCGGCCGCGCTGGCCCAAGCAGTCGGAAGCGCGACCCGCTACTCCCGGACGGCCTTGCTGTTCGTCGAGCCGGAGGCCGCCACTCTGGCGGTGGTGAGCTCCGATGACGGCTCGATCGCCGAGATCCACCGGCAGCCGCTGTCGCCCGACGACGAGCGTGCGGTCGAGGAAGTCACCGAGCTGGCCGCCGGCGCCCAACAGCTGGACTCCAACCCCGACGGGCTGTTCGTGGTGGGTTCGGGCGTCAATGTGGCGATGATCAAACCGGAGTTGGACAAGGCCACCCCGCTGCCGGTCAGTGTGCCGGAGGAACCCGACATGGCACTGGCTCGCGGGGCGGCGCTGGCCAGCGCGCACGCTCCGCTGTTCTTCTCCTCCACCCGGGCGCTGGCCTGGGCGCAGGACCCGGGCACCGGAGAGCTGGACCCGGCGCTGGTCAGCTCCGGGTATGCCTACGTCGCGCCCGAAGAGGTGGACTACAGCGGCACCATCGACAACGAGCCGCTGGCCTACAGCGCCATCCCGGATACCACCGACAACCCCGAACTCGTCGACTCCCGGTTGTTGGACTTCACCACCGAGATCCCGCAGCGGGAGCGCAAGCCGATCCTTGTCGCCGGTGGGGTGGCGGCACTGTTCGTGGTCGGGGTGCTGGGCCTGGTGATCGCGCTGGCGGTGGGCATGCGGGCGGCCAATCACCAGGGTCCCGACGTGCGGGCCAACGTCGTCACCCACCACCCCAAGCCGCCCAAGGCCGCGGTCCCGCCACCGGCGCCTCCACCTCCGGCGGCGCCCGTACCGGCGGTCGAACCGGCCCCGCCGC
>NZ_LQPG01000036.1 GCF_002102265.1 Mycolicibacter longobardus | reverse complement strand
GCCACCATACCCGGCGCCCGGACACCGCGCGTCGGCAACAACCCGTTCTCGTCGGCGCAGCCGGTGGAGCGCGCGATCCCGCGTCCGCACCCGCAGGCGCCCCGGCCGGGAGCACCCCGGCCCGGCATGCCGCGTCCCGGCGGCGGGGCGTCGCCGGGCAACATGCCCGCCCGTGGCAGTGGATTCGGAGCGCAGGGTCGTCCGGCGCGCCCCGGAGGCCCGCCCCGCCCCGGCGGCGCAGGCCGTCCGGGTGCCCCCGGCGGCCGTCCGGGCGGTCCCGGCGGCGGTCCCGGTGGTAACTACCGCGGCGGCGGCGGACCGGGCGGTCCCGGCGGTGGCGGTGGCCCCGCGGGCGCCGGCGCCGGAGGTTTTCGGGGTCGCCCCGGCGGCGGTGGCGGTGGCGGTCGCCCCGGCCAGCGCGGCGGCGCGGCCGGCGCCTTCGGCCGGCCCGGCGGCGCCCCCAAGCGGGGTCGTAAGTCGAAGCGGGCGAAACGCGCCGAATACGAGAACATGCAGGCGCCGGTCGTCGGCGGCGTACGGTTGCCGCACGGCAACGGCGAAACCATCCGGCTGGCCCGCGGCGCGTCGCTCTCCGACTTCGCCGAGAAGATCGACGCCAACCCGGCCGCCCTGGTGCAGGCGCTGTTCAACCTCGGTGAGATGGTCACCGCCACCCAGTCGGTCGGCGACGAGACCCTGGAGCTGCTGGGCAGCGAGATGAACTTCATCGTGCAGGTGGTCTCGCCCGAGGACGAGGACCGCGAGCTGCTGGAGTCCTTCGACCTGACCTACGGCGAGGACGAGGGTGGCGAGGAGGACCTGCAGAGTCGTCCGCCGGTGGTGACCGTCATGGGTCACGTCGACCACGGCAAGACCCGCCTGCTGGACACCATCCGCAAGGCCAACGTCCGCGAGGGCGAAGCCGGCGGCATCACCCAGCACATCGGCGCCTACCAGGTCTCGGTTGACTTCGACGGCACCGAACGGCTGATCACCTTCATCGACACCCCGGGCCACGAGGCGTTCACCGCCATGCGTGCCCGCGGCGCCAAGGCCACCGACATCGCGATCCTGGTGGTGGCCGCCGATGACGGTGTGATGCCTCAGACGGTGGAGGCGATCAACCACGCCCAGGCTGCTGATGTGCCGATCGTGGTGGCGGTCAACAAGATCGACAAGGAGGGCGCCGACCCGGCCAAGATCCGGGGCCAGCTCACCGAGTACGGCCTGGTGGCGGAGGACTTCGGTGGCGACACCATGTTCGTCGACATCTCGGCCAAGCAGGGCACCAACATCGCAGCCCTGGAAGAGGCGGTGCTGCTGACCGCCGACGCCGCCCTGGACCTGCGGGCCAACCCCGACATGGAGGCCCAGGGTGTGGCGATCGAGGCGCACCTGGACCGCGGCCGCGGCCCGGTGGCCACCGTGCTGATCCAGCGCGGCACGTTGCGGGTCGGCGACTCGATCGTGGCCGGCGACGCCTACGGCCGGGTGCGGCGCATGGTCGACGAGCACGGCGACGACGTAGACGAGGCGCTGCCCTCGCGGCCGGTCCAGGTCATCGGGTTCACCTCGGTGCCCGGCGCCGGTGACAACCTGCTGGTGGTCGACGAGGACCGGATCGCCCGCCAGATCGCCGACAAGCGCAGCGCGCGCAAGCGCAACGCGCTCGCCGCGCGGTCGCGTAAGCGGATCTCGCTGGAGGACCTGGACTCGGCGCTGAAGGAAACCAGTCAGCTGAACCTGATTCTCAAGGGCGACAACGCCGGTACCGTCGAGGCGCTGGAAGAGGCGTTGATGGGCATTCAGGTCGACGACGAGGTCGCACTGCGGGTGATCGACCGCGGCGTCGGTGGCATCACCGAGACCAACGTCAACCTGGCGTCGGCGTCGGACGCGATCATCATCGGCTTCAACGTCCGTGCCGAGGGCAAGGCCACCGAACTGGCCAACCGCGAGGGTGTGGAGATCCGCTACTACTCGGTGATCTACCAGGCCATCGACGAGATCGAGAGCGCTCTGAAGGGGATGCTCAAGCCCATCTTCGAGGAGAAGGAGCTGGGGCGCGCGGAGATTCGCGCCATCTTCCGATCCTCGAAGGTCGGCAACATCGCCGGCTGTCTGGTCACCTCCGGGCTCATCCGCCGCAACGCCAAAGCGCGGTTGCTGCGTGACAACGTGGTGGTCGCCGAGAACGTCACGGTCTCCTCGCTGCGCCGCGAGAAGGACGATGTCACCGAGGTCCGCGACGGCTACGAATGTGGTCTGACGCTGACCTACAGCGACATCAAGGAAGGCGACGTCATCGAGACCTACGAGCTCGTCGAGAAGGCACGGACCTAGCCGTGGCTGACCCGGCACGCGCGCGCCGGCTGGCCAAGCGGATCTCCACGATCGTCGCCTCGACGATCGAGTACGAGATCAAGGATCCGCGGCTGGCCGGGGTGACGATCACCGACGCGAAGGTGACCGCCGACCTGCACGACGCGACCCTGTACTACACGGTGCTGGGCCGCTCCCTGGACGAGGACCCCGACTACGGCGGCGCGGCCGCCGCCCTGGAGGGGGCCAAGGGTGTGCTGCGGTCCAAGGTCGGTGCCGGCACCGGGGTGCGTTTCACCCCGACCCTGACGTTCGTCCGGGACACCGTGCCGGACGCCGCCCACCGGATGTCGGAGTTGCTGGCCGCAGCGCAGGCCGCCGACGCCGATCTGGCCCGAATCCGGGAGGGCAAGCAGCCCGTCGAGGCCAACCCGTACCGAGAGGCGCCCGGCCAAGCGGGTGCCGACGACAGTGGTCACGGTGAGCAATCCGGCGACTGACTCGTCGCCCGGCCGGCGCGTCGATGCCGCCGCAGCCGGGAAACTGCTGGCGGGCGCGAGCACGCTGGCGGTGATCTGTCATGTGCATCCCGACGCCGACACCATCGGTGCCGGGCTGGCGCTGGCGTCGGTCCTGCGGCGGCGGGGCCAGGCGGTCCAGGTCAGTTTCGCGCGTCCGGCAGCACTCCCGCAATCGCTGCAGTCGTTGCCCGGCGGCGAGTTGCTGGTCAGCCCGCAGGCGCTGCGCCGCGAGGTAGACCTGGTGGTGACGGTCGATGTCTCCAGCACCGATCGGCTCGGAGACCTGCAGGAACTGGCAGCCACCTGCCGCGAGCTGCTGGTGATCGATCACCATGCGTCCAACCAGCTGTTCGGCACTGCCAATTTCGTTGACCCGACAGCGGACTCGACCACCATGATGGTGGCTGAGCTGCTCGAGGCCTGGGGTGAACCGATCGACGCCGGCGTGGCGTACTGCCTGTACGCCGGGCTGGCCACCGACACCGGCTCGTTCCGGTGGGCCAGCCCCCGCGCGCACCGGCTGGCGGCGCGACTGGTGGAGGCCGGGGTGGACAACGCGGCGGTCGCCCGAGCCGTCATGGACACCCATCCGTTCGACTGGTTGACGATGCTGTCGCGGGTGCTGGCGCAGGCGCGGCTGCTGCCCGACGCGGCGGGCGGGCGCGGGCTGGTCTATTCGGTGGTCGACCACGCCGAGTGGACCGCGGCACGGCCCGAGGAAGTGGAGAGCATCGTCGACATCGTGCGGACCACCGCGCAGGCCGAGGTGGCGGCGGTGTTCAAGGAGACCGATCCGGGCACCTGGGCGGTGTCGATGCGGGCCAAGTCGGCCGTAGACCTGAGCGCCGTGGCCGTTTCCTTCGGCGGTGGAGGACACCGGCTGGCCGCCGGCTACACGGCCACCGGAACGGCACAGGACGTGGTCGCCGCCCTGGTCGCCGCGCTCGGGCGGTGACCGACGGCGGCGCGGCGGGCGGACGCCAGATCGCGGCGCTGGCGCTGCCGGCGCTGGTGGTACTGGCCGCCGAACCGCTGTATCTGCTGTTCGACACCGCGGTGGTCGGCCGGCTCGGCGCGCTGGGCCTGGCCGGGCTGGCCATCGGGGGGCTGATCCTGGGACTGGTGGCATCGCAGGGCACCTTCCTGTCCTACGGAACCACGGCCCGCTCGTCCCGCCACTTCGGTGCCGGCGACCGTGCCGCCGCGGTCGCCGAGGGCGTGCAGGCGACCTGGGTGGCGCTGGGCCTGGGCGCGCTGATCGTGGTCGTGGTGCAGGCCGCGGCGGTGCCGCTGGTGTCGGCCGTTGCCGGCCGGGACGCCATCGCGCAGGCCGCCCTGCCATGGTTGCGGATCGCGATCCTGGGCGCGCCCGCGATCCTGGTGTCACTGGCCGGCAACGGATGGCTGCGCGGAGTGCAGGACACCTCCCGGCCTCCGCGTTATGTCGTTGCCGGCTTTGCGCTTTCGGCGCTGTTGTGCCCGCTGCTGGTTTTCGGCGCGCTGGGTCTGCCGCGCTGGGGCCTGGCCGGTTCGGCGGTGGCGAACTGTGCGGGCCAGTGGCTCTCGGCGCTGCTGTTCCTGGGTGCGCTTGGCTCCGAGCGGGTTTCATGGCGGTTCGACGCCGCGGTGGTGCGGGCGCAGCTGACCATGGGCCGTGATCTGATCGTGCGCTCACTGGCGTTTCAGGCGTGCTTCGTCTCCGCGGCCGCGGTGGCGGCACGGTTCGGGGCCGCGGCTCTGGGCGCCCACCAGATTGTGCTGCAGCTGTGGACGTTTCTGGCGTTGGTGCTCGACTCGCTGGCGATCGCGGCCCAGGCCCTGGTCGGCGCCGCGCTGGGTGCCGGTGACCCCGGTCAGGCCAGGTCGGTGGCCGCACGGGTGACGGTGTTCTCGGCGGTGGCCGCCGGGGTGCTGGCCGGGTTGCTCGCAGCCGGTTCCGCCGTGCTGCCGGGACTGTTCACCGGTGACGACTCGGTGCTGGCGGCGATCGCGGTGCCGTGGTGGTTCCTGGTCGCCCAATTGCCTATCGCCGGGGTAGTTTTCGCGCTCGACGGCGTGCTGCTGGGCGCCGGCGACGCCGCATTCATGCGCACCGCCACCGTGATCAGCGCCCTGGCCGGGTTCCTGCCGCTGACCTGGCTGGCACTGCTGTTGAATTGGGGGCTGGCCGGGATCTGGTCGGGCCTGACCACGTTCATCGTGCTGAGGGTGCTGTTCGTCGGGTGGCGGGCACTTTCCGGACGATGGGCGCGGGCCGGCCGGCCGTAGGACCGTCCGGCGTGAGCCGGTGGCTATCCGCCGCCGACGCCGGCGCTCAACAGCAGACCACCCGTGGCGAAGGTGAGGAGGAAGATCGCCCAGCCCACCGCCGGCCAGCTGAGCAGGGTGCGCCCGGTACGTGCATTGGCACCCATACCCGCCACCGTGGTGAGGAGGGCCGCCCCCATGCCGCCCCAGGTCACCAGGTAGGCGGCGTAGATCAGGCTGTCGCTGCAGTGGTGGGCTCCCGCGCACTTGTCGGTGATCATCCCGGCGTACATCGACAGGATCAAACCGAACCCGCACGCCAACATCAGCAACACCGCAAGCAGGATCGCGGCGATCACATCCCAGGGCCGCCGGCGTGGCGGCGGCGGGTAATTCGAGTTCAACTGCTACCGCACCTGTGCGCGCCCGCGCTCCAGCACGGCCTGCCGGTTGGCGGCGACATCCGCACCGGTCACCGTGTGCAGCCACTGCTTGGCCGCCATCGCCTCGAGCCACAACCCGGTGGCGGTCTGCGACTCGTCGATGCGGTGGTAGGAGGCCAGCAGCGCCCGCACCGCGGCCTGGTTGTTGCCGACGATCGCGGCGGCCACCTTGCGCGCCGCAGACAGCAGCTCGGCGTGGGGCACCACCTCGGTGACCAGACCGGCCCGCAGCGCATCTGCCGCCGAAAGGTAGTCACCGGTCAAGCTCATCCGGCGGGCCAGACCCACGCCGACTTTCTGGGGGAGCCGAACGCTCAGGCCCCAGGACGGCAACAGCCCGACGCGGGCATGGGTGTCGGCGAATCGAGCCTGCTCCGAGGCGATCAGGACGTCGCAGTACAGGGCCAGCTCCAGTCCGCCCGTCACCGCCGCGCCGTTGATCGCGCCGATCACCGGCTTGGTCATCGGTGGCCACTGCGGCGAGATGTCGGGCAGCGCGGTGGATTCGCCGCCGGGTTCCTGCGGCGGTCCCAGCTTCGGCTCTCCTCCGTCGAGCCTCGCTGAACCGCCGAACTCCTTGAGGTCCAGGCCGGCGCAGAACACCGGATCGACGCCGGTCAGGATCACCACGTCGACGGTGTCGTCGGCATCGGCGTCGGCCAGCGCCCCGAAGGTGGCATCACGCAAGGCGCTTGACAGCGCATTGCGGGCCTGCGGGCGGTTGAGGGTCAGGGTGCGGATTCGGTCCTCGGTGTGGACCAGCAGGATGTCCGGGATGTCGTGGCTCACCGGTTCACCGTAGCTCCGGCTACGCTCGGGGGAATGCACGGCATGGCATTGAAGGAGTGGAGTGCGGTGGTCGCCGCACTGCTGGCCGGCCGTCAACGAATCCTGCTGCGCAAGGGCGGCATTCACGAGAAGCGCTTCGATGTCACCGCCGACGAGTTTCTCTTGTTCCCGACGTCCGTGCACAGTCACGCCGAGCGGGTCCGTCCTGAACACCGTGATCTGCTGGCTGCGGCGGCCGCCGACTCCACCGGCGACCAGGTGCTGGTACGGGCTGCGGCGAAAGTCGCCGCAGCGTTGCCCGTCGAGCGGCCGGACGCGCTGGAGGACATCGCGGACCTGCATATCTGGACCGCGGAATCGGTGCGTGCCGACCGGCTGGATTTCCGGCCCAAACACCGGCTGACGGTGCTGGTGGTCCAGGTGCTGCCGTTGTCCACACCGGTACCGCTGCCGCGAAGCCCTGACTATGCCGGCTGCACCAGCTGGGTGCAGCTGCCGATCGCCGATCCCGAACTGGGCGCGCCGGTGTGCACCGCCGAGGAACTCGCGGCGGTCGCCGCCCGGGTCCGCGTTACGGTCGGCTGAACAGCTCGACAGCTCAGATCTGGCCGTGGTTGGGCGGCCGGACACCGGCCAGCTCCCACGCCCCGATGTGGTGGTATTTCCAGTCCACCGGATCGTGCACGCTGTGGGTGCGGGCATTGCGCCAATGCCGATCCAGCCCGTACTTGCGGTCGGTGCCGCTGGTCCCGGTCAGCGCGAACAGCTGGCTGGCCACCTCGACGGCGACCTCACTGGCGAACGCCTTGGCCTGGGCGACCGCTATCGACCCGTGCGCCGCGGTGTCGGGGCCGGCCGGAATCAGCCCCAGCTCGTCGAGGACCTCGGCCGCCCAGCGCAACAGCTGCACCGCGGCGCGGGTGCGGGTGGCCAGCTGGCCGAACCGCAGCCGGATATTCGGATCATCGGTGGCCGTCGCGGCCTGGTTGGCGCGATACGCCTCGGCGAACGGCCTACTGCGGGTGCGCACGAATTCCGCGGCATCGGCCAGCGCCCCCTCGGCGATGCCGGCTTCGATGGCGGCGTGAAACAGCTGCGCCCGTGCGCCGAGCAGCTGCGGTCCCTCAAACGCCGTCCAGTAGGGCACCACCAGACCGGCATCGACGCGTACGCCGCCGAAAGTTGTTGTGCCGCTGACCGTGGCACGCTGTCCCATCGCCGACCAGTCCTCATCGATGGCCACGCCGGGAGAGTCCCGTTCGATGAGGGCCAGTACCAACCGGTCTTCGGGGTCCAGGGCGCTGGCGGCCAGCCACCGCGCCGTGATGGCGCCGGTGCTGTAGTACTTGACGCCGTCCAGGCGCCAGCCGGGGCCGTCGGCCACCAGACGGGTCTTCAGGTCGAGCGCATGCGTGCCGCCGCGTTCGGCCAGCACCGGCGCGACGCGTCCGCCCTCGGTGACCGCCGGCAGGATTCGATCGCGCTGTTCCGGCGTCCCCAGCTGGCTCAGGATGTCGATGGCCAGAAAGTGGCCCTGCGGGATCTGCGCCAGCGCCGGGTCGGCGGCGGCGACGGTTCTGATCACCTCGGCCAGGGTGCGAGGTCCCAACCCGGCTCCGCCGTCGGCGACGGGGACGGTGATCGCCGGCAGGCCGGAGCGGTCGAAGTCGGCCAGCTCGGCGCGCGGCACGCTACCGGCCCGGTCTCGATCAGCGGCGCCCGGCCGCACCGCCGCGGCGAACGCCTCGGCGGCAGAGACGGCTTCGGCATGGCCTTCCAGTCGGGGTGCCGGACAACCCGTCATGGCAGTGCGGGTACGGGAGCAGGTGCCAACCCGGCATGTGCTTCCAGCTCGCGTACCAGCGGCAGCACGGTCCGGCCGAAAGCCTCGACTTCCTCCTGGAAGTGCAGGAACCCGGTCAGAATCAGGTTCACGCCGAGTTTCCGGTAGGCGACGATTCGCTCGGCCACCTGTTCGGCGGTCCCGATCAGCTGGGTGCGGAAGCCGTCGTTGTACTGCACCAGGTCTTCGAAGCTGGAATCGGCCCACATACCGCGGTTGTCGGAGGTCGATGCGCCGGCCTGTCGCACCGCCGCCCCGAACCCCTGGACCGCGGGAACGTCGGCCTTGGCGATGATCTCCCGCAGCACCTCCCTGGCCTCGGCCTCGGTGTCGCGCACGATGACGAATCCGTTCAGGCCGAAACCGGGCGGCTCAGCGCGGCCGGCTTCGGCAGCGACCCTGCGCAGATCGGCCAACTGCGCGCTGACGCCGTCGAAATCGTTGCCGTTGGAGAAATACCAGTCGGAGTAACGGCCCCCGTTGTTGCGGGCCGCGGTCGAGTTGCCGCCCTGGAAGATCTCCGGGTGCGGCCGGCCCTCCCACGACAGCGGCTTGGGTTGCAGCGTGAAGTTGCGGATGCGGTAGAAGTCGCCGGCCAAATTGGCAGGGCTTTCGGTCCAGATCGCCCGCAGTGCCTGAATGAACTCGGCGCTGCGCCGGTAGCGTTCGTCGTGCTCGAGCCATGGCTCGCCGAGTTGGATGAATTCGTCTTTGAACCAACCGCTGACCACGTTGACCGCGGCCCGCCCGTTCGACAGATGATCCGCAGTCGCCAGCCACTTCGCCAGCACGCCCGGCTGCCACAGACCCGGGTGCACCGCGGCGATGACCTTCAAGCGCTGGGTGGCCAGCAGCAGTGCCAGGGAGAAGCTGGTCGACTCGTGCTGGTACTCGGCGCTATAGCTGGCGGTGTAGCGGACCTGGGTCAGTGCGTACTCGAAGCCCGCTTCCTCGGCGATCCGGGCCAGCGCGACGTTGTAGTCATAGCTCCAGTCGGTGCGCTGCTCGATGGTCGAGGTGACCAGCCCTCCGCTGACATTGGGCACCCAGTACGCGAAGCTCAGCGGTTTGATGATGTCGGTCGGCATATCGTTGTCTCCCTCAGATCGTAAGTGGGGCAGCGGGGTTGGCGAGTAGGCCGCGCTCGGCCAGAATCGGCACCACGCCCTCCCCGAATGAGAACGCCTCCTCCAGGTGCGGGTAGCCGGACAGGACGAATTCGTCCAGGCCCAAGCGGTGGTACTCCTCGATGCGGTCGGCGACCTGTTCGTGGCTGCCCACCAGTGCTGTGCCGGCGCCGCTCCGGACCAGACCGACACCGGCCCACAGGTTGGGTGACACCTCCAGCTGATCGGTCCGGCCACCGTGCAGCGCGGTCATCCGTTGCTGGCCCTCCGACCCGGAGTTGCGCTGGATCTCCTGGGCGCGACGGATCTGTTCGGGATCAAGCCCCGCCAGCAACCGATCGGCTTCGGCCCACGCCTGGGCTGCGGTGGGCCGGCTGATGACGTGCAGCCGGATCCCGAACCGCAGCTCGCCGGCGGCCGCACGCGACGAGCCCAGATCCTTGACCCGCCGGCGCACCGCGTCGAGCTTGTCGACCACCTGTGCCGGCGGCTCACCCCAGGTCAGGTAGACGTCGGCGTGCTCGGCCGCCACCTCGATCGCCGCCGCCGAAGATCCGCCGAGATAGATGTCGGGCCAGGTCGAGGCGGGGACGATGGTGGCGTCCTCGACGAACAGGTGATCGCCGCGGAAGGTGACGGGCTCTCCGGACCACAGCTGCCGGAACACGGTGAGGAACTCACCGGCCCGCCGGTAGCGGGCGGTCTTGTCGAGGTCGTCACCGAACCGCCGCTGTTCGGCGTCGTCGCCGCCGGTGACCACATTGAGCAGCAACCGGTCCCCGGAGATCCGCTGGAAGGTGGCCGCGGCTTGCGCTACCAGTGTCGGGGCCTGCAGTCCCGGGCGGAAGGCCACCAGGTACTTGAACCGCGTGGTGTGCTGGCTGAGCGCGGCGGTGAACACCCACGCGTCCTCACACCAGCTGCTGGTCGGGGTCAGTGCACCGGTGAACCCCAATTTCTCCGCCGCCCCGGCCACCAGACGCAGATAGTCCAGGTCGGGGGCGCGGTCGGCGCCGAAGCCGGTCACCCGGCTGCCCGCGGAGCCGACCGCGTTCCCCAGGCTCAGGTCGCTGCGAGAATCCCCGTTGGTGGGCAGGAACCAGTGCAGGGTGATCGCCATCAGCGATACAGCGAGAACTCGGGGTGCCGGTGGTTGAGCACCCAGTCACCGACCTCGCGTGCCTTGTAGGCCACCGGGTCGTGCAGGGTGTGGGTCCGCAAGTTGCGCCAATGCCGGTCGAATCCGTATGCGCTGGTGGTGGCGCGAGCCCCTTGGATCTCGAAGAGCTGACTGGCGGCCTTGAGACCGACCTCGGTGGTGAAGTACTTCGCCTCATAGACGGCGATCGCGGCGTCGGCGCGCTGATCCTCGGTGAGCGCGGGGCCGATGTTGACTGCTTCCTGGAGCGCATCGCCGGCCCGGTCGGCCAACAGCGCCGCGGCGCGCACCTGGCTGACCAATTCGCCGACGGTCTGCAGGATGTAGGGGTCGTCGGTGGCCCGGTCGACGCCCGAGGTCTCCCACGGCGAGGCGTGGTCTCGGGTCCATTGCAGGGCTTCGGTGAGCGCTCCCTCGGCAGTCCCGACGTAGAAGTTGACGAAGGCCAACTGCCAGTGCGGGGTGATCAGGGTCTGGTGGGGGCTCAGGGTGCCACCGGTGAACGGCTCTTCGCCGAGCACCTCGTGGTGTTCGATGCGTGCATCGACGACGCGGACGCCGCCGGAGTCCGTCAGGCGCTGGCCGATGTTGTCCCAGTCGTCGAGGAAGGTGAAACCCTGTCGGCCGCCGCGGGTGTCGAGTGACAGAAACACCTGCGATCCGTCCAACAATGCGGTGACCGAGAGTTGATCACCCGTGCTGGCGCCGCTGGCGAAGGTCCGATTGCCGTTGAGACGGAAGCCGTCGCCGTCGCGGGTCAGGACCAGACCGGAGCTGCCACGCGGGTTCTGGATGCCGCCCCAGAACAGCTTCTCGGCCGCGTTGCGACGGGACTGCTCGTCAGCCTGCGCGGGCGTGCCGAACAGGGTGGCCACCCGCGTCTGGGCGTAGTGGTAGCCCAGCAGGTGGGCGATGGACGTGTCGCCACGGGCGACACGTCGGGTGATCTGGACGGCCTGCGCGTAATCGAGTCCAGAACCGCCGTATTCCACCGGTTCCTGCACCTGCAGTAAGTCGTTGTCGCGCAGCAGTTCGATCTCGGCGCGCGGCGTTGCGTTGGCCCTATCCCGCTCGGCAGCGGTCTGACGCAGCTGTTCGGCCACGCGGTCAGCGGTGGCGAGCAGATCGGCGAAGGTCCGGTCGCTGACTGCTGTCGGCTCCGTGATGACGGACATGGGCGCTCCTCGGGCGGTTAAGTGGCACAACGGATATCTGGCGTTGACACGAGATCCAACGCCGAGGATTCATTGCCGGGCAAGATGGCCGCCATTTGGCCGCGCCGGCCAAACCGGGCATGACCAGCGCATTCGCCGTCGAATGCAGCAAAACGCAAGCTGATTTCAATCACGCATCTCACCGGCGCTCCGCTCACCGCGGTGGGTGTGTGCGCGTAGTCGGAGGATGGTTCTGATCGGCCTGGAGCTAATAGTTATGAAACGCTAAGCCGCTGTTCACGAGTCTGTGACCTCTGTTGGCTGACGGCAAGCCGGTTGCAAATGATCATCGGCTGGATTTGCATTCCGTTCTGAATCACCGTCCGACGCAAGGTGATCGCGCGCGTCCTTGCGTGCCGCTAAGTGCAAGCGTCCGAACAGGAAGAGCCAATGAGGGTTTCGATGAATCGCGGTGCCTTGTCCGGGGGGATCCATCGGTGGGGGACGCGCATCGAATGCCGCAGATTGGCTGCGGTGGTGGCTACGTTGCTGGTGGTCGCCGGTTCGCACACGCTGGTGGCCGGCCCGCCGGCAAACGCAGACGACATCAAGTACGAAGCGTTCTACACGCCGCCGGATCCGCTTCCGTCCGGCAGACCCGGGGATCTGATCCGGACCGAGCCGCTGCGGCTGGTGCTGGAACCGTCTGGCCAGCTGGGTGCCTTTGTCGGGACCGGAACGCGAATCATGTACCGCAGCACCGATGCTCAGGCACATCCGGTCGCGGTCACCGGGGCCTATATCGAGCCGGATGTGCCCTGGCCGGGGCGCGGGCCACGCCCCCTGATCGCGTATGCGACCGGCCCGTACGGGGTCGGCGAGCAGTGCGCCCCGTCGCGTCTTTTGGATCAGGGCATCCATTTCTCGCAGGGTTTCGACCTGACGTTCAACTACGAAGAGGGCTTTATCGCCACGCTGCTGGCCCGTGGGTTCGCCATTGTGGTGACCGACGGGGTCGGACTGGGCACTCATGGACCGCAGTCACCCCAGTTCCTGAACCGGGTTGCTGCCGGAACCGCGCTCATCGATGCGGCCCGCGCGGCCCAAAAGCTGCCCGGTACGTCGCTGGATCCGCACGGGCCGGTTGCGTTCTGGGGCTGGGCATCGGGAGGCCAGGCATCATTGTCGGCGGCCGAGCTGGCATCCAGCTACGCGCCGGAGCTCAACATTGCGGGTACCTACGCCAACGCGCCGATGACCAACGTCGTCGAGGCGATCCCGGGCGTGGACGGCAACTTCTTGGCCGTGCTTGCCGGCTACCTCCTGCGGGGCATCCAGGCGTCCTACCCGGAGACCGAACAGGCCATCTGGGACGCGCTGACCCCGCGTGGAGTGCAGATGCTGGACTGGAGCGGTCATACCTGCCTGGTGCAGGGCGGTGTCGACTACGCGTTCCGCCATCTGCAGTTCTGGTTCAAAGGTGACTTGAACGAAATGGCCTCGTCCGAACCCTTGAAGACGATTTTCGCCTCGCAACGGATCGGCAACATCAAACCCAAAGGCCCGGTCTATATCTCGCACAACCGCTGGGATCCATTGTCCCCCTACACGTCTGCCGTTGACACGGTGCGCGACTGGTGCAAGCAGGGTGCCGATGTCGAACTGTGGACCAATGAGGCGCCGCCGTTCCTGAACAAGATGGACATCAATATCCTGCTGCCGCAGTTCGTCGACGGTGAGCGGAGTATGGCGTGGGTCAGCGATCGCTTCAACGGTGTGCCGAGCACCCCGAACTGCGCTGCGGTACCGGCCGCGTGACGTCGGCGGACAGATAGGCGAAGGGGCCTTAGCGCGCTTTCGCGTTGGTGACGGCGTCGCTGAGCACGCTGGAGAACGTCCGCCCGGCCTGATCATCGCCGAGGCCGAGATGGAACGCCGCGGTCGCCTGCTCGGCGACTGCGCCGGACCAGCGCGCCGCGACGGTGATGCCGGAGTCGGCCACCAGCCCGAGGCTGGAGTTGAGGGTGATCGTCTCGAGGCGCGCGGAGCGGACGTGTATCCCCCGCTTTTCACCGGTCACGGCGATGACCAGGTACCGGGGCGTCAGCAGGACCAGGGTCCGGTGTTCGCGGTCCGGGTCGCCCGAGCCGGTGATCCTGGCGAGCAGCCCGTTCTTGTAGAGGCGCACGCTACGGGTCTCGCAGGCGGTGGTGACATCGGCCAGCACATTGCCGAGCTGGTTCGCCTCGGCATGGGCGTTGATCGCATCGCGGAGACTCCGGTCCAGGCGGTCGGCCGTCGTCGCCGTGCTGCTGCGCTGGTACAGCTGCTTCATCGGCCGTCCGCGGGCAGCAGTAACCGTGATTCGCCGAACCGCACCGTGTGCACTGCCGATCGGGTCCGGGTTGCACTGATCGGCGCGTCGCCGCCGCCGAGGTTGGCCGCGTACCGAGGGTGATTGCCGCCGGCGATCAACACCCGGATCCGCGAGCCTGCGGCGAAACGCCGTGCGATGGCGTCCAACTCGATGCGCACCGGACCGGTGTGTTGCCGCAATCGCCGGTAGCCGTCGGTGACGTTGACCGAGCGGCCTCTGGCGTTGACCTCGCTGACCCGGACGAACAGGTCGACATCGGCGATGTCCGAGCTGTGGTCCAGCTCGAGCACCGGAACACCGCAGACGTCCAGATCGTCGGTCAATGCCGCGCCGGTGAAGCTGAGCACGTCGTGACGGCGGTGCAGCCGGCCGTCGTTGCGGTAGCCGCCGGCCGGGGACAGCAGCCGGCCCCCGACGGTGGGCGGCGGGTCGGCGGGGTCGAAACGGAAGGAGACCGCCGGCCCCGTCGGGTCGGGTGCGGTGGTGGCGAGCGTGCCGCCTGGCTGCAGGTACCAGGCGTGCGCGGCATCGGCCGGGGCCCAATCCGGCCGGTCCTCCCAACCCCGACCGGCCGCGTAGATCCGGACGCGGGTCGGTCGAGGGTTTGCGGCGGAGCCGCGCAGATGGATGTCGAGCCACTGCAGCGATTCGGCGGTGACCCGGCCCAGGCCGCTGGTCAACATCTGGGTGTGCGTCCAGGGGCCGATGGTCATCGCCACGTCGACGCCGCGGTCGCGCAGCGCCCGGTACTGGGCCAGGGTCTGTTCCAGGAACAGGTCCTGCCAGCCGCCGAGCAAGAGCACCGGGACCTGCGAGCGCTCCAGCGCCGCCGGGTGGCGCAGGGCGTCCCAGAACGGGTCGTCGCGGTCGGGGTGTTCGACCCATGATTCGTACCAGGGTGACCCACTGCCCAGCAGTGCCCGGCCGGCCGCGCCCAGCGGCAGGCCGGCCGCCGCGCGCTTCACCTTGCGTTGGGCGGTCAGCTGGTGGATACCGGCCCGGATCCGCGGCCGGTCCTCCTGGTGGGCCACTAAGTGGCTCCAGCCCAGGAAGTCGTTGAGCGCGAAAGACCCCACGCCCCAGGTCGACTGGTACAGATCGTGCGGCCCGACGGTGATCACGGAGGCCGCCAGTTCCGGCGGCGGGTCAGCCAGCAGCGCCCATTGGGTGAATCCGAGATACGAAATCCCGATGGTGCCGAAGGTGCCGGTGAACCACGGCTGGGCGCGCAGCCAGGCCACGGTGTCGGCGCCGTCGGCGGCCTCGTTGACCATCGGCTCGAACACGCCGCCCGAGCCGAAGGTGCCGCGAACACTCTGCAGGATCACCCGGTAGCCGCGGGCGGCGTACATCCGGCCGAACACCAGCGCGAACGGGAAACCCCGCCCGTAGGGGCAGCGAACCAGCAGGGTGCCGGCCACCTCGCCGGTCGGCTGGTAGTGGTCTGCCAGCAAGGTGACGCCGTCGCGCATCGGAATGTGTTCCCGGTGGACGGTGTAGCCGGTGGTGGGCGCGGGCAGGCGCCGCAGCGCACGGTTCAGAACGACATCGGTAGGGCGCGGTCCGGTGCGGCGCGAAGCGGTGTTCACCCCGGAGGATCAGTACTTGTAGTGCGGCGCCAGCTGGTGGGCGCGCATCAGGTTCTCGGTGGGGCAGTCCACATCCGGGTTGGAGTACACCGGCGAGTAGTAGAGCGACTGCTGGATCAGCCCGTAGCTGGTCTTGAACGCCACCATGCAGGAGAACCACCACCGGTTGTTCCACTCGGTGGGCTTCATCACCCAGTACTGCGCCGCCCGGTGCCCATTGATATCCATCTCGATCGCGTCGGGCGGGAGGGTCTCGTCGTAGCTGCGCCAGATGAACGTCTCGACGGCCATCTGGTAGTTGCCCGCGTCGTACTCGCAGCGCACACCCTCCACCGGCTTGGGCGGGGTGTACGCCAGTCCGAGCTGCGCGATGACGTCGTAGGGGATGTCCTCACAGGCGTCGAAGGGACGCGGGTTGGTGATGTTCACCGGCTTGCTGGAGGTGGGCGGCGGCGCCAGCGGCATCGCGGTGGAGCGCAGCTGCACCCCGGACCTGCCGGCGACACTGCTCGGCGGTGTTTGCTGCCAGACCATTACGACGGCCAGCACCAGCGCGCTGAACGCGGTGATCAGACGCAGTTTGGTGAGCATGGCACTCCTCGCTTCCGCCCGGGTGTACTGCCGGGAGTGTACAAGTTGTGGCGTGTGCCACTACTGCGAAGGTTAGAACACGTTTCAATTTTCTGTACCTACTATGCCGATGGCTGGGACTCGCTTCGCCCGGCTCCGCTGTCCTCGCGATCGCCGCTGTGCTGATGGCGGCGACCCGCTTCGCCCGGCTCCGCCGTTCTCGCGATCGCCGCTAGGCTCGAACCTCGTGACCACCCACGAGCCGAGGGCCGCGAACGGCCCAACCCTGTGGGCGATATCCGACCTGCACACCGGCCACATGGGCAACAAGCCCATCACCGAGTCGCTGCATCCGGCCACCGGCGACGACTGGCTGATCGTCGCCGGCGATGTCGCCGAACGCACCGACGAGATCCGCTGGTCGCTGGATCTGCTGCGCAAACGGTTCGACAAGGTGATCTGGGTGCCCGGCAACCACGAACTGTGGACCACCACCAGGGACCCGATGCAGATATTCGGGCGCTCCCGCTATGACTACCTGGTCGACATGTGCGACCAGATGGGCGTCATCACCCCGGAACATCCCTTCCCGGTCTGGACCGAGGAGGGCGGCCCGGCCACCATCGTGCCGATGTTCCTGCTGTACGACTACACCTTCCTGCCGGCCGGAGCGACCACCAAGGCCGAAGGTCTCGCGATCGCGCGGGAGAACAACGTGGTGGCCACCGACGAGTTCCTGCTGTCTCCGGAGCCCTACGGCACCCGCGACGCGTGGTGCCGCGACCGGGTCGCCACTACCCGCAAGCGGCTCGAAGACCTCGACTGGATGACGCCGACCGTGCTGGTCAACCATTTCCCGATGGTGCGGCAGCCCTGCGACGCGCTGTTCTACCCGGAGTTCTCGTTGTGGTGCGGCACCGTCGAAACCGCCGACTGGCACACCCGCTACAACGCGACCTGCTCGGTCTACGGCCACCTGCACATCCCGCGCACCACCTTCTATGACGGGGTGCGCTTCGAAGAGGTCTCGGTGGGCTACCCGCGGGAGTGGCGCCGCCGCCGGCCGCATCGATGGCTGCGCCAGGTGCTGCCGGACCCGCAGTATCCGCCCGGCTACCTCAACGAGTTCGGCGGCCACTTCGTCATCACCGAAGAGATGCGCGAAGCCAGCGCGAAGTTCGCCGACCGGCTACGGCAACGGCAGGCGCGATGAGCAAGCTGCTGGACATGGTGCTGGACCACGCGCCGGTGGGACCACTGGCCTGGGCCGAACGCTACGACGACCCGCCCGGCCTGGCCCCGCTGCCCGAGGAAGAACCGTTGATCGCGCGTTCGGTCGCCAAGCGCCGCAACGAGTTCATCACCGCGCGCTACTGCGCCCGGCTGGCGCTGGAGGAGCTCGGTCAGCCGCCGGTCCCGATCCTCAAGGGAGAGAAGGGCGAGCCGTCCTGGCCCGACGGCGTCGTCGGCAGCCTGACGCATTGCGCGGGCTTCCGCGGCGCGGTGGTGGGCCGCAGCACCGAGGTGCGATCGGTGGGCATCGACGCCGAACCGCACGACGTGCTGCCCGACGGCGTGCTCAACGCCGTCAGTCTGCCCGCCGAACGAGACGAGCTCGCCGCTCTGTCGCAGGAGTGGCACTGGGACCGAATCCTGTTCTGCGCCAAGGAGGCCACCTACAAGGCGTGGTTTCCGCTGACCAGGCGGTGGCTGGGCTTCGAGGACGCCCACATCACCTTCGGCCCCGACGGCAGTTTCGTCTCGCGCATCCTGATCGACCCCGCGGCGCTGTCCGGTCCTGCGCTCACGGAGCTGCGTGGGCGATGGTCGGTGTCGAACGGTCTGGTACTGACGGCGATCGTGCTGTGAGTACGCCGGTGTCAGCCGGTCTGGTGATCGTCGACAAGCCCGCCGGAATCACCAGCCACGACGTCGTTTCGCGGTGCCGCAGGTTTTTCGGCACCCGCAAGGTCGGCCACGCGGGAACCCTGGACCCGATTGCCACCGGGGTGCTGGTGATCGGCATCGAACGGGCCACCAAGATTCTGGGTCTGCTGACCACATCGGCGAAGTCGTACGCCGCCACCATCCGGTTGGGCCAGACCACCTCCACCGAAGACGCCGAAGGCGAAGTGCTGCAGACGACGTCGGCCGCGCACCTCACCGATTCCCAGATCGCCGAGGCAATCGCCGGACTGCGCGGTGATATCGCGCAGGTGCCTTCGGCGGTCAGCGCCATCAAGGTCGCCGGTAAGCGGTCCTATCAGCTGGCCCGGGAGGGCAACGCGGTGGAACTGCCGGCCCGGCCGGTGCGCATCGAGCGGTTCGAGTTGCTGGACGCCAGGCGCGCGGGCGAGTTCATAGATCTCGATGTCGAGGTGGACTGTTCGGCGGGTACCTACATTCGCGCGCTGGCCCGCGACCTGGGCAATGAGCTGGGGGTGGGCGGGCACCTGACCGCCCTGCGACGTACCCGCGCCGGCAGCTTCGGGCTGGATCAGGCCCGCACCCTCGATGAGCTGGGGGAGGCCCCTCGGTTGAGCTACAGCCTGGACGACGCCTGCCTGCAGACCTTTCCGCGCCGGGACCTGACCGCCGACGAGGCGCTTGATGCCAGCCACGGCCGGCCGCTGACGCCCGCCGGTATCGACGGCGTCTATGCGGCGACCGCGCCGGACGGTCGGGTGATCGCGCTGCTGGAGGATTCCGGGACACGGACCAAGTCGGTGGTCGTCATCCGGCCGGCGACGCTATAGTTCGCCGATGGTCGCCCAGGAGCATGAGATCACCGAGACGGTCGATCTGTGCGACGCGTCCGGGTCGCTCAACCCCGATGCCGTGGGCTGGACCCGAACGCCGTTGCACCGCTGCAACTTGCGCGGCTGGGGCCGTACCAAGCGGTGGGAGTACTGGTGTGTCACCACGCCCACCCACCTGGTTGCCGTGACCGTCGCCAACCTTGACTACCTCGGCGTGAGCAATGTCTACCTGTTGGACTATTCGGGACGTGAAGTCAGCCGGAGTTGTCTGCACCCGGGTGGGTGGGGGATAAGCCTGCCCACCAGCCTCGGCGACGGCCCGGCCGCCGCCCGCGGGACGGTGGCGATCGAGCTCACCACCGAGCCGGACGGCACCCGGATCAGGTTCTCCAGCAAGACTTTGGCCGAACCGATGACCGGTGATCTGTTCGTGGCGCTGCCGCCCGGGCACGAGACGCTGGCCGTGGTGGTGCCGTGGAGCCGGCAGCGATTTCAGTACACCGCCAAGCACACTGCCCGGCCGGCGTCGGGCATGGTGCGGGTCGGCGACACGACGTACGACTTCGCCGGCGGCTGGGGTGTGCTCGACCACGGTCGGGGACGCTGGCCGGCCAACACGTTGTGGAACTGGGGTGCGGCCTCGGGCCACACCGACGGCCGCACCGTCGGCCTTCAGCTGGGCGGTAAGTGGACGGTCGGCACCGGCAGCACCGAGAATGCGCTCTGCGTGGACGGCCGGCTGACCAAGGTCAGTGCCGAATTGGACTGGCACTACGCGCAATACACCGGGCCGTGGACCATCCGCACGCCCGACTCGGACCAGGTGGAGCTGACGTTCACCCCGTTCCATCACCGTTCGCCGCTGCCCGGCACTCATCAGTGCTTCGGGCACTACAGCGGCCGGATCCGCACCGACGACGGATCGAGTGTCGCCGTCGACGGTCTGCTCGGCTGGGCCGAACAGGTGCACATGCTCTGGTGACCGGCGGTGGCCACCCAGAAAGTTGCATACCCACGGGAATGTATGTAAACGCGCCTCTGCGAGGTTATGCTGACGCGCGGAATCGAATGGCGGAGGTGACGGATGGCTGCGAGCAGTAGTGCACCTGCGGTGCGGCGCACCCAGGCCGAGCGCAGTGCCGCCATGCGTGAACGACTGCTCGACGCCACCATCGAATGCCTGGTGACCTACGGCTATGCCGGCACCACCACACCGCGTATCGCCGAACTGGCCGGCGTCACCCGGGGGGCGCAGATCCACCATTTCAAGTCGAAAGAAGACCTCGTCGTCGCCGCCGTCGAACACCTGGCCCAGCAGCGCACTCACGCCGCCATCCGTGAAATCGGCCAGGTCCGATCGATTCCTGACCCGGTGGCGACGGCGCTGGATTTCCTGTGGGAGGCCCACCAGGGGCCGATGTTCATTGCCACAGTGGAACTCTGGGTCGCGGCACGCACAGACCGGGTCCTCGCTCAGCACATCGAGAGAGTGGAAGCCGTCGTCAACGGGACCCTGGTCGCCGCGATCGCTCAGCTGATGCCCGAGCACCCCGCGCAGAAGGAGATCCGCAACGTCGTCTACACCGCGATGGACGTGCTGCGCGGCATCCTGGTGTCGAACTTCGTCGACGACGACCCGCAGCGAGCCCGGCGGCGCTGGGAGCGGGCCTGCGTGCACCTGCGCCAGGTCGCTGCCGGCGTCTTGCCGCAGCCCGACTGACCTCGCCGAGACGCGCAGTCGCGGCTCCCCGTCGATATCCAGCGGTTCCGTCGGCCTCCTTGTGAAGATGCAATCAGGTCTGTATGTTTCTAGCCACTGGCGGGATGCGAAGGAGAATGATGGCGAACAAGGTGTATGTGATCGGCGTCGGGATGACGAAGTTCGAGAAGCCGGGCCGGCGACTCAACGACGACGGATCGGCGTGGGACTACCCCGACATGGCCCGGGAATCCGGAACCAAGGCGCTGGCCGACGCCGGCATCGACTACACGGCGATCGAGCAGGGCTATGTCGGCTATGTCTACGGCGAGTCCACCTCGGGACAGCGTGCGCTCTACGAGCTGGGATTGACCGGCATCCCCATCGTCAACGTGAACAACAACTGTTCGACCGGGTCGACCGCGCTCTTCCTCGCCGCCCAGGCGATCCGGGGCGGCCTCGCCGACTGCACCATCGCGTTGGGTTTCGAGAAGATGAAGCCCGGATCGCTGGAGGCCAGCTATGCCGACCGCGCGCAGCCGATGGAGAAGCACATCCTGGCGCTGGCCGAGATCTCCGAGGTGCTGTTCCCCCCGGCGCCGTGGATGTTCGGCGCCGCCGGCCGCGAACACATGAAGCAATACGGTTCCACCGCGGAGCATTTCGCCAAGATCGGCTACAAGAACCACAAGCATTCGGTGAACAACCCGTACGCCCAGTTCCAGGACGAGTACACCCTCGAGGACATTCTGGCCGCCCGGATGATCTACGACCCGCTGACCAAGCTGCAGTGCTCACCGACCTCGGACGGATCCGGCGCGGCGATCCTGGCCTCGGAGGCGTTCGTGGACAAACACGGGTTGGCATCTCAGGCGGTGGAGATCGTCGGACAGGCCATGACCACCGACTTCGCCTCCACCTTCAACGGCACAGCCAAGAACCTCATCGGTTACGACATGAATGTGCAAGCTGCGCAACGTGTCTACGACCAGTCCGGCCTGGGGCCGCAGGACTTCCAGGTGATCGAGTTGCACGACTGCTTCTCGGCCAACGAACTGCTGCTGTATGAAGCGCTGGGTCTATGCGGCGAAGGGGAGGCGCCCAAGCTGATCGACAACGGCGACACCACCTACGGCGGACGCTGGGTGGTCAACCCGTCGGGCGGACTGATCTCCAAGGGTCATCCGCTGGGTGCCACGGGCCTGGCGCAGTGCTCCGAGCTGACCTGGCAGCTGCGGGGTACCGCCGACAAACGACAGGTCGAGGGCGTCACGGCGGCACTGCAACACAACATCGGCCTCGGCGGCGCCGCCGTCGTCACCGCCTACCAGCGCGCCGAGCGCTGAACCTATTGAGGAGCAGAGAGCATGGGACACATTGAAGCCACCAAGAACCTGTCGGTCAGCCCGGAAGCGCTGTGGAACACCATCAGCGATCTGTCCAGCTGGGACAAGTGGTTCACCATCCACGAGAAGTGGCTGCAGGAGCCGCCCGCGAACCTCACCGAGGGATCGGAGCTGACGGCCAAGATCGTCATGCTCGGGATGGCCAACAAGATCGAATGGACGGTCGACAAGGTCTCCGAAAAGAGAAGTGCCGAAAAGACCCTGACCATGTCGGGAACCGGTATGGCGGGGGTTAAGTGCCGCTTCGACTTCACGGTCGCGCCCGACGGCGAAGGCTCCCGATTCAGCGTGGCCGGTGACTTCGAGGGTGCGCTGATCAAGGGCGCGCTGGGCAAGGCGGTCGAGAAGGACGGCGCCAAGCAACTCGACAAGACACTCGCGCAACTCGAGGCGCTGGCATCGGCGGCGGCCTGAGGTGGCAGACGATCTGGAATTCGACGATGCAGGGATGAACAAGTGGTGCGATGAAGAGCACTTCGAGGTCACCCGGCAGCGGTTGATCGACTACGCCCAGGCGACCAACGATCCGATCCCGGCGCACCTGGCCGGCCAGGTCGCCGCCCCGGTGTTCGCGATCGTGCCCGTCTTCGAAGCCATGCTCACCCCGGCAGTCGAAGTCGCGCCGGTGGAGCTGATCCCACGAGTCGTCCACGGCGAGCAGGACTTCCGGTTCCACCGGCCGATCCACCCGGGCGACAAGCTGGTCTCCCGCGGCAAGATGATCGGCTACGAGGGCTTGGAGAAGGGCACTCGCGCAGCGATCTACCTGGAATGCCGGACGCAAGACGGCGAACTGGTCAACGAGCAGTACGTGACGTGCTTCTTCCGGGGCCACAACGCCAGCAAGAAGATCGGTGAACTCAGTCCCGAGCACAAGTTCGACCCGACATTGCAGGACGGGGCGCCGATCGCCAAGGTCGTCCAGCACGTGGACGCCGACCAGACGTTCCGCTACGCCCCGGCTTCCGGTGACCCGATGCCGATCCACCTGGATGAGGAGGTCGCGAAGTCGGCCGGCCTGCCGGGCATCATCGCCCACGGCCTGTGCACCATGGCGTTCACGTCCTGGGCGGTGCTCACCGAAGTCGGTGGGTCGGATGTGTCTCGGCTCAAGCGGTTCGCGGTGCGGTTCTCCAAGATGGTGCTGCCCGGTGACGATCTGGAAACCCGGATCTGGAGAACCGGATCGGCAGACAACCTGACCAGCTACGCGTTCGAAACGGCGCGTGTCGGCACCGACGAGTTGGCCATTACCGACGGCTTGGCCGTCATAGCGGACTGAAAGGAATGGGTGCTGAATTGAATGCTCTTCGCGCAAGCGGCTCGTCGTTAGAAGGCCGGGTCGCCGTCATCACCGGCGCCGGACGCGGGATCGGCCGCGAACACGCGCTGTTGTTCGCCAGCGAGGGCGCGAGCGTCGTCGTGAATGACCTGGGTGGGAGCAATGCCGGCGAAGGTGCCGACACCACCACCGCTCAACAGGTCGTCGACGAGATCGTGGCAGCCGGCGGGCGGGCGGTGGCCAACACCGACAGCGTGTCGGATTGGAATGCCGCGAAAGGGCTTGTCCAGCAGGCCATCGATGAGTTCGGCCGGTTGGATGTGCTGGTCAACAACGCTGGAATCCTGCGGGACTCGTTCATTCCCGGCATGGAGGAGTCGCAGTGGGATGCCGTGATCGCGGTGCACCTCAAGGGCCACTTCGCGATGCTGCATCACGCCGCGGCGTACTGGAAGGCGCAGTCCAAGGCCGGAGACCAGCCCAACGCCGCGGTGATCAACACCGCCTCGGGCTCGGGGGTCACGCTGCCCAACCCCGGACAGGCGAACTACGGCGCGGCCAAAGCGGGAATCGCGGCACTGACCCTGATCGCCGCCGAGGAACTGGACCGCTACGGGGTGCGCGTCAACGCCATCGCCCCGATCGCCCGCACCCGCCTCACCCTGGCCACGCCCGGCATGGGTGCGCTGATGGCCGAGCCGGAGGACGGGGAGCTGGACCTGTTCAGCCCGGCCAACATCTCCCCGCTGGTGGCCTACCTGGCCACCGACAAGTGCCCGGTCACCGGAACGGTGTACGCCGTGCAGGGCGGGGCGATCTCGCGGCTGTCCGGCTGGCACGACACCGACACCATCGAGACCGACGGCGTCTGGGAGATCGACGACATCGCGGCACGACTGCCGCACTGACCCCTGGAGAACTCCTATGTTTGAGTGGTCTGAAACCGACCTCATCATGCGCGACACGGTTCGCGGCTTCATCGACAAAGAGATCCGCCCGCATCTGGACGCACTGGAAAGCGGCGAGATGCCGCCCTACCCGATTGTGCGCAAGCTGTTCAGCGAGTTCGGCCTGGACGTGCTGGCCGGCGAAGCAGTCAAGAACATGCTCGAAAAACAACGCGCCAAATCCGAAGCCGATTCGCCTGCGGCCGAACGCAAGTCCTCGGGCGGGATGGGCGAACTCGGCGGGCAACTGTCGATGGCGGCGGTCATGCTCTCGGAGCTGTCCGGGGTCAGTATCGGGCTGCTCAGCACCGTCGGTGTCAGCCTCGGTCTGGGCGCGGCCACGATTTTGAGCCGCGGCACCCTGGCGCAGAAGGAGCGCTGGCTGCCGGAGCTGATGACCCTGGAGAAGATCGCCTGTTGGGCCATCACCGAACCCGACGCCGGCTCGGATGCGTTCGGCGGGATGAAGACCTACGTCAAACGCGATGGTGAGGATTACATCCTCAACGGGCAGAAGACGTTCATCACCAACGGCCCCTACGCAGATGTGCTGATCGTCTACGCCAAGCTGGACGAGGGCGATCCGAGCATCGACAAGCGCAACCGGCCGGTGCTGACCTTCGTACTCGACGCCGGGATGGCGGGTCTGACCCAGGGCAAGCCGTTCAAGAAGATGGGCATGATGTCCTCACCGACCGGTGAGTTGTTCTTCGACAACGTGCGACTCACCCCGGACCGGTTGCTCGGCGAGACCGAACAGCACACCGGTGGTGACGGGCGGGAAAGCGCCCGGGCCAATTTCGTCGCCGAACGC
Source organism: Mycolicibacter longobardus (assembly GCF_002102265.1). Lineage (GTDB taxonomy): Bacteria > Actinomycetota > Actinomycetes > Mycobacteriales > Mycobacteriaceae > Mycobacterium > Mycobacterium longobardum. Next base: position 9,066 of record NZ_LQPG01000036.1, on the reverse strand, counting down.
GCTGGCGTGGCGCTGATGTCGCTGGGCATCATCAACGAATGTCACCGGCTCTGTGTCGACTACGCCAAGAACCGCACCCTGTGGGGCCAGAACATCGGCCAGTTCCAGCTGATCCAGCTCAAACTGGCCAAGATGGAGGTCGCCCGGATCAACGTGCAGAACATGGTGTTTCAGACGCTGGAGAAGGTGCAGGCCGGCAAGATCCCCTCGCTGGCCGAGGCGTCGGCGATGAAACTGTATTCCTCGGAGGTTGCCACCGAGGTCGCGATGGACGCCGTGCAGCTGTTCGGCGGCAACGGCTACATGGCCGAATACCGGGTTGAGCAGTTGGCCCGCGACGCCAAATCGCTGATGATCTACGCCGGCAGCAACGAGGTTCAGGTCACCCACATCGCCAAGGGACTGTTGAGCGGATGATCGACGAAGCCCGGGCCAGCTACGCGGGAATGGCGACTCGGGCGCTGTCGGTACCGGGCGAGGGCGCACCGGTGGTGCTGCTGCACGGATATGCCGACAGCGCCGACACCTGGCGCGGTGTGCTCACCAAGCTCGCGGCAGCGGACCGGCGCGCCGTCGCGGTCGATCTTCCCGGTTTCGGGCAGGCCGATCGGCGCAGGCCCGGGCCGATGGTGCCGCAGTTCGACGCGTTCGTCGACGCCGTCCTGGCCGAATACGGTCCGGCGGTACTGGTGGGCAATTCACTGGGGGCTGCCACCGCGATCCGGGCCGCCGCCCGCGGTGGTGAATCGGTGCGGGGCCTGGTGGCCATGGATGATCCGTTGAACACCCAGCAGCTGGCCGCCCGGCTGGCCCGACGGTATGCGGTACCCGACGGCCTCTGGTGGGCGCTGAGCCGGCTCCCGGTGCCCCCGAGGGTGCTGCGAAGCGCGGCCCGGCGCGTGGTGCCGGGGATGATCTACGGTCCCGGGGTGCGCCCCGATCCTGAGGTCATCGCCTATTGGGAACGGACGGCGTCGCGGTTTCCCGACCTGGTCAGGTTGGGGCGCAGTGGGCTTCAGTACGCCCGCGAGACCGCCGACGGACACCGCAGGCTCCGTCTCGACTGCCCGACCGTGATCGTGCACGGAGCCTGTGACCGCGTCATCCCGCTGCACGCGAGCCGCGCTCTGCACCAACAGTTTCCGGGCAGCGAGTTGGTCGTGCTGCCCCGGTCGGGGCACTGCCCGCAGCTGGACGATCCCGACGAGGTGGTGCGGATAATTCTGTCGCTGGACCGCGGCGACGACGTGGAGGTGGGGCTGTCTGAAACGGTCAAATAGGTGTCCGTTCCGCGCATTCCGGTCCGGACGTGGCGGTCCTAACGTCGGGATATGACCAGCGACCTGCTGCACCCCCCGGCCAGAGCGATCGCGGCGGCGACCCGCACGGCGATCGTCGATCTAGGTCGCCCTATCGCGGTCGGCGCCTATCGCGATCTCCGTCGCCCGCGGGCCAGATTCGCGCCAGGTGCCGTGCCGCGCACCACCTTCGATCCCACGCTGCCGGAGAGCATCGTGAACCCACACCCGGACTTCGAACGGATCCGGGAGCACCCGGTGGTGGTCAACGAACGGCTCGGCGTGTGGATGCTCGGTCGCTATCGCGACGTTCATGCCGCAGCCCGCGACAATGAGGTCTTCTCGTCGTCGCACGGGATCGTGCTGCGCTCCACGCCAGGCCCCTCGATCATCACCACTGATCCGCCGGACCACGAGCGGCTGCGGCGGGTCACCCAGCCGATGTTCAGCAAGAAGTCGATCGCATCCTTCACCGACGACATCAGGGAACTGGCCGCGGACGGTGTGAACCAACTCAACCGCGGCGAGGTCGTCGACATGGTTCCGGCGTTGACCATTCCGTTGCCGGTCAATGTGATCGCCCGGATCCTCGGGGTGCCCCGCGATCAGTGGGCGCAGTTTCGGGCCGTCTCCGATCGGTGGGCGCAGATATTCAGCCCCAGAACGGTTCCCGAGGTCATACGCCTCGCCTCTACCGGTTTCACGGCCTACGTCCAATACCGCAGTTTCGTCGCGGCCGAGCTCAAACGCCGTGCCGGAGGTATGGGCGCGGAGTTGCTGGACAGGCTGCGGTCGGCCGTCGATGCCGGAGAGATCTCTGATCAAGAGGCGTTCTACTACGCCTTGATCGTGCTGGTCGCGGGCAACGAGACCACCACCAACCTATTGGGCATGCTGTTGATCCGGCTGGCACAGGACCCCGAACTCTTTGCCGAGCTGCGCGCGGACCGCAGCCTGCTGGGCGTGGCGGTGGAGGAAACAGCCCGCTGGGGCTCGCCGGTGCAATGGGTGACCAGGACGACGACCTCGGGTTGTGAGATCGACGGCACCGCCATTCCAGGCGGTGCCCGGGTGGTCTTGTTCTACGCATCGGCCAACCGCGACCCCCGCAAGTTCACCGACCCGAATCGATTCGACATCCACCGCGCGACCGGGGCGCACCTCGGTTTCGGGCACGGTATCCACTTCTGCCTCGGAGCGCATCTGGCGCGGCTCGAGGTCGTCACCGCCGTCGACCATCTGCTCGACGAAGTCGACGGTCTGGAGTTGGCCGGGCCGGTGCGGTGGGGGACCACGCCATCGTTGCAGGGGCCGGTGTCGGTGCCGCTGCGGGCAAAGCGTGTGGCATGAGAGCCTCGGCGAGGCAACGGATTGCCGGTACCAGGGTCCTGATCACCGGTGGTGCACAGGGGATCGGCGCAGAAGTCTCCAGACAACTGGTCGACCATGGGGCGCGGGTGGCAATCCTGGATTGTGACATCGCGAGTGCGAGTCGGCTGGTCGCTGAACTCGGGGGCGCTGCTGCGGCTTTCGAGGCCGATGTGAGGTCGATCGAGTCGATGACGACGGCCTGCGCGGCGGCGGCCGAGCTTTTCGGCGGGTTGGATGCAGTGGTGGCCAACGCCGGCATCGCCGGGCCGGCCGCCACCGTCGCGGCGGTCGACCCGAACGCCTGGCGGACGGTCATCGACGTCAACCTGGTGGGCGTGTTCCACACCGTTGTGGCCGCGCTGCCCCACCTGCGGCAACGTCGCGGTTATCTCCTGGCCGTGGCGTCGATCGGGGCGGTGATATCGGGGCCCACGGTCAGCGGGTACATGGCGTCCAAATCCGGGGTGGAGTCGTTGGTTCGGTCCCTGCGCATCGAACTCAGTGGTAGTGGGGTCGACGTCGGTATCGGTTACTTCGGGTTGGTCGACACCGGACTGGCGCGGGACATGCTCACCCGCTCCGGACTGGGCGCTGTGATGGCGGCACTGCCAGGAGCGGTCGGCAGGCCCATCCCGGTCGAAGCGGCGGCGGCGCAGATCGTCGCCGGCATGGCCCGACGCTCCCGTCGCGTCTATGCGCCCCGCTGGGTGCCCATCCTGGTCGATCTGCGGGTGCTGTTCGCCGTGGGTGACCGGTTGCTGGCGGTGTGGCCCCCGATGCGCCGTGCGGTGCGCGCCGCAGAACGCACGGAGGCCCACCCATGACGCACCGCCAGCCGTCGGTGGGCATCGTCGGGGCCGGCATGTCGGGCCTGTGCCAGGCGATCATGCTGCGCAGGGCCGGCATCGTCGACGTCACTCTCTACGAGAAGGCGCACGACGTCGGCGGAACCTGGCGGGACAACACCTATCCCGGTTTGTCCTGCGACGTGCCGTCGCGGTTCTACCAATTCACCTTCGCCACCAAACCGGGATGGAGCAGGTTCTTCTCCCCGGGCGGCGAGATCTTCGACTACTTCCGTTGGGTGACCGATGAATACCAACTGAGGGACCGGATCCGATTCGGTGTCGAGATCACCGACGCTCGCTTCGACGGCCGTAGCTGGCACCTTTCCACCGCCGCGGGGCAGACGGTTTCGCACGACTTCCTCATCTCGGCTGCCGGGGTGCTGCGAGAACCGCGGATACCCGACATCGACGGGTTATCGGACTTCTGTGGATCGGTCATGCACTCGGCGCGGTGGGACCATGGCGCGGAGCTGGCCGGCAAGCGCGTCGCAGTCATCGGCACCGGATCCACCGGTGTGCAGCTGGTGTGCGGACTTGCCGACTCGGTCAGCACTCTGGAGCTGTATCAGCGCAGCGCGCAATGGATTCTGCCGCTGCCCAATCCGAGCTACCGACGCTGGACCGGCGCGTTGCACCGCAGGTTCCCTGCACTGGACGCCTTGGCCTACCGTGGTTTTGACCACGCATTCGAGTTCTTCGCTCGCGCCCTGGTGCGCCCGGGATGGCGGCGCACATTCCTGTCCAGGGCTTGCAGGCTCAATCTGCGCACTGTGCGTGATCCCGACCTCCGCCGCAGGCTTACCCCGGACTACCAGCCGATGTGCCGACGGCTGGTGATCTCGGCGGGCTTCTACTCGGCGATGCAACGGCGCAACGTGCACCTGATCGATGCCGGGATCGACCACATCGAGCGGCGCGGCATCGTCACCAGCGATGGCATGCTGCATGAACTCGACGCCATCGTGCTGGCCACCGGTTTCGACGCCCATGCGTTCATGCGGCCGATGACGCTGGTGGGCGCCCGTGGGATCACGATCGAGCAGTTGTGGTCAGGCGGGCCCAAAGCCCACCTGGGGGTGGAGCTGCCCGGCTTCCCGAATTTCTTCATGCTGATCGGGCCGCACAGTCCGGTCGGCAACTACTCGTTGACTGCGATCGCCGAGGCACAGGCTGGGCATATTCTGGGCTGGATCCAGCGCTGGTGCGACGGTGAGTTCGATACCGTCGCACCCACATTGCGTGCCACGAACGAATTCAACGCGAGCATGCACGAAGCCATGCCGGACACCGTGTGGGCAACCGGTTGCACGAGTTGGTATCTGGGGGCCGACGGCCTGCCCGAGTTGTGGCCATGGACACCTGACACTTATCGACGCCGGCTCGGCGCGATTCCCGATATCGGACACTACGAACTCGGTGAGTATGTGGTCGGGGCGCCATCGCCGAAGACGACCGCAGGCGGGACGAGGTCATGAGGACGGCGTCGTTGGACGGGTGCGTCGTCGCCATCACCGGTGGAGCGCGCGGCATCGGGTTGGCCACCGCGCACGCATTCGTCGCTGCGGGCGCCAAGGTCGCGATCGGAGATCTCGACGTCGGCCTTGCCGAGCAAGCGGCGAGCGCCCTACCGGGTGATGTGGTGGCGTTGCCGCTGGATGTCGCCTCGGCGCAGTCGTTTTCCGGCTTTCTGGACGCCACGCGGGCCGCCCTGGGCCCGGTGGATGTCCTGGTGAACAACGCCGGAGTGATGCTGACCGGTGAGTTCCTGGCCGAGTCGATTTCCGCCGAGGACACGATGATCGCCGTCAACCTGGGCGGGGTGATCCGCGGCTGCAAGCTTGCCGCTACGCGCTTCACGGAGCGCGGAGGCGGAACGATCATCAACGTGGCGTCCATGGCAGGCGTGGCCGGTTTCCCCGGTGTGGCGACATACTGCGCCACCAAGTTCGGTGTGATGGGCCTGACCCACGCGTTGAGAGAAGAACTGCGCCCGCATGGAATAACGGTCTGCGCGATCCTGCCCGGCATCGTGCACACCGAGCTGTCGGCCGGGGTGCAGCTGCCCGACACCGTGGAGCACTTCGTGTCGGTTGAACCCGTGGACATCGCCAAAGCTGTTGTGGCGGCCGCGCGCTCCGGGCGGGCCATTTCCTATGTGCCGAGCCGGATGCGCTGGGTACTGGCGGTGGCGCGGTGGATGCCCGAGCGCCCCCGACGGTTGCTGGCCCGAGTGACGCGCACCGAGCAGGTCTATCTCGCCGTAGATCAGGCCACCCGCGACGCCTATCACGCACGTGCGGGTGCGGGCGATTGAACGCTCAGGCGTACAGCGCCTCGAACTGCTTGATCGAGCGCTCGATGTCGCCCTTGACCGCGCGGGCGGCGGTGGCCCCGATCGGGCCGAACAGCGGCCGGCCACCCATGTCGATCCGCACGGTGAACCGGCAGCCCGATGCCGCGGGCACGACGGTCAACTTCAGCCCGTATTTCGTCCCGCCCACGCCCTCGCCGCTGATCTCCAGCAGTTCCGGCGGGTCGAACCGGCGAATCGTCCAAGTGACGCGGTTGCGCAGGCCCTTGGCGCCGGCCACCCCGACCACCGTCGTTCCGATGGCGAGTTCGTCGGGCAGCTCGGACCGCCAGCCCTGGTGCAGGGACAACCAGTCGCCGAGTTCGGCCAGATTCGAGGCGTGGGCCCACGCCGTCTCCGGAGGCAGCGACAGATCACGGGAGAGCTCGAGTTTGGCCATCCGCAGATCTTAGCGATTTGATACGTTCGGACACATGGTGGCCGATGCTGCTGGTGCCGACGCGGCCGAATGGGACATCCCGAGGCCGGTGGCGACCAGCGGCCACCTGATCGATGCGGCCCGGCAGCATGGCCTGGCAGCAGCCGACTGCCTCGCCGGCACCGATCTGTCGTCGACCGACATCGAGAACGCCGCCACCGAGGTGCAGGCCGGCCAGGAGCTGGCGATTCTTCGCAACATCCTTGCGCGCGTTGATGACCCGCACGAGTTCGCCCGCGAAGTGGGATCCCGGTACAACTTCGCCAACATGGGAATTCTCGGCTATGCGCTGCTGGCCAGCTCGACGCTGGGCGATGCGGTGAACATCGCCTGCCGGTACGCAGCGCTTTCGTCGACATTTCACCGCCTGGCCCGCTACGACACCGCCGACGGGGCGGTCGTCGAGTTCGACAACAGCGCTGTTCCCGCCGACGTGCGGGTCTTCATGCTGGAGCGCGATATGTTCGCGGTGGCCAACTTGGCACCGCTGCTGATCGGGCAACTGGAGTCCACGATCGCACTGAAAGTTGAGCTGCCCGGCATCGACTTCCCGGTTGAACGGTTGGAATTCCCCTGGCTGACAGTCGAGTTCGACCTTGAAGCGACACGCAGCGCGGTCACCATCCCGGCGAACGTGCTGGCGCTCACGATGCCGGCCGCCGATGCGGCGACCGCACAAATGTGTGTACAGCAGTGCGAAGACCTGCTCCAGGCCCGTCGGCAACGCCGCGGAGTCTCCGCGCTGGTGCGTGCCCGCCTCATCCGCGATCCCGGCCGGCTACCGGCGATGACCGACATCGCCGAAGAGCTCTGCATCACCGAACGCACCCTGCATCGTCGCCTGGCGGCAGAACGAACCAGTTACCGCGCGCTGGTGGACGAGGTTCGGGTGACGCTGGCGGCAGCCCTGCTCGAGTCCGGGCTCACCGTCGAGGAGACCGCCCGTCAGCTCGGCTATTCCGAGACCGCCGCCTTCACCCGGGCCTACATCCGCTGGACCGGCGTGCCACCGAGCAAGCACCGCCGCGGTGTCTGAATCGGTCAAATTCGTGTCCGCTTAGTCCATTACGCTCATGGCCCGGCGCGGCCAGAGTGAAACCATGACTGCATCTCGCGACGTGGCGTACCCAACGGTGCGACGGATGAAATTCGGGTTCGACGCCCAGCCCGCGACAACCAGGTATTTCGCCGACGGCAGCATCGTGTTCAGCCACCTGGTGGCGATCTTGTCCGCGATCTTCCCGCCGGGCGAGGACATCTTCGTGCGATCGGTGCGCCGGTACACCGAGGTCATCGACGACCCTGACCTGAAGAAGCGCGTCACCGGGTTCATCGGCCAGGAGAAGACGCACGGTCTGCAGCATCGGGAGCTCAACGAGCAACTGGTGGCGATGGGTTATCCGACGCCGTGGTTCGAGTATCTGCTGGGCAGCACCGAGCGCATGGAGAAGTTCCTGGACCGGCAGTACCCGAGCCCGGATCGGCTGGTGAAGCTCCGGCACTTCTTCCTCGGATTCACGGTGGCCGCAGAACATTTCACCGCTGTGTGGGCCGAGAACATTCTCAGGAGTCCGGAGATCCAGGCGATGATGTCCGACCCGGAGATCAAGCACCTGCTGAACTGGCATTCCCTCGAAGAGCTGGAACACAAGTCGGTTGCGTTCGACGTGTACCGCGCCGTCGGCGTCCCGGAGTCGACCCGCATCCGCTGGATGCGCTTCGCGCAGAACTTCGGAATCCCGATCCTGGTGCTGTTCTCCTGGCTCTCCATCGCCACCACCGACGTGGAGGGGCGCCGCCAGCCCGTGCGGATCCTCAAGGAGACGGTCGCAATGCTGCGCAATCCGATGTGGAAGGGGTTCTACGGCGCGATGACGCCGTTCAGGCGACCCGGCTTCCATCCCGCCCAGGTCGACACCACCGAACTGGTCACGTTCTGGCAGCAGGAACTCTTCGGGACCAAGGGCCAACTCGCCGGCCACCTGAGATAGCGGCTACACCGCCCCGGCGCGAGAGGGAGTTTGACGACGCCACACCCGCGTGTCGCGTCGTCAAACTCCCACTGGCGTCCCGGGAATCGGCTTGCGCGTCAGCCGGATGTCCCCGGCGTGCCCGGCGTGCCGGGTGTGCCGTCAGCGCCACCGGGACCACCGTCGCCGCCGTTTGTGCCGGAGCCGTCGGTGCCATCGCCGCCGGCACCACCGACCCCGCCGACGCCGCTGCCGCCTGCGCCGGCAACCCCGCCGGCTCCGCCGGTGCCGCCGAACCCGCCGGTGGCCGTGCCGGCGGCATTGGTGGTCGCATCGCCGCCCGCCCCGCCGTCGCCGCCCGCGCCGCCGATGCTGCTGGCGCCATCGGCGGTGCCACCCATTCCGCCGGTACCGCCGCCACCAGCGAGGGCGCCTTGCCCGATACCCGAGTCGGTGGCCGCGCCGGTGCCGGTGCCGCCTGCGCCGCCGGTGCCGCCGGTGCCGCCGGTGCCGCCGTTGTAAGCGAAGCCCCCTGCGCCGCCGTCACCACCGCTGCCGCCGAGGCCGAAGCCGCCTGGGCCGCTGCCGGTTCCGGTGCCGGTGCCACCTTGGCCACCTGCGCCGCCGGTGCCGCCGGTGCTGCCGACCCCGATGCCGGCGCCGCCCGTACCGCCGGTGCCGCCACCGCCGCCGACGCCGGCCAGACTCCCGCTGGCGCTGAGCCCGCCGCCGGTGCCGGGAGCCCCGCCCGGGCCGCCCGCGCCGCCGGTGCCGCCCGCACTGCCGACTC
>NZ_LQPG01000035.1 GCF_002102265.1 Mycolicibacter longobardus | reverse complement strand
AGCGGGCACGGCCCGCATACCCCCCTACGCGCCCCCCTGCCTGGACGCTGACGCGGCCCGCACTGGACCCCGCCCCATTCCGGGCCGCCATCTCGCCTGAACCGGGCCGCCAGCAGACAAAGACCAAAACCCGTCATCCTGCAACCACCCAACCCCACAACCAACAAGCGCCAATGCACCAGCCGCGACGTCACGAACAACACCACCCGCCAACCGCGCACAGCCCCGATCTTCACGACCACCACCGCCAGACGGCCTGCATCACGATGAACAGAGGAGCCGAACACCTACCAGACCTCGACTGCAAACCCATTCCGCGCCAACTCCCACACGAATGAAACAGCGACGCACCAAAAGCCGGATGACAATCACCGGCAAATACCGCAAGTCAACCGAGCAATACGCCCCGCTATCCCACGGCAAACCAAAGCGCCGCCAGGCCCAGAGCCTTCAACAAGCCAGAAGCGTCAGTCCGGCCAAGGCGTCCGGGCCGTGGCACGGGTCCTGGTGAGAAGTCCGCCAAACGCGTTGAAGCGCCTGCGAAAGTGAGCCCGTCCGGGTGTCACAGCACCGGTGGCGCCAGTGGGTCCTGCCATGCTCAGGCCATGATCAGAACTCTTCGGTTCGAACATGAAGGCACGGCCTACCGGGCTGAAGTCGACGACAACAACGACAGTGAATCTTCCGACACCGTCGAGGTCTACGGCCCCGACGACAGGTTGATATCCGACTACGACACATGCGAACACACCGACGAAGCTGTGATCGCTGAGGCCAGGAACGAAATCCGGTGACGGCGCAGACGATCGTCATCTTCACCGACGGCGCCTGCCGCGGGAACCCGGGCCCAGGCGGCTGGGGCGCCGTCCTACGCTTCGGCACACACGAACGGCAGATCTACGGCGGCGAGAAATCCACCACCAACAACCGCATGGAGCTCCTGGCCGCCATCATGGCCCTCGAAGCGATCACCACCCCGCACGCAGTGCAGCTGTGGACCGACAGCCAATACGTGCGCAACGGAATCACCACCTGGCTCCCCGGCTGGAAACGCAAGGGCTGGAAAACCGCCACCGGCCAACCGGTCAAGAACATCGACCTCTGGCAACGCCTCGACAACGCCGCAGCCCAATACGACGTCGACTGGCGCTGGGTCAAAGGACACAACGGGCACGAAGGCAACGAACTGGCCGACACCCTGGCAACCCGCGGCGCCTACGAATTCGGGGGAGCCGCCGAACCAACAGGACCACCCCGGCGCCGCCGCCGGCCAACCCAGAGCAGGAGCAGAGCATGAAAAACTTCAAGGTGGGCGATCTCGTCCAGCTCGACCACGAGTACAGAGTCATGGGCAACCCGAGCCTGTTCAGGATCCGCAGCATCACCGCGGGCAAAGCACTACTCGGCCAACTGTCCGACCGAACCGACGGCTACATCGGCATCGACACCGAAGTGGACCTCAGCGACCCCGAACTGGTCGCCCCCTACCCAGAGGTTCTGGCCATGTACCCACGGGCGGCCGCGGCCCAGCAATGATGAACATCAGCATTGCGGCCGGGACACAGTGCTCCGCCCCGGGCTGCACCCTCACCTACGCCGGAGACCCCGATGCCTTCGTGGCTGAAGGCTGGGGACTCATGCCCGTCGACGGCCACGCCTTCTGCCCGGAACACGGTGCCACCCCGGAAGTCCTAGCCATCCTCCGCGCGCAGGCCGACGACGACCTCAACATCCAGACTGAGCGGCCGTGCCAAAACTGCGGCGACGAATGCCTCATCTTGTCGTCGAGAGACTGGTGCGATCTTGTCGTCGAGAGACTGGTGCGACGGGTGCGAAGAGGCAGGCTGAAATCCCACGCCTGGAGAGAGGGCCACTTATCGGCCCTGGCCGTTATTCTTGCCGACGTGAGCATCGTCGCCCAACCCGCGGCCACCACCCTCAAGGCCTGAACAACCCACCACAGGAGCAGACATGACGACCGGATGGTGCGACACCCGCGATACCCACGACGGTGGATACGAACACACCCGGCAACCCACCTGCCGCAACTTCATCTCTGACGCCGAACACACCGACCAGCTGGTCGCTCAGGCCCACGAACACGACCGCAAAACGCAGATCCTCTACCCGAGCGGAGCGACCGACCCCGCAGCGGACTACGTCGCCCAGCACCGCCCGTACTGAAGACCGCCAGCACCACACCTGACAACAGGCACCTAGCTGTCGGCCGCGATATAGGCCCAGATAATGCCGCCAAGCCAGGAAAAGATCCAGAGGAAGAACCCAGCTCCGAAGGTCAAGAACCCGATGACCAAGATCACCAGATTCACTCCGATCATCACCAGCGCTCCTGGGACGGTGGCATAGAGCATGCCCAGGGGCCCGAAGAGACCGGCGAGCAACGCGGCTATCCCCGGGTTCTTAACGACCGAGACGTTCACAACGGCTGGCGGGTAGTGGTAGGGGTAGTGGGGGTCGTCTCCCGGTCGTGGGTACGTCATGCGGCGTCCAACTCCCCTCGAGATAAGCAGCTCAGGAAGGCCGCGGTGAGCGAATAGTAGCGTCAGCGACAGGGTTCCCGGCGGATTTTATGTGACCCGCTCAAGCGGTTCCCCGGGTTCAAAATGGCCTGCACCCGGGTGGTGGCCGGGAATAGTGAATTGCCTGCGACTCAGAACAAATCGTCAATCAGATCGCGGGATCGTTGCGGAACATCAACACCGGGAAAGAAGCGCTCGACGATCGCCCACACCTCCGCTGCCGACGTAATACCCAGGTATCCCACCAAGAACCGCAGATCCTCGGCATCTCGAACCGCACGGGCCGCGAGCGTCTTCATCGCCAGCAGGTGATCAGCGGGGGTGGCCACGACTTGAAGGTGCGGGTGGTCGAAGACCCGGATGCCCTCCCCAGGGGACCTGGCGACGTAGACGGCAGCCTGGTTGTTCAGCCAACTGGCCGGCCAGTGGTTTTCGTCAGCCACCTCATGGATCGCAGCGATCATCGGGCCGTCAGGCCCAAAGAGCGCGTCGATGTCGCGGGTCGCCAGACGATCAGGGTCGTACGCCAGCAGCATCGCGGCGCCACCAACAACGTGAACATGACCAACGATGTTGCGACGCTGAAGCTTCAAGGCCAGTGCGGCGAAGGCCCGGTGAAGCTCGGAGACGTCGAACAACGGCTCAGGCATCACAGGGACTCCGTCGTGAGAGAGGTCATGACGATCAAGATAAATTCCCCTACGCCGAAACGACGCCGGCGTCCACAACAAGGCGTGTCGACGAGCAGACGGTAAGGGAGACACCCACCAGGCCCGAGAGAGGAACCGGTCCAGCGTCACCGTCCACAACGGCCCAGGCAATCCAAACCGGCAAGAAACGTACTCGGCCGCCGCGGCAAGCAGCGCGTCGAAGCGTGGGTCCCCGATCAATGCCGGCTCAGCCGAACCGAGAGCTACCGCGCGGGGACCGGCTTCATCAGCGCCGCGGCAGAATTCGAAAAACACCCGGAGGCGATTCGCGTCATCGGGGATACCAGCGATTGCCGCAGCCGCCTCGGACAAAGTCAACGAAGTGCCCGCAGGGGTGAGGTCGGTTCGAGCGCCTTGGCGGCGGCGAACAGCCAAGATGTCGCTTGCCGGATACCCAGAGACGCGGGGGATGCGACGCTCGGCCAGTAGGGCGCGTGCCCGTGCTGGCGTGACGCCCCAGTGCTGAGCCGCCTGGGTTGAACTCCACAGCTCCACCCCCCCAACATACGCGCAAAACGCGCGGAAGTTACGGGGCGACCCCTTCAGTGAGGTCGAGCACCACGCCCGCAGCCCACTTGTATTCAGCGGATCCGCTCAATCCTGCTGATACTGCCGCTGACCACCCACTGATCGTCGCCATCGCCAGCACCGTCTTCGACCACGACACGGAACACACCGCCGACCGCCGGCCAGGCATCCACACGGCTGATCCGATAGCGGCCCTCATCGCCATCCAACTCACCTCGGTTGAGGTTGACGACGTACGTGCGGTCCTGCGTCGCTACCCGCCACACGCCGCGAGTGTCAGGCGCCAACGCGTCGACAGTCTCCCCGATGAGCCCGTACCCGCCGGCGATCGCGCAGGCCGCGCACAGTGTGCGCAAGTAACTGAGAGGGCTGGCATGCAACGCACCAGGTACACCGCACTCTTCGCAGCAACTCGCGCAACGCTTCTCGGCTGCGGCGACCAGCGAGTTCATCTGCGCCCGCAACTCGGTCCGTGCAGTGCTGAAGTAGTAGCGCAGTCCAGCGAACTTCTCTTTGCACTGGTGCAGCTCATAGTCGGGATCGATCGCCGCCAACTGCTGATCGAGTTCGACGATGATCGGGTACCAGCCGGGGCCGGTGCTGATCCAGCGACCCCACCCATCTGGGATCCGGAGGATGATTCGCCGCAACGGGTCCGCATGCTCGCCCGCATCATCCGGGATGTGCAGCTTGTCCACGGTTGTCTTCGGATCTAGCCGCGAAATTGCCTGCAGCAGCTGGCCGGCGGCAGCTCGGCGCTCGTCGGCATCACCGGACTCGAATGCCGCGCCAAGCTCGCTGGAGGCCGCGCGAGCGGCGCGGTAACGCGCCCGCTCTGCCTCGGTCAGTTCCTCGGGGTCGCCGCCAATGGCCACATCCCTGAGTGTGTCACCGCTCGGCGACAAGGAAGGAGGAGCCCGTAATTTCCCCACGTGGCACATTTCAGTGAGACAGTGCCTGGCATGCAGGACCAGTACCGCCATCACCAGCAGCGCTCAGAGGGAGAAGCCGTGCAGGCGTGGGTAACACTGTTAGTCGGCAGTCTCGGCGCGCTCGGGGTGATCATCACCTGGCAGCAGAAGAACCGGGCCGACCGGCGCAGCGAATGGTGGCGCCGAACTGCATGGTCGTTCGAGCGCACCTTCAGTGCAGACGAGGGACAAGCCGAACTCGGCTGGAAAGCCCTGACGATGCTGATGCGCTCTACACTGGCCACCAAGGATGACTCCGACATGGTGCAGGTCATCGCGGAGCAGCGGGCATTGAGCCTAATTGGCCAGGAGGACGACGATGGCGGTTCGGAGACCACCGGCGCCGAGGGAACCCAGACAGACCCCGCCTAGTCTGCGAGTCGCCCGTGCGGCTGCCCAAGCCGCAGTGGCCGCGAGCAAGAAGACCGGGCGGCCGGTAGACCCGAGGGTCAAGGAACTAGCAGAGTCCGGGCGGTAATCCCACTCGAGGGGGATAGCAGTGCGAACGTGGTGGCCGATACCAGCGTTCTTGCTCGCAGCTGCGCCCGGTATAGCCGGAGGGAGCCTGCAGCGCTCCCACGGCGCCGGTTCCGAGCCAGGCCTGACGCTCACACACGTAAGTGCAGCGCTTCTCGTGTTCGCCGTGGCAGCCTCCGCCGCCTGGCTAATTGCACGCCGGACCGGCTGCAGGGCACTCATCACTGCCACCGACGGCCTGACGACCTTCCCGATCGCCGGCCCGTACGCGACTGCGCGCGAGGCTCGCATAGACCTGCCGAGGGTTCGTGAGCAGTTCGACCCAGCTGGCCGTTATCGCTGGGACGTTGCGACTACGTCCGACGAGACGGTGGTCGGTGTGGCGAACGCTGAATGCCGTCCGCGGAGCGCGCACGTGCCCGGCGGCGCTTGAAGCGGTGCCCGTAGGCACCGCCAGGGACCGTCGACTCGGGACGGCCGGCAGCCTCGCAGTGCACTCTCTCCGCTCGGCGGTAGCAGGGGGCGTCGTTGAGGTGCCCCGGCGAGTATCGCAGCAACCGAAATGTCGGTATCAACTGCAAAGCTCATCAACAAGAACCACGCTCGAGCAATACGAGGGATGAAAGGCGGAGCGAAACCATGACCGCAACGGTCTCAATGGGAGGCGTCCGCGTCATGTGGGTAGGTGCTGCTGCCGAGCGCATGGATCAACGAACGCCGTGGTGGCGGCAGGCGCTCACCCCATCGTCGACGAATTCCCCCCTGCCTGCGCCGAAGCTGCGCTCGTCAGCCCTTCAGGCACCCACAATCGGGGACAAAGTCGATGAAGTAGTGACCGACCCGGCGAGCCGAGCAACCAGCTTGGGCGTCGATGTCACATGGCCTGGAGAAGAACCGTCAAGGCTGGAGTTCAGGGGTACTGACAACGGGCCGGTCTGGATGTTCAGCGCCGGGCTCGGCTGGGTCATCGATACGTACGTGACCTGGCCGAACCTGTTCGGCGCCCTGTCGCCAGAGTGGGTACGAAGGTTTTTCGGGTACGGCACCTGGACCGCGCACGAGATCGTGGCGATTCGACAGGTAACCCCAAATGTTGTGATGTGCTTGGCGAATGGCTTCGACATCGCCAACCGGCATGGCGAAATCCATCCTGAATGGATCGGCTTCGCGCGGGTGAGCGATACATCCGTGGCGCTACTGCAAGGCAACTTCGACGAGAAAGATACGGCCGCGGCGCTGATGCAAGGCCACTTCGGCGAAACCGATGAGCTGCGGCCCCGGCGTGGGGACCTCTATGGGCTCATCGCAACCTATGACCTACGGCGATTCGCGCCCGAATTCGGCGTGCAATGGGTGAGGAATTTCCTTGGCGACACACGGGGGGTTCAGGAGTAGTGAGGCGAAGATGAGCACATCCGGTAGTGGTGACGAGATCACCGACGAGGATCTTCGACAGGTTGTGTTCGGCGACCTCGAAGTGCCAAGTGATGCTGTGGTTGGCGAGTGGGTGAGGACACCCCATGGAATTCTGCGGGATCTGACCTTCTCACCAATCTACGAGGAGCCCGGCGTCGGGACAGTAGAACTCCTCGGCCAGCAAGCACAGAACGGGGAGATCCGGTATGGGGTGCGGATTAACGTAAACGGTGACGTTTCAACGGAGTTGGCGAGCTTAATAAGGGCAGCGATCGCCGACACCGTGAGCAACGCCGAAAGCCTCAACGGAGAAAGTGCGCCGTAAGCGGACGGACCTGAGCGTGGCAAGCATTCTGCCGCGTGTCGGGCATTGAACCGCTGACCGCTAGAACCGTGTGAAAGACCTACCGAACGCACGCCAAGGCAACTACAGCTGCCCGACCGTCGTTATGGTTCAGGTATGCCCAGCTGCACATTCTGGATACAGCCGATGCCGGCACTGCCGTGAGCGGGGGGACACCACCGCGGCCGTGGGTGCAGACGGTGCCGCCAGGCCACATCACCATGCCGGTCAACGAGGTTGTCGCGCTAGCTGATGCCATCCTCGAGTACGCACCGGCACCCCTGCCGACCAAGCTAAGACGCACGCTGGCCGAAGCCGTCTATCGGTGCGCCGGAGTCCCAGACGCATACGAGAACCCGGACTGGCTGCGGCTGCGTGACCAGATTCTCGCGCCAGGGGTTGATCCCCTTTTGACCGTGCTCGGGCAGGTACTTCCGCCCGTAGCGGCAGCAGCAAGGAAGTCACCAAACCCTGTCGTAGATCAAGCATTAGCCGAATTAGGTGAGCTACCGGAAACGATTCTCGCACTCGGCCGCAACGGGCCGATACCGCCGATGATGGAGCGCGAACTCATCTCCACCATGAAGCGGATCCTTCAACGAGTCCAGGGCCAGTACCCCCCAGCGCCCTGAGCGCCCCCAAACGACAGTTGCAACGGCCTCGATGGGCGGGCGGGGCCTCAGTTGCCGCCGAATGTGAAGCCGAGCTGTCCGTCCACGCCGCCGGGCTGCTGATCCTGGTCTGCCTCCGCGTAGTTGGGTCTGCGCTGTACGTCGTTGGCATTGTGGCCAGGCCAGGTCACTCCGGCGGCGGCGAGGTCGGCGTAGCTCGCAACCGGTTTGGCCAGGATGGCGTCGAGCAGCGCGGCCTGTGCGGGCTCCCCCTCGACGAGGCGACTGAGGACCGACAGCAGGTCGATGAGCTCGCCGTTCCACTCCGTCGGCCAGGTCGTGGCGTTGATGTCGTCCAAGGGGCTGGTCCTGCGCCCGGTCGGGTTCGCTTTGCGGTAGTTGAACCAGGACTTGAGGACTTCACGGCCCCCGACAGTGTAGTCCCAAACCGACTGTGGGACAGGGCCGAATGAGCCGCCGCCGAGGTGGATGGTGGCGGTATCGGGGTCGTAGGTCATTGCTGACGGCATGGCGTTGACAGCGGTCAGGTTGGTGATGCGGCGCGAGTCGCCGGCGGGGTATCGGACGTCGCTGCCGTGGGTGTCGGTGAACCGTTCGGCGTAGGTGTGCAGCCAGATCACATGGCGACCGATCTCGATGGCCTGCTGGAACAGGTTGGGGTCGGTAGTGATCGGAATGCGGATTCCCGGAGTTTCCAGTTCGTCGGTGAAGTGTTCGGTGAATCCGGGGTGCGCGGTGACGCCGGCGATGTAGGCGAGTAGATCGTGCGCCGATAGTTCGCGTTCACTGATCGTCGAGAGTGCCCCAAGGAGTCCTTTGGCCAGGTTTGGTCGGCCAGCGGGATGCAGCAGCGGCAGTGTTCGGCCACCTCGTCCGTTGAAGTGGTGGGCATCGGGGATCAGCGCAGAGAACACCGTTCCGGGGCCATCGCTGATGGGCTCTGCGTGCTGCTCGACAGTGAACACCTGCCCTGGGACGCGGGCCGCCCACAGCGGTGGGCGGGCCTGATCGAGCAGTCGACTGTCGGCGACGATCCATTGCCTATCGAACGATCGTGAACCGTACCGGGCGATGTGTGCGCCAGCGGCGTAGCGCAGGGTTTCCGCGGTGAACGGTCGGTCGGTCGTCTGCTCGGTGTCTGCAGACAGCGGCGCGTTGGTGGACGAGAGACTGCGGTCGCGTGTTGCTTTGAACAGCACGGCTTTGCGTGCCGGGTCCGACTCGGAGATGAGTCGTCGTAGCCGTTCCTTGAGGACGGTGGGCGTGGGGGCACTCGGCCAGTTGCGGTTGGCGGTAACTCCTGTGCTGCTCCACGGCATCAGGTCGTTGAGCGCCGGGTAGTCGTCCCACTGCGACCGGGCGGCGGGCGTGAACGGGGCCTGCCAGGTGGTGCGCGTCGGATGCCACTGCATGTCGTCGACGTTCAGCTTGGCCAGGGCGTCGTACTTCTCGGCACGGGGACCGTGCACGGCGGTGTAGTGAATCTGAGCGGGAATCTGCGGATCGCAGTCCGGCGTTCGCGTGAAAATGGCGATCGCCAGGGGCTGCTGCACGCCGGGGAAAATTCGGGTGGCAACGTCAGGTCGTTGTCCTTCGGGTGAGACGTCGATGATCCAGCCTTCGGTGGTGTTACGACGCAGATATTCGCGCATCCCTTTGAATCCGGGGCCGCGCAGGTAGCCCGATGTGGTGATGTAGCAGACGATTCCGGTGTCGCCGTTGGACTGGGCTTTGTTGGCGTCGAAGACTTTCCAGGTGCCCCAACGCCAGAAGTAGACGTACAGGTTCTTCAGGTTGAATTCGTGGCGGCCGTTTCCTTCGGCCCGGAAATCGTCGAGCGGCTTGTAGGGATCGGCGCCGCTACCCCGCTCAACCCAGCCACCCATTCCCTCGGCACGTTCATGATAGGGCGGATTGCCAATTACCACAGTCACTTTCGTCTTCGCTTTGACGCGGGCTGCGCGCTTGCGGGAGCGGCTGATCAGCTCCAGCCCGGAGCCCAGTTGGGTCTGCTCCGCGTAGGGATCGTCGAGGGTGTCGGTGACGAACAGGCCGAGTCCTCTGGGTGGCAGGGTGGCACCGATATCAGCGAGCAGGTCGGTGGCGCGCAGCTCGGCGACGGCGAACGGCCCCATCTGCAGTTCGAAGCCGTAGAGCCGGGTAGCCAGGTCGGTCACCGCGCCGGCGACAGCGCCCTTGCCGTCGCGGGCCTCGACGCGTTCAGCGACGTGCTCGATGACCTGCTGGAGATACCCACCGGTGCCCATCGCAGGGTCGGCGATCACCACCGAGGGGTCGGCGAACCCCTCGGGCCGGTCCAGTCGTTGGACGAGAACGTCTTCGGAAAGGCGCACCATCTGCTCGACGACCTGGTGCGGTGTGTAGTAGGAACCGGAGAGCTTACGCAGCTCTGGATCATATTCGCTGAGGAACCGTTCGTAGAGGTGCAGATATGTATCGCGGTTTCCGGCACGGACTTTCGGCCAGTCGACCGCGCCGATCACGCGTACCAGCAAGTCCAGTGTTACCCGGAAGTCAGCGGCAACGTAGTCGGTGAGCAGCTGCAGGGCACGTGACATCAGGGAGTGCTGCCCGGCTAGCTTGGTGCCAACCTCGTGCAGACTGCCGGCGGCAACAAGGTCGATGTTCTCGGTGCGGGCCAGCAGCAGGGCGAAGGTGACGGCCTGGGCGTACCCGTCGGCGAAGACGTCATCGGTGGCAGTGGGAAACAACAGGGCGCGCCAGTCGCGGGCCAGGCCGTGGAACGGCTGGTCGGCTTCTTTGGCGCCGGCCGCGATCGCGCGGGTTTCTTGGGCGAGCTGGTCGAGGACTTCCCCGCGCAGGAGCCGACACAGCGGTGCGACCTCGCGAACGAGTGTGACGACGCCGGTGATGTCGACCGGGTCCCACCGCAGAAAGTCAGTCAGGAGGACCTCGAAGTCGTC
Organism: Mycolicibacter longobardus; assembly: GCF_002102265.1. Classification (GTDB taxonomy): domain Bacteria; phylum Actinomycetota; class Actinomycetes; order Mycobacteriales; family Mycobacteriaceae; genus Mycobacterium; species Mycobacterium longobardum. The sequence goes on along the minus strand of NZ_LQPG01000035.1, from coordinate 98,662 downwards.
CCCGCAGGTGAGTTTCGTCCCGGCGGTACGCAGTGCGCCACCGGCCAGGTGGACAGGCTCTCCGACTGGGTCGCCGTGGTGGTAGAGCCGCCATTCGGTCCCGTTGGTGTAGATCAAGTTTGGGAAGTCGCGTTGGCGTTCCCATTGGCGCTTGTTGTGGCCGGTGAACGATTCGGGGTCCAGATTCGCCCCCGGTTTCTTGACCTCCAGGTAGCCGGTGATCGCACCGTCGACCCGGATCGCGTAATCCGGGCGGACACCGCGGTCTTTATCGCTGACTTCGTCGTGAGGAACGACTGTCAGCGACAGGTTCTGGCCGGCGGCGGCGAGCAGTTCTTCAATGGGGGCTCGGATCGCGGCCTCGGCTTCTCCTGGGCCGGCCAATTTCTTCTTGCAGACATCACCGAGTGCTGATGTCGCGTCGACGATCCACTGCGCAGGCATGCGTCCTCACAAGTCATTCCAAGCATCTGAGGACATCAAACACTGCTGTCCGTACAGGGCCGGGTATTTCTGGACTCTGGAGCGCCGGCAGATGCCAGCGCTGTACAGGCTGGATGGCCGGAATGTCGCCGGGAGAGCCAGGTGTTTTACCGGCCGCCGTGGTACCGAGCGGGCAACGGCATGGGGCTGGTTCGGGTCTTGTCCAACGTCAGACCCCATTGCGCCAGCCACGGGCCGACAAATTCCGCGACCGTGGTCGTTTCGTCGCCCCGGATGGCGATTCCGACTGCGGTTGCGGTCCCATCGGCGTGGCGGTAGTAGACCGGGCCGCCGGAGTCGCCGCCAGCTGCCTTCACGTCGAAGACGACGCCGGTGTCGTCGACATAGCTCACGTCGCCGCACTGGAGGCCACGATGACAAGTCGTTGGTCCAGCCCACGCGTGTATGGGAGAGCCTCGCAGGACCGAGCTACCCGCCCGCTTCGCTGGTTCCGTCCAGCCCACGCGTGTACGGGAGAGTCGAAAGTGCGGTCTCTGGTGTGTGTGCGCGGCACCTACAAGTCCAGCCCACGCGTGTATGGGGTTCCCCGCGCAAGCGGGGGTGATCCGTGGACAGGGCCGCCGGAGTCGCTGCTTGCGCCCGTGTTCCCCGTGGACGCGGGGTTGGTTGGATGGCCGGAATGCCGCCAGGGAGAGCCAGCGCCTCCCTGGCGGCATTCCAGATGAGATGTTTTACCGGCCGCCGTGGTATCGAGCTGGCAACGGCGCGGGGCCGATCCGGGTCTTGTCAAGACTCAAATCCCACTTCTTGAGCCAGGGAGTAATGAACTCAGCGACGGTGCCGGAGTCGTTGGCTCGGATAGTGATTCCGATCGCCGTGGCGGACCCGTCAGCGTGACGGAGATACACCGGGCCACCTGAATCCCCGCCCTCGGTATCTGCCCCGAAGACGACCTGGGTGGGGCTGACGTAGCTAACCGCCCCGCACTGGAGACGAGTTGTAGCCCCGTACTTGCATAGCGTGTCTCCGACGGAGACCCGGAGGGCATTAGCCGCACCAGTGACTGGCCGAATGTCGATAATCGAGGAGTTGGACGGTGCGGTGCCGGTTAGCTCCACGAGCGCAATGTCGGAGTCCTCGGCGGTGTCACCGTGGACGGTCCGGGTGAACGCGCCAAGCGCTTCGAACTGTCCGGCAGCAGTGTTGTACCAAGCGGCGCCGCCTCGGTCGCAGTGTCCTGCAGTAAGGAATCCCTGCCGACCCTCAGGTGTGTGTACCAACCAGCCGGCAGTGCACGTGCCTCCGTCGTCGGCGGCCGCGTTCGTGGTGACGATCGGGATGCCCGGAGCGAGGTCGCGGGTGGGAGGCAGAGGCGGGCTCGCGCTTGCAGTAGGGGCGGTGATCAGCGTCAGCGCACCGGCGATCGCGGCCGCGGCGGTCTTCAATGTGCGCATGGTCATCACCCCCCTATGAGCGCGGGTTTGTCGGCGTTCCTCGATATTATCGCGCATTTTCAGCCCAGCGCCTAGGCATAGTCGCGGCTGAGCCTCCTGACCTGTGGCTTTCCTGGCTGCGTGATCGGCTGAGCAGCGTGTTCATGCCCTTGAATCGCTGATCCCGACAATTACACTTATCGGGAGGTAGCGGCGAGCGCGGATGCGACGCTGGGTGTCGGGATCGGGGGCAGGATGAGTGGCGCAGGCGACGAGCCGAAGTCTGAAATGGCGGGTGCTGAGGAGGTCATCGGTAGCTCCTGGCCGACCGACAGTGAGACCGCTGTGCACGATGCCGCGAAGGAACAACTGAGGCTCGCAGGCCTGCTGCATGATGCGTCGCAGACGGCAGGGCACGGGCGGGACTACGCGCTCGATGAGATGGAGGGCGAGGCCGCCGAGGGCATCGCGACGAAATTCGGGATCCATGTCGGGGAACTCAGCGATCGGGCACTGCAGCATCAGCAGATTGCGGGGTGGCTGACCGCCTATGCGGGTGCGATCACCACCGCAAAAAAGGCGATCAACGGCGCGGTGGCGATCCACTCAATCGACCACGTCGCCCCCAAGACCGAATTTCACACTCAGGCACAGAAGGACTCCAGCTTGCAGGCGGCCCATAGCGTGGTGGAGCAGGCAGCGACCACCCTGTACACCGCCAAGTCGCAGGTGGCCACCGGGATTGCGCTGGGTACGAAGCCACCGTTGATGCCTCAACTCCCGAAGGGGGGACTGTCGGCCCCCACGGCGGGGACCGAGGCGTCGGGTCCGGACGGTCTGCCGTCGAATTTCCCCAATGGTGGGTTGACGCCACCCGGGTTGACGCCACCCGGGTTGTCATCCCCAGGCCTGTCGTCGCCGGACTTGCCTCCAGCACCGAGCCTGACCCCCCCCACTGCGCCAGCTTCGCCACTGTCGGCCCCAGCTAGTGCGGGCGGGCCGGCAGCGCCGGCCGCATCTATCCCACCGCCGACGCTGCCCACGGAGATGGCGGGTACGCCGGCGTCGTCGCTACCGTCGGCGGCGGAATCCTCGCCGATGAGCGGGATGGGTGGCATGCCGATGAGCGGTATGCCAATGGGCGGTAGTGGTATGCCGATGCAGCCGCCGCAGATGCCTCAGATGCCGACGCAGACTCCGGGTGCGGATATCGCCAAAACCGCCGGCGACACCATCGGCAAGCTGGCGGGCGGGAATGGTGGCGGCGGGGCGCAGTCGTTGGACTCAGCGACACTCGACAAGCTGCTTGACGCCAACTCGTCGTCGAGTGATGGCGGTGGCCTCGACGACGGGAAAGGGCTGTCCTTCAAGGACGATGACAAGTCGTTGGCCAGTGCCACCGGGGGTGGCCTCGGCCACAACGGCAGCGGCGCCAGCACCACCCTGACCAATCCGTACAGTCCCGCCAATGCGAATCCGAGCTTGAACAATCCGACGCCGTTGGTGGGGCCGCCGTCACCGGCGGCGCCGACGATCACCGCGACGCCGCCTGTGGTGTCGGCTCCGGTCACTGAACTGTCCGGTGACGAGTCGATCCCGCATCAGGCGACGTACTCGGCGTCCCACGCCGGTGTCGCTGATGCGCCCGGGGTGACCAGCCCCGCCTCAGGGCCCAACACCGGCGGTGCCGGGGGGCCTGGTGGTCAGCAGCAGGTGGGTGGCGCCCTGGGGGCTTACCCGCCGGGCGCGGCCGGGTTCACCCCGATGCCGCCGATGGGTGCAATGGGCGCCGGTGCCGGTATGGGTGCGATGGGTGCGCCGGCGTCGATCCCCGCGATGGCGGCCGGCGGTGCGGCAGCTGCGGCCGCGCCGATGCTGCTGCCCACCAGCACCACCACCAAGACCGAAGCGGCCGCATCGTCGTTGTTCGCCGACCCTGCTGGGTCAGCCAACTCCAACTCCGAGCGTCTTGCGGTGCTGCCGCCGGAGCAGGCCGTGGCCCACGAGCACCTCGCCGGGGTACTGAAGGCATTCCGGGACCGGCCGGGGATGGCATGGACGACGGTCAAGGTAGCCATCGGCGTGTTCATCTACGAGGAGCCCGGCCTGCCGACGCAGCGGATCCGCTACGTCATGGCCACCACCGACGGCCTGTCACTGATCCCGATGAACGTCAAGGTGCCCTCGGGTATCGAACTGCTCGGCGGCCTCATCGACCCGACCGGAAGTTTCTTCGCGGAGTGGAGTGGCAACGAGCGGCCGGCGATGAAGCTGGTTGCCGCGGCCGACTCCTACCCACACCTGCTGGGTGACCTCGACTACCTGGTCAGCAACGACACCACCGATGGGACGCTGTCGCCGGCACAGGCGGGAGATGTCGTGGAAGTCGTGCAGTCCAAGACGCAGACAGAGGCGTTGATCGCCACCCACAAGGCGTCTCCGGCGACCCGACCGCGGATGACAGTCGAATGGCCGCGGATCGCCCCGCAGCAGGCCGCGGACGCCCTGGCCGCGTTCGGGCGGGCGTGGCGGTTCAACGACGGCAGCCCGACCGATCCCGCCGAGGCCACAGCCAGGCTGTGGGCGGCCCGCTGGGGTTCCGGGAATCGGGTGATGGAGCGCCCGGACGACTACCCGGCGGTGCTGGCAACCTTCTGGTACGAGGAAGGCATGGAGGCCCTGGCGTTGGGGCGCCTCGACGACGCCGCCTACGCCGCCAACGCACTCGCTGACATCAACCCCTAACCGAGCTAAACCAGCCTGGATAGGATTGGCGCTATGTCCGAGCTGCTCAGTCCGAAGGATGCGCTGGCGTCGTTCCCGCCAGTGCGCCGCACGCACGACAGCCTTGGGCTCAGCATCAACGAGATCATCCGCGAGGAGATCGCGATTGAACGCGACACCCTCGAGCTTCTTGCAGAGCGGTGACTGAACTCCCAATCGGCATCGACGACCTCGTTGAGATCAACCGCGGCGTCACCGGTGGAATAGCGCACGTCACCGATCGCGGCAGCTTGGAGAGCGCCCTAGCCAGGCCTTTCCACACGTTTGACGGCGCGCCACTGCATCCCACCGTCGCGGGACAGGCTGGGGCGCTCCTTGAAGGAATAGTGGCAGCTCATGGGTTTAGCGACGGGAATAAGCGGACGGCCTGGATTGCAACCAAGACGTATCTGCGGCTTCAGGGCTTCCGCCCGCTGAAAGTGCGTGACGTCGTGGCTGCCGACTTCGTCGAAGGGGTCGCGATGCACCAGTACCGCGGCGCCGAGGTTGCGGTGTGGATTGCGGAGAACCTGTTCCCTTGATCCGGGTGGTGAGCATGGCATGGCCACCACAACCACGATTCCGGTAGTATTACCGGTAGCAAAACCGGAAGTGGGGAGGGGCTGAGATGGCCGCCACATTGGATCGAGCAATCGAAGCCAGCGAGATCGTGGACGCGCTGAAGCCGTTCGGGATCTCGCAGCTCGACGTCGCCGCAGTCACCCGCGTGTCAGACCGCGCTGTGCGCGGGTGGCGTACCAACGACATCCGCGCCGATCGGTACGACCAGCTCGCACAGCTCCGCGACCTTGTCTTGCTGCTCTCGGACTCCCTAACCCCTCGCGGCGTCGGTCAATGGCTGCACGCAATGAATCGGCTCCTTAGCGGCCAACGTCCGATCGACTTGCTGGCCCAGGACCGCTACGACGAGGTGCGCGGCGCAGCTGAAGCCTTCGTCGACGGCTCCTACGTTTGAGCCTCGAAAGGGCGATCGCGACGGCGCCGCGGCGCAGGTTGACCGGCAGCTACTGGCACCAAGGCCCTACACGGCGCCCCGTCGTTTCCTGCGCGAGCCCTGCCCGAGGTCCGGGCCGCTACCACTGCGCCGGTGAGCCGGGCGTCTGGTACGCCTCCAGTCGGGAGCAGGGCGCATGGGCCGAGCTCTTCCGGCACTTCGTTGATGATGGTGTCGACCCCTTCGAGATCCGGCGCCGCATCGGCCGAGTCACGGTCGATCTCGAGGTCCTCGATCTCACCGATAGGAGAACACGCTCGCATCTCAATTTGGGTGAAAGCGAGCTGGTTTCGGACGATTACGCTGCCACGCAGGCCGTCGCGGCCGCAGCCCGCGTTGCTGGATTCGACGCGATATTGGCTCCAGCGGCAGCGCTTCCCGGCTGCGTTACTCTCGCGGTCTTTGTGGAAGCCTTGCCTAATGTTGTCGCCAGCCGATCGCAGGTCCGCCAACCGCCGCCGCGGCTCGCTGGTCTTCTCGGCCGGATTCGCCTACGCCACAACCTGCCCGACTCAATACGACGACTTTTCAAGACACTCGAGCAGGCTGGGGCCGAGGCGATCCGCCGACGCCGCTAGGTACGGCCTGGCTTGTTCTTCTGCAAGCTGCCGCAGCCTCGCCCGGACCTCCCGCAGCGGCGCGAGAGTCCGGTATTTCGCTACTCAAATCTGGCAGCATGGAGCCATGGCCGGGGCTATTCAGGTGCAACGATCGGGACCCGCGATTCGGGCTGCACTGGCTGAGTACGCACCGGATGACCTGGTCGACTTCGAAGGCGAGTTCCGTACTGCGCTCGCTGCAGCCGATGAGGACTTCGACTTGGCCCGTGTCGAGGCGGTGATCGACCGGTGGTGGGGCAGGGTTCATCTACGAATTCATCCGCCAACGGATGAGGAACGCGCTGCTGTCGCTCGAGTCGCCGCGGGAGATGAGCCCGGTCGCGCTCACCCACACTGCTAAAGCCGGGCTGCTGCTGATTGAGCGAGTCGGTGTCGGCGAGCGCGAGCGAGTCGCCGGTCGAGGATTCGCGTGTCGCGGCCACGGAGCTCCAGGTTTGGCAGCCAGCTCAGTTGCTCGTCGCTGAGGCCTGCGGGGTCTCCATTGTGATCGCGTCCGGTGATGACGACACTGCCGCGCAGCAGCGGAACGTCTCGGGCGGTGAAGGCGGTTGCAGCGACTAGCATTTCGGCTGCGGGTCGGTTGATGATCTGGACGGTTCGGTGGGTGGTGAACCAGAAGACTATTTGTCTGTCGGAGCTGGTGATGGTTTCCAGGCGGTCGTCGCGGACGTCGTCGGCAATGTCGTTTATGTCGTGCATCCAGGCGAGGTACAGCAGCTGGTTGTGGCTTGCATGGATCGACTGAAACATGCCTGAATTCTACGGCGGGGCATGGCTATTAAGGCAGGGAACGGGTCGGGCGTCGGGTGGGGTTGTCCTGGAGGCGCGCCGACCCGGCGGGAAGCAACTATAGTTGGGAACATCCAACTATAGTTGCAGTTAGGGGTGGTGGCTGATGCAGTTGAATCGACCATTCGCGAGTGTCACCCCGACGCTCGACGGCGACGTGCTCGCAGTGCTGGCCGCGGTGAGCGGCGAGGCATTCACCATCAGCCAGATTCGGCGCATCGTCGCCACCGCATCCGGTGAAGGCATCCGCAAGGTGCTCGCACGACTGGTGGCGCAGGGCGTGGTCCTGCAGAGCCAGGTCGGCCGAACCAACACCTACCTGTTCAACAGTGAACACCTTGCGGCCGAGCCAATCCTGGCTCTTACCCGGCTGGCCAGCACGCTCCTGGAACGCATCGCGGAGCACCTGGGCCAGTGGCAGGAGCCCCCGATCTATGCCGCGGTCTTCGGGTCGGCGGCGACCGGCCGCATGAGCCTGGACAGTGACATCGACCAGTTTCTGGTGCGCGGGCGACCAGCGAAGAGTGCTCGCCCGCAGGATGATTCGGATGTTTGGGATCAGCAGGTGAGTGACCTGACCCGGGCGGTGAGTTTGTGGACGGGCAACGATGCCCGGGCTGTGGTGTACACGGAGGCCGATCTTCGTACCGCGATCGCCGCTGGCGAGCCGTTGATTCGGGATGTGGCCGGCCAAGGGTTGACGGTCCGGGGAGAGCGGTCCTGGCTGACGCGGCAGCTGCGTCCGGCGCAGACAAGCGCGAAGCCCAAGCGCAGTGTCTAAGAGTGCCGGATGTGTTGCTATTTCCTCGTGGCGAATCTCAGTAGTGCACCTGCCCGGTTGAGGTCTACGGCCGAGGAGTTGGTGGCCGAGGCGTCGGAATTTGTGCGGCGCCGGCGTGCCGAGGTGTTCGGTGCAGGTGCCGGCAGGCTGGCTTCCGATCTGGTCCAGACGAAAAGTGGGCCGACTGATCCGGTGACGGTGGTCGACACCGAGGCTGAGCGTCTGATCCGGGATCGGCTCGTTGATTTGCGGCCCGGTGATGCGGTGCTGGGTGAGGAGGGCGGTGACACCGGCGGTGTGTCCGGTGGTGGCCCCGACGCGGTCACGTGGGTGGTCGATCCGATCGACGGCACCGTGAACTTCATGTACGGCGTCCCGATCTATGCGGTGTCGGTGGCGGCCATGGTTGGTGGGGTGTCGATTGCCGGCGCGGTCGCGGACGTGGTTGGTGAGCGGATCTACTCAGCCGGCCTCGGGTTGGGAGCTCATGTCAGTGGCCGGCAGGGCACTACACGGCTGCGCTGCACCGACGTTACCGAGCTGTCGGTGGCCTTGCTGGGCACCGGGTTCGGGTATTCGACGCGGCATCGGGCGGCTCAGGCGGCGCTGCTGGCCCGGGTGCTGCCGGCGGTGCGCGACGTGCGCCGGATGGGTTCGGCAGCCCTGGATCTGTGCATGGTGGCGGCCGGGCGTCTGGACGTGTACTACGAGCATGGGGGCAATCCGTGGGACTACGGGGCGGGTTCCCTGATCGCGGCGGAGGCGGGTGCGCGGATCGTGCTGCCCGGACCGGAGCTCGGCGGCGGTGAGGTGATCGTGGCGGCGGCGCCAGGCATCGCTGACGAGTTCATTGCGTTGCTGCAGCGCGAGGGTGGGTTGGAGCCGATTCCGCAGTAGGCGAGGGCCAGGGCCGTGATCTGTTGGGCTGTGAGACTCCTGGGAATGCGCGAAGCCCGAGCGCCGCGGTCGTCCGGCCGGGTCTCGGGCTCACTTCCTGAAGCTCAACGCAACAGGCGCTATCAGCTTACTGCTCTCGCTGCGGTGCCGTATAGAGCAGCGGTGCGGCTTGCGTTGTGTTACCAGAGAAAGCGGGGCGCTCACCAATTGTTAAGGTGACAGTCAGGTTGGGTTGAGTCACCGGAGGGGCGACAGCATGACGACAGGTAGGCGTACAGGGGGCCGGGCGGTGGCTGCCGTCGGCGCAGCGGGGGCATTCGCGGCGTTCGGGTTGCTGTCACCGATCAGTACGGCGACTGTGCACGCCGAGTCCGGTGTCGAGGACCTGCTCGACATGGTCGGCTTCGGCGCCGCGGATCCTGGTGTCGCCGCTGACACGTCGGTCTCGGCCGCGGAGACGTTCAACCTGTTCTGGATCGGCGCGAACGGTGAGGGTGGCCTGCATGCCCACCTGGAGGACTACATCAACGACAACCTGTGGTGGTTGAACCCGATCAACGCCTGGTTCGCCTTCGACAATCACTGTGGGCTGATCTGCAACGGTGCTGACTCGACGGTGATCACCAACGAGGATGGGCAAATCATCGGCGGGGCCGCGGCCCAGAACGGCGGCTGGTTCTTCGGCGACGGCGGCGACGGCGCGGCAGGTTTCGCCGGCGGATCAGCCGGAATGCTCGGCAATGGCGGTGCCGGAGGCGCTGGCTACCTGCAACCGGTGGACGAGGACTCAAACGCCGCGGTGGCCGTCGCCGGCGGGGCCGGTGGCAACGGTGGATGGCTGTTCGGCAACGGCGGCGTCGGCGGTACCGGGGGCGGCCCCGACGTCAATCCGTGGGGCTACTGGGACTTCAGTGGAGACGGCGCCGCAGGTGGAGCCGGTGGTAGCGCAGGCCTTTTCGGCAACGGCGGTAACGGTGGCATCGGTGGGTCCGGTGCCAGCTTCGGATCTGACTTCAACTCCATCCCTACAGGTAGTTTCACCACCGTCTACGGCGCAGACGGCGCCAACGGCGGTGATGGCGGCAGGGGCGGTGACGGTGGATCGATTGCCGGAAACAGCGGCAACGGCGGCGATGGCGGTAACGGCGGCCGCGCTGGCAACGGCCTGCCTCAGCTCCTTGTCTATCCAGGCACCCCCGGTGACGGTACCGACGGTGGTAACGGCGGCGTCGGTGGCGATGGCGGAGTAGCCGGGAAGGCAGCCGGGCTGCTGGGCGGGGCCGTGGGGAGTTCCGGCACCGGCGGCTCAGGCGGCGGCGGCGGTGACGGCGGCTACGGGTACGGAACTGGCTACACCGGCGGCGACGGCGGCAACGGCGGTGCTGGCGGCAACGGTGCTGCCGATGGGAATGGGGGCATCGGCGGCAACGGCGGGAGAGGGGGCACCGGCCAGCACGGGGCTGACGCTGGCGATGGCGGCAACGGCGGTAACGGCGGCGATTCGCCTAATGGCGTCGGCGGGACCGGCGGCAACGGCGGCGGTGGCGCCGGAGCCTTCCAAGGCAATGGACTCGCCGGCGCCGGCGGCGATGGCGGCGATGGCGGCAGCTCCGGGAACCAGGCCGGGACAGCAGGAACCCCGGGAACCAGTGGCACCGGTCCGGCCGGGACCGGCGGACTAGGCGGGGCTGGCGGCGCCGGCGCCCAGCCCGCAGATCCGGCTTAAGCCGTGAAAGCGAAAGCGTTCCACGTCCTGGTCGGCGGCCTGCTCCTGGCGGGCTGCAGCTCCGGTGGCAGCCCTGCGGGGACTTCGACCGGAATAACGGCCCACTCCACGCCGAGCGTGAACACCGGTGAAGCCGAGGCGGGTCCGGCATCGCCGACAGTCGGCTCCGAAGGTGGTTTCCCTGACCTGAATCCGGTTGTCGGGCACGGCCAGACGACTGGTGCCGGGGCGACGATCACGCCGCACTCGTTCGAGTACCCGACGAATCGGAGTCCCGATTTCCCGGCAGAGAAGGGCCAGTGGGCGGTGCTCGACGGTGAACTGTGTGCCGGATCGGAGCCGATCAACAAGACCGGCTACGGGTTCAGCCTCGTCGACGCTGAACACCACGAGTACAAGCCATTCGATTCCTCGCGGCCACCGTTCAGCCCGTCGATCACCGGTACCGGGACGCTGTTGCCCTCGGAATGCACCCGCGGGCTGGTGGCTTTCGACGTCCCGCAAGGGACGAACATTGTGTTTGTGCGGTGGGAATACCCGGGTGACGGCGGCCCGCTCCGCTGGGCTGTGAGCTGAAACAGGGCTCCGCTGCCAGGGCTCGGACTGTCCTGCTTTTCGTCGTGCGAGGCTTGTGTCGCGGCGGCAGAATGCGCTGTGGCCACTGCTACGCTTTAAACTCGACCGTACGAATCGAGGAGACTTAACCACCATGGCTATTCCGGTGTTCTTCACAGCAGAGTTGGTGCCCTGGGACGACGTCCGTGGCGGCGTTGTCGACGAGGCCATTGAGGCTGTCGGGGCTGAGATCAAGAGCTTCTTCGCCGACAAGGGCGATTTCGTGATGGGCTCCGGCAATGACGCTGTGGTTGGTTTGACCTACGACGAGAGCGCCGAAGACCCGAGTGTTCGTGTCGCAGTTGCCACTTTGGTCGGTGGCTTCCGCGACCTGGCGGACGCGGACGCGGCCTTGGCGCTGGCCAAGAGCTTCACCAGTGAACAGTTCAAACACGTGACGGCGTCGCTGGACGAGTCCTCGATCGTCACCCACCCCACGGGCGAGTCGGACACGGCCGGCGCGTCCTGATGTCGGCGTACAGCATCGCCCACGGGCCTGAGGCCGCGGTGGACTTGGTTGTCGCCAATGACCGCGGGGGCCGAGAATCCACGCTGAGCATCGTCGCCGCCAACTGTGCGTTCGTTGACGGTCAGTGGACCGGTATCGAGCAGGCGGCGGCGTCTTACCGCGAATTCCTGCTGAACTCGCCGCTGCGCCACAACCCGGACCTGGACGGCGTCGATCTGGTTGCGGTGGACTACATTCGGCTGATCCGCTCTGAACTGGAGGAACGCAATATCCAGGACGGGCGTCCGCAGTTCGCCGGGCTCTGAAGTCGTACCGGCGATGACATCACCTGATGCTGATGGCGATGACCGGATCGGATTCCCCCTAGCCGGATTCCCGAGCCTGTCGAGTCCTGCCGATGTCGGTGGGCAGACTCAGGCGTTCGTGCCCCCGTCAGTGCCTTCGGCTTCGGCTCCGGCCCCGGCCCCGGCCCCGGCCCAGACTCCGTTACCGGCCCCGGAGCCGGAGCCGGTAACGGAGTCTGGGCCAGCGCCAGCGCGGGCGGCCGTGCCGCCGCGACGGGATGACCTGAACATGCCGCCCCCGGCGGCCCGGGTCGCCACCCCCGCGGCCAAGGACTTCGACAACGATTGGCGCACTGGCGAATACCGGCGACCGCCGGCCAGCGCGGGCCGATCAGACTTGGTCCGCAGTTTCGAGGCGGCAGACTTTTATAGGGTCTCGGGCTCGCACAGCAAGCGGAAGTGGATCGGTTGGGGTGCGGCGGGCGCCGCAGTCCTGGCGTTGGCGTGGCTGCTGTGGCCGTCATCTGACGGCGACCAGGCCGCCGACGAGGCGATCCCGCCGGTACCGGCCGCGGCCCCCGAGGACATCGCGAAGCTCGAAAGCCTCCTCCCGCGTGGCTATCCCGCCGGCACCTGCCATCCAGTGCCGCCTAAGGCGGGCGAGCGCGCGAAGTTGTTCTGCTACCGCAACACTGATCCAAATGGGCCGAGTTCGGCGACGTACGCGCTGGCCGAGGACAAGGAAAATCTGGATGCGTTGATGGCCTACGTCGTTGATGAGGGCCATGCGGTTGTGTGCCCCGGCAATGTGCAGTCGCCGGGGCCGTGGCGGCGGACTGCGAACCTTTCGCAGAAGGCCGGAGTGTTGATGTGCGGTGTGCCGGACGATGTTCCGACGGTGGCCTGGACCAATGATTCAGCGCTGTTGTTGGGCATCGTGGAGACTCCCGGTCCGCGGCCGGCTACGTTGGCGAAGCTCTACGACTGGTGGTCGAAGCACTCCTGAGGCTGGCACCGTAGGTGCCGTTGCAAAGAGGAAAGCCCCGACCGTTTCCGGTCGGGGCTTTCCTATTGCCGAGCAGGCGGATTGGCTCAGACGCCCATCCAGCCGCGGGCCATCTTGTCCATGCCGATCTGGTCGTGGTGGGACTCCATGACGGCGCGGTGGACCATCTGGGTGATCTCCGACGCCTCGTTGCGGATCTGCTGCGACTGCATGGCCCATTCCATACCGGCCTGGGTGGCGTCACCGGAGGCGACGTTGTCCAGGTGCTGGTACTGGGCGTCCATGGCGTGGGAGTGGTCCTGACCCTGGGCGTTGAGCGCCATGATGCCCGCCAGGGCGCCTTCGATGTGTCCGCCGTTGTAGAGAACTGTGTCCGACATGATGTGCCTTCTTCCTGTTGAGTCTGTTGGGTGGCCGGTGCTTACAGCGAGGTGATGGCGAAGATGCGGCCCTGACGCTCGGCCTCGGCCTGGTCGGTCATGTCGGCGAAGTGGCCGATGCCGTGGAACTTCTCCTGCGCGGTGGCGGAGTGCTGGTCGACCTTGGCCTTAAGCTCGGCGACCTTGGCGGCCACGGCAGGGCCGGCGAGGCCCTGCATGCCGACCGCGGCGAGTTCGTCAGCGAGGTTGGCGAACTGCGCATAGGTCTGCATGAAGTCCACGGACGAGGAATGTCCGGCGTTGGCAATGCTGCGCATTTCACCACTGGTGAGCTTGATGATCATTTGAGACCCTTCCCTTCAGTTAACGGTGGTGGCCTCGGAGAGGAGCTCCCGATACCCCCTGCTCGCAGATTCTAAAGTGCGCTACTGGCTCCTGCAAAGGGGTCTTGTGCGGCGCGCCCGGTTTTTTCTGGACGTTGCTGGTTCTGTCTTTGCGCAGGTCGGGGCGGTTTTTGGGGAAATTCTGGCTGTGGGCGGCGGAAATCCGGGCTGTGGGCGTTGTTGTCGGGGTTCGGCGCGGTGAATGCGCTTAAGCTGAAGTTGATGAATCGTGGTGCGCACCGATAGGGGGGTTGGGAACGTGCATCAGACGCTTCAAGAGGTATTGGCCGGTGTCGACGAGATCGAAGCTGCTGACGCGGCGAGGCGGAATGCTTTTGACCAGGCTGTGGGCATGTATATCGACGATGTTGTCACGCCGGAGGTGGGGGTGTCGGTGTGGCGGGGTCGGGTCCTGGAGATTCAGATCGCTGATGCGTTCTGCCAGCGTGACGTCGTCGAGATGAGGAATGTGCTCAACGGCGTCATCATCAATGCGTTCGCGGCGTGGCACAGTCATTATCTGGAGCTTTTGGAGGCGAACGGAGTGGAGGTCTGAGTGCCTGAGCAGTCGGATCGGGTCGCGGCGAACCTGGCGGCGCTGAGCGAGGTGCTCTCGGCGATCGGGATCGACGAGGACGGCAGCGGCGAAGCCGCGGAGGCTATCCGCCGCGTACTGGCTGAGCGTAGTGACCATTTGGAGCAGATCTCTTCGGCAGCGGCCGCCGTAGCGCAGGCGGCTCGGGAGCGCGAGGCGCTGGTGAAGCAGCGGGAAGTCGCCATGCCTTCGGATGATGAGATCCGGGCGGCGCAGGAAGCGGTGATCAACTCTGCCGGAACCAGTGGTGAGCAGAGTGCCATCGAGCGCCTCGCTGATCTGTTGGCGCAGAAGCGCGATGCGCAGAAGGACTTTGAGAAGGGCGAGGAGCTCGCGGCCGATGGGCTCGAGTCGGCGACGCGGGATCTGTCTTCGGCGGCGCGTATGCCCGCGGCTGGCCCTGCTGCTGCGATCGGACCGCTGATGGGACTGCTGTCATCGTTGTCGAAGGTCGGCACCGGCGGTGGTGGAATGCCTGGCGGTGCTGAGGCTTCCGAGGCAGGCGCGCCGACGGGGTTTGCGCCCGAGGAGCAGGATCCGGTCTCGGGTGTGCTGGCGCGGTTGGCTTCTGGTGATCACGGTGGAAGTGGTTTGCATAACCGGGAATTCGGTGATTCGGAATTCGCCGATGGTGCTGGGCAGACTCACACCGCTGGCGCTGCGTTTGGTGGTCAGCAGATGCCGACCTTGTCGGGGGCTGTCACCGGGGCGGATGTGTCGGGCCGTGGAGCTGCCCCATTCGCGGTTTCCTCGACGCCGGTGGGATCGGCTGGTGGCGGCGGTATGGGTGCCGGCGGGGGTATGCCGATGGCTCCGATGATGCCGCCGATGGGCGGTGCTGGTGGCGGCGCGGCGCAGGGTAAAAGTCGGGACAAAAACTCTATTATGAATACCGATCCGGATTTCACCGGTGCCGATATTGAAGCCGATATCGCGACGTCGGGGGTCATCGGTCGCGGCGAAAGTCAGCGGCATTAGCAGTGGGGGGAATGCGTAATGACCAGCTTTGGGCTTGGCCCGCGGGGGAGTGGGTCATCGGGGCACGGCCAGGTGGCGCCGCCGTCGATGTCCGCACCGCAATACGACGTGCCCGGAGGGCACGCCAATGTGCTTGATGATGTGATGCGTGCCGGGCTTGACCCGGTGGGTGCGTTCGGTGCTGCTGCTGGGCTGCATCGCCTGGTCGGGTGGGACCCGGTGAACCGCACGCTCAACTCTGTTGCCAACCCTGGCGGCGCGGCGCATGAGCCGCCGCAGACGGCCCCTCAGACGTCGTTGGATGGCTCGGCCCCGAGCCCGATGGACGACAAGACGGCACCGCACAACGTGTCGGATAAGGGCGCGAAGGCGGATGCGAAGGCTGGCAAGGCCGCCGGGCCGAAGGGCGCACCGTCTGCGGCTTCGACTGCGGCCCGGGACACCGGTAAAGCCGCGGGTAAGGCCGCAGCCAAGGACGCCCAGCACCAACTCGGCAAGGCTATGGCCAAGAATGCGTTGGTCACGGCCGCGAAGAAGACCGCCAGTGGGTTGGCGGCCAATCGTGGTGCGGCGCTGGCGGGCAAGCTCGCAGCGCAGGCGGCGCTGCGTGCGGGGGCGATGTCGATTCCGGGGTTGGGGCTCGGTTTGACCGCGGCACTGTGGGTCCTGGACTCCGGTGAGCGGCGTGCCGTCAACAACTTGATCTCGTCGATGTTCGGGCCCGGTGCGGCCCCGGAGTTGGATGCGGCGCCGGAGCCGCCGCGGACGCACTTCCTGCCGTTGACGCACGACGGGAACCGCGATCCCGCGATCGTCCGAATGGATCAGGGCATGGTGCGCACGAATGCGGCTGCGTTCCGGTTCCATCCCGATGATGTGTGGCCGGCGTCTCCGCGGATCGAAACCACCAGTGACTTCGCTGGTGTCGCAACGAAGATCAACGGGCTGTCGGCCAAGGTTGGTGGCCTGGCGGAGTCGATCCAGGCGGCCTACACGGCTGCGGCTGCTGATGAGCCCTACCTGCAGCGGCTGTGGTCGCAGGCCAAGCCGGGTGTGGCGGCGCTCGATGGGCTCAAGGACACGGTGTTGCCGGCGATTGGTCGCCAGCTCATGGCTGGTGCCGGCAACGCTAACGATGCTTACCAGGCGTTGCGTGAGGTCAACCGCGCCAACCGGGTGGAGATCAATAACTCGACCAGTGGGTTGATTCCGTTCCGGGCCAATCATGTTGATGAAGCCAAGATGGGTGACTCGACGGAGCAGTTGCGTTCGGCTGTGGCGGCGATGGATCGCACCGCGCAGGCGCTCGCTGCTGCTGCTGACCCGTTCACGATCGCCGATCGTTCTGCTGTGGCGGGTCCGGGGGGACTGTCGGCCGGTGGTGGCGCGCAGGAGTCGGGGCCGGCCCCGGGGCCGGGTCTGGTGTCGACGACGAACGAAACGGGTGGGCCTGGGGCGGGGCCGGCGGGTGCTCCGGTCGGTGAGAAGCCTGACCTGGGTGCCAAGGACCTTGCGTCGTTGCTGCGCAACGGAATGCCTGGCATGCCGATGATGCCTGGAGGAATGGGTATGCCGACGATGCCGTCGATGCCCGGCCTTGGCAGCGGCATCCCTGGATTGGGCAGTGCTATGCCCCGGCCCAATGACGCCACGCTGGCGCGTGGACTGCAGGATCCGCTCAAGAAGGCTCTGGATGACCAGCTCAAGGACAAGGCCGAGAAGGCTGACGAGAAGGCGGTCAAGAAGCCGGGTGAGGGCCCGCTGGGTACTCCGGTTGTGGGGTCCGGTGGCGGTGCGGCGCAACCGGCTGCCCACAAGCCCGGGCCGGGTCTGGGGGCTCCGGGTACGCCGGGTGGTCCGCCCGGGGCGGCCAACACCACAGAAATCGGCGGCAAGAAGTGGACTTTCGACAATCCGAAGTCGGCGGCGTTGGCGCACAACCTGTCCGGCACGGACGGGTCGAGCCACAAGAGTCTGCGGCAGGCGGCGGCTGAGGCTGGGTACCGTCTGCCTCCGCCCGGCCAGGACATCGGCACGCCGGTCGCTGGTGGTGAGATCAAGCCTGGTGACGTGGTGATGGGCGCCAATAACCAGAATGCGCACTATCTGGGTGAGCAGGACGGTAAGGCCATGGTGATCACCGAGCGTGGTGAGCTCAAGCCGCTGGATGAGGTCGCGAAATTCGCGGGTCCACATGAGGGCATTTTCCGGCTCGCCGACGACGGTGCGCCGGCGCCGGAGGAGCAGGTGATCCAGCAGACCTCTGGGCATGCTGAACCGCCGGCCGCGCCGCCGGCCGCGGCTGCGACCGACCCGGGGCTCATCCCGACGCCGCCGCGTGGCGGGCAGCCGGGCATGGACCCAGGTGCGGTGCCCCCCGGCAACTAGCCGGTCCGTCCCGCTGCCGGGGGTTAGGGCGGTGGACTGGGTAGTGAGAGGAGAGTGGGTGCGGTGACGCAACCCGGCTTGAGTGGGCAACCTGAGATCGCGTACAATGAGGACGAAGCCCACGGTGTCTACAGTCGGGCGCAGGGGGCGTTGAGTGATCAGCGACAAGGACTGCCGCGCCCGGACGGTACCGGGCTGGAAGACCCGGCGATCTCTGCGTCGCTGCGTGATCACCACGACCGCACGCGTGCCAGCATCACCGACACCGAGGACGCGCTGGGAAAGGGCAAGCGGGCCGTCAAAGAGCTCGGTGACGTGGATAAGCAGTCAGGGGTGCGGGCCCGCGGGATCGGTCCTGGGGGAGCAGATGCCCTGCAACGGGCCATGGGTCGCGGCGGCGGTCCGGCGTCGCCGTTGACCGCGGCGCCCGCGGCGCCGCCGCCGACCATGCCTGCCCCAGCGCCGATGCCTGCCCCTGCCCCTATGCCGGCGGCGGCGCCGCCGATGATGCCGGCCATGCAGCCGGGCATGGTCAACGTGGCCCCGGATGCGCTGGCACGGTTGATCGCCGGCGCGAACCTCGGCCCGGCCTTGGCCGGGGCACGCGTTGGATCCAAGGGCGGCGGCAAGCAACCCATCGCGGTCAGTGGGATCGACTTCCGCAAGCCGGCAGCCAGTGCGCCGCTACGCAAATCGGATATGCACGCGCTCATCGATAAGGCCTTGGACGACAACGGTATTCGTGATCCGCAGATTCGGGCGCACTGGCATGATATTCAGTACAACCAGGGCATGCGCGAGTCCAGTGGCGTGCTCGGGGCAGTCAACAAGGAAGACCGCAACGCCGTCGGCCCTGTGCAGGCAGACGGGGCGGCGCTGAACTGCAGTCGCGGACTGTGGCAGGTGACTGCGGAGACCTTTGCTCGCCATCACGTCGGAGGTACCTCGAACTGGATCTACGACGGCGAGGCGAACGGCTCCTGTTCAATCGCCTACCAGATCGCCGTGCAGGCCGAGCGGGGCCACAACTTGAACACCCTTGAGGGCATCGCTGCCTACCACGCCCAGCGGGCGGCCGCCGGCTACGGCGCCTACTGACGCCGCCGGCGTAAGGCCCCGTACGAGTTCACGGCCCACCTGCGGTAAATGTGTCCGTGGTTGTGAGAATCTGTGCGGATGCCCGCACCGTTACTGTCTGTGGAGCCGAAGCTTCGGCGTTTGGCTGAAGCGGTCGTGTTGGCGCTCGTCGCGTCGCGAATGTGGACGA
The DNA here is from genome assembly GCF_002102265.1 of Mycolicibacter longobardus. Lineage (GTDB taxonomy): Bacteria > Actinomycetota > Actinomycetes > Mycobacteriales > Mycobacteriaceae > Mycobacterium > Mycobacterium longobardum. Next base: position 79,829 of record NZ_LQPG01000035.1, on the reverse strand, counting down.
AGCGAGGCCCTGTCCAGCAGCCTCAGCCCCTGTGCCTTTCGGATGGCTGTCGGTATGAGCCGGAGCCGAAACGCCGCGGCCTGGTGATTGTCTCCATGCTCGCCGCGGCGGCCGGTGCCCTGGGGTTCGGAAAGTGGCTGTATCCACCCGCTGATACGGAGCCAGATCTTTTAGCTCCGTTCGTGTTGGGATTCCCTCTGTTGGTGAACGACGGTCGCAGCACGATACCGCTGTGGCGCGTCGGTTGGTTCGAGACGCATGGCGAGAGCGCAGGCCTGCATCGATTTGAAATGGATAGGGAAGGCCCACTTCCTGACTATGTCCCTGGGACGGTCCGAGCACTGCTCTGGACCAACTGGGATGCCCCAGTGGCGCAGGATGTTGCGATCACAATGACTATCACGCTGCCGCCGGGGGCGAAGGTAGCTTCATGCAGTGGGCCCCGGGTTGAGTGCCACCCGGTTCCTCGGCCCCGCGGCCCTGAGGCTCCTGAATTCACGCAAGGTGATTGCGTCGAGATTAGTGTTCCGATCCGAACGGGTGAATGGACAGCGGCAGCTGTCGTCGATATCACAGGAAGTAAGGGAATAGCTGTCACCACAAGTCGCACTCGGGCACGCGTGCAGTACCCCGCGCTCAACCCGAGTTTCGAACATGGCGAGAAGTGGGACGATTTCGGTGCCGGGTTCGCGACTCAGGTCGGTGCGATTTTGCCTGAGGTGGCTGGTTATGGCTGGACCCCGGAGCCGGGCCTTGGGCCTGCGGACAGTGCGGTTGCCTGGGAGAGGGTGATTCCGCTGTGGCCTAACGCGGCCTCCTCCTCTGAGGGTTGGCGGATGGCCGGTGCCCGAAACGGGATCCTTCGACACGATGCGCAGAGGACTTTCGCAGCGGGCATTGCGTTCGGTGTGGGTGGCAGTGCATTGATTGTGCTGCTTCAAGCGGTTGTGGAGGCAATTCGTGTCCAACCGTTGAAGGATCTGCTCCGGAGGGCGCCTCGGCGTTCCCGATGACCCTACGGGGAGGGGGTGCGTTACCGTCGGGTGCGGCCGCAGCCCGGTCGCCGTGTTGCTCCCGGCACCCACCCACCCCGAAACCATAAACTTGGGTTTATGATCTGTGGGCTACGACTACAAGGCGGTGTCCAGTGGGACCAATGGGATTGCTGACCGAAGGCGATAAGTGGCGGGCCCCTCAGCCCCGCGTGCGCAGACGCACCGTTCTGGCGATCCTCAGCGTTCTACTCGTGGCCGCTCTGGGAGGCCTGGTGTGGTGGCTGGCTGTGCTGACCCACCCGGTCGCCCCGCCTCCGCCGCCGGCTGACAGTGACACCAAGCCGCTGACCGCACTCGAGACCGCCGGCATCCTGTCACTGCTGGACAAGGAAAACGTTGGCGCGCACAACATGTCGGGGACTGTCACGGCCAACGGGCGGACTTTGGGTATCCAGTTGTCCTACTTGGCTGACGGGAGTGTGGGCAGTGGAACGCTCAATGCCGGGGGGATGCGCGGTGATGTGCTGATCCATGAGGGCGTGGTGTTTATGCGTGGGGACCAGGCGTTCTGGCATGCCCTCGGTGTGGGTGGTCCGGTGCCGCCGCCGCCGCACTGGGTGCTGTTGCCGGCGGACTTCCTTGGCGGGAAGGTGTTCATGGCCGCGCAGGCGTGGACCGCTGCGTTGCGGCCGACCCCGACGGCGCGACTGGAAGGCGACACTTACTTCAGTGGCCGCGAGGATGCGTCGGCGAAGGTCGGGGACAACGGGCTGTTGAGTATCCACGTCGGTGGGGTCAACGCTGACATCCGGCCCATCACGCCGGCGGAAGTCACCGGCCCTGCAACTCTGCTCGGTACCGACCGCGGGCCTGGAGTTCCGATGGGGCGCACACCGACAGGCGATTGGACGCTGCCTCCGGCCCCGGCCGGCGAGGCCGGGGAAGGGCCGGGTGCAACGCCGGCGCCTGGTGCTGAGCCACCCGATGGGAGCGCGGCGACGTCGACTGCTGCTGCACCGGTGCCGCCGAAAACCCCGCCGGCGTAAGGCATTGCGGCCGATTGTGTCGGTACCCACTGCCATCATGGCCTCACGGGCGCTGCGGGGGCGGTGTCGGCGATAGGGGGGGATCGGTAGTGGTCACGGAGTTGTCTGAGATGAGTGATGAGGACCAGAGGCTGGTCTGTCTGGCGGAGCAAGCCGTGGCTTTCGCCCGGGAGATGACGCAGCCGGGCCGGGCGGTGATCCTCGACGTGGAGACGGCCTGGATGTTCGGGCCGATCTGCGAGATCGCTGTCATCGACGTCTTTTCGGGGAGGCTCCTGCTGAACACCCTGGTGAACCCCGGTGTGGCGATCGACCCGGCCGCCTATGCGGTGCACGGGATCAGCGACAGTGAGGTCAGCGCGCCGGGTGTGCCCATGTGGTCGGCTGTGTTCGACCAACTCCGTGCGGTGGTGGCCGGGCGGGCGATCCTGGCTTACAACGCCGACTACGACCGTGACGCGATCTGGGCGGACTGCCACCGCTACGGCCTGACTGACCTGTGGGTGATGGACGCCGCCAACTGGGCGGACGTGATGGCCCCACGGTCGCACCACCGCTACCAGACCTGGTTTCTGAAGAACGAGGGCGGGCACCGGGCGGCCGGTGATGTCGCCACCACCCGTCGGCACCTGCTGGAGATGACCGAGCCGGCGCCGTGGCCACGGTGATCAACGACCAGGTGGAAGGGGACAGGGCATGCGGTACCGGGTGAAGGTCAACGAACTGCGCAATCACGAGGTGATCTACGAGGTGGACGCCGCCAATCCTGCTGAGGCGCAGAGCAAGGCGGCGATCGGCGACACCGTCAACGAGGTCGACACGGGGCGGTTCGAGGTCACCGATAGGTTCGTCGACGACGTCGAGGCGATCTCGTAGCGGCCTATTTGTAGCTGACGTCGCCGAAGTGCATGGGGCGTTCGAAGCCGTCGACCAGCCACTGATTGTTCTTGCTCAACGACAGTCGCAGCACCGTGCTGACTGTGTGGAAGGTGGTGGTGCTGGCCGCGGCTTTCGCGGTGACCAGCGCGGACACGGTGGCCCCGGGCTTGGCCTGGGAGGTGTCGATGCTGTTGTTGGCCAGCAGGATGGTGGTGACCTCGATTGAGGTGTACGGCGAGGCGGCGATCGGGGTGTCGGTGAAGTTTGCGGTGACGAACCTGCCCAGCACGCCGGGGTTGTTGGCCGTGTAGTAGGCGTTCATGAAGTCCTTCACCGACGTGCCAAGTGGGCCGCCGACTTCGGCGCCGCGGGTGTAGTAGGGGCCGACGGTGAAGTTGCGGGCCGTGTCATTGACCGGTTCGGGCCACTTGAGGGCCTTGAAGGTGCCCCCGGATTCCAGTGTGGTCACCCGAAAGTAGGAGCGGATCGAGGTCCCCGCCTGGGGCAGGATCACGGTGGCCCCGAATGTCCATTCCCACTCGCTCTGCTGGCCGGCCGGGGTCGCCGTGACGTCGGTCGGGTTCAGGAACAAGACCGTGAAGGGGTTTGAGTTGAGCTCGGGCTGGCCTGGCAGCGCGGTCATCGAGGCGAGCTTCTCGGCGTCCTTGGGATCCCCGGCCGCCCAGGTGAGCAGGAAGTTCTGCGCGAAGAACTGCGATTTGGTGTAGCTGTTGATCGCCGATTGGACATCGATGGGCCGTTGCGCCCTGGCCAGCAGCAGCAATCCCCCGGCCAGGACCAGAACCCCGGCCAGCGCGACCCAGGCGGCGCCGACAGTTGCGACGAAGCTCCACTTCGTGGCCGACTCGGTGAGCTCAAACTTCGGCTTGTGGACCCTCATGCGTTTTCCTCCCCGCCCTGACTGCGCTGACAAATATCATAAAGTTCAGTTGAAGCATCGGGCGGTCAAGACGCGGGGGAGTGCATGGGAACAACAGCGGCAGTGCACATGGATTCGCCGTCCGGCGGCGCCGGGACAGGCTTCTACGTCCACTACGACGGCGACCAGGTCGGCACGGAGCTGCAACGCATCATCGACCGGGACGGCTACATGCGGGCGTTCACCGTGTTCGAAGCCCAGGCGTCCAGGTTCTGGCGCGAGATCACCCCTGGCGTCGGCGACGAACTGCCTGAGTACGTGGCGAGATTCCCGCAGAACATCCCCGTGAGCCGAGCGGTGTGCGGCTACGGGGTGCTGTTCGTCGGGCCCGGGGAGCTCGAAGCCTCTAGGCGGCACACCGCGGTGAACCTTGGCGCCGATGGTGAACGCGCCTACCGCGTCAATGCGGCGGGACGCGTCAGCACCCTGCGCTAACCACCCCGGTTAATCCAGTCACGAAGGAGTAGAAGTATGGCCAATCCGCAATATCAGTGCGACAACTGCCATCTCCTCACCGACGACGCATCGGAGGCGGCGATGAACCCGATCCGGGACCTGCAGGAGCGGATCGAACCGGGCGGTGTCGTGCCGGCCGGTGAGTGCCCGCAATGCGGCGCGCTGATGTACCTGGTCGGGTAGTCCTAGAACATGGCCGGGGTGGTTGGTCTGCGCCGGCGAATGCTGACTGCTGGTGCGGGAATTGGGGGTCGCGGATGGTTCGGTATTGGTGTGGCATCGGCTGGTGGCCCGGCGTGTGTTTTCCTGCCGGTGTGGACTGACCGGACCGCTATCATAAAGTAAAGTTGAAACATCATCGGTTCGGTGAAGACATGAGGGACGACGTGGCCCATCCGGGAGAACCTGCAGGTGACGCCCTGCAGATGTCTGCTGCTGAACGTGCACGTCTGGACGCGCTGGTCGACGAACTGTTGACCAACCGGACCTTGTCCGATGACGACGCGGACGGTCTGATGGACTCGATGGTGGCGATCGTGGCCCCGCCGCCGGCGCCACCGGCGGCGGTCCCGGTTGTCGGTGATGGCGACACTGAAGCTGAACCGGACTGGGCGGCCGATCAAGCCCCCAGCATCGCCCAGGCGCCGCTGCTGGCGCCGGCGGGTGGCGGGGAGTCGTCGCTGTCGGGGGCGGGCGGTGCGGTCTACATGCCGGCGGCTGACCCCAGCCTGGCTGGGCCCGAGGACGACGACGATGAGGCGTACCCGTTGTGGCGGCCACCGCCGCGCCCGCCGGTTGAGGTGCCTGACGACGTCGCGGTGATCAGCCCGGTGGCCGAACCGGAACCTGTCGTCGTGGAAGAACCCCCCATGGCGGAGCGGCCCTATGGCGAGCCGGCGACACGACCGGGTGAGGATGGCCGGCCTACGCGCCCCTCGCTCAAGCAACGCTGGGCTGGCCTGCAGGGTTGGGTGAAGGTCGCTGCCATCGTGGGCGCAGTGGTGTCGCTGCTGGTGGTCCAGCAGATCCTGGGCGCGCATCGCTCGCGGCAACAGCCGGCGTTGGCGGGGCCACCGCCGGCTGTCGTTACTCCGACGGTGCAGCCGGGTGGTCCGGCGCCGGGACCTTTGCAGCCTGGGTGTGCGCCCAACTCTGCGTCGGGATGTCTGCCGGTGACTGCGGACTCGTGTCCCGGTGGCAGTTCCGACCCGAGCCTGGCATTCGGCTCGGATGCCAGTGCCGCGTGGATCTGTGGTCGGGTGCACAACATCGATCTGCAGCAGATCACTATCGAGTTTCCGCGGCCCGTCGTGGTGACGTCGATCCACGTTGTTCCCGGGTTTGCCTACGTCGAGCCGAACGGGCAGGACCACTGGTTGGAGCATCGGCTGGTCACCTCGATCAACTGGCGCGTCGGTGGTCAGCAGGTGATTCAGAACATCAAGCCGACCCGTGACGGCGCCACACTGGACCTGCCGCATGTGGCGACGCAGCGCATCGTCGGCACCATTTTGTCCAGTGAGCGCCCGCCGGCGGTCAACTCGCCGACGGGGCCGTTGCCCGGCATTCTGGGCGGGCCGGATCAAGCCAAGATCGACGAGTCGATCGCTATCAGCCGGATTGTTATCAATGGCTACCCAGCTGGGGCGACATAGGCTCATGTGGGTGCGGCGGTGACCACGGCCTCCACGCCTCGACATCGATACGACGGAAATAAAGGAGCACTGGTGGACCAGCAGTCGGTCAGCTATTTCCTCAATGGTCTGCGGTACTGGGGCCAGGAGAATCTCGACGCTGCCCGCGACACCTTTCAGTATTGCGTCGAGGAATTCGACGGCGCCCAGTGCGACCTGTACCGGGCGTTGGCGACATTGGAAGGTCGAATGCAGGAGCAACCTAGCCCGGCGCTGATCGAGCAGATCTATCAGACCATGCCGAGTTGGGGGCGCATGCTGGCTGCCGTCAGCGCGGAGACCGGAACGACCTACCCGACTGAGTTCTTCCCGATCAAGATCAGCATGGGTTTCCTGGATCTGAGTTTCGATTCCTACACCCGCACCGGGGTCCACATCGGGCGCTCGGCGATCCTTGCCGGCCAGGGGCGTTTCGACGAAGCGCTGCAGGTGATTAACGCCGCCCCGGCGATGACGCCCTTGGGCCAGCTGGCGACGTTGCTGATCTACTTCAAGGCGGCCCGCTGGCAAGACGTCATCGATCAGGCCCAGGCGCTGGTCAACCCGGTGCGATACGACGGTCACGACCAGTCGCTCGGTGAACCGGACTACTTCCTGCAGGCAATCGTCTACCTGCTCACCGGGATCAGTTACGCGCACCTGGGGAACTTCGTCACCGCTATCGAAAGACTGCGGACCGCCGACCGCAAGCAGGTGGGTTCCGACGGCTCCGAGTTCCATTACGCGGGTGTGGGGGCGGAGGCCTGCTACTACCTCGGGCTCATTGAGCGCGCCAACGGCGATGAGGACAATGCGCGTCTGTACTGGAACAGTGGGTTGGCCTACTTGCGGACCGACAAGCTCACCGAGGCTCTGTCGGATCCCAACGTGCGGTTGCGGCAGACCACCGCGGAGTTGATCAACCAGCGCAGCGCTTACTGGGATGTGCGAACTGAGCCTGATCTCAATGAGGTTCGCCAAGCTGAGCGTGCGGAGAATCAGTCGTCGATCTTGGCTGAGGCTGAAGAGGAACTGAACAAGCAGATCGGCATGGAGGAGGTCAAGGCGCAGGTCCGCCGGCTGAAGTCCAGGGTGGCGTTAGAGCAGGAGAAGGCTCGTCGCGGCCGGACCAGTCAGCGTCAAGCGCTGCACCTCATCTTCGCGGGCCCGCCGGGAACCGGGAAGACGACCATTGCCCGAGTTATCGCCAAGCTCTTCGCCGGCATTGGGGTGTGTCCGAAGGACACTGTCGTGGAGGCGTCGCGCGGGGATCTGGTGGGAAACCATGAGGGCGAGTCGATCAAGATGACCCGCGAAGTCATCGAAAAGGCTGATGGCGGAGTGTTGTTCATCGACGAGGCCTACGAGATCGTTCAGGCCCGCAACTCCGGGCAGGTCGACCCGTTCGGTACCGAGGCGATGACCGAGCTGATGCGCGAGATGGAGAACCGCCGCGACACTCTGATCGTGATCATGGCCGGCTACGAAGGCGACATGAATCGGCTCCTGGCCACCAACGACGGTCTGGTGTCACGGTTCCCGCGTCGCATCACGTTCCACTCCTACTCCCCGCAGGAGATCGCGGCGATCGCTGTGCGAGTGGCCGAAGATAGCCACAACATTCTTTCGGAGCAGGGTCGGCAGCTGTTCGTCGATGCGGCCCAGCGCCTGCAAGCCACCAACGCGGCCGGCAAGAAAATGCTCGACGTCGCCGGCAACGGGCGCTTCGTGCGCAACGTCATTGAGCTCGCCGAAGAGTTCCGCAGCGAGCGGCTGGAGAACGCCAACCTGCGAGCGCTGTCCGACGAGGAACTGGACCGTCTAGAGCCTGCGGACATTGAGCAGGCCATTCGCAAAGAGCTGGCCAAGCACAATCTGTCCGAGCAGCTCGGCGAGGAATCGTCGAGCATGCGAGCAGCGCCCGCGGCCGAGGAGTGGCCCGGGCTCAATGGGGGGGACGTTCACTAAATGCCGCGTTATCAGACGACCAAGATTCAGCTGTCGGGCTATCGGATGCTGGTCCGCCAGATCGAGCAGGCGTTCAGCAGTCGCGCGACGTCGCGGCTGACGTCGCCGTTGTCGCAGCAGACATTGACGTTCATCGTCGGTGGTTTCGTTGCGATGCTGATCCCGGCGGCCGGATTGTTCATGTCGTTCTTCGCGCCGCGCGCCGACCAGAACGGCGCCAGCATGATCATCACCAAATCCGGTGGCATGTATGTGATGTACGACAGTGAGCTGCATCCGGTGACGAACCTGGCGTCGGCGCGGTTGATCGTGGGCAAGGCCGATACGCCGAAGGTGGTCAAGGACAGTACGTTGGCCGGACAGCCGCGGGGGCACCTGATGGGGGTTCCGTCGGGGCCGAACAATCTGTCGCAGCGTTTCGACGAGACGGCGAAGTGGACGGTGTGCGATCGGCATACCGACGAGACGGACTTGTCGCTGACGACGTCGAACAGTATGACCACGACGCTGTTTGCGGGCACAGACTCGATGTCGTCCTCGGTGACCCCGATGCCGCCCAACGATGCGGTGATCGTGAAGCTGGCATCTGATCCCAAGCAGTTGTGGTTGATCAACAAGGGGTCTCGGGTGGGTGTGGGGGCCCAGGACATGGCGACCCGGTCGGCGCTGGGGATTTCTCCGGAGCAGGCTGCTGACGCGATCCAGATTTCTGAGGGCCTGTTCAATGCGATCCCGGCGGCGCCGGCGTTGACCACCCCGTTTATCGCCAACCGTGGGCAGGTCAATCCGGCGCTGCCGCAGGTGCTTAACGGTGACGTGATCCTGACCAGTTCCGTCGATGGGACGCGGCAGTATTACGCGGCGTTGGAGGCGGGTGTCCAGCCGATCAGCGAGTTCGTCGCGCAACTGTTGGTCAACACCGGCAGTAACCAGATCACTTCGATGGACCGTGAGTCACTGGCCGCTGTTCCGCTGGCCAGCGATATCGATGTCGCTCGTTACCCCGACCGCGCACCGACGTTCCGTTCACCGCATGTGCTGTGCTGGTCGTGGGAGCGTGACGCCAAGGCGTTGAGGGCCACGACGACGGTGCTCAGCGGAGAGTCGCTGCCGGTGAGTCCGGAGAAGGCGAATCAGGTTGTGCAACTGCTCAAATCGAGTGGCTCGGTGGTGACGGCGTCGGCGTCGTTGATGACACCGGGTAAGGGCTGGTTCGTGCGGGTGACGGGTGCGTCGCCGACGTCGCACGCTGATGAACAGTTGTTGTGGATCGACGACACGGGGGTGCGGTACTTCATCGGCCCGGACGAGGACGGCAAGTATGACCGGCCGGTCCACGCGCTGGGCATCGGGGGGCGTGACCCGTTGCCGATCCCGTGGCAGATCGCCAAGCTCTACGCGCCGGGCTCGACGTTGTCGAAGCAGGCCGCGATGACCTACCACGAATTGTTGCCTGACGACCTGCATCAGAAGGCGGTCACCGACCGTACTACGCCGCTGGCCGGCGCGGACCATGTTCCGGGGTGATATGCGCGCCGAGCGTGGGGATGACAGCGTGAAACCGGCTACGACACAGGGGGAATGAGCCGAACATGGCCACAACTACCATCAAGACGCCGCCCCGGCAGATTCCGGAGCTGAGCAACGCCACGATCGACGTCCCACCGCCGGATCCGCTGCCCGAGCAGAAGAAGGGGCCGCTGATTCTGCGGCTCGCGCCGCTGCTGATCGTCGGCATCATGCTGCTGTTCGTGGTGATGATGTTCGCGACCGGCGCCGGTCAGATGTCACCGCGCATGCTGATGATGCCGTTGGGCATGATGATGATGTCGATGGCCTACCTGGGCACCGGCGGTCACGGTGGCGGACCGATGACCGACATCGACTCCACCCGCAGCAACTATCAGCTCAAGCTGCGGGAGCAGCGCACTATCGCGCACCATGTCGGTGAGGGAATCCACCGGCTGCACACGATGACCTACCCGCATCCGTTGATGTTGGCCTCACGTGCCGGTCTGCCCGGTATGTGGTCGATTCGGCCGGGGGACTCCAAGCTGTTGCCAGGCAAGCAGGAGAAGGACGCGCCGGAAGCGTTGCGTGCCTGGCTCACCAGCAGAATCGGTGTGGGTATCACGAAGTTGCTGCCGAGCATCGTTGAGCCGGGGACCGAGATTCCAGAGCGCCTCGAGCCGGTGACCGCTGGGGCGTTCCGGCGGTTCCTGCGCACGCAGAAGTTCATCACCAACTGCCCGCTGGGGATCAGCTTGGCTGAGCAGGAGGCCTACAGCTTCCGGGGTGACCCGGCCGCGACGCCGGAGGCTGCGGCGAAGTCCGTTGCGAACACTCTGGCGCTGGGTCGGGCGATGGTGTGCTCGCTGGCCTATAACCACTCGCCCAACGATCTGGCGATTGGGATCATCTGCGAGGCCGGCGTGCGGTCGCAGTGGGACTGGATGAAGTGGTTGCCCAACAACCAGGACCCGCGGCGTAACGACAAGGCCGGTTCGGCGCGTTACGCATGGGAGTCGGTGGCTGAGTTCGTCGCCGACACGGGGTCGTCGGCGAGCGAGGGAACGCACCTGATCGTGTTCGTCGACACCCCGAGCCACGATGTGTCGCTGCCTCCTGGGTGGACTCGGGCGCAGACCACGTTTGTCGTACTCAATGCTCCCAGTGAGTCGTTGACGAACAAGCAGGGCCGCTTCCATGTGTCGGCGAACGGGGAGTTCGCGACGCCACGGCAGATGCGGTTGGCTCACGCTGATGCACTGTCGGTGACCCAGGCGAGGGTGATTGCCCAGAAGATGAGCCGGTTCCGGCCGCCGAATTGGTCCCGCGACGACCGCGGTGGCGATGTCGAGGTGTCGGGCACCAAGCAGAGCTACTTCGACGTGCTGGGAATCAAGGACCTCGAGACATGGGACCCCCGGGCGCAGTGGGAGGCTAACGCGATCGACTCTCACTTCGAGATCCCGGTCGGCTTCGTGCACGACGGGAAGTCGGTCACCTCGGAAGTGTTCAAGATGGACTTCGCTGAAGCGTCGTTGCGTGGCACCGGCCCGCACGGCGTTATCCAGGGTATGACGGGCTCCGGCAAGAGCTTCCTGCTGATGGGGCTGGTCGGGTCGCTGTGCACGACGTTCGGGCCCGACAAGATCAACCTGATCCTGATGGACTTCAAGGGCGGGACCGCATTCCGGCGCTTCGAGCGGATGCCACACGTGACGGCCAACATCAGCAACCTCGATAACGCCGCCGATCTGGTTGCCCGCACCGGTGTTGTCCTCGAGGGCGAGATCCGCCGGCGCGAGCTGCTGATGGATGAATACGACTGCAAGGACATCGTCGAGTACCGCAAAAAGCGGGCCAAGAACCCGGACAAGTTCCCGCCGCTGCCGGAGCTGTTCGTCATCATGGATGAGTTCCGGGAGTACATGCAGATGAACCCTGATGTGCTGCGGGTGTTCATCCGGATCGGTACGGTCGGGCGTGGTTGGGGCATCCATGTGTGGCCGTGCTCGCAGGTGGTGGATATGACGCTGCTGCGTGATCTTCAGAACCACATCACCTTCGGTATCTCGCTGCGGGCCAGCGACACTGGCAGCTCGCGTGGCGTGATCGGTACCGACGAGGCGGCATCGTTGCCGATGGGTGAAGGCCAGGCCATCGCGCTGCGCAAAACCCGCAAGAACCCCGACGACCCCGAGCGGGTGCGCTTCCAGGGGTTCAACGTCGAGCAGCCCTACATCGCGCCGACCCGGGAGGCGGCGAAGCGTCACGAGGCTGCGTCGCGGGGCGCCGGACGCAAGGACCGCCTGTCTGATTTCACCCTGCAGAACGCATTCAGTAGTCATGAGGATGTCGAATCCGACGCGAAGCGTGGGGAAGTCGCGCCCATCGTGGGTGATCTCGACGACCTGCCGAAGATGAAGGATGCCCTCATCGATCGGATCGGGCAGTTCCAGGACATCAAAGCATTGCAGCTGTGGCAACCCACTCTGCGGGGACCCATCAGCTACGCCGACGTGAAGGTGGCCCCTGCGGGATCGCAGCGCCTGGAATTCCAGATCGGTATCACCGACGCGCCGTTCGAGCACGCCCGTGTGCCGTACGTGATCCGGCCGGAGGACTCCGGGGCTCACATTCGCATCGTGGGACAGGCCGGGTCTGGTCGGTCAACGGCGGTCGAGGCGATCATTGGTGGTGCCGCACAGGCATATTCGCCGCAGTTCTGCTCGTTCTACATCATCGACTACTCCGGGGCGAAACTGTCGGAGATGGCGGAAATGCCCAACGTCGGTGGGTACACCCAGAAGATCGACGAAGACGCGATCAACCGGTTCATCGGAGAGTTCTTCCGAGTGCTGGCGATCCGTGAGAGGGAGTTCGGGCGGCGCCGGGTGGCCACACTCGACGATTACTTCGCCGACCGGGCGAAGGCTCCGACCGAGGGGGACCCGTATGGACACATGTTCCTGGTGTTCGACGGCTTCACTGGGTACCTCGCCGACAACGAGGGCGCCAAGGAATCACTGCTGCGACTGCTGGAAGGCGGTGCCCGCTACGGACTGCACGTGGTGGTGACTGCGCAGGCCAACGCAGAGATCCCGATGAAGATGCACCGGTTCTTCGGCACGACCATCCACCTGGCGGTTCAAGACCCCAACGAGTCGTTCGTGACCGGCGCGACCAAGGCCATGGTGGTCGGCCTGCCCAGTGATCAGCCGGGCCGATGCATCGACTTCACCCGGATGCTCGAAGCCCGCATCGTCGTTCCGCAGTTCGAGGCCATCGAGGCCATCGGCGAGGAACGCGGCATGGCCAAGTACGACAATCGAGCCAACTACTCGGCGGGAATCGGGCGTTTCGTGGCCGCAATGCAAGCACGCTACCCGGAGCCGGAGCGGCGCGCCGTGCAGGTCCGGCCGGCGCCGCCGAAGATCGACTACCAGATCATCTGGGATCTTTACCACGGCTACGCCCAGCAGATCGCTGCGTCGACGCCGCAGGTTCCTGGTCGGCGATTCGCGCTGGACCGGCATCTGCCGTTCGCGATCAGCACCGAGGACCTGCGGGTGATCACCGTGCCCGATCACACCTCTCCGCACCTGCTGGCCGTCGGGGATACCAAGTCGGGCAAGACAACCCTGCTGCGGGCCTTGATCAACTCGGTCGTGCAGCAGTTCACCCCCGAGGAAGCTCAGATAGTGATCATCGAGTCGCGCTATGACCTGCTCACCGAGCAGGAGAAGCTCGCCGAGAATGGCTATCTGATGGCCTACGCCGACAAGAACTCGTTGCCCGATGCTGTCGCCAAGGTGAAGGAGGCTATCGAGCCGCGGTTCCCGAGCCTCGACCAGGGCGCGCAGCTCTCGGCTGAGGCGGTACGCAACCGCAGCTGGTACACCGGCCCGGAGGTGTTCGTCTTCGTCGACAACGTGTTGTCGTTCACCGGTGCCGGGTTCTCGGTCAATTCCCCGCTGGATCCGCTGCTAGAGCTGATGTCGCGCAACGACCTTGGCTTGCACGTCTACGCAACGGGTCCCGCGCAGGGATTCGGAGGTATGCGGCAGACGAACAAGCTCTACAAGGCGCTGGGAGAGGCCAACAGCACCACGTTGATGCTGTCCGGTCCGGCGGCGGAGGGCACCATCTGGCCTAACAGTGGTATCAAGTTCGCCCTGCGTCGTCCTGGGCAGGCAGCGGTCGTGGATCCGATGGACATGAAGCCCGAGGTCGTGCAGATCGGCTTGGCGCGGCCCTGGGACGAGGACAACGTCCAGCGGTAGCCCACGGTGCGCTGACGGCCCTCGTTATGCCACCACGCTCGTGCGGGTGAGATAGCGGGGGCCGTTGCAGCTGAGGCGGATTGGTTAGGCGCTGACCGGTGTCGGTTCGCCGGCGGCGTTGGCTTCAGCGAGACGACTGTAGAGGACCTGGGCGTAGCGGCCTGCGTAGTTCTCGATGACGTCGAGGTACTCGTTGAGCTTTGCGATGTCGCCGTCGTCAATGTCGAACTCATAGAGGTGCAAATGCCGGCGTACCAGGTCCGCGTTGTCGGCGTCGAGCGTGGACATCATGTGGTTCACGCCGTGGTAGCGGGCATGGTTGATCTCGAACTCGCTGGGCGGCTCAGGATCGACGTCGGGGATGTAGGCGGGTAGGTCGATGACGGTGAGCTGCCCCTTGGTGAAGCTGCCACCAGTTTGTGAATCCCGTCGCGACTCGTCGATGATTTTCACGGTTTGCCCGGGCATTCGATGTTTGACGATCAATGTCAGGTGCTTATCGGGTTCTCCGGGAATGGATTTGGTATCTAGGTCGACCTCGAAATTCTTGGTGGTGTCATCGAACGTGCGCGCCCATCGGATGCGTCCGGAGGTGAGGCGGGCGTAGCCGGGCTCGGTGCTGCGATGGACGTAGACGTACTGACTGCGGTTGGTCAGCGCCCAGAAACTGGCGTGCGGCGCCTCGGCGTTCGCCCACACCGTGGAGTCCTTGGTGAGGAATCCACGGCGCGACAGTTCGGCGAAGTCGATGAAGCATTGCGACAGCACACCCGCCTCTGCGCCGGCCGGGCTGGCGTAGATGTATGCCTTCATGATGCCGAGAGTAAGACGTGGATAACCACGTCTTCGGCCGCGACGCGGCGAGGTGGGGCTTTTCTCGGGCCTGGGCTGCGGCAGGGCTTCGGTGGCGGCGGGGGGTAGCGCTGACCGGGTTATGTACACGGCGCGCAAGCTAGGCCGGGGCCGGGGCCGGGGCGGGTGAAGGTCAGGGACCGCGGCCAGCCTGTGGCGGGACCAGGGCCGCAGTGGGGGAGCGGTGGTGCATCAACGGTGCAGGCTGAGGGCGGTGTGGCAGTCCACGGGCTGGGCGCACGCGGGGGCAGGGGATGGGGGTGTGCCGGGGCGCAGTCAGGGGCGCGAACGTGGAGGGCAATAGCCTGCGGGCTGTTGTCTCGGGCCGTATCGGGGGAGGCCTCGGGGACGTTTCGGGTCAGGGCCTGGCCGTGGGCGGCCCGTGGGCGCTGGACCCCAGCAGGCGGGCCGTTTGTGGGGCATGCACCGACGCGGTCTTGCGGTGCGCCGCACAGGGCGGTACGGCTCGTCAGACCGGTGGCGGGGTTCAGTGGCCGGTGTCGATGCGACGCCGGAGATCGTCGGCCGCGACTGGGGGTTGAGGGTTTGCCTGGGCCGGCCCAGGGCCCGGCGGGCGAAGACGTGCTATGCCCGGCGTATTCCGTCCGACTGGAGCTGCGCCGAGGGCCGGAGGCATTAGGCGGCGAAGTTTTCGGGGTCGGCATGTTTCGCCGCTCAAATCGGCTTTGTGTGCGTGTTACTTTCGCGATAACCCCAGATAGTTGGGTGTGTCGGGAGCAGTTAGCTGACGCAAGGGGACCAAGGGAATTCGGGAGGGAATCTCATGATGACACTGCTCTACCAGACCATGTCGCTGCTGGCGAACGCCCCGTCCGGATCGGTGCGTGTCCTCGCAGACATCAGCAGCGCCGGCGACGGCACCTCCAACGGGGCGATCATGAGGATAGTCCTCAAGGGCCAAGCGATCCTGTGCATCGTGACCACCGGCTGGTTCGGGTGGAAGGTCTTCGGCGTCTACACCGAGAAGTCCGGAGGGCAACCCTCAGGCCCGGGCGGTGGTGGCGGTGGCGGTGGCGGACAGAAGAAGAAGCTGGTCGATGAACTGACGCACTTCGCGCTCGCGCTGGGCCTGATCGTGTCGGCGTATCCGATTACCGACATCGTCTTGGATGTCTTTGGCGGGCTGATGAACTGACGAGCCCACAAGGACTAAAAAGGGGGGTTGGTGAAGGCGTTTCGCGTGTTCAACGATGTCGACCAGGTCGATGTCGAATGGACGATCCTGGGACTGCGGTGGCGGATGCCGTCGATGATCTGCCTGATCGGCGCACTGCTGTTCGGCGTGATCGTCACGCGCGCGGTGTCCTACTGGGTGGGTGTGCCGATCGGTGTGCTCGGGGCGCTGCTGGTAATTCGCCTGGTGGGGGCGGTCAACGCCATGGACCCCGGCGGGCACTTGCATGAATTCACCCAGTTGGGCCTTCTTCTACGAACTTGGGCTCGACCTGTGATCGACAACTCTGGGAGACGTTGATGGGCGACTACTTTCCTCGAATCACCCGCCGGATAGGCAATCTCATCTACAACAGCGACGGAACGGTGTGGGCGAACTACCTGCTGCGCGGGATCAACACCGACCCCTACCAGCCCGGCCGCATCGAGCAGTGCCAGGACGCCAACGCCGCACTGTTCACCGCCCTGTCACGACTGCACGCCGCAGACTTCCTGCTGCTGGGCATCAAAGCCCAAACCCCAGCGGATCTGATCATGGAGCGCGCATCTGCCGGCATCCCCGGCTTCGGGGAACCGGGCCGCTACCCGGCGCTGCTGGCTCAGTACAACGCCCTGTACGCGCGGATCAACGCCGGTGAACTCGCTGAGTATCAACGGATCTACTGGCTGTCGATCGGCCTGCCGACTCATCAGTCCCTTCGCGACAAGATCTTGTCCTCGGTCGCCATCATCGACCCTCACCAGCGCGTCGACGAGCGCATCGTCCGCTCCCTGGAGAAGCAGTATTTTGAGGCGCTACCTCGACAATTCCGGCCGATCCGCACAACGCCGGCCCACGTCCGATGGGTGTTCGACCGGGCCCGCCAGCGCGCCATCACCGTTCCAGAGCTGCCGCCTGCCGAGGCCGACCGCGCAGTCATCGATGACAGTCCAAGCTCGTTCGCGCAGATCGATATCAACAAGAACGCCGATACGGACGCTCTACTGGATGACTTGGTCGACAAGGTCGCCGACGGCGAGCCGTCGGTCGACCCGTCGGGGAAGAGCCGCGGCTGGGCAGGAGTGCTGCGCGACAATTTCGACAGCACACGCTGGGGGCGGATGCTGTCGATCGCCAACGTCGAGACCCGCAACGCGGATTTCCCCAACGGCTACACCAGCTATCAGGTGCAGATGGGGATTGCGCAGTATCCATCGGTCGAGGGGTTCGACATCAACGCCTTCACCTACTTGGTCGACCAGGAGATCGGCTGCGACGCCGACTTCGCTCTGCGATTCCACTTCGACCAAGAGGTTCTGACCAAACGCGGGATGCGCAAGGCAATGAAGGAGCTCAACGCCGAAGCCAACGCCAACATCACCGACGAGTTCGACGGTGAGGAGTTCGCCGACCGCCGCGGCGAGATGCGTAACTTCCGGCACACCGCGAAATCCGAACGCGACCCGCGCGGGATGAAGGTCGCCGTGATGTTCAGCTTCGCCCATCAGAACCGGCCATTCCTGGAACAGCGAATCGCCGAACTGTACGCGCACTTCGTCAAACACGACTTCACGCCGTACCTGCCGGTCGGCGGCCAGTTCGACATGTGGCAGGCGATGATGCCCGGATCCAGCTGCCCGCCGGTCGTCGAGCAGATCAAGCAGACCACCACTGCGCGCCTCTTCTCCTCCTATATTCCGGTGCGGCGCACGGTCATCGGTGATGCTATCGGGGTTCCCATCGGGATCAACGAGGAGAACGCGCTCGGCCAGATCGTGCACTGGGACATCTTCAACGCCTCAGACAAGGGCAATGCGTCGGCGACGGTCTCCGGGGCGAAGAACAAGGGTAAGTCGTACCTGATCAAGGAGATGCTTGCCTGGTTGATGGATACCGACTGCTACGCGCACGTCATCGACCAGTCCGACCATGGCGAATATATGGTGTTCGCCCAAACGCTGACCAGCACCGAGGTGATCGATGTGTTCGGCGGTGTGGACGCGCTTGGCCATCGGGTTTCGATGGATGTGCTCAAGTGCTGCGCTCCGGACGTTGCGGCGTGGCTGTTTCTGGACCTGTGGTTGCCGCTGCTGGGGCTGGAATCTGATTCTGAGGCCGCGACATTGCTGTCGGCGACCGTCGAGCCGGGGTACCGAAAGAGCTTCGGGATCGCCTCGACCCGGGCGCTGATGAACCACCTCGAGCACGCGGTTGTCGGCGACGCAGCACGAGAGTTGGCCCGCAAGCTCAATTTCTGGGCGCGCCAGCCCTACACCCACGCTTTCATCGATCCGATCATCGACGGGGCGGTTCGCGAGCACGATCCGTTCAACGCGAGCGCGCATGCGGTCGTGTTCCGGACGCACAAGCTCAACGTGCACCGCGGCGAGAACTCGAAACCCACCGAGCCGCAACGTTTCGCGGCGATGGCGTACACGGCGGTTGCGCGGCTGACCACTCTTCGGTTCGGTGGCATCAAGGAGCCCTGCGCCCTGGTGGGTGACGAGATGCACTTCCAGAAGGGCTCGGATGTGCTCTTGGAGTTGATCGAGCGTCCCGACAGGGTCGGTCGGCGTGCCAACAACTTCTTCATCGCCGGGGCGCAGCTCGCCAGTGACTTCGATGAGCATTACCGCCTGGTGAAACGCAAGGTGTTGTTGGGTCAGGAGACGCGTGCCAATGCCGCTGAGGCCCTGGCCTATGGTGACATGCCGCCCACCGAGCGGCTGGTGGACAGAATGGTTACGGACACCTCGCCGCTGGATCCGGACAACAACAACATGCCGATCCCGTCTCGAGCGGGGGAGGGCTGGTACAACGACGGCAACAACATCGGCAGGTTCAAGGGCCTGCCCCAGCTGTTGGCTGCTCGCCGGAAGTACGCCGACACAACTGCGTCGCGCGTCATCCGGGAAACCGACCTTCCCGGCGCGGTGGCCGAGGTGGCTGTCGGGATGCCGCGATGACGGTGCCAGGCGGAGCCGCGCCGGCGGCGGCCGGCGCTTTCGACGCTGATGATGTGGGGTCGATGTTCATCGGCTGGTTGAACCTCGTTGACCGTGACGGCGGGAAGCTGGCCAATTACCGGCTGAATCTGAACTCGTCGGCGTTCAGCCTCATGTCTCAGCTGTGCGGGATGCTGGCCGACTTCGGCTACCTGGTGTTCCTGGTGATCTCGGCGCATGCGGTGGCCCTGATCAACGCGATCTTGAACCCGGACGCGTGGCTGGAGCCGCTCTCGAATGTCTACGGGGCGCTCACGGGGCGGGTCTACGAGGTGATCCCACCAGTGGTGCTGGCGATGGGCGCCTTCAGTCTCTTGGCGTTCAACGTCTTCATGCGGCGCGGCTCGGCCGGTTCGGCAGTGCAAGTCAGTAAGCGGCAGTGGGATCGGATCTGGGCGGGGATCCTGCTGCTCGGGGTTGTCGCGGTGCTGGCATCGAACCCGTTTCGCCTCATCCGTGAGGTGCTTGGTGTTGTGCTGGCGGTCGCGGGATGGCTGACCGCCAGTGGTGACGCGGGTGTCGGCGAGCGGGTGAACACCGCGATCACCGACTCGGTTCGAGCATTGACCTTCTTGATCAACTATCGCGGTGACCTCAGTGGCGAATGCGCCAAGGCGTGGTCAAAGGCGATGAATGCCGGCGGGTCCAACCCGAGTTGCCTGACGCACCAACAGCTGGCCGGTGCTCACCCGACCCCGGCGAATGCGCTGGCCGCATTGGTGGCGGTGGGATTCGCGGTGGGCTTGTGCTACTTCGCCGTCGTGGTCACGCTGCACATTCTCAACCAACTCGCTCTGACCGTCATCTACCTCACGGGGGCGGTGTATGTGGCGGTGGTCGCCATGAACAAGCGGCGGGCCTTTGACCCCCTGTCGCGGACCTTGGCTCGTTGCGCCACGCACGCGCTGTTCGCGCTGGGGTTGTGGCTTGTGGCCGGGGTGGGGCCGAGCTGGCTGATCTATCTGGTCGTGTCGGTGGCGCATTTCTTGCCGGCGTGGCTGCAGATCGTGCTGATGGGGGTTGCCTACTACTACACGGCGAAGTGGCTGCGGGTGCTGCTGGCCAACATGGAGACAGTGCTGAAGTTGTTCCGCGACCGGGTCGAGGGGTCGAAATATTGGACCGCGATGTATGCGAACAACCAGACAACCGTCTTGGGCACGGCGGTGGAAGGCACGTTCGATCAGCCCAAGCAGTGGGCGGTGGATCAGTATCAGCGCCTGCGTCAGTACGTGAGTTCCGCGGGCGAAGCAGGCAGTGAGAAAGGAGCCGCGATGGCCTCGGTTCAACCGATGATCGTGGCGGATACCCCTGAATTTCGGGCAGCCACTGATCGCGCCGACACATATAACCCCAGCGAGGGGGAGCGGACACCGGTTGGAATCACGGGCGGTGACATCAGTGCCCCGTCTGTTCTGGGCCAGGTCATCGACCATCGCGGCGCCACGGCAACAGATCCTGCCGACAAGGTGGTTGTCGTTACGGCAGATGGTGGGACGCTCATCGGTCGCCCGGGTACGCCTGCTGACCTGATCTCCCCGTCCCCCCAGGGGGCCGGCGGGCTGATGCCGATCTACTTCCGTGGGGGTATCGGGCAGGCCGCGGCGCCGTTTGCGCTTGTGCAGGGTGACCCCGCGGTGTCGGCGCCTGCGGTCGGCATGCCGGTGCTGGCGCCCGACACCGGGCAGCAGGACTCTTTTGACAGCGCCATCTCGCAGTATTGGCGGCATCTCGATGCCCTGGGTACGCGGATGAAGGCCGAGGTCGCGGCGCTAAATGGGCGCCCGGCACCGGGCCCGGATGAGGTGGCGGTGGGATCGGCCACTTTCGGCACGGTCGAGTCCATGCCGCCTGTAGCGTCAACCAGTCGAGCGGTCCCGGCGAGATCAGGGATTCGGGAGTTTCGGTCGCTACTAGATCCTGCGGCGCGTACTCAGCGCTTGGCGCATAATCGCAACCTGTTGCGGGCCCGCGGCGTGGCGGCGCCGGTGACGATCTCTGATGAAGATGAGTCGGCTGAGCAGCTGGTGTTTGTCACCGGTCCTGACGGAAAGAATCGGATTGAGCGGCGAAACGGAGTGGGTTTCGGCGATGCTATTTGACCGGAACCCCCCACGCATCTGTAAACTTCACCGTAAGAATGACTCCCTATGCCGGAAGCGGGAAACTGATGGTTAAATTCGACTCCTCGCAGACCGACCCCGCCGAGGTCGAGAAGCTGCGTGACGCCTTCGTCGCAGGCCGCGCGGCGGGCGAGCCCGCGGCATCAACCAGTGAGAAGGCCCCCCCGGCCGGGGGTTCGACGACCAGCGGGGGCGCGGCCGCACCGACTGCCGACCGAGGCGACACGCCCAAGGCGGCCACTGGAGCCGCCGCCTCGGGCAGTGGTCCATCTCCTGCGGCGCAGGGCTCCGGTAAAACCGGTGACTCGGCCAAACCCGCCGGAGCTGCTACGACGGGCAGCGGTGCCACCGCGCCACCCCCGGCGGAGAAACCTGCCAAAGACGGTCTTCACTCTGGCGACGCCGCTAAGTCCGCACCGAAGCGGCCCGACAGCCCTTCAGTCAGTGACAGCCCATCGGCCTCGGCGCCCTCGTCGAGTGGCCGCCACGGAGCCAGCGTCCCACCCCTGACCGGCTCAGAAGGAACCGCCAGCGCCGGTCGCGAATCCGCGCCTTCGGCTCAGCAGACCACCCCATTGACTCCTGTTCCCAAGCAGACCAGCCCGACGACCGACCGAGGTGCCTCAAGCGAGCGAGTCCACTTGGGCCGCGAGATGCAGGACGCCGCCCGGACTGTCGAGATCCGGCCGACCCAGCCCTCTACCGGACCGGAACCGCGACACGGTGCATCCATCGGTGGAACCACCCCGCCGCCGGCGCCGGCGTGGCCGCAGCGTCAGGCGCCGACACCGCCTCCTCCTGCGCCGACGCCTCCTGCTTCGCCGGCCCCGCAAGCGGCTCCGCCGCCTCCACCTCCCCCGGTTCAGCAGACGCCTCCGCCCGCTCCGGCTCCCGCCCACCACACGGACCCCGACCGGCCGGCATGGACGCCCTCACCCGCCGCATCGGCAACCAGCGATCAACTGCACCGACCATTTGAGCCGCCGCACATCAGTGCTCCGCCAATCGCTTCGCCGCCGACCTTTGCCGCTGGACCGACGGTCCCCACCCCCGCACAGAATGTTCCGCCGGAGGTGGCTGACTACATCCGTCAGCTCGAGGAGCGCGCGGGCATGGGATCGGCAGGGGCCCAGCATCTGACTGGCCCCGCCGCGGGCTACTCGGACCGGGTAGAGGTCTCAGAAACCCTCTACGCCGAAGAGCGAGCACTGCACGCCAGTGAGGGCGAATTCATGGTCAAGAGCGGTCGCCGGGAAGGGCCTCAACAGGGCTGGCGGTCGGTCATTTCACGGGTGGGCATCCCCATCGGCAAGGGTGCCGCTGAAATCGAGTACGACCACGACATCACCAAGATCAACAAGCGCCTCCGGTACCGCAAAACGGTGGGCGTAGTGGCCTTCAAAGGCGGTGTCGGCAAGACTTCGATGACCATGTGCTTGGCCTCCACGGTCGCCGCGCACCGGCAGGACGGCGGCGTCGTCGCCGTCGACACCGTGGCGCGCGGGTCGTTGTGCCTGCGGGTGCCGGGAGAGCAGCCGGCGGGCGGGAGCGTCCAGGCGCTGGCTCAAGATCAGAGCCTGCATTCCATCAGCGATGTTCGCGCGCACTTGATGAGCAACCCTCACCGCCTTTCGGTGCTCGGTTCGCGCCGGGAGCTCATCAGCGAGCCCCTGATGCCGGAGGACTACCTGCAGGCGCTGGAACAGCTGCGGCGTCACCATGAAATCGTGTTCGTCGACACCGAGCCCTCTACGGCGACTCCGTCCTACGACACGATCATCGAGAGTCTCGATGCGCTGATCCTGGTGGTCAGTCCGACCCGTGACAGCGCGGTGCCCGGGCGTGAAGTGTTGCCGTGGCTGAGGGAGCGTGGTCTGACCGAGTTGGCCAGCCGGACCATCGTGTTGCTCAATCACCAGTCGCCGGCCAAGCCGCTGATGAGCGTAGATGCGATCACCAACCACTTCCACAACACGGAAAAGGTTGAGCTGCTGGAGATTCCCTACGACCCGCACATTGCGGAGGCCGGGCCCATCTCCTTGGCACTGTTGGACAAGGCAACTCGCCGCTGCTTCGTCAAGGCCGCCGCGATCCTGCTGGACAAACTGCCCGCCAACTGATCCGGCGTTCGATGGGGCGGCGGCCGAACGTGAAGCGCCGCCGCGCTGAGCCGGTCACCGACCCAGCGCACAACTGACGAAGAGGGGGAACCGACAACCATGGCACCGGTGACAGACCGTGAAGAGATCGCCAACGATCTGCTGGGCCGCCTGACCGAGCTCGACAACCTCAAGGCCGCCTTGGAGGACAAGCAGCAGGCCGTCGAAGCTGTGCGCCAGGAGGAAGAGCGGGCCCGCGAACAGTACGAGGCTGCAATCGACGCCATGCTGGCGACCGGCTGGGCGACGCCTGCGGGGCTGCAGGCACAGGGCCACGGCTCCACGCGGCGCCGGGGACCTGGACGGCGCAAGGCCGCGGTAATCGATCCGGCCGCAAGCCAGCTGGAGACGAACAACACGAGCCTGGCTCAGGCCGCTCGATAACCGAACAGCAGCAACGACATTGAGTGAGGACTGATGGTTGGGACACAGCAAGTCAACTGCCGAGTGCAGGTCACGATCCCGGGCCACGTCGTGGACGTACCGTTGCCCAGTCATCTGCCGATCGCCGATACGATTGCCGAGCTGATCCCGTATCTGATAAAGCACTTGGACGCGAAGAACAAGGACACCAGCTGGCTTCGTGATCCCGACGCTTACTGGCACCTCACCACGTTCGGTGACCAGCCGCTTGACGAGGAGAAAAGCCTCGCCGAGGAGAAGGTCCTCGACGGCGACCGACTCTTCCTGACCAAGACGGACCCTGGCGAGAAATACGCTCCCCTCATCGACGATGTTGCCGAGTCGATCACCTACTACCTCAAACGGCACTTCCCGTCGTGGGATTCACCTTTCGCCAGGCGCATTTCACTGGGCATGGTGCCGGCCGTCGTCGCGCTGATCTGCGGGGCAACCGTCATATGGGCTGACACCCAGCAGCCGGGCTGGGCGCTTCGGGCAGCCACAACCGCAGCCATGGCCTCCCTCGGATTGATCTGCGCCGCAGTCGCTGTCGTGCTTGTGCGCACCGCGCGAGACGACCGGTACAAGACCGTGCCGGTACCGCTGATGATGACCACATATCTGCTGAGCGCGAGTGCTGCACTGGTGATCACCCCGCGGCCGCTGGGCATCTACCAACTCGTTGCCGCCGGATCGGTGCTTCTGGTGCTGTCGGTCTGCCTGTCGGTGGTGACCAGAGAGCACCTGCGAATGCACAACGCGGTCACCGCTGGATCCCTACTGGTCTTGCTCGTCGGATTGCTCAACACCATCTATCGCAGTCCTACAGCGGTAATCGGAACACAACAGATCGCGCTGGCGTTCGCGCTAATCCTCATCTCGCCGCGCCTGGCATTGGCTGTCGCCCGGATCTCGCTTCCCTACGTGCCCGCCACCGGCGAGCCGTTCATGCGAGGAGACGGCGCAGGCAACCTCGATGCCGGATCGCTGCCGCGTAACGAGAAGTCGGGAAACAACTCGTCGATCTTCAATCAGGAGCAGCAGATCCTGACCGCCCGAGCCTGCCGCATCGGCCTGATGATCGGCGCACTGACGGTAGCTGTGGCCACGAGCTGGATCGTCGGGCGCAGCCTCGACAACCACGAATGGGTGATCTGGACGTTCATGCTGGTTATCGCGACCTGCTTGATCTCTCGCGGTAAGAGCACCGACGACGCGTTCGAGCAGGCGATCGTGCTGATCGCCGGTGCCAGCGTCCTAGGGTTGTTTGGCGCCGGTCTGCTGACCGACCCGAATTTGACCGAAGACAACGCGATCCGCGGCGCGATGGCGTTGGGGATCCTGGCGATCGGCATGTTCGTCGCCACCATCTTCGCGATCCAGGAACGCCGCATCGTGAGCCCTATCGTGACCAAGGCCATCGAAGTCTTCGAACGCATGCTCTTCTGGACCCCACTGCCGTTCGTGATCGTCGCGATGGACCTGTACAGCAAGGCGCGGGCGCGCTGATGACTGCTGCTCTGGTGCGACTGCTGAACCTGGTGTGCACCTGCATGCTGGTCGCGGCCCTGTCCTGGGCGCCTCCCGCGCAGGCGATCGCACCGCCGGAGATCAACTTGGCCACCGACATCGCCCCACCGGACGGAGACCCCGCCCCAGCCCTGGACATGAAGCAGAACACCGTCTGCGCGACCTCAGCGGTGCTGGCCGACTCGCAGTTCGACGTGATCCCTGCCAGCGCGGTGTTCGGAGTCAGCGAACTGCACAAGTTCGCGCGCGGCGACGGCCAGGTCGTGGCGGTGATCGACTCCGGTATTCAGCCGGTGTCACGACTGCCGCGACTTCGCGGCGGCGGCGACTACATCATGAGGGGCGACGGCCTTTCTGATTGCGACCACCACGGCACGCTGATCGCCGGCATCATCGCAGCTGCGCCCTCGCCGACCGACGGCTTTGTCGGAGTGGCCCCCGGCGCTGAGATCGTCTCGATCCGTCAGACCAGTGCCGCGTTCACCGAAGATACGCCCCCGCAGGGCTACAGTGACGCCGATCGCTCCGCCGCCAACCTGATGGCGCTGGCCAAGGCGATCGTGCACGCGGCGAATCTGGGTGCGACCGTGATCAATCTGTCGATCACCGCCTGCGTGGATGCCGGGAGCCCTGTCGACACCCGGGCGCTGGCAGGCGCGCTGTACTACGCCGCGGTGGTCCGCGATGCGGTGGTCATCACGGCCGCGGGCAACACCGGCGGCCAAACCTGCCAACCCAACCCGGGATACGACCCGGCCAATCCTTCGGATCGACGCAACTGGGATGGCGTCAGGTCGGTCTCATTGCCCAGTTATTACTCGAACCTGCTGTTGTCGGTCGGCGGCACCACCTTGACCGGCGACCCCTATGTGAACTCGATGCCCGGCCCCTGGGTCGGGGCGGCCGCGCCAGCCATGAACATCGTGTCCCTGGATCCCACCGAGCCCAGGCCGGGCGCTCTGGCCAACGCGGCTCTGGTCAAAGGTGCCCCGATACCGTTGAACGGCACCTCCTATGGCACCGCCTATGTGGCGGGGTTGGCGGCGCTGATCCGGGAGAAGTATCCGCACCTGTCGGCGCGGCAGGTGATCAACCGGATCTTGTCCACCGCCCACACGCCGGCCGAAGGGCTGACCAACACCCTCGGCGCCGGACCCATCGACGCGGTGGCCGCGCTGACGGCTGACGTGCCGAAGGGGGACACCGTGGCAGCCGGGGTGCCCAGTGTCGCAGCACCGGAGCCGACACCACCGCCGCCGCCGGACAACACCGCCCGCGACGTCGCCCTGGGGACTTTCCTGGCAGCCGCGGCGATCCTTACCGTCATCGCACTGGTCGTATTCGCTCTACGCAGATCGGACAACGCATGAGACGAGATCGCCGCTGGGGCATTCAGTTCGGTACCGCCAACGTGTGGTTCCTGGCCACTGCCGTGCTGATCGCAGTGATGGTCGCTGCACTGCTGAAGCTCGACGACCAGCAGATCGTAGAAGTCGGGGGCGCGACTGCAGGCGTCGCGGTGCTGACCGGGGTTATCGCCTACCGGTCACGAACCCTGTTGGGCTGGCTGGGGCGTCGGTTCACCTATAGGCGTGGCGCACATGAGCCCATCAGTGTGTACTCGACGTCGGACGTGGGGCACACCTGGGATGGGCGTCAGGCCAGTGTGTACATCGCGTTGCGTCCGCAGCCATACGAGGTCACCGTCATTGGATCCGAGGACGAGTCGACCATCCGCTCGATCCCGATCGACGCGATCCGTGAAGAACTCACCCAGTTCGACATCGCCTGCGACCACGTCAGTGTGTTGACGTTCGCGCACAAGTACGTCGACACCTCCCAGGCGGCGACCATTGCCCACACCGCGGTGGGCCCGATCGGTGCCATGCTCTACGGCAGCACAGTGCTGGAAGTCAGTGTGGCGCTGGACGGGTCCTTGGACAGTGTGTATGCGCGGCAGAGCACCAACGGTGTTGCCGTAGGCCTCAGCCGGACCGTAACCGTTGCGGCCGATCGCATCCGCCGGCGGCTGCAGAAGCTGGGCTGGAATGCCCTGCTGCTCAGTCGGGCCGAGCTGGAAGCCTTCCAAGAGAAGGTCGGTGCGGAACTGATCGAGCAGGTGGACAACGAGCACTGGGGCTCCTGCGGTGCCTCCGCCATGCAAGCATCGGTGTTCACCCCGGCCAGTTCAGCGTGGACATCGGGAAACTACTCTGAGTGGCTCAAGCTGAACACCCATCGCCACCTCGAGGTCCTGCGTCTGACCCGCCAGCGCGACGGCAGCGACCACGCCGAGCTCTACCTCGGCTACCTCAACAATGATCCTGCTGCCCTCAAAACCGTGCGAGCCACCGGGCTGCGTCGTGAGTATGGCCAGCAGGCCGCCATCTTGACCGCGGCCATCCCGGGGCTGCGCACCGCACCGACCTCCGCGGTTCCCGGCAAGTCGTTTTCCCGTGACGAGGAGTTCCCGGTTCCGCTGCAGGCCGGGGGAGTGGGAACCTTCGTTGGGCTGACCAAGACCCGCGCACAGGTGTTCGTCAACTTCTCGGTCGGCAGCGACCCCTTCTACCTGATTGCCCCGGGCGCACTGTGCCAACAGCTGCTGTTGCGTTTGTCCACCAGTGGCCTGAGCATCAACATCGATATCCCCGGGGATGAATGGAAAGCGTTCGCCCGCAGCATCGGCGCCAGCTACGGGCAACGCCCCGAAGCTGACATCGTGTTGAGCACGCAGGAAGGCCTGGCCCGTCAGTCCCGGCCCACTCAGGTGCGGCTGGTCTGGATGACCTCCCAGCCCCGGCGGCTTGAGTACGGCATCGTGGCCGGCCCCGATGAGTGTCTGTTGACCACGCCCGCTGGACAAACCCGGTACCGGTGGCTGGTGTCGAACGCGGAGGAAGCCATCTTCACGGTGCGCGCGCGGGAGCCTAAGGGCCGTCACGCCGCGCCGAGCCATGCGACAGCACCTGGCCGCTGAAGTGTTGCGGCCGCCGGGCGGTAGCTGCTTCACAGACGGTCTGCGCATATCGGCGCGCGGCTCACTGGCGTGACGAGTCGACAATGTGGGCCAGTGAGTGGGATCAAGAACGTGAAGTAAGGGGCCAGCGTTCGGGGCCCGCACAGGTCGCGGCCAAACCGCGGACGAGATCCGCGGACTGCTGGTCGGTTGCCGTCACAGAACCGTGCCTCAACAGCCGGTACACGGCGGCCTGGGCCAACAGTAGGTATGGCGAGTAGTCAGCGCCGGGGTCCATCGTGGCAGCAACATCAACCGCGGTGGCGTGCAACGACATTGACTGCCGGGTGATCGCGTAGGCGGCGGCGAAGTCGCGGTAGTCGGAGACAGCGGGCTCGGCCGGGTGCGCGAGGCGAAACAGCAACCATGCGGTAGCGACATCGACGTCGGCGCCGACGGGGATCTGGCCGATGAGCTCCGAGGCGCTCGCTGCGGGTGTGGTCTCGGCTGCCGGTGACTGTTCACCAGGGCTGGCGGCAGGCGGGGCGTCATCGGAGACTTCGCCGGCGGGCGGGGGAGCGGATACCGCCGCGGTGGCTGTGGGGGCGGCGACGCACTGGTCGGAGGCGGGCACGCCAGCCGCGAAGCCAGGGATGTCGGAATCGCCGAACACTGTGGCTACAGCGATATTGGCAATCATCACCGGTGCTTGAAAGACGACGATGACCGCCGCCATCACCATGGTGGCCGCGGCGGCCATGACCATGACCAGACGTCGCTGTAGGTGGGTGCGTTGCCTGACCAAAATGCGCAGCGCGATGTTGAAAACTGGTCCGGTCGTCGACATTCCGGCCCGAACCCGGTGTAGCAGCAGCGAAACCCCCATACGCCAAGGCTAAACTTCAGTTTAGGGTTCGTGGTGCAATGACGCGGCAGGAAGGCGACAACGGTGAGCGACGGCGGCGGTCCAGGTCGGGACCGGTTCGACCAGCGGCATTTCATCGAGCTCTACCGACGGGGGTTGCTTGATCGATTGCCTGTCGAGTTGGGGCCGATGCCCGTGTTCGACCAGGGGCCACACCTGTGGGATGACCTCATCAGGTGGGGCGTTGTCGATGGCCGCACCAGCCAACTCGTCCCTGAGGCGCAAGAGCTCTTCGCCGGTGTCACCCGCTACGACTGGGCGATCTGGGGCCTGCTTCTGCTCTACAACGAGCGGCGGCCTGTCACTGCGGATCTGCCCGAGGAATTTCTGCAGTACGGGGTGCAATATGCCGTACGCGACATCCCCCGAGTGCCGTTCCTGGTCGGGGTCAGTGGCCACACGGTGACCACGACCGTTCTCGCTGGCGGGGAGATGAACATCTACTCCGATCCCACTTCCAGCCAGCGTGACGCGGAGTTGCATCTGCAGGTGGGCAAGATCGTGCTGGCCATTCTCGATCCCGGCTGCCGCTGGCCGCCATACCCCATGGCCAGGGTGTCGATCCCGGCCCCGGATGCCGACTCCATCGGCCGGCGCAACGCCGACCCGAAGACTCGTAAGAAAGAGACCTCGGAAGCGGTGGCAACGTTGCAGGCCGCGGGCGCGGCCCCGTCAGCGGCGGCAGCGTTGGGGGATCTGCTCAGCCAGGACAACGTCGCGTTGGCCCAGCTCACCGCCAGTAGACGATCCTCGACGGGTCTTGAAACCGCCAAGTCCAACGCGGCCGGTGTGATGTTCTTCGGCGGGACGAAGACAGGGGCTGTGGTCAGCTATCCCGTCCGTGGTCTTGATGGCCGGCAATGGGTCAACTACGAGCCGGCCACACCTGAGAATGTGTCTTCGGCGATCGAGGCACTTCGAAGCGGCATCGATATGGCAGATCCCGACGATATAGTCACCCGCTAAAAAGCAGGGCGACCTGCAACAGGAACCCATTGTTCTGGGACCACGGTGCGTTATTGTGGTGAACGTACTTAGAGCCCAGTTCGTTTTCGGGGAAGGGGAAACCAATGGGTGTCGTCGGGATGACCAGTTTCGCGGGTGTCGCCGGATCAGTCGGGGTCCTGCAAGGGATCCAGGGCGCGCTGGGGGCCTTCTGCGCCGCCAACCAGGCCACCGCGATGGCCATCATGCCGCCCGGCGCCGAGAGTGCATCCGCGCTGGCGATGGGGCAGCAGCAGGCCGGTTCAGCAACGTATGCGACGAACTTCCTCGCTGGCATTGAGCAGATGATGGAACTCAACGGCGCGATCCTCGCCTCCAGCGCTGGCACGGAGATCACCGATGCTGGCAACGCGGCGATGAGCCTGATCTAGGCCGCTTCGCAACAGGGGCACTGTCGCCGAGGGTTGGTGTGCGGTTCCCACGATTGAAGTGGGCAAACACGAAGTCTCTGGCCTGAGGGGCAGGGCGACGTGTGGGTCTGGCGTGATTCAGCACGAAGGGGGCAAGTGAGTGCCGACTGAACCCTGGGGCGGCTATATCCCGGAGATCAACGCTGGCCGCTACGAAGCTGGAACCGGGCCCGCTACCTGGATGGCCTCCGCCGAAATGTGGATGTCGTTCGGTGCGATGGTCGGATCTGCCATGGGCGTGTTCGCCGCGCAGGTCGCCACCATGGGCATCAACTGGCTGGGTGAGGCGCCAACCGCCATGGCCGCCTCAGCCATGGCATTCGGCGAATGGCTCGTCGAAATGGAGATGATCGCGGCCCTCAACGCCGCAGCCTGCACCGCGGTCGCCACTGCGTATGCCGCCGGCGAAGCCTCCATGATCCCGCTGCCCGAGGTCAACCAGAACCGGATCTCGGAGATGGTCGCAGAAGCCACGAACTTCATGGGCTGCAACTCCGGACTCATCGCCGCACTGAATGCCGAATACGCCGAATTCTGGGGCCAGAACGCCTCGACGATGATGACCTACGACGGCGAAGTCACCACTGCGACGCTGCCCAAACCGACCCGCCCGCCGCCACCGCTGGCTTCCCTGGCCTCCTCGGCCGCCGGGCTGGGCGACGCCGCTGCCCGCGCGGCAGCCAAGGGCGCGATCGGCGCGGCAAGCCAGGGGTCGATGCAAGGCCTCAGCCAATCGGTGGGAGCAGCCACGCAGGCCGGCTCGGCCGCCGAAGGGCCGATGTCGTCGCAGATGTCGAGCCTGATGGGCAGTGCAGGGCAGTTCATGTCTATGCCCGGGCAAGCACTGGGCCAGGTCAGCAGCCTCGGCGGGCAGCTCGGCGGGCCCGCGCAGTCGCTGATGTCTCCGTTCCAGTCGCTGATTTCCAGTCTCGGCGGCGGGATGAACCCCACCGATGCGAGCGCGTTCGGCATGGGTGGGCCAGTAGCGTCCGGATTTGAAGGCAGTCTCGTTTCCAGCAGTGGGGCGGCGGGCGGTTTCGCGCCTGGAGGCTTCGGTGGCGGCCTGGGCGGGTCCATGATGGGCCACAGCGCCTACATGGGTGCCTCCGGTCCAGCGGCGCGGAGCCAGCCCGTGTTCTCCGGTGTGGCCGCCAAGGGATCTGAGTTGGCTGTAACGCCCGCGGCCGGCGGCAACGGAGGGCTCTACGGCGGAGGCGGCATGGCGCCGCATGCCGCGGGGGCGCAGGCTGGTGGGGGTGCCCGCAAGTCCGGCGATGGAATTATGGCGGCACAGCCCGTGACGGCGACGCTTTCCGCTGAGGAGCGCGAGGCCAACGAATTGTTCAAAGACGCCTAAACAGCGGGATTTTGCAGTCAGGAATGGCGGTATTGGCGGCGTAGGCTGACTAACCATGGGTACCGGTGGGACTGGCCGACCGTGGTGGATGGCTGCGATTGTTCTTGCTCTGATCGTTTGGGCACTGGGTGCTTACGTCCCAGCCATCTCCAGCGTGTGGGTTTTGCTCAACATCGCAACGCCGGCCGGCCAGCCGAACATCGTCGCGTTCCCGCTGGCCTATCCCGCTGTCGGTGTTGACGCGCACACCCTGGTGTCACTGCTGGGCCTGCTATTCGTCATCGGCGGGACAATCCGCTGGATCACCTACCTGTCCAAGGCAAATCCCGGTTTTGCACCAATGGCGGTTGCCGCCGCGGGAACGCCCCAAACAATGAGGGCGCCTGTCGCGCCACGCACTCAAACGGAATGACCGGTCAGATAATCTTGATTTCGTACGAGACCTAATAGGGGGGAATACGCATGAGCGAGCCGAATGCCTTGGAAATCAAGGCGCACCCCGACACGCTGCGTACCACCGCGGCAACCTTGCAAGGCCTGGTGGATGAGATCGACTCCGTGCTGCTCGACGCCAAGAGCGTGCATGAGACCACGGAGCGCGAAGCCGCCCTCGGCACGATCGATCAGAGTCCGGCGCCGTATTTCTCGCCGCTGCTGGAGGCGCTGGGGACAGCCAACGGCAACGTGGTCAAGAACATCGAGCTGCTCAAGGCCAACGTCGCTCGTGACGCCGAGGTCCTGATCAAGATCGCTGACGGGATTGAGCACCAGGAACAGTCCAACGCCGCCAAGATCGCCAACATCTGAGCCACCGTGGCGACGGTGAAGTTCGAGGGCACGGTGCACAGATGACATCTCCGGAGATTCGGGTCAACCCCGCAGAAGCCGCTGGCACGCTGGCGAAGCTCGGTGGCCAGTTCGCCGCCGCCGGCGGCTCCCTGCCGCTGAGCCCGTCCGGGTTGGACCCCAGCGTCGCTGCGGCAGTCGACGGTCAGGTCAACAATTCCCAACAGGCTCTCAACGGTGCCGGGGAGACGTCGCGCAACGGTAAGGCCGGTGCTGAAGCGCTGGGTGACCAAGACAGGGCCAACAGCAACAGGGCCGGCAAGGTGGACACGGACCTCAAGGATCGTGCGGGTGCCGGTCGCGGAGATGGCCTCGGTCGGCCCAGCCGGGTGGACGCTCCGCGTCTGAGCGCCTCGGATCTGGCGAAGCTGACCGGCGCCGGCCAGTACCAGTCGCCCATGCCGACCATGCAGACCGCGCCCAGTTCGCCGTCTATGCCGTCCATACCCGCCATGCCCATGTCGGGAGCTTCCGCGCCGATCCAGTCCATGCTGGGACCAGCCGGGGCGCTCTCGCCGCTGCTCGGCAAGCTGATGGCCACCGGCGGGCCCGCGTCGCAGCCCATGGGCGCGGCGCTGACAGGGAAGGGCGGCCAGCTGCAAGAGCTGGTTCGCGGGACCCTGGGCACTCCCTACGCGTGGGGCGGAGGGGCGCTCGACGGGCCCTCGCAGGGCATCAGCGATGGTGGTGGGCCCGCGGATCGAGCCGGCGACTACAAGAAGATCGGCTTCGACTGCAGCGGCTTGTCCCGCTACCTCACCTACCAGTCGACAGGCCACGAAATCCCGCGCACCTCTGAGGCTCAATATGCCGCCGGCGTGCCCGTCAGTGCTGCGCAGGCGCGGCCCGGGGACCTGTTCTTCCCCAATTCGGCTGGTCGGCCGCCGGGCCATGTCCAGGTCTACATCGGCAACAACCAGGTTGTTGAAGCGCCGTCGTCAGGCCAGACCGTGAAGATCAGCCCGTTGCGGCCGGGCGAGTTCCGCCGGATGGTCGCGTGATCATCGACAGCATGAGTCCGGCCACAGGGCAGCGCCGCGTGCTCCAATCGGCGATTGCCACGCGGCTGGCCTCCGGGCATGGCCGGCACTGGGATTCCTTGTCCGACAACGGGCGAGCGGACTATCTGCGGGATGCTGCGGCGCTGATCGATCAAGGGATGACGGCCCTGTGGGAGGACCGCGACCCGGGCCCGTTCCCCTCGCTGGAACTGGAGGTCGAGGCCGCGGAGTTCGATCGGGCCATGCAGTGGTGGATCGACTTCGTCTCGGCTCGCCATCCTGGCTGGGGGCACGCTGGCGGGGTTGCTGTCTCGCCGGAGATGGAGAACCTCGATCCTGAGGACTGGGATGCGTGGGTGTCGATCGCGGTGAGCGTTTCCGATCAGGCCCGGCGCCTGTACATGCGGCAGTTCGAGCAGCTGCACGGCGTTCCGGCGCCGGCGCCGTCGCCGCCCGCTCCGGCTGTCGCTGTCAGTTGCCCGCCGGCAGTCGATGGGGTCCGGCGTCATCGGTTCGCTACGGCGATCGCCGCGGTGCTGGCGCATCGGCACGGTCGGGAATGGATGCGTCAGCCCTCGGATGTGCGGGCGGCCTACGTCAACGATGCCAACCGGCTGATCGATGCTGGACTGACCTGCTGGTGAGAGCCCGGCCGCCGGCTGGAGTGGAAGGGCCGGGGTTCGTCGCCTGCCGACTATTTGCTTTTCGGCGGCTGCTTAGAGCGTGGAGGAAGGTCTCGCTTCATCCGCTCTAGGACCTCGTCGACAGAGCCCGGGGCGTCGTCATCCGGGGGAAGCGCCTTGAGTCGGTTGCGGGTGCTGTTAGCGGCCTGCGGGCTGATCCGCGCGTAGCGGGCGATGACACTGGGACCCACGCCGGCGCGTAGCGCGCGGGTGAAGACCCGGAGGTAGAAGCGGTAGGCCAGGTTGCGCAGCACAGACGCCTCATGGAGCTCTTCGAGTACCGGAATTTGCTCCGGCGTGGGCTGTTTGGCGTAGGCCATAAACAGGAGTTTATACGACGGGCGCCGGTCTCGTGAGGTAGCTATGCGTCGGTGGCGTGAGATTCTGTGCATCGCCCTGTAGTGAATGTTGATTCTGTCCTGGTATGCGGCGTCAGGACCAGATCCCGAGCTGCGGGAGTAGCTGCTCGGCGGCCACGAGCGTGTTGTGGGCGTAGTCGATCGCCTGTTGGACTTCCTCGGCGGTGATCTGCAGATCGTTAGGGTCGCGGGGGTACTCCAGCTTGTTGCGTACGCGGCGCATGGCGTTGAAGAAGTCGAACTCGCGGCCGAACTGCGCGCGGACGGCATCGCAAGCGGCGGCGTGGCCGCCGCTGCTCTTGACGCGCAGACCCTGCTGATTGAGTAGCCCGACGGCAGTGTTGCGCACGCTGTCGTAGGCGAGTTCGAAGGCCCCGATGGGGTCGTCGACGAGCACGGTGCGGGCGCTGGAGAGGCGCTGGGTGGCCTGGGCGAGCAGGTATGCGCCGTTGGCGGCGTCTCCGCTGATCTGGTCGAGGTCGCCGCGTGCGATGAGTTGAGCGATCTGTTCGTGGCCGAGGGCCCAGCTGGTCATGGCTGCTGTCCGTTCGCGCTGTAGGCGGTGGTGTGCGGTGACTGGTGGATCTGGATGATCAGTGGGTCGTCACCGGGTGTGGCCCAGCGTTCGGGGGTGCAGTGCACGGGGTTGACCTCGATGCCGATGCGGGCCTGGGCGCGGTCTGCGGCGGTGAAGAGGTCGAGTTGTGAGGGGGTGCCGATGACCAGGACGTCGATGTCGTTGGGAGGAGGGCCGGGGATGCCGGCGTATCGCGCGGCCCAGGACCCGAAGATGATGACGGCCTCGGTGCCGGCGACGATGCTGAACTCCTCGGCGATGACGGGCAGGGGGCTGAAGGTCAGGCTCAGCAGTTGAGTCAGGGGTGCGGTGGCCGGGTTGGCGCTGTTGGCGGCAACGAGGCGGTTGCGGCCTTGCTTTCGGTCGCGGATCAGGCCGGCGTCGGCGAGTCGGTCGGCTTCGCGTTGCAGGGTGGAAAGGGGCACGTCGATGATGCGGGCCAGTTCGGACAGGGTGTATTCGACGTCGGGGTGTTGGAGCAGGTGCGCCAGGAATTCGGCTTGGTGGCGCGAGCGGAAGATCGGCATCAAGGACGGAGCATCACTACGCATAATTGGAATATATCACCCGTTTAACGCAAGTGTCGAGTGTTTTATTCGGGAGGGTCGATCGTCAGGCCAAGCTCCGTCAAAGCTGTGCGCACGCACTGTGCCAGCCTCTTGCCGCTGAAGTGATCGACAGGCCCCTGGATGCCGATGAAAGGCACTCCGCCCAGGCATGATGCCGTGATCGGACCCGCGCTCACCGGGGGTGCCAACATCGATGCGCCGACCATCTCCGGCCTCGCGGCCGGTGCCGCTGTCACGTCCGACGAAGATGAACTCATACGGAATAGTTTATGGTCGCGGTAGGCCATCTGGCGGGCGCGCCGTCCCGGAACCCCCGTTTTTTCACCGAATTTGGCTTCGCTGCGGGTTCGCGCGGCTGCTTGAACAGCCGCTCACCGCGCACGGTCGCAGATACAGTGCGGTAAAGACACGCCGAGACCAGGGGGCAACGAATGCGTCGAGTCGCCGCGACGACGTTCACGGCCACCATAGCCACGACGTTGTTGACCTTGGCTCCCACCGCAATTGCGGACACCGCCGGCGTCGTGCTCAGGCCGGGCGCGAAGGTGACTTCCAGGACCGCCGGCGGTGTCGGCAAAGGCGACTGCACGGCGGGATTTCTCGCGAGAAATCGCCGCGGCCATCCCGTGCTGTTCAGCGCTGGGCACTGCGCGCACGGTGACGGGAGCCGGCTCACCATGCACGCAGATGCTGGGGGAGAAGTGCCAGTGGCGGAGTTCGTCGTTAGCGAGTTCGAGGGAGCCGAGGGCGAGGCCACCGATATCGCGGTCTTGAAGTTGGCGAACGGTGTTGCTGCAACCGGGAAAATCGATGGCCGGATCCCGGTCTCTGGATGGGTGTC
Source organism: Mycolicibacter longobardus (assembly GCF_002102265.1). Lineage (GTDB taxonomy): Bacteria > Actinomycetota > Actinomycetes > Mycobacteriales > Mycobacteriaceae > Mycobacterium > Mycobacterium longobardum. The sequence goes on along the minus strand of NZ_LQPG01000035.1, from coordinate 43,306 downwards.
GACGGTCTCAGAGGGAGACACTGTCTGCAAATTGGGCGCGGTCAGTGGCCTTGACTGTGGGCCGGTCGTCGAAGTGAGCGCATCCAAAGTGAAGTTCGCGGCCTCGATCCAGCGAGGCGACTCGGGCGGCCCGGTGTTCGTCATGAGAAAGGATGGGACTGCTGCCGCAGTCGGAATCATCATTCGAATGGCCAGGCAAAGATTGCTGATCGCCGAACTGATCGGCCCCTGGCTGGGCCGCTGGAATCTCACCGTCGGATAACGCCGCTCGGCCCATTTTTGCCCAGCTAACGACAGTGCGGCCGTGCTGTGTCGGGGTGAAGGTGCCCACGCTGAGCCGACGTCGAACAACTGTCTGCCGCCCCAGTGCACCCAACCTGGGCTGAAAACCGGTACCCGGGCGCGTCGAGCCGCCAAAACGCAGGACGCCTGTGCCGACAATGAACACGGCACCTCCGTGACTGGGGTGTGCAGCGCGTGGGGGACCGGGGGTCAAGGTATGTCGGCGGTGGTGTTTCTCGACACCGAAACGGACAGTGAGGGTTGCGGAAAACAGGCATGGGAGATCGCTATGATCCGCCGCGATAGCCACGGTGGGCAGCGCGAGATCACCATCTTCGTCGACATCGACGACCTCAACATCGAGACCGCAAACCCAAGATCACTGCATATCTCCGGCTTCTACACCCGCCATCCCCATTTCGGCGCAGCGCTGCACCCAGGGCAATACCACGTCCGCGAAGCAGTTGCCGCGCAGCTGGTCCACGAATGGACCGCAGAGGCAGCCGTTTACGGCATCCACATCGGGTTCGACACGGACTGCCTGGAACGGATGCTTGAGGACCATGGCCTACGCCCCGCATGGTTCTACGAACCCCAAGACGTCGTCGACCTGGCCAACTCGTTCCTACTGCGGCAGGGCCACATGCCAGCCCACGACGTTGAACAGGCATCGGCACAATGCGGAGTCCCCGTTCCCGGCGCCGACCGTCACACCGCACTAGGGGACGCGCGCTGGGCGCAGCGCTGGTTCGACCAGGTGTGCCTGCCCGTAGGTCCGGTGACCTGATGAACGTACAAGCGCGCCGCCAACCGGCGACTGAGGAGCGCGGTAGAGCATGAGCCAGCCGACATACGACACTGCCTCTGTCGACCACTCAAAGGCGTACTGGCAGATGCCCAGTCGCAGCATGACAGGCGGCTGCCTCCTGCTGATCGGATTTGGCCTGCTGCTCTACCTGTGGGGACGACTGGGGCACCCAGAAATCTGGGACTCGGCCTCAGTGCTGTGGCTCGCCGGAGTCCCCGCCTTCGCAGCGGGATTAGCCCTGCTGCTGGAGAAGCCGCCCACCGTGGCCGCGCCGCCCACGACGACGCCCGCGCCGCTGCCGCCGCTGCCGGCAGCGGCCATGCCGACGGCCACACCAACGACATTGGGCAACCGCGACCTGGACCGCATCGTGCAGGTCGTCACCTCCCACAACCTCCCCCTGCGACTACAAGAAGGGTCGGTCACCTTCGACGAAGACCGAACCCTGCAGGGGTTCAAGCTGGTCGCCGAGAAACCGGGGTACTTCGGCGACAAACGCCAGGCAACCATCCTGATCAACAAGCTCGAAACCATCGACGGAGACTGGGACTTCGACGTCGATCCCAAGCGCGACACCGTCACCGCCACACGGAAAACCAGCTTCCCAAAGTTCATTGCCCCACCCGAACCTCAGACGATCGCCGCCAGCGCAGCCGACGCCATCGCCGGATACCACAAGTTCAAGTTCCGGCTCGGCGTGAACGAACTCAACGAGCCGCTCGAATACTCCCCGGCGGAATATCCGCACTGGATGGCCATCGGCGGCACCGGTGCCGGCAAGAGCGTCTTCGTACGCAGCGTGCTTGAACCGTACCGGGCCGCCGGCTGGGGCATCTTCATCTGCGACGGAAAAAAGACCGACTACGCCAGCCTCGGCTCGATCGCCAACGTCGTGATGATCTCCGCTGATACCGCCGAGCACGTTCGACTGATGCACGCCATCGTCGAAGAGATCAACCGCCGCGCGGTGATCGCCCAGAAACGCAAGATCGCCGGCCACCCAGAACCGTTCGCCTTCGTCCCCTGGCTGGTAATCCTCGACGAGTTCGCCTCGGTACGCCGCGACATCGAGGGCCTCTACGCGGGAAACCCCGACAGGGACAGTGAGTACATCGCCGACTTCCTCTACGTCCTACGCAAAGGCCGCGAATTCCGAGTCCACGTCGCCATCCTCACCCAGGACCTCTACTCCAAGACGATCCCCGGCGACGCCCGCGGCAACATCAAGCTCATCATCTCCCTCGGCCCCCCCGAGAAGATGACTCTGGACAAAGCCTTCCCCCGTGAACTGCAGGACAGGGCACGCCGACTCGGGCAACGGATTTCCGCGGCAGGACGCGGCCTTGTCGCCGACCCCGAAGCCGCCACCGTCGTGGAGTTCCAGGGCTACTACGGCTACACCCCGGGCATGAACGTGAACGATCCCAAGGCCCCCGCCAGCCTGCGCGAATCCTGGACGTCCTACCGCGACAACGTCTCCAATCGGATCCGCCCCCTCTACAGCCGACAATGGTTCGCCGTCAAGGAGCCCGAAGACCTCGACAAGCCGATCTGCGAGCTCAACTCGCTGAAGATGATCAACCTCGACAATCGGGACGGCACACCCAACCCGCAGATGTTCCAGTACGACAAGACGCACGATAGCTACAACGGCCTTTGCGACAGCGCAGATTACGAAGGAGCGCTGCTCGAACTCGATCCCAATGCCCTCTCAGCGCAAGCGGCAGCCGAAGCGGAACTCCTGGAGCCGGCCGCCAACGACGATCCGGCACTGTGCATCGACAGCGACGAGGAAGACGACTACTCATGAACCACGACGAACTGGCGGACCTCTACGCATCGGATCTCGCTGAGCTGGCCCACACCTACGGTGACGCAGCGATCATCTCTATCGGCCCCGGCAAGGCACTGGGAACCGCCTTCCCCGCCGGGGTAGCCGTACTGCGCGACACCACTCTGGCCGACGAGCCCGCCCTGACGGGATGGAAAGCCGAACTCGAACTCAGCGACGGCACCCTGCAGCACTGCTGCCACGGGCCGACCGCAGTCGCCGCGGCCGCCGCACTGCACCACCATCTCGGCACGCACTGACCGAATCAACACCAAGGCGAATCGGCAAACCAAGGGGGAGAACAGGGCATGGTCAACCAAACACGAGACTTCTACCACCTCGACACCGCCTTGGTCGCCGCGTCCGCGCGACTGGATGCTTCACCGCCCACCGCGCGTCGCGGCGCCGAACAAGCCATCACCGAACTGTGGCACGCGCAGAACAGCCACATCAGCGCCAACCAGCTTGCCGCCCTCTGCCACGCCGCGCACTGCGCAGCCACCGCCGACAGCGCGCACTTCGACGAGGCGACCCAGCGATATCTCGCCAGCTGCGAGCGCTGCGCGGCGGGGAGCTCATCATGAGCCGCAACACCATGGACTCGACATCCACGCGCTGGTCGATCTATGGCGATCAACCACCCGAGGCCGGCCACACGGTAACGGCCAGCAACTGCACGTTCCTTGACGACCCCAACCAGGGCGACCCCGACGTTCTGTGTCGGGCATGCCGCGCCATCGAACAGCGGTGGTTCCTATAACACCGACCCCGACCGCAGTGCGGGCCGCCGCACACAGCCGCAGTACACCAATTGGAAGGAAAACACATGGCACGCAAGGCCTACTACGTCAACGAATCGTTCGCGGAAGATGTCGACGGAGTGCTGGTGTATCACCAGGCGCTGATCACCGAAGACCAGCCGGGCTACCACCCCGGCTTTCGCCACACCGACTTGTCTGTGCTGCAGGCGATGTCCGAAGCGGCCAACACCGCTGCAGGACTAAGCGCCGAGGACGTCAACGACATCGTGATGTCGTCGATGCGGCTCGGTGCTGCAGCGAACTGATGGACCACGACGCTGACGTTGCCGGTGGGCGCCCTGAGCGGCGGATCAACACCGCCGCCGAGTTGGCCTGCGTGCCGAACCTGACCGCCGTGCAGTTCCGCGGGGAAGCTCTGCGAGGAAACGACCGCCTTGTGTGGCAACTCGACGAGCAGTGGTTCAGCCCCGGCAGCACGGAATCGGTTCCCAGCACCTGGTTTCCACCAGAAGCCTTCCCCGCCTTGGTGCTCTGGAGTCCAGGCGACAACGAGCCCGAAGAAGCTCAATCCCCAACAGCCAGCCATAAACTGGAGTCGTTGAACGATTCACCACCGAGGAGATGACCGTGGGAGCACTCGAACCGGTCGATTTGCCGGAGACAGCATTGATCATCGGAGACCACTGGCCCCAGCCCGATGAGACCGCGTACGCACGCGAGGCCGCTACCCAAAGGTCCTGCGCGCACGCCATGTGCGCGGCCGCCGACCACACCCACACGGCGGCGTCCTACACGCACCCGGAATTCCGCGGTGAAGCCGGCAGCGCCTTGGGGGCTGTGCTGGTCGATAGGCACCGGGCCCACACCGACGACGAGACGCGCCACACCAACATCGCCGGCTGGCTGGAGCTGGGCAGCATCAACATCGTGGAAGCCAAGAACGCGATGAACACCACCACGACCGACTACCACCGCGCCTACGCCGACTCAGAGCGATGCGCCGCTGAGGAGACCTGGACGCAGCAGCAGCTGGCAGGGGTAAAGACCGCGCTGGTCCAACTCGCCCAAGCGCGCATTAGGGAGATCAGGGCTGCGTTCGACGCCAGCCACGCGACGATCGCTGCGGGGATTGCAGCGGCCACCGTGCCCTCTGCGCCGGAGCAGATGAAGGTCTACGGCCCGCTCTCACCGGTCACCTGAGCTACAGGCGCGTGCCCGGCTATGAGTTGCGGTAGGCGCGACCATTCGCTGATCGCGGCTTCAGTGGTACTACGCCACTGGGGGTTCAGTGCTGCGAGCAGAGTGAGCCAATACGGAATCCACAGCAGAGTGTTGATGCCCTGCTCGTCCAGCAGCGTCGCCGCCGGCGCGGTGGTCGCCCACCGGTACGCCAAGGAACGCACGATGTCGTCGAGGATCCAGTACACGAGCCGATCGGGGTCGTCGGTTGTTCGCCAGCCCCAACTGTTGGTCGTGGCTGAAAGCGTGTGATAGCGCAGCTGGGTTCCGGCGACGACGTACGCCGGCCGACCTGCCGGCGGATCTTGCCCCTCGGAGATCTGGACCGCCCGCGGGATGTCATCGCTGAACTGCGTACCCGCGAGGGCGGCGAGCTGGGTGAGGTAGAGCTGCACGTGGCTGTCGACATAGGTCCCGAGGGTTCCGGTGGCCCCCGAACCCGTGGTGTCCGTTGGCGGGGCCGGCGCCGAGTCGGGGCCGGCCTCGACGTCAACCTGTGCCTCGGCGACCCAGCGGACCTTGTCGCCGTCAAACGAGGTGTCGGAGCCCAGCGAGAGATCGGTGACGTAGCCGACGTCGGCGGTGATCGCGCGCATCCCCGCCTGCAGGTCCGCTGAGCTCTGATTGGTGAGTACCAGGACATAGACCCAGAGGAACGTGCCCGCATGGTCCTCGTCGACGAACTCCGGATCCATGCCATCGGGCCGGTTCTGCGCGGAGAAGCGATACTTCACCGGGTGCTCGAGCTGGGCGCACCAGAACTGCTGGCGGCTGGTCGAGGACGACAGTGGGTTCAGCGCGCTCAGGGTGACTGGGAGCTGGTCCCGCAGATCTGCTGGCCCGTCGGCGAGTTCACGAATGACGAACTGCACTTTGACCCCTTCTCTAAACTTCGCTTGATGCAAGTTAACGGTAGGGCACACCCCGGTCTGCAATCGGGGCACTGTCTCGCGTGTCTGGACCGAACTTGGGTCCGCATCTGCGGTGACCGCGGTGTCGCCGCCCTGAAACGGGGTCGTTGATCACGCACAATGGTGGCATGACTAGTGCTGCGCTTACGGCGGCCCGTAGTGTGGCTGCGGTGTACCCGTGGGACCCCGTATCGGAGGCAGAGAGCCGGCTTCCTGCCCGAGTGACACCCGAGTGGGTCGCCGAGCAGTTCGGACGGTCTCCAGCGGCTCTGGCCGCGATCCTGCGGGCGCACCTGGTGCCGGCCCGGCAAAACGATCGCCGCTACACCGCCCAGTTTCGGGCACTGTGGCGGTCGGTGGCATTCCTCGACCGCCGGCAGCGCTCCCGTGTGCTGGCGCTCTTGCAGACCTGGCTCGACGAGGCGTTGGAGGCCCTGGAGGCGACCGGTCTCGATGACGACGACCGCCGGACCATCACCTTCTTTTCCCGCGACGTCGAAGGCGCGATCAACCGCGTCCACCGCGAGATCAAGGAACCACTGTCGTGGGCCGGCAACGAGTACGCCGACTACCCGCCCGGTGCGCGCGCGACGATCGAAGCGCTTGCCATCGCCATCGACGAATTCAACGAAGGCGTCCTGACCCAGCAGCAGCTCCTCGGACTGCTGGGCGCACTCGGCCTGTCACCGGAACTCATTGCGCAGCGACGAGACACCGAGGTCCCCGAAGAGTCCCGCCTGCGGGTGATCGAGGCCGCCAAGCAGGGCCGCCGTCCCGACGTCAAACGCTGAACCCACCACGCCCGGTGCCCATTTCCGGGCGGAAGTACCCCACCTGGCGTGTCGCAGCCATGAGCGGGGGAACCGGCTAAGACACCATCGACGTGGAGAACACCACGTTCGAAACCGGGGGATTGGCGATGGGTCTGTACAGCCGAGCGCAGATTGTCGACGGGACCGGATGGCCCGTCGGCGCCCACTTTTGGCATGTGGACCGCGACAAAGTGGAACGCCTCGCCGCTGCGCTGCACGACCGCAACATCTCTCGCCAGGACGAGCAACCCGGCGACGGCATCAACGCCAGTCTGGCCGCCGCGGCCGGTGACCTACTCGGCGCCCTCAGCTAGAAGACGACGCCATGGCTCACTGCCCAACACAGGTTGATGTCACCGACTCCACCTTCGTCAGTGTCATCACCCCCGATGATCCGGACTACACCGAGGACACCCTCGGCTACGGGGTCATCGGCGTCGGCGGCCGCCACGTCATCGGCATTGGAATCAATGGCCCCGAAAGCGTCCTCGTCGGTGAACGTGACCAGCTGGTGCGCATCGCCACCGAGATCCTCTCGAAGCTCGGCGCATGACGCACCCACTCATCGCCGGCGATCACCTCAGTGAGGCAACATGACCGCCCCACCGATGGCCTACTACGGCGGCAAGACACGACTGGCCGACCGGATCGTCGCCCTGCTGCCCGCCCACCAGCACTACGTCGAGCCGTTCACCGGCTCCATGTCGGTTCTGCTTGCCAAGCGCCCCAGCCGCTTAGAGACCGTCAACGACCTCGATGGCGACCTGATGAACTTCTGGCGGATGCTGCGCGAGCGCCCAGAAGAACTCGTGCGCATCTGCGCCCTGACCCCACACTCGCGACTAGAACACGACCACGCCTACGAGGGCCCGGGACCCAATGACCTCGAGCGTGCGCGCTGCACCTGGGTACGAATCAGCCAGGGCCGCACCGGCACGCTGCGCAAGACCGGCTGGCGCTACTACATCGCCCCAGCCGGTACATCGATGTCGATGCCGGACTACCTGGACGCCTACGTCGACCGGATGGCAGCCGCCGCTGAGCGACTGCACCACGTCAGCCTGGAGTGCCGGCCCGGCATCGAGGTGGTCCACATGTACGGAGCCGTGGAAACTGCATGCCTGTACGTGGACCCGCCTTACCTCGGAAGCACCCGTACTCGCAACTACAGCGTGGAGATGGGTTCTGCAGCGCAACACGCGGAACTGCTGGACGCATTGCGTGCGGCCCGCGCGGCAGTGGTGCTCAGCGGCTACGCCAGCGACCTGTACGACCGCGCGTTGGCCGACTGGGACCGGATCGAATTTCAGTCGGCCACCGGACAAAGCGGGACGCAGCGAGTCCGGACGGAAGTCATCTGGTCCAACCGGGCGATCAGTGAGCCAAGCCTTTTCGATCTAGCCGGCGGCGTCTCATGACGCCCCGCGTCGATGCCTACGACCAGAGGAGCAGGTGACGATGACGCCCACAACAGCGAGCCGGCGCACCCCGACTCACAGCGCACGCTCGACGGGGGCGACGAAGCTGTGGCTGCCCTATCCACGCCGCCACCTCATCGCCATCCATCGGTGCCCGGACTGCGGTTGGCACCCAGAAACCCAAGGGCACCACCCGGACTGCCCCGCACCCGTGGAAGCCGCAGAACCGCCCGTGCAAAAGAACGGCCGACCGCGCAGGTGACAACCCGCAACGAAGGAGTCGTGCAGCTGGAACTCCCGGCATGAGGGCGGGTCTTCGAGGTTGGCAAGACTCGGGGGAACCTGTTGTTCGCCCGCTGATCCAGCGCAGTAGTCCGGGATCCTTCGTGTCGCCGCCGATCGTGATTGGCCGCGCGCCCTAGCGTCGAACACGAGTCACAGACGAAGGGGGACGGGTATGGGCTGGAATGGCAACGCGCTACCACCGGATCCAAGCGAGGAAGGGCGCGCGGATCTCGTCGACGAGGTCCAGGTGTACGCGCACCACGGCAGCTGTCACGCCGGCATCAACGTCGAGATCGACGCACCGGCCGGAACCCGGATCACGGTGCATCTCAACGACGGGCAGATCGCCGATGTGGTGGTGCCGCAATGACGGCCGGTCAAGGCGACAACAAGGTCACTCTCTACCAGTTCGTCGAAGCCTATGAGGCATACGAGGGTGATGACGTCGGCCACTTCATCCATGTGTGGGAGGGCTACCTGGCGGGTGCGGACTGGCCTTGCCCGCAGAGCCGAGACGGGCTGCACTACGTGACCGCGGGCTCCTGCGACCAGTGCGGCGACAAGAACCGCGGATAGGCCAGTCGCGTTCCCGCGCACACCGGACCCCGCGCGGTGGTGTTTACCGATATCAGTCTCGGCTCGACCGATTCGGCCGTGGTCGCGCGTTTTGCAGACAAAGTTACGGATTCCGGTGTGCTGAGCTGATTGATGAGGGGTTAAAGGGGATGACGCCGTTGTCGAATGCTGTCGTAGAGACCGGTGCAGGCCAACGCAATTCGTTGGCGAGCCTGGTTGCGCAGAATGAGTCACGGGCGCAACGGGCCGCCGACCGCGAGGCCGAAAGGATTGCGGCCCTCGGCGACTTGACGGCCTACGGAGTAGCTCAGCCCCTGCGGGCCGCGGCCGAGGTGCGCCGCGACCATCGCAGCCTCACCTACCGCCAGGCCGGCGCGCTGCTCGGCGTCTCGAAGGACACCTTCGCTGGACGAGTGCGACGATTCTGGCAGGCGATCGATGCCGCACCCACCCCCTCCCGGCTCCCGGGCGTCGGAGCGATACCCGCATGACCGATTGGAATCGCTTGCGGAGCAAAGCCATTGCAAGCTGCCGCCGAATCCCCACCCTGCGAAACGTCGACCGTGACGGCGGCCAGGCAGGCCTCGCAAGCACCCCTCTGAAAGGACCAACAGCGTGCTGCAAAAGCTAGCGATGCTGGCTCTGGCTGCGCCTCGGCGGATCATCGGGATCGCGGTGCTGTTCGTGATAGGTGCGACGCTCCTTGGGCTGCCGGTGGCCGAGAGCCTTTCAGCGGGCGGCTTCTACGACCCGGCCTCGGAGTCGTCGCGGGCAAGTCGGCTGTTGATGGACACGTTCGGTCACAGCGACCAACAGCTGGTACTTGTCGTCACCGCTACCACCGGTGTCGACAGTGACCAGGCCATCGACGCCGCCATGGAGATCGTTGCGCACCTGAGGCAATCGCCCGCCGTGCTGAACGTCTCCTCCGCATGGACGGCGTGGCCGGAGGCCGCCGCGGCGATCGGAAGGAACGTAGCGCGGCGGACCCCCGGCTTTAGCTGGTGGGGGTGAGCGCGTCAGGTCGAGTTTGTGGTGGCACGGCTCGGGTTGTTCGGCGTGTTGAGCATAGTAGATAGCTGCGAGCTGTCTAGTGTTGTCGGGTGTGGGTGTTACGTTGCGGACGAATGCGAATATCGCGTTCCAGTGCGCGTATCACGTGGTGTGGTGCCCGAAGTACCGGCGGAAGGTGATCGGCGGGCGAATGGAGACCCGGCTCAAAGAGATCATCGGCGAGGTGATCACCGAGAAGGGGGCGTGGTTGATCGAGTGCGAGACCATGCCAGATCACGTGCATCTGTTGGTGGAGGTGGATCCGCAGTTCGGGGTGCACAAGCTGGTGAAGGCCATCAAGGGTCGTTCATCGCGGGTGCTGCGCGAGGAGTTTCCGTGGTTGAAGTCGCGGCTGCCGTCGTTGTGGACGAACTCGTATTTCGTGGCAACGGTCGGTGGTGCGCCGTTGTCGGTGATCAAGCGCTACGTCGAGTCGCAGAAGGACCGGTGAGCCGGCCATGTTGACGGGTAGGCGGTTTCGAGTCGAGTTCACCGGCGAGCAGGAGATGTTCGCTGAACGGATCGGGTCGGTGTGTCGGGCGGTGTGGAACACCGGCTTGGAGCAACGTCGTGAATACCGACGCGGTGGGGCGTGGATGAATTACGGGCCGCAGGCCCGCGAGCTTGCCGAGGCCAAGACCGAGCATCCGTGGCTCAAAGACGTTCCGGGGCATTGTCTGCAGCAGACGTTGATGGATTTGGACAAGGCGTGCCGTACACACGGCACTTGGAAGGTGCGGTGGCGTTCGGGGCGCTGGTGGTCGCCGGCGTTCCGATTCCCTGAGGGCTCCAAGATGGTCGTCGAGAAGCTGAACCGTCGGCATGGGCGGGTGAAGTTGCCGAAGCTGGGGTGGGTGAAGTTCCGCATGTCCCGCTTCCTGGACGGTGAGGTGATCCGGTCGGCAACCATCAGCCGGGACGGTGGGGCCTGGTTTGTGTCGTTCCTGGTGGATGACGGCCGCCAGGCCCCGTCTGCGCACTCGGTGCCGGGGACTGCGGTGGGCGTGGACCGCGGGGTGGTGGTGGCAGTAGCAACTAGCGACGGGCAGCTGTTGGACCGGGAATTCGTTACCGCCGGGGAACGCCGCCGGGCGCTGGTGCTGCAGCGGCGCCTGTCTCGCAGCGCTAAGCGGGGTCGTAACCGGGACAAGGCCCGCGCCGCGCTGACGGGGTTGCGGGCGCGGGAGCGTCACCGCCGCACGGATTTCTGCGCCCAGAGTGCGCACCGGCTGACCGTCGGCAATGCGCTGGTGGCCGTGGAAGACCTCAAAACGAAGCAGATGACGAGATCGGCGAAAGGAACCCTCAATCAGCCCGGACGCAATGTGGCGGCCAAGTCCGGGCTCAACCGTGCCATCCTCGGCAAGGGGTGGCATCAGTTCAGCCTGGCACTGCAATCAGCGTCCCGGTATACCGGGACGCTGGTGGTGAAAGTGCCGGCGGCGTATACGTCGCAACGCTGCTCAGCCTGTGGGCAGGTGGACCCGAAATCCCGTGAGAGCCAAGCGGTATTCCGGTGCACCAGCTGCCACTACGGGCCGGTGCACGCGGACGTCAACGCCGCCGTCAACATCCTGGCCGCAGGGCTTGCGGTCACCGCCTGCCGAGAACCCACCACACCCGCGGGCGTGGTGGGGCCGTTGAAGCAGGAACCAGCAGGAAACCGCGAGGAATTACTGCTCCAACCCCGAAATGCTGCACCTGCAGCATGACCAGGTTGGAATCCCCCGGCTTCAGCCGTGGGGAGGACGTCAAGCCGTGGAGCTTCGGTACTGGGCGGAGTGGCACGCTGACCGCGCACCGGCAGGGGTCGCCCACGTCCTCTACGAAGCCGCCGCTGCGGCGTCACACAGGTAGGAAGGGCAAGTGCGGGATCTGGCCGAGACGATCGAAGCGCAACCAAACGCGATCGCCGCTGGTCGTGTCGTGGGACCATGGTTCGCTGCGGTTCTTCGCCTTCGCGACAACATCAACACGCTGGCGGACTGGATCGGCGATGTTAGCAGACGGGCCGCCGGCTGCCCCGAACCCTGCTTGGCCGCGAGAGCGGTTCGGGTCCAGGGGCGGCGCGCCCACACGGTTGAGACTTGGATGGGAGGACTTTCACTATGGCCGATATCGACTTTGGGCTTGCCTACGACTTCATCGACCCCGCAGATGGCATACCTCGCCAACTGCGGTTCGAACGCAACTGGTCCGCACCGGGGGCTCACCAGCCCTTCGACGGCACCGGCCAGCTTGTCGCTGTCGTTGCCTCGGCAGGACGGGTAGATAACGGCAGCAAGCTGGCCATCAGCAGGCCCGAGGTGCAGTTCGACGCCGTCGAGGCGGCGCTGGACGGATGGCAGACGTGGGCGATGCTGGGCGAAGACAGCGTCAACTTGGGCGAGATCCGTCGCCGCATCGACGCGGCCGGACTGGGAGTCCAGTAACTCGCCGGCGCACGGCTAGCGGGCCAGGCACCGCTCACCGTTGGCCCGGACGTGCGCACATGAAGCGCTCACCCAAAGGCGCAATGGTGGTCAAGCCTAGGTAGCGGGGTCGGCGAAGATCCGCACGGGGCCCTCCTGGGATGCGCGGGCGATGAAGGTGTCGATGTTGGTGAAGAACACCTGCCCCCGCACACCGTGCTCGTTGAGGTGGGGTCCGATGTTGTGGGCGATCCAGAAGGCGAAGAAGCGCCGCTGCCCAAATTCGTCGGTGTGGCTGTCTTGGAATGAGATCAGGGTTTCGTTCGGGTGTTGGAAGTCTGCTTCGGTGGGGCTGGTTTCGGCGTGATCACTTGCGGCGTCGGCGCGGGGCATCGTGTGGTCTCTGTTCCTATCGTGGCGAGCCAACCCAAATAGATTGGGCTGGTTGCGAATCTGCCCGAGCGTCTGGTCGGGCTGTATTCAGGACAACACGCCAGGTGAGTAGTTGGTGGCAGGAAAACGCCAAGGGCAGCACCGCTATCGGCGCCGGGGTTGCGGGGCCGTGTCGGCGGTGAGGCCGCAACTATCGGGGGCCGGGCGCGTGATAGCGCCAGTGTTTGGCGGGCTTGCCGAACAGCCGTGGGTTGCGCCAGGGTGGGGGTTGTCAGTGGGCGGTTGTAGGTTCTGTGGTGTCGGACAAGGCCCCTTTTGGGCAGGTCCGGCACACTGAAGAAAATGGTCACCTCGGTCGGTAGCCGAGGTGTGAGCCCGGGAAGGGGCGATGGAAGTGAGTATTGACGATATTGTGTTGCGGGCCTGGGCATATCTGTCTCGGGTGAGCGACGGTCCGTGCTCGGAGCTGGTGGAATTGGCGCGTCGCGTGGGTCCGGTGGAAGCAGCCGAGCGAGTCCGCAAGGGTGAGATCACCGAGGGCCTGGCCGCCGCAACTGATGCGCGGCGGCATACCGATCACGCAGCCGAAGATTTGGCGGCACTCGAGCGTTGCGGTGGCCGACTGATCGTCAGGGATGACGACGAATGGCCGTCGCAGGCGTTCGCGGTGCTCGACGGGGAGCCGGGTGAGACTGGTGTGCAGTGGGTCCCACCGCTGGCGTTGTGGGCGATCGGGCCCGCCCGCGTCGATGAGATCACCCGCCGGGCAGTCGCGGTTGTCGGAACTCGCGCTGCGACAAGCTATGGCGAGCATCTTGCCGCGGATATGGCCGGTGGCCTGACCGGCGCCGGCGTGGCCGTGGTGGCCGGCGGGGCCTACGGTATCGACGGTGCGGCGCACCGGGCAGCGCTGGCGGCCGACGGGACCGCGGTAGCGGTGCTGGCCGGCGGTGTCGACGTGGCGTATCCCGCCGGCCATGCAGCGCTGCTGAACCGAATCGGTGATCGGGGCCTGCTGGTGACCGAGTTTGCTCCCGGCGTTCGGCCAACGCGCTATCGGTTTGCGGCCCGCGGTCGGCTGGTGGCGGCGCTGTCGTCCGCAACGGTGGTAGTGGAGGCCGGAGCTCGCAGTGGCGCCCTGAACACGGCATGCTGGGCCCGTCAGTTGGGGCGGCCGGTGGCGGCGGTTCCCGGGCCGGTCACCAGTGCGGCCTCGGCGGGCTGCCATGCGCTGCTGCGCGACGGGGTCTTGTTGGCTGCTGGACCGCGTGACGTCCTGGACCTCTTGGGGCCGGGCGGCCCGACGTCCGGGTAGCTGCGTTGCGGATTGTGGCCCTCGCCGGCTCAATGTCGGCGGGGGTCGCGGCCCGTTGAGGGTCGGGTTGGTGCTGGCTGTGTGCGGGCGGTTACTGGACGCAGATTTTCCAGCCGTCGGTGCGCTGCAAGGGGAGGGTTGGGGCAAGATTGCCTGCTGCCTCGTTCTGCGACTCCAGGATCACCGTCGCGGTGTCTCCGTCGATCTGCACCGCGCCCACTTTGGCTCTGGTCATTCCACTGTCGGCGCGGGTCTTCTTCAGTATGTCCATGACCGGTCCGTCGGTGAACTGATTGCGCATCGCTGGGCACATCTGCTGCTTGTAGAGGTCCCAGTTCTGCGTGTTGTAGGCGTCCTGGAACGCCTGCACGGTTTGCCGGATCTGATCCTCGTCAGACGGTGGGGGCGGCGGTCCGGGGGCCGGTGGCGGCGCCGGTGGTGCGGCAATTGGTGCCGGGGTAGAAGTGTGTTCGGTGACTGGATGTCCAGCCGTCACCGACGGGCTGCAGGACGTGATCAGCATGGCTGTGACCACAAGAGGCCCGATACTGATGTGCCGGCGGATGGTCATCTCGAGTGGACCTCCTGGTGGTGGTAGCAGTTCATGCTACGACTGGCTGTGCTACTGACGGGGTACGCGGTCACCTGTGGCTGTAACCAGCGCGGATATGTCGTTGCCGCCTGGGGGCAGGCATTGGCGGATATCGATGAGGACGTTGCCGCGCACGTTGATGCCGTGCTGGCAGACGGCGGTGCCATCACTGAGTCTGGCGGCGGAGGTCACGGTGTCGTCGAGAACCTGGGCTTGGTCGAATTCCCAGGTCTGAGGGCCGCCGGCGGAGGCAGAGAAGGTGATTGACCGGTTAGCGCAGGCATGCCACTGGCGCTCCTGCTGCTGGAGTGACTCCACCGCGGCCATGTGATCGGGGAACGACACAACCGCCTGGACCACGCCATCTTCGGTGATCCTGCGGTTCATGGCGCGAAGGAACTGCACGGCAACGCCGGTCGTCCCATAGCCGGCATAGCCGCGCTGTTGGGCGGGAGCCCAGGTGCCGAGGCAGCTAGCTGGCTCGGCGATGGTGGAGTCGTCAAGGAAGGTCCCGAACTCTTGTTCCAGTACCACCTCGTGCGCGGTGATGCGGTTGAGTTGATCGGCGGTCAGCAAGATCTCTCGCAACGCGGCTGGCTGCACGTCGTTCGACGGTGGCCCCAGTGGGGCGGCGGGAGCTTCGTCTCGCGAAGAAATCGTGGATTGTGCCGGTATCTGCGATGAGATGGCGGCGGTTGGCGCGGTGCGGTGGTCGCGGCCGGTCACGGTGACCGCGGTGATCGAACCCGCCAACAGTACGACTGTGGCTGCGCTGGCGGCCAGCAGCCACGTCCGCCGCGGAGGGCGTCGTTTCGTGTCGGGTAGCTGCGCAGGCGGTGGGTGCAACGCGGGCCGGGGAAGGTCATAGTGCCGGCCGGCAGGCGACTGGTTGGAAGCAAGAGCCGCGTGTGCGGCCTGAGCCAGCGCGCTCGCTGAGCTGAAGCGTCCGCCGGGATCCTTGGCCATGGCGGTGGCGATGACAGCGTCGAGCGCCGGCGGCAGGTGGGGCACGTAATCAGTGACTCTGGGTGGGGGCTGATTGAGGTGGGCCATCATCACCGCGGCCATTCCGTTGGCCGACGAGAACGGTGGCCGGCCAGTCAGCAAAGCGAACAGGGCGCAGCCCAATGAGTAGAGGTCTGCACGGCCGTCGAGTTGTGCGCCGGATAGGACTTCTGGGGCGGCGTAGGCGACAGTCGCTAAGACCGACCCGGTCGCGGTGAGGCCGACGTCGTCGAGGGCTCTTGCGATGCCGAAGTCGGCCAGGAGGGCGCGCTCGTCTGGGCCGTTCGTGCCTGAAAGCAGGAAGTTGGCCGGTTTGATGTCGCGATGTATGACGCCGCGGGCGTGGGCGTAGTCGAGGGCTTTGGCGACGTCGGTGATGATGTGCACGGCGCGTTGCGGTGTCATCGTGCCGTGTTGCTGGGCGGCCTCAGCGTCGGTGCCGTTGACGAATTGCATGGCGATCCACAGCTGGCCGTCTGTGGTCTGCCCGCGGTTGTAGACCGAGACGATGTTGGGGTGATCCAGGCTTGCGGCGACTTCGGCTTCGCGAGTGAAGCGGGCTCTGAAGTCGGGGTTGCGTGACAGCTCGGCGGAAAGGACTTTCAGTGCGTCGCGGCGGGGCAGTGTGGGGTTGGCTGCAAGGTATACGGTTCCCATGCCGCCGGCGCCGAGTAGGCGCTCAATGCGGTAGCCGGCGACGATTTGGCCAGGGTTGAACATCGCTACCTTGTCGGTCATGGGCGCTGCCTGCACGCATACGCCGCATTGCAGGGAAAAGGCTACCCAGTCGATGCCAGGAGATCCGGAAGATCCCGAGGTAGTTGAGCCATGGTGGGCGGATGCGCCCCGAGAACTCGGCGGGACTCGGGTTGCCACGACCGTGAGTCGGTGCGGCCTGAGTAGGTAGCCGGCGCGCGGTGCTGGGGGGGTGCTACCGGGTGTTCACGGCCCAGTTGCGAACCCACTCGGCGGCGTCGTCGTCGGTGACGGAGGAGTTGAAGAAGTCGGTTCCAGGGAACGCGCGGCAAGGTTGCGGCGAGCACGGTGGGCCGGAGGCGGGGCCGCCCTCGCAGAAGATCTCGGCAAGCCGGTAGCGGCCGTCGCTGTCCCACCCGCGGTGTACATCGCACAACTCGAAGCGTGTCCGCTGACGCGCCATCAGAACTCTCCAATCAGGCAGGCAGTCAACAGGCCAGGGATGAACGTCGTGGACACGGGTCACACTCCCCAACTGAACTCGCGGCCAACCAGATCGGGGCGATCGGCGCAGTCGCGAATCTCGGCGAAGTACCCCGCGTCACCGCTGGTGTGCTTCCCGTCGCCGGTGTGCGGTTGCAGATTGTCACCAGCCCAGTCGTACAGCTCGTCTTCGGTCACGCCGGGGTTCTCGACGTCGAGCACCGCGGTGCGCACGTGCTCGCCGTCGGGGTAGACGCTAGTGAATTCCACGGTCATCCTCACGGGCCGCTCCTTCCTGATCGGTGTGTCTCGCGGCGAATGTCGTCACAGTGGCGATTGTTCTGGGCCGGTACGCCGATTCCGGACATCGCCACTCGAACGGGCCCAGAACTTGCCTAGGTGCGTGTTGCAGACAGGTAATGAACCAGCAAGCGTCTTACTGTCGAATTAGCCACTGGGTTGCAGTGGGGCGGAGTGCTTTGGGGGAAACATGGTCAGGAGCAAGGGGAATGGTGGTGAAGGCCGGTGAGCTATTCGGCCACGATCATCGCGTTCCCACAGTCGGATGATCCCCCGTTGTGGGAGTCGTTCGGGCACCTCGGTGTCGAGGACGCCTACAAGGCCGGCGAAGACCGCATCCACTTCGTTCGGCCTAAAGACCGCATCCACTCCGCTGAACTGCCGAGTGACGGCGATGACGGTAACCACATCTGGAACGTGTTCAACGCCGAAGGTGCCCCAGTGGCCGCCTTGATCGTGTCGGAGGAAGACCCCACTGATGAGCGTGCCGAAATGGGGGCGCGGCGATGACATCAGGTGATTTGTTGCATTACGACTGCGGTATGCACCGGGGCGGTGCACCTACAACAGATGGCGCCACGGTTGAGCGTTTCGAGGAGCGACTGCGTGCGCATCTCGCCGACGGGCCGTGCACGATCCACGAACAGGCCGTACCGCAACTCGTCTCCGGTGGCGAATCGTGCCAGGCGTGCGGGCAGGCCGCGCAGTACCACGGATCCTGATCGAGCTGCGTGCGTTCGGAGTCGGAGCTCGCCGCTCGACAAGGGCATGGAGCCTGTCGTCTCCAGCATCATCTGAACCTTCAGCCTCACCACCCAACGGAGGAAGCAATGGACGTGAACCTGATCGCCAACCTGATTCAATGAGTGGCTGCAGGACCAGGACGAGCGGCGCGCGTATATCGCCGACATCGACGGCCCGGCCGAGTTCATCGTCTCGGGTACCACGGCGGAGTCGGCATCGTGAGCGCCCCACCGCTTCTCCCACGTCCGCGTTAGGGCCACTGCGCCCCGCCAGGGCTAGTTGCTGACCGACCGATTCCCCAAGGCTGGGTGTGGCTTCCCCGGAAGTAGAGGGGTGTGCGTGTCGTGGCCCAAAACGGGCGGGCGTGCTGGGCCATGATCGAATCAGGCCGCTGAAACTGGTTGCCTGGCGAGTCAGGGGGATGGTGTGCCGATCTTCACCGCTGAGCAGATCAGCAAGTCCCAGGCATGGCAACCGCACGCGCAGTTCTGGAGCGTTGAGCCGCATCAGGTGCGAAATCTCACCGACGCCCTCAACGCCCTCAACGCGGGCATGTGGGCCAACGGTGCTGCCGATACCCATGCTGCCGGGGCGCTGGCCAACGCGACGGCCGAGTTGCTGGCGTCGCTGAGGTAGGGCGTTGGCATGCAAGAGTTTTGCCGGAAATGCGGAGCACCTGTTGGCGAGGACCCCGAGTACGGCGGGTTCGTCCACCTAGACGAGGGGGCGCCAGATCGCAGCGACCGGGGCCACTACGCCGAGCCGGAATATGGGGGGAAGTCATGAGGACATACGCGGTACGGGCATCTGGCGGGATCGGCTCGATCACCAACGATCCGCATCACTGCGTGAAGGTGGCCGATCAATTGCGCTTCGCCGGCGGCAATGCCGAAGTCGTACACACCGATACCGCAGCCACCGTGGCCGACATCACCGCAGACACCATGTGGATCAGTTCGGAGGCCTACGAGCTGGGTCACTCGCGTGGATTTGAGAGCGCGCTCTACTTCCATGCCTACCAGCAGGCCACACGCGAAACCGAAATCGCCTGTGACGTACCGGATCGGTTCGGTGGCCTCGACGCTCAGGACTACCGCTCGGCGTTTGCTGCCGGTGTCAGGGACTTTTGGGATGGTGGCGCCGCTGTCCGGACGTCGGCGTGAAACCCAGAGTGGTCAGTTCACAGCGCCTTGGCATTCGTGACGACAAAGAGGATCGCGGCCCCCGAGAGATGAGGAAGCGCATGTTCGAGAACTATTTGGTCACATCGGATCTGGGAACGCGCGGATGGATGGCCGACGACGAAGAACACGCCCGGGAGCAACACCTGGACGCATTCCCCGACGAGCCGATACTTGGGGTTATCCCGGAACGCCTCAGGGGTGGCGCAGTCAATATGACGCGGGGCCTTCGATGAGAAAAGTCACGTGGCGATCGATGTACCCCATCGATGTGGCCGAGACCTGCAGTCGAGGTGATGGCGACAGCATTGGGCTTCCGCCGGTAGCGGCTCAGGACCTCGACAGGGTTCTCGACCACGCGTTGCACCACCCGATCAGCGAGTGGGAGGACGCTGCGACACGTGCTGTCGCCACCGTCGGGCAATCACCCGAATGCGGCCTCCTGAGGTCGGAGATGACCGAACAGCAAGTGGCCGAGCACACGTGGGCGTGTGGCGGGGAACTTCTGATCGACTGCGAGGGTTACCACATGCCGTTGTTGCGGGTCATCCGAAACAACATGCGCATCGCCGGCATGCTCTGACAAGCAGGCGATCATCAGCGCAGCAGCACCAAAGCAACTGGAACAGAACGCGGTTCATGTCCGACAAACCGAGGGGGAACGCCATGAGCGGCACAGACGACTACCCGTACATCCGACTGTGGGGACAACGGATGGGGTCATTCCAGTATTACATCGACGACCAGATCGAGCAGGCCCGCGAAGACGGCGCCCCGGCCAACGCGACGCACCGATACCTCGACGGCACCTGGGCGACCACCGACGACATCACAGACCCGGCCGTGCGCAAGCAATTTGGCCTGCCGGATCTCGTCGGTCAATGATCAGCGACGATCCCCGCGGCCGGGGGGCCGGACGGCGCCGGCGGACAACGTCACTGAACGACGTTGATCGTGAGGCGCTGCGGTGATCATCGACATCGGCGTGGGCGAGGTCATCATTCGTGGTCCCGACGCAATCCTCGGGACCAGCGTCGACGTGTGCCTGACCCCGCAGCAGGCGCGCTCTGCCGCCAGCGGCCTGGACGCCGACGGCCATCCAGTTATCGCCGTTGGGCTTCGACAGGCCGCTGATCAGGCCGAGAGGGGAGTACGAACGTGAGCTACAACGGACGCGCCGTGATGGCCGAGGTGGCAGCCAGAAACGGGTGGAGCGTGAGCGTGCCCGAGCACGGTGTTCACGGCCCGGGTGGCGAGACGCTCGTAACCTTCGAGCGCTTCGGCGCGCAGGTGATCATCATCTGGACGGCGGAGAACACCGCGAAGTACATCGCAAAGAACTACGGCAATGAGGATCAGGTGATCGCCCACGGGCCCCTGGGGCTTGTTAAGGCCCGAGAGTGGATTGAGGAGCCGGTCTGATGTCGGCGGTGAACTGCGAATGTGGCAACCGTGCCATCGATGGCGGGACCAGTTGCCAGTGGTGCATGGAGATCGAGGCGGCCAAGGCGACCCAAACGCGCCCGCACACCTGGCAACAAGGTTGGTTCACCGGCACCACGACGTGCTCGGTGTGCCAGCTGCTGCCGACCGACCCCCTCGACAGCTACAGCGACTGCCCAGGGCCCGCGGGCCCCGGAATCTGAAGCGGAGCAAGGGGAGGGATCCGGGCCTGCCGCCTGGCGATGGCCGATGTTGTCGGTACCGGCGTCTAGTGTCCGTAACGTCAACTACCGCCCCGGTCCGCAGCCGGGCGCACGAGCCCGGGAAGGGGAATTCCTGATGGGTACTTGCTCGGCAGTGATCGCAGTGAACGATGCGGCCCGTCTCCACGGATGGAGCCCAGTCGCCCACAAGATCCACGACAACGTCCTCGGTCGGGGTGATGAACGACTGATCATCGGTTACAGCGGCGCCGGCAAGACCGTCCAGTGCGCGCTGTTCTACCCACTGGGTTTCGGGACCGGATATATCGATGACCCCACCCCCTGCGAAACCGTAGGCGGCAGTGGAGGTGACAAGCTCGCCACTGTGCTGGGCTGGATCAGCGGCCCGGCGGATCACGACCCGCTGCCTGCGACGCTGGTCCTCGTGCCCTGCGCGGCCCGCAAGCTAGCCAGAAGTGAACGAGCACGCACGATTTACGACAGTGACCACTTCCGCCTCACTCTGCGCGCGGCTGAAGCCCGGGCGCGCATCGTGGGCGGGCGCGTCATGATTCTGTCTGCCAAATATGGGCTGTTGAACCTCAACCGGGTGATCAGCCCCTATGACGTTGCGATGGGCCAAGCTGGTGCAATCGATGCGGCATGGCTGGCCTCGCAACTAGCAGTGCAACATGTGCGGACGGTCGAGGCGCTGCTGCCCAGCCGGTACTTGGCGGCCATGCGCAGCGCCGTCGAGCTGCTGGGGCTGCAGGGCCTGGGGATCGAGCTGGTCGACCTCTACCGCGGGGCGGCGGGCATCGGATACCAACGGGCGGTGCTGTCGTCGCTGCTGGCGAGCTGAAAGACCAGGCCACGCTTCAGCGAGAGCTAGTCCTCTTCGGAGCGGGGCAGAGGGAGCGCCAACCAGGGCGTGACTCACCGACGAATGACGCCGGCCGAATGTTGCAGCCGGAATTGGTTGCGGCCGGCACATAGCGTTGGCAAGTGAATAGGGCTGGAAGCCGGCGGAGTTAGAGGAAAAGAACATGACAGTGCGTGACCCGTACAACCTCGGATACGCCGACCTGCTCGCGAGCATTGCCAGGTCATACGGGATCAAGTTCGAGGTGTTCGACTCCGGTGGCGGATGCCTGATTGCTGAGGCACGTCTCGAAGGTGGTGTGTGGCTGTGGATCACAGACTGGGATGCCGGGTTGATGGGTCTTGAGCGTCGGCGGCAACTTGAATCCGAGGGTATCGCCATCGGCTACAACGTCAGCCTGTATCCGAGCGATCCAGCGCACCCAGATTGGGTCGATGGACAGACGATCCTGGCCAGCGTTAGGCATCAGACGGCATCGGCAACAATGCTGCCCCAGCTGGTCGCACAGGCGCTTGCCGCACTGGGTGGCAACGAGCATCACAACTATGACGCTGCAGGTGTGCACACGATTACCACCGGAATTGACAGCTGCTAGCGATACCGCAGGTCGACCTCTTTGAAAGGAGGGGGGTTGGCGTGTCGCAAAACGATTCTCGTAGGTGCCCTGCGATGTGATGGTTGGCATGAATGCACCAGCGATTGCTGATCGGCAGCACGAGGGGGATGTGGCGATCTACGCGGGCGCGTGGCGAGAAGGTGCGCAATCGAGCGCGGATACGCGGACTCGCGCCAGGCCACCCTCTCGGCGTGCCGGCCGAGAGGGGAGCCGGGTCGAGCGGTGGGCTGCGGGGTGTCCGATCGCGTGAATGCGATCGACAGAATTCGGGATCGTCGATTCGGGGGGAGTAACTGTGGCGACCGTCTATGACGTGTGGGGGTTCGGCAAGATCATCGCAGCCGGGGCGGACAGCACCGTCGACTACCTGGCACGAGTGCAGAAGGCGATGGCCGCTGGCGCGAGTGACCGCGGTATCTCGCCGGCGCAGCCCAGCGATGCACTGGACGCCTCCCGCAACATCATCCTGGATGAATACCTGGGAGGTGAGTGGCAGATCGTCGCCGGCACGCTCTACGTCGCATATGACGGCTTTCCTCTCGAAAGGCTCATCGGTGAGTACGCAGACCCGTTTTACCCCTGACCACGACGTTGGGCGAAGTAAACCCCCAGCGTGCCCCGGGCTGCTGGCCCACGAGCAGTGGAAGGAACTGAAATATGCCCGAAATCCGTGAAATTGCCGATGAATACGGCTACGGGCGCCGTGTCTATGCCTGGGACTGTTCACGCTGCGGTGCCGAGGTCCAACACTATCCCGGCCAGGGTGACGTCTCATGCACGAAGTGCGACGCGCAGTACAACGCCCTCGGCCAGCGGCTGCGCGACGACTGGCGCGACAACCCGTCCAACTACGACGACGAAGTCGGTGACATGGAGGGCTACGAGAGTAGCCACGTCGGCGACGGCTAAACAGAGCGGCCCTGCGGTCGCTCCGTCTGCGCAAACATTGGCGGCCGCAGGCGAATGCAGCCCCGCCGATAGGCGCCTCAGGGCCGCGGCGATCGCCTTGCTTGGGAGGTGCGCGCCCACATCGACAGTCGGGCGTGACCGACCGATACATCTGGCCGTCGCCTCGCCGGACCCACACCGATAAAGGCCGCCACTGAATCAGTAGGGGTTGGGCGGTTTTGCTGCTCAGTTGCGCAGTGCGTGGGTGCAACGATGGTGACTGAGCGCTCCACGGGGGAGGGGAACCTGCATGCGAATAGCTGGGCAGCAGAAGCGAACTGCGAAACGAGACTGGATCGCGCCGCGGTCAGTAGGATACCGGCCGGGAGGGGACTTCGGCAGAACGCGCGGCGATGCCCGCACGGATGCTCCGGCCGTGGTTGACCCACCGAGGGGTCCAGCTGGTGTGATCATGGGCGCTGGCCGCGAGCCATGGGCCGGCCGGCGCGGGCAAACGGCGGACGATCGTTCGCGCTCAGGTCGAGGCGGCCTACGCTTTGGTGGGCGCCGGCCCCGAGGTGCTGTTCGCCCCGCACCCGGCAGCCGGGGCGGTACGCCATGACCCTGAGCTACCAACAGGTCGTCGACCGCATCTGCGATATGCACCTCGACGATATGGATATCGAAATCACCCGCAACGCAGACGGATTCGACATCAATACCAGCTCCGAGGGTCTCTACGTCTCCGACATCGGATCGAGTTTCGAAGTGCCCGGCCATGTCGGCGAACATGGCATGGACAGCTTCACTGCCGGGCCCTGGACGGCGTACCGCTACCACGCGGCGTATGTCCGGCCGCAGCACGGGAACTTCGCCGGCCACCTCGACGACCTGGCCGCCGGCCGCGTGAACACGGTGATCGTCGGTGTCGCAGCTGTCGACGAGCACTGGGTCTTGGGAATCCAGACGAAGGCTGGCTGACCGGCCCGACCGTGCGAGTGTCAAGAGTCGGACTGACGCTGCCGCACAAGAACGTAGAGGCAATCGCAAGGAGGGGAACCGTCTATGGAAAACGCGTATGTCCAGGAGTTCGACCGCATGTATGTTGTGTCGCTTACGCCTGACACGCACGAACGCACCTGCGGCTACTGGTACACGCTTCGGGCGCGAGAGACGGCCCACACCGCGTTCAGGACAGCCGATGAGCTCTACCGATGGTTATCAGAGCGGGGGCTGGAGCTGGAGTCTCCACTTCCCGAACAGGGTGCAGGCGGCTGGATTCCGGTGACCGGACGATATCGGACCGTGATGGATCGCGACCGGGACCGGTTCGAGGCGGTGGAGCCCATTCTGGTCACCGAGGTCACGGACAACGCTGAGCGGACCCCGGCCAAGATCACCCAGGACCCCGACGGGGTCCGAGTCGTGCACTTCATGAATATCAACTACCGAGACCGGTACTAACCGCCAACCGTCCTACGCCGATCCGAAACCGTCGGTGCCGACTGCACCACAAGGAAGGAACACCGCCATGCTGATCTCGCGCGAACAAGCCAGTGAATGGTCCGGTGGCACACCGCTGACCGACGAGGAATACGAACGGCTCGCCGAGGCGATTCCCTTCTCCAGCATCCCAGATGCCATCGACACCATCGTCAACGAAGCGATCCGCGGATGATCGCCCACTACACAGACGGCAGCGCCGTACAACGCGGCGATCGGGTGCGCTACCACCAGACTCCCGGCGGGATTCTCAGCCCGGCCACCAACCTCGATGGGACGATCCGGTGGCACTACGGGACCGCCGAACCCTATCCGCCCTACCAGGAGCGCCGCGAGGAGCTGCTGACCGCATATGAGCAGGAAAGCTGGCGGATCGACCCGGACGAACTGTACTGCCGCGGCGATGATGGGCACTGGTATCACATGGCGCCACACATCATCGAACCGGTGAAACAATGAACGTGCCCGCTTCCTCGCTTTCCCGTCAACCGCACCAGAGATCGGAGCTCAGCATGGAACAAGTACCCGTCGAACAACTCCGTGCCGGCGACGTCATCGACATCACTCCGCTGCTCGACGATCCGGACAGCTTGCCGTGGGATTGGAACGGCATGTACGACATCGACCTTGAGGCCGCCCGGCGCGCCGCTGCAGTCGAACACGCGCATGTCAATGGCCCAGCAAAGCCGAGCACATCGCACGCCGGCCGGGTCGAGTTCGGAACCACACAGATGAACTTCACACTGCCATCCGGCTACACGATCACCCGGATCTCGGCGCCGCCGAATAGCGCTGTGCCACTCCACAATCGGGGCAGATCCCACGGGCGGTGATCGGGAGACTCGCCGGCGGCACGTACACCCTCGGTCGCCAGACCCAGCGAGAGGGCATCCACCGGTTCCCTTGAGGTCGTTGCCACTTCCCGTCTAACGCTGGTGGTCGGCTCCTATCGTTGGACGGGTTACTGCGCGGCGAGTTTCAGGACACGGCCGATGCCCTCGTAGCCATCGCTGTTGCGAACCTGGCCATTGTCGGCGACGTAGATGTTGGCTGCCGCATCGACCGCAATTTTCGATGGGGACTTGAGGCCGGTGACCGGTACCTCAACCGGTCTCGTGGAGCCGACCGGCAACATCACTACGCTGTTGTCGCCCGCGTCCGCCACGTAAATGTTGTCGGCACTGTCGATAGCGACGCTTTCCGGTCGCTTGAGATCAGTGAACGGCAGTCGGGTTTCCTTGCCGGAATCCGGCGCCAACCGCGTAACCCGGCCCGTCTCACATATATATAGATTGCCCGCTGAGTCCGTCGCTAAGTGCGCGGAACCGTAGTGCACGGAGTACGGCAGCCGGGTGGGAGAATCCGATCCGGCAGCGAGTCTCCAGATGCTGTTGTTGCCATACTCGACCTGGTCGCTGACGTATACGTTGCCCGCTGCGTCTACCGCCACACCCTGCGGACTCACCAGATCGGAGAATGGCAGGTCGATAGGAGAGTTCGACCCCGCAGAGAGCTTACGCACCCGTTTGTTTTTGAAATCGGTGACGTAAACGGAGCCGGACGTATCGACCGTGATGTCTGAGGCGCTCCCAAGGTCTGGAAACGGTAGTTCGGTGGGTGTGGTGGACCCGGCCGCCAGTTTCATCACCGTGATGGTGTTCCAGGGGCTGCCGACGGTGTAGACGTTGCCGTCCTCGTCCGCAGTCAAGCCGAGCAGGGTGAGGAACGTGAATGGCAGCTGTGTTGGTTGCGCTGTTGTCGCCGGCTGGTGGGGGCTGGATTGCTGGGTTTGGGTGTGTGTCGCGTTTTTGGTGTGGGCGGGTCGGTGGGTCAGTGTGACGGTTGCGGTGATGGCGGTGATGGCGGTGATGGCGGTGATGGCGGTGGTGATGAGGGCGCGCCGGCTGGGGCGTCGGGTTGGTGGTGGTGTGGGCCAATAGGTCTGGATGCTGCCGTCGGATGGCACGGCGTGGGTGGTGGCCTGGTGGAGGTCGCCGTGCAGTGGGGCGGCTTGTGTGTTGGCCTGGTGGGGGTTGAGGTTGGGTGCGGCCAGTGCGTAACGGGCGGCGGTGGCCAGTGCGCCGGCGGTGGGGTAGCGGTTGATGGGTTCTTTGGCCATGCCGATGGAAATGACGCCATCGAGGGCTGCGGGTATGCCGGGTCGGTGTTTGCTGGGTTGGGGGATGGGGGCGCTTAGGTGTGCTCCCATGAGGCCGGGTAGGTCGGTGGCTTGGTAGGGAGGTGTGCCGGTGAGGCATTCGTAGAGCACGCAGGTCAGGGCGTAGATGTCGGCTCGATGGTCGGGGTTGCTGAGGTGGGTGAAGCGTTCGGGAGCGAGGTAGGCCATGGTGCCGATGGTGGTGCCGGTGTTGGTGAGTTTGGTGTCGGTAGCGGCGTTGGCCAGGCCGAAGTCGGCGAGGTAGGCGAAGTCGTCGCCGGTGAGCAGGATGTTGGCAGGTTTGACGTCGCGGTGCACCAGGGTGGCGGCGTGGGCGGCGTCGAGTGCTGAGGCGATTTGGCGGATGATCCGCACGGCCCGGTTGGGGTCGAGGGGGCCGGTGTGGGCGAGGACCTTTTGCAGGTCGGTGCCGTCGACGAGGCGCATGTCGATGTAGAGCTGGCCGTCGATTTCGCCGTAGGAGTGGATGGGTACGACGTGGGGTTCGTTGAGGCGTCCGGCAGTGCTGGCTTCGCGGAACAGGCGTTGGCGAAAGACCGGGTCGGCGGAGTAGGCGGCGGTCATGAGTTTCAGGGCGACCATGCGGTCTTTGTCGGTGTCGTGAGCGGCGTAGACCTCGCCGAACCCGCCGCTGCCCAGTAGTCGGGTCAGCCTGTACGGCCCGATCCGTGAACCGACCCGCGACCCCGCCGACGCCACCGATCACCACCTCAATTACGACTCGAACGGATCATAAAGCAGCGCCGACGGGATCTGCGGACGATGTGCTTGTCGTCGCCGTACCAACGAAGCTGCTCGTCGAGGCGGCCTCGGCGGGCTTGCCGGCCAGGAGTCGTCTGTGGCCAACCAGATCGCGAGACCGCTACCGAAGTCCGGAGCCGTTGCAGACGCCCCGGTAGGGACTATTGAGCTGCGAGCTTCAAGACGCGATTGTTTCCTTGATTGGCGACATAGACATTGCCGTCCGCATCTACCGTCACACCCTGGGGCCATTTCAGGCCTTTGAATGGCATCGTGATCTGCTGGGTTGTGCCGGCAGGAAGCATCAACACTTCGTTACCACTGCCGTCAGTGACATAGGCGTTGCCCGTCTTGTCGACCGCAACACCTCCCGGTATCACCGTCAGTGGATAGGGCTGTTCGGTCACCTGGCCGGAATTCGGCGACCATTTCACCACCTTGGACATCGCTGCGATGTAGATGTCGCCCGTATCGGCGACCGCGATGTTGGAGCTGAGGGGGCCTGGAAACGGCAGCGTAACCGGAGAATCTGACCCGGCAGGGAGCTTCCACAGCCTGTCGGTGCCGTTGGTGACGCCGTCGCAGACGTAGACGTTGCCCGCTGAATCTGCCGCTATACCCGCAGGGGTGAAGTCGGCGGCAGGGAACGGCAATTCGACCGAGGAGTTGGATCCGGCCGCGAGCTTGCGCACCTTGGTCCCGTGATCGCCGAGATCGAGGACGTAGACGTTACTGGAGCCGTCGACCGCCAGAGCTGTCGGCCAATTGAGATCGGAGAACGGCAGCTTGGTGGGAGTGTCTGCCCCAGGGGTCAGCTTCATCACCGCGGGGTTCCTCCCCGACATGCCGGTCGCGTTGCCGACCGCATAGATGTTGTTGTCACGGTCTACCGCGATGCCGTACAGATTGGTGAAGCTGAACGGAAGTGTGGTCTCCCGATCTAGCGGCTTTTGCTGCGAGGCATGGGTTTGGGTGTGTGTCGCGTTTTTGGTGTGGGCGGGTCGGTGGGTCAGTGTGACGGTTGCGGTGATGGCTGTGATGGCGGTGATGGCGGTGATGGCGGTGGTGATGAGGGCGCGCCGGCTGGGGCGTCGGGTTGGTGGTGGTGTGGGCCAATAGGTCTGGATGCTGCCGTCGGATGGCACGGCGTGGGTGGTGGCCTGGTGGAGGTCGCCGTGCAGTGGGGCGGCTTGTGTGTTGGCCTGGTGGGGGTTGAGGTTGGGTGCGGCCAGTGCGTAACGGGCGGCGGTGGCCAGTGCGCCGGCGGTGGGGTAGCGGTTGATGGGTTCTTTGGCCATGCCGATGGAAATGACGCCATCGAGGGCTGCGGGTATGCCGGGTCGGTGTTTGCTGGGTTGGGGGATGGGGGCGCTTAGGTGTGCTCCCATGAGGCCGGGTAGGTCGGTGGCTTGGTAGGGAGGTGTGCCGGTGAGGCATTCGTAGAGCACGCAGGTCAGGGCGTAGATGTCGGCTCGATGGTCGGGGTTGCTGAGGTGGGTGAAGCGTTCGGGAGCGAGGTAGGCCATGGTGCCGATGGTGGTGCCGGTGTTGGTGAGTTTGGTGTCGGTAGCGGCGTTGGCCAGGCCGAAGTCGGCGAGGTAGGCGAAGTCGTCGCCGGTGAGCAGGATGTTGGCAGGTTTGACGTCGCGGTGCACCAGGGTGGCGGCGTGGGCGGCGTCGAGTGCTGAGGCGATTTGGCGGATGATCCGCACGGCCCGGTTGGGGTCGAGGGGGCCGGTGTGGGCGAGGACCTTTTGCAGGTCGGTGCCGTCGACGAGGCGCATGTCGATGTAGAGCTGGCCGTCGATTTCGCCGTAGGAGTGGATGGGTACGACGTGGGGTTCGTTGAGGCGTCCGGCAGTGCTGGCTTCGCGGAACAGGCGTTGGCGAAAGACCGGGTCGGCGGAGTAGGCGGCGGTCATGAGTTTCAGGGCGACCATGCGGTCTTTGTCGGTGTCGTGAGCGGCGTAGACCTCGCCGAACCCGCCGCTGCCCAGTAGTCGGGTCAGCCTGTACGGCCCGATCCGTGAACCGACCCGCGACCCCGCCGACGCCACCGATCACCACCTCAATTACGACTCGAACGGATCATAAAGCCATAGAGCCGCTAGAGCGACGCGGATCAGCGGCATGAGTGAGCCGTGCCCTGGCCTGGCCGGGCTAACGCCCGGCGACGTTATGGACGTCACTCCGCTGCTCGACGATTCGGGCAGCTTGCCGTGGGATTGGAACGGCATGTACGACATCGACCGTGAGGCGAGCGAGAAGTAGCAGCAGGTGCGTGTCGCGGCCCGAAATGCACGGATCGGCTCAGACATCATCGAGTGAAGGCCGTGCAAATGACACGGACCGCACGAGGGGGGAGCCGTGACCACCGCCCTGGCCGAAGCACGCAATTTCCCCCAACGTAGGCATGTGGGCCGACGGAACTGCCGACACCACCACAGTCAGCGCGATTGGCAAGCGCCCCGGGCGAGTTGCTCGCCCCGCTCAAGTAGTAGCCACCGATTCATGTGGACGCGATCTGCCGAGAACACGGTGAACGCGTCGTTGAAGACAACAGCGATGGCGGCCATACCCACCTGGGCCCCCGGGGGCATCAACGCAACCGAAAAGAGTTGGGGGAGCAAATGACCATCACGATCGCCGACTGCAAAGACGGTGCGCACTATTCGATTCTGCTGAAGCATCCACGCACCCACCGCTACGCCCGCTGGGATGCCGGACACCAGATGTTTGTGTGGCAGGGCAATTCCGAAGCTCACTATGAGGAACCGGGACAGGTGGCGGAGATCCTCGAGCGCGTCTACCCACCAGACGGTCAGCAGGAGTTTTAGACCCAGCTGGGTATGGGCGAAAAGGCCGGCTGTGCAACCTAATCGACCAACAAGGCAACGCACAACAATCAAGGGGGACATTCGATGAGGCTGTATGCGGTCCAGAGCAACGGCACGGTCAGCTCATTCGCCTACGATCCGCACCACTGCCTGAAAATCGCGCAGCAACTGCGCGACACCGGCCAGAACGCATCCGTCGTGCACACCGACACCGCCGGCGCCGGTTCGGACCCCTACTCGCAGAACGTAGTCTGGGCGAGCGCGGAGGCCTGCGAACTCGGGCACTCCCGCGGCTGGGACTGTGCCAACTACGCCAACGCCTACCAAGGCGCCACCCGCGAGACTGAAGTGGTCTGCGACGTTCCGGACCGGTTCAGTGGGTTCGATGCCGAGGACTACCGAGTTGCATTCGCCGCCGGCGTGAGCGACTTCTGGGACGCTGACGATGCCGCCTAAGCACCGGCCAGCATCCCGCTGTTCCGCCGGCGCGGCGCGTCGTCGAGCGCGGCATCCTCGCCAGATCCGGTCTCTGCGCAGCCGGGCCGTCACCAGTATCGGCCCGACCGGGCGCGACGCCATCGGCTGGACCGTCGGCGGCCGAGACACGTAAGCCGTGACGGATACGACCATGAACAGCATCAGTTGGCAGATCCATCAAATCCCGCACCGCGTCCTGGCCGATGCACTGCCACAGCTGAGGCCCTTCGATGCCCACCAGGAACTCCGACGCGCCTTTGCCGCCTGGACCGCCGGTGCCGGGCAGAACTTCGACTCATGGCAGGACGCCTGGAACACCTGGACACACGCGACACCCGGCCACCCCGGAGTGGTTGAACTGCAGACCTTGTGCCCGGACTGCCACGGGCGGCTATTCACCACACGACTCGGCGTTCCCGGCATGTGCACGAGCTTCATGGGCCGACGTACCCGGCATGTGCGGACGATCGCGCTCTGGCAGCACCCACCCGAGAATGCCGTGCCCTGATCCGGGCCGGTCACGTACCCGAGCAAGGACCTTCGGCGCCGATGCACAGACCTGAACAACCAATGGGAGAGGACACAGCCATGACCATCACGCTCACCCGAGATGAGATCGACACGATGCTCAAAGACGTTGCCGTGGAAGACGTTGACCTCAGCTACTCCGGCCGCGGAATGTTCGGCGACAGGTGCATCGCCTACACCGGCAACGCCCTCGCCTCGTTCACGTACACGCTGGCCGCCATTCTTGCCAGCCGCGACAACGCCGATGCGACGCAGAACGACATTCAGGGCTGGATCGCTCAGCTGTCGAATCCAGCCGGCGACAGTTTGGGCATCGGGCGGGTCTGGTATTGGCGTGGAATCTGCGTTGCACATGAGGTCGTGCGCGATTACGACTACTGAGTTTCGACGGGCTCGAAATTGACGTCAACAACCTGCTATGGGGAAGGGCTTCGCTCACATGAGCGCATTACAACTGCACGCCGAGGCTGATGCATTGATTCAGCGCCACGGAATGTGGGGTGAGCACCCTGACCGGCCAGTCAGTGACTGGCAGTACGAAGTTGCCTGCGGCGATACCCGGCTCGGTTACTGGGAGTGGGTCGCCCACCAGATGCTCGAACACTGAAAGGAGCCCGGAGAACATGACGACGAGGGCTGGATGCTGGAAGGGTTTAGGTGGGAAGAATGGCCGATAGCTACGACTGGCGAGTTCAGGTACGGGTCGTCGGCTGCCGAGACGGCTGGGACAGGACCCTGGTCGACACTCCAATCTTTGAACTGCGCAGCAACGCCCAGTTTGGCGGTATCTGGGCTGACCCGCAAACCGCGGCTCAAGTTGCCGCGCAGATGTTCTCCGGACTAACCGCCCCCGGGGATCAGACGTATGTCACGGTGACGGCCATCGACGGTTCCTTCACTCACAGCGAGGTGTTCGCAGCCTAATTGCGAGGCGGGGCCAGGTCGCGGCAATCAGGTAGCGGCCAACTGCGAAACGTGCAGTGGGATTCACATGCCATGGTGTCAGCAGGGACGCGAGACGGCCTGGAAGTGGAGGTCTAGCCGGCCGAGTGTCGCCGCGCGAATGCGTGGCTGACGTCGGCAAGACTGAACTCTATTGAAATTGAATCAGTCCGGCTAGGAAGCGAACTGGGACGACAGGTGCGAGTAGGCGCTGCCGGTAAGGCATCTAATGCGTGGGGCCGAAACGGCGGCATCGTGGGGGCACTCAACACACTGCGCCGACCGCATTTGGCGTCTGGTCGCAGGCCTCGCCACACTCGACGATTGGAGAGTTAATTGAACCTCTACGGGGAATACCACGGACCCGCCGATGAGAAAGATCTCGCCTTGCTCGCCGAGCGGCAACGGAATCGCGACACCCTGGCCGCCGAGCACGATGGGTTCAATCCCCTCTGCGGCGACGTTGTTGAGTTTCCTACCGGTGAACAGCTGCGCATCAGCCATGTATGGCCAGGGGCTGACGGCGCAGCCGCCAGCATTCAAACGTCCCGTGGCGGAAGCTGGTACTGGAGCAACACGGGCGACATGAGCTTCAGTGGAAGCCTGTACACCGCGATCCCCGCCGAATCCCTTTCCCCGACGGGCAAAACGGCGACGGTCGACACCTGGATCTTCCACCACGATCTGATGTCAGCCCACCGAGGCGTGGCTGTCACGGCGCAAGTGTTGATGTGGGCGACCGCAGCGAATGCCCCCTTCTGATGGAGTGCGGGCTCCCGCTGTAGGACGGGTCCGGGGCATGGAATCAGTAAGTGACAGGGGCCTGCTGGGCACCGGCCACGCGATGCGCCGCGCGGCTGTTCACCGATAGATGAGGCCCCGTAAATTCACCCGGCCGCGCCGTAACGTGACAATAGACAAGGTGGACAAGTAACTGTCACGCGAAAGCGTGACAGGATGGGGGTCATGGGGCTAGGGTGGCTGGATGGGGCAATCTCAAGCTGCGAAGCACCCACTGCCCGACAGCGACGACCAGTATTGGCGCACGGTCGCAGGCTGGTGGGAACCGAGCCTGGGGAGTGAGGCCTTCGGCGCTCTCCTGGGCGTCTCTGCTGCTGCCGTACGGCAGTACCGTTCGCGAGATAAGACGTTCCCTGAGCCGGCGGCCAGTGCGCTCGGTGCTCGGTGGGCGCTAGCTCAGGCATACCTGTGGATCAGGGCGGCGCGCCCCAGCCTGCACAGCATCGTGCCGCGTATTTTCCACGACGGACACGGTCTATCGCCGGCCAAGTTCGTCGCCGCGGAAAGCGCCTTGGTACAGGTGCGCGGCCGCCCCATAGAGTGCGCCGTTCATCTCTGGCAGCCGACAGACGACCGCGGCACCGTCGCGGTGGTCTACGCGGCGCTGCACACCAGCGACACGATGACATGCGCCCGGCGGCTGCTGGCGCGAGCGCCGGAGGTCAGTGCGGTTGCCGTCGTGACGCCGGAAGTGTGCTACCTGCCGACACCGCCAGGGGAGGACGGGTACAGATTCCAGCCGGAATTGGCTGTGGCAGAACGGCATTGGCAGGACGGCGCCGAGGAGGTCACGGCCGAGAGGCGGGGCTGGTTCCAGCTGGCTGCGCTGTTACGTCAGGACTTGCCATGGTGGCCGCCGGAACTGCGCCGACCTGACGCGGTGGCGGCGTGGCGCCCCGGCGCGGCCCTGCAGGCCATCCGGCCATATGCCCCCGACTGGTACGACGCCGCGGTACTACATGGGCTACTCGACGGGGCCGGCTCGGCGAACGCCAACCAGTGCCGCGGCATCGTAGATCGGCTAAACCGGCGCATTGAAGGCGAGATCTACCGGCCTTCGGTGACCGGCGTCGACGTACCGGGCGACACGGAGCGTCCCGGCCTGATACTGGCTGCGCGGCCCGACTACCTGATCCCAGAGACCCCAGCTCCCCCCACGCTGTACGACGTGCTGGGCCTGCTCAACCTGAAGGTGCCGAGCCGAGCAGCCAGAGTGCCCGCGCAGCGGTTGCTACGCCGCCGAGGAGAGATCGAGTCCGTCGTCAGTGAGACGATCCGAGTTACCCGCGACAGCGGGAAGCTGGCTGGCGAATGGATCGACCGTCTGATGTGTTGCGATGACCCGCAGACGCTGGGTGCGAGTTTCGCCGAGTCGGACTTGGTCGACAACGACGACGAGCAGCCGCGCACCTGGTGGCGGGACCCTGAGAACGTCCACTGCTGGATCGTTGAGACCGTCGATGGCGTGTACCACGTCACGGTCGGCAGCCAGCTGCCCGAGGCTGGGCGGCTGGTCGAGTTCGAGCTGGCCGCGGACTGCCGTAGCGCGTTCTTCCGCGACAGCCGTGGGACCGTTTGGCCCATGCCGGTTACCGCGTTCGGTGGCTACTACAACGCGGGCTACCGCGGGACTGGGCCAGACGAGCTGGCCGTGACCGTGGCCCGGCTGTATCACAGCGCCGGGGTCGACCTCGCAGATCGGTCCGCTGCCGCCGTGCCGTCCAAGCTGTCACAACTGATCCGCACCCACGCTGCACCCCTGTCGATCTCGGCCGCCGAACTCGGTGCGTTGATGGCCGAACCCGACGCCGAGGGCTGATCGGTAAGTCACGAGAGCCTGTTTGGGTTACTGGTTACTGGTGCCCGTTGGTGGCCCTCGGCTGTGCGTAGCCCAGCGTGGACGCCTGGAGGCCGCCGCCGCGACGTCGCCGGGTGGTCTGTCGGCCGCACGACGGCCAGGTCGCCACTGCGTGGACGTTGCCTGTTGCCTCCCGCCGGGTGTTCGAGGGGGCAGCCGGTGCCCGGTGGCACATGGCTGCGGGTGGATGAAAACGAGGGGCTCACGAAACTCGCGGGCGCGGGTTTCGCAGCGCAGATGTCAGTTGCCTTCCGGCCAGACTTGAGACCTAACGAACGTGGCTCACGGGGGTGTGGGGGTGAACGAACAGGTCGCGTCGCGGCGCGGCAAGAATGCCAACCTGCGCCAATGGGTGATTGACACCGCTGGAGATGGCCGCATGGTGGCCTGCCGTGGGTGTGGATCGGGGCTTCGGTTCGAAGATGTCACGCTCGATCGCTACCCGATACCGGGCCGTTGGGGCGGCAGGCACCGGCAGGGGAACGTCAGGGCGATGTGCCGGCGATGCAACAACAGCTGTAAGTATGACCCGACTGATTCTGAAGTTCTCGCCCACGCGGCGCGACACAAGATCGTGTTCCGAAGGTCCGTGATTAGTCGACGGCTAGGGCAGATCCTTCTACGGACGTCCGCCGCGGAGGAGTCAGCGAGTCTTGAGGCCCAAGTTGAAGCGTTGCACGGTGCTGTGGGCCGCTTCGACTACAGGGGTTTTGAAGTAAGCAACGGATCGATGCTGCGGCACTCCCAGGTCGCCGCGACTGTCCGGGAGCGCCGGCTAGTGGATCTGCAAATCAGCGATCGGCTCTGCCAGCTAGCCGCCCCTCACGCCGCCACGATCATCAATGGGTCAGTCCTGGCAGCATTCAGCGCCTGGCATGACGACTACCTCGCCAGACTGTTGAGGCTGTGCACATCGACGAGGCCGGCAGCCAACGTGGGCCCGCTAGCGGGGCTGGAGTTAGCCCGCAGAGTTACGACCTCCGCCGGCACGTTCGTCAATGTGGGTGGTATTCCACTGATCTGTGAGCTCGTCGAACCGTTGCGCAGGCATGACGGAGTGGAACTGGCAGGTTGCATTCTGGAGGCCGTGGGCCTAGTTGGGTCTTCGTCATGAGCCTGCAAAGTAATGAGCCTGGGTGACATGCCGGGATCGGTGAAATGAGCTGATCCGGGGGCCTGGGGCTCGCACGATCCGTGTTCACGACCAAGATCACGCGGATTGTCGAGGATGCCCAGGCGGACGAACAGCAAACGGCACGGATCCGGGCCCCGTCCCAGATTCGTTGCGCGGGGCCGGGTTTGCCTCGGCGGCCAGGTGCTGAGCGCTGGCCGGTGATTGTCCGATCTCGGGCACCGCAAGAGGCTTAGCCGCTTAGCGGCCAGCGGAGGCCGGAACTGCCGGGTACGAGCTGCTGTGGACCCAGCTGCGGGTACTGCCAGGCCAAGCACCTCCGGCCCGGGCGGCCGCCGCCGCTGATCAGGGTGGCATGTGGTCGCACCGTATGAAGAGTATGGGGGTGCCGGTCGCCGTTGAGAGGTGCGGAGTGTGCGGGTTAAGGCCAGTCCGGTAGGAGGCGCGCCACCGCGGCTGCTGACCCGAACAGCACAGGGTTAGAACCCAGGGCGTTGACGTGTCGCAGCTCCGGAGGGCTGCGCTAATGGTGTCAGCTTAAGTAGCGAAGAATCATCGAAGGGGAGACGCGGCGTGCAAGTCGAAATGTTCCACGACCGGCATCCTGACTACGAATGCAGTATGCGGCTATTCGTCGACGGGGTAGAGGTGTCGTTCACCGAGTTCAGCATCGATCCGGGTGCTGGTTATAGCTGGAATGATTGGCTCGAATCGCGGGCGCACGACATCGTGCAGGCCACGCCCGCGGTTGCTGCGATCATCTACCGGGGAGCGTTGGAGGAAAGCCTTTATCTAGACGGCCGACCCGATGACATCGAACAGTGTGAGAGGGAATTGGCCAAGGCCATCAGTCTCGCGCGGCAAGTCTGATTCAGCTCAGAAGCACCAGCCAGACTGGGGGCAAGGGGAATGGAACAGAAGACTGAATACCGCACCGTTGCGCGCAACGGAGGGGTGGCGACGCACGCCACTTTGGAGGACTCCAAGTTTGTGCTGGAGGAGTTCGTCGGGGGAGGCGACACCTACGCTGAGATCTACACGCGGGACAACAGCGATGACGAATGGGAACTCATCTCCCGCGAGCACGTCTGGTCTACCGACTGGTGACATCCGGGCATGCCTGGGGCTGCAGTTACCGCGCCGCTCGCGCGGCCTCTAGTGACCCCTGCAGGGGCTGGAACGGGCTGCCGGCGGCTAATCGCCAGGCCGGGCATCAAGAAGAATATGAGGGGGTAGCGGGCTGCCCCGAGGTACCGGTTTGGTGTTGAAGGGGGGTCCGCTGTCGGGGTGTTTGTGGTGGAGCCCGGCCAGATCGAGGTAGATCGCGGTACAGTTGATCGCCCGTAGTTTAGGACTGTGAGCTGCGGAGATTCGGTACAGGAAGGGGGCTGGGGTGCCGAATCCACAGATCAGGCTGACGCCGGCCGAGGCGGTGGGGCGGATGCGGTCTATCGGCGGTGAGTTCGATAGCGCGAAGACCCAAGCCTCCACGTCAGTCGGGGTGGGAATTGACTCGCGGGTTGCTGCTGCCGTCGAGGGGCAAGTGGCGACCAGTCGGGAACTGATCAACGATGCAGCGAGGACATCGGACAAGGCGGGCGTTGCTGCGCAAGCGCTCGGTGAGCAGGACAAGAGGAACGGGGACAGGGTCGGGGGGATCGGTACAGATCTCGACCGGAAGGCCGGACAAGGCGGCTCGGATGCGCGGACGTCAGGCAAGGACCCGACCGTCATGGCCGTGGACTATGTGACTGGCGGGCCGTTGCCGGAAAGCCCTGGCCCGAGACCAATGATTGACCCGGATAACCCGTTCATCGGCGATGAGAGATTCGGGTACTGGACGAACTACACGCCCCCGCCGTACACGGGCGACACCCCACCGCCTCCCACGGTCGAGCATCACTCACTCGACGGGGCGGCAGCGAGGCCGGCGGGACCCACCGGCTTCTACACGCCGGGGCGCACGTGGCTTACCGACGACACCGCACCGTATGTCTCGGTGTCCGAGAATTACCATTTTCGCGTTTCGGGAACCGATGCAACCAGTTACACCCGCACTGTGACAACCGATGGTGGCGCCCCGCAGTTGCAGCAGTGGGTCGCGTATACCTACGAATCGCAGAAGTTCACCTCGGTTAATCTTGGTGGAGACGCCTGGGCGCAAACCGGGCCCGACCAAGCCCAAGGCAAGTTGGGTGGGGTGACGACAGGTGGCCTCAGTGGGCTAGCGATCCCACCCAAAATTGGCCCCTGGCAGCCGATCACACCGCAGCAGATCGCAACCTTGTCCTACACGAACCCGACGGTCACGTACTACATACCGAACGGTTGCGGCGGGCAATTTTCCATACTCAACGGTGAAGCAGCCAGCGGACCGCCACCGCAACCGGTCATTCCGGTGATGAGAGCGCCGCGGTGATTTAGCGTCTTGCCTGTCGGGACGTGAGCATGGCGCGGCGATTCTTGCAATGCGAGTTCGAACAGGGATGCTGTCCGGCCCGCCAATCTCGACCTTCTCACGGCATCGAGCTAGAGCCGAGGGCTCTGATCAGTGGTCTGAACCCGAGCGTTCCCGATGAGTGACCCAGGGGCCATTATTCTGGGTCTTTCGGCACAACCGGGTTAACCGCGATCCTCCCCGGGAGTACCTGAAGCGCCAGGGGTGCCATCTAAAGCGCCATTCGTACCGGCCCCCCCTCGACCGCCAAGCTGGCCATTGACCCCGTCCCCGCCGTTTCCACCGTCGCCTCCCGAGCCGTCCCCATTGGCGCCGACTTGCCCGCCGTTTCCGCCGGCGCCGCCGCGGCCGCCGTTGCCGCCTCCGCCTCCGTTGCCCCCATTCCCGCCGGCGCCGCCAGTGCGGTCAACGTCGCCACTCCCACCGTCGCCACCACGACCACCGTGAGAGCTGAAACCGCTCCCGCCGGCGCCTCCATCACCACCTGCGCCGCCGTTGCCGCCGTTGCCGTCCCCGCCGTTTCCGCCATCTCCACCGTTGCCGACCGAGTTGTATGCCACCCTGTTGCCGGTATCTCCACCGTTTCCGCCATTGCCGCCATTGCCGCCGTTGGCTGCGCCACCGTAACCGCCGGCACCGGCGTGCTCTATAGAGCCAGCAAGTCCGTTTTCCGTCGCCTCGCCGCCGTCTCCTCCGTTACCACCGGTGCCGCCTGAGCCGGCGCCTCCACCGCCACCGGGGCCGCTACGGAAACCAGTCCGGACTTCGCCAGCGCCGCCATGTCCACCTTGGCCTCCGATACCGCCGTCGCTGGCCCCGCCGTCACCCCCGTCGCCCCCCGCTCCACCTTGAGCGCCACCAAATCCTCCTCGGCCGCCGTGGTTTGCATCAGCACCGTCAACCCCGTTGCCGCCGTCGCCGCCGCGTCCGCCATCTGCCCCTGGGTTTGCACCCCAGCCAAACCCATCCCCACCGTCGCCGCCGTTTCCGCCTATGCCACCCCTGCTGCCATCGCCATTGCCGGTTCCACCATTCCCGCCTGTTCCTCCAACCTGCGCCTCCGGGCGAGGAATGCTATTGACTACGTAATCGCGTCCAGCGCCGCCGTTTCCGCCGTTTCCGCCGTTTCCGCCGCTGCCCGCAGTCCCTGTGTGCCCATTTGATGCAGCACCACTCTCGCCTAATCCGCCTTCACCGCCACTGCCTGCGACACCCCGAGTGCCGCCGTTTCCGCCGTTTCCGCCGCTGCCCGCAGTCGGGTTCTGGATGCCGCCCGCACCAAAACCTCCGTCGCCACCATCTCCGGCGTTGCCGGCACTGCCGCCGTCTCCGCCTCGGCCACCATCCCCATGTCTTCCGACACCGCCATCGTCTGCCACGCCACCGGCTCCACCATTGCCGCCTTTGCCACCAGCGCCGCCGTTGCCACCGGCACCACCGTTTCCGCCGTTTCCGCCGTTGTCGCCACTATCAGCCGCCGCATTTGTGCCGCGAGCACCGCTGGTCCCACTGCCGCCGTCGCCGCCGGAACCTCCGACTCCTCCGGTGCCACCGGCGCCCGCGGCAGCGCCATTGCCGCCGACGCCACCGTTCCCGCCAGCACCACCATTACCGCCGTTTTGACCGTCGGCACCGGGGGCCGCTCCACTCAGACCCATATACCCGGCACCCCCCTGGCCACCGTTACCACCATTGCCGCCATTACCTTGGGCAGCACGGGTAACACCATCGGCCTGCAGGCCACCTAAGCCGCCGTCGCCACCAGTGCCGCCGGCCTTACCAGCACCACCATCGGGATCGGCTGCCGTGCCGTTATCCCCGGCTGCACCGTCAGCGCCGTGGCCGCCGTCGCCGCCAATCCCCGCGGTTCCGTCAGCGGCTCCGCCGCCACCAACTTCGAGACCACCGCGACCGGCGTTACCGCCAACACCACCATCGCCACCGGCGGTACCGGCCGCAGCAGTTACATCGCTGGAGGCGTCATAACCCTTCCCACCGTTACCGCCGTTGCCGCCCTGGCCTGCTGAACCATTGGCACCCGCCGCCGCGAAGACGCCACCACCGGAGCTACCACCGGAGCTACCGCCGGCACCACCAGTACCGGCATTACCTCCCTCGCCGCCGTTCCCGCCGTTGCCGCCGGCCAGGTGCCCGGCCACGCCAGCAGCACCCGCGCCACCGGTTCCACCGACTCCGGCATTTCCACCTAAGCCGCCCGCACCACCGTTGCCGTTGCTGCCCGCGCTTCCGAAGAGACCGCCTTGACCAGCGTCGCCACCGGCCCCGCCTCGGCCACCGACGCCGCCGACACCACCGTCGCCAGCGTTGCCGCCATTTCCATTCCCGTTACCGGCGAAGGTTCCGACCGCGCCTACGCCGCCGGTGCCGCCTGTCCCGCCGGCGCCACCGATTCCTCCTTGGCCGCCTGAGCCACCGCTACCGAAGAATGTCCCGCCTTGCCCACCGGCGCCTCCGGTGCCGCCAGCGCCACCGTTGCCACCAACACCGCCGTCTGCGCCCGCAGCACCGGTATCGCCGATGAATCCGGCACCACCTCGTCCTCCGGCTCCACCGGTGCCGCCGCTGCTAAACCAAAGTCCACCGGTGCCACCAGCACCTCCAGCGCCTCCCATGCCGCCGTCGAGGTGCAGTGCGGTGCCGTCACCGCCCGCGCCGCCGTCGCCGCCATTACCGCCGTTTCCGAAGAAGTAGCCACCGCTACCACCTGCGCCACCAGCTCCGCCGTTACCGCCGAATTGGCCGTTACCACCGTCGGTGCCGTTGCCGCCATTGCCGAACAGGAATGCGGCGTTGCCGCCAACACCGGGCGCACCGTTGATCGGACCGGAATCTTCGGCCGCGAATGTGGTGACCGGTGCATGGGTGCCGCCCGCGGCGGCCGAGCCAGCGTTGCCGCCGTCGCCGAAGAGCCACCCGGCGTTGCCGCCGCTGCCGTAGTAGCCATATCCGCTGCCGCCGTCACCGAACAACAGTCCGGCATTTCCCCCATTGGGATCATCGATAGTTCCGTCAGCGCCGTCGCCGATCAGATATTGCCCCGACACCGCGTTGACAAAATGAGCGAACGCTTGGCCGTCGGAGCTGTCGAGCCAAGTATCGAGGGAAACGTGCAGCGGAGTGTAGAAGTACTCGTTGAACAAGGCCGCCCCGAAGGTGGGATCGTCGAGGTTCAGAAGCAGTGCGTTCCAGTTGTACTGCAGGATCAGGGCATCCCAAGCCTCGTTGAGCGCGTCGGGGTCGGCCCAAGTCGAGGACTCAAACAACGACGCCGCCGTATCGATGATCACGTCGTCGACATCGGCCATCGCCGCGGGCGCGGTCAGTGGCGTCATCCCGAACGCCAGGAAGACACTCACTGCGCTTCCTGCCCCAAGGGCCCGGCCCGGGCCCCCGTACCGACGGGACGAACGACGTTGTTCGGCGTTACGGCGACCGGTCATGCAGATGCGCTCCTCAACTTGGGACTTCCAACTAGGCCACTGGCCTGCGAATGATTGGGAGACGGATCAAGAAGACTCTCAACCTCGGCTCACAAGTTTATTAAACGTACCTGACGGTTCCCTAATCGGGTAAGTCGCCGAGTTTTCGGAACGCTAGTTCACATGTCCGGTAGGGAACCGGCGGCCCGTGGCCGGCATCGCCCTCGAGGCGGCGCTCGATACCGAGCCGCAGCTCGGGGTGCGCGTCTGCTGGCGGCAGGTCTGCTGGCTGTGTTCGCGACGGAACTCTCTGCTCGTTCGATGAGCTGAGGG
The DNA here is from genome assembly GCF_002102265.1 of Mycolicibacter longobardus. Classification (GTDB taxonomy): domain Bacteria; phylum Actinomycetota; class Actinomycetes; order Mycobacteriales; family Mycobacteriaceae; genus Mycobacterium; species Mycobacterium longobardum. The sequence continues at coordinate 948 of NZ_LQPG01000035.1, read as the reverse complement.
CCACGCTAACGGTGATTGGCGAGGCGCAGCGGCACCTGGGGCGTGCCATCTCCGCGGGGCCGGCGTGGTGTTGTTGGTGGCCTAATCGTCCGGTTACAGCGGGTGGTCGTGGATCGGGACGACTGCGGGAGGGTCCAGCCCTGGGATCGCGGGCAGCTGTACGTCGCGGAATCCCCGGGCCGTGCGGCCTGCTAGCTGGTATGCGCTCCCGTCGAAGGCGACGGGCGCCAAGTACCAGGTGGTACCTGCCGGTGTTCCTAGCGTCCCGCCACGCCTGTATTCGGTGCTGCTTTCACCGGTGTCGATGTCCACGGACGTCCATTGCTGCGCCCACCGCACCGACACCAGGGCGTAGAGCAGTTCGGGGTGATCTGGCGGCGCTACCTCACCAGGGAAGGGGGCAACCCGGGTTCCAGGCTCTGGATGCCTCGGAAACGATTCGACGTGCCCGACGATGAAGATGGATTCTTGGCTGCCAGATGTTGGAAATGCTTTGTAGGCCATCTGTTTTTGCCCCTCTTCCTCGCATCGCAGCGTCGGGCCGCACATACGGGCTCAGCCGCGTCTCGGCTGGTATTCGTAGCTGAACGATGCCACGCCCACGACGGTCGGCCGGCGCTGCGACACGATCACCGCGCGGATTTTGGGAGATCGTGCCTGTACGCCGTCTGCGCGTTGCTTTCCTGTCGCTGAGGGAGTGGGGCGGCAGGAGGACGCCGGCGGTGGGGGCTAGAACCGGAGAACTGGACGAGCTGGTGGCAGGGGCGGCTATCGGTACGGCCGCCTTATCGCCTGATTTGGCTGGCTGGCTCCGAGGGGGTTCATCTTGGTACTGCGCCCGCTTCGTCGTGTGGATTGTATGAGGGGGTGTGTTGTCGGTGGGTGTTTGTAGTGTGGGTGGTGTCGGGCGAGGGGTTGTGTTGTGCGGCAGGTGTTCTCCGGTTTGTA
>NZ_LQPG01000034.1 GCF_002102265.1 Mycolicibacter longobardus | reverse complement strand
GGCCCCGCCGTTGCCGAAGAACCCGGCGTCGCCGCCCACCCCGCCGACGCCGTCGATACCGTCGATGCCGGCCCCGCCGTCGCCGAAGAGGAACCCGCCGTCACCGGCGTCACCGAACCAGCCCAATTGCCCGAACAGGCTGGTGTTGACGCCGTCGAAGCCGTCGATGCCGTCCCCGATCAGGTCGCGGCCGAACAGGGTGACGAACGGCGCGTTGAGCAGGCCGACGCTGAGTTCGCCGAACGGGCTGGCGATCCATTCCTGCAGCCCGCCGTGCAATGGAGCGTAGATGGCCTGATTCACCCAGTCGGCCATGTCGAAGGACCGGCCCGGTCCCGGCCACGCCAGCACCGCGTCGATGGCGTCGGAGAAGAATTTGTTGGTGGCCGGATCCAGCTGCTCGGTGAAGGCCTGGACCAGCGCCATCAGGCTGCCCAGGTCGTACCCGTCAGCTGCGCTGCCCGGGACCGCCATCGGCTCGGCGATGTCGATCATCCAGTCCCAGTCCGCCTGCGCGGGCGGGGTGGCCAGCAGCGGGTTGAGCCCGAGCATCAGGGCGCCCGCCGCGGCAGCGGTGATCCGCCCGGGGGAGATGGTCCGGCGGCCGGTGCCACTGCCTCGGCTGAGTGTCCGCATGGCTCTACCTATCTCCCTAAGTGAGAACTAACAGTCTGCGCTTAGGGAACTGTAAGCCACTAATGCGCCCAGTGGAACTCCACCGGGCTGGCCGCTACCAGACGTAGGGCAGCAGGCGGTAGCGGACTCGTCCGGTGTACTCGCGGTATCCGCTGAGCTCCTGGGTCAGCAACTGCTCTTCGTCGAGGATCCGCAGCACCAGCAGGGCCATGCCCGGCACCAGCAGCACCAGCCCCCAGTAGGAGCCGAGCGCCAGTGGGGTGCCGAGCATCAAGAGGACATTCCCGGTGTACATCGGGTGCCGCACCAACCCGTACAGGCCGGTCGAGACCAGGGTCTGCCCCGGCTCGACGGTGACATTGGCGGCCGCGTAACCGTTCTGGATGATCACCACCATGGCCAGACCCAGTCCGGTCGCCACCAGTACGTCGCCGAGCAGGCAGACCGTCGTCGGCACCGTCGACAAGCCGAGTCGGTGATCCAACGCGCTGAGCACGAACAGGGCCGGAAAGCAGATGAAGAGGGCGGTGATGACGATCCGTTGCAGCGTCCGCGTCTCCGCCAGCGGCCCGACACGCATCCGCCGATCCAGCGCGGCCGGGTTGGTGCGCATCAGATAGACCACGGGAATCCAGGTAGACCCCGCGAACACCGCGAGGAAGACCCAGGCCTGCCAGTAGTGCAGTGTCCCGGCCGGCACGAAGAGCAGCGCCCCGAAGGAGATCAGGCCCAATGACGCTGAAAGCAGGCCCTTGCCAACAGTTTTCATGGTGTCCTCCTCACGTCGTCAGGTCTCTGCGGCGGAAAGCCCAGCCGCCCAGAGTGATCAGCCCGGTGTTGACGGCCAACAGCGTCACCAGCGGGATGACGCTGAAACCGCCGTCGACTGGTGAGCCCACCAGAGGGATATGGGCGAACGGTTCGAGGTTGAGCACCCACTGCGGCACGCCGGACAGCGTGCCCAGCAGATACAGCGCGACGAACCCGATCAGCACCGCCCATGCGGCCGGCGCGAACCTCGGGACGAGCCCGAACAACGCGACCGCCACCCCAGCCGGGAGCCACACCGCCGGCAGCTGTACCGCGGCGCTGCCCACCACCGCCGGCAACTGCCCGCCGACATCGTGGGCCGCGACCCCGTAGACGATTCCGGCCACCACACCGGCGGCCAGCATCGCGATCGCCGATCCGGCCAGCGCGATCACGAGATGGCTGGCCAGCCAACGATTTCGCGACAGCGATCCGGCGAGCAGGGTCTCGGCGCGCGCGGCCGCCTCCTCCTGGTGCAGCCGCAACACCAGCGACACCGCGAAGGCGGCGGCGATCATGCCCAACATGGTGAACGCGACCGCCACAAATGCGCGCTCCAGCGCCGCGGTACCCCCCAGCTGGACGACCATGTCGCGGGCGCTGTCGCTGCCCAGCTCGTCACCGACGCCGTGCACCACGCTGCCGACCAACAGTCCGTAGAGCAGCAGCGCGGTCGTCCACAGCAGCAGCGACCCGCGGTCGAGCCGCCACGCCAATCCAAAGGCGCCGGCCAACGTCGGTGCCGCCCGGCGCGGGCCCGGACGCTCGGCCAGCAGGCCGGCGCCGACATCCCGGGCGGCGGCGAGCCGATAGGCCAGCGCGGTGAGCACGGCCATCGTCGCCAGATGCAGCAGCAGCACCCACCAGCGCTCACCCGCGTACGGACGGACCTGCAGAGACCAGCCGAGCGGTGACAGCCACGAGCACGTGCCGGAACCGGCGTCGCCCACGGCCCGCAGTGTGAACGCGGCAGCCAGCACGCCGAACGCCGCACCGCGGGCGAACCGAGCGCTGGGGGACAGCTGTGCGGCCACAGCGGCCACGGCGGTGAATACCAGCCCGGAGCAGGCCAGCGCCGCCCCGAACGCCCACGATCCGGCAGCCGGCACGTCGGTGGTGAGCAGGCCGGCGGCCCCGATGAGTCCGGTGGCCACCGATGCCCCGGCCGCCAGCAGCAGCGCTCCGGTAAGTCCGGCGTGGCGGCCCACCGCGGTCGAGTCGATCAGCTCGGTGCGGCCGGTCTCCTCGTCGGCGCGGGTGTGCCGGATGACGGTCAGGATCACCGCCACCGCGATGAGCAGGTGGAAGATTCCGGCCTTCCAGATGCCCACCGCGCCGAGGCTGTCGTTGTAGACCGGGCCGTACATCGCGCGCTGGGCCGGGCTGGCCATGATCATCGTGGCCAGGTTGGTGCGGTCGGCCGCGGTGGGATAGACCGCCTCGATGCTGGCGATGTAGACGCTGGCCAGCGGCAGGGACAGCAGCAGCACCCAGAGCGGCAGCACGACGCGGTCGCGGCGCAGACAGAGCCGAAGCATCCCGAGCGTGCCGGTGAAGTCGGATCCCCGGCGGTATCGCGGGGAGGCCGGCCGGGCGGCGGCGGTGCTCGTGCCGGTCATGCCCGGGCCGTGTCGTAGTGACGCAGGAACAGTTCTTCCAGCGTCGGCGGTCGGCTGGTGAGGCTGCGGACACCGGCGGCGCCCAGGACGGCGATGAGCTGTCCGAGGCTGGCGCTTTCGACCTGCGCATGCAGCACCGTGCCGTGGTAGCGCACGTCCCCGACCCCGGGGATGCGGGTGAGGTCCCCCGGATCGCGCATGAGGTCGGCCTGGATCGAGGTCCGGCGCAGATGCCGCAGCGAATCCAGTGAGCCGCTTTCGACGACGCGCCCGGCGCGGATGATGGTCACCCGCTGGCACAGCGCCTCGGTCTCGGCCAGGATGTGGCTGGACAGCAGGACGGTGGCGCCGCGTCGGCTCGCCTCGGCGACACACTGCTGGAATACGTTCTCCATCAACGGATCCAGTCCGCTGCTGGGCTCGTCCAGCACGAGTAGCCGGGCGTGCGACGAGAACGCGGAGATCAGGGACACCTTCTGGCGGTTGCCTTTTGAGTAGGTCCGCGCCTTCTTACTCGGATCCAAGTCGAAGCGCTCGATCAACTCATCGCGGCGCAGTTCGTCGATCCCACCGCGCATCCGGGCCAGCAGGTCGATGATCTCGCCGCCGGTCAGTGACGGCCACAGGGTGACATCGCCGGGTACATAGGCGATCTCGCGATGCAACTCGACGGCATCGGTCCAGGGGTCGCCGCCGAGCAGCCGCACGGTTCCTCGGTCCGCTCTGACCAGTCCCAGCAGGACGCGGATCGTGGTCGATTTGCCGGCGCCGTTGGGTCCCAGGAAGCCGTGGACCTCACCACCGAGCACGGTCAGATCCAGCCCGTCCAGCGCCTTGACCTGACCGAAAGACTTCTCGAGTCCGCGGATTTCAATTGCCGGCCAACGGTTGTCAGGTCGCATCTGTTCCCCCTTGCTCGGCCTCCAGGAAGGCCTCGTACATGGTGCGGTCAGCCATCAGGCCCTCGGTGTAGATCTCGAGTGAGGGCAGGACCATCTCGCCGGCGTAGTCGCGCAGCACGGCACGCAGATCCGTTGGGGTCTCGTGCATCTGCAGGTACAGCAGGAAGGCGCCCCCGCCGGTGATGGCCACGTAGCGGGCCCGGGCTTTGGGGTCGCGGCTGGGTTTGAGGATGCCGGTGCGCACACCCTCTTCGAGGTAGCTCTCGGCGTTGTCGATCATCCTGCGGAACAGCGTGTTCGCCAGCTCGCCACCGGTTTGCATGGTGCGGACCAGGTAGGCCATCAGCGGCGCATAGGACTCGATTTCGGCCATCTGCGCGAACCAGGTCGCCGGGTCGGCGGATCGCATCGCTTCGGATTTTCCGGTGCGGATCTCCTCGGCGACGAAGTCGTCGCAGGCTTTGCGCAGTCCTTCTTTGGATCCGAAGTGGTGGATCACCAGCGCGGCGCTGACCCCGGCGGCTTCGGCGATGGACCGGACACTCACACCGAACCCGTTCCGCCCGAACTGCTCGATGGCCGCGTCACGGATTTTCGCGGCTGCAGTCAGATCAGCTGAACGCATGTTCAATACGCTAAACACGCGTTCAGTCAGGTGTCAAGACATTGCCCGAGTGTGTGCTTTTGCTACGCGCAAACGCTTGTCGTGTGCAAAAACCGCACACTCGGCGGAGAAAAACTAGTCGCGGACGGCTGCCAGCAGACCGTCGCCCAAGGGGATCAGCGCCGGCGTCAGTCGCTCGTCCTCGGCGATCAGCCGGGCTGCTTCGCGCACTGCCACCACCTCTGCGTCGTTGGCCGCCGGGTCTCCCGCCCGACCGCCCAGCGCCGCCCGGTGCACCACCACCACCCCGCCGGAACGCAGCAACCGCACGGCCTCCAGCACGTAGCAGGGCTGGTCGACCGGGTCCGCGTCGACGAAGACCAGGTCGTAGGAGTCATCGGCGAGGCGGGTCAGCACCTCCTGGGCGCGGCCGCTGATGAACCGGGTCCGCGACGGTCCGATACCGGCGTCGCCGAACGCCTGTTTAGCGGTGCGCTGGTGCTCGGGCTCGATGTCGATCGTGGTCAGAACACCGTCCTCGCCCATCCCTGAGAGCAGCCAGAGTCCGCTGACGCCGGCGCCGGTGCCGACCTCGACCACCGCCTTGCCGCCGCTGAGTTTGGTCAGCAGGCTCAGCAACGCGCCCACTGCCGCGCTGACCGCCCCGACCCCGATCTCGCCGGCGCGGTCGCGGGCGGCCGCCAGGACCGCGTCCTCGGACATCGAGCCCTCGGCGTGCGCCAAAAGGGCGTCCGCCCGGCTGCGCGGCGCCGCGGGAGTGTCGTCGGTGCTGGCCATGTGCGCAGCGTAGGACAAACCCCGCGATGCCCGCGCACCGGCGCGCCCGCCCGACACGCCCGGGGCAGAGCCCGTGTCCGAACCGTTACCAAGCTCCATAACCGCAGTGCGCGGCCCATTCGAACACAGGTTCACAGTCGTCCTTCAGTGGCAGCACAGAGCTGGCACACGGCGATACGCAACGGTATCGGCATGGAACGAGGTAGGAACCGGCCTCGAGACGCTCGGAATACGAGGGGCCCGTCGCGCGTTGACCGCGATAACGCGCTGCCGTCACCTGACGGTGGCCCCGATACGGAGGACCTCGCCATAACCACATTGCTGCCCCCGGTCGTCATGTCGCACCCGACCACCCATTCGGACCGCTACCGGGACACCGACTGGGTCGAACCGTCCGAGGAGCCGCAGGGGACGGCGGTGTTCGACGCCACCGGTGACGTGGCCGCCATGCCGTCCTGGGACGAGCTGGTGCGCCAGCACGCCGACCGGGTGTACCGGCTGGCCTACCGGTTGTCCGGAAATCAGCAGGACGCCGAGGACTTGACCCAGGAGACCTTCATCCGGGTGTTCCGCTCGGTGCACAACTACCAGCCCGGGACCTTCGAGGGGTGGCTGCACCGCATCACCACCAACCTGTTCCTGGACATGGTGCGCAGGCGGGGCCGCGTCCGGATGGAGGCGCTGCCGGAGGACTACGACCGGGTCCCGGCCGACGAGCCCGACCCCGAGCAGATCTACCACGACGCGCGGTTGGACCCCGACCTGCAGGCGGCGCTGGACTCGCTGGCGCCGGAGTTCCGGGCCGCCGTGGTGTTGTGCGACATCGAAGGTCTCTCCTATGAAGAGGTCGGAGCCACCCTCGGGGTGAAGCTGGGCACCGTGCGCAGCCGCATCCACCGCGGCCGCCAGGCGCTGCGCGACTATCTCGCCGACCGCTCCGGTCAGCGTGACGGCGCAGCATTCGGCGGCGTCGCAGCCGGCTGAGCCTGTCGGGTTTCCACGTCCGCGGGCGGTATCGCGCTACATTCTTATTGGGCCTTTATTGAGCCTGACTGAGTTCTGACGAGGGTGTGCGATCGGAGAGGAGTCCGGTGTGACGGACCGGGGCCGAGTCTTCCGCCGCGCATTCTCCTGGTTGCCCTCGCAGTTCGCGTCGCAAAGTGACGCGCCGGTCGGCGGCCCGCGTCAGTTCGGGTCCACCGAGCACCTCTGCAGTGAGGCGATCGCGGCCTACGTCGACGGCGAGTTGCGGATGAACGCCCACCTGCGCGCCGCTCACCACCTGTCACTGTGTCCGGACTGCGCGGCCGAGGTGGAATATCAGGGCCGGGCTCGCTCGGCCCTGCGGGACTCCCATCCGATCCGGATCCCCTCCGCCCTGCTGGGCCTGCTGGCCCAGATCCCCGACTGCCCGTCCGACTGTCCCCCCGATGAGCCGACGACGCCGATGCCGGCCCAGTTCGCCGACGGCAAGCCGCAAGATCGCCGTAAACGTCGGTAAGGTGGACGTGATGCGGCGTCAGCTCTGGAGTAGTGCTGTGCTTGTGGCGCCTGGAAGCGACCCAGGGGTGGACCCGGAAGAGGAATAGGTGAGCTCCAACAACGAGAACGCCGGCGGCAACCGCTTGGCGCCGCGGCCCGTCTACCGGCCCCCCGTGGACAATGCGTCCAAGAAGGCATTCGGTCGGCCCGACGGCGTGCCCGGATCTTTCATCCCGGCCGACGTCCGGCCCAAGAAATACCGTGACCAGGGCGAGTACACGCCCCGCGACCTGCCGCCCGACCCGGTGCTCAAGGAGGCGTTCGGCCGTCCCTACGGCACCGGTCCCTCGTTGCAGCGCCATCCCGCCGACGCCGGAGCGCTGGCCCGCAACGGCAAGCCGGGCGAGCTCGAGGACACCGACGACCCGTGGCGTGACCCCGCCGCGGGCGCCGCACTGGGTGCGCCCGCCGTAGTCCGCCCGGCGCCGCGGGCGCCCGGCGAGGTGGGCGGTCGGCTCGGTGTGCGCGACGTGCTGTTCGGCGATCGGATCTCCTACCGCGCCCTGGGCACGCTGGCCGCGATCGCGCTGGCGATCGGCATGGTCGGCGGCTGGGTCGGACGCACCACCGCTCAGGTTGTCGAGGCCTTCACCACCTCCAAGGTCACCCTGTCCACCAAGGGCAACGCCGAGGAGCCGGCCGGGCGGTTCGCCAAGGTCGCCGATGCCGTCGCCAATTCCGTGGTGACCATCGAGTCCGTCAGCGACGACCAGGGCATGCAGGGCTCCGGCGTGGTCATCGACGGCAAGGGCTACATCGTCACCAACAACCACGTCATCTCCGAAGCCGCCAACAACCCCAGCAAGTTCAAGACCACCGTGGTGTTCAACGACGGCAAAGAGGTGTTGGCCAACCTGGTGGGGCGTGACCCGAAGACCGACCTGGCCGTGCTCAAGGTCGACAACGTCGACAACCTGTCGGTGGCCCGCCTCGGCGACTCCGACAAGGTGCGGGTCGGCGATGAGGTGATCGCGGCGGGCGCTCCGCTGGGCCTGCGCAGCACCGTCACCCACGGCATCATCAGCGCCGTGCACCGGCCGGTGCCGCTGTCCGGCGAGGACTCCGACACCGACACCGTCATCGACGCCGTCCAGACCGACGCCTCGATCAACCACGGCAACTCCGGCGGCCCGCTGATCGACATGGACTCCCAGGTGGTGGGCATCAACACCGCCGGAAAGTCGTTGTCCGACAGCGCCAGCGGGCTGGGATTCGCGATCCCGGTCAACGAGATGAAGACGGTTGCCGAAGCGCTGATCAAAGACGGCAAGATCGTGCATCCCTCGCTGGGCGTGAGCGCGAGGTCGGTCAGCAACGCCATCGCGTCCGGCGCACAGATCGCCAACGTCAAGGTGGGCAGCCCCGCGGAGAAGGGCGGCATGCTGGAGAACGACGTGGTGGTCAAGATCGGTGACCGCACCGTCGCCGACGCCAACGAATTCGTGGTGGCGGTGCGCAATCTGGCCATCGGGAAGGAAGCGCCCGTCGAGGTGGTCCGCGACGGACGCCACGTGACGCTGACGGTGACCCCCACCCCCGACGGCTAGATGTTCGCGAACGTCGGCTGGGGCGAGATGCTCGTCCTCGTGGTGATCGGGTTGGTGGTCCTGGGACCGGAGCGGCTCCCAGGGGCGATCCGGTGGACCGCGGGCGCGTTGCGCCAGGCTCGCGACTACGTCACCAACGCCACCGACCAGCTGCGCGACGAGATCGGTCCGGAGTTCGACGATCTGCGCGCACCGCTGAGTGAATTGCAGAAGCTGCGGGGGATGACGCCGCGGGCCGCGCTGACCAGGCATCTGCTCGACGGGGACGATTCGTTGTTCGCGGCGGTCAGTTCACTGACCGAGGACCCCCGCCTGATGGCGCCCGCGCCGGCGGTGGCTCCCAAGTTCGTGCCGGGCGGACCCGCGCCCTTCGACGCCGACGCGACCTGACCGCGGGAGTCCGTGGCTTGTTTCAGCGCTTGCCGCCGGTGTCCAGGCTCAGCGACATCCCGACCAGCCCGCGCCCGCGGGTGGCCAGCTGATCGGCGACCCGGCGCAGCTCCTTGCCGGCAGCGGAGTCCGGGGAGAGCACCACGGGGGCCCCGGAGTCCCCGCCGGTCACCATCTCGCCGTCGATCGGCACCTGACCCAGCAGTGGAACCTCCCGGCCCATCGCCCGGGTCAGCCGCTCGGCGACCCGTTCGCCGCCGCCCTCACCGAACAGGTGCATGGTGGACCCGTCGGGCATGGCCAGTCCGGCCATGTTCTCCACCACACCGACTACCTGCTGGCGGGTCTGCAGGGCGATCGCCCCGGCGCGCTCGGCCACCTCGGCGGCCGCCTGCTGCGGGGTGGTCACCACCAGGATCTCGGCCGGTGGCACCAGCTGGGCCACCGAGATCGCGATATCACCGGTGCCCGGCGGCAGGTCGAGCAGCAGCACATCCAGGTCGCCCCAGTAGACGTCGGCCAGGAACTGCTGCAACGCCCGATGCAGCATCGGGCCCCGCCACACCACCGGCGTGTTGCCCTTGGTGAACATCGCGATCGAGATCACCTTCACGCCGTATCCGATCGGCGGCAGGATCATCGAGTCGAGCTGGGTCGGCAGCGCCGTGACGCCCATCATCCGCGGCACGGAGTGGCCGTAGATGTCGGCGTCGAGCACCCCGACCGACATGCCGCGTTCGGCCAGCGCGACCGCGAGGTTGACCGTCACGCTGGACTTGCCCACCCCGCCCTTGCCGGAGGCGATCGCGTACACCTTGGTCAGCGAGCCCGGCTGGGCGAACGGTATGACCGGTTCCCGGGTGTCGCCGCGCAGCTGCTTACGCAACTCGGCGCGCTGCTCGTCGCTGAACACGTCCAGGCTGACCTTGACCGGCCCGGTGCCGGGCACGTCGTTGATCGCGGTGGTCACCATGTTGGTGATCTCGGCTTTCATCGGACAGCCGGCGATCGTCAGGTAGATCGTGACGTGCACGGCATGATCGGCATCGATCTCGATGCTCTTGACCATGCCCAGATCGGTGATCGGACGCCGAATGTCGGGGTCGAGCACGGTGCCCAACGCTGCATAGATCGCGTCGTGCAGGGCTGCGGTGTCATCGGGAGTCTCGGACATCGCCACCGAGTCTAGTGGGGCGGGGCCCCCGATTGTGATCTCGCCTCAGGCAGGTGGAGCGGGCTGCGGCCCGACCGGCGGCGCGGTTGGGGCCGGCTGGGGCGGCAGGCCGGCCGGTTCCTCCGGGGGAGCCATCGGCGCGGGCGGAACGGCGTAGGCCGGCATCGGCGCGGGCGGAGCTTCGGGGGGACCGAACGGGGCCGGTGCGGAGCCGAACGGGGCCTGCGGAGGAGCGAACGGGTCCGGTGCGACGGCGTCGGGCGCCGCCGACGGGGTCGCCGCGGCCTGCGGCTCCAGGCAGATCATCCGGCAGGCCGCCGAGGGACGCGGGAGCTGCTGTTGCTGGGTGGTGGTCATCCACGGCGGGACCCAGGGCATGTTGGTCAGCTGAGTGTCCATGCCTGACTGTCCCAGGTCGATCAGTGAGGATCCCGCGGTGTGATCGACCGGAGAAATGCCGTGCATACTCAGCGATTCCGGCCCGAGGCCTTCCGGTTGTTCCAGGTGCTCCAGGCGCCGGTCTGCGATCCCCGGTGCCGGACCCACGATCGGCGGCAGGTCCACCGGCGCCACGCCGGTGGCGTAGGCCGCCGCCCAGCCCATCACGTTCTCCGCGTAGGCCATCGAGTTGTTGTAGCGCAGGATCGCGGTCAGGACATGATTCTGTTCGCGCAGGTTGAGCCCGCCGCTGCACAGGTACCGCGCCGCGGCCAACGTCGCGTCGTAGACGTTCTGCGGGTCCGCCCGGCCGTCGCCGTCGCCGTCAGCCGCGTAGCGCGCCCAGGTTCCGGGAAGGAACTGCATCGGTCCCATGGCGCGGGCGTAGACGACCCGCCCGGGGGCGCTGCTCTGCACGATGACTTCGTTTCCGGGCAGCGAACCGTCCAGCGAAGGCCCGTAGATGGGCTGCAGCACGGTGCCGTGCACGTCGGTGGCCCCGCCGTTGGCGTGACTGGACTCGATACGGCCGATCCCGGCCAGCAGGTTCCAGCTGATCCCGCATTCCGGGGCGGCGACCGCCATCTGTTGTTCGGCGTTGCGGTAGGCCGCCAGCGCCGTCTTGGGAATCCCCAGGGTGCCCGGCGCGTAGACGACGGCAGCCGGCGGCGCTGACAGCGCGCCCGCGGCCACGTGCAGGTTGGCCTGCTTGCGCTGTACCGCGACCACCGACGGGCCCGACGAGCGGCCGGAGGAGGACGTGTTGACCGAAGCCGCCAGCGGGGTCACCGCGGCGTTACGCAGCGGCAGCGAGGTCGACGGGGACCGCGGCGTGGCGCCCACAGCCCCGGCGAACACCAGCGGCGTGATGAAGGTCAGGCCGAACGCAGGACGCAGGGCAGCCCGGGCCGCACGCCGCCATTTGGCTGCGCGGGACAGGTGCTCCGTTGCGCCGCCCCCTGTAGGCACTCGACCGCCCCCATGTTCGCTGTGATGAAACCGTCTGGGCTTCGTGAACTACGTCACCATACCCAACACCGGTGCTGCTGGTGACGGTTATCCGGTCCGCGCCCCCTGTCAGGTCGGCCGGGGCGCCGGCTCGCCGGCGGTGGCTTCGGGCTCCGGCCGGAGGGCTTCGAGCAGTTCCCGAACCCTCTCCAGCTCGTGGTGTAGGTAGTCGCGGGTGGCCACTTCGCCGACCGCCAACCGCAACGACGCCAGTTCTCGGGCCAGGTACTCGGTGTCGGCCTTGGTCTGCGCGGCACGTCGACGGTCCTCGTCCAGGCTGACCCGGTCGCGGTTCTCCTGCCGGTTCTGGGCCAGCAGGATCAGCGGCGCGGCGTAGGCGGCCTGGGTGGAAAAGGCCAGGTTGAGCAGGATGAACGGGTACGGGTCCCAGCGGAACCGGACCGCGTAGATGTTCAGCACGATCCAGGCCACCACCACCAGGGTCTGGATGGCCAGGTAGCGCCCGGTGCCGAAGAACCGCGCCACCGACTCGGTGAACCGGCCCAGAGCGTCGGGGTCCATCCGCAGGCCGGGCAGCCGGGAGGTGCGCGGCGTGGAGAGCCGCTGCGATGACGAGCGGTCGGTCACGATGGCCTCCCGGCGAGTTTCGGCCCCAGATCCGGCTCGGGGGTTTCGCGCCAATCATGCGGCAGCAGGTGGTCCAGCACGTCGTCGACCGTCACCGCGCCCAGCAGGTGATTCTGTTCGTCGAGCACCGGCCCGCAGACCAGGTTGTAGGCGGCGAAGTAACGGGTCAGCTCGGCCAGCGACACCTCCGGGTTCAGCGCCGGCAGGTCAGAGTCGACGATCCCGCCGATGAGTTCGGCCGGCGGCACCCGCAACAGCCGCTGCAGGGGGACGCAGCCCAGGTAATGGCCGGTCGGGGTGGCGGTGGGGGCGCGGGTGACGAAGACCAGCGACGACAGTGCCGGAGTGAGATCCGGGTCGCGCACCCGGGCCAGCGCCTCGGCGACCGAGGTGTCGGCGGTCAGCACCACCGGGTTGGAGGTCATCAACCCGCCCGCGGTGTCGGGGGAGTGCTCCAGCAGGCGGCGCACCGGATCGGAGTCGTCGGGGTCCATCCGCGCCAGCAGCGCCTCGGCCTCGGTGGGGCTCATCACGCCCAGCAGGTCGGCGGCGTCGTCGGGGTCCATCTCCTCCAGCACGTCGGCGGCGCGTTCGGTGCCCAGCTGGGCCAGCACGACGGCCTGACGCTCCTCCGGCAGCTCCTGCAGGATGTCGGCCAGCCGGGCGTTGTCCAGCGCGTTGATCACCTCGTAGCGGCGCTTGGGCGGCAGCTCGCGGATGGCGTCGGCGACCTCGATCGGCCGCCAGCCCTCGAACTGCTGCAGCAGCTGGGCCACGCCCTGCCCGGGCATTGCCAGCGCGGACGGGGTCAGGCCCTGCACGTTGTGCCAGTCCACGATGTGTACGGCGGCGCGCCGGCCCAGCCGCCGGGAGTGCCGCACCGCGATCCGTGTCACCAGCCAGTCGCGAGTGCGGCTCTGCTCGATGGCCAGATCGGTGATCGCCACGTCGACGCCGGCCAGTTCCGGCAGTTCCGGGTCGGTGACCCGGACCTTGGTGTCGAGGACCTGCCCCAGCGCCAGTACCTCACCGGGCCGCTGGTTGAACTTGCTCAGTGACACGGTGCCGGTACTGAGGGTGACCGCATTGGGCTCGATCGCCGAGACTCGCAGAATCGGTACGAAGATGCGTCTGCGGGTGGGCAATTCGACGACGAGTCCCAGGACACGCGGCTGCTGACGCACGATGCTGAGACTGAGCACGATGTCGCGAACCCGACCGACGGATTCGCCGAACGGGCCCAGCACCAGCATCCGCGCGAGCCGTGCTGCGTAAACCCTGTTGCTCGACGCCATGGTTGAAAGGGTAGGAGTGTTTAGGTGACCAACGCATATCGCCCCCGCCGTACTTGCCTGTCGGTACCCGGCAGCAGCCAGAAGATGATCGACAAAGCCAAGGGCCTGCCCGCCGACGAGGTCTTCCTCGACTTGGAGGACGCCGTTGCCCCGGCCGCCAAGGAGCAGGCGCGGGCCCTGGTGGCTCAAGCGCTCACCGCACCGGACTGGACGGCGCCGCTGCTGGGGGTGCGGGTCAACGACTGGACCACGCCGTGGACCCACGCCGACCTCATCGAGGTCGTCTCGGCCGTCGGCGCCGCCAATAGCCGGCTGGACGTCGTGGTGCTGCCCAAGGTGTCCGACGCCTCGCACGTGCAGGCGCTCGACCTGCTGCTCACCCAGCTGGAGACCGTCCACGGGCTGCCGGTCGGGCAGATCGGCATCGACGCCCAGATCGAGGACGCCCGCGGGTTGACCAACATCAACGCGATCGCCGCCGCACCCCGGGTGCAGGCGCTGGTGCTGGGTCCGGCCGACCTGATGGCCAGCCTCAACACCCGCACCCTGGAGGTCGGTGAGCAACCCGAGGGATACACCGAGGGCGACGCCTATCACCACGTGCTGATGACCATCCTGGTGGCGGCGCGCGCCCACGGGGTCGCGGCCGTCGACGGGCCGTATCTGAAGGTGCGTGACGTCGAGGCGTTCCGCCGGGTGGCGGGCCGTTCGGCCGCGCTGGGATTTGACGGCAAATGGGTGCTGCACCCGGACCAGATCGCGGCGGGCAACCAGATCTTCAGTCCGCGCCAGTCCGAGTACGACCACGCCGAGCTGATCCTGGAGGCCTACGCCTGGCACACCTCGCAGGCCGGCGGTGCCCGCGGCGCGGTGATGCTCGGCGACGAGATGCTCGACGAGGCCAGCCGCAAGATGGCATTGGTGGTGGCGGGCAAGGGACGGGCGGCCGGGATGCGCCGTGAGGCACCGCCGTTCACACCGCCGTCGGGTTAGCGGCTGGTTTCGGCTGAGACCGAACGGTGTCGGGGTTGGGCCGCGTCCCCGGACTGACCCATAGTGTCAGTTGCCCGCCTTTGCGCGACAACCGCGTCCAGTGGCGGTCGCTTGCGCAGGTTGTCGCTCAAAGGCGGGCAAAAGCAACATCGTCCACCGGCCGCGACGGCGGGCTAGCGTCCTCGGCTGGGCCGGCTCAGTGCAGGGCGATCATCGCGAGGATGAACGAGAGCATCACGGCGGCACCACCGATCGCGGTACCGGCCACCGCGATGCCGTGACCGGCCTCACCGGTTGACTTGATCTGGTTCAGTGCGATGACGCCCAGAATGGTGCCGGCCAACGCCAGCGGCCAGAACACTAGGCCGAGCAGCGCCAGGATCAGCGACGTGACCGCCAACACGTTGGTCTTCTGGGCCTGGCCCGGGTTGAAATAGCTGCCCGGATACGGCGTGCCGTAGCCCGCGGGTGGATAACCGGGTGGTGTGCCGTAGCCGGGTGCGGGGTAACCGGGTCCGGGTGGGGCGCCGAGGCTCGGGTGCTCGGCTGGCACACCGGAGCCGGGCGGGGGATAGCCACCGGGCGGTGGGGGCGGTGGATAACCGCCTGCCGGAGGCGGCGGCGGGAAACCGGCGGGCGGGAAGCCGGGCGGCGGGTAGCCGGGCGCCGGCGGGTAGGGCTCGAAGCCCGACGGGTACGGCCAGCCGCCCTGATCGGGCGAGGGTGCACCCGGGTCGGACCAGGGCCGGTCGGCATTGCCTCGTGGATTCTCGCCAGAATCCCCGCCGGGAGCTGTCATGCTGTTCAACCTAGCCGATGCGCCGCGGCCGGCTTGTCGTCCGACAGCCGCTTCCCCGGAGCGAGGAGAGAGAAATCCCATGACCAGCCCCTTCCAGCCCGGACAGACCCCCGATCCACTTGGCGCCGCTGCCGCGCCCGGGCGCCGTGATGTGGCCCGGCTGCCCACCCCGCCCAAAGGCTGGCCGATCGGGTCGTACCCCACCTACGCCGAGGCGCAGCGCGCTGTGGACTATCTGTCCGACCAGCAGTTCCCGGTGCACCAGGTGACGATCGTCGGCGTCGACCTGATGCAGGTCGAGCGGGTCACCGGCCGCCTCACCTGGCCGAAGGTGATCGGCGGCGGCGTGCTGACCGGAGCCTGGCTGGGTCTGTTCATCGGGCTGGTGCTGGGCATCTTCAGCGCCAACCCGACCCAGGCACTGGTGACGGGTCTGATCGCCGGGGTGTTCTTCGGGTTGATCACGTCCTCGGTTCCGTACGCGATGGCCCGCGGCACAAGGGATTTCAGCTCGACCATGCAACTGGTTGCGGGTCGCTACGACGTGCTTTGTGACCCGCAGAGCGCCGAGCAGGGCCGCGACCTGTTGGCGAAGCTGACGCTCTGACGCGCGTTGTTGCACAGCGCGGGTTGCTCGCCTTACCGTCGTGGCACGAAACGGCGACGGGAGGCGGGTGGCGTGGCGAGTCGGCGCGGTCGCGTACGGCGACTGGGCGCGGCTGCCTGCGCAGCACTGACCGTCGCCTCGGCGGGGTCGGCCTGCGGCGCTGCCGAGCAGGCCGGCGGCGGCCCGGTGATCAGCGTGTACACCCCGGCCAACGACACCGCGACGTTCCGGACCCTGGCCCGGCGGTGCACCGAACAAGCCGGCGGCAGGTACCGGGTACAGCAGTTCAGCCTGCCGCGCGCCGCCGACGACCAGCGCCTGCAGCTGGCCCGTCGGCTCACCGGCAACGACCGCAGCCTGGACGTGATGGGCCTGGATGTGGTGTGGACCGCGGAGTTCGCCGAAGCGGGGTGGGCGCTGCCGCTCTCCGATGACCCGGCCGGCAAAGCCGAAGCCGACGCCGTCGCCGACACCCTGCCGGGCCCGCTGGCGACCGCCCGCTGGCGACAGCGACTCTATGCCGCCCCGGTCGTCACCAACACGCAATTGCTCTGGTACCGAACGGATCTGGTGGGGACCGCGCCGTCCACCTGGGAGGGCATGGTCCTCGAGGCCGCACGACTGCACTCGGCAGACGAACCGAGCTGGATCGCGGTGCAGGCCAAGCAATATGAGGGTCTGGTGGTGTGGTTCAACACCCTGCTGGAAAGCGCCGGGGGCCGGGTGCTAGACGACGACGGCAAGACCGTCACCCTCACCGACACCGCTGAGCACCGGGCCGCCACCATCGCCGCACTGCGGACCATGAAGGCGGTGGCGATCGCTCCCGGGGCGGATCCGTCGATCACCCAGAGCGACGAGGGCACCGCCCGGCTGGCGTTCGAGCAGGGCAGGGCGGCACTGGAGGTCAACTGGCCCTTCGTGTTGCCGTCCATGCTGGAGAACGCGGTCAAAGGCGGGGTGGGATTCCTTCCGCTGCAGGACCGTCCGGACCTGGCCGGCAGCGTCGACGGCGTCGGCTCGTTTGCGCCCAGCGACGAGCAGTACCGCATCGCGTATGAGGCCAGCCGCAAGGTGCTCGGCTTCGCGCCGTATCCGGCGGTGTTGCCGGACCATCCGGCCAAAGTGACCCTCGGCGGGCTGAACCTGGCGGTGGCCAGGACCACCCGGCACCGTGCGGAGGCGTTCGAAGCGGTCCGCTGCCTGCGCAACGCGGCGAACCAGAAGTACGTCGCGATCGAGGGCGGCCTGCCCGCGGTGCGCGCGTCGGTCTACACTGACCCGCAGTTTCAGGAGAAATACCCGCAGCACAATGTAATTCGCCAACAACTCACCAACGCCGCGGTACGCCCGGTTACCCCGGTCTACCAGGCGGTGTCGACCCGGATATCGGCAACGCTGGCGCCCATCACCGCCATCGACCCGCAGCGCACCGCCGATGAGCTCACCGTGCAGGTGCAAAAGGCGATCGACGGCAAGGGGCTGATCCCGTGAGCCGCGCACCATGAGCCGCGCCGATGACGTCCGCTCGCAGCGGCGGCTGGCCGTGGTGCTCGTCGCCCCGGCGGTGATCCTGATGCTGGCGGTGACGGCCTATCCGATCGGCTACGCGATCTGGCTGAGCCTGCTGCGCTACAACCTCGCCACGCCGGAGGACACCGCGTTCGTCGGCCTGGCCAACTATCAGACCACCCTGACCGACTCCTACTGGTGGACCGCGTTCGCGGTGACACTCGGCATCACCGTGGTCTCGGTGGCGATCGAATTCGTGCTCGGCCTGGCGCTGGCGCTGGTGATGCACCGCAGCCTGTTCGCCAAGGGAATGGTGCGCACCGCGGTGCTGGTGCCCTACGGCATCGTCACGGTGGCGGCCGCCTACAGCTGGTACTACGCCTGGACGCCGGGCACCGGCTACCTGGCGAATCTGCTGCCCGCCGGCAGTGCGCCGTTGACCCAGCAGCTGCCGTCGCTGGGGATCGTGGTGGCCGCCGAGGTGTGGAAGACCACGCCGTTCATGGCGCTGTTGCTGCTGGCCGGGCTGGCGCTGGTTCCCGAGGACCTGCTCAAGGCGGCTCAGGTTGACGGCGCCGGCCCCTGGCGTCGGCTGATCACCGTCATCCTGCCGATGATGAAGCCGGCCATCCTGGTGGCGTTGCTGTTCCGAACGCTCGACGCGTTCCGGATCTTCGACAACATCTACGTGCTCACGGGCGGCTCCAACAGCACCGGTTCGGTGTCGATCCTGGGATACGACAACCTGTTCAACGGCTTCAACGTGGGCCTGGGCTCGGCGATCTCGGTGCTGATCTTCGTCTGCGTGGCGCTGATCGCCTGGGTGTTCGTCAAGGTGTTCGGTGCGGCGGCACCGGGATCGGGCCAGAAGTGACCGACCTTCGCCGCCGCACCCTCTGGCTGATCATCGACCTGGCCGTGGTGGTCTATGCGCTGGTCCCGGTGCTGTGGATCTTCTCGCTGTCGCTTAAGCCGACGTCAACGGTCAAGGACGGCAAGCTGATTCCGTCGTCGGTCACCCTGGATAACTATCGCGGTATCTTCGCCGGTGACGTGTTCGGTTCGGCGCTGATCAACTCGGTGGGCATCGGACTGATCACCACGGTGATAGCGGTGGTGATCGGCGCGATGGCCGCCTACGCGGTGGCGCGCCTGGACTTCCCCGGCAAACGGCTGCTGGTCGGGTCGGCTCTGCTGATCGCGATGTTTCCCCAGATATCTTTGGTGACACCGATTTTCAACATCGAACGGGCTACCGGGCTGTTCGACACCTGGCCGGGGCTGATCATTCCCTACATCACCTTCGCGTTGCCGTTGGCCATCTACACGCTTTCCGCGTTCTTCTCCGAGATCCCGTGGGACCTGGAGAAGGCCGCCAAGATGGACGGCGCCACCCCCGGCCAGGCGTTCCGCAAGGTGATCGCGCCGCTGGCGGCGCCGGGAATCGTCACCGCGGCGATCCTGGTCTTCATCTTCGCCTGGAACGACCTGCTGCTGGCGTTGTCGCTGACAGCGACCAAAGCCTCGGTCACCGCGCCGGTGGCGATCGCGAACTTCACCGGCAGTTCGCAGTTCGAGGAACCGACCGGCTCCATCGCCGCGGGCGCGATGGTGATCACCGTGCCGATCATCATCTTTGTTCTAATCTTCCAACGACGGATCGTGGCGGGTCTGACCTCCGGCGCGGTGAAGGGATAGGCCGATGGCAGAGATCGAACTCCTCCACATCACCAAGAGCTACCCCGACGGGGCGGTGGCGGTGAAGGATCTGTCGCTGACGATCGCCGACGGCGAGTTCATCATTCTGGTGGGACCGTCCGGCTGCGGAAAATCCACCACGCTGAACATGATCGCCGGTCTGGAGGAGATCTCCTCGGGGGAGCTGCGCATCGGTGGCGAACGCGTCAACGAGCGCGCGCCCAAGGACCGCGATATCGCGATGGTGTTCCAGTCCTACGCTCTCTACCCGCATATGACGGTGCGGCAGAACATCGCGTTCCCGCTGACCCTGGCCAAGATGAAGAAGCCGCAGATCGCCGACAAGGTGGCCGAGGTCGCCAAAATCCTTGACCTGACCGCACTTCTGGATCGCAAGCCGTCGCAGCTGTCCGGCGGGCAGCGTCAACGGGTCGCCATGGGGCGGGCGATCGTGCGGCACCCCAAGGCATTTCTGATGGATGAGCCGCTGTCGAATCTGGATGCCAAGCTGCGGGTGCAGATGCGCAGCGAGATCGCCCGGCTGCAGCGACGGCTGGGCGCCACCACCGTCTACGTCACGCACGACCAGACCGAGGCGATGACACTCGGCGACCGGGTGGTGGTCATGCATGGCGGCATCGCGCAGCAGATCGGCACCCCCGACGAGCTTTACGAACGGCCGGCCAATCTGTTCGTCGCCGGTTTCGTCGGCTCCCCGGCGATGAACTTCTTCCCGGGCACGCTGACCCCGACCGGCGCGCGCCTGACCTTCGGCGAGGTCCCGCTGGCCGCCGAGGTCCGTGCGGTGATCGGGAAGCATCCCGCGCCACAGGGCGGGGAGGTTGTCATCGGGGTGCGCCCCGAGCATCTCGGCGACGCCGGGCTGCTCGACGCCGCGGCTCCCGACGCAGCCGGGCGCAGCCGGGCGGTCACCTTCACGGCCCGGGTCGACCTCGTCGAATCGCTGGGCGCCGACAAGTACCTGTACTTCACCCCGAACGACGCCGCGGACGCGCCGGCCGAGAACGAGCTGGTGGCGCGGGTTCCCGCCGCGTCGAAGGCGGCCGGCGGGCAGCCGATCGAGCTGGCGCTGGACCCCGGCAAAGTGGTGGTGTTCGACGCGAAGACCGGGGTGAATCTGACCGTGCCGCCTCCGCAGTGATGAGTGACGATCTGGACCGGGTGCGCGAACACCTGCGCAAACACTTCGCCGCGGCGGGCATCACGGCCGAGCCCGCGGCCGCGCGCGTGACGTTCCTGGGTGTCGAGCCCATGGAGGTGCTGCGATTCGGCCCCGGCCCCGACCGGATGGTGCACTACGTCTCGGTGGGTTGTTCGCGCCACCCGATGGGCGACCCCGGCGAGTTCGTCGCCGATCCGGTACACGGGCCCCGTGCAGAGGTCGTTGTGCGCCTGCGCGTTTCGGGTTCTGATGCCGGGCTGGCCCGCAGCATTGCCACGGTGGCGGCCGCGCCGGCGGTGGAGGGGGTGGTGTTGGCGCCCGACGCGCTGATCGACCTCGGCGCGCCGCTGTGGTCGGGGCAGACCGGTCCGGCGCCGTTCACCGCGGTGCTGCTGGGCGAGGGCGACATCGCCGAGTTGGCGTCTGCGCCGCCGCGGGAGCCGGTGCGGTTCTTATCGGCCACCCCGATCACCGCGACCGAGGCCGCCTGGGTACGGCTCAAGGGAGCCGACGCCATGCGGGAGGCCTGGCGGGCCGACGGCGTGGACGTCTTCGATCCCACCCGCTAGCCCTTTCCCGCGAGCGTGCGTGTTTGCACGCCGACACGCCGACTTGCCCGTACCACTGTGAACGCTCGCGCCGGCGGGCGCTGACGGCAGCCGGCACCGGCACACCCGAACACGCCACTGACGCCGTCGTCGCCGTCTTCCTGGACGGCAGACGTGAACTCAGTTCCGAGCGTCAGTTCTGAAGCGCGCCACCACCCCACACTGTGAGCGTGCGTTGTTGTACGGCATCGCACGGCGTGTCGTGTGCAAACACTCAGTGTCACTGTCGACGGTGCCGCGTTGCGGTGGTTGGGTTCTTCTCACCTGGTGCCTGGCTCT